>NZ_JADNBB010000057.1 GCF_015550595.1 Parabacteroides goldsteinii
TGATTTTTAATCAGTTTTTGACTATATTTGAAAACCGAATCCGGGTTTAAACCCGGATTCGGTTCCTGTAGTTTTGAGTTTACACAAAATTGTGGATAGTCCCTAAAGAAAAGAGCCGTAAGTGTGTATGACCTACGGCTCTTTTTATTGTTTGATTTGTCTTCTCGTATTAAACTGGTATATAGATCTATTTCATATTTAATACACTTCTCTCGTCACTGATTGTCGACTTTCCTGGAGTTGACTTACGTGTGCAATAATCAAACTCTGCTGATTTATCACCAGAAAACGATTTCCATTTCAGTTTCAGTTTAACCGTTTTACCATTCGTATCTGGTAGTTTAGCCAGATTAAATGCAACCAATCCGTCTCCTTCGATTCCATGAACATCACCATAAGCATTGTGACGGAATTCCACTTCATACGGATTTGCAGGGTCTTCGCTTACCAGCAGGTTTACAAAATGAGCCTTACTGCGATCTCCCCATAATGTTCTGAAACGAAGTGTCAAATAACCGTCTTCTGCAATTGTAACCCAGTCCTTAAGCATTTCGACAGGATCGGTACCATACACAGAGTCATTTTCTACTCCAAGATCCGGAGCTATTTGTTTGGTCAGGATACTGTCTATCCAATTCACGTACACAGCTTTGCTGTATCCTTCACTCGGCTTATCTACGAGCCTGCAATTAACCAAAGCTCTTACCTCCTTGTCGCCATAAGGAGAAGAAGTTATGTTTACAGGGAATAATGTTGTAGTATCATCCAGTTGTAGGAAAAATGAATCATTGCTAACCGGCTTTACAGTTACAAGAGCATTTGCCCGCCAATTGCCACCATAGTAGTAATCATCATCATCCAAACAAGATTGGAAGGTTAGAGAAGTGAATAGAACTCCCGTGGCCATTAAAAATAATTTCAACGTCTTCATAGCTTAATATCACTAAATTATTAATTGTTATATGAATGAAGATGGATAAGAGCTTGAAAATGCTGCAAAGGAGAATAATAAAATATATTAATAGCATTCTTGCCCGCCACTTTGTAAATTGCAAAAACGATAGCCCATGAAATACCGAAAGCAACAACCGCTGCCAATGGAATCTGCAAGCCAAGAGGAACACCGATATCTTCTTTACCAACATAAATACCGGGGCAGTCATCATTACAACATTCAGGGAGTTATAGGTAAAGAACAGTTCCAGTTGTTCATCTGTGAAATCCGGCAAAGAAGTTACATGACGGAATCCCAAAAAGGTAACGGCATATCCGATAAGGAACATCGGAACACCTATAGCTAGTATCTTACTTACCGGCCAATCCTGTTTACGCAAGTAATGGCCTAGCAATAAAGCACCGGTAATCATAACAAAGAGGGGTACACAAGGACGAAGTAGTGCTCCATAAGTGGCACCCCAGAATTTAATATCTGCAATATTAGCTGGGACATCTCCTGGATAAAAGTTAAAAGGATCAGCACAATGACAACATACGACAGTAAACATAGCGACAAACCGCATCACATCCAGCCACACCACATGCGGCTTTACGGAAAGAATAGTTTTGTTTTCTATAAGATTTAAAAGTTGATATAAGATTGTTTTACATTATTGTTTAGTGTAATTGTAAATATCATTGATTTTGTAGAGCATCAAGCAGGAGGGTGATATTGACTGTAAATAATCTAACGGAAATAGCCAGCAAAATAATTCCAAAGAATTTACGTATGATATAGATACCGCCTTTACCTAGTAAGCATTCCACTTGCTTGGTCATACGCACCACAAAATAAACCCAAAGCATATTCAGAATTAGCGCTACGACAATATTGACACTGGCATATTCTGCCCTCAAAGATAATAAGGTAGTAAACGAACCTGCACCGGCCAATAAAGGAAAGACAAGGGGTACAAGTGTTGCTTCCTTGATAGGTCCCGTATTTTTAAAGATTTCAATATCGAGAATCATTTCAAGTGATAACAAAAAGATAACAAACGCCCCGGCCACGGCAAACGACTCTATGTCTACATGGAACAGTTTCAGTAAAAAGTCACCGGCATAGAAAAAGCCGATCATTAACAGAAAAGAGATAACCGTTGCCTTCAGGGCATTCACCTCTTTTCCTTTATCTTTCAAATTAATAATAATAGGAATAGAACCGATAATATCAATTACAGCAAACAGTACGATAAAGGCACTGATCATTTGTTGGAAATTAAAATCTTCAAACATAACTAACCTTCCCTTTAGAATAGAATAATAACTAATTTTGTGAAGATAACATTTTTTTGTTATATGACAATTTTTGTAACCATGAATCTTCCTATAATTGCTGATTATTAATAATTATAATATCTTTGCTGCGAACAATCAGGAACCTGATATGAGGTTTTAAACTTAAATGTTATGGGAATAGTAATTGGTATAGACGTAGGAGGGAGCACTACCAAAATAGTAGGTATCGACGGGAAGGATATAAAGAATCCGATGTTTGTCAGAGCTACCGATCCTGTTACCTCATTATTCGGTGCATTCGGTAAATATTTATATGATAATGATATAGCCTTGTCGGCAGTCGAAAAGGTAATGCTAACAGGTGTTGGTAGCGCTTATATAAATCAACCGTTATACGGTCTGCCTACTGCCAAAACCGACGAATTCCTGGCGAATGGTCTGGGTGCACAATATCTGACCCGGTTAGATAAATTGATCGTTGTCAGCATGGGGACCGGGACTTCTTTTGTCAAAGTGGAAGGAGAGAAGATAGAGCATATTGGTGGTATAGGAATCGGAGGCGGAACGGTATTAGGATTATCCAAATTACTTCTTAAAACACAAGATATACGTCAGGTCGTGCAGCTGGCCCTAAAAGGCGATATAACAAACATTAATCTGCAAATACAGGATATATGTAATATTCCACTTCCAGGACTGCCTTTGGATGCAACGGCTTCTACATTTGGGAAAGCTGATGCCAACACTTCACAAGAGGATGTTGCCCTGGGTATCATTTATATGGTACTTCAATGTATTGGTCAGTCCGTAATATTAGCAGCTTTAAACAGCGATATACATGATTTTATTCTGATCGGAAATCTAACCAAATTACCTCAATGCGAAAGTATCTTCCCCAAACTCGAGGCTATGTATAATACTCGTTTCCATATTCCGGAATATGCAGAATATCGTACAGCTATAGGAGCGGCACTTACCTATATAAATAAAAGAGAATATATGAAGTGATTTAATATAAAAAGGGTCGGAAACGTTTTTTATTTCCGATCCTTTCCTATTATATTAACCGAAATATAATCCTTGTTGAATACCGTTACTTACAAATACCTGCCCATTCTTTCGTTGTATAAAAACCTTATTTTCACGGGCGAGCCATCCAATAGCTAAAGTGGTGTCTTCGTGACTCAGATCAATCAATCGACTCAATTCGGGGATTGATAATTCTCTTCCCTTATTCAACTCGTGCCAAACTTTACCGGCATGCTCTCCGATCTTTTCTAATTCCATAATCGTAACATTTTTGATAAAATAGATTTACTCTTTTATATAAAACAAAAGAAAGTGTATTCTGTTCATTTCGTTTTTCTTCTGAATTTTCTGCAAAGTACAAGGTTTTGACCGGATTGATCAATTCCTATTATTGGGTTTCTATGTTCTGTTTTTGCGATTATTCATTGTATAAAAATCAAATGTACTATCTTTGAAAATCATAAATCTGAACAGTATGGAGGAAAACATGCCTATATTTGATATTCCTACGGATTTTATTGCCAGTGACAATATTACGGGAGAGATATTGAAACGATATGTCAATTACTCTAGTAAAATGAAAGCCGTACTTTTTGCCTTATGTGTAAAGGGTAAAGTGCGTATTACACTGAATTTATCCGAACATACGATCAAACAAAATGATTTCCTGACACTTACTCCAGACAGTTTCATACAGATCAATGAAGTTTCACAGGATGCCCACTTTTATTACGCCTGCTTTTCCCGAGAATTCATGGATAGTAATAACCTGATCCTGACTACAATCAGGCTGCTTCCTATGTTGACAGAATACCCTGTTATAAACTTGTCGGAAGACCTTACACAACTCTATCTGGATGTTTTCAAGCCTCTTTTACATGCCTATTCTCTCCCTTGTACTCTGGAGAATAAAGATATCATTAAGTCCATATTCACCATCTTTATACAGGGCACGGCTGAGCTATACAAAAATCATGGGAAATGGAAAAATCCGTTCCATACCCGGAGTAAGGAAATATGCCGGGAATTTATAAAACTGGTCATGTCCCATTACACTACCCAGCGTAATGTAGCCTTTTATGCAGAACATTTGGGAGTTACCGTTTCTCATTTTTGTTCGACCATAAAAAAGGAAACGGGTAAGACTGCATTGGAAATCATCACAGCCATTGTGTTGATGGATATTAAAGCACAATTAAAATCGACTGATCTGCCGACAAAAGAGATTGCCTTTTCGTTAGGATTCAATAACATGTCTTTCTTTAACAGGTATTTCAAAAGACATACAGGAATGACACCCCAGGAATTCCGCAACAGCTAATACGATTAAGATTTAAGTAAACGGATAATATCTTCCATACGGATCATTTCGAAACCTTCCAGAGTAGGAAGGATTACCTGACGTTTTTCAGTTTCGATTCGCGAAGACTTTCTTCCAGTATTTTCTTCCGGTTGAATATTTCCCGGTTTATAATATGTTACTGTACTTTATTTACAGCCAGTATCAGTTCCTCATAACGATAATATACAATAAAAATCCCTTGTTCCAGCAATTATCTGAAACAAGGGGTTCTTATTTATCTATGGAAGATATTAAAACTTACATATATTTAGGTCTTTATCGACTAATAAGCCATCAATAGATTTCAGATTGAATTTTACTTTGCGTTTTGCTTTCAGTTTTAGGACAAACAGGTCGGTTGTTCCTTCTAGTGTTTCTTTGTCACCGAGATTTACAAAAGTAGGATACAATGCTTTCTGACCGTTTGTATGCAGACGGTCGTAAGTAAGATTTTCCATTGTTTTCAGATTCAACGGTTCCACTCCGACAAATTCATAATCCTGTTGATCATAAGGCAAGGCAAAGCTTAAAGCGTTGACAGCTTTCAGATCTGTTCCTTTTACCTTTACTTCTACGATTTCGTCTTTATTATACATCTGCTTCGGAGTACTGATCTCAATTGTGCCGGAAACCTTCTCTGTCCCCAGGTTTTCTATACCACCATCCAACTGAGTGGTAACAACTGAAATATCATAAGCATCGATCAAACCGTTCTGGTTAATATCTCCTGCACTGACATAGTCGAAATCACTGTCACCTTTACGAAGACCAGTATAGTTCATATATGAAGTCAGGTCGTTATTATCGATCTTCTTGTCCTTATTGATATCACCCGGCAGATAGCTTTCGGTTCCAGGAATTTTAAATACATACAATTCACGGCCTGAACCATAATTACCAACACCTTCGGTCACATTTAGTTTAATGTAACGTGCTTTGGGTTTATCCTTGAATTCGAAGATTTTGACATCACCGTTACGTTCGAAGCGGAAAGAGTCCACCGGAATCCAGTTTTCTTTATCCATACTATATGAAACGAAACCTCTCAGCATTGTACCATTGCCACCATCCTGACGAGACAAATAATGGAATTTATCCAGTTGATTAATTGTACGAAGATCGATAATCATATCAAACGGTATAGCATTCTTACGATATTTCGTATGGAACATATCGCCCAGT
This sequence comes from Parabacteroides goldsteinii, assembly GCF_015550595.1. Lineage (GTDB taxonomy): Bacteria > Bacteroidota > Bacteroidia > Bacteroidales > Tannerellaceae > Parabacteroides > Parabacteroides leei. The sequence continues at coordinate 5,789 of NZ_JADNBB010000057.1, forward strand.
TCGGCAAAGTCAAATAAACGGAAAATCTCGAAACCTTCCTGTTCTTCGGCTGTCACTTCACCGCGAATACCTTGGATGGCAAATTCCAACGGATTGGATTTTGTTTTCGTACTGAAAGTATTCCAGTTTGAATGACCTTCTTTGTTTACGGCACGAAGTTTGAATGTGTAATCCGTTTCGGCTTCCAGTCCATCGAATAACAGTTCTGTATTCCTTATAGTAGTATACAACATGTTATTGAATTCGATTTCGTAGTAGTCGGCATTGTTTACCTTATTCCAAGTCGGTTTTAAGGTATAAGCTTCGACATTTTCGGCAGTAATCTGTCCGTTCGGGGCAGTCAGCGTTCCGGTGGTTACTTTCTGCGTATTTGCCGTATTGAAGTTATAACCTTCAACGTTCAATGTAATTTCATCGGAGGTAATATCGGTAGAAGCCAACTTCACCAGTAACTGCGGATTCTTTATTATCATGAGTTTTTCAAACTCGCTATCTTTAGTAGCGAACTTATTCAGGTTCGGGGCTGCATCATAGAAGTATGCGTTTTTTGCATTTTGGAACTCTGCCATTGAACGTGCCTCTGTCAGTTTTACTTTGTTCTTACCCACTTTGGCTGCAAGCTTTTTAGGCATTTCAGATACGTTGATCCGCAGTTCGGTCGCTTTTTCTTTTACAAAACCGCTAAAGTCACCCACAGTCGGATGAATTGTGATCACCACATTGTTCTTACCGTCAACCTTCGATTCGATCAGCGTAGTTGTACCTTTTCCTAATTTGTATGCTTCTGTAAGTCCATCGTCATCATATTCAGTAAATGAGCTGTTACCGGCAGGATAGAATTCATAAATACGTAGATTCTTATTGATTTCAGAAACATTATTGTTCGGGTTGGTCATTGGTATGATCGCACCGCTTTTCACGAATACTGGAAGTTTCCAAAGTGGGGAAGCGAAGTTATTGATAACACAATTGCCTTCATATTTTTCTCCGGTGAAGTAATCGACCCAAACTCCTTCGGGCAAATAAATACCGTCGCGAATATCATTTCCTTTTTCATCTACTTGTGTTTCCTGATAGATAGGAGCGACCAGGAAATAGGGACCGTACATAAACTGATATTCAGTAGCCTTTCCATAGGTGTAAGGATTTGGATATTCCAGGAACATCGCACGGATCATCGGTTTGCCGTCAACAGCTTCTTTCGCGATACTGTAAGCATAAGGCATCAGTTCCGATTTCATTTTCAGATACCAACGGTTAATAGAAGTGGCCGGTTCGCCAAGAGCATGCGGATATTTCTCATTCGAACCCCAACCGTCCATATTCAGTTCCATTGGTGTCCATGTCTTCCACTGGAAATCGCGTGTATTCATTGCCAGATTTTTACCACCAAAGATACCGTCCATATCAGAGGTAATATTGGGTTGTCCGGACAGTCCGGAGCCGATATAAGTCGGGATATGGAAGCGGATATATTCCCATTGTCCACCCGTCTGGTCACCTGACCAGATACCGGCATAACGTTGTGTTCCGGCCCAACCATCCAGAGAGATGATAAACGGACGGGCATCGTTACCATAATAAGGCATGATATGACCAACATCAGCTACACCGTTCAGACCGAATGAATAACCATCGCCTACCCATGCCACATCTGTCTTAAGTACACGCACGCCGGCATCGCGAACCTCTTTCACTATGTCGCGTTGCAACAGTGCACTCACTTCGGGCTTCGGATGCAGATCCGATTGTGTCCAAAGGCCTATTTCCACTCCATTTTTATGGGCATAATCGGCAAGGTTTTTTAGATTCTGGATATTTCCATCCAGTGTTTCCGTTTGTCCGTATCCGGCGCCATAACCATCGTTTGGTAATAACCATCCGAGCGGCATATCATAGTTTTTATAACGGTCGATCACAGCACGGGCAGAGAACTGGTAATTATCCTTTTCTCCGTTCAACGATTCTTTAACACCGCCATTGTCCTTCTGACTTTCCTTATAACGTTTGCCGTCTTCAAAAAGAATACCTTTCTCATCTTCAACCCAATAGTCACGATTGTAGGCATTCAGGTGTCCCTGATAGAAACCAAACTTAGGCAATAATACCGGATTACCTGTCAACTGATAAAAATCATTTAACAAGGCCACAGGTCCGTCACTGATCATATAAAAAGCATCCAGGTAATCAGTGTCGTGGGATAATGTTACGATACCTTTTTCTGCTGCACCAAAATCATATTTACCTTGTTTAAAGGTGTGCCACATAAAGCCATAACCATTGGTAGACCAGTAATAGGGAGTAGGAGAGGCCACACCGCCATCAGTCCAGCTATTTTGATTTTCTATAGCTATCGCTTTACCCTTATGGGAGAAACGCCCGTTCTGAACACCACCGCCATAGAAATATTCCCCGGGGTTCTCTTTCAGAGTGAGAACCGTTTTTCCTTTCTCAAAAAGGATCGGTTTCACTTCTTCCAGAACCACTTTATCGGTTTTAAGATTGGAGACTTTCAACAAAGACGTGTTTTTATCCAATTCTAGTTTTACTTTATCCGTACTGATAAAAATACAATTATTGTCTTCTTTCAGGGTTAACGAAGTTAGCGGTTTTCTGGGATTATCGACCAGTATTTGTGCTTCCGGTTTAGCTTCCGGATCACGTATGATACCTCCGTTTATATCCTGGAATACACGGAAGATGTTTTCTCCATAAAAGTCAAAAGCCATTCTTTGATTATCAGAGAACTGGATTTCGATGGTTGTAGAATTGATTTGTTTCGCTCCGACTATTTTCTTAGCCTGTTGCATTTCCATACAGATATTATCTGCTTTTTGTATGGCTTGCATGGACAAGGGCGAAAACAGCGGAAAGGCTAAAGCTAATATCAGCACTTTCTTTTGTTTCAGTTTTTTGATAGAATCATTCATGTTATTAAATGTTGTTTTAACGTATAAAATCTTTTAAACAACAAACTTACGGGATATAATTTTCATACGCAAGAATTTACAATATATCCTACAAGAAAATACTAACAATCAAGCATTGAAGGGGCATTTGAACAAAACAACTACACCTGTATCGACACCTCATGGAATTTAGGGATAAGATGAAAGAAAACAGAAATATACTTTCTAATATTCCGAAAACTTCCTGAAGAGTTGAAAGATAAATCGTCTGAAAAATAAATTATTCTTTCGGCAGGAAATAAAATTATCATATATTGTGATAATTTATTCGTACATATTATGCCAATGCTTTATCATAATATATGACAAAAGAATATTATAAAATGTGATAAGATACTGGCATATATTATACAAAAAAGGAGTCCCGAATGGAACTCCTTTTTGTTGTATTGGATTATATCCGGCTGTTATCCTATCATCTGAACGCTACGTTTAATGAATTGGCTTAACGCTTCACCTTTCAGCATACCGTTAGCTAATAAAGCCAAGTCGATCAACTGGCTGACCAGCTTGTTGCTACCGGCATATTCTGCCAGGATTGCATTACGTTGTGAAGATAGTTCGTCGATCTTATGATTTGTATTCGTCATATCTTCTTTTTCTTCAGAAGTGATCTCTTCCTCTTTCTTCTTGCTTTGTGCTTCGCGCAAATCAGTCTGGCGAGCTTTCCAGCCTTTCAGATCGGCGAGGATCGGTTTCAATTTGTCTTCGCAGTTCTGTTCTTCTTCGGAAAGTACTTTCTTAACCAATTCGTGATCTGTATTCAATACCAGATTATAGTTGTCCGGCATCTCACCGTAGAATGACATACCCGGCTGCATAGCGGACATTTCACGCATTCGGCGCATATATTCACTCTGGGTCAGCATCACCGGATTGGAGTTTTCACCCAATGCTTCGAAAGTAACGATAAAGTCAGTCTTTTCGATCTTCGGTAGCTGGCTTTTGAACATTTCCTGTAAAGCATTCTTTTGATCTTCGTTCAGTGTTACCTGGTTTGCATTTTCCTTACGAATCAGATTGTCGACCGTATCGCTGTCCACACGAACAAAATGAGTCTTTTCAAACTTCTGTTCCATTTGGCTGATAGCATGAATATCCAGTTGGCCGTCCATGATCAAGACGCTGTATGCCTTTTCTTTGGCAGCATGGATATAGCTGTATTGGTCGTTGGCATTCGTTGTATACAAATAGATAAGATTACCTTCTTTATCTGTCTGATTAGCTTCAACCAACGCCTTATATTCTTCAAATGTATAATATTTACCATCTACGTCTTTCAGAAGAGCGAATTTAGCAGCACGATCATAGAACTTTTCATCGCTAAGCATACCATATTGGATGAAGAGTTTCAGGCTGTCCCATTTTTCTTCAAACTGAGGACGGTCGTTTTTGAACATTTCTTCCAGACGATCAGCCACTTTCTTTGTGATATGGTTAGAGATCTTTTTCACGTTCTGGTCGCTCTGCAAATAAGAACGGGATACGTTCAGAGGAATATCCGGAGAGTCAAGTACGCCGTGCAACAATGTCAGGAATTCAGGAACAATGCCTTCTACTGAATCGGTAACGAATACCTGGTTACTGTATAATTGAATCTTATTACGATGTAAATCGAGATTACTCTTGATACGTGGGAAATACAGGATGCCAGTCAGGTTGAACGGATAATCCACATTCAGATGAATCCAGAATAAAGGTTCTTCCGACATAGGATACAAATCCTGATAGAATTTTTTATAATCTTCATCCGTCATATCAGCCGGTTTGCGAACCCATGCCGGAGTGATATCGTTGATAATGTTATCTTCGTTGGTATCAACGTATTTGCCATCTTTCCATTCCTGCTTCTTTCCGAATGCGATAGGAACGGGGAGGAAGCGACAATATTTGGTCAACAGGCCGCTGATCTTTTCTTTATTCAGGAAATCCTTATTTTCGTCGTCGATATATAGGATGATATCTGTACCACGATCATCTTTCTGTGTCTCTTCCAGTGTATATTCGGGGGTACCGTCACAACTCCATTTCATAGGAACTGCACCTTCTTTGTAAGATTTGGTTACGATCTCAACTTTCTTAGAAACCATGAAAGAAGAATAGAAACCAAGACCGAAGTGGCCGATGATAGCAGCAGCATCGTTCTTATATTTTTCTACAAATTCTTCTGCACCAGAAAAGGCAATCTGGTTGATGTATTTGTCGATCTCTTCAGCTGTCATACCGATACCACGGTCGGATATCTTGATGATCTTGTCGTCAAAACTTACATGAACAGTCAGGTCGCCCAGTTCTCCTTTGAATTCACCGACAGATGAAAGTGTTTTTAATTTCTGTGTAGCATCTACAGCATTCGATACTAATTCACGAAGAAAGATTTCGTGATCACTGTACAAAAACTTCTTAATAATAGGGAAGATGTTCTCGCTTGTAACACCAATGTTTCCTTGTTTAGCCATATCGTTTATATTTTATTTATGTATTAATAATTCGTTTGACGTTACGGTATAAACAAAAAAAATGCCAGATAGGTTCTATCTGACATTTTGACTTTATAACCGACAGAAACGGCTTATGCCTGTTCTTTCTTCTGTACGGATGTTACTATTTTCTGTTCCTCCTTATTGAAGTCTACAACAATTTTGTCGCCTTCGCCAACGGAAGCGCGGATAATCAATTCGGCCATTTCGTCTTCCAGATATTTCTGGATAGCACGTTTCAGCGGACGGGCACCGAACTGTACATCGTAGCCCTTTGTGGCGATGAAGTCTTTAGCCTCATTGGTAAGAACCAACTCGTAACCCAGACCACAAACACGCTTGTAAAGTCCCTGTAACTCAATATCGATGATCTTATGGATAGCATCTTTATCAAGCTGGTCGAACATGATGATATCGTCTACACGATTTAGGAATTCCGGAGCAAAAGCTTTATTCAATGCTTTCTGAATAACGCTGCGTGAGAAATCTTTATCCATTTCACCGGCTGCTTGCGAACTGAAACCGACACCACGGCCGAAGTCTTTCAACTGGCGTGTTCCGATATTGGAAGTCATGATCAGGATCGTATTTTTAAAGTCAATTCGTCTGCCAAGACTGTCAGTCAGACGACCTTCGTCTAATACCTGCAACAACAAATTGAATACATCCGGATGCGCTTTTTCGATCTCATCGAGCAATACGACAGAGTAGGGTTTACGACGAACCTTTTCGGTCAGTTGACCGCCTTCTTCATAACCGACATATCCCGGAGGTGCTCCGATCAAGCGTGATACCGCGAACTTTTCAAGGTATTCACTCATATCAATACGAACCAATGCATCTGCCGAGTCGAACAAATATTCCGCCAACTTCTTAGCCAGATGCGTCTTACCGACACCCGTCGGACCAAGGAACATGAATGTTCCGATCGGTTTGTTCGGATCCTTCAATCCTACACGGTTACGCTGGATAGCTTTCACAATCTTCTGAACGGCATCATCCTGACCAACAACCTGCTTTTTCAAATTCTCGGCCATTTCCAGCAGTTTCAGATTTTCAGCCTTTGCTATTCGTTGAACAGGAACACCTGACATCATGGCTACCACTTCGGCAACTTTGTCTTCGTCCACTGTTTCGCGATGTTCCTGTAATTCCTGTTCCCACTTGGCTTTGGCAGCTTCCAGTTGCAGCAGGTACTGACGTTCCTTATCACGGAAACTTGCAGCCAACTCAAAATTCTGGGACTTGACGGCCGTCAGTTTTTCGGTCTTCGTTTCTTCAATCTTTGCTTCTAATTCTTCGATACTTTTCGGAACTGTAATATTAGATATATGTACGCGAGAACCAGCTTCATCCAGTGCATCGATCGCCTTATCCGGGAAGTTACGATCACTGATATATCGTTCTGTCAGCTTCACACAAGCATCCAGGGCGTCGTCAGTGTAAATCACATTATGATGTTCTTCGTAACGGGGTTTGATATTTTTTAGGATCTGCAATGTTTCTTCTGCCGTAGTCGGATCAACGATCACTTTCTGGAAACGACGTTCCAATGCACCGTCTTTCTCGATATTCTTGCGATACTCGTCGAGTGTAGTTGCACCGATACATTGTATTTCTCCACGTGCCAATGCGGGTTTCAGCATATTAGCAGCATCCATAGATCCGGAAGCCGAACCTGCACCTACAATTGTATGGATTTCATCAATGAACAGGATGATATTCGGATTCTTGGAAAGTTCGTTCAGGATCGCTTTGATGCGTTCTTCAAACTGTCCGCGATATTTTGTACCGGCTACGATAGATGCCATATCCAAACTGATCACACGCTTGTCGAACAATACGCGGGATACTTTTCGCTGGATAATACGCAACGCAAGCCCTTCTACAATAGCAGATTTACCAACACCCGGTTCACCGATCAACACCGGATTATTCTTTTTGCGGCGGCTTAGGATCTGGGCCAGACGTTCAATTTCTTTTTCACGGCCTACAATCGGGTCCAGACGATTCTCGGAAGCGGCTCGTGTCATATCCGTACCGAAATTATCTAATACCGGGGTATCGTTCGGTGATTTCGGCTGTGCTGCACCTGTACCGGAAGAGGAGCGGGAAGACTCTTTACGGGAAGAGAAGTCTTCTTCTTCTTCATCTTCGTCGTCAGTGTAACCATCACTGATTTCATCCACTTCTTCCAGTTCTTCCATGCGATTCATATCTGTTCCGTTTGCTAGATTATTGTATACATTGCGGTAGTTTATACCAACTTCGCTCAACGCTCTGGCAGCTACATTGAACTCTTCTTTCAGGATAGCCAGAAGCAGATGTTCCGTACCCGTCTCGTCTGTTCTGAACAAACGCGACTCCAGCATACTCATACGTAGCACACGTTCTGTTGTTTTACTGATAGCGATATCGTGAAGTTCGGACTCTTCCGTATCAAACGTATTTTTGATCTCTTGTTCAATTCTCTTCTTTATATCGTGTACGTTAGCGTTCAGATCACGCAATAACTGCATGGCTCTTCCTTCTCCATCGCGTATGATACCAAGCATCAAATGTTCCGGTCCGATATAACTGTTCTGAAGCCTGGCAGCTTCCTCGCGGCTATATTCAATAACGTCCATCAGTCTTTTTGAATAATTATTTTTCATACCTATATGAATCCTATCTATTATATTAATGTACTGTGAATGCAAAATTAATAAACTCTCCCTATATATCTAACAAAATTCGTGCCATTATTCCTTAAGAAAGGCTCAATATTTCTGAATAATAAAATTTCAGGGTAAAAACTTTCGTGATAAAGGGAAAAGCGTTACCTTAGTGCACTTTTTGAAAGGTGAGATATTGAGTGTAATTAATATAAAACTAAATGGTTGATCAAGACAGAATTATTAAGATTAACATCGAGGAGGAAATGAAATCAGCATACATTGATTATTCAATGTCTGTAATTGTTTCGCGCGCCCTTCCGGATGTTAGGGATGGTTTTAAACCGGTTCACCGTCGTGTGTTGTTCGGGATGAATGAATTAGGTAATACATCCGATAAACCTTATAAGAAATCTGCGAGAATTGTTGGAGAAGTTTTAGGTAAGTACCATCCACATGGAGATTTTTCCGTGTATTTTGCGATGGTTCGTATGGCACAAACATGGTCCTTACGTTATCCGTTGGTGGACGGACAAGGTAACTTTGGTTCAGTCGACGGTGACAGTCCGGCGGCAATGCGTTACACCGAAGCACGTTTGAGCAAGCTTGCCGAAGAAATGCTTCGTGATATTGACAAAGACACAGTAGACTTCCAGTTGAACTTCGATGATACGCTGAAAGAACCGACAGTACTCCCGACTCGTATCCCGAACTTGTTGGTGAACGGTGCTTCCGGTATCGCAGTAGGTATGGCAACGAATATGCCACCTCACAACATGAGTGAAGTGCTGGACGCGTCTATGGCTTATATAGATGCCCGTGGAGAAATTGATGTAGAAGGTTTGATGGAGTATGTAAAAGCTCCTGATTTTCCGACAGGCGCAACAATCTACGGCTATGCAGGTGTGAAAGATGCTTTCGAAACCGGTAGGGGACGTATTGTTCTTCGTGGTAAAGCAGAAATTGAAGTAGAAAACAATCACGAAAAGATTATCATTTCGGAAATCCCTTACCTTGTTAATAAGGCAGAACTGATCAAGTACATCGCCGACTTGGTAAACGAAAAACGTATCGAAGGTATTTCCAATGTAAACGACGAATCAGACCGTAATGGTATGCGTATCGTCGTAGATGTGAAACGTGATGCAAATTCAAGTGTAGTACTGAACAAGTTGTATAAGTTAACTGCTTTACAATCTTCATTCAGTGTTAATAACATCGCTTTGGTTAACGGTCGTCCGCGTCAGTTAAACCTGAAAGACATGATCAAGGCTTTTGTTGATCACCGTCATGAAGTCGTGATCCGCCGTACAAAGTTCGAACTGAAGAAAGCCGAGGAAAGAGCTCATATTCTGGAAGGTTTGATTATTGCTTCCGATAATATCGACGAAGTAATCGCTATCATAAAATCATCCAAGAGCCCGAATGAAGCGATCGAACGTTTGATGGAACGTTTCTCATTATCTGATGTTCAGGCCCGTGCTATTGTAGAAATGAGGCTTCGCCAGTTAACTGGACTGGAACAGGACAAATTGCGTGCTGAATACGAAGAAATTGAGAAATTGATTGCCCGCTTGAAAGATATCCTGGAAAATGAAGACACTCGTATGGTAGTGATTAAAGATGAGTTGCAGGAAATTAAAGATAAATATGGTGACGAACGTAAAACCGATATCGTATATGCTTCTGAAGAATTGAATCCGGAAGATTTCTATGCCGACGACGAAATGATCATTACGATCTCACATATGGGATACATCAAACGTACACCGTTGAGTGAATTCCGTGCTCAGGGTCGTGGAGGAGTAGGAGCTAAGGGATCAGAAACCCGCGATGAAGACTTCGTTGAATATATTTATCCGGCATCTATGCACGCAACCTTGTTGATCTTTACAGCAAAAGGTAAGTGTTACTGGCTGAAGGTATTTGAAATTCCAGAAGGCGCTAAGAATGCAAAGGGTAGGGCAATTCAAAACTTATTGAATATCGAACCGGATGATAAAGTAAATGCTTTCATCCGTGTTAAGAAACTAACAACCGATACGGAATTCATTAATTCACATTACCTGTTATTCTGTACGAAGAAAGGTGTCATCAAGAAAACATTGCTCGAGGCATATTCACGTCCGCGTCAGAATGGCGTGAACGCTATTACTCTCCGTGAAGACGATGGCCTGATCGAAGTATGTATGACAAATGGTGACAATGAAGTCTTAATCGCAAACCGTAACGGACGGGCTATTCGTTTCCACGAAAGTGCAGTTCGCGTTATGGGACGTACTGCTTCCGGAGTGAGAGGTATGACACTTGACAATGACCCCTCTGACGAAGTAGTGGGAATGGTATGTATCAAAGATAAAGAGACCGATACTGTGTTGGTTGTTTCTGAACAGGGGTATGGAAAACGTTCGGTTGTGGAAGACTATCGTATGACCAATCGTGGCGGTAAGGGTGTTAAGACACTCAACATTACTGAAAAGACCGGAAAACTTGTTGCCATTAAAAATGTTACGGAAGAAAATGATATCATGATCATTAATAAGTCTGGTATTGCTATTCGTATGAAGGTAACCGACCTGAACGTAATTGGTCGTGCAACACAGGGTGTCCGTTTGATTAACTTAGGAAAACGTAATGATGAAATAGCCTCTGTATGTAAGGTTTTATCCGAATCGGAAGAGCAGGTGAACGAAGAAAATGCTGAACAAGACGCTCAAAATGAAAACAAAGGGGAAATAACCGGTTTTGGAGGATCTGAGGATATCGCTAAGGATACTGAAGAGACAACAAATGAATAATTTAAACAAATAGAAATATTAATCTCAAATTACTATCACAATGAAACGATTATTATTAACAGTTGCATTATGTGTTGCAGCATCTGCCTCTTTCGCTCAAAAGAAAGCCGTTAAGGAGGCACAAGGAATAGCAAAAGGAGACAAAGCTGACTTCACTGAAGCCAGATCGTTAATCAAGGGTGCCCTCGAAAATCCTGAATCAAAGGATGACGCTCAGACCTGGTATGTTGCTGGCTTTATCGAAGATCAACAGTTCAGTGCAGAGAGAACTAAACAAATTCTCGGACAACAACCGAACGAACCCGTTATGTATGATGCATTGATCGCTATCCTTCCTTATTTTAAGAAGGCTTACGAACTGGATCAGCTTCCTAACGAAAAAGGTAAGATCAAACCGAAATATACAAAAGACATCAAGAGCATTTTGAGTGCTGACCATGTATATTATTTCAACGGTGGTGCTTACTACTTCGATCAGAAAGATTATAAGAAAGCATACGATTTCTTCAACCAGTACCTGGAAATCTCTGAATTACCAATGTTCGAAGGAACTCAGACAGCAGAAAAAGACTCTACATTCATGACTGTTCAGTTCTATGCAGCCGTAGCTGCTACTCAATTGGGTGATTCTCCTACAGCTATCAAAGCTTTGGAACGTGCAAAAGACACAGACTTCAGACAGAATGACGTTTATCAGTATTTGTGCTACGAATATCAGCAGGCTAAAGACACTGTAAACTTCGAAAAGACACTAGAAGAAGGTATGGCTAAGTTCCCGAACGAAGAATATTACCTGATGAACCTGATTAACAACTATATCTATTCAGGAAGAAACGAAAAAGCTATCGAATACCTGAACACAGCTATCGCTAAGGATGCTAACAATTCTCAGTTATATCACGTAATGGGTATGGTTTACGAAACAGGTTTGAAAGATTATGCAAACGCCGAAAAATATTTCTCTAAAGCATTGGAACTGAAACCGGATGCAGTAGAATCTCTGTCAAGTCTTGGCCGTGTATATTACAACCAGGGTGTAAACAAACAAGGTGAAGCTAACATGATCAACGACAGCAAGAAATATCAGGAAGAACTGACAGTTGCTAAAGATCTTTTCAAGAAAGCTCTTCCTTATTTCGAAAAAGCTCACCAGCTGAAACCTGAAGAATCAGAATATATGATAGCTTTAAGAGGTATCTACTATAATCTGAACATGGGTCCGGAGCTGGAAGCTATCGAGGCTGAAATGAACAAATAATAATCATTTCCATTAGATATAAAAATAGCCACTCCCAATGGAGTGGCTATTTTTATATAAATAAAGTCCGTATATAATCGCTTACATACGGACTAAAATAACAAACTCTACTTTTTATATAGTCGAAACAATATCCTTATTATAAATAAGGAATGATTGTAATATAAATACCTGTAATAATTGCAGATGTAATAACACCGGATATATTAGCACCTAATGCATCTCCCAAGATGAAAGAGTCCGGGTTTTCTTTACTTACCAGTTTCTGTGCTACTTTAGCTGTTGTAGGAACACAACTCACGGCAGCAATACCGATTACCGGATTATAGTTACCACGTTTAATAAAATACATGATATAGCCGCCCATAATACCTCCGATACCGGAAAGGAGTAATGCCGTAACACCTAACACCAACAATTTTAAAATTTTGGGATCAAGAAGTAGTTGAGCATCACACAATACACCAAGCAATAACCCCAACATAAAAGTAGAACCATATAATAACGGTCCGCTCACAAAGTCATAAATATGTTTCATACCTGATTCGCGAACTGCAACTCCCAGGAATAATGAGAAGAAAAGGGGAGAGGCAACAGGAAACAGAAAGCATAAAACGGCACACAAAATAACAGAGAATGCCAGTTTAACTTTTGCATCGTAATTCTTAGGTGGCTTTGTATTCGTCATCTTTATTGCACGCAACCGTTGCGGAATCAGTAACTTTACCAGGTAAGGATACCCTCCATAAGTTAACCCCAGATACAAATAAGCAACGACAGTAATAGGAACGAACAGGTGCTTAGCCAAAATCAGTGATGTAAACAAAACCATCGGGCCATCAGCACCACCCACCATAGCGACAGAGGCACTTTCCTGTAAAGATAATCCAAAAGCACTGGCGATTGGAACAGTCAGGAAGGTTCCCAGTTCGGCACAAAGAGCCAGAAAAAGACTGGCAAACGGTTTTTGGAGTAAGAAACCGACATCCAATAAGGTGCCGATTCCCATAAACACAAAGCAGGCAATTAAACCATTACTAAATGTAAGCGTATAAACTGGTTGAAGAAAGTCTATCTGCATAGTATTCATTAATTCGTCTGTATCGGAAAGCATTGGGTCTAGAAACAGGTTTCCAAGACCACCTTCCGGCATAATCAGCGTACCACAATTGATAGCAATCATACCTAATCCCATAGGGATCATTACCATTGGTTCCAAAACACCTTTCCAGCCCAGATAAACGAGCAGGCCACCAAGGGTAATCAAAAAAACACGAGCGATAGCCAGTATCCATCCACCGGCAACCATTGTTCCAAATCCTTGGAACAAACTTAAAAAATCAACGTTTTCCATATCTGTCTTTATTTTTCGGTAGAAGGATTCTCCTCTTTGTTTGTATTGTTTTTTCTCATCATCTGTTCTTTTTTCTTCAGATACATGATACGAGTATCCTGTGGATAATAATAATCCATCAGATCCAAATGAGATGCACCATGGCTTACACCATGATAATAACCGGATGGTTTTATATGAAGAAGATCGCTGTTTACACCTTGACGAAATTCTTCACGTTCGTCATCCACCTGTTCTTCTTCTTCATTAACTGAATCCAATCCGAGTATTTCTCCAATTTTGGCACGTAATTTGTTCAACTTGCTAAACTGTGAAAGTTCTTCATTATGATGAAACTCCAGAGAGTCGGCCCAAACTGCGATAAGTTTGATCACACCGGCTACAACAAACCCGATAATGAAGGTCAACGCCATCATTTCCAGGGTAGAAAGTAATAGACTTAACATAATTATTTAATTTAATATCTGATATAATGTACTCCAAAGAGCACACGAATTAATCATTGTTTACAATTCCGCGTAAACAATAAAGAAACAATGATAAATAGTAAACTAAATAATGATTTTTCGTAATACGTAGATCCAATGACCAGATCGCATACGAAGAGACGAGAAGTTTATAGATTGGGTTATTAAATAGGTTTCAGAGATTTTATTCAGAATATTTTGTTCTTTCTGTAAAGACAACTCTAAAAGCCGGGTAGTTACTTTAAATGGACGCTCACATCTGGTAGATATAACTAAAGAACGTGTAGTGAGACAAAAAACAGTATTATGGGTTTGATTCAAATCATAATTTCTCAATTCATCCTGTAATGGATGCTTTATATTATTGCAGATATAAGTAGTTTCTTTTGGAGATAAAATATCTTCATCTTCAATCTTTACCTGCATATTCAGTAACAACAGGAAGAGAAACGATAATATCAACACTGTTTTTTTCATCAAGATGCGAAGATAGAATAGTTATTTAACATACAACACTCTTTAGATAATAAATGTTGAAAAAATTTGCATCGGCTGGAGAATTTGGGAAAGAATAGGCAAGGATAAAGAGTTTACAAAAGTCTATTAAACATAATCGTAATTATAAATAATAGGATCATAAAGATATCGAAGGCATTTCTAGGCAATAAAAAATCCGTATATAACTTCACAGTTACATACGGACCAAACAAATAACAAACTCTTTTTTTATACTACCGCTATATTTTTATTTAATAATCTATTAAACAGCTAATTATATTTATAGATTAAAATACTCTGTAAAGTATTTGTAAAGTAACGTAGTAAAAAAAAGAACATCCCTCAAAAATTTCACAATTGAAACCAAATATCCTTTAGCCTTTAAGCAAATGAGTCTGATTTTCGTTGTTTAAATCATGAAAAAGACTTGGAGATATTCAGTAAGGACATACCTAAATTAAACCATCTATTGACATAGTAGTAATATATTTAGTGTTTGGAAAGCAGACATGACAGTAGACTAGTGACTTATTAATTAAAATGAATTAGTTTCGACTTAATCTGACAGTAAGGGATAAAACAGAGTATTTTTGTAATGCTAAAAACAAAATACGTTTCATCCCAAAAACTGCAACCCGTTAGAAATAGTCTGACTGACTGGAATGGTCAAGGGGGACAAAATCCCCCTGCTATCCCAATGACGATTCCAAGAAATTATGTCTTAGAAAACCCATATTAAATACTACGGTAAAATCCCAAATTGTCAGATCAAGTCTGAACTATTACAATTAAAATATGAGGAAAAAGTCATCTTATCAACAACTTGGGTTTTCGCTTTAATATTGTATAGACACCCCTTTTCATCAGGAAAATAAAGAAAGCCAATTTGTTTATATTTAACTTTAAAACATCTTTGCCCGTTTAATGTATATGGTCCTTTTACCTTTACATTATCCTTTTGAAATCTAACTAATTTAGACAATCCTTTAGAAAACAAAATGGTCTGTGGGCTAGAGTTTATCACAGGATCATGAGTTAAATAATATCCATCATAATTGTCTTTTAGCAGTTTATCCATCTCCCTACCGGCATGTGCCGTTTGCGATCCAAGAGACCGATCATTCAAATATTTATAAATGGGTTCATTGGGTGAGTCATTGGAATTTTGTGGTAATACATTTTCTATTAAAATCCGATCAAGTGATGCAATATTTGCAACACGTCTAATTTCCTCATATTCAGCCCTAAATGAATTATATAACAAATGCTCAAGTGCCATTCTCCAAGTATCCCAATGTGCTAATGTTAGATTTTCTTTTAAGAAATACGAATACACAGGAAAACTTCCATTTTTTTTAAAATTTCTAAGAGTAGCCAAAATGCTGATAAACGGATCTTCTATACCAAACCAAGCAGGACTATCTGGAGTGTTTTTTATTCCAGAACTAGGATTATCCTTTTGGGATAAAAATTCTGGGGCTATAGATCCATGAGTTAATGACGAAAACAAAGGAGTTATTTTCTCTGGCTCCCTTTTTTGTATAATTCTATTATAACTTTTCGTGGAATACATATGATTACTCTGTATTTCTTTCAATTGTTTTATATATTGAGAATTATTACTTATTTTTATCTGGTGCTCTTTTTCCCTTTTTATAATTTTCTGAATAATCTTAAGTTGATTATCAACTTTTTGAGTCATACATCTATTATCCACAAATCCTTTCAACTGCCTACTTCCAGTATCACCATTAGTAATCGCTCTACTTAAGTGATTTCTTTGTTCCCTACTATATTCTGCCATACCTCATACATTTAAATAGTTAGACCTCGGAGTTCTTCCTCTCCTTCGTATATAGAAAAATCATAATCTAAACTCGCATAAAATTCTGCTGTTGCCATATTTTATATTATTTATACAAATAAACTGCTTATTACGATCACTTACTTAGTAAGAGACATGTTCTTAAACAGAAAGTTCAAATCTTCCCAAATCTGAACTGATTAAATAGCAAAGCCGCCCTACCCTCACAAGTAAGACGGCCACACCAGTATTAATATCAAACAAAAGCTATCTCTTGCGCTTAATGAGCCAGATCATCAAAACAAGCAACGCCCCTACTCCGATCCACATTAACGTCTCTTGATACCATCGAAGCCTGTTTACCTCGACAATCTTATCAACCGGATACGGTACTCGGACCGTGTCTTGTATAAAGATGGAGTCCCGAAAGAACCGATCTTTGTAAAGTATCTTATACTTTTCAAGCCATACCGTGTCCCCTTTGATGGCAAAGTAAACCGAGTCGTACCGGTAGACCGAATCGCGCAGATAACGATCCTGGTATTCGACACGTACAGACTCTACCGGAACATAGACCATTTTCGTACAGCCTACCAGCCAAAAGGTAATACATATATATAATAAGACTCTCATAGTAGATTCCACCCCGCGATTACATTCGACATATCGGCCTCTCGTCCGTTCTCGACCTTACTCATCCCGGCAACGATCCGGATCATTTGTTCCCGATCAAAGTTCAGGGGATCATCCGGACCGATCCCGGCATAGCTACAAACTAGCGAAACATAAGCACTCGTATTGTTTTCGTTTTCCGGTGCCCACCGGGTAATCATTT
Organism: Parabacteroides goldsteinii; assembly: GCF_015550595.1. Lineage (GTDB taxonomy): Bacteria > Bacteroidota > Bacteroidia > Bacteroidales > Tannerellaceae > Parabacteroides > Parabacteroides leei. Next base: position 22,906 of record NZ_JADNBB010000057.1, read on the forward strand.
TGCGGATAGTGGTTAAACTATATTTCCGGTAATAGTTCGACAGGATTTTAAACACTGCCCGGTAACCGTGAGCCATCGTCTTAAATTGTTTAAACTCTTTGTCCTTACTGGGGGTTACTTCGCCCTGGAATACGTCACTGTTTCTTCTAATGTTACCGGGGTTGTTATTTCTTAGCCCCCGAGGTAATTCTTGTTTTCTCATTCTTTTTCCTCCTTATTTAATGCCGATCCCCTCGGCGGTATCCTTTTTTGACAATCATATACATCACATTTGTTATATGTGGCCTCCTTCAATTCTAGTTCAAGAGCGTGCTTGTCATATATCAATTGTAATTTTTCATTTTGAGCCTCACGTAATTCGACGTACAAGGCATCTATCTTTGTATCACGCTGAGCGATACGATCCTCTAACCAGGTAACCTGGTTCTTTTCGTTGTCAATCTCTAACGCATCTGCGGCCGCATCCTCCTTACGAGCATCAGTCTTACGGTTCACCCACGCTCGAAGCCCCCACTTGGCCCCCTCGACCCCTCCCATCGCTCCTATTATTGTCAGGATTGTCTCCAACTCAATGTGCATGCCCTACTTTATAAAGATTGTTACATAAGTAGCTCCTAAAGCCGCGATCTCGGCCCAAAACATAGGCTTAGACTCAATAAAGTAAATACGCCCCCGAAAGAAGTCCGAGTACCTAAACATACCGTATAAGATGTATCCAATAAAACTAATCCACACCGGCAGGAGCACCCACCAGCACGTAAGACCAACCCAAATCTGCGAAAAGATCACACAGACTGCCGCTGATCCGTAGTGTACTGATCCGGTCAACGGTAGTTTGAACTGAGGTGCTGCACCGACAAATATCAAACCTGCACACGCCAAAAAGGCTGTGAACTGGTAGCTTTCAGGAGTTAGTTCCAACAATGCCGGAAGAAGCAACCCACCTACGGATACACACATAGCCGAAAACAACCATCCGGCTCCCTTCTTACGGTTTTCCAGCTTATAATAGGTATCCGATATTGAGTAAGGGATACCGAAGTACTTGTATGTTCCGGTCAGGTAGGCCAGGAAGATAACTAACGAGATAATAATTAATGTCATCATATTTGTTTTTGTTTGTGACCTTGCGGCCAGTTAATAATTTGTTTCAGATTTTATGCGTTTTAAGTCATAATTATAATGGAGCAAATGGGCAAATATTTGCATTTTTATGGGCTTCTATCCATTCTAATATCTCCTTAATCTAAGTGTATAATTTATTTCATTTATATCCTGTAATATTTCCTTTTGCCCATTTTACTCCTCCAAGCTCTACAAAATCTTTAGTTGCGGGGTTACCATCCCATACGTAAGTATTAGATTTGACCGGTCGGATTGAATGGGCATTATTCCTACGATCAAACTCATATACTGCAATAGGATTATTCGGATTATCATCAAATTGGAATACAGGGGCATATATATTGTTGGGATCTCTCGCTAGAGATGAAGATCCGTATTTTCCACTACCAACACA
>NZ_JADNBB010000058.1 GCF_015550595.1 Parabacteroides goldsteinii
ACGTAGGATGCGGAGTAGCGAACCAGGTGCAGCCTTGATCTTTTGGCTACTTTTGGATCAAGCCAAAAGTAGGTTCACCTTTTGCTAATCATCTTCATTTCTCCCCAATTATTTAATAATTACTTCATCTATATAAACCCAGGTATCCTGTCCGGGCCGTGTATGGCCTTCGGGGCATTTGCCGGGGTTCTGGAGGTCGACTTTCAGGTAACGGCCGGAAGCCTTCAGGTTGTCGAAGAGCTGGTCTTCGATGCGGATACCTTCACGAAAGATCTGTTCCGGTGTGAAGCTGCGTTCGGCTATCCGGCTGAACGTTTGGTTGTCGTCTGAAACGGAGAGGGCAATCTGTTTGGGCAGATGGGCTCCCATACCGTAGTTCGTCATACAACCGATCGTTACTTTGTCGAACGAGTCTGTTTTTCCCAGGTCGAGCGTGAAGGAGGCATTTTTGCCGTACCAGCCGCTCCACTCGAAGTCGGACTGTTTGTCGCTGCCTCTCAGGCCGTTTGTCAGACGGTAGCTCTGTTCGTTACCGTTCGTTACGGGACGGGCTGTGGCCTTGTTCCAGTGGAGCGGAAGGGTGAGCGTTTTCCCTTTCTGTTCACCGTTCATAAAAGTGGCAGCCTTGATAGTCAGATCGCCAGTCGCGATCAGTGAATCCTGGTAGAGCGTGGAGGTGGCCTGCGGTTCGCTTCCGTCTGTGGTATAGCGTACTTCCATATCCGGGCGGATGCAGGTGAGGGCAACCTTCAGGGTGTCGTTACTGCCGGTCACCAGATGGTCGAGGTTGAACATCGAGCGAGCATAGTTCACACCCAGGTAGTCATAATGTTGTGTCAATATATCCAACCGTTTCAGGAATCCGGGCCACTCTTTCCGGTCTTTTCCCGACCAGGCGATTTCGCCAACAGCAGCCAGGCGGGGGAAGAGGAGGTATTCGACATCATCGGCCGAGGAGCAGAATTCGGTCCACATACAACCCTGTACGCCGATCAGTTTTTTAGCTACTTCCGGCTCCCACTCGGGTTGTATCGGTTCGTATTTGTAGACATTTTCCAGGGTGTTGTTACCGAAATAGGTACGCGGTTCAAACCATTGCGGTCCCTGGTAGCGAATCAGGTACAAGACGCGGGCCGGTGTCATGATAAAACGGTGTCCCATCTGTCCGGCTTTGTAACCGGCTGTACCGAGTCCCTGCCAGCCCAGTATGATCGCGTCATCGGGTATTTTGCTGTTGGTCAGTTCATCCCATCCGATCACTTCACGACCTTTACTTTTCACGTAACCGGCCATGCGTCCCATGAAGTAACCCTGCAACTCTTCGATGTCGGTAAATCCCTCCGCTTTCATACGGGCCTGGCATAGCGGACATATTTTCCAGTATCTTTTGGATGCTTCGTCGCCGCCCAGATTGATATAACGGGAGGGGAAGAGAGCCATCACTTCATCGAGCACATCCTGCAGGAAAGAGAAAACCTTGTCGTTGCCTGCACAGTAGACGATTTCGGAGCCGTGTCCGCCCATTCCGGGGATTACATGGATCGGGTCTTTCACTACCGGACATGCCAGTTCGGGGAAAGCTGCCAGGGAGGAATTGGTATGTGCGGGCATTTCTATTTCGGGGATGATCTCTACCTGCCGTGCACTGGCATAGGCAATGATCTCCTTCATATCTTCCTGTGTGTAGAAACCACCGACGGGTGTCGGTTCACCGGCTTTTGCGTTTTTGCGTTGGGAGAAATCCTTTTCACGTTCTACGCGCCAGGCTCCCACTTCGGTGAGGCGGGGATATTTCTTTATCTCCAGACGCCATCCGTTGTCGTCCACCAGATGCAGATGGAGCTTGTTCAACTTCAACATCGACATATAATCGATGATTTTGATCACATTCTCTTTCGGGATAAAACAGCGGGACACATCCAATAACAGGCCACGGTAAGGAAAGCGGGGACCGTCCTGGAGTGTTACTGCCGGTATGTTCCATTGAATGCCTTCTGCCGGCGTTTTACTTTCGATTGCCGGAGGAAGAAGCTGACGGATCGATTGCACGGCGTAAAAGAATCCGGCGGCATCGGCTGCCTTAATTGAAATATGCGAGGGAGTTATTTCCAGTTTATAGTTTTCTTCAGCCAGTGCAGTATCCGTAGAGAAAACAATGGAGGCGGAAGTATCGGACGAACCGATATTGACTGTCGGGGTGAATCCGGCAGAAACGGTAAATAAGTCCGCCAATAATCCGGCAACAGTTTCTTGTTCCTGGTTCTTCACTTCGATAGTAGTAGATTTGCTGAATGTGAAATGGCCTTTACCGGTTGTTTGCTGTTCCGGTTGCGGGATGATGCCTGCTTCCGGCGAAGTCAGGGATGTACAACCTGTGGTCAACCAAACGGTAAAGAAAAAGAGGAGTAGTTTGCTTTTTGTCATTTGATATATTTTTTGAGTTAACATATTCGATGCATATTATTAGATTTTGTAGTTACAAAATTAGAGATATGCATGTCGCCCGATGTCTGGTTTTGTACAAAAATGTTCAATATTTGTCCAGAAGAAGGAGAAACGATTGATTTTTGGACGTTACTTGAAGGGTGTGAGTTCCGTAAGAACTCATGTCATTTGTATTTAGAACAAAGATATAAAAGATTTTTTTACACAATGATTCTTTTCTTATACTTTCTATAACAAGCCGTTATTTCATCTTTTACCTGACTAGAGGAATAATCCGGTAAGAAGTCAGTCCGGAGAGGAAGATAAAACAAAAAGACAAAGGCAGTCTCATTTCCCAAAATCAATTCCATTTCAAATGATATTTTACGTATAAAATCTACCCGTGAAGTATATCTGGATTTAGGTTTATTCTTTAATGTTTTAATACTCTTTTGTTTATCGCAAAACAACATGAGTTCTTACGGAACACTGGTATTAACTTACTTAACAAACCTTTAAGATGTTAACTATAAATAGATATATCTATTCCTTCTTTTTCATTATTTATTGCCTGACTGTTGCGGAAGCTGCCCCTGAGTATTATTTCAAGCAGATTTCCCTTAGAGAAGGATTATCGGAATCTATGGTGAAATGCGTATTGACGGATCATAAAGGATTGATTTGGATTGGTACCCGTTTTGGGTTGAACAATTTCGACCGTGAACGCGTAAAAAGCTACTATCATGATAAAAAAGATCCTTTCTCCCTACCTGGCAACGATATAACTTTTCTGGTAGAAGATTCTTTATGGAATTTATGGGTGGCAACAGAGCACGGGCTGGTACTGTATGATCGGGAAAACGACGATTTTATCCCGGTGACAATCGAAGGACATACTTTGAATGTCTCTTCCTATGTGTCCCTTGAAGACGGTATCTTGTTCTTTGGACGGGGAACGTTTTTCAAGTATGATTATAAGGATAAGGAAATTATTCCTTTGCCTGTCCGTTCGTCGGAGAATATACGAGTCGCTTTCGAGAAAGCATGCCTTTATGACAAAGAGAATGATCTGGTTTTACTGGCATCCCGTTGGAATGGTTTATGGGAATACAATATGCGGACCGGAAGTTTGCGACGGGCCTCTTTTACTACAATGTATCAGATAGCTGCATTGTATGTAGACTCTTCGGGTTGTTTGTGGTTGTCTCCCTATGGTAAAGGGTTGGTTGGGTTCGATCGTAACAAGAAACAGATCTGCCGTTTGACAGCCCCCGGAGACCTATCCAATGGAATTATCCTCGACATAAAGGAGCGGGACGGAAAGCTTTGGCTGGCTACGGATGGGGGAGGCATTAACGTATACGATCCGGCAACAGCTTCGGTTACCGTAATCAACCATATACCGGGAAAGCCGTCTTCATTGCCCGAAAATTCTTTCTGGTGTCTCTATAATGATCCCGACAACAATATCTGGGTAGGAAGTATCAGGGGCGGCCTGATCGGGATGAAGGAGGTGTATATACAAACCCACCGGGATGTCTTATTGAATTCTGCGTATGGTCTGAGCGAGAAAGCGGTTGTCGGTATGTATGAAGATAAGGAAAATATAATTTGGTTGGGGACAGACGGAGGAGGAATAAACCGTCTGGATCCTCAGACCGGACGATTTAACCATTATCCTTCGACCTACCCGTCGAAAGTCGTCTCCATCATTGGTTTTGATGCGACAACGCTTCTTTATTCCGGTTTCGGGGAAGGCCTGTTCCTGCTCGATAAAAACAGCGGTACGGTAAAAGCTTATCCTGTTATGGATAAGGGGAAGCATGACTTGCTGTTCAGGACAGGCAAATCGGTCCATCTGTTGCGCCTGGACGATAACCGTTTTTATATGTTGGCAGACAGTGTTTATTTGTATGAGCAGTCTTCCCGCAAACTAAAGACTGTAAAAAACAGAAATCCCGGATTGACCGTTGGGTCTCTTTATGTGGTAGGACGAGAAGCAAATGTAAGTTATTTACGGGGCGAAACGGATCTGTTTGAGCTCGACCATGCAAGTAATACAATGCGTGCCATTTATTCGTCTGCTGATTCGACCGGTATAATTGCAGCAGCCTGCAAGGATTCCCGGGGATGTTTCTGGATTGGGACCACGGTAGGTTTGTTCTGTTACGATCCGCTTGCCAAAACGTTGATACCGGTAGAAAGTAATCGCTTTCCCGGGATTACTTCTCTCGGATTCGACAATGCCGGACGCTTGTGGATCGGAACACATAACGGCTTGTACGCCTATATACCGGATAATAGGAAAATAATGGTGTTCGGAGAATCCGACGGCGTATATGCTAACGAATACATATCTAAATCCCCGTTGATAACCCGTAAAGGCGATATTTATATGGCCGGGGTGATGGGAGTGGTGCATATTAAGAATAATATTCCTTTTCCCGAAAATCCTGATCCTGTAATAGACCTGCTGGATGTAACGTTGAATGGGGCTTCCGCCGGTTCTCTGGCAAGCCGGAATGAAAATACGATCCTTGTCCCCTGGAACTATACTTCCTTAATGGCAAAGATCATTATCCGTGAAAACGATCTGATGAGGAAAAAACTATTTCGTTATTATATAAAAGGAAAGCAGGAGGAGATGATAGAGTCGACTGAGCGTACGATTGCGTTTCATGCTTTATCTGTCGGAGAGTATGAAGTCTGGGTGTCGTGTAATAAGAAAAACGGGGATTGGAGTGTGCCGGTCAAATTGTTATCCATCGAAGTAACCCCTCCCTGGTGGCGTACGAACTGGTTCCTGTTCTGCTGCATCTTGTTTCTGTTAGCAGGCCTGTCCTTCATCTTCTGGCTGGTGATGAAAAGGCAGGAAACCCGTATGATCTGGGCGATGAAGGAACACGAACAACGGACTTATGAAGAGAAGATACGCTTCCTCATTAACCTGAACCATGAACTCCGTACGCCTCTTACCTTAATCTATTCCCCGCTTAAACGACTGTTGAACTCGGGAGAGATCACCAACACCGGCCATGCCCGGCAATTGGGGGATATCCTGAAACAGACCCGTCGTATCAAAGATATAATCAATATGGTATTGGATGTCCGGAAAATGGAAACCGGGACGGAGACGCTTAAGATCGGATCGTACGATCTGAACGAGTGGATTCGGCAGGTGGCAGATACTTTCAAAGGCGAATTGCTGTACAAGAATATTCGCCTCGAATACCGGTTGGACGACTCGATAGGCGAAATCCCCTTCGATGCGGCCAAATGTGAGATCGTCTTGTCTAATCTGGTCATGAATGCATTGAAATTCAGTAATGGAAATTCCTGCATTACCGTATCTTCCCGGCTTTTACATGATTACGTGCGAATCTCGGTTTCCGACCAGGGGATCGGCTTGAATAATGTCGACCTTTCCCGGTTGTTCGACCGTTTCTATCAGGGAGTGCACGGCAGGCAAGGCACAGGAATCGGCTTGTCGTATGCCCGCCTGCTGGTTGAAATGCATAAAGGACGTATCGGTGCAGCCAATAATACGGATAAGGGAGCTGTTTTCTTTTACGAGTTGCCTTTAGATAATACAACCGCTTCGATCGTTGCCAAACCTTACCTGAATGAACTGCTTGTCTCGTCTGAAGAGAAAGAAGATGCCAACGTCGACTTCTCCGTCAGAAAATACTCCGTGCTCGTTGTGGAGGACGAACCGGAACTGCGGAATTACCTGAAGACCTCTTTAAAAGAATACTTCAAGCAGGTGTATGTAGCCGAAGATGGAGCCGAGGCTTTCGAAGTGGCTGTACGTTATTTGCCGGACATTGTTATCAGTGATGTCATGATGCCCCGGATGGATGGCTTTGAGTTCTGCCGGCAACTGAAAAGCAACCTTGAAGTCAGCCATATCCCGGTGGTACTGTTGACTGCCCGGACCGGCCATGCCAACACGGTACAGGGATATAAGGAAGGGGCGGACTTTTATCTGCCGAAACCTTTTGACCTGGAATTTCTTCTGGCCATAGTCCGTAACCTGTTGAAGAACCGGGAAGCTGTCAGGCTGCGGTATAAAGAGAGTAAAGAAATCGTTTTGCCCAAAGAAGATACCGTTAGTAATGCGGACGAGAAGTTTATGGAAAAGCTGAATGAGTTGATAAGCGAACACCTGGATAACCCGGAATTGGATGTGAACTTCGTGGCCTCTCAAATGGCGATGAGCCGTGCTTCGCTGTATAATAAACTGAAAGCCTTGACGGACGTCAGTATCGGCGATTATATCAATAAGTTCAGGATGACCCGCGTGATGGAGTTGCTGGCTGATAAGGAGCTAAGTATTATGGAAGTTTCGGAGAAAGCCGGATTTACCAACCAGCGGTATTTCAGTACGGTATTCAAACAGGTCTATGGCACTACCCCGTCTAAATACCGTCAGGAGCATTTCTCCTGATGTATTTATTTACGGATAGGCAGCAGGTAAATGACACGTGCAGAGATTACCTGGCTGGAGGCTTTGCTGAAGTCGTCGCTTTTACGTGTGTTAAACATATCTCCTAATGCGTAATAGTAGCGTCCTTCAAGCAGGAAATAACCGATACCGGTACGCAACTCGATACCCGGACCTCCGCATAATCCCCAGTCGAATTTCTTTTGGATAGGTAGGTTATGCTGGTAGTTGGCACCGTCGTTCTGGTTGGGTTCATTTGGATTTGTGCTGGTCTTATCGCTGATGGCATAACCTATCTTGGGCCCCAGGTTGACATAAAACTTAAACCGGTTGCTCCCGAAATAAATATGGGTGAAGAATGGGATTTCAAGGTAGTTGACCGTGCGAGCGTATTTATAAGTCGGATTGTTATCAAACTTTTCTTCCCAACCCTGCTGGCTGAAGTTCAACTCGGTCTGTAAGCCCAGGTTCTTTTCCGAATTCCACCGTAATACCAGACCACCGTTGTATCCCTGTTTCATCTTGGTCGACACCTTGGGACTGAAACTGACAGACGAAAAGTTCATACCGAACGAAGCACCGACAGATACTTCCTGCGGGAATTTACTTTGTGCCTTACTTCCGATAATAACGGCCAGGCACAAAGAGGATAGGATTATAATCTTTCTGATCATCTTACTTCACTGCGTGTTACATTGTAGTCGTTCTGGTAGTGAACGATAAATATGTTGGTGTTGATAAAACCTCCCCAGTTATTAACCCGTTCGAAGTCGAAGCAGGTCTGTATTCCTTTGTAGCGGATGTTACCCAGGTTGTTCTCGAAGTTGGAACCGTATTTGCGGATGGCATCGAAGAAGAACATACCGGTATCGAAACCTAATATTCCGTATTTAGGGAAGTAGTTGATCAGGCTCTTGCTGTACCAGGTCTTGTATTTCGAATAGAAGTCCGATACTTCGGGTGCGAGATTGTCTGCATAGAAGTTACTATATATATAGGTATTCAATGCAAAGAAATCGTCGAGGCACTCGCGTGTATAAGTCTGCCATTCCGGATAACCGAACATGGTGATGTTGTATTCCGGCTTTGTCTCGGAAAGCATGCGCAGGGGCGATTTGAATTTGTTCAGCGCTTCCAGTGTGCCGGAAGTGGGGACGATAACGCTTCGTTTTTCCTTGCTCAACAGGGCTTCCATATCGGTCGGGAATGTTTCAGCCGAGTAAGTCAGTTCGCGCCAGGGGATATTCCGTTGTTTCATTTCAGCTTTGAAGGCTTTGATGAAATCTGTTTTCTCTTCCGTTCCGGGAACTTTCAACAGGATCACATTGTCGTTGGCAAACAAGTCGCATCCGGCCTGTGATGCTTTGGCATACAGGTAGGAGTGAGGGGTATTTACCTGGAATATGTTAGCATTGGATAATACGTCGTCGTTCTTGGATGTGAACGGAATGACGTATTTGATATTGTTCTTCTCTGCAAATTCGGCAACCGGACCGATCTGGTCGTTGTATACGGCCCCAATGATCAGGTTGGCTTCTTTCAAAGCATCGTCTTTCAGTACCTCTTTCAGTTTCTTTGTACCGCTGCCTGTATCGAATACGGATAGCTCGATCGAACCTCCGCTGTTACGAAGACTGTCGACTGCTAGCAACATTCCTTCGTAATACTCGATGAAACGCAGGGTATTGGCCGAAGGTGTCTTCTCGTTTGTCATAAACGGTAACAATAGGGCTACCTTGATCATATTTACCCGTTTGATCTCTTTGGGAGCGGTAAGCAGGGCATTCACATCTCTTTCATGCATGACCGGAGCGGTTTCGGTAACGACATCTTTTGTCTCCACCGGTATTTTGATAACCATGCCGGCTTTTACACCGTCTTTCAGTTTCGGGTTCCGTTTGATAAGTTCTGCACTCGAAACGTTGAACTTACGACAGATACGATACATGGTTTCTTTCTTCTCGATCGTATATTCGATCTCCTTGGTGACGGTCTTTACCTCTTTGGTAGGCAACGACTCGATAGGAGTAGCCGGGATACGGATGGTTTTGCCGATCGTAAAAGTGGAAGTCGACAACCCCGGGTTAGCTTCGATGATGTCCGGACCGGGTACAGCATACCGGATAGACAACGAATAAAGCGTTTCCTTCGGTTGGATCGTATGATATAAGAAGTTTTCTTCCGTCTTTTCCAGTGAGGCGGAACCGGCATCCCGTTGCGGGATCTTTAAAGTGGCACCCGCCTTGATCGACTCGCGGCTTTCGGGGTTCAGACGATAAATATCATCTACCGTCACTCCGTACATAGTAGCGATGGAGTAAACGGTCTGTCCCCGCTCTATGGTATGATAAAATATATTATCATTTAGTTCGTTAGTAGTAATAATCCGTGCTCTGTTGTTTTGTGAATGCAAAGAAATACAGGCAAAACTCAGGCATAATGTCAATACGTATATACTAATCTTATTCATTTGCTGATTGGAATATTTGCCGCAAAGATAGTGTATGTCCGTATAAAATACTAATTTTGGAAGCTAATTAGGTTATAATATATGCAAAGGAATTGTTTACGAAAAGTGGTCGGGACACTCTGTTTTCTATTGTTGGTACTTGCAGCACATGCTCAAAAATATACGGTGACGGGGGGGCAAGGGACGCCTCTGCTGGCGACAACTGTTGATGACTTACAAGTCTATCTTGTCTATGGAATGGAAAATGTGGAGATACGATATACTCCCGTTGCAGGCAATCATAAATGGTACAAGTATAAAAATAAAGCATTAGGAGACGGTGTAGAAATACCTTCATTTATGGAAGGTGCCACCACTGTGGTTCGTAATATCGAAGAAGGGTATGGATATTATGTTATGGAGAATGATAATATTGCTACTGCTAAATATGTATGGATTATTGATTATAGTAAATATGCTTTTGATATCTCCAGTTTTCATGTGGATACAGAAAAGAGCAATTGTGATGGTATGTATTTGGCCACTTCCGGAGAAGTAAAAGATATAAAATATAGTCGTCCGAAAGGTGTTCCCGGAACGTTGGAGCGAGAGTTTGAAGTTACTTATCAAACGATGGATTATGAAGAGAATAGTTCGATGATGGTTACGAAAACAGTAACAGAAACTATCAATGATCCGTTTAAAGACAAAATAGGTCCTCCTTTCTGTGATACGGATGTGACGTTGTCAGGAGATTTGTTTGCCCGTCATTTCGGGGTGGGGAAAACTATAACCTCCGATGTCTATCAAGCCGTAGCAGTAAAGGCTACTATGAAAATAGATACCTTGTCCTATGCAAGCGATATCCCTAACATGGTAGTGAAAGGAGATAGTTTGTCGGCTCCTGTCGAGTTTAATTTTACAGCAATAGCCAATATTCCTGTAGCTGCTGTATTCAAGTGGTCAATCTTCCAGAAGAATGAGGGTACGGAGAATACAAAGCTATTGGAGCAGAACGGAAATAGAGAAGAAATCAATTATACCTTCAACCGGAATGGTACCTATATTGTTTCTTTAGAGGTATCAGACCGAACGTTGCAATGTACGGATATTCTGCCTGAGGTTACAATAAATATCTCAGACACCTATCTCGAAGTCCCTAATGCATTCTCTCCCGGAACGACTCCCGGTATAAACGACGAGTTCAGGGTAGCCTACCGCTCCCTTAACAGTTTCAAATGCTGGATATTCAATCGGTGGGGGGCAGAGATCTATCATTGGACAGACCCGTCGCAAGGTTGGGATGGTAAGAAAGGGGGGAAGTATGTGGCTCCCGGTGTTTATTTTTATGTGATAGAGGCAACCGGCTCGGACGGTAAGCGAATAAAGAAAAAAGGTTCAATTAACATTCTTAGATCAAAGAGAATAGATGATGAAATTATCGAGGAATAGTATATTTAGTTTTTTGGCAGGTGGCTTGCTTTGCCTGACGGCCTGCCTGTCGATCAGTTCTAGTGATTCGGAAAAAGTATTGGAGGGAAAGCCTGTCGTTATGGCGATGACGGCTTCACCGGATGTCCCTGCGTCTTTGGATTTTTGTGGAGAACCGATAGACCTGACCCGCTACAATATGCGTGAAGGGTTCGATCGCGAGTTGAGTAGTTTTACCTATTTCCATTCTACTACCATGCTGTTGATCAAGCGTGCCAACCGTTACTTTCCGGTTATCGAACCGATATTGAAGGCGAACGGTATCCCTGACGACTTTAAATACCTGGCAGTGATAGAAAGTCACCTCGACCCCCGTGTCTCTTCCCCTGCGCGTGCAGTCGGAATGTGGCAGTTCCTGGAAGGAACGGGTAAGCAATATGGCCTGACGGTCACGCCCACGGTCGATGAACGTTGTCATGTAGCCAAAGCAACCGAGGCAGCCTGTAAATACCTGAAGTCCGCCTATGCCAAATATGGGAACTGGCCCAATGTAGCCGCCTCCTACAATGCCGGTATGGGACGTATCTCCGGTGAACTGACCAAGCAGACGGCCGACAGTACGTTCGACCTCTGGCTGGTAGAAGAAACAAGCCGTTACGTTTACCGTATCATGGCTATCAAACAGATATTTGAGAACCCCTATAAATACGGTTTCGTGCTTCGTGCCGAAGACCTGTATAAGCCGATTGAATGTGAAGATGTAACGGTGTCGGCCGATATCCAGGACTTGTCTGAATTTGCACAGAAGAACGGGATCACTTATGCAGACCTGAAACGTTTCAACCCCTGGTTGCGCGACCGCAAGTTGCAGACTCTGGGTAAGACCTATACGCTTCAGATCCCCAAACAAAACGAGATGTATTACAAAACTCCTAACACCTATGTCCATCATTCGGGTTGGGTGGTAAGATAAAACGCCGACAGTAAAAAAGTATGAACGATAAGAATGCATTGGAGGGCGGACGTATTTCCGTTTTAGGCGCCCGTGTTCACAATCTAAAGAATATAGATGTAGAGATACCCCGTAACAAACTCACTGTCATCACAGGGATGAGCGGTAGCGGGAAGTCGTCGCTGGCTTTCGACACGATCTTTGCGGAAGGACAACGCCGTTATGTGGAGACATTCTCCGCCTATGCCCGTAATTTCCTCGGGAATATGGAACGTCCGGATGTAGATAAGATCACGGGACTGAGTCCGGTTATCTCCATCGAACAGAAAACGACCAACAAGAATCCCCGCTCGACAGTCGGTACGACTACCGAGGTGTACGACTTTTTCCGTCTGCTTTATGCCCGTGCGGGAGAGGCTTTCTCGTACCTGAGCGGTGAGAAGATGGTTAAATATACAGAGGAAAAGATACTCGAACTGATTCTGGAGCATTATAGCGGAAAGAAAACTTATCTATTAGCCCCGTTGGTACGTAACCGTAAGGGACATTATAAGGAACTGTTCGAGCAGGTCCGTAAGAAAGGCTATCTGAATGTTCGCGTAGACGGTGAACTGAAAGAGATCTTCCACGGGATGAAACTCGATCGTTATAAGATGCACAGTATCGAAGTGGTGATCGATAAAATGGTCGTTTCCCCTTCCGACGAACGCCGGTTGAAGGAAAGCCTGCGTATTGCCATGAAGCAGGGGGATGGACTTATATTGATTCTCGATGCCGATACGGACGAAGTGCGCCATTACAGCCGCCAGTTGATGGACCCTGCAACGGGATTATCTTACAGCGAACCGGCTCCCCACAACTTCTCTTTCAACTCCCCCCAGGGAGCTTGTCCGAAGTGTAAGGGACTGGGGCAGGTCAACCTGCTGGATATGGAAAAGATCGTGCCTGATCCTTCTCTGAGTATCTATAATGGTGGTATAGTTGCTCTCGGAAAATATAAAAATTCATTGATATTCTGGCAGATCGAGGCCTTGTGCGAAAAGCATGGGGTAACTATCAAAACTCCGATCAAGGATGTCCCGGAAGAGGCGATGGATGAGATCATGAACGGTACGGACGAACGCCTGCAAATCAAGAATGAGTCGCTGGGTGCTTCCAACTATTTCCTGTCTTATGAAGGGGTTGCCAAATATATCCTGATGCAGCAGGACAGCGAAGCTTCCGCCTCTGCCCAGAAATGGGCCGGACAGTTTATCAAAATGACCACCTGTCCCGAATGTAACGGTCAGCGCCTGAATAAAGAAGCCTTGCATTACCGGATTGCCGGAAAGAATATCGCGGAACTGTCCGCTATGGATATTGCCGAGCTTTACGAATGGCTCGACGGAGTGGAAGAAAAACTCGACCAGAAACAGATACAGATCGCCACAGAGATATTGAAAGAGATCCGTTCGCGTCTGAAATTCCTGTTGGATGTGGGACTGGATTACCTCTCCCTCAACCGTGCATCTGCAAGCCTTTCCGGTGGGGAGAGCCAACGTATCCGTCTGGCAACCCAGATCGGTAGCCAACTGGTCAACGTACTCTATATCCTGGATGAACCGAGTATCGGCCTGCATCAGCGGGATAATGTGCGTCTGATCAATTCACTGAAAGAACTTCGTGATACCGGCAACTCGGTCGTTGTTGTGGAACACGATAAAGATATGATGCTGAATGCCGACTATGTGGTCGACATGGGACCGAAAGCCGGTCGCCTGGGAGGCGAAGTCGTTTACGAAGGAACGCCCCAGGATATGCTGAAAGCAGGTACGCTTACTTCGGCTTACCTGAATGGGGAAACGGAGATCGCCATTCCCGCCGAACGCCGTCCGGGAAACGGCAAGTTTATTACGATAAAAGGAGCCGGCGGAAACAACCTGAAGAATGTAAACGTAACCTTCCCGCTCGGAACACTGATCTGTGTGACCGGTGTATCCGGTAGTGGAAAATCGACCTTGATCAACCGTACCTTGCAACCGATCCTGAGCCAGCATTTCTATCGTTCGCTGGAAGATCCGTTGCCTTACAAATCGATCGAAGGTATCGATAACGTAGATAAGATCGTCAATGTCGACCAGTCGCCTATCGGCCGTTCGCCGCGGAGCAATCCGGCTACTTATACCGGTGTCTTTTCCGATATCCGTAACCTTTTTGTCGATCTTCCCGAGTCGAAGGTAAGGGGGTACAAACCCGGCCGTTTTTCGTTTAATGTATCCGGCGGACGCTGCGAAACCTGCAAGGGTAACGGCTACAAGACCATCGAAATGAACTTCCTGCCGGATGTATTGGTACCTTGCGAAGACTGTCATGGCAAGCGTTATAACCGTGAGACGCTTGAAGTCCGTTTCCGCGGTAAATCCATAGCCGATGTGTTGGATATGACGATCAATATGGCTGTGGAGTTCTTCGAGAATATCCCGACCATCCTCTCCAAGATAAAAGTCCTGCAGGATGTGGGATTGGGGTATATCAAACTGGGCCAGCCATCCACTACCTTATCCGGAGGGGAAAGCCAGCGTGTGAAACTGGCTACCGAACTGGCCAAGAAGGATACCGGCAATACCTTATATGTATTGGACGAACCGACTACCGGTCTTCATTTCGAAGATATCCGTGTCCTGTTGGGTGTCCTGAACAAGCTGGTGGAAAAAGGCAACACCATCATTGTGATCGAGCATAACCTCGACGTGATCAAATGTGCCGACTACCTGATCGACATGGGCCCCGAAGGCGGACGCAAAGGCGGCCAGGTCTTATTCACCGGCACTCCCGAGGAAATGATCAAGAAGAAAAACAAGAGTTATACGGCTCCGTTCCTGAAAGAGGAGTTGAAACGATAACCTGGCACAGGCAAGCTGGGAATCTGACATGCCTATCCCGGTTTGCCGGCATAACTAAGACAGAATAGTAACTAAGTAAAGACAGATATATGAAGAATCCTATCCAAATGATCAAGCAATGCGTAGAGAAGGAAGAACCTTACTTCCTGCTGCGCGGACAAGATATATGTGCTTTGGCGGCTATTGAAACATATTACGCTGAAGTAAAGAAAAATGTTAAAGATCCTTACTTCATAGAAGAGATCGAAGAGATAATGAAAGACTTCCGGGCCTTCCGGGAAGAGCAGCAAACCCATATTCCGGATTGATCGATGGCAGACGACAGTTACAGAACCATTAAACAAGTAGTAGAGGGCTATTACACAGAGAAGCGCAGCCGCTTTATCTCGTATGCCATCCCCGTGCGTACGGTCGAAGAGGTGAAGGAGCAACTGGATAAATACCGTAAACAATATTACGATGCCCGCCACGTCTGTTGGGCCTATATGCTTGGAGCCGATCGTCTGACTTTCCGGTCGAACGACGATGGAGAGCCGTCGTCCACTGCCGGTAAGCCGATCCTGGGGCAGATCAATTCCAACGAGTTAACCGATATCCTGATTGTTGTCATTCGTTATTTCGGAGGAATAGAGTTAGGTACCAGCGGCCTGATCGTCGCTTACCGTACGGCCGCAGCCGAGGCGATTGCCGCAGCCGAGATCGAGGAACGCACGGTGGATGAAGATATCACTGTCGCTTTCGAATATCCTTATCTGAACGGAATTATGCGGATAGTGAAAGAGGATAATCCTATGATCGTATCGCAGAAGTTCGAAATGGATTGCGAAATGACCCTCCGTATCCGAAAGGGAGAAGCAGAACGTTTAAAGAATCGATTACTGAAAGTGGAGTCGGCGTATCTCAAGTAAATTATTAATAATCTGAAACATGGGTTATCGGCTATTTTCGATTTGAGAGGATTTTCTTAATTTTGTTCTCTCAAAATCTAAACAAAAAATAGCTGATAGAATAATGAAGAAGATTCTTTTATTTTCTTTTTTCTTAGTGATTGGTCTGGTCGTGTCGCAATTTCTTCCTACGATGGTAGGAGAGAGTTATTCGATGGTGAAGACAGTATCCAATACACTATTGTATGTGTGCCTGGCCTTTATTATGATAAATGTAGGGCGGGAGTTTGAAATGGACAAAACCCGGTGGAGATCTTACACGGAGGATTACTTTATAGCAATGGCTACCGCTGCTTTTCCCTGGATATTTGTCGCATTGTATTATATGTTCGTCCTGCTTCCCGATATCTACTGGTCGAGTGGCGAAGCCTGGAAAGAAAACCTGCTGTTAAGTCGTTTTGCCGCACCTACATCGGCGGGTATCTTATTTACCATGCTTGCCGCTGCCGGATTAAAAGCCTCCTGGGTCTATAAAAAAGTGCAGGTGCTGGCTATCTTCGACGACCTCGACACCATTTTATTGATGATCCCGCTTCAGATCATGATGGTGGGGTTACGTTGGCAATTGGGAGTCATTATCCTGATCGTGATGGTACTGCTTATGCTCGGATGGAAAAAGATGGGTGCTTATAATATGCGTCAGGACTGGAAGGCGATCCTGCTCTATGCGGTTATAACGCTGGCCATTACCCAGGGTGTTTATCTAATTTCGAAACATTTCTATGGCGAAGAAGCCAGTATCCATATTGAAGTGCTGTTGCCGGCATTCGTATTGGGTATGATCATGAAACATAAGCATATCGATACAAAAGTCGAGCATAATGTGGCAACGGCCATATCTTTCCTGTTCATGTTCCTGGTGGGAGTCAGTATGCCGGTGTTTTTCGGTATCGACTTTGCGAAACAATCGGCTGAAGCGGCAACGATAACAGGAGCACAGCCCATGATGTCGTGGCCGATGATCCTGCTGCATGTCCTTATCGTTTCTTTCCTGTCGAATATCGGAAAGTTATTCCCGCTGTTCTTTTACCGTGACAGACGCAAACGTGAACGTTTGGCACTGTCCATCGGCATGTTTACACGCGGTGAAGTAGGAGCAGGGATCATATTTATTGCCCTGGGTTACAATCTTGGTGGGCCGGCCCTGATGATTTCTGTGCTTACTATTGTGTTTAATTTAATTTTAACTGGTATATTTGTAGTCTGGGTGGAGAAACTTACCCGCAGCGCCTATCAGCTTGAAATGGCAGAGAAGCAACAAAAAGAATAAGAGTTAGAATAATAAACGGAGACAGGGCAGCAAGCTGTCTCCGCAAACTTTAAATACAGAATGGATCGTACTATTAATGTTATCCTGAAACCATTGCGCCGATTCGCTACACAAAAATCGAGTGCCAGTTTTCTATTGTTTATGGCCACTATACTGGCTATGATATTGGCAAATTCTCCCTGGGCGCATGCTTATCATCACATCTTGTCTTATCCTATCGATCTTCAGATCGGCAAATTTGGAATGTTTTCGCACCACGGTGAACCGATGCCGATGCTGGCCTTTGTGAATGATGCCCTGATGGCTGTATTCTTTTTCGTGATCGGATTAGAGATCAAGCAAGAGGTCTTGATAGGTGAACTTAGTTCGATGCGTAAGGCAATCCTTCCGGTCATAGCTGCTTGCGGTGGTATGATCGTACCGGTTCTTTTCTATATCCTTGTTTGTAACACCTCCCCGGAAATACGTGGTGCTGCTATCCCGATGGCTACCGATATTGCTTTTGCTCTGGCCGTTTTGGGACTGTTGGGTAAACGGGTGCCTCTGGGAATGCGAATTTTCCTGACGGCACTGGCGGTTGTCGATGATATTGGCGGTATAATTATTATTGCTTTATTTTATAGCGGGGATATTGCCTATCAGCCGTTGTTGATTTCGCTGGCCTTGCTTGCATTATTATATGTAGGAGGGAAGATGCGGATAAATAATAACCTGTTTTATTACGTTGTCGGTTTCTTCGTATGGGTGTTGTTCCTTGAATCGGGCATTCATCCGACGATAGCCGGTGTGTTGGTGGCATTCACCGTCCCTGCCCGTCCGAAGATCAACCTGAACGACTTCACCTGCGATATGACCGGCTATCTGAACATGCTGGATTATACGGAGGTTCGCCAATCCAAGAAAGCGGCGGTACTGACACCGACACAGATACAGGTTCTGAATAATATACACTCGTTGGCCGATAGAACGATCAGTCCGTTGCAGAGTATTGCCGACAAGCTGCATCCGTTGGTAAACTACCTGATCCTTCCCTTGTTTGCGTTTGTCAATGCGGGTGTTACGTTTGGCGATATCCAGCCGGCATCGTTGGTAAATGTTCCGTTGGCTGTTGTTGCCGGTCTGTTTATCGGAAAGACACTGGGAATTTTCTCTTTCACCTATCTTTTTGCCCGTACGAGTATGGGCTCTTTACCGACAGGAATGACCCGTATGAATTTATTCGGTGTATCCATGCTGGGTGGTATCGGATTTACAGTAGCGCTGTTTATCGCCAACCTCTCCTTTACCGGCATGGGTGATACCGGCATCGATTTATTGAACCAGGCAAAACTCGGTGTTTTTGCCGGCTCATTCATCTCCGGCCTCTGTGGTTATCTGATTTTGAAGAAGGTGCTGCCGAAGAATGTAGTATAGTTATTCACTATAATGTACATCGAAACGTCCGAACGTCACACGTTCGCCTTCAAAGCGTCCGCTGATGATCTGTGAGTTGCTGTCGTATCGGGTAATAAAAACCTTTCCGTCGGGTAGCTTTTCATTTCCCCATGAGAATGAAGTGTAAGGAATCTCCTGGTTCTCGACCGGGTTTTCTATGCAGAAGCTGATGGCCAGGTCTGGCTTTACCCATACTTTGACATGCATGGTTTCATCGTTGGATATATAATCGAAATTGATAGAGGGGCTATTGAAGGTGCTGTATCTGCCGCCGACATATAACCAGCCGTCAACCAGGCATCCGAAAGTCTCGGCACCGGTGGTTGTCTCTTCCGGCATCACGGTGACATCCACTGTTTCATCTTCTGTGCAGGAGAAAAGAAAGGACAGAAAGCATAAAAGGAATATATATTTTTTCATGATGTGACGAATTTAATGGTTGCTTATAATTAGAAATGATATCCGAGACCCAACGATATGTTTAGTCTGGAGACTTTCAGCCGGTCTTCCGACGGGAACTTGACCTGGATTGTCTCTCCGTGATATCTGGAATTAACTTTCCTGAGATTAGTAAATACATATTGTATATCAGCTGAAATACCCCAGCGAGGCGTTAGCATATATTCTGCATTAGCCCCGATATTCCCGGCAATACGTCCCCCGGATACACGACGCTCTTTTTCGTATACCATACTGTTATTTTTATAACGCAGGTAACCGGTACCTAGATTCAGGCGTACATTCATCCGTTCGCTACTTAAACAATAGAAAGCAAACTGCGGTGCGATATAATGTGTATATACATGATCGGAACTATGCTCTAAAGAGCCTTTCGAACTATATCCGGAATAAAGAAAACCGAAGCCGATCCATCTGAAAGGATGTAAATAGTATTGTGCATCCCAAGAGATTCCCGAACAGAGATCCCGCTCATAGCTATGTGCCGGATTTGTCAAACCGGCTGTCCCACCTGGCATATTTGCATATCCCAGATGTAGAGATACAGAATGCATCTTATCCGTTGGTTCTTCAGCATGTAAGTAACCCGAAATTAGTAATATACAGAATGTGGTCAGATAAAGAAACTTTTTGGGCTTCATAAGAATTAGAGTTTATATGTGGCACAAATATATAAAAGATTATCGGTTGATCAGATACGCCGTTTAGTTAAAAAACGAAAGGCGCAAACCTCTGACAGGGGCAGCGCCTTTGTTTTATGGATAAACATTTGTCAGCGACCGACCGGATCGGCTCCTTTTTATTTGGAAAAGGAGCTAGGGATGGATATCTTTGGGGGGCGTATCTGCCGTTGTAAGGACGGTGATGGGTGAGTTTATAAATAGTATGGTAATGAAAGTAACACAAGAAAACAATCGAAAAAGAAAAGGCCCTTTGTTGTACGACTATATTCGGCAACGGGCGGAAAGTAAACAACAGATGGGTAAAAACAGTACAGCTGACCTCTATTTGGCAGTCGGTCGTCATTTTTACCGATTTCAGAGAAACAAGGATATGCCGATTCGTGATCTGACTCCCACTTTGTTAAATGACTTTCAGACCTATTTGCAGGCAAAAAGATTAAAGATCAATACGATTAATAGTTATCTGAGTAGCCTGAGGGCTGTCTACAATGCGGCTTTCGACGAACAGCCGTTTAAAATGAAGTATCATCCGTTTCATAAGCTGAAACTGAAACGCGATCTGACAGTCAAAAAAACGTTATCTGACCGGCAAGTAAAGAAAATGGCGACAGCTGATTTTCGCGACCGTCCCGATCTAACTCTGGCTACCGATTTGGCACTATTCAGTTTCATGGCTTATGGCATGCCTTTTGCCGATATGGTTCGTCTGACTCGAAAGAATATCCGAGGACAAGCTATAGTATACAACCGTCATAAAACGGGGATCGAGATATGTATTGAGATTACTTCCGGTATGTGGCAAATTATTCATAAATATGAGTCTTCCGAAAGGAATTATCTTTTTCCTGTGATGTTTGCATCTGCTACTTATCGGCAATACAAGGGGATGCTCTCTAATCATAATTCTGCATTGAAAGAAGTGGGTCGGCTTCTGTCGATTTCTGATAACCTGACCTCTTACGTAATGCGTTATACCTGGGCTTCGGAGGCTCGTCGTTTACATGTGGACATCGCCGTGATCAGCCAGGCATTGGGACATACCAATGAAAAGACAACCCGCGGATATTTTAATCGGATGGAACAGCCGGAACTGGATGAGGCCAATCAAAAGATTACGGACCCCATTAGTAAAATACTGATAAACAAACAAAAAGGAAGAGGAGTTTATCGGATAGAAGGAACTTATTTATGAAATAAGAATAATATCATAAAGTCTTTTGAAAATCACGCATTATCATTCATCTCAAAATGATTAC
>NZ_JADNBB010000059.1 GCF_015550595.1 Parabacteroides goldsteinii
TCGCTCAATGATCGGGTATACCACTGTTCTGTCAATCCCCGGTCATTCGGATCTAGGGCAAAGCGCCATTGGCCTTGCAGGGATTTCATATACTCTGTTTTATGACAAGAAACAAGAGCAAAAAAGAGAGATAAAACTATCAGATACTTTTTCATATATATAAACTTAAAAAGGGGAAGAGGGCCATATTCCTCTTCCCCTTCATTTTTTTATTCTGTTGCAGATCCACCAGCCTGCTTAGGCCAATATGGATTTTGATATAATGGAGATGAATCCAGATTTACATTACCGTCAGTTCCCATAGAAGATGTCAACATAATCTCATAAGCCGGCAGTGGAGTCAAATAGTTTGCTTTACTCCAGGTATATCCATTGTACACTTCATTATTGGCTTTTACAACCTGATAAGGACGTAAATATTTACTGCTAGTGCGAGAAGAAACATTGGCTTGTCCACTTCCATCAGGTTCAATTAATAAGGATTTACCTGTTTTAGTATCAGTATATCTTTCACTCGCATACATTTCATCCCACAAATTAAAACCTTCAATAATATAATTCTGCACCTGATCCAAGGCTCTCCAACGACGTAGGTCATCCCAACGCATATTTTCAGCAATAAACTCATTACGTCTTTCTCTACGGATATTGAACAAAGTAGCATCGACAGGCTGTCCCGCTGAATATACAGCCCAGTCATTTTCCATAGATAAATTAGTGGCTTGGATTGTCTTATTAAAATCCGGATCAACGCCAGCACGTTCACGAACTGCGCGCCAATATTTTTGAGCTGTAGCATCCAACGCTTTATTCTTCATATAACAAGCTTCCAAATAATTCAGATGAGCCTCCACTCCGCGAAAGATAATACATCCAAAATAAGAAATTCCTCCACCATAATCAGATTGAATAGGATCATAATTATAACATTTGCGTACGGCATAACCTGTAACTTCTTTTTGTTCCTGTATTCCCAAAATATTAGGCATCCCATTCTGTAATCCACTTTCCAACTCGATAAGAGTAGTCGGATCTTTCAAAAATAACTGTAACCGTCCATCACGATCTTTTTTTACATCCTGAATCGTTTTATCTCCTTGATAACCTGAATTCCCGGCATACCAGGGCAGACCATTTTTCATCAGGAAACCATCTACATAGCCTTTTGTCAGCCCATAGTCATTTCCCAAGCGGACATAAGTTCCAACACTATGCAATATATTCAGTTCCTTACTATAGGCTCTCCATAAAAGTATCTCGTCATATTTCCCCATATCAACCGCACCGAACATTTCAAAATAAGGATTCCATCCATCAATACTTACTGTTGGATTCATAGCCCCCGTGTTATTGGCTAATTGTATCGACTCTGCCACATTCTTTGAGGCATCCATAGCCTGTGTCAGAAAATAATCAATCTCAGCATCAATATCAATAGAAAAATCTTTGTTGTATTCCATTTCTGCACCAGGCCATTCATAACCTCCGGGAACAAATGGGGTTCCTTTATGATATGTCAGCCAACTTGCTTCATACAATGCAACTCTTGATTTAACCAATTCAGCCACAGTACTGCTCAATCTGTTTTTATTTTTAAACACCGGTTGCATCAACATGATGGCAGAGTCTAAGTCCTGAATAATAAAACGGGCAACTTCATTCCGGGGAGCGCGCCGGCTCATTCCGACCAAAAGACCATGATCATCCGTTAAAGTAGATTTTACAATCGGGAAATCTCCATATAATCTCAACTTTTTGAAATATTCCCATGCTCGCAAAAAATACATTTCTCCAATGTAATGCTCTATATTCTGCCTATTACCTTCAATAGTTCCGGCCTCATAACGCGGCAATACCTGTTCAAAAAAATAATTACAATTTCGAATGTTTTTAAAAGAATAATCACCCAAACCTTCATTATCAACAGATTTGTTTGGAACTCGTTTGTTACCCGGAACCCACCAGTCATAACTGGCATTTGTCGATGCCATATTATCACTATGTAAATCCTCTTTGATTGTTCCTATATTCCATCCGGAATGAGTTTTAAACACATATTCCTTTTCAGTACCATCGTCTTTATAATACGAATAAGCTTTGATCGAATAACTGGCCAATTGATCCTCTTTTGTCAGATAGGAATCCGGCGTTACTTTATCCAGTGGTTTCCTATCCAAATAATCTTCGCAAGAAACCAACCATAAACTTCCAACCAACAAAGTGGAAAAGGCTACTATGTTTTTTATTTGTAGTTTCATAATTTTCTCATTTAAAAGTTAATATTCAAACCCACAGAAAGTGTTTTGGCCAAAGGATATACCTTACCTGTTTTATCACCTGTATCGCCCAGTGTTTCCGGATCAAAATATCCATGTAGTTTAGTAAATGTCAACAGGTTATCCCCTGAAAAGTACAAACGCAATGACTGTAATCCGATTTTACTTACCCAAGTCCGGGGGAATGTATATCCCAACTGAACATTTTTCAGACGGATATAAGCTGCATTTTGCAAATAACGTGTTTGATATTCCTGATTTTTCCCTCCCTGGTCAAACAAAGGACGAGGATAATAAGAATTCAGATTAGCCCCCAATGGGTCTCCTTCCGGTCTAAAGAAATCCCAATGTTCTTCGAATCCAACCGAATGCCATTGTCCATTCTTCGCTCCCCAGAAATAAGGACCTTCCAATATATAATCACGTTTCGCAACTCCCTGGAAGAAAAGATTCAGGTCAAAGCCCTTCCAGGAGCCATCCAAAGTAACACCATAACGATAGCGTGGAGTATTGTTTCCTATAATCTTCTTATCACCGGAATCCCCCAAAGTACTTGAACCGGCATCTATTTTACCGTCACCATTTAAATCCTTATACATGATATCTCCCGCAGACCATTTAGTACCCAGAGCATCTTGTCCACCATTTGGCAAAGAAGCTAAATGCTGATCCATCTCTTCCTGTGTCTTAGCAATGCCTATTGTTTCATATCCCCAATATTCACCACTCATTTTTCCGGTATACCACTGAGCATAATCACCCTTCTCATTCGGGTAACGAGTTACTTCACGTTTATTATCCGACAAAACCACTTTTGCCCCGTAATTAAAATCTCCAATTCGGTCTCTCCAACCCAATTCCAATTCAAAGCCAGAAGATTTCATATCTGCATTGTTGATCTTTGGAACTTTTGTTCCGAGAATTGAAGGTAATTCCGGAGCTGGCCCTATCATATCAAGCGTATTACGTACAAAATAATCAAATGAACCAGTCAGACGATTGTCTAAAACTCCCCAATCCAATCCGACATTCCAAGATTCAACAGTCTCCCAGGTCATCAAAGAGCTAACAATACCCGGTGCATAAGAGGTATTTGTTTTCTGTCCGTCAACAAGCCAACTACCATTTACATTCCCTACCGGCATTGTTAAATAGAAAGGATATAAATTTTCTGTATTTGTATTTCCCAATTGTCCCCAGGACGCTCTCAGTTTCAACATACTGATATAATCATTCAAATTTCCCATATTCTGGAAAAAGTCTTCTCTTGCGATATTCCAACCAGCAGAAAATGAAGGAAAAACACCCCATTGTTTATCTCCGAGAAAACGAGAAGTTCCATCATAACGCATATTTACTTCCAGCATGTATCGTTCCTTATAATTATAATTTAAACGCCCAAAAAAACCAACCGTAGACCAATGAGTATATCCACCGCTTGCACGGGGATTTTCTGTTGCAGTGTTTAAAGTCGGAAGATCAATTGAAATCAAATTATCCATAGAGCCTTTCAAATCTCTAGACTTCATTAACTCAGCATTAAAACCGACCATAGCTTTGAAATAATGTCCACTATCGAATTGTTTGAAATAATCTGTATACAAATTTCCCGTTAAATAGTTATCTCTAAAAGATTCTTCATCAACAGAAGTTGTTTGTCCACCAGCTGGAGACCAAGAAGCTTCACCACTTGCAAACCACCAAGGTACTAATAGCCTCTCAGAATGGTTCATCCGATTTATGGTTCTCATATTCCCTTCCGCATAAAATTTCCAATTTTTAATTGGTTCTACAATTAATTGTAACTGATTATAAGTCTGATCTTTTTGATCATTAGCTTCACCACCATACACTAATCTATTTATTATTGATCCCAAATAATTACCATTGTCATCACGTATCGGACAGACGGGCCAAGTTCTTGCAATAGAGTCATAAAATAGATCTCCAAAATAAGATGGTTTCTTATAATCTTCACGTATCCACTTTGCTCCATAAGCAAGCGTTACATATTTAGATAACTCCGCTTTTATACGGGCATTAAGCGTATATCTTTTAAAATCATCCGAATTATAAGCGATCAACCCATTTTGATTCATAAAACTACCACTTACCAAATAAGTTATTTTTTCATTTCCTCCACTTACGCTTAAATTATGCTCATGAGAAGGCACAGCTTTTCTATACGTTTCTTTAAACCAATCCACATTACCATTGGCTAATACATTTTCACTAAAATGTCCGTCGGGGCGAACCTGTGAACCAGATGTAATTTTCCCTGCCTGATAATCGATAATACGCTGCATAGTTGTCTCATCAAAAGCTGGAGAAGCACCCTGGTTCGCAGCTGCACGATTAAAAAATTGGGCAAATTGATAAGAGTCCATCATAGTAGGCAAAGATAACGGAGTTGTAAAACGTACATTACTACTATAATTTACCTGAGTCCGGCCAGCCTTACCCTCTTTTGTTGTAATCAATATCACACCAAAAGCAGCACGAGAACCATAAATCGCAGAAGAGGCAGCATCTTTTAATACCGAAATACTTTCAATATCATTCGGATTGATTGAGTTCATATCCCCTTCTATACCATCAATCAATACTAAAGGAGAAGATTTAGAACCCTCACCAATTGTTCCTACTCCACGTACATCTATATCCAATGTATTATTCAATTCTCCCCCCGTTTTATTTACAGACAGATTCAAGCCGGGAACAACTCCCTGCAAAGCCTGGCCAACATTTTGAACCGGACGGCTTTCCAGTACTTCCGAATTAACCATACTGACAGATCCTGTCAGATTCACTTTCTTTTGCGTACCGAAACCGACAACAACAACCTCGTCTAAAGCCTGCATGTCCTCAATCAATTGAACCTGAATATTGTTTTTACCGGCAACGGAAATATCCTTCGTTCGATAACCTATATAAGAAACCTGTACCACAGCCGTTTCTTCAACCTCTAACGTAAAAAGTCCATCCATATCAGTCATGATCCCGTTAGTCGTCCCTTTTTCAACAACACTGGCACCAATAACCGACTCACCATTTTGATCTGTGACTTTACCGGTTATTTTCTTCTTGTTTTGATTTGCGACCTCTACTTTAGGAGAAAGAGTTATGTAATTGTTTTCAAATACATAACTGAGATTCGTATTTTCGTATATCTCATCCAAATAGTCAGAAACCTTTCCCGAACGCTTTTGAAAAGATATAACCTTATCTACATCCACATCCTGATTCCGAAATACGACAAGATAATCTGTCTGTTTTTCGATTTCCTTAATCAATTGCTTAATAGAAAGGCTATTCTGCCTGATGTTGATCACTGCATTTTGTGCTTCCATATTTGTAGCCATCAACTGGAAAACACAAACAAATAAAAGAAAGAGTGATATTTTCATAATTCTAAAAAAATCTTTAATGCTGTTATTATGCACAATAAAGAGCTGTAACAAAGCTTTTCTTTTCATACCTTTGTTTTAATGTTTAAAGTGAATACTAAAAATTTACGACTTGTGTTTACTTTACATCGGCGGTAGTTGTTGGTAGCTTCTACCGCTTTTGTTTTTATTTTACTGTTTCTTCATCATAGGCATTCCATTTTTAATTAGACATATTATTTACTTAAGGTTATTATATTCTTCTCCACATTTTTCTTTACCTTGAATTTCCTGATTTGCTGTAATACACGGAACACATCATCCAGACTGTCACGCTGCCTGAATTTTCCGGTATATGTATCATTAAACAATAAAGTGTCTTTCACTACAATCTTCACATCATAGTAAAGCTCCAATTTTTTCAGAATACTAATCAATGGCTCATTTTCAAAAGCATAAATACCGTCACGCCATAAGAAATGTTCACTCAGACGGATAGACTCCACCTTCATTTTGCCGTTTGAAACGGTAACCTGCTGATCTGGTTTTAAAATAATCCCTTCATTCTCTTTCTCAGGGAAAAAGACACAAACAGAACCTTCCAGCAAACTAGTCTGTACGAACCCGGCTTCCGGATAACTATAAACATTAAACTGAGTTCCCAATACTTTCATATCAACATTTCGCGCTGAGACAATAAATGGCTTTGAAGGGTCTTTTGCCACTTTGAAGAAGCCTTCTCCTTCTATTGTTACCCGTCTTTCGCTACCGGTAAACTGAGCCGGATAAGTCAGTTTTGATTTTGCATTCAACCAAACCTCCGTCCCGTCTTGCAGAATCAATCGGGCACGCTGTCCTGCCGGAGTATATAAAGTATTCATCACATTTACCGACAAATTCTCCGGCTGTACTACCTGAGTGTATCTGAAAGTCAACAAACTGGAAGAAACTACCAAAATAAGAATCGCAGCCGCATAACCAACCCAACGCAACCACTGTTTTTGGGCAATACGACGTTGTTTTTTCTTTATGAACTGATCACATTTTTGCTTCCCAATACACCTGTTTTCCATTTGGTGCCCCAGATTCAACAATGCATGCATATTCTGATATCCTGCAAATTGTTTTGTCAACTCTTCATTTGCATCAACATCGCGTAAGAAGGATATGCGTTCCTCCGCAGAGAGTTCTTCATAAAAGTATTTATGTATTCGTTCGTCCA
Source organism: Parabacteroides goldsteinii (assembly GCF_015550595.1). Classification (GTDB taxonomy): domain Bacteria; phylum Bacteroidota; class Bacteroidia; order Bacteroidales; family Tannerellaceae; genus Parabacteroides; species Parabacteroides leei. The sequence continues at coordinate 6,885 of NZ_JADNBB010000059.1, forward strand.
TATTTTCCGTTTTGTTACTAATAAACGATTAGAGATATAAAAACCCCCAAAGGACCTATTAAATTTTTTAGTTACTCAGAAGAAATAAGAGGAGAGGCAAGTAATCTTTCAGTTCAGATTTCAACTTTTTATAGGCAATATTCATTTGGTTTTCAACAGTTTTAAGAGATATATTCATTTCAGAGGCAATATCTTTCTGCTTCTTTCCTTCTATTTTACTTTTTATAAAAATCTCCCGGCATTTTTCCGGCAAAGAGTTAATTACTTCTGAAACGATCTTCTCAATGTCCTGTTCCGACAAAAGAGACTGATCAAATAATTCCAATGAAGCTAGCTTCACCTTTAATGTGACCTGATATTCTTCCTGTATCTGGTTCACAGCATCTCTTACAATTACCCTGTGACGCAAATGATCGATACATCTATTTTTTATTGATGTAAAAAGAAATGCGACCAGATTTATGTTATATGTAAGAAGTTCCTTTCTTTCCCATAATTCGGTAAAAACATCCTGTACTATATTTTCTGCATCCTCTTCAGACAAAACATATTCCAGAGCAAAATATTTCATTCTGGAGAAATATGAAACATATATTTCTTCAAAATCATATGGTATTTCACGTTTGTTTGTCAGCATATCTCCCCCCTGATAAATATAAAATCCCGAAAAACAAAAGTAAGTGTTTTCCGGGATTTAACAACAAACCTAAATATTTTTATTCTTCCATCCAGCTCAACTGCTTCCAGATTTCGGGCCCGTCATTCTTCTGCGGAGCCCCCGGAGTACTGCGACCGTCTTTGACGTATTTCACCATCAGGTCTTTCAGGTCCTTTACAATCTCCGGATGTTCGGCATAAACATTGTTTGTTTCTGCAGGATCCTCCTTCATATTGTACAACTGGACAAGCGGCAGCGTTTTGATCACCTCGTCATCCGTTCCCGGTTTCGGGAAACTCCATCCGCCGGAACTCGGTGATAACAACAGTTTCCAATCCCCCTTACGGATCGTAAATTCACCGTTTATAGAATGATGAACCGTCGCTTCACGAATCACATTGCTTTCCTTTTCATTCAATAATAAAGGCAGGATATTATAACTGTCCTCCCCTTCCGTATCCTTCAACCGGTAATCGGCAACAGCGGCAAATGTAGCAAAGAAGTCCGTCAGGCAAATGGTCTGGTCGACCACATGAGGCTTTATCTGAGCCGGCCATCTCACTACGCAAGGGATACGGTGGCCGCCGTCAAACAGGTCGGCCTTATGTCCACGATAGATATAGCTGGGATAATGTCCTTTCTCCTGAAGTTCATCGAACTTGGCCTGCGGGCTGCAACCGTTATCCGTACTGAAAACGATGATCGTATTCTCTTCGACACCCGCATCTTTCAACGCTTTCATCACCTTTCCGACCATATCGTCCACCATCAAAACAAAATCACCGTAAGGGTTAAGACCGGACTTGCCTTGATATTCCTTAATCGGAAGGATCGGAGTATGAGGGGCTGGCAACGGCAGATACAGGTAGAAAGGTTTACCCTCCTTCGACTTGTCGTGGATATAACCTACCGCCTTATCGATCAGGTGCGGAAGTGTCTGCTCATGATCGAAATCCGCTCCGGTCGGTCCTTTACGCCAGAATCCCATGCCGGTATTGACTGTCTCCCGGTCAGGCAAAGCCGTAACCTTGTCATTTTCCACATATACGTAAGGAGCCATATCGAGAGATGCCGAGATCCCATAATAATAGTCGAAGCCACGCGTAGTCGGCCCGTTGGTGATCGGCTGACTGAAATCGACGTTTTCCGGCCCTGCCTCGATATTATTCCAGTCCCATCCCAGATGCCACTTACCGATAGCAGCAGTCTGATAACCGCATTCTCCCAGGACATTCGCAATCGTCCTGCGAGAATGCGGGATAAGTGCCTTGTCGTAACCATACAGGACACCGTCCTTCAGATCCGACCGCCAGTTATACCGCCCTGTCAACAAGCTGTACCGCGACGGTGTACTGACAGACGAACTGGAATGGGCATCCGTAAATATCACCCCTTCATTGGCAATCCGGTCGATATTCGTTGTCTTCAGTTTCGAATTCTCATTCAACGCCGACACATCCCCATACCCCATATCGTCGGCAAAGATAAAGACGATATTAGGTTTCTTAGGCTCCTGCACTTGTTGGGCGCAACCGGAACATAACACCGAAAGCCCTCCAAGGGATAATAACACATTCTTTCTTTTCATGATATAGTAAGTTTATATTTCATTATTTGTATCCCGGGTTCTGCTCTCCCAACTTTGCATTATTTACAAACTCGGTAGACGGTACCGGATACAAGTAATAAGGTTTATTCGTCATCGGATGAGTGATCATCTTGCTCTGTGGAAATTTCAATCCCAGATAATCCAGCTGAGGCTGCATAACCGATTGCAAAATCCCCAACCTGTTAAGATCGAAATAACGCTTACACTCAAAAGCCAGTTCAATACGCCGTTCTTTCATAATATAGTCCCTGAAAGACTTCTGGCTGGTAACATCCGATCCCTTCAGATCTTCCAGACCGGCTTGTTTCCGTATCTGATTGACCAGGGAGAAGGCTTCACCTCCGGCAACATATCCTTTTTCATTCAATGCTTCCGCTTTCGCCAATAGGATCTCGGCATACCGGATCAGAGGAAAATTCCAGATGCTTTTGCCTACCGGGTCAGTCGTATTATAATACTTGTTTACGTAATACAAACTTCCGTCCGGCTGCGATGCATCCACAAAGTTAGCTAAACCATACGTATCTATAATCACACTTTTACGGTTATCTTCCGGCCTGCCGTCAAATAGCTGCACAAAGCCGTCACCGGAAGAAGGACCTCCTCCTTTACCGTTCAGATTGTCATCTGTCGGCAAAATAAGGGCACTACCACTGGGATAAGAAGTCGGAGCATAAAAAGTACTCAGCGAAGAAGTCGTTGCAGAAGTAACACCTCCATACTGTACCTCTAAAAATGACTGGGAACCATTTTCAGCCGTCCCGTTGAAATTTTTCGCATAAGCGATCAGGCTACCTTTCCCTATCACCTTATCGGCAGCAGCCACCACCTTATCCCACTGTTCTATTTCAAGATAAACCAACGCTTTCAATGCATTAACCGAATAAACCGTCGGACGACCGGCTTCCGAACCCGTCTCTCCCGAATAAGCAGAAGGCAAAAGACGTTCTGCTTCGTCCAGATCTTTCTCGATCTGGTTATAAACCTCCTGTATGGAAGCTCTCGGCACCTGGGCATCTTCCAGGAAAACCACCTGATGCTCCAGGATAGGGACACCACCGAACAGACGAACCAGATTAAAATAATAATAAGCCCGCATAAACTTGGCTTGACCTTCGAAATGCTGCCGTTGCTGCTCCGATTTATAGTTCGTCACATTTTCCAGATTATCCAATACCACATTGGCACGGCCTATCCCCATATAATGCTGCTTCCAAACCGTTGCAGCAAAAGAGAAGTCCTGTTCAACAATAAAAAGATCCGTCTCCAATTCATTTCTCCAAGTCCAGCCATCGTCACAAGCCAGATCCGTCATACGTTGCATGGTACCACTGAATAAAGGCTGCAAAGGTTGATAAATACCATTCACTGCGGTCAGCATACCTTGTTCCGTACTTATAAGCTGTTGTAACTCTGTCGATCCTTTCATCTTTGGCTCCAGAAAATCCGAGCATCCCGTAACCAGCAGGATCAACCCCGAAATAAATATTTTATACATTAGTTTTCTCAACATAATAGTAAATTTTAGAATGATAATTGTAATGAGAACGAATAAAAACGAGTAGAAGGATACGGGGTATAATCGATACCGCCAGACAGCAAACTCGTCGTACTGGATGCTTCCGGATCCAATCCGGTATACTTGGTAAAAGTAACCAGGTTGGCACCGTTCACCGACACTGTTGCATCACTGATATTCAATTTCGTCAGTAATGATTTAGGTAGTGCGTACGAGAGCGATACATTTTTCAGTCTCAGATATTTTCCATCCTCCAGATAATTCGTAGACACGCGGGTCGCCAGGAATGTGGTATTTCCTCCCTGTGACGGACGAGGTATCGTATTCGAAGGATTGTTTTCCGTCCAGAAATCCGCTATCTCCGCCAATTGCTGATTGAACGGGACAGATCTGGCATTCAGGTTTCGCATGGCATGATAGATCTTGTTGCCACCTGCAAAATTAAAGAATATGTTTAAAGAGAACGGGCCATACGAGAAGGTATTCGTGAAACCTCCGAAATAGGTAGGCAAAGGCGATCCGACAAAATCCTTATCTCCCGTATCGAGCGATTTGCTGTTATTCCGGTCTACGAACTTAGGATCACCGGGCACAGCTCCAAACAAAGCTGCTTCGTCTACCTCGTTCTTCTGCCAGATACCATCAAACTGATACATGTAAAAAGCGCCGACCGGATGTCCTTTCTTGGTCAGGTTTGCAAAATCGTTCGGCAACGATATGTTTTCTCCCGGAATTTGCAGAGGTTCGCCCAGGGCATTCGTCCCGATATCGAGTACCTTATTCTTATTAAAGCTGATATTGAAACTTGTTGTCCAGGAGAATTTCTTTGTTGAAATATTATTGGAGTTAATACCGATTTCCACACCTCTGTTCTGAACAGAACCCAGGTTAACATACGGATTTTCCGAAACAGCGGCAATATAAGGAACCGGAGTCTGGATAAGCAAGTCCCTCGACCGCTTATCATAATAATCGAGAACCAGAGACAATCTGCTGTCCAGGAAAGAAGCATCTATACCTACATTGAACTGCTGGGCCGATTCCCATTGCAGCTTAGGATTACCCATATTCACCGATGAGTTCCCCACCACCATACTGTTACCCCAGATATAAGGGCTGGCACCGGCACGGGTCACATAGGCGAAATCTCCGATATTCTGGTTACCGGTCAATCCATATCCCACACGCAGTTTCAGGTTGGTAAGAAAATCGACATCACGTAAGAATGCCTCTTCCGACATTCTCCAGGCACCGGATATTGAAGGGAAAATACCATAGCGTTTATCCGGTCCGAACTTTGAAGAACCGTCACGTCTGACTGTTCCGGTAAACAAATAGCGGTCGTTAAAACTATAATTCAAACGAACAAAAGTAGAGGCCAGGGCAGAAGTCACCGAAGTTCCTGTTGCCGTAAAGTTTGTCTGGTTCGATAACTGATCCAAAGAATTATCGATAGTTCCGGTACCAGTCGTACTTGTCCTTTTCTCTACATGCTGCTGTGCGGAAGCTCCGATCAAAGCACTCAACGAATGCTGTCCCCATTTTTTACTATACTGCAAGATTGCCTCCGTCACCCAGTTGATCATCTCCCTGGATGTATTGGTGGTACTGCCTTCCGTCCGGGTATATCGTCCGTACTGATACACCGGTAGATATTGATAACCGTTGATAAACCCTAAGTCTGTACCCGCATTAACAGTAAAAGTCAACTCCTTCAGAATATTATAGTCGATCTTAATACTTCCCATCATTCTCGATGAACTCTCTTTATTTACATTCATCAATTGATTGATCAGCGGATTACTGTTTTCTCCAAAGTAAGGGTCTGCCGCCGACGACACCGCGAAGAAATCTCCAGTCTCATCATAAGCCGGCAAATAACTATGGCTACTGATCAGACGCTGATAAGCTCCACTACCCCAGGCATCATTACTCAACTTATTCTGGCGCTGATGTGCTCCGCTGATACTTGATGCGATCTTCACTTTTTCACCGATAGAAATATCATTGTTTGCGCGCAGGAAGAATTCATTCAGGTCGCTGTTCTTCATTGTTCCCAGTCTTCGTGAAAACGAACCTGATACCGCATATTTATTATTCTCGCTTCCTCCCTGTACACTGAGGTTATAATTCTGCCTTACCCCTGTCCGGGTTCCCTCTTTCTGCCAGTCCGTATCTATCTGCCAAACCGGATCATTTACATTTTCATACACCGCCGGATTTCTGTTGGTATTCTTAAAAGCCTCAACAAACAACAAACGCTGCTGGTCGGTGGTCAATACTTCATACCGTTTAGCGATATTTTCAAATCCCAGATCCATACTGAAAGAAACGACAGGTTTCCCGCTCTGTCCGCGTTTCGTCGTGATAATAACAACACCATTAGAAGCACGCGAACCGTAAATAGCAGAAGCGGAAGCATCTTTCAATACATCGATGGAAACAACGTCTTTTGTATTTAATGTAGAAAGATCGTCATTAAAAAGCGGAACACCATCCACAATAAGCAGCGGATTATTGCTACCGGTCACAGACCCCGTACCGCGTACCGAGAACTGGAAACGTCCGGTCAGGTCACCACCAGTTTCCTGTATCATGACCCCACTCAATTTTCCCTGCAACGAACCGGCTACTGAAGGAACCGAGCGGCTCTGTATCTCACTCGCATTGATACTCGATACGGCTCCCGTCAAGTCTTTCCTTCTCTGTGTACCATAACCAACTACCACCACCTCTTCCAAATTCTGGGTATCTTCTCTCAGTTGTACATTGATCACCTTCTGGTTATTCACCCTTATTTCCCGGGAGATATATCCGATATAAGAGACCTGCAAGATGGAATTAGGCTGTACGTCCAACGAATAACGTCCGTCCATATCGGAGATACAACCGTTTGTCGTCCCTTTTTCAATGACGTTCACCCCGATCACAGGTTCTCCGTGTTCGTCCGTGATCACTCCTGTCACAGTCAACGACTTTCCTGTATCTTGGGCATTTACCGAAATAACGATGTGATTGTTTTTTACTACGAACGAGCATCCCGTACCCTTAAGCAGGATATTCATCGTTTCTTCCAGGCTTTTCCCCTGAATAGATGTACTGATCTTTTGATGAAGGTTTATCACCGACTCGTCATAATCGATCGACATGTCTGTTTGTTTCTCTATCTCTACAAAAGCACTCTTTATAGTCAGATTATTTCCGGATAGTGTGATTGTTTGTGCCCCCAGCAAAGTATATTGCGAAAAAAGGAGAAGAAAAAGTATTATAACTACCCTGAATGAACTAATACTTTTCATCTTTTGTATTTTCTGGATTATTTCCATATCTTTGTGAATTAGATTTTTAAAGTTGAATATTATATTGTTTCTTACCTGTTTGAGGTAAGTTTTTAATTGGTATTCTACGATTTCAAATCCGGGAAGTTCTGATTGGCGTCGTCTTCCCGGGTTCTTTTTTTCATAAAGTATCCTCCCGTTTCTTTAGTTGATGTATATTACGTTATTTTTTATCCTGTAATGCAATCCGTTTACCATCTCTTTCAAGATATCCAATACCTGGTTCAGTCCTTCATCAGGCCTGAACTTCATTGTAAAACTACGTCCTGCAAATTTATCTGTCTCATAATTGATCGTAACATCAAAACGACGTTCGATCGTCTTCACAATATGATCGAAAGAAGCCCCTTGGAAAGTCAGATAACCATGTTTCCATTGTAAGATCTTGGTTGCATCGATCAGTTCTTTAGATACAATTCCCAACTGACTGTTATACACAATTTGCTCATCCGGAACCAGTATAAATGGTTTGTCCGGAGCCAGGTCAGTTACTACACGCACTTTCCCCTCTTCCAAAGTTGCGATAGTCAATTTTGAATCCGAATAGGCCTCTACATTAAAAAGAGTACCCAAAGCCTCCACTTCCATATGGCCGGTTTTTACGATAAACGGTTTATCCGGGTCTTTAGCTACCTTAAAACTGGCTTCTCCATTCAAATAGATTGATCGCTTATCCCCTTCGAATCGGGTGGAATAAAGCAATAATGATCCTGAATTCAGCCAGACTTCCGATCCGTCCGATAGGAAGATCTGTTTCCTTTCCCCATTCGGCACAAAACATTCCGTCCATTCGGGTTCGATTATTTGAGGCTCAATCCGCATAACGAAATAGGTGGTAGCGGCTCCTAGCAAAGGCAACAGCAGGATCGCAGCGACACGAACGAATTGGCGATACAATGTTCTCTTCACTACCGGTTCTGAAACAGAGTGAATACGCCGGTGAAGCCTGGCCAGCTCCTGTTTGGTCTGTTCATTGGTTTCACCGGGCACCTGCTCCCAGATATCCTGCATAGCTTCCTCCTTTTCCCGCAGGCTGGTTCCGCTAACGAACCATTCGCGGAAAGACAGCTGTGTTGACTCCGGAAGATCATTCCCAAAGAATTTTGTTAGTAATGTATGTATGGTTTTATTTGCCATTCTATCCCGTGTTTATAATAAAGACGGGACAACGAAAGCGCACACACAGGCTAAAAAGATATTTTTTCAGAAAAGTAATAAAACGGCTCCGCGCAAAGCCTCCCGGAGATCAGCCAGGGCTTGTGTTATATGGTTTTCAACCGTGCGTTTATTTATTTCCAACCGCTGGGAAATTTCATCGTTGGATAGCCCTTCTTTCCTGCTCATCTTAAAAATACGGCGTCGTTGTTCGGGCATCTGTTCTATGGCAATATCGATCAGGATAGCTAATTCTTTTGCATACAGGTCTTCTTCGATCAAATCCGTATAAGCAATGGAAGACAACTGTTGTTTCTGCTCATAGGATGCTTTTACCAGACTATGTTCATAATAATCGTAAATCATATTCCGGGCCATTCGGTATAGATACGCTTTCAGGGAACTTACTTTCGAAATACTTTCCCGGTTCGTCCAGACCTTAAAGAAGATATCCTGCGCCATATCGCATGCCTCTTCTTCATCCTTGATAAACCCCAGCAAGAAGTTCTTCACTTTGGGATGATACAACAAAAACAAGGCATCAAATGACTTATGATCCCCTTGTCCCAGTTTTTTCATATATTCATATTCCCGATCTCCATCCATAGTACCGCAAATATAAACAATATTAGACCACAATAACCATTTTTCTTTTCACGGCAATATAATTATTCCATAACCCGATTCCTTAACATAATGTCCAATTATTGTACATTTCTGTAATTATTTCACAGATAACCCAATTATTAGCATTCTTATGCCTATCTTTAGCATGTAGTAACTATATCTATAAACCTATATACTTTTCAAAAGATGGATCAATACATAAAAACAATAATCAGTGTAGGCGGCAGTGCCATCATGCTGGTCATGATCGTCTGCGTAATATGGTACGTTATAAAAGACACGTTGAAAGATATAAACAGTAAATCAAAGGATTGATAAAATCCGGAATCAATGCCTTAAAAAAGAAATAGATCTCTTTCTTTTTTTACTGAACACGGTAGAGAAAAGTAGCCAGAGCGAAACAGCCCAGGCAATCCCCAAAACGAGAATAAACAATGCCGGATCAGCTTCAATACAGTATAAGCTATATCCTCCGGCACAAAACATAATAGTAATAAGCAATGCTGCTACAATAGTGGCTAATAGTGTTTTCATATGCACAAATATAAAAAATTTATTCCGTATCATCCAGCTTTCCTCCACAATACTTGCAGAACTTAGCTTCTTCTTCATGCCCTGTCCGGAAACAATGGGGACATTGCAACAGACTACGTTTGCGATGCTCTTTCATCATCGTAGCCGAAACAATCCCCGTCGGAACCGCAATGATCGTATAACCGATCAGCATCACACAAGCCGAAATAAAACGTCCGACAGGGGTAACAGGCGTTATATCTCCATAACCGACTGTTGTCATGGTAACTATCGCCCAATAAATGCAATTGGGTATATTATTGAATTGTGTATCCGGTTGAGTCCCCTCGACCATAAACATGATCGTTCCGATCGAAGTAACCAGGATAAGGACAAAAAAGAAAAACACAAAGATCTTCCGGCTACTCAGCCGCAAAGACACCAACAATAAATTCCCCTCTTCCAGAAAATTAAACAACTTGAACACACGAAATACCCGGATCAGACGAAAAGTTCTTATTATTAACAGGTAACGTGCCCCCCTAAAGAAAAAGCCAAGATACAAAGGCAATGTAGCCAATAAATCCACAATCCCGAAAAAGCTGAATATATATTTCTTCGGTTTAGGACTACAATAGATCCGCACCAGATATTCAAAAGTAAAGAAAGCAGTAAATACATATCCCAGTACCTGAAGGATCAGCTTGAAACGATCGGAAAAGGTCACAACACTCTCCAATATCACCACCAACACGCTGGCAATGATAAACCCAATAAGAAAAACATCAAACAACTTTCCTTTAGGCGTATCCGATTCGAATATGATAATATATAACTTCTCTTTCAATTTCTTGTTATGAAGAAAAGCGTTGATATTGTTCCTAATCCTACAAAAAAAGCCTGATTCGGTTCCTTCTTGTTCCATATATCTAAATATCTTATTTGGAGATTCTTATATGAACCTTTATCTTTGTAACAATTCAATTAGACAAAAATATCATGAAAAAGTCAATTCTCTTTACCTTTTGTTTATTTTTTGTACTTACTGCTACGGCACAAAATATCATTAAAGTAAATCCTGAGACCGGGGACATGACAAAGAAACTACAGGCCGCTATCGAGCAGGCACGGAGTTATAACGGAAAAGCGGTTGTCATCGAATTGCAGAATGCGAATTATAACATTCATCGGGAAAGTTCGTCGCAGATACTTTACCACATTTCAAACACTGCCTCAGAGAAGGAAAACCCGGATCAGACCAAGCATATCGGACTATGGCTGAAAGGACTGAAAAACGTAACGATCGATGGAAAAGGAGCTCACCTCGTTACTCATGGCGAAATGACCAGCTTCGTGATCGACCAGTGCGAAAATATCACATTCCGCAACTTCACTGTAACGGCCGCTGACCCGACTGTGCCGGAATTGACCGTAACAGAGGTCGGAGAACACCATATGACCGTACGTATCCACCCTCAATCACGTTACCAAATCAAAGACGGTAAATTCTCCTTTGTCGGTGATAACTGGTCGCTATCCGACGGTATCGCACAAAGCTATGACCCTGAAAAAGATATTACCTGGCGTAGCTGGTCACCCCTCACCGGCCTTCGTAAAGCGATCGAACTCGAACCGAACCTGCTCCGCTTCGTTTACGATAACACACCGCAAGCCAAACCGGGGCTTACCTTCCAGATGCGCGATGCCATACGCGACCAGGCCTGCGGATTGATCCAGTTCAGCAAAAACATTACATTGGAAAATTTACACCTCGCTTTTCTTGGTAATTTCGGACTCGTCGGCCAAATGTCTGAAAACATTACTTACCGCAATATGGCCTTCGAACCCGAAGCCGGCAGCGGACGAACCAGTGCCGGATTTGCCGATTTCGTACAGATGTCCGGTTGTAAAGGGAAAATTACCATTGAAAACTCCCGCTTCTCCGGGGCACACGATGATCCTATCAATATACACGGAACACATCTGGCTGTAACCGAATTTCTTTCTCCCAACCAGATCGTCGTAAAGTATATGCACCACCAAACCTATGGTTTCCAGTCGTTCCTTCCGGGTAATACAATTGAATTCATCGACCCGCATTCTCTGATGTCTCTCTCATCTGCAAAAGTAAAAAAGGCAGAGATGAAGAGCGAACGTGAAATTGTTATCACCCTCGACAAACCGGTAGTTTCCAAAGTAAAAGAGACTGAAGGTCTTGTCGTCGAAAACGTAACATACACCCCGGAAGTCATTATTCGCGGAAACTATTTTTCCCGTATTCCCAGTCGTGGTATCCTGGTATCCACCCGCCGCAAGGTCATGATAGAAGATAATACCTTCTTCCGGATGCAAATGAGCGGTATCCTGATCGCCGACGATGCCCGTAGCTGGTTTGAATCGGGCATGGTACGCGACGTCACCATCCGTAATAATAATTTCATCGAATGTGGTGATCCGGTTATCCTCATTGCTCCCGAAAACGACCGTAATGAAGGCTACGTTCATCGTAACATCACCATCTCGAACAACCGTTTCCAACTGACAGGAGCCGATGCCATTTCGGCCAAATCGGTCGACGGCCTGAAAATCACAGACAATCTGTTCCTATCACCCAAAACTTCCACCTTAGATGAGTTGATAAAGACTCAGGAATGTAAAAATGTTACGATAGAAGGAAATATCATTCAATAATAGACTTCCTATAACAAGTTGCCGGGTATAAGAAAAAATCTTTTTATACCCATGCAACACTGGAATGTAAACGTTTGCGGTGACAAGATCATTGCCTCTTATTCCGGGGGAGACCATCGCACAGAAGCCTACTACCCGACCTAATTTCTTGTATTCAACCTAAACGGAGATTATCTAAAAACATTGGAAGCAGGTTACAGAATAGTCCGCTTCTGTTATGACGAAGACAACAACCGAATCATTATGTGCATGGATGACGATATACAATTCGGTTATCTGGACTTGGACGAAGTCATCTGACAACTGATTTTACATCATCTTTAATAATCAACGTTTCTGAAAAAATAAAAGATAGATATCTTATTATCAAGCAGTAAAGCCTGTAAATTCACCGAAAAACCACACATAAAAAACAACCTTTTTTATTAAATTAAACAACCTATCTACACAAAAGCCTTGTTTTTCATAAATTAAACTCCTTATGTTTATTTATTTTAAAAAAACCTGTTGGCGGAATTAATTTAGTGCATACTTAATTCTGCCAATGGGCTTGTCGTTAATGAAGTTTACGTATTGC
>NZ_JADNBB010000005.1 GCF_015550595.1 Parabacteroides goldsteinii
CCAAACTTAACCGATTTGTTTCATATTCGTGAACTACTGATAATTTAAAGGACATGCTGTAATCCTTTTGTGTACGTCTAACGTACTTGCTTTCTAACTTTTCCATTTCGTTACTTTGTTAGGTGTAACGATATTTTAGGACTAGACAGGGTAAAGATACAAAAAAGGGCAGCTTTTTTATGGCCGCCCTTTCCTTATTTGTTATCCTGTCAGGTATTATAAACCTTGTCCGTGACAGTTTTTGTACTTCTTACCGCTTCCGCAAGGGCAAAGATCGTTACGGCCTACTCGTTTTTCGGCACGAACCGGTTCTTGTTTGGGTTGTTGCGGGGCGCGTTCTTCCGGATCATTGTTTCCGCTGATATCTGTCTTTTCAGTACGATAACGGCTCATGTCCTGACGTTCTTCCGGACCGGCCTGTCTTACTTCGATACGCTGACGTTCGGCGGCAGCAGCTGCGGCGGCAGCCTGTTGTTGAGCCATAGCCTGTTTCTGTTCTTCAGTCGGTTCTTCGCGAACAGGGATCTGACCACGCATCAGGATAGAGGCTGTCTTACGGTTCATCGTGTCGACCATCATCTTGAACAGGTTGTATGATTCCAGCTTGTAGATCAACAATGGATCTTTGTTTTCGTAGCTTGCATTCTGAACGGAATGACGCAGTTCGTCCATTTCGCGCAGGTGCTCTTTCCATGCTTCATCTATGGTGTGCAGAACGATTGATTTCTGGAATGCTTTCGTGATCGCTTTACATTCCGTGTCGTAGGCCTCTTTCAGGTTACAAGAAACGTTGTACATACGTTTTCCGTCTGTTACCGGGATCAGGATGTTTTCGTACATCGCGCCCTGGTGTTCATAAACCTGTTTGATAACCGGATTGGCCACCTGGGTCATACGTTCCATACGGCGTTTGAATGTCTGTAAAGCTGTGTCGAACAGTTTGTCTGCCAACTGCGTAGCTTTCATGCTCTTGAATTCATCTTCCGTGAACGGACTTTCCATAGCGAATGTCTTGAACAACTCCAGTTTGAAACCTTCATAATCCAGGCCATCTGCATGTTGTTCGGCGATAGCATTGGAAGTATCGTAAATCGTGTTCAATACATCCAGACCGATACGTTCTCCCATCAGGGCGTGACGGCGGCGGGTGTAGATCACGTTACGTTGTGAGTTCATTACATCGTCGTATTCCAGCAAACGTTTACGGATACCGAAGTTGTTTTCTTCTACTTTCTTTTGTGCACGTTCTACTGATTTGCTCAACATGTTGTGTTCCAGTACTTCACCTTCCTTGAAGCCCAGTTTGTCCATCAGTCCGGCAATCTTGTCGGAGGCGAACAGGCGCATCAGGTTATCTTCCAGTGATACATAGAATACAGAAGAACCCGGGTCACCTTGACGTCCTGCACGACCACGCAACTGGCGGTCTACACGACGGCTCTCGTGACGTTCCGTACCGATGATAGCCAAACCGCCTGCGGCTTTTACTTCTGCCGATAGCTTGATGTCGGTACCACGACCGGCCATGTTGGTTGCAATGGTTACCGTTCCGCTCTGACCTGCCAGCGATACGATCTCAGCCTCACGCTGGTGTAACTTTGCATTCAATACGTTATGTTTGATCTTACGCAGGGTAAGCATACGGCTCAGCAATTCCGAGATTTCAACGGAGGTCGTACCTACCAGTACCGGACGTCCGGCTTCAACCAATGCGCTGATCTCGTCGATAACTGCAGCGTACTTTTCGCGTTTGGTCTTGTAGATACGGTCGTTCATATCGTTACGGGAGATCGGGCGGTTGGTCGGGATCACCACTACATCCAGTTTATAGATGTCCCAGAATTCGCCTGCTTCCGTTTCGGCTGTACCGGTCATACCAGACAGCTTGTGATACATACGGAAATAGTTCTGGAGAGTGATAGTTGCGAATGTCTGTGTGGCTGCTTCTACCTTTACTCCTTCCTTGGCTTCGATAGCCTGGTGCAAACCGTCTGAATAACGGCGACCGTCCATGATACGTCCGGTCTGCTCGTCAACGATCATTACCTTGTTGTCCATCACTACGTATTCATCGTCCTTTTCAAACAATGTGTAGGCTTTCAGTAACTGGTTGATCGTATGTACGCGTTCGCTTTTTACAGAGTAGTTAGCCAGAATCTCGTCTTTCTTCGCCTGCTTTTCTTCTTCAGATCCCTTGAAGTTTTCCAACAGGGAAAGTTCGGAGGTGATATCAGGTAGTACGAAGAAAGTGCTATCGTCGGAGTTACCCGTCAGCAGGTCGATACCTTTATCCGACAGTTCGATACTGTTGTTTTTTTCGTCGATCACAAAGTACAGTTCGTCGGTTGCTTCGTGCATGTGACGCATGTTTTCAGACATGAAGTATTCTTCAGTCTTCAACATCTGGGCTTTTACACCCTGTTCGCTCAGGAATTTGATCAACGCTTTGTTACGCGGATATCCCTTGAATGAACGATATAATTGGATAGATCCTTCTTCTACTTCTTTCGGGTCGCTGCTGGCCATCTTCTTCTTGGCTTCGATCAGCAATTTTGAACACAGGTCTTTCTGTGCGTTTACAACCACTTCCACGTTTGGACGGAACTGTTCGAACAACTGTTCTTCGCCACGGGGGATCGGACCGGAAATGATCAACGGGGTACGGGCATCATCGATCAATACGGAGTCGACCTCATCGACGATGGCGTAGTTGTGTTTGCGTTGTACCAGGTCGTTCGGGCTGATCGCCATATTGTCACGCAGGTAGTCGAAACCGAATTCGTTGTTTGTTCCGAAGGTGATATCTGCGTTGTAAGCGGCGCGACGGGCATCGGAGTTGGGCTGGTGTTTGTCGATACAGTCTACGGAAAGTCCGTGGAACATATAAAGCGGTCCCATCCATTCCGAGTCACGTTTTGACAGGTAGTCGTTCACGGTTACTACGTGTACACCGTTACGGGTCAATGCGTTCAGGAATACCGGGAGGGTTGCCACCAATGTTTTACCTTCACCGGTTGCCATTTCTGCGATCTTACCTTTGTGAAGAACGACACCACCGAACAACTGAACGTCGTAGTGGACCATGTCCCAGGTAATTTCGTTACCACCGGCTTTCCAGTGATTCAGGAAGATTGCTTTATCGTCTTCGATGCGTACGAAATCATATTTGGTTGCCAGGTCGCGGTCGAAGTCTGTTGCCGTAACGACAACCTCTTCATTTTCAGTAAAGCGACGGGCTGTTTCTTTCATGATGGAGAAAACTTCCGGCAGCGATTCTTCCAGCACTTCTTCCATCTTGTCTGTAATAGCCTTTTCTATTTTGTCTACTTCAGCCCAGATAGATTCACGTTCTTCCAGTTCTTTATCGTCGATGCCTTTACGAAGCTCTTCAACCTGAGCACGTTCGGCAGCTACATAATCCTGAATACGTTGTTTGATTTCATCTGTTTTTGCTCTCAGTTCGTCGTTCGAGAGAGCTTTGATTGACGGATATACGGCCTTGATCTTATCCACGTATGGAGTAATTTCTTTAAGGTCTCGCTGCGACTTGTTGCCGAACAGCTTCGTCATAATTTCATTAAATCCCATGATATATATTAATTTATTTATTTCGTAAAGTGTTTATTTGTTGACGATCGGGTTTAGTCTGTCATTTCTTGGTTGTCAACTCCCAAAGAGGCAGACTCTGGGATGCATTCGGTGGCCGTATCCTCAGCACATGGGTTACCGTAGGGGCTACCTCTGTGGCTTTCACTTCACGGTAGATATGTTCCGGTTTGAGACCGTTACCCATAAATACCAATGGGGTAATTACTGCGTTATTACGAATTATTTTAACTTTTTCTTTCGGATTGTCGTTGTTGATGATCCAGCCTGGCTGCAATTCGATGATCAGATCGCCGCGTTTCAGGTGGTGGGTTCCCTGACGGAACTTGGCAGTCCCTTCGTTCCATTCACCGGTACGCAGGGCGTTGTCGGTGGTAACATGCTGTACACCGCTGAATTCCATAAGGAATTCGGCCGCCTTGTCCTGTATGGTCGGCAGATCGAGTTTTGCATCTTCAATGGCTTTGCGGTTCAGGTATATTTGGTTGTTGTAGAATCCTTTTACCCAGCTGCTTTGCTGTCCGTACATGGCCATCAGGTACATGTTCAACAGGGCTACGCAACGTTTCGGGTGGAACTCACCGCCATTGATAAGCAAACCGTCCGGATATTCCTCTTCGCTTGTATAATAACCGGAACCTGTAAATACGACCAGTGTATTGGCAAGGCCTATCTTTTTATCGATGGCATCGAGCAATTGCTCCAGGTCTTTATCCAGTTGATAGTAAGTATCCTGTATTTCACGGGTATAGTCCTTACTCATCGTTCCCTTATAGTTACCGGCATAGTAGGTAATCGACAGCATGTCCGGACAACTTCGTGTACCGAACGCACCATATTCAAGGAACTGCAGGGCTAACCTGTTTATCTCTTTATTAATGAAAGGTGTTGTTTTCAGCTTCGGAAAACAATCTTGCGTCTTTTCATTAAAGGTATATTTAAAAGGAATTTCGTCGAGCACGTAAGGGAAAGCATTATACTTTTCCAATGGGAGGGCCGGAGTCCAGATCATCTTATCCAGACGTGCCGATAACGATTCGGTTCCGTTATTGTAACGGTCTACATACCAGGGAATACCTTTATAATAAGTAGTTGTCGCCCATTTTCCGTTCAAATCATCCATCCAGAAAGCACCGTTTGCTGCATGGCCGGCCGAAAGGATTGCACTTTCTGCATCCGGGGCGATGGAGTAGACATCACTTCTGCCTTTGGAGGCTATTTTCAGTTCGTCTCCGATCGTGGAGCTGAACATCTTTTTAGGAGAGTAATTCTCGCGGGTATAGTTTCCCAGATAATCGGCATCGTAAAGGATGGAGACTTCTTTGTCCTTATCGAAATCGTAGTATTTACCTCCGCTGATACCGCTAAAGCAAGGGTTGCTTCCGGTGAATAGGGTGGCAAAAGCGCTCGCCTGGTCGATGTTGGAGAACTCGAATTTGATATTGTTGTATACCAGACCTTCGTTCATCAACCGTTTGAAACCACGTTCGCCGAATGTGTTGTAAAAATATTCTACATAATCGCCCCTCAGTTGATCGACAGTAATGCAAACCACCAACTTGGGGGTACGTTGTTGTGCCTCCAGGTTAGTGACTACCAGGATCGCGATAAGCGACGTTATTATTTTTCTCATTCGATTGTCCATATCTTCAATTGTGCATCCGCCCTCTGTATATACCGAATCCTGAACGTAGCCAAAGGGTGGCGACAAGCGGAATAAAGGCTATATTTAAATGCTGTGGGATGAAATACCAACCCGCCAACAATAGCGTAAGCGCCGCAAAGTTAATAAAATGATAATAATATGCAGCCTTTCCGAACTTTTTTACTGCAAACAAAATAACAGCAACCAGGTCGAATGGTTGCAACCATACGATCGACCAGTTAGGCCAGATGCAGGGATGAGTCGATATAAAGCAGAGGAAAAACAACACCGTACCTGCCACTCCTGCAAGGAGAAAGAGGATACAATCCACCAAGCGGAAATATGTTTTTTTCTTCCATTCGATATAGGTTGTAAACAGTACCAGCAGGAAAATAAGTATGCTGCAAAACATAGGAGTGAACCACTCTTTATTCCCCTGATCGTCGTCTGTCACCTTTTCTGCAATGCGTGTGGTTGATTTTACGAGCATTCTTTCGCTCCCGTCGGGGTTGACGATCGTTGCCTTTTCGAATTCGTCTTTCAAATATACAGGCAGGAACATCATTTCGTGCGGAGTGGCTACGCGGTCTGTCGGGCTTCCGAGTGCCAGGTCGCATCCGAAAGTAAGCCATGGATTGTTACGCGTACAGTAATTAATAAGGTCGCGGAATGTCTGCGGCTTGGGAGGATCGTTATATCTGACTTCTCCATTCACCTGTTCTTCTACGATTGCAACCGGACGAGTGGCGCAGTTATCGAAAAAGAAATTGTACCGGTAAACGGCATTCTCCGGCTGTGCGTTGTTGATCAGCGCATTCCATATTTTATCGATCTCTTCTGGGGTGAGGTTCAGTACCTGTTCGGTTACTTCGCTTCCCCGCATCTGATATTCTACTATATAATGTGAGAAATTGTACGCAGCCAGTTTATAATCCGTTTCCCCTTTCGTAAAACGATAGATGAAGTTGGGTTTTGAGAAGTCGAAAATACCATAGTTGAATACAACATCGAGCTTATGCAAAGTATCTTTAACCCGTATGGCTGTATGTCCATATAAAGTATATACTTCATCATTGGATGGAGCTGCCGTCAATATGCTGATCTGCGCTCCATCACTTAATCTGTTTTGTGCTTTTGCCGGGATCAGCAAAAGGAACAGGAAAAGCAGAAGCAAACTTTTTTTCATACGATATTTGTTTTACCGCACAAAGGTAGAGCTATTTTTTTAATTGACAATTGGTCACGGTCAATTGACGGTTATTTCATTACAGGTTATATTATATGCTGTACGAAATCCCCGCCAATTGTCTTTTTTCTGCCTATCTAAGATCTTTTGAATAGTGAAACGATCCATAATAAAACGATTGCACCGATTGTGGACATGACCAGACTGCCGATCACTCCGTTTACACTGAGTCCGAGCAGGCCGAATATCCATCCGCCTAATACACCGCCTATAATACCTACTATCAGGTTTACTATCAACCCGAATCCACTTCCTTTCAATATCTTCCCGGCCAGGAAACCTGCCAGGATACCGATAATAATCGAACCTATAATTCCCATACTTTTTATTTTATTAGTTTTGTAGATAGAACAAGCGAGCGGCAGGCTTTGTTTTCCCATCTCCTGTAGATATTAAAAGAACCATCATAAGCCCGAAGCGGACTGTTTGGGATGAAAGTTTACCCGGGTGCCGATGTTTTCTTTGTTCGACAAAGGTCGAACAGCTGTCCGAGCCGGGTCAGACAGCTATCCCACAAGTGTCAGACAGCTATCCTACAAGTGTCAGACAGCTGTCCGACCTTTGTCGAACGAATATTTCTCCACGAGGTAGGGAATATTTCTTCACTGGTTGGTCGGAATAGGATGCGGGAAGTTCGGGTTTTGATCGGGTAGAGTATTTTCGGGATTGTACTCTTTTTTTAGTTTATCTTTATTGAAAAAGGCGGACTCTCAAAGAAATTTAGCAGGTTATCCTCCGGTTATGCATGTTATTTCGTCAATTTTGTTTTTCTTTGCGGAAAATTTCAGTCACGTGAATTTAATTATAGAACAAGGAAACACCTCTTCAAAAGTTGCGGTATACAACGGATGGCATATGGAAGCCTCCTTTGTGTACAAGAAATTCGATGTTGATGAATTGGAGTCTCTCTTTGGGAAATACGATTTTAAACATGGAATATTGTCGACTGTCATAGGCAAAAATGAAGAGCTGAACGATTACCTCCGGGGAAAACTTCAGCGCTTTATCTTTCTGGATGAAACAGTAAAGTTGCCTATTACGGTTCAATATGAAACGCCCGAAACATTGGGGAAAGACCGGTTGGCTGCGGCTGTCGGGGCTAATTACCTGGAACCGGGAAAAGACCTGCTGGTCATCGACGCTGGCACAGCAATTACTTATGAATTGATTGAAGCTTCAGGCACTTTTCTGGGGGGGAATATCTCTCCGGGAATGACTACCCGTTTCAAAGCTTTGAACTTTTATACAAAAAAACTACCTTTGGTGACGGAACAGGAGGAGATCCCCCTTATGGGCACCAGTACTGAGAGTGCTATTCAGGCAGGAGTAGTAAATGGTATTGTTTACGAGATGGATGGATACATCGAGATGTTACGGATAAAATATCCTAACCTTTTGGTTTTTTTAACAGGCGGTCATTCGTTTTATTTTGAAAGACGGCTAAAAAACTCCATCTTTGCAGACATTAATTTAGTGTTGACAGGATTAAACAGAATCTTAGAGTATAATGTTGAAGATTAATAAGCTACTAATAGCAAGCATTCTTATATTTACGCAGTTGTCGCTAGCGGCACAAAATAACACTAACTCGCCCTATACCCGGTTTGGGTATGGTGAATTAGCTGATCGTTCATTCGGAGCCGGACGGGCAATGGGGGGCGTTGGTGTCGGACTGAGATCGCCGAAACAGATAAACCCAATGAACCCGGCGTCTTATAGCTGTATGGATTCGTTGACATTTCTGTTTGATTTTGGAGCATCCGGCCAACTTTCATGGTTCGATGACGGAATCAATAAGCAAAATAATGTGAATGGAAATGTAGAATATATCGCTTTGCAGTTCCCAATACATAAACGTTTAGCCATGAGTGTCGGGCTTTTACCTTATTCGTATGTAGGGTATAGCTTCGGTGCACAAAGAACGAATGAGGCCAATCTGAATTATGTGGAAACATATAATGGATCCGGCGGATTAAACGATTTGTATGTAGGATTGTCTATAGATATATGGAAGAAGCGTCTTTCTGTAGGAGCAAATTTCGGATACTTTTTTGGTAATATCAAGCATGAACAGTATTCTATTGTAGGTACCGGAAATACATACAATGCGAACCGGAGTCAGAATCTGGAAGTGCGGGATTTGAAAATGGATTTCGGAGTGCAGTATACACACCCGATCAGTAAAACCGAAGAGGTAACTCTGGGTTTGACCTTTTCACCGAAAAAACGGTTGCATTCAACGTATACCAATACGTCTGTGAAGTATACTGAAAACGGAGCTTCGGAGGTTATCAGTTCCGATACACTGAAAAACCAGACTTATGATATTCCGAATTCATTCGGTTTTGGTGCCTCTTACGTAAAAAAGGATAAATTGACATTGGCTGCGGATGTATTGTACGAAACATGGGGTAAGGCTCATTTCTACAGTTCGGATAATAACTTTAAGAATCGTGTACGTGTAGCTGCCGGTGGTGAGTTTATTCCGAATGCTCAAAATCGTAATTTCTTCAGCCGGGTAAGATATCGTGCAGGTGCCCATTACAGCAACTCTTATCTGATGATAAATAATGAAAAAGAGGATCCTGCTTATAAAGGTAACGGGTATAATGAATATGGAGTAAGCGTTGGTATGGGATTACCGTTGATTGATAACCGTTCTCTGATAAATGTGTCTTTTGAATACACAAAGATTAAGCCTGGAGGTGTGAATATGATTGACGAACAGTATTTCCGTTTTACTGTTAACTACACATTTAACGAAATGTGGTTCTGGAAGAAAAAAGTTGAATAATTTAAATTGCTAACTTAAATTAAAAACAGATATGAAAATAAAGGTATTATTGATTGCCGCTGCATGTTCCTTAGGAGCATTTGGCGCTCATGCACAGAAAGGAGTAGATAATGGTACGCAGTTCGGATCTGGTGAAGACAGTATCCGTTGTATTACCAATATCAGCTTATTCGTTCCTTATGCGAAAGCTGGAAATTTTAAGGACGCTTACGATTTTTGGAAAATTGTGTACGATGAATGTCCTGCTGCAACAAAGGATATTTATTTGCATGGTGTGAAGATTATGGCGTGGAAGATCGCCAATGAAAAGGATCCGGCTAAGAAAGCTGCTTTGGTTGACGACCTGATGGCCGTATACGATAAACGTGTGAAATATTTCGGTGACGACAGACGTTACGGAAAAGACTGGATTGTTTCTCGTAAAGCACAGGATTATATCCAGCAGATGGGTGACAAAGCCGATTATAAGAAACTATACGGCTGGTTAGGTGAAATTATCAATGAATTTGGTGACAAAACTGAAGCATTAGGCGTTTCTTTATATATGTTCGCTTCTTATCAGATGATGGCAGACGATCCTAATCATAAAGGTCAGTATGTAGAAGATTATCTGAAAGCTTCAAAAATCCTGGATGCTCAGTTGCAGGCTGCACAGGCTGCTAACAACGAAAAAGAAGTAAACAACCTGACTACATTTAAAACAAGTGTAAACGGTGCGTTTGCTAATAGTGGTGCTGCCGATTGCGAAACGCTGCAGAGTCTGTATGCTCCTAAAGTGGAAGAAAGTAAAAATGATTTGGCTGCTTTGAAAGAGATCGTAACTTTACTGAGACGTGTTCGTTGTCAGGAAATCGATGCATTCTTTGCTGCTGCCGGTTATGCTTATCAACTGGAACCGAGTGCTGATGCTGCTATCGGTATTGCAAAACAGGCTGTAAAGAACAAAGATTATGATAAAGCTATCAAATATTTTGAAGAAGCTGCCAATATGGAAACAGATCCTTCTTCAAAAGCTGAAGACTATTATATGATCGCTTTGCTTAATTACGACCAGAAGAGTTATTCAAAAGCAAGGGAATATGCTTTGAAGGCTGCTGCTGCAAATTCAAGCTACGGGCAGCCTTATATCCTGATCGGACAAATGTATGCAGCGACAGTAAAGAATGTATTCCCGAATGACGGTGTACTGGCAAGAGCTGCCTACAATGTTGCTATCGATAAATGGGAGAAAGCGAAACAGGTTGATGAAAGTTGTATAGATGAAGCAAACAAATTAATTGGAACCTATCGTGCCCACCTACCTTCAACGGAAGAAGTATTTATGCACCCGGATCTGGAAAAGGGTAAACAATTCACTGTTGGTGGTTGGATCGGAGAACGTACAACAATCAGATAATTATGACTGAAACGCGTTTTCTTTGTAAAACGGGAAAATATAGCATAACAACTACCTTCGCGGTGGTTGTTATGCTTCTTTTATTTATGGCGTCTTGTGGGAAAGAGAATAAAGAAGTGGTCGAAGTTGCTTTCGATCCGGAAAATACTTATACGATGAGAACCACTGATGCCACCAGCTTGATCTCCGACTCGGGGATTACTCGTTATAGGCTGAATGCGAAAGAGTGGTTGGTATTTGGTAAGGCCAAGGAGCCTCATTCTTATTTTCCTCAAGGAGTTTATGTGGAAAAATTTGATTCTTTATTTAATGTAGAAGCAAGTGTAAAGGCTGATACTGCTTACTATTGGGACAAGAAAGGATTATATAAACTGATCGGTCACGTGAGTATATTGAGCTTGGAAGGAAAGAAATTAGATACTTCGATACTGTTTATCGACCAGAAGGAAGATAAAATTCATACGGATGAATATTTTGAGCTGCAGGAAGGAGAGAAGGTTATTACAGGTATCGGTTTTGAGTCTAATCAAAATATGACGAAGTATAAGATATTTAATTCACAAGGGACTTTCCCTGTAAACGAAGCTCCTCGTGACTCGTCGAGAGTGAATACAGCTTCCGATTCGACGGTTATGGATGTGGCAAAGGCCGATTCAATAAAAAAAGATTAGTGTGAATGCATTGACGTACATATTAATATCATTAGCTTTCTCAGCTTTTTTTTCAGGGATGGAGATCGCATTTATCTCTTCAAACAAGCTGAGGCACGAACTGGATAAAAAGAATAAAACTATAGCCGGAAAGATACTGGATATCTTTTACCGGAATCCGAACCAGTTTATTTCTACGATGCTGGTCGGCAATAATATTGCGTTGGTTGTGTATGGTTTGCAGATGGCAATTATATTGGAACCATTCATTGCAAGGTTCGTAGACAATGAAGCGCTGATCGTATTCGTACAATCGATCATTTCAACCCTTTTGATTTTATTCACAGGAGAGTTTATCCCGAAAACGATCTTTAAACTGAATCCCAACTTTTCACTGAACCTGTTTTCGGTACCTCTATTCATTATATATATATTATTATATCCTATCTCCAAGTTTTCAGCACTTGTTTCGTATCTGATTTTAAAACTGATAGGAGTAAAGGAGGTATCAGGTTCTACGGCCCGTACGCTGGGCAAGGTGGATCTGGACTTTTTTATACAACAAAGTATCGACGATGCTCCGTCCAATTCGGATATGGATACGGAAGTGAAGATCTTTCAGAATGCCCTGGACTTCTCAAATGTGCGGTTGCGCGATTGTATCGTTCCGAGGACAGAGATCGTTGCTTGCGACACAACAGTCAATATAGAGGAACTCCGTTCTAAATTTATTGAGACGGGTTTGTCGAAGATATTGATATATAACGAAAATATAGACGATATTATAGGTTATATCCATTCTTCGGAATTGTTTAAGAACCCGGAAGATTGGACGCAGAATATAAAAGATATTTCCATTGTGCCGGAAACGATGGCTGCGAATAAACTGATGAAGATATTAATGCAGGAAAAGAAAAGCCTGGCTGTCGTGGTAGACGAGTTTGGCGGTACATCCGGAATTGTGACTTTGGAAGACCTTGTGGAAGAGATCTTCGGAGAGATTGAAGATGAACACGACATGAAGTCGTACGTTGCCCGAAAGGTGGCGGATGACGAGTATCTTGTATCCGGCCGTATGGAGATCGATTCATTGAATGAAAAGTTCAATCTTGAGCTTCCGGAGTCGGACGACTATGTGACGATTGCCGGGTATATTTTACATTTCTATCAAAAATTTCCTAAATTGAATGAATCAATCGTAATTGAT
Source organism: Parabacteroides goldsteinii (assembly GCF_015550595.1). GTDB lineage: Bacteria > Bacteroidota > Bacteroidia > Bacteroidales > Tannerellaceae > Parabacteroides > Parabacteroides leei. The sequence continues at coordinate 12,545 of NZ_JADNBB010000005.1, forward strand.
AAGTATACGTTCAAAATAATAAAAGTTACAGCTACAAAAATAGAACTTGTACGAATGAAAGTAGGTGGTTAATGAAAAAAAACGGAATAAAAGATGTAACAAATCCTTTTTTTCGTATCTTCGTGCCCTTAAACTGTAAAATATAAACTTTAAAAATAAATAACGATAAATGGCTACGCTGGAAAAAATCAGAAGCAAAGCAGGACTGCTCGTACTCGTTGTGGGGTTGGCGCTGTTCGCTTTTATCATTGGAGACTTTTTGAACTCCGGTTCTACTTATTTCAGACAATCTCAGGAGAGAGTTGCTAAGGTTGACGGGGAAGTAATTAAAATTCAGGATTATCAGGGACGTATTGACGAAATGACCGAGATGTATAAAATGCAGTCTGGTCAGAGCAGCCTTCCTGAGGAATATATGAATCAGATCCGTCAGTCGGTATTCGATGCGATGGTACAGGAAGTTGTACTGGATGAAGCAACTGATAAATTAGGTATGCAGGTTGGTCCGGAAGAACTGTTTGATATGGTTCAGGGTGAAAACATTTCACCGATGATCCAACAGATGCAGATGTTCGTTAATCCGCAGACCGGACAATTCGACAAAACAGCTTTGTTGAACTTCCTGAAGACTATCGATGACGATAATATCGCAAACTATCCTGCAGACCAGCAGGCACAGTTGATCCAGGCTCGTAACTTCTGGTTGTTCTGGGAAAAGAACATCAAACGTCAGCGTCTGGAACAAAAATATACAACTTTGTTAAGCAAGGCTGTTTCTGCAAATGTACTGGATGCAAAAGAAGCTTTCAATGATGTTTCAGAAAACTCAGACATCGTATATGCTATGCAGTCGTATGCAAGTATTCCCGATTCGACAGTTGATGTTAGCAAGAGCGAAATTGAAAAGCTGTACAACCAGCGCAAAGAGCTTTACAAACAAAAAGAAGGTAAGGTTATTAAATACATCGCTGTTGATATTCGTCCGAGCCAGGAAGACTATGACAAAGCGAGTGCAGATATCGAATCTTTGAAAGAAGAATTCAAGACTTCAGAAAAGGTTGCTGATATTGTAAATGAAAATTCGGAAGTACCTTATATGGATGCTTTCTTCACTGAAAATGCATTTGATCCGGAAATGAAGCAGTTCGCAACTACTGCCGAAGTTGGTGCTGTGTACGGTCCGGTATTCGATAATGACAAATACAGAATGTTTAAGCTGGTTGACAAGACAGTTGCTCCTGACTCGGTAAAAGTAAGTCATATCATGTTGGCTAACACGGGTGACGAAGCTCGTACAACTGTTTTGGCTGATAGCTTGATGAACGTACTGAAGAATGGTGGTGACTTTGCTGAACTGGCAAAACAATTCTCTGCTGACCAGGCTGCTGAAAATGGTGGTGAGCTGGGATGGTTTACAGAAATCACTGCACTGAGAGGTGTAAACGACGATTTCAAAAATGCCGTATTCTCAACTCCGGTGAATAATGTAGTAAAAGTAAAATCTTTATACGGTACTCACTTGGTAAAGGTTACTGAAAAAACAAATAATGTGAATAAGTACAAGGTGGCTGATATCGATATGACTGTATCTCCGAGCTCTAAAACTTATAGCAACATTTACAATGAGTTGAATCAGTTCATTTCAAAGAACAGCGATCTGGCTAAGTTGGATGATGCAGCTAAAGAAGCTGGTTATAACCTGATCTCAGGTGTAACTGTAACAGCCGACAACCAGACTTTGGGTAGCATTAAAAATTCTCGTCCGGTAATCCGTTGGGCTTTCCAGAACGATAAAGGTAAAATCTCTGAGATCTTCGAATGTGACGATAAGTTTGTTATTGCAGGTGTTGAAGGTACTTTGAAAGAAGGTTATCGTTCTGTTGCTTCTGTTACTCCGGCTTTGAGAGCTGAACTGGCTGCTCAGAAGAAGGGTGAAAAGATCGCAGCCGATCTGAAAGCTAAAAATCTGACATCTATCGATGCTTATGCAGATGCAATGGGTTCAAGAGTAGACTCTGTTAAGTTTATCAACTTTGGAACACGTCGTATTGCCGGTATCGGTGTAGAACCGAAAATGAATGCAATGGTTTCTATTGCAGAGGTTGGTCAGTTGAGCGAACCTGTAATTGGAAACAATGGCGTATATGTATTCAAAGTATATGACAGAAACAAAGATGCTAAAGAATTCAATGAAGCTGACGAAATCCGCACATTGGATGCTTCTAACGCATATCGTTTCGGCTTCCAGGCTATCCAGTCACTGGTGAACAAAGCAGAAGTAGAAGATAACCGAGTACGTTTCTTCTAATTTGAAATAAAGATAACAAAAGGTAATAACTCTACCTTTAATAGAAAGCTGCCGGACTTATTCAGAAAAGTCCGGCAGCTTTTTTTATCTTTGTACCGGATTAATCGTTATATAAATAAAACAATGCAAGAGAAAAGACGATTGTTGGGCATGACGCTGGACGAACTGAAGGAGGTGGCTGCAGAGACCGGATTACCTGGTTATGCTGCTAAACAGATGGCCGACTGGCTGTATAAGAAGAAAGTTACCTCTATCGCTGAAATGACTAATATTGCGGCAGCTAAACGGACACAATTGGAAGAGTCTTTTGAAGTGGGTGCCGTTCCGCCTGTAGATTGTATGAAGTCGGTAGACGGAACGATAAAATATTTGTTTGCTGCCGGTACTGGTAACTTTGTCGAGGCTGTTTATATCCCGACAGACGATCGTGCAACTTTGTGTGTCTCTTCCCAGGTCGGATGTAAAATGAACTGTCTGTTCTGTATGACCGGAAAACAGGGGTTTACAATGAACCTTACAGCTAATCAGATACTGAATCAGATACAATCTCTGCCGGAATCCGACAGTCTAACGAATCTGGTCTTTATGGGAATGGGAGAGCCGTTGGATAATGTGGACGAACTTTTTAAAGTTCTTGAGATCCTGACATCCTCCTATGGATATGCCTGGAGCCCTAAAAGGATAACGGTTTCGACAATCGGTGTTGCCAAGGGGTTGAAACGGTTTTTGGAGGAGAGCGACTGTCATCTGGCCGTAAGCCTACATTCTCCTTATCATGAAGAGCGATTGTCGTTAATGCCTGTGGAAAAAGCTTATCCGGCACAAAGTATCATCGAGTTACTTAAGGGATATGATTTCTCACACCAGCGGCGGGTGTCATTTGAATATATTGTTTTTAAAAATTTAAACGATAGTCCGCAACATGCTAAAGCATTGATTTGTTTATTAAAGACCTTGGACTGCCGGGTAAACCTGATCCGTTTTCATGCTATACCCGATGTTCCGTTGGAAAGTTCGGATCTGGTAAAGATGGAAACATTTCGCGATATATTGAATAATGCCGGAATAATCTGTACGATTCGGGCTTCCAGGGGGGAAGATATATTTGCTGCTTGTGGAATGTTGTCCACTGCTAAAAAACAACAAAAGGGATAGAATACAAGTCATTTAAGAGAAAAGAATTATATTTGTGTTATAAAAGAATGGGTATGAAAAAGATTTCTTTACTGATTAGCTTATCCGTGTTTCTGGTATTGCTGGGAGCATGCAGCTCTGGGTCGGTTGGAAAACGGGCTACAGGACTTGCTTATGAAGTCGTTGTTGTAATGAAAAAAGCAAACTGGGATGGCCCTTCGGGAATGGCTGTTAAAAAAGAGCTGACATCCGATGTCCCGGGACTTCCTCAATCTGAACCCGCATTAAAAATAACTTATGTGGATCCTTCTCAATTCGATGGGTTATTGACTTATGTCCGTAATATTCTGATCGTAAATATCGATCCTGCTATTTATACGAAAGCTTCTGTAAGTTATGAAAACGACCGTTGGGCAAATGGGCAGGTGGTCGTAACATTAAATGCCCCTTCTCCGGAAGCTATCATCGAATATACGGAAGCACATCCGAAAGCATTGGTCGATTTCTTCGTAAAGACGGAAATGAATCGTGCCATGAATCAGTTGCAGAAAGATTATAGTACGGTCGTTATGGATAATCTGAAAAATAATCATGACCTGATGCTCAATGCTCCGGCGAATATGACTTATTATCGTGATACTACTGATTTCTTTTGGGCATCCAATAATGCGAACACCGGACGTACTGATTTAATCGTATATACATTCCCTTATACGGATCCAAATACTTTTACTGCCGAGTATTTGGTAGCAAAGCGTGATTCTGTATTGAAAAAGAATTTGCCGGGAGCTTTTCCTGAATCTTATATGGCAACCGAAACGCGTGCCGATGTAAGTTACACGCCGATAACAGTGAATGGACAGTATTGTGGCGTGTTACGCGGTTTATGGAAAATGGTCGGTGATATGATGGGTGGGCCGTTTGTCAGCCATGTTCGCCTGGATGAAAAGAACAACCGGGTCGTTGTGGCCGAAGGTTTTGTTTTTGCCCCGGAGACAGATAAACGTAATTTCATTCGTCGTATAGAGGCTGCATTATATACACTTCGTCTGCCGGGTGAATTTAACAAGTCCGTAGATGAAACGCTGGATATTCCTGAAAATAAGAAATAAACAAACATAATATATGGAAGAACGATTGATAAAGGTGGGCATTACCCACGGAGATATAAATGGCATCGGATATGAGGTGATATTGAAAACATTCTCAGATGCCAGGGTAGCAGAACTTTGTACTCCGATCATATACGGTTCGTCAAAGATTGCCGCCTATCACCGGAAAGCACTGGAGCTGCCCCCTGTGAATATGAATATTATCTCTCAGGCAGAGGATGCCGGTGTTAACCGCGTTAATATTATTAACTGTGTGGATGACGAGACGAAGGTCGAGTTGTCACAATCGACAACTATTGCCGGTGAAGCTGCTTTTCTGTCGCTGGAAGCTGCAGTCGCAGATCTGAAACGTGGTGCTGTCGATGTTTTACTGACAGCACCGATCAACAAGCATAATATACAAAATGACCAGTTCCATTTTCCGGGTCATACGGAATATCTGGAAGAACGTTTTGGCGGAGTAGGCCGGAAAGCCTTGATGATCCTGATGAAGGATAGTTTGCGGGTTGCTTTGGTGACCGGACATATTCCTCTTTCGGAAGTTCCATCCAGGATAACCGTGGAAGATATTATGTCGAAATTGCGTATATTCAATCAATCGCTCAAGCAGGATTTCGGAATCGTAAAGCCACGTATTGCCGTATTATCTTTAAATCCTCATGCAGGAGACAACGGTCTGCTGGGAAAGGAAGAAGAAACGATTATTATCCCGGCAATGCAAGAGGCAGAGAAAAGAGGTGTAATGTCTTTCGGACCTTATGCCGCCGACGGATTCTTCGGGTCGCAGATGTATGATAAATTTGACGGTGTCCTGGCTATGTATCATGATCAGGGACTGGCTCCATTCAAGACGCTGGCGATGGATGACGGAGTTAATTATACGGCCGGTTTGTCTGTAGTACGTACTTCTCCGGCACATGGTACTGCTTATGATATCGCAGGGCAGAATATAGCTTCGGAAGAGTCTTTCCGCCAGGCTTTGTATGCTGCCCTGGATATTTATCAGAACCGGTTGATCTATCGTGAAGCAACAGCCAATCCACTCCGTAAACAATATTTTGATAAAGGAGGCGATAATGAAAAGCTGGATCTTACTAAGGAGGACGATGATACGGATGTATGTCCTCAATAAATTACGCTTTTTGACTTCAAACTTTTTTTGATAAGAAAAGTTTACGTAAGTTTGTGGTTTCAAATTGCAACATGAATTATGTTTAAAGATAAAACGATCGTATATACCTCCGGAACGTTTGATATGTTCCACTATAATCACCTGCGGATGATCAATTATGCCCGTAGCCTGGCTGATATTCTTATTGTAGGTGTGAGTACGGATGAACTGGTCTCTTCTTATAAGGCGAATCCTATTATTCCTTTTAATGAACGTCTTCAGATCATTGAAGCATTGAAAACGCCTGATATTGTGATACCGCAACATACATTGGATCATACGGAGATAGTAAAAAAACTGAATATCGATGCATTTGTTGTGGGTGACGACTGGTTCGGTAAATATGATTATCTGAAAGATTTGGGTGTGCAGGTCTTTTATTTCCCTTACGGAACAGGAGTGTCTTCTTCCAACCTGAAGAAAACGATCCATGACTCTTATGAGGAAAATCTGAAATATCAACGACATGCTAAACCTGCAACTGTAAAAGGCAAAGGGGAGGAATAAAAACGACTCATGGAAAAATATGCTTTAATTACCGGTGGTACGAAAGGTATAGGTAAAGCGGTGGCTTTCTGTTTAGGTAAAGCCGGGTATAACCTTGTGCTTACTTATGCTTCCGATCCGAATACTGCAGAACATACCAGAGAGGAATTTCAGCAGCAATTACAAATTAAAGTGTTTGTATTGCAGGCTGATGTAACAGACAAAGATTCCATAGAAAAAATATATACTTATTTGCAGGAAAGAGATTTGCTGCTTAATGCAGTAGTCTTTAATGCCGGCCTTACCTGTCGTGACTCTTTTGAAGATTTGTCACTGGAGGATTGGGAACGGGTATTTTTTGCCAATGTACATTTTCCTGTGTTCTTTCTACAACGCATTGTCAGACGCATAAATAAGGGAGGCAGTGTCGTATTTACCGGCTCTCTTATGGGAATTCAACCTCATTCGGTGTCTTTGGCTTACGGTGTAACAAAAAGTGCCGTACATGCCCTTGTGAAAAATCTGGTTAAGTTTCTTACGCCTTATGAGTTGCGTGTGAATGCAGTGGCTCCCGGATTTGTAGATACGGAATGGCAGAAAACAAAACCGGCAGAGATACGCCGGAATATAGAGAATAAGGTTTCTCTCGGTCGTTTTTGTGATCCGGAAGAGCTAGCTGAAGTATATAAGATGTTAATTGAAAATAGTTATTTTAATGGCGAAGTGGTCGTTGTAGACGGCGGTTATTCGTATAAATAATAGATAGATGAGTAATTTGGATAAGGAATACGAAGCATCGCTGAAATCGATAGAAACAGAAAATGTTGTTGACCGGGCATTTTACCGTCCGATAGGTTTCCGTATAGCTCGTATGTTACGTGGCACAGGAATTACCCCGAATATGGTAACGGTAATTTCTATATTTGTTGGAGCGGCCGTTGGTTTTATGTTTTATCATGATAATCTGGTCTATAATATTTGTGGTATATTATTATTGATTTTTGCCAATATCCTGGATTGTGTAGACGGTCAGTTGGCTCGCCTGACAGGCATAAAGTCGGCTATCGGACGAATACTCGACGGGTTTGCCGGTGATATCTGGTTTGCATCTATCTATGTAGGGTTCGCTTTACGTTTATCACACGATTACGGAACTCATTGGTTCTTTGCCCTGGCTGTCTTGTCCGGACTTTCCCATCTGGTACAAGCAAATATCACCGACTACTATAAAACGCTTCATCTTTATTTTATAAGTAAGGATAAGGGTGCCGAATTTCAGTCGTTGGAACAGGTTATTGCCCGCCACAAAGAGATGAAGATGGGAATCAACAAAACATTTTATTTCCTTTACAGGGGATACACTTTACTTCAGGTAAAGGCAACTCCTGCCTTGCAGCGTATGCTGCAAAGCCTGCATGCCAAATACGGGGATGATATTCCTGAAAGTGTGCGGGTAGCTTTCCGTAAACAAAGTCGTGAATTGATGCGCTATATAGATCTACTGACATTTAACGGACGTACAATTGTTATGTTCATTGTGGTGTTGATAGGCGAGGTCTGGATTTATTTCCTGTATGAAATAATCGTGTTGAATATAGTCCTGCTATTGGCTATGCATAAACATGAAAAGATGTGCGCATCGTTTATAGAATAAATAAAGTATGAAAAAGAGCGTAGTGGACATTAATGATTTGCAGGAAGCTGCCCCGTTCTTCAAAAGCCGTATAGGCACCTTCCTTGGCAAATTATTGATTAAATGGTTAAGTGTAGATAAGGTAAACAGGGTACATGCTAATAACTGTCATCTGCGTGGTTCTGCATTTACTTCCGCACTTCTGAGTGATCCGCTGATCGATATCAGGTATAATCTGCATAATGCGGAAATACTGGATCATTTACCGGAAGGTGCATTTATAACGATCTCCAACCATCCGATCGGATCGGTAGACGGTATTATGTTGATCGATATAATGGCCTCCCGTCGTCCTGATTTTAAAGTGATGGTAAATGGTGTCCTGACAAAGATCGGAGCGATGCAGGATAATTTTGTATCGGTCATGCCCGATTCGACAGGTAACGGACCGAATCCTGCAAATATCAATGGTGTCCGTTATTCTTTACAGCGACTGAAAGAAGGTCATCCTATGGGTTTTTTTCCTGCAGGAGCTATCTCTTTTTATAATAAACAAGATAAGGCGATCCACGATTTACCCTGGACACATAGTGTGATCCGGTTGATAAAAAAAGCGAACGTACCTGTTTATCCTGTCTATTTCGACTTTCTTAATTCCCGTTTCTTTTACTGGCTGGGAAACATAAGTTGGAGGATCCGTACCCTGCGTATTCCGGCAGAGGCCTTTAATAAAAGAGGAAAAACAGTCGATGTATATGTCGGTGAACCTATCTCTCCGGAAGAAATAAAGAAATTTACCGATGATACGGCACTTGCTGAGTTCCTGTTCAACAAGACTTACGGTGCTAAAAAATGAGAAACCGCTGATAGAATCTACTTCGGATAGCTGGAATTTGAATTAAGATTTGTAATTTTGGCAGACAAACTGAAATAATTACAGATATTCAATAGATATGATGATTAAGCTAGACGTCCAGCAAATAAAGCAACGTTTTGGAATTATAGGAAATAGCCCGGGCCTGAACAGGGCTATCGATGTGGCTCTTCAGGTGGCCCCGACAGATTTATCTGTCTTGATTACCGGTGAGAGTGGCGTCGGTAAGGAGACATTTCCACAGATTATACATCAGAACAGTCCGCGTAAACATGGACAATATATAGCCGTAAACTGTGGTGCTATTCCTGAAGGAACGATTGACTCGGAATTGTTCGGACATGAAAAAGGATCTTTTACAGGAGCATTGGCAGACCGGAAAGGATATTTTGAAGTGGCCGACGGTGGTACGATCTTTCTGGATGAAGTAGGGGAATTACCTATCCCTACACAAGCCCGTTTGTTGCGTGTGCTTGAAACAGGAGAGTTTATTAAGGTCGGTTCTTCCAAGGTATTGAAGACAAATGTGCGGATCGTAGCTGCTACAAATGTAAATCTGATACAGGCTGTTGCCGATGGGAAATTCCGTGAGGACCTGTATTATCGTTTGAATACTGTACCTATTCAGATACCCCCTTTACGAGAACGTCCGGAGGATATAATTCTTTTGTTTCGTAAATTTGCGGGTGATTGTGCAGAGAAATATCGTATGCCGCCCATTCGTTTGGATGATGATGCACGTCAGTTGCTTACTTCGTACCGCTGGCCGGGTAACGTTCGCGAACTGAAGAATGTAACAGAGCGCATTTCTGTGATTGAAGAGAACCGTGATATAACGGCAGATATTTTACGTTTGTATCTTCCTGATCTGAATGTGGAGAAGTATCCGGTATTGGTTAAGCAACAGGATAATGATCAGAAGTTCTTCAACAGTGAACGTGAGATCCTTTATCAGGTTCTTTTCGATATGAAGAAAGACGTAAACGATCTGAAAAAGCTGGTTCACGATATTATGGGAGGAAAGATGCAGATGCCTGTTGCAGAAGAGACAGCCTTTGCACATCCTATCCATCCGGTTCATTCTTCTTCCATCCAGGAAGTGGAAGAAGTAGAAGAGGAAGAAACCTTGTCGTTGGAAGAAGTGGAAAAAGAAATGATCCGTAAAGCATTGGAAAAGCATAACGGCCGTCGTAAGAATGCTGCTGCCGATCTGAAAATTTCGGAACGTACGCTTTACAGAAAGATTAAAGAATATAATTTGGAATAATATGTTTAAGAAAAATGTGATCTGGTTTTGCCTGTTGTTAGGGTTGTTGCTGACAGCTTGCTCCATCTCGTATAAGTTCAATGGAGCTTCTATCGACTATACGAAGGTGAAAACCATCACGATAAAAGATTTTCCCAATCAGGCACCCTTGGTTTATCCGCAGCTTTCGCAGGAGTTTACCGAGGCGCTGAAGGATATATACATTCGTCAAACACGTCTTCAGCTGGTCAATGATAACGGCGATCTGGAGTTGGAAGGTGAGATCACCGGTTATCAACTGACACCGATGGCTGTCAAGGAAGATGCCTGGTCTTCACAAACCAAGCTGACCATTACGGTGCGTGTGCGTTATTCGAACCGGACAAACCCTGATGAAGATTTCGAGCAGACCTTCTCCGCTTATCAGGAATTTGATGCGGCACGAATGCTGCAGGATGTAGAACCTGAATATGTACCGCTCATTATAGAAGAAATTGTAGATCAGATTTATAATGCGACAGTAGCAAACTGGTAAGATTATGAAAGCGGCAGATTTATATCAACTGATAGAAAATCCCTCTCTGCTGACGAAGGAGACACTTCCTCAACTGAAGCAGATTGTGGACGAATATCCTTATTTTCATATAGCACGGATGCTTTATCTGAAGAATCTGGCTGTATTGAACGATATGCGTTTTGCTGCCGAACTGAGGAAAATGGCTGTCTATATACCGGACAGGAAAAAATTATTTACATTAATTGAAGGGGAACGTTACGGCATGCATCTTAAAACAGCGTCGGGCGAAGAAGTAGAAACGGCCGATGCCTTTTCTCTGATTGAAGCCTTTCTTGCCGACCGTGAGGGTGAAGGAGAGCAACAGGCTTCGGATCCGACATTACTATTCCAACCATCCGTATCATCGGATTATATTTACTGGTCTTTGACAAAAGATTCCGAAACGCAAGAGGAGGAAGAACCGTCTGTTAAATTACAGCATCACGATCTGATCGATTCATTTATTAAAAATGATGAACAGCGGATACCGGGAAGTGGTTTAGGTATCAACCTCGAACCGGGTGAAGAAGGGCAGCCTTCTTCCTTGAAACCGGAAGAAGAGGAACAGGCTCGTTCTCTGGATGATGATTCTTATTTTACCGAGACTTTAGCGCATATTTATGTTAAACAGAAACGGTATGAGAAAGCGTTGCAAATTATTAAAAACTTATATTTGAATTATCCAGAAAAAAATGCTTACTTTGCAGACCAAATCAGATTTTTGGAAAAATTGATTATTAACACTAAAAAATAAAACTAAAATGTACGTATTTATTTCTATTTTGATCCTGATTGCGTCATTACTATTGATCCTGATAGTACTGATTCAGAACTCAAAGGGTGGAGGTCTGGCTTCAGGGTTCTCTTCTTCTAACCAAATTATGGGTGTACGTAAGACCACAGATTTCCTGGAAAAAGCAACTTGGGGCCTGGCAGGTTTCGTTATCGTTTGTAGTATCGTTATTACTGCATTCATTCCCAGAGCAACAACAACTCAATCTGAAATCAAACAACAGGTAAACGAAGCAGTAACAATCGATCCGAACACGGTAGCTCCTAACTTCGGTACTGCCCAGCAACCGGCTACTGCACCGGAAGAAGCTCCGGCTGAAACTCCTGCAGAATAAGATTTAAAGAATATAGCAGTTATATATAAAAGGCGTTCCTCATAAGGGAACGCCTTTTTGTTTGAATTTATGACAATTGTCAATGAGGCTATAGGTATAATTTATAAGGAGGGTTATTTAATTTTTGTATCTTTGTCAAAACAGATAAATAAAGGCTTCTGTTTTATAATAAACGATATGATTATGGATATGATTAATTTTGACGGACTTTTGATAGGTATTGCTACTTTTCTGATTATCGGATTGTTTCATCCGGTTGTGGTAAAAGCTGAATATTATTGGGGAACCAAGTGTTGGTGGATTTTTCTTCTATTAGGTATTATCGGGACAGTCGCTTCCTTGTTTATAGAAAGTGTTTTTTTATCCGCTATCTGTGGAGTTTTCGCTTTCTCTTCGTTCTGGACGATCAAAGAAGTATTCGAACAGGAAGAGCGGGTATTGAAAGGTTGGTTTCCGAAAAATCCGAAAAGACAATATCCGGAAAAATAATTGTACCTTTGTGGCTGTAATTAAATAGTACAGCTATGAAGAAAAAAAAGAAAGTCTCTCTGTTGGACGAGTACATCAAGGCGAACCGTAAAGGGAGCCGGGAAGCGGAAATAGAGAATCATGGACGTCCGGTAAGTCATAATCGGGTACATGTATCGAAAAAGGTTTATAACCGTAAAAGAGATAAGGCAGATGCCCAGGGGCGTCTGCCTTACTTGTTTCTATGGTCTGCGCAGGTATTTTCTGCCGGCTGCGCAATGCCGGTCAATTCCTTGCGCAGGTAATACCGGCTACCTGCGCGGACAGTTTTTATTCTTCTTTCAGGTAAAGGCCTTCGCGTGACAGTTGATGATCCAGGTTGGCTACTCCCAGGCCGACGATAGCCATTACAGTAGCCGCGTGTCTCTGGTATTCCGGGATACTTTTAGTATACAGGTCACGTTCAGTATGCCATATTTCGTCATAGCTGAAGTTGTATCCTTTGAAATCCTTTTCCATAAATCCGATAGTCGGTACTCCTTCGATCGCGAAGACAGAAGCATCCGTACCTCCCGGTGTTTTGGGTTGTCTGCGGGGCTCGGATTCTTTCACTTCGAACGGATATTCCGGATCGATCTTTTGGATAGGAGCGCATATCTTTACGAAATCGTTATACATCGCTTTCGGTACGCTGATACCAACCGGAGGAGTGGGACCACCGTCGCGGTTGAAGAGATTGGATATCTTATCCAGTTTTTTCGGGTTACCTTTTACCCAGGCCGTTGCACCGAGCAAGCCGAATTCCTCGCCGGCAAAGGCGCAGAATAACATTGTGCGTTTCGGTTTGGCACCGGAAGTGGCGATCAGGCGGGCCGCCTCCATGACGGGAGTAACACCTGAACCGTCATCAACGCCTCCTGTGCCTACGTCGAACGAGTCGAGGTGGCCGCTAAGCATGACGTATTCGCTGGGGTATTGACTTCCTTTTATCGAGCCTATTACATTATAATACTTTACAGGGCCGAGGCGGAAATGATTACGAATATCGAACTCCAGCATAAAAGAACGGCGTTCCTTTACCATCTGTTTAATGGTGGCATATTGATGCTCGTCCAATTTGATATCGGGTACGGTCGGTAATTTATCAATGGTCATTTCTTTGTCGAATACGACATCTTTATCATAGAGGGCACGTAAAGGTACAGCAGCCGACTGGATAAAACCTAATACCCCGGCCTCACACATTTCTTTATAGAACAGTGCCGGAACATCTTCTTTGAGAGGTAGTAGCGGGTTGTTCGTCCTGTTCTCCCAGTTACCGATCATTATTTCCCGGTTCTTTTTGGCTATCTCGTTATTCTCGGCAATGATAACGGCACGACTGGAATCGGCAGAAGAGGAATGGGCGATCGGCCATCCGACATTATTTCCGTTGACCAGTACCCAGGCACCTTTCAACTGGCCTTTCATGCGGTCGAACTCTTCCTGTGTGCGGGGTTCCAGAAGAACATGGCCGCGTTGCAACCCTTTTGTACCGGAAGTATAGGAAGGTGTAACAAAGTGAAGTTCCATCCCTTGCTCTCCGAGAAGTTTACCGAACCATGGGCCCCGGTTGAAGCCGACGGGCAATGTTCCGGCTTCCTGCAATTCAACTTCCAGGCCCCATTCTTTAAACTTGGATGCTACCCATTCGGTGGCATTATCGTAGGCATCGGAACCGATAGGGCGACCACCGAAACGATTAGTCAGGATATCCAGATGGTTCATTACCCGGTTGTCGGTACGTCCTGTTTCGATGATTTTGTTTACTGCGGCATCCTGTGCCGGCAAGGAAGATGCAACCATACAGGCCATAGTTGCAAAAAGAAGTATAGTCCTTTTCATTTTAGTGTTTGTTTAAGTCTTACAAATTAATGGATAAAAAAGACTCTTACCAAATGAAAAGAGAAAAATAATCATAGAATCGTTACATAAATGTAAAAGTATAACCAAAATAAATAAATACCTTTGCAACAAAATCGGGAGCGTGTGAAATCTATCTGTAATGCCATAGCAAAATATCTGCTGGTAGTACTCTTTGTAAGTTACTACGTGGGGGGCACTGCATTTACTCATACCCATTATTTCCCGACCTATTCGATTACCCACTCTCACCCGTTCCTGCCGGGAGCGGACGGATTACCGCATCACACGCATAGCTCTGCGGCATTCAATACCATTCAGGAACTGGATGATCTCCTGATGGAGGCGGCAACCTTTTGTCTTGCCTTGGTGACGGCCTGGGTACTTCTCTCTGTGTTTATTCAGAAACACCAGTATACAACTCCTGTACGTCTTGTACGTGATGTCAGCCTGCGTGCCCCGCCTTTGTATTAATAATCTATTTGCGACGAAAACAGAATTATTTAATACAACATAACAACAATATGAAACAATTACTTATGCTATTGCTTCCGGCAATGGTGTTGTGTTCCTGCAACTCAAACAAGCAGGACGATGAGGTTGCTGTTGCCGTAACTTTGCGGGGCGACACGATACAAATAGGGGATAAATCACCGATCTTATCCCGCTTGGGAACCGATGTGGTGAAGAAAGAAGCCTATCGCCTGGAGTTCACCACTTCGGGGGTAGTAAGGGCCATACCTTCCGATTATGCGGAGATTGCTTCGCCGTTCGCCGGCCGTATCTCCAAGTCGTTTGTGAGGTTGGGACAGAAGGTGATGCCGGGCAGCCCGGTATTCGAGATTAGTTCACCATCTTTCTTTGAAACGGGAAAAGCCTATTATCAGGCCAAACAGGAGATGGAATTGGCTTTGAAAAGCCTGAAACGTGAAAAAGACTTATTACAGAATAAAGTCGGTGTACAGAAAGAACTGGAAGAAGCCGAAGTAAACTATGAACTGAAGAAGAAAGACTACGAAAATACTGTCGCTGCTCTGAAGGTTTTCCAGATAGATCCCGAAGACCTGGTACTGGGGCAACCGCTTGTTGTTCGCTCGCCGATAGCCGGAGAGGTGGTTACCGACCGTATCGTGATCGGCCAGTATATCAAGGAAGATGCAGAACCGGTAGCCGTCATAGCCAACCTGAATAAAGTATGGGTAGCCGCCCATGTCAAGGAAAAGGATATGGGAATGATACAATCGCTGGACAGTGTGGAGATCCGTCTGGTCGCTATGCCCCACCAACCGCTTCCGGGGAAGATATATCATATCAGCGAAATGCTGGATGAGGATACCCGCTCGGTGGAAGTACTGATCGAATGCGACAACGGTTCCCACCTGATGAAACCCGCTATGTATGGAACAGTCCGGCTGTGCGACCGTAGCGCTGAAATGATCCGTATCCCGGATTCAGCCATCCTTCAGGAAGAAGAAAGTGCTTATGTACTGGTCTCGCTCGGAAACAACTGCTACCGAAAGCAAAAGGTCTCGACCTCTGTCAGCGAAGGAGGGAAGACGGTGATCCTTTCCGGCCTTGTTCCCGGTGATACCATTGTGACGACCGGAGCTTTTTATTTACTTGATGCCCGGTAACCAGTATGAAAAAGATAATTTATACTGCGATACATCGGCGTGGACTGATGTTCGTACTATTCCTGTTCCTGGCCGTAGTAGGATACTATTCATGGACAAAGCTGGCGATCGACGCTTATCCTGATATTGCCGATACCACCGTACAGGTAGTGACACAGGTGCCCGGCCTGGCTGCCGAAGAGATCGAGCAACAGATCAGTATCCCTATCGAAAGGGCCATGAACGGTATGCCGGGACTGAATGTGATGAGAAGTAAAAACACCTTCGGCCTCTCGACGGTCGTGTTGGTGTTCGACGACGGTATCGACGATTACTGGGCTCGTCAGCGGGTACAGGAACGTTTGGTTGATGTAGAACTTCCGTATGATGCGGTGCCTGGACTTAACCCGTTGACTTCTCCGACCGGTGAGATTTTCCGTTATGTACTGGAAAGCGACCAGTTGGATATACGCGAACTGACCGACCTGCATAAATGGGTCGTCATTCCCCGTCTGAAACAGGTGACAGGCGTGGCCGATGTCAGTAACTTCGGAGGTATCACCACCCAGTATCAGATAGAGGTGAACCCGCATAAGATGGAACAATATAATGTGACACTGGGAGATATCACCGAGAAGATTGAAAAGAATAACGTAAACGCCGGTGGCAGTATGTTGAGCCGTGGCGACCTGAGTTATGTGATCCGTGGTATTGGCCTGGTTAAAGACCTGAAAGATCTGGGACGTATCGTTATCAAGACCGAGAACGGAGTTCCTGTCTATCTCGACGATCTGGGAACCTTGAAATACGGGAATCTGGAACGTAAGGGCGTATTAGGTTTTTTCGATGGCGTGCGCGACTATTCCGATGGGGTAGAAGGTATTGTGCAGATGCTTCGCGGCGAGAACCCATCCCAGGTGCTGGAAGGAGTGCATCAGGCTGTGGACGAACTGAATAACGAGACCTTACCCGAAGGAACCCACCTGCATGTCTTTATGGATCGTACCAGTCTGGTAGATACGACTTTGCACACCGTATCCCATACTCTGTTAGAAGGAATGGTGCTGGTTGTATTGGTATTGATCCTGTTCCTTGGGAATTGGCGCGGTGCTTTGCTGGTAGCACTTACCATCCCGTTGTCGTTATTGATCGCTTTTATCCTGATGCAACTGACCGATATTCCGGCCAACCTGCTCTCACTGGGAGCTAT
This sequence comes from Parabacteroides goldsteinii, assembly GCF_015550595.1. Taxonomy (GTDB): domain Bacteria; phylum Bacteroidota; class Bacteroidia; order Bacteroidales; family Tannerellaceae; genus Parabacteroides; species Parabacteroides leei. The sequence continues at coordinate 29,385 of NZ_JADNBB010000005.1, forward strand.
TGATTTCGGTATTCTGGTGGACGGGGCGATCGTGATGATGGAAACCGTTCTGAAGAAACGAGAGCGACATCCGGACGAGGTGCTGACGGAGGACTCTATTTTGCGGCGTACCACAGAAGTAGCTCGCCCGATCTTCTTCTCTACATTAATTATTATCACCGCTTATCTTCCCTTGTTTGCTTTCGAACATATCGAAAAGAAGCTGTTTACCCCGATGGCTTACACTGTGGGTTATGCCTTGTTGGGTGCTTTGGCTGTCGCCTTGTTTCTGATACCGGGACTGGCTTTCTATGCCTATCGCAAGCCACGCAAGATCTATCATAACCACTGGTTGGAGAAGATGGGAGAGATCTATCATAAGCAGATCATTGCCTTATTGGATAAACCTAAGCGGGTATTGATGCCGTTACTTGTTATTCTTGTTGCTGCCGGTGTGTTAAGTTATACGGTAGGGAAAGACTTCCTGCCACCCCTTGACGAAGGAGCAATCTGGATACAGGTTCAGTTGCCGCCCGGTATTTCTATCGAGAAGTCGAAAGAGATGGGAGCCGAACTGCGCAAAGTAGTGAAACAATTCGATGAAGTCTCTTACGTAATGACCCAGGTAGGACGCGATGACGAGGGAGCCGAAGCCTTCTCTCTTTCCCATATCGAATGCGGGGTTGGCCTGAAACCGTACGATACCTGGAAGTTCGGTAAGACAAAAGCAGACCTGATCGAGGAAATGTCGGAGAAGCTTTCGGTCATGCCGGGCTATACCGTCAGTTTCTCACAGCCGATCATCGATATGGTTATGGACCAGATTGCCGGTGCACATAGTGACCTGGCCATCAAGGTCTATGGCGATGATATCACCGATACCCGCCATATCGCCGACAAGGTAGTGAATGTATTACGAACGATCCCGGGAGCCGCAGATGTCGCCATCGACCAGGAACCGCCGCTGCCCCAGTTACAAATCATCGCCGACCGTGACCGTATTGCGCAGTATGGTCTCAATTTCTCCGACGTCGCCGATATGATCGAGCTGGCTATCGGAGGAAAAGCTATCTCGCAGATCTTTGTCGGCAGTAAAAGTTACGATGTGATCTGCCGCTTCGACGATGCTAGCCGTAACTCGCCCGAAAGCATCGGTAACCTGCTGTTGACGAACGGAGCAGGGGCGAAGATACCCCTTTCTCAGGTGGCTGATGTGAAGATGACTACCGGTGCCAGTACTATCTCCCGTGAGATGAACAAGCGTCACCTGACGATCCATGTCAACCTTCGTGGTGTAGATCTGACCGAATTCCTGAATAAGGCGAACCGTCTGATCGATAAGGAGGTGAAGTATGATCACGACACCGTACACCTGCAATGGGCAGGACAGTTCGAGAACCAATATCGTGCCTATAACCGTCTGGCGGCTGTCGTTCCTCTAGCTTTGGGTATTATGTTGCTCTTGTTGTTTGCCGCCTGTGGAAAGTTCCGCCAGGCCGCCCTGATGATGTGTGTGGTACCATTGGCTCTTTTCGGCGGCATGCTGGCATTGAATGTCCGGGGAATGACGCTGAATGTATCTTCCGCTGTCGGTTTTATTGCGTTGATCGGTGTGGCTATCCAGAACGGTGTGATCATGATCTCCCATATCAATAACCTGCGTAGTCGTGACCGCGGTTTCAAGCAGTCTATCATTACAGGGGCTAAACACCGTTTCCGTCCGATCCTGATGACGGCGACGGTGGCTGTGCTCGGTTTGCTGCCGGCTTCTTTGAGCACCGGTATAGGTTCGGATGTGCAACGTCCGTTGGCAACCGTCATCGTGTATGGTCTGCTGTTTGCAACCGTTATCACCCTCTATGTGCTTCCTGCTTTGTATTATCTGGTAGAAAAGCATTATTTAGATGAAGATACGCTACCTGTTAAGCCGGAGGATACGACTGTTTAGGTAGGGAGAAAAGAATTAGAAAGTACTGATAAAAAGAATAATAGATATGCGACAATATATTACAATGTGCCTGCTTGCCGGAAGTTTGGCTGCTGGTGCTCAACAGATGGTCCCCCTCTCGTATCGTGGGTATATGCAGAAGGTGACGGAAGGTAACCTGGAGTACGCGGCCGAGCGCCTGAATGTGGATATGTCAGAAGCGCAGGTGGTTGCTTCAAAGGTGTTTAACGATCCCAACCTCTCTGTCTCTTATTTCAACAACGAGAATAACAGTCTGCAAATGGGAGAAGGGGTAGAAGTGGAGTTGAGTAAGACGTTCTCTTTCGGAAAGCGTGGGGCCAATATCGCCTTGGCCCGTAGCGAGAGCGAGCTTTCGAAGGCATTGCTTGCCGATTATTTCCGTAATCTGCGGGCGGATGCAACGGTCTCTTATCTGGAGGCCCTGAAGCAATATGAGTTATATAAGGTAAAGCAGAACGCTTACGAGAATATCCGCCAGCTTGCCGAGAGCGACAGTGTACGTTTTAAGTTGGGGAAGATCATGGAGATAGATGCCATACAAAGCCGTCTGGAAGCCGGTATCCTTAAAAATGAACTGTTACAGGCGGAAACCGATCTGCATAATGCCTTTTCCAACCTGAACCTGTTGACCGGCTCGGTAGCCCATGATACTTTATATGTGCCTGATGCCTCTTTGCATCTGTCACCTCGTGATTTCGTACTGGCCGACCTGATCTCTACCGCCTCGGAGAACCGTACCGACCTGGTGGCTGCTCTGAAAAATAAAGAAGTAGCCTCCCGCGCATTGAAAGCAACACGTCGTGAACGGAATACGGATGTCGATCTCTCTATCGCAGTGAGCAAGAATGCCCGGGTATATAATGAAGAGGCTCCGGCTCCTCCCTTTACCGGAGTCACGGCGGGCATTGCTATTCCTTTGAAGTTTTCGAACTTTAATAAGGGAGCTGTCCGTGCCGCCCGTTTCCGGGAACAACAGGCGGAGACACAATATCAGCAGGCCTTGTTGCAGGTACAAACCGAAGTGATGCAGGCTTACCGTAGTTATCAATCTTTGACGCAGCAGGTCGGCCATTACGAAAATGGCATGCTCCATGCTGCCCGTGAAGTGATAGACGGGAAGGTGTATAGCTATAATCGGGGAGAAGTTTCCCTTTTGGAAGTTCTGGATGCCCAGCGAACCTATGATGATGTACAGGCTCAATACATTGAAACACTGTTTAATTACAGTACCGCGCTTGTAGAGTTAGAGAAGAGTGCCGGGGTTTGGGATGTGGAGATGTAATAATTCTGAATTATATTTATCTTTGTGACCAAATAAGAGATACGCGTATGATATTTTACTTTTCAGGAACCGGTAACTCCCGTTGGGTAGCGAATGCGTTAAGCATTGCTTTGGGAGAGCCTGTAGTATCGATAGCAGATGAGTTAAAAACAGGTAAAGAGGAATTTGTCTGCCCGCTCAGGGAGGACGAGAAAGTACTGTTTGTTTACCCGGTGCATTCGTGGGGACCGGCCGTTCCTGTAACTCGCTTTATCTCTGGTCTGAAGCTGACCGGATACGATAAACAGCCGGTTTATTCCATCTCTACCTGTGGCGACGAATGTGGCTACACGGATGATATAATGCGGAAAGTACTGCGGAAGAAAGGTGTCATGCTAACCGATAGCTATTCAGTCATTATGCCGAATAATTATATCCTGTTGCCAGGCTTCGATGTAGACAATAAAGAGGTGGAACAAGAGAAACTGAAAGATGCACCTTCGGCTGTCAACGCTATCATTACCGCTATCCGCGAAGGTAAAAACGTTAATTTATACAAGAAAGGAAGCCTGCCCGGGCTGAAGAGCTACTGGATATATCCTCTTTTTACTAACTTTGCCATAGGGAAGAATTCCTTTCGGGTGACGGACGACTGTATTGCCTGTGGCTTGTGCGAACGAGTTTGTCCGACCGGAACGATCACGCTGACCGACGGGAAACCTGTCTGGTCTGATACCTGCGTACAATGTGTCGCTTGTATTCATCGTTGTCCGGTGCGTGCTATAGAGTATGGTAAGATCACCTTGAAGAAAGGAAGGTATCATCATCCCGATGTCAACAATAAAAAATAAACAACGTCAAATGAAGCAATTATTAATGATGGTTATGGCCATCTTTCTCCTGGCTAGTTGTCAGGAAACACCTAAAGGCTATGTGATAAACGGAGTCGTGGAGAATATACCGGATGGCGAAATCTATCTGAAATCATTCCGTAATAAAATGTTCTTCGATGTGGATACTGCCGAGATCAAGAACGGTAAGTTTACATTCAAAGGTGAAGTAGACCAGCCACTTCTGTATGGTCTGGCAACCGAGAATATGAATTATCCGGTACAGTTCTTTGTAGAGAATACCAATATGGATGTAACGATCGGGAATGACGGCGAGACAATTATCGTACAGAACTCTCCGGTGAATGCCATCTTCCAGGAAAACCAGAGTAAGGTTTTTGAAGAAGGTTTCGATATCGACAGCCTGATCAGCAAATACCCGGACTCTCCGGCAGCAGCTTTCTATCTGTATCGTTACTTCACCTATCAGTTGCCATTGGATCAGTTGAAAGCGACTCGTGCAAAGATCTCTCCGGCATTGGCTGATTGTCCTTATGTAATAGACCTGGACGGTATCATCAAACAACTGGAAAACGTACAAATCGGCAAGACGGCTCCCGAGTTCTCTTTGCCGGATACTGCCGGTGTTGCAGTTTCCCTGGCTGATTTCCGTGGTAAATATGTTTTACTGGACTTTTGGGCTTCCTGGTGTCCTCCTTGCCGTCGCGAAAATCCGAATGTCGTGAAAGCATTCCAGGATTATAAAGATAAGAACTTTACTATTCTGGGTATTTCTCTGGATAATAATAAAGATAAATGGTTGAAAGCAATCGCCGACGACAACCTGACCTGGACACATGTTTCCGACCTGAAGTATTGGGACTCAGAAATCCCCGCTTTATATGGCGTTCGTGGTATCCCATCCAATGTGTTGCTCGATCCCGACGGTGTGATTATAGCAAAGAATATTACCGGCGAAGAGTTACATAATAAATTGAAAGAAGTAATCAAATAGGCATGAAGCGAAATCTGCTTATATCCTTTTTTAATACAATTCTTCCTAATTGATTAAAACAAACGACTTTCTCCGGTTGTTCTAGTAGGGAAGCAAAATAGATTAAAAAAGGAGATGAAGATCGCAATTAGTGGTAATTCCGGTTTTATAGGACGGCACTTGACGGATTTCTTTTCTGACAGGGGAAACATTGTTGTCCCTTTGAAACATTCGATGTTTCGTCTCAAGACCGATGATAAATTGAAAGAAGCACTAACCGGATGTGATGTTGTAATCAATCTGGCCGGTACGACAATCAATCAACGTTGGACCAGTAAGGCTAAGCGTGAAATAAAGAACAGTCGTGTTTATACGACGCGGCGGTTGGTGTCGATCCTGAATGAGATGCCTGTTAAGCCTAAGTTATTTATTTCGGCTTCAGCAGTTGGTATTTATCCGGATAAAGGTATTTATTCGGAAACAAGTACGTCGGAAGGTACCGGTTTTCTGGCTGATGTCTGTATTCGATGGGAAGAGGAGGCGCAGAAGCTGTCGCGGGATATACGATTGGTCGTGGCCCGTTTGGGTGTAGTCTTGTCGAAGGACGGTGGGGCTCTGCCGAAGATGTTACTTCCGTTCCGCTTCTTTGTCGGTGGAAAGATCGCTTCCGGTAAACAGGGATTTTCGTGGATACATATAGAAGATGTATTAAATGCCATCCAGTTTATCATTGAACATGAGGATCTGTCAGGTGTCGTGAACCTGGTTTCTCCCCAACCGTTGACAAACCGGGCATTTACCCGTGCTACCGCTGACGTATTGCATCGTCCGGCGTGGCTGACTATCCCCGGAAAAGTGTTCCGCTATCTGTATGGGGAAGGAGAAGAACTTCTAACTAAAGGGCAGCAGGCTTATCCTGCCCGCCTGCTTTCTGCCGGCTATGTGTTCCGTTATTCGGATATACGGTTGGCTTTGTATAGTTTCCTGATGTGAAGTAGATAGTTTACGCATTGATAATAAATAAAAAAGCGATCCCTGGTTAACAGAGATCGCTTTTTTCACATAACAGTGTCTATTTATTTGTAACTATATCCAGCTTTCTTTTGTGCACTGTTGGCATTTTCTGCCGGAATCAAAGTGAACCCCCACTTATATTCCTGGTTTGCAGGTAATGTGTATTGAGGTTCGGGACGGGAATACCAGCTATCGTAACCGGCCAATCCCTCTTGTTTCAGGTCGACACATACCTCTACGAAATTACGTGGGGTGATATCGTTGATGTGTGTCTGGCGAGGTTTGTCGTACGGGCCGATATTCGGACGGTTGTTAATTTCTTCCTGCGTGAAGTTGTTCCATTGATACGGACGGTTGGTTGTCTTACCGGCATCAAAGTCTTCAACGGAGTTGCGCATTGCATTGAATTCCATTTCGTCGTCGGCTACGATCAACAGGTTTTTACCCTTACCCCCCAGTGTCATCCAACGGGTATCGCAATGGTGACCGTTTTCCTGCGGACGAACATAAGGGAAGTATTGATCTTCTGCTGTGCTCTTGTATTGTCCGATCATGTAACCGGCTTTACGATCCCAATAGTTTTCTAACGGACCGCGTCCGAAGTATTCCAGTTGGTTCATAGTGACCGGCAGGCGGAAACGTACACCGATACGGGGAACAACCATTTTATCACGTTCGCTTACCTTATCACGTCCTGGCGAGAACGTTGCTGTGGCGGTTGCTTCGGAGATACCGATCTTTACGCCATCCAGATGAGCAGGAGTGAAGTGGGTAGCCACATTCATAACACCGTCAGGGTAGATCTTATAAGTGATCAGGAACTGGTTACCGGCCGGTAATTTATAATCGACGTTTACAATAGCATTGCCGTCGACTATTTCAGCGGAGGCATTCGTTACATTGAAGTTACGGCTTGACAATTCCCATATTTCCAAACGTTTCGGGTCGCCGCTACCATAATCGTTATCGTTGGGTGCACGCCAGAAGTTCGGTTGGATACCGAAACCTTCGTTGAAGTATTCTGTTCCGCCCACTTTATAAGAAGTAACAACTCCCGCTTTCTTATCGAATACGAAGTTAACCCTGGAAGATGTAACTTTCACATTGTCTCCTTCTTCTGATACCGTAAGTTTAGGGCCACCGGCCTTATAAGCAACTTTATCTGCTTCGATCGGCAAACGGAACTGGTCCTGTGCGATATCGTAACCGGCAGGAACCAGACCTTCCTGTTTGGTTGATGTAACGACGAAGTTAACCAGATAATCCGTGCCAGCCTGTGGTTTCAGATCGGCTACGGGAATAGTTATCTCTTGTGAAGTCTGCGGAGCAAGATCAAGTGACACTTTATTGCTCTTGATTACTTTATTGTTCGCTTTCACTGTATAGGTAATCATATAATCCTTCAGATTAGTGAAGTAAAAGCGGTTAGTAATCTTGAATACACCATTGGCTGCATTTACAGCTTCGAAACCTATATTCTGGTGAGTAAACTTCACCTCTGCCATTGCCGGGTGTGGAGTACGATCCGGATTAACAAGACCGTTGCAAAGGAAGTTACCGTCGCTAGGCATGTCTACACCAAAGTCGCCACCATAAGCATAATAGTCTTTTCCGTTCTCGTCTTTAACAAGCAAACCCTGGTCTACCCAGTCCCAGATCCATCCGCCTTGCAGGTTCGGATATTTATAGATAGCTTGCCATTGTCCCCAAAGGTTACCCGTAGAGTTGCCCATAGCATGTGCATATTCGGAAGGAGCTACCGGACGGTCGCTACCTTCTTTTCCTATTTCTTCCAGCCATCCGGCACTCGGATATTGTGGTACATACATATCTGTATTCCATTCCCACAAAGCACGTTCGTAGTTTACGGGGCGGTTCATCAGTTCTTTATCTTTATTCTTAACATACAGGTAAGTCTGGTAGAAGTTGTAACCGTTTCCGGCTTCGTTACCCAGCGACCAGATAGTTACCGACGGATAGTTCTTGTTTCGTTCGTACATATTCATTGTACGGTCCATGTGCGGTAACAACCATTCCGGGTTATTACCCAGTGAGCCGCCTTTGCTCAGGCTATAATACATACCATGTGACTCCACATTCGCTTCATCATACACATATAAACCATATTCATCACAAAGTTCATAGAACTTACGGTCTTGCGGGTAGTGGCATAAGCGAACTGAGTTGATATTATGTTTTTTCATGATCTCGAAGTCCTTACGCATCAGTTCTTCCGTTACATAATGTCCGGTCAGTGGATTATGTTCGTGGATGTTTACGCCTTTGAACTTGATCGGTTGTCCGTTGAATAACAGGACAGTGTAAGGCTTACCGTTGCCGGCTATCTGATCGATCGGCTTGATTTCGATACGGCGGAAACCAACATTATAAGGAATAACTTCCGTTACTTTACCGTCTTCTTTTACTGTCATCAACAGTTTGTAAAGGTTCGGATGTTCGGCACTCCAAGTTGCGATGTCATTCAGGTCTTTTGCGAAAGAGACTGTTTTGATATCGTTGGCACCTACCCATAGCTTATTATCGGCTGTTGCAATAGATTGGCCTTTTGCATCCAGTAATTCGTAAGATACGGTAATGTCTTTTGCCTCTTTGGTGTGGTTCTTAATGTCCACAGCCAGCTTGAAAATACCGTTTTTATATGTATCGTCCAGTGTGGAGATCACGCGGAAGTCATTAACTGCCACCTTCGGTTGCGACCACAGGAATACATCGCGTTCAATACCGCTGATACGCCAGAAGTCCTGGCATTCCAGATAAGAGCCGGTACTCCATCTGAATATCTTCAGTGTGAGTACGTTTTTACCCGGTTGCAGATATTTATTGACCAGGAATTCTGCAGGGTTTTTAGAATCTTCGCTGTAACCGACTTCCTGGCCGTTCACATATACGTAAAGACCTGATTTGGCTCCGGCGATATGGAGATATACATCGCGTCCGTCCCAGCCCGCCGGCACTTCGAAGTCGCGGCGGTAAACACCTACCGGGGTCGTTTCCGGCAATAGCGGAGGTTGCGGATTACGTGGCTTGAACTCGTAACCGTGGTTTGTGTAGATAGCTGTGCCATGTCCCTGTACTTCCCAGTTGCCCGGTACAGTAATATCGTCCCATGATGCGGTGCTGGCAGAAGGATCTGTGATATTAGTGGGAAGGTCTTTATAAGAGTCTACATAGAAGAACTTCCATGTACCGTTCAATAATGAATAATACGGGCTTTTTTCAAAGCGGGAAGTGAGAGCTGTCGAACGGTCACCATATGTCATAAATGAGGTGCGTGGATGCTCTTTGTTTACGGCAACGACTTGAACGTCTTGCCAATAGGGCTTCGTGGTCTGGGGGGTAGTCGTACCGTCAGCCAGTACAGACCCCAATAAGAAGCAACTGAATGCTCCTGAGAGCACGGCTTTTTTGATAGAGTGTTTCATCTGTATTTATTTAGATTGGTATAGCTTAATAAAAGGGTATAACAAAAGTCCGTATGATAGCACGTATACTTTTGGTACACCCTTATGAATTTAGATACAGCTTATTTTGCTGCGTAGAAAGAATATCCTTCAGCCACCTGGCGGAATGCCAGAACACCGGCCTGATTCAGCTCAACGTTCATTTCCTTACCGTCGGGCAGGTACATAACGACTTCGTCATTGTCTTTGAACTTCAGTAATTTGGTTGTTTCGCCATCTGCTTCAACGCTCCAGCTCTTGTCTGTTTCATCGAATACCAGGTCAATTGCTTTTTCTTCACCTTCCTTCTGGATATGGTATCCGTCAGTTTTCGTTTCAACAGTGTAAACGCCCTCTTTACCTTCTATTGTTTTAACAGTACCTGCATCTGCAACAGGGTTGTTTCCACTCCAGAATTCGATGGAGTTAAGAACCAATACGTCGGCAAGCGCAGATATTTCGTAAACGGGAACAATCCAGAAAGCAATAAATACTAATTCGTTTACAAACTTACTGTCGATATTTCTATTCCAGTCCAAAAGCTTGTTTGTTAAACCGAACGATCCGATACAAGAGGAAAATAATACACTGCTGGCTAAAGTGGTCGCCACTAATAATGTTAATCCTTTTTTCTTCATGAATTATTGTAATTGATGTTAGTAGTTAATTGTGGGCGAAGATAGTAATTATTTCGGTATCCGCCAACCAGTTCATCCCTGTTTTCTACGGGTTTGGTAATCAGTTCCGGAAGGTTGAATGTCTTCGTGAAATCGAGGTAGAAATCAGGGTCTTCCTGGGGGAGAATGAAGGGTTTTCCGGCTGTGCCTGTCTGGCAGTTAAAGCTTGCTATATAAGGGTGTGCCCATAATCCGTCCAACCGTTTACTGCTGAAAACAAACCATTCTCCGGTGGATGACCAGGTGTGAAAACTTTCCACATTGTTACTGTTTACTTCCTCCATATTACGTATATTGTTTGTCGCTAGGTTGAGTAGATATAATTCACTTTCCGGATGCCAGATAGAGAAGTTCCCATAGTCGGAACAGGTAAACATCAGGAACTTTCCGTCTGGAGAAATACGAGGGAAAGAGATGCTTTTACCCGTTTCGGACGCATTGAATACACACTCGGGAGTACCGAAACTCTCATCTTCTACATGAAAAGGAATCCGGTACAGGTCGTAACGGATACTATCGAGCAGAGTTTTTTTGTCTATTGCTTTACTCCGGCAATAATACAACATATTTCCGGCAGGGTTCCAGGTCGGAAAGGTCTCCATCCACTTTTCTCCGTAGATGGCGCTATCCGTTATAAGTGAATTTGTTTCCGTATCCAGTATGACCAGATCCGACTCTGAATCGGATACTTCTACTGCTTTAGGACCGGTAGAGTGAAAGTACTGTTGAATTTCGTTGACGGAAAAGGCCAGGTATCTGCCTCCCGGATGCCAGGAAGCATAGGCTCCGGAGTTACCCGTTCCCGGTGCTTTGACTTCCGTCCTGTTTATAGTTCCTTTCCGATAAATCAAGGTGCCTCCCAGCTCTCCACGTATATGTATCATCATTGTCTCCGGAGAGTTCCGGCAGAAGGTATGGCAGTTCAGGCAACCTTTCTCTATGGATTGGTTTTCGATGAGGGGAGTTTCCTCGTAGGAGGTCAGGTCGCGCTGATAAATACCCATTTGGTTCCACAGTTCGTAGCCCGGATAGAGTAAGCGGTAGACGAGATAAGGGTCTATGGCTGAATGTGCAATTACATTGGTTATATCAGGATATTGAGTCCATTTACCGTTTTGGAGGATACATATCCGGATATAAAACGTATTGCCGGCTATTTGTTCAGTCAGTTCTTTCCATCTGTCGGGAGGGATAATTACGGATGACTGACTGTTCCGGAGTGTGATGTAAGCTTTGTCTTTGCTTCCTATTTCCGTGTAAAATTCTTCTCCGTCTTCCTGTATCCTGAAGTTGGGAGGAGCTATATTGGAAGGGAAGGTTACTCCGGTGTAATCGGGGAAGATGGAGACGGGTTTATCGGTCTGTACTTCAGGGGTTATGCGGGATTGAGTACAGCTGCATACTATGATTACTAGTAATAGGAGCAGTCTATTTGTCGATGATTTTGTTTCCATAAGGGCTGAGAAAGTTGAGGTAATACCAGTAGGTGTTGCCGAACTTGTTTTTTAGTTCTTGCATATCCTTTTTCTGATAAAGGAAATAATAAGTTTTAAATCTCTCTTCTGTGGCCGGGCTGATTTTGAAACCCAGTTTGTTGAAGGTTTCTTCATCTACTCCCAGGCGGTAGATGTAGAGTGCTTCCTCGTATATCCGGGGAAATTCCGGATAAGAGAAAGCCCATATTCTTTTCAGGTTTTCTGCAAAACGGATTAACTGGTTGCTGAGTAATAGATTGCTCATCAGATACTCGAATGCCATCCGGTTAGTAGAGTCTTTATCACATAAATAATTGAGCTCGGGGCCAATGTTCAGTATGTTGGCAAAACGTACTTTCTCTGTTTTATCGTAGGAGAGCGCTTTTAATCCGGGTAACTCTCCGGAAAAAAGATGTTTTTCTAATTCTTCTGCTTGTTTATGGTAGAAAAGAGAGTGTTTTAATTTTCGGATAAAACGCATGGCAACTTTCGGGCGGCGGTTGACGATGTTATAACAGATCAGGTTAGTTAGGTTCGGAGCTGTTTCGCCGAATACAACCATGGCTTCAAAGGCCCAGCGGTGCGCTTCGTTGATGTAACCGAGTTGCTCATATACATAATGTCCGTATTCCGTTTGGCGACTGTCGCTTTTCCAGGGCAGGTATAACGATTGTACTCCCATTGTTTGTGGAAAGTCGAACAGGTTGTATGCCATTTTACCGGTATGGTAAAGGGCGAGGTTATTGAAATACATGATCAGTTGGTTCTTGCCCCGGTATCGTCGGCAACAGTCTGCAACCTGTTCCCATTGCCCGGATTTGAGATGCATTTCTGCTTCAATAATCAGCCGTTCACGCATGCTGTATGAAAAAATAAAAAAGTAGAATGTTCCTCCGGCATAAACCAGTAAACTTAGGATAATGATGGAGGTACGGTATTTCTTCTTTATTATATAGAGAGTCACAGATAAGGCTGAGAGTGCTGGAACAAGTATAATGACAAGTGTAATAACCGGATACATCCATCCGCATATAAGATACAGTATGGAAATCGCCGGAATAAGCAATATAAGCTTTAACCGGTTGGATGTAATGGAACTTATACCCAGAAAAAACAACTGGCAAACTATCAGGCCGACCAGATGAGTCACCGGAAAGTCGACAGACAGATATTGGATCAGTAACCAGAGAGAAGGGAATAGGGAGAATAAAAACAGATCGTATTTTTTTGTTAGTCTATGGCAAATCGTGACGTTCAAAAGATAAGGGAGAGCGAGTAGTAATGCGAACCAGGCTTTTCCGATATGAGGCAGGTAAAAGAATTGTATACAGAAATCGGTCAGGTAATCGAGCGGTTGTCCCGGCGTGGAAAGATGGCTATTCAAATAGGTTTGGGTGAAAAGGAATAAATGGTGTTGTTCATGATAGTAAGGTATATAAAACATCGGTCCTTCCAATAAAAGGAAATAGATGAGAAAAAGTACACAGCAAATAATATATTGGATATATTTCATTTGTACAATCGGTTATTTAATCGAAGAAAAGAGGAGGGATGTTAAATATTCCCTCCTCTGACATATGTATTATAGATCTAAATAAACAAGATTACTTCGTAGGGTAACCCGGATTTTGTCCTAAGGCAGGGTTCAGATCGAGTTCAGCCTGTGGAACCGGGAACAAATAGTTATGATCTTCATATTTGCTGCCTGTCAGCTTGATGTTTTCTCCCTGATACAGGATACATACTTTTCCTTCATCTTTCGGGTCCGCATTAGCAGGGTCGTCTACCATTTTGTATTTCATCCCCAGGAACGGAGCATTCAAAACCTCTTTGGCAATACCCCAGCGACGGATATCCCATTTACGCTTGCTGCCTTCCAGTGCGAACTCTACGCGCCACTCGTTACGGATACGCTGGCGAAGGGCATCCTGGGTTCCGCAATAAGTGGGCTTGCTCGCATCAGAGTTTTGCAGATCCGGCATACCTACGCGGCGGCGTACCTGGTTAACGGCATCGAAAGCGGAAGCGTCCAGTCCTGTAATTTCGTTTTTCGCTTCAGCATAAGTAAGCAATACTTCTGCATAACGGATTACATGCCAGTCTTTACCCATGTTCCATCCATCCGATTGTGGGTCGATACTCGGGTCGAGCCATTTCTGTTGATAATATCCGGTAGCTGTTGCGTCATTATGTTGAGCTACACCTGTACTACCGCTCGATTTCAATGGAGCGGTCTTTACTGTTACATTATACATGGTTTCTCCGTCATGCAATACGCAAACTTCCAGACGCGGGTCGCGATGTTCGAACGGATTCGTTTCGTCATATAAAGAAGATTCGGAAATCGGAGCGCCATCGATACATTCGAATGCATCCACCAGGCTCTGTGTCGGGTTAATACCGCCCCATCCCAATGTAGGGAATGCTTCCCAACCAATGATATAACATTCGTCATCTTTTTTACCAGCTATGTTCTGTCTTACCAGGATTGCTTCCTTGCAAGCTTCCTGTTCTTCCCAGAATAATTTGGCATATTGTCCGGTATTTGCTGCATCAAACAGTTCATATTCGCCGGAATCCATCACTGCTTTAGCTGCATCGGCGGCTGAGTCGTAATGCTTGAAATAAAGAGCTGCACGTGCTTTCATTGCATTGGCAGCCCCTTTGGTTGCACGTCCGTAGTCGCCGCTACCCCATTGTGCCGGAAGATGGGCGATAGCATAATCGAAGTCTTCCATTATTTTGGCGTATACTTCTTCTGCGGGAGTACGTGTTATACTGCCCATATCGTGCAGGTCGAGCGTGCCTTCTACATACGGTACATCTCCAAACGTCTGTATCAAACCAAAATAGATATATCCGCGCATAAAGCGGGCTTCTCCTATGGTAGCCTCTTTATCCGCCTGATCATAATCGGGTATCAGGTCGATCTTTTCCAGTAGGATATTACATGAGCGTATTGCTTTATACTCGTCTGTCCACCCCATATCTCCCGGATCGTAAATGCCTTTTGAAACATTACCTGCGGCCCATTTGATACCGTGTACGGCATTGTCAGAATCGATATCGCCATCGATGTCACCGGTCCATTTTCCTGGTAGGATTTGTCTGTACACATCGGCAACAAACATTTTGGCATCATTCGGCGTTTTCCAATAGCTGCCGTCAGATAGTTCATCCTGCGGTATTCTATCCAGAAAATCACTGCATGAAGTAAAACCCAGAAGGCTTACTGCTGAAATAGCTATATAAATAAAACTCTTTTTCATATTTCTGATTGATAAACTGTTATTTAAAATCCAACTTTAAGACCTAATGAAATCTTTCTTACATTTGAGTAAAGACCACCGCGGGAATTACTTGGTGCAGATTCAGGGTCGAGGGTATCCATTCCGGTAATCGTAAACAGGTTTTCGCCGGTGATAAATACTTTTACACGTGTCAGGTTGATTTTACTCAGCAATGCCTTCGGTACATTGTAACCGAGTGTCAGGTTTTTCAGACGAACATAAGAAGCATCTTCCAGCCAGTATGAAGAGAACTGGTAGTTGATCTGGTCGGACATCGTAATACGCGGGTAAGAAGCATTGTGGTTGGTCGGAGTCCAACGATCCAGATGGCGTTCCAATACTTTACCACCGTTGAAGAATGCATAAGCCGCTTCACCATTCACATAAGCATCCACATCGAATGCACCTTGGAAGAATACCGACAGGTCGAAATCTTTGTAATATAAATTGACACCTAAGCCGGCTGTCCAGCTCGGAAACTCTTTACCGATAACAGTACGGTCGTTAGCCAGGTCGATCTTTCCGTCACCATTCAGGTCTTTGTATTTGATATCACCCAGTTGTTCTGTTCCGGTACGTTTCGGAAGGCTCTTTAATTCCTCTTCCGTATTGAAATAACCGTCGGCTACATATCCGTAGTAAGAACCGATAGGATGACCTTCCAGGTACCAGAAGTTATCTCTTCCGTCACCCGGATCCTTACCTTCTGTACCTTTTAAGTCTGTCAGTTCGTTATGTACATACGCCAGATTGAACATGATATCATATTTGAAATCTTTATTTATCACATTATTATGGAAGATACTCAGGTCGAAACCTTTATTCTCCACCTTTCCTGCGTTCTGACGTGGTGCGTCCATACCGAAGATACCCTGCACGGGCAGGTATAGCAACATGTCGTTAGTAGTCTTCTTGTAAGCAGCCAGTTCAAAACCTAGTCTGTTGTTCAGGAATGAAGCTTCGACAGCACCTTCCCAGCTGGTAACGGTTGCCCATTTCAGGTTTTTGTTTGCGTAGCGGCTTTCATAAGTTGTAGCATACAGATTATTGCCTAATATGTATTCCTGATATGCATACGAAGGTATAGTCAGATATACTTCTTCATCTTTAAGTTCTTCGTTACCGGTCTGTCCCCAACCGAGGCGTAACTTCAGGTTGCTCAACCAGCTGATATCTGCATTCTTCATAAACTCTTCTTCTGTGATTCTCCAACCGGCAGAGAAAGCAGGGAAGGCACCCCAGCGATTGTCGGAAGCAAAACGGGAAGAACCGTCAATACGAACGTTGGCTTCAAATAGATATTTGTCGGCAAAGCCGTACTGGGCACGGGCAAAGTATGAACGGTGAGCTACTTCGTATCTTTCTTCCTTGTTCGTTTGTGTAGAGGCATCTAGTGTACTTAATGATTCCTGCAATTCATTATTGCCACCTCCTTTACGTTCGGCTTCCAGTCTTTTATAAGTATGTTCGATTTGTTCGAAACCTCCCAATAAACCTAAGTCGTGTTTGCCCCAGGTTTCGTTATAGTTTATTAATACCTGCGTAGTGTACCAGTTCCACCAAGTCTGTTTTTCGTAAGCCTCGCGGAGACCTGTTGTTGCTTCGTTTTTAAGACCGTAATTTACCTGAGCCTTAAATCCTTCTTCACTTCTTTCATCATTACGAACAGAGAATAAGGCTTTAGCGGTCAGATTCGGTAGGACATTTACCTGAGCATACACAGTTCCGTTTACCTGTTGGTTCATGTCTCTTCTAAAACCGTCGCGTCCCAATAATGCAACCGGGTTATCTTTACCGTGGTACAGGAAAGTCCCTTCTTCATTGCGTATGCCTTCTATCGGAGTGGCGCGGTTTGTAAACTGGGTCATACCGGAAACACGATTCCAGCTATCCATCAAAGTACCTCTGTAACCGGATAAATTCAAACCGGCAGAGAACCATTTATTGATTTGTGAGTCGATGCTGGTACGTGCGTTGAAACGTTTGTAGTTGTTTGCATCGATCATACCATTTTGCTGGGTGTAACCGATTGACGCACTATAACTTGTTTTTTCCGAACCACCACTGATTCCAAGGTGATGCATCGTTTCGATGGCATTCTTATTCATTGTCTCTTTATACCAGTCAGTGTTCGGATGTCCGTAAGGATCCGATCCGTTACGATACAATTCGATGTCTTGTTCTGTGAAACGAAGCGGGTTGTTCGGGTTGTCGTTTAATGTAGCTTCATTATATAACATGGCAAAATCGGCAGATCCCAGAAACTTCGGACGCATAGTAGGTGTAGACCAACCTACGCTACCGGAATAGTTGACACTGGCTTTTTCTCCTTTTTTACCTTTCTTGGTCGTGATCAGGATAACACCGTTAGCAGCCTGCACACCATAGATGGCAGCTGAAGAGGCATCTTTCAAAACATTCAGGCTTTCGATGTCGGATGGGTCGATCGTGTTCATACTACCCGGTACACCGTCTACGATAACCAGCGGACTAGCTGCATTTACAGAGTTTTTGCCACGAATAGTAATGCTACCTGTCTGTTCACCAGGCTTTCCGGTGCTTTGGATGGCAGTAACACCCGGCATTTGTCCGGCCAGGGCTGCTGACACACTCGATACTGGGCGGGATTCTATGGCTTCTGCTTTTACAGTAGCAACCGAACCAGTCAGGTTGGCTTTTTTCTGGACACCGTAACCAACAACTATGACTTCATCGAGAGCCTGTGAATCTTCTGTTAGTGTGATTTTTCCTTTGGCTGCTTCAGAGGCTTTAATCTCTACGGTTTTAAACCCAATACTACTGATTACCAAGATGTCATTAGGATTGGCCTCCAGTGTGAATTTTCCATCCAGATCGGTCACTGTGCCGTTGGTTGTTCCTTTAATGACCACATTCGCTCCGATTAGTGGCTCGTTCATTCCACCGTCGAAAACGATTCCGCTTATGGCTTTTTTCTGTTGGGTAATAGATACTTCTGCTGTAGTGGCATACAGGGAAGATGTGGTTACTGAAACAGGAAAAGCAAGTGCGATTAAAAGCAAAGAGAATTGATTTTGCTTTAAAATAGACCTGTAATTCATGTGCTTTTTGATTGATAATTAATACTAGTGTTGTTGTTAACATAGTCCTAGCAGAACTCAGGCTTAATCATAATTAGTAATCGTCAGTACCTTAATGCGTTAATTGGGATTGGTTAAGAATACAAGAAAATGAATTAACTTTATCAAGTAATTAATAATTAACAAATGTAGCTGTACGGGTTGTGTTTAGTTATGTATTTTAATATATTTATGCATTGATAATAAAAAATATACTATATTTGCAGTGTCGTTTTTAAATAGTTCTGCTAGAACGATGTTATCCCTGCTTTCTCCCTCCTTTAATAAATTCTTCAATTTATTTCTACCCTATAGATTACTTTGGTGAAAATGGATAAATTATCATTTTGTTTTCTTAGATTTGTCGGATATAATATAATCCAATTGTATATGCGATGTGAATCTTACCGAATATTGATATCGTTTTGTTTGTTGTTTTGGGGATTGTTTATTTCTGCCCAGATGCCCGTCCGGTTAAATGAACGTCCAATTAGCCTGAGTACTTCATCGGGAAAGATCAATGGAAAGATGATAATTCCGGGAACGGCAACTTTTCCGTTGGTTTTGATTATTGCAGGTTCAGGACCAACCGATATGGATGGTAATTCGGCTGTGGCTGGTATGAAGAATAATTCGTTGAAATACCTGGCTGAAGAGTTGGGTAGGAGAGGTATTGGCTCCCTGCGTTTTGATAAACGAGGTATTGCATCCAGCGCAGGTGCCGGGAAAGATGAGTATTCCATGCGTTTTGAAGACGGTATAAAAGATGTACGCGAATGGATTGATCTTTTATCCCGCGATCGTCGTTTGAATGGTATCTATATAGCCGGTCATAGTGAGGGAGCGCTCGTAGGGATGCTTGCCAGCCAGGATAATCCGAAGGTGAAAGGATATATTTCGCTGGCAGGAGCGGGGCGGCCTATGTCGGATCTGCTGGAAGAGCAGATGGCTGGGCAACCTGAAGTGATACGGAAAATGGTGATATCTATCAACGACTCCCTGAAAGCAGGTAAGCTGGTTCCGAGTGTGCCGCTGGGATTGCAGGCTTTATTTCGTTCTTCTGTTCAGCCATATCTGATCTCTTGCTATAAATACGATCCGCAGAAAGAGATAAAGAAACTGACTGTTCCTGTCCTGTTGTTACAGGGAAAAACAGATATACAGGTCTCTGTAAAAGATGCAGAATTATTAAAACAAGCATTACCTTCTGCCGAAATTAATTTGATAGATGGTATGAACCATGTATTAAAGGATTGTGCAACGACAGACCGTCAGGCTCAGATGGCTGTTTACAACGATCCTGACCTTCCTGTCAATGAGAACTTGCTCTTATTCATTGAAAAGTTTGTGAAGAAGCCCTGAACAATTGTATCTTTGTACCTGTAAATAGAAATAAATATGATTTCAGTTGAAGGACTAACAGTTGAATTTGGTGGTTTTACGCTTTTTGATGACGTATCGTTTGTAGTAAATAAGAAAGATCGTATCGCACTGGTCGGAAAGAACGGTGCAGGAAAATCTACGATGTTGAAGATATTTGCAGGTTTGCAATCTCCGACATCCGGTACGGTCAGTGTACCTAAAGAGACAACGATCGGCTATTTACCACAGCAGATGCAGCTGACGGATGCACATACCGTCAGGGAAGAAGCCGAGTTGGCTTTCGGACATATCCGGGAAATGGAAAAGCAGATCGAACGTCTGAACCTGGAACTGGCTGAACGTACCGATTATGAAACGGAATCTTACCAGAAACTGATAGATAAAGTGACACATCTTTCCGAACATTTTCAGATGATGGGAGGAAACAATTATCATGCGGAACTGGAACGTACGTTAATCGGATTAGGATTCAAACGTACTGACTTCGACCGTTCGACATCTGAATTCAGCGGTGGTTGGCGTATGCGTATCGAGTTGGCAAAGTTGTTGCTTCGCCGGCCGGATGTGTTATTGCTCGATGAGCCTACTAACCACCTGGATATTGAATCAATCCAATGGTTGGAGAACTTTATTGCTACCCGTGCCAATGCGGTGATTCTGGTTTCTCACGACCGTGCTTTTATCGATAATACGACTTTCCGGACGATTGAAATCGAACTGGGAAGTATATATGATTATAAAGTCAAATATTCCGAATACGTGGAGCTCCGTAAGGAACGCCGCGAACAACAACTTCGTGCTTTCGAGAACCAGCAGAAGAAACTGGCCGATACGGAGGCATTCATCGAACGGTTCCGTTATAAAGCCACCAAGTCTGTGCAGGTACAATCACGTATCAAACAGTTGGAAAAGGTAGAGCGCATCGAGGTGGACGAAGTGGATAGTGCTATGTTGAGCCTGAAGTTTCCTCCGGCTCCCCGCTCCGGCTCTTATCCGGTAATTATGGAGGATGTGGCAAAAAGTTATGGTGACCATCTGATCTTTCAAAATGTTACTCTAACGATCAATCGTGGTGATAAAGTGGCTTTTGTGGGGAAGAACGGGGAAGGTAAGTCAACCCTTGTTAAATGTATTATGGATCAGATAGATTACGAAGGTAAACTTCAACTGGGACATAATGTGAAAATCGGTTACTTTGCACAAAATCAGGCACAGTTGCTTGATGATAACCTCACTGTATTCGATACAATCGACTATGTGGCAGAGGGTGATATACGAACAAAAATACGTGATATACTAGGTGCTTTTATGTTTGGTGGTGAGGCCTCCGACAAAAAGGTGAAAGTTTTATCCGGTGGTGAGCGGAGTCGCTTGGCAATGATCCGGTTGCTGCTGGAGCCTGTAAACCTGTTGATTCTCGATGAGCCTACGAACCATTTGGATATGCGTTCGAAAGATGTATTGAAAGATGCTTTGCGTGAGTTCGACGGAACGGTGATCGTGGTTTCTCATGACCGTGAATTTCTGGATGGACTGGTAGATAAAGTTTATGAATTCGGTAATCAGCGTGTGATTGAACATCTGGGCGGTATTTATGAATTCCTGGAAAGGAAAAAGATGGATAGTCTGCGCGAACTGGAGCGTACTGTTCAGTCTGCATCTTCTTCAGGTGAAACGGAAGATCAGTCTACTCAGAATAAATTATCGTATGAAGCTCGTAAAGAACAAAGCAAGGCGATTAAAAAAGTAGAAAAGTCAGTGGCTGAAGCTGAGAAGAAAATAACAGGACTTGAAACTTCAATAGCAGAAATCGAAGCCAAACTGGCTACACCGGAAGGTGCTTCCGATACCTCTTTATACAGCGATTACTCTTCTTTGAAAAAAGAACTGTCAGATACCATGGATACATGGACAGAACTGACCATAGAGTTGGAAGAATTAAACGAAAAAGCATCCCGGTAATCCGGAGATAAATAACAAACGCCTAATTTATTATAGACAAATATTATGTTAACTCAAATTATTAATGGTCGTATCCTGACACCACAGGGCTGGATGAAAGATGGTTCTGTATTGATCAGTGATAATAAGATCCTGGAAGTGACGAACTGTGACCTGGCCATAGTCGGTGCGAATTTAATTGACGCCAAGGGAATGTATATCGTTCCGGGCGGTGTGGAAATCCATGTTCATGGCGGTGGTGGACGTGACTTTATGGAAGGAACGGAAGAGGCATTCCGGGCTGCAGTCGCCACTCACATGCAACACGGTACTACAAGTATTTTCCCCACATTATCTTCTTCGACAATCCCGATGATTCGTGAAGCGGCAGCTACTACGGAAAAATTGATGGCGGAAAAAGATAGTCCTGTTCTGGGGTTACATTTGGAAGGTCATTATTTCAATATGAAAATGGCCGGCGGTCAGCTTCCGGAAAATATCAAGAATCCTGATCCGGAAGAATATATTCCGTTGTTGGAAGAAACCAACTGTATCAAACGTTGGGATGCAGCTCCGGAATTGCCTGGTGCTATGCAGTTTGGTAAATATATTACATCTAAAGGTGTATTGGCATCTGTCGGTCATACACAGGCCGAATACGAAGATATCCAGACTGCTTATGAGGCTGGTTATACTCATGCTACACATTTCTACAATGCAATGCCCGGTTTTCACAAACGGCGTGAATACAAATATGAAGGTACGGTTGAAAGTATCTATTTGATAGATGATATGACTGTTGAGGTTGTAGCCGACGGTATCCATGTTCCTCCTACAATTCTTCGTCTGGTATATAAGGTGAAGGGTGTAGAACGTACATGTTTGATCACTGATGCATTGGCTTGTGCCGCCAGTGACAGTCAGGTAGCTTTCGATCCTCGTGTGATTATCGAAGACGGAGTGTGTAAGTTGGCCGACCGTTCAGCTTTAGCTGGTAGTGTCGCTACCATGGACCGCCTGATCCGTACTGTTGTGCAGAAGGCTGAAATACCTCTGGAAGATGCTGTTCGTATGGCTTCTGAAACACCGGCCCGTATAATGGGTGTTTACGATCGTAAGGGGTCTTTACAACGTGGCAAGGATGCAGATATTATGGTCTTGGACAAAGATCTCAATGTAAGAGCTGTCTGGGCTATGGGGAAATTGGTGGAAGGCACTAATAAATTGTTTTAACGGGTAGAACAGGAATAGAAATATAGTAGAAGTTATGTTAACACAAATAATAAACGGACAGATACTCACACCACAGGGATGGCTGAAAGATGGTTCTGTCCTGATCAGCGATGGTAGAATACTGGAAGTCACGAACAGCGACTTGGCTGTGATCGGTGCTACTATAATCGATGCCAAAGGTATGTATATCATTCCTGGTTTCGTGGCAATGAATATACATGGTGGCGGTGGTTATGATTTTAAAGAATGTACGAAAGAAGCTTTCCACGGGGCAGTGAACGCCCACATGAAATATGGTGCAACTTCTATTTTCCCGACATTGTCTCCGCTCCCAATGACAGAAGTTCAGAAAGCTGTAGCCTTATGCGAAGGCGTAATGGCTGAAAAAAACAGTCCTGTTATGGGATTACAACTGGAAGGACCGTATCTGAATCCGAAGATGGCAGGTAGCTTATTGACGGATGCATTGAAAAATCCGGACCCGGATGAATATAAATCGTTACTGGAAAGTACGACTTGTATTAAACGTTGGGATGCGAGTCCTGAATTGCCGGGGGCATTGGATTTTGCCCGTTATGTCCGTTCAAAAGGTCTTTTGGCTGCCGTCTCTCATACGGAAGCTGAATTTGACGATATTAAAGCGGCTTATGAAGCGGGCTTCACTCATGCGGCTCATTTCTATAATGCGATGCCAGGTTTCCATAAGCGTCGTGAATATAAATATGAAGGAACGGTAGAAAGCGTATTTCTGGAAGATGATATGACGGTAGAAGTGATAGCCGATGGTCGGCACTTGCCTTCAACGATCCTGCGTCTTGTTTATAAGCTGAAAGGTGTGGAACGTACTTGTTTGTCTACTGATGCATTGGCTTATGCTGCCAATGGTGGAAAACCAGTCGACGATCCCCGTATTATCATAGAAGACGGCGTTTGTAAGTTGGCCGACCATTCTTCATTGGTAGGAAGTATTGCCACGATGGATGTGCTGGTTCGTACGATGGCTCAGAAAGCCGGAGTACCTTTGGCTGACGCAGTCCGTATGGCTTCCGAAACCCCGGCCCGCCTGATGGGTGTAGACGATCGCAAGGGTTCTTTGCAACGTGGTAAAGATGCCGATATCGTTATTCTGGACCGTAAGTTGAATGTCCGCTCTGTTTGGTCGATGGGACATTTGGTGGAAGGAACGAATACATTGGCGTAGTACCGATTTATAGGTAAATAGATATTTTTGATGGGATTCTTTAATCATTAATTGTTTGAGAATTGTTATATTTGTAGTTCAAGTAAAAAAGTTGTACTAAATCGTAATTAAACATGAAGACGAACCTTAGTTCTCAAATTACCCTGACGCGTATACCGCTCAGGTATTACCGTCCGGAAAACGCTTACGAGCAATCAGTTTTGACTCGTTTTGAAAAGATTCCGACAAACATCTATGAATCGGCAAATGAAGGTTCTTTCGCGATCGCAAAGGAACTGGCATCACAAATACGCAAGAAGCAGGATGCCGGCGAGCAGTTTGTTCTGGCCTTGTCCGGTGGACGCTCTCCTCAGAGTGTCTTTAAAGAATTAATACGTTTGCATAAGGAGGAGCAATTGAGCTTCCGTAATGTGATTGTATTTAACGTATATGAGTTCTATCCTTTGAGTGCATCGACGAACAGTAATCTGACTTACCTGAAGGAATCGTTCCTCGATCAAGTGGATATCGATCCGAAAAATGTTTATTCGCCGGACGGTTCCATCCCTAAAGATGACATCTTTGAGTTTTGCAGACAATATGAACAACAGATCCAGGTTGTAGGCGGTATCGATTATATCCTGCTGGGTGTCGGTCATGCAAGTAATATCGGTTTCAATGGTCCGGGTTCTTCTGCAAATGTAGGAACTCGTTTGGTGTTGCTGGATAACGATGCCCGTAAGGAAGCAGCCAGAACATTCAAGTCTATCGAGAATGTTCCTGCCAGCGTAATCACCATGGGTATTTCTACTATCTTGCGTGCTAAGAATGTTATATTAATGGCTTGGGGTGAAGATAAAGCCCGTATAATTGCTAATACAGTCGAAGGTAAGGTTAGCGAAGCGGTTCCATCTACTTATTTACAGAATCATATGAATGTAAAGGTAGTTATCGACCTGTCTGCTGCTTACGAACTGACAAGAATCAGCCATCCCTGGTTGGTTACGAACTGCGATTGGGATAACAAATTGATCCGTCGTGCTATCGTTTGGCTGTGCCAGTTGACTGGTAAACCGATCCTGAAGCTGACTAATAAAGATTATAGCGAACATGGTCTGGGTGAACTGTTGGCATTATATGGCTCTGCTTATAATGTAAACATCAAGATATTTAATGATATCCAGCACACAATTACCGGTTGGCCCGGTGGTAAGCCGAATGCAGACGATACTAATCGTCCGGAACGTGCTACTCCGTATCCGAAGAAGGTGATCGTGTTCAGTCCGCATCCCGATGACGACGTGATCTCTATGGGTGGTACGTTGCGCCGTTTGTGCGACCAGCACCACGATGTACATGTCGCTTATGAAACATCCGGAAATATTGCCGTAGGCGATGACGAAGTAATCCGCTATTGCGAATACTTGCGTGATGTTTGCGATAAATATTCTCCTAATGATACAGCGGTTAAGGATAAAGCAGAAGAGATCATCAAATACCTGCGTTTCGAAAAGGTAGAAAATGGCGAACCTGAAAAGAAAGACGTTTTGTTTATGAAAGGTACTATCCGTCGTGAAGAAGCTCGTCATGGTTGCCGCTATTCAGGAGTGAAGGATGAAAACGTTCATTTCCTGGATCTGCCGTTCTACGAAACAGGTCTTGTTAAGAAGAACGATCTGGGTGAAGCCGACGTAGCTATCGTAAAGAAACTGTTGCAGGAAATCCAACCGGACCAGATGTTTGTTGCCGGTGACCTGGCTGACCCGCACGGAACACATAAGGTTTGTCTGGATGCGGTATTGGCTGCTATCGACGAACTGAAAGACGAAGAATGGCTGAAACATTGCCGCGTTTGGATGTATCGCGGAGCATGGGCGGAATGGGAAATGGACCACATCGAAATGGCAGTTCCTATCAGTCCGGAAGAATTACGCTTCAAACGTAATGCGATCCTGAAACACCAGTCACAGGCAGAAAGCGCACCGTTCCTGGGTGACGACGAACGTTTGTTCTGGCAACGTGCTGAAGATCGTAACCGTGCTACAGCTGAATTGTACAAGGAACTGGGGCTGGCTTCTTATGAAGCAATCGAAGCATTCGTACAGTATATGATTCCGTTTGAGAAATAAGAATAGTATTCTAAAAATAGAGAAGGTATCCTGAAAAGGATACCTTCTTTTTTAATTAATAGGTTGTACCCTGGAAAATGTTTGATTGAGAGTATGGGATCAAGGTTCCGACCATAGTCAAGTTTCTTCCTGAGAAGTTCGGGTCTACTGTAACAGTGGCCCGGTTACTACCGTTCATAAGAACCAGATTGACGGTGGCGGAGATGAAGATACCCTGTACGCTCATGGACAGGTAAACGTTACCGTCTTTATCCTGTTTGCTCTGTATATTAGATGCGCTACCTTGTACGGTAACACCACCTAAACCATTAGGACCTGGATACGGAGAGTTGGAAGCGATCTGAACCATTGCCTGTCCGTCGTTCAAAGAGACGAAGTTTGTGTTAGAGTTCACATAGTAAACCATTCCGTTCA
Organism: Parabacteroides goldsteinii; assembly: GCF_015550595.1. Lineage (GTDB taxonomy): Bacteria > Bacteroidota > Bacteroidia > Bacteroidales > Tannerellaceae > Parabacteroides > Parabacteroides leei. The sequence continues at coordinate 55,713 of NZ_JADNBB010000005.1, forward strand.
TTGGTTGTACGGAGTTAGCTTCCAATACAAAAGACTGGTCAGTGATAGCTTGCAGGGCTGTGTTGAATTCCTGTTCGTCCATGACGGCATCTCTTGCTTCTCTAGCTTCTTTCTTTTCTTTTCTTTCTAACTTTTTCTCTGCTTTTTCTGCGGCTTTACTCTGAGCCTGTACATGTGTCATTCCCCCCATAACTAGAGTGAAAACGACGATAAAAGATACAATTCTTTTCATACGATTTAGTTTAAAACGTTTTCAAAATGTAATAAAAAAACAAGCAAAGGGTAAAAAGGTTTCTGGTAAATAAGCGAATACATATACTATAACATTCTATCAGAGTTATTTGGTTAATCCTCATATTTATTAAAGAAACTTTTATATAATAGCCGGTTAGGAGGCTTGTCGGCTAGGTATTCAGCAAATTATCCAGTACTTTTGTAGGTATGTTGAAGTTAAAAACGAGAAGATATGAAGATAGATGTTTGTTTCTCGCCGGCCTTGTACCCGGTATATCATAACCCGGAAGCGATTGTCGTAGTAGTGGATGTGTTTCGTGCAACGACGACGATGGCGGCTGCTTTTAAGAGCGGAGTATGCAGTATCCGCCCGGTGGCAACCGTGGAAGAAGCGAAGGAATATAAGGAAAAAGGCTGGCTGGTAGGAGCTGAGCGTAATGTGAAGCGTTGTGATTTTGCGGACTTCGGTAACTCACCGTTCGACTATACTCCGGAGATGGTTTCAGGCAAAGATATCATCTTTACAACAACGAATGGAACGCGGGCTATCACGATTGCCCGATCGGCATACCGTGTTGTAACGGGCGCTTTTGTTAATCTGCAAGCGGTGGCTGACTATTGTCTGTTTCATGGGCGTGATGTTGTGGTTTTGTGTTCCGGATGGCAGGATAAAGTGAATATAGAAGATACCCTGTTCGGTGGTGCTTTGGTAGATGCCCTCACTTTTACAGGCAAATACGAACCGGCCTCTGATGCCGCAATCATTGCCCGCGATATGTGGATGAATAATAAAGAGGACCTGATTGCTTATCTCGATCCGACCGACCATATGGCCCGCCTGAAAGCAAACGATCTGGCTGATTCAGTACCTTACTGCCTGACACCGGATAGTGCAATTGTTGTGCCGGAATTGGTGATAGAAGGGGATACCTTGGTTTTGAGAAGAGTGGTTACGATTTAAATAAATAGAGGAAAAACAGAAAGGAATGGCAACGATAAATAAAATACGTTTCGGAGTAGTCGGAACGAACTTTATAACAGACTGGGTGATTGCCGGTGCACGGGAGGATGAGCGTTTTGAATTGGTGGCAGTCTATTCGCGTACCCAGGAAACGGCGGATGCTTTTGCCGCCAAACATCAGATACCTTATACATTTACATCTTTGGAGGAAATGGCGCAGAGTCCATTGATCGATGCGGTATATATTGCATCACCCAATTTTCTGCATGCTTCACAGAGTATCCTGTGTATGAAACATGGCAAACATGTATTATGTGAGAAGCCTTTTGCCTCCAATGCGAGAGAGGTAAAGGAGATGATTGCCGCTTCCCAGGAGTACAACGTGACGCTGATGGAGGCAATGAAACCCACGCTAACCCCAAACTTCCGGGCCGTACGTGAGAATATACATAAGCTGGGGACGATACGCCGTTATTTCTCTTGCTATTGCCAGTATTCATCGCGTTATGATAAGTTCAGGGAAGGTATAGTATTGAACGCTTTTAAGCCGGAGTTGTCGAACGGTGCGATGATGGATATTGGTATTTATACGTTGTACCCGATGGTCGTACTGTTCGGTCGCCCGCAAAAGGTGGAGGCGACAGGTGTAGTCCTTTCTTCAGGGGCAGACGGGCAAGGGGCAGTTAATTTCGTGTATGAAGGGATGAATGCAACTATCCTTTATTCAAAGATCGCTAACTCCTATCTGCCTACGGAGATACAGGGTGAGGATGGAAATATCAATCTGGATCGTATAAATATAATAGGAAAGGTTACTTATACCCCTCGTATTCCGGCGGGTGCAGGAAAGACTGCTGTTTCTGAGCCGATAGATATAAGTGCAGTGACAGATAAGAATGAATATTATTATGAGGTGGCAGAGTTTTTGGATCTTATACAGGCCGGAAAACGTGAGTCGTCTATTAATAGCCATGAGAATTCATTGATTACCCTGGAGATTATCGACGAGATACGGAGGCAGTTGGGAGTTGTTTATCCGGCGGATAAGTAGTGGAGGGGGATTCACTATTTGACAGAATTGAATGTTACTTTTCTCTTGACAGAAAAGTAACCAAAAGTTCAAGGCTGCACCTGCTTCGCTGCTCCGGTGAAAGACTACGCTGTCGTCTGCGAACTCGCTTCGCTCAAACAGCGCAGTCTCCTTACGCTTCGTCTTTCCCCTTCGCGGACGCTCACCCGCCGAAGGCCTTTCAGAGAACGCAAAGCGTTCTTTGGGGATTGCCGATACCGACACCTTTAAAACAGGCGCTATCGGCCATCCTAAGAGGAAGCTCCGCTTCCTATGAAAGGCCTCAGCTGGCGAGCGTAAAGCGCAGCAGCCGTAGAGAGCGCCCGGAGCATCCGCTGTTTGAGCGAAGCGAGTTCGGAGGCGATAGCGAACGCAGGATGCGGAGTAGCGAACCAGGTGCAGCCTTGATCTTTTGACTACTTTTGGATCAAGCCAAAAGTAGGTTCAATTATTTCTAATAATTATTCTTACCCCTCTCTCAAAAAATACTTCGCCAGGAACTTCCAGTTCTCATGAATGATCGCTTTCCCACGTTCCGGGCTATGCAAGCTTTTGGTCTGTGCATCGGCTAGCATACCTCGTTCTTCGAGCGCTTTCAACAAATCCATGCTGCAATGTTTGACAATGAAGAAGCCGAGACCTTGTTCGGAAGCTTTCTTTTCGTCGTAGAAGGGATTCGCTTCGTCTTTGATGAATTCGATACCGTCTACTAAAAGCTGTAATCCCTCTTTGGGCGAAGCATATACGGCAAACTTGTCGAATTCGATGCAATCTGCCAGCGGGGTATATTCGCTTTCTTCCAGTTTCAACTGTCCGGAGGCGAAGTCGATGAATTCCTGCTTGCTTTTCATGTAAAAGAGTAGTTTGCCGTCGGCGATCTCTACGAATTTCTTATAGATATTTTTGTTGCTTTCTTCCCGTTCCTGAATAGCTGGATCGACAAAGCTTTCTGCACTTTCCGCACTTTCAACGAAGAAGGCATGGTTCGGGTGTGTTTCCGGCAGGATCAGCGACAACCATTTCGGTGACGTATAGGCCAGGAAGGCAGTCCGGTCGATATATGACATCGAGTTATGGATGGCCATAAGCGCTTCGGTATTATTCCTGTTCTCCGGGCTCTGGCTCCAGTATTCCTTAAGCGTCTCACTCAAATTAAACTTTGCGTCGACGGACAGGTAACTGTCGTAATGGAACCAGTGCAATAGCGGAACGTATTGTTCCGGTGTTTCGTAGGATGTGTCCGGAGCGAAGAGCATCTGCATCTTGGTATTTTCGGGAGCGGTAGTCCATTCCTGGCAAAACAGTTGGTAGATGAGGCGTGCCGTCTCTTCGGTGGTAGGGTTATCCGGGTTGACAAAGGTACCCTTTTTTACACCGTGATACTGTTGGAGATAATGCCAAAGGAGGAAACGGACGTCCTCGAAGTTGGCTTCATCGTCGTAGTAATGGTCGCTGACGGTATAAAAAGGGACATAGTTGCCTGTCAGTTCTTTATACTGTGTGATGAATGCCCGCCAGATATTCAGGCCGGAGATAACATCTTCGAAGTAAGCAGCCATACGCATACTAACCTGTATCGCATCTTCCTTTTCGAAGGAGTTTACCAGGTCGGTATGTTCCATTATTTCGTGTATCTGGTTGGCGATACGTGTATAATAAAGGTCGGTAGGGCCGGATTGTTTATAGGGATGCAGTTGCAGCCAGTCTTTCGGATAGATTTTAGTGTTCTTCATATAATAACATTTATGTCTTATTTTAATAAAGGCACAAATGTAGTAAAAATTCGATAGCGATATGCGTTTGTGTGTTTCTACTGAAAGATATTTTAAGAAGGGATTAGTCTGTCTTTCATGTGTTGTCAATGAATTGTAATAACCGTTATCGCATTGTCATACTTTTTAAATTTAACTGAAATATTCCACCTCTACTTTTGCGGCAAATAAATGTAACAACAAGTAAAAGAATGAGAAATAAGCGTGAAAAGAGAGGATTATGGATGCTGGTCCTCCTGCTGTTTGGAAGTTTTCTTGCGCTGACAGTCCAGGCACAAACAGGTGTTATCTGTGGGACTGTAACGGATGCTAAATTTAAAGAACCATTGATCGGGGCGACCGTATCCATTGAAGGAACGACTATCGGAGCTATTACAGATATAGACGGGAATTTCCGTATTGAAAAGGTACAGCCGGGGAAATATATTTTGCAAGCTTCCTATGTGTCTTATAAAACGGAAACGATCAAGGATGTGGCCGTAGTGTCCCGTCAGGAAACCGTTTTGCGGATCGAACTGTCGGATGCCGACCTCCAGTTGCAGAATGTCGTGGTTGTTGCCCAACGGAAACTGGGAACGGAGACGGCTGTATTGAATACGGTACGTAAAAGTCTTCCCGTTGTAAGCGGTATATCCGCCCAGCAGATCAGTAAGACGCAGGACAGCGATGCAGCCGAGGTACTTCGCCGTATTCCCGGTATCACGATCGTGGATGACCGTTTTATCGTAGTCCGCGGTCTGGCACAGCGTTATAATAATGTATGGCTGAACAATGCTACCACACCGTCGAGCGAGACGGATAGCCGTGCTTTTTCCTTCGATGTATTGCCTTCGTCGCTTATCGATAATATGATGGTCTATAAAAGTCCGTCGGCTGAACTGCCTGCCGATTTCTCAGGTGGTTTCGTGCGATTGATGACGAAGAATGTGCCGGAGGGTAATACTTTCAATATCTCTTATCAACAGGGCTTTAATACGAATGCTACTTTCCGTGACTTTCGGTTGACGAAAGGGCATGCGATCGACTATCTGGGTTTCGGTGCCGGTAAACGTGCGCTGCCTTCCGGTACGCCTGCCCATCTGAACGATGTAAACCCTTCGGATGCTGCCGCCTTTACTCGCCGGGTGAATACGGGTTGGGACATCAGCCATTTCACTGCACTGCCGGAACAGAAACTGACTTTTACAATGAACCGCCTGTTCAATATCGGCGATTGGAAGGTCGGAAATATCACCAACGTGAATTATAGCACGGGATACGATTATTACGAACTGAAGAATAACAACTACTTGTCGTATGATATGACGAACGACCGGTCGTCTTACCGTTACAAATACGACGATGTGCAATATAAGAATACGACCAAGCTAGGCGCTTTGTTCAATTGGTCTTTTATGAAAGGAAACATAAAATATGAGTTCCGTAACTTCTTCAATCAGCGCGGTTCATCTTCCCTGACACAACGCCAGGGTACGGATTATTATTCGGAAGAAAATATCCGCAAATGGGAATCGCTCTACACCGGACGTACCACCTATGCCGGTCAGCTGGCCGGTGAGCACCGCTGGAATGACGACGTCGACAAGGTGGACTGGACGGCCGGTTATGCCTATGCAGCCTACAACGAACCCGACCGCAAAGTGGTGAAGTCGATGGAACGTAAACAGGATGGCGAACTGAAGTATTACGTATCCGATCCCACCCGCTATTATCAGGATCTGAAGGATAACAGCTTTTCCCTGGCAACCAACTACGAGCATATCTTTACCGTGTCCGATCTGTTCAAACCGACCTTGAATGCCGGTGTATACGGTGAATACAAAAAACGTAATTTCGATGCCCGTCGTTTTGTCTACAACCTGCTGGGTAACGGATACAATCGCTTTGCCGAATGGGATTACAGTTCGATCTTCTCGGACGAGAATATCTCCGCCGACCGTATTTATATGAAAGAGAGTACGAACAAAAGCGACTCTTATACCTCCGATAATCTGTTGGGAGCGGCTTATGTGTCTGCGAAGCTGAATTACGGGGAAAAGTTGAATGCAAATGTCGGTGTCCGTATGGAGTACTACCAGTTGAAGCTGGACGGTTACGAGTCGGATGGTATTAAACCGGTGCACCTCGATCAGAGTTCGACCGAGTTCTTCCCTTCCCTGAATGTGGCTTACAGCCTGACGGACAAGCAGCAGGTGAGGGTGGCGTATGGCCGTTCGGTGAACCGTCCCGAGTTTCGTGAGGTTGTTCCCTATGTGTATTACGACTTTGCTCTCGATGCCAATATCACCGGAAATGTAGATTTGAAGAATGCGTATACCAATAGTGTGGATCTGCGTTACGAGTTTTATCCTTCCCCCGGCGAGACGGTGACGATAGGCGGTTTCTATAAATACTTTGCCGATCCGATCGAGCAGACCTACCGTGAGGCGGGGTCGGGTTTGCAGTATACTTATCACAATGCCGATCATGCCAAAGCGTTCGGAGTGGAAGTGGATATTAAGAAGCACCTGGACTTTATCGGGCTGAAAGACCTGAGTTTCGTATTCAACGGTGCTTATATCCATAGTAAAGTATATTTCCCTGAAGGCTCTTTTGAACGCGACCGGGCCATGCAGGGACAATCGCCTTACCTGATCAACACAGGACTTTTCTATCAGAATGACACGAAAGGGCTGTCGGCCTCGATTCTTTACAACCGGATCGGCAAGCGTATCGAAACGGTGGGCGTACCGGCGCAGAACCCGAACGACGATATCCCCGACATCTATGAGATGCCCTGTAACTCGCTGGACCTGAGTTTCTCGAAGAAGCTGGGTAACTATGTGGAACTGAAAGCCGGTGTCAAAGACTTGCTGAACTCGAAGATCGAGTATAAACAATTCCTGGAACTGACTGATGCGGACGGAGCGAAACGTGAAGTGGAACAATTGGTCCGCAGTTACCGTCCGGGAGTAACCCTCAACGTGGGAGTATCCGTTAAATTTTAATTGAAATCACTTATACAAACTAAATTGGTTTTATTATGAACAAGTTTTTATTGAAAGGTGTGGCTGCCATGTTATGTATGGCCACAATGTTTGGAAACGTAGCTTGTAGCGACGATAACGACGATCCGGCAAAGGTGAGTGTAACTGCGGTTGCACTCGACAAAACAACCTTGTCGTTAAAACCGGCAGCAACAGCTAAGCTGGCTGTAACGATCACTCCATCTGAGGCTACAACAAAAACAGTGACCTGGACTTCTTCCGATGATAAAGTGGCAACAGTGAGTGATGGTACTGTAACGGCTGTCGCTGTGGGTACCGCCACGATTACTGTAAAAACCGACGATGGCGGTCTTACTGCATCCTGTGCTGTGACGGTGTCTGAAGATGCTCCGGAAGGCAAGGATGTGGTATTGCAAGGTGAGATTAAATCCGATATGACTTTAAAGGCTATAGATAACAACCTGTTGAGCGGTTTTGTATACGTAACCGACGGGGTTACGCTAACCATCGAGCCGGGTACGGTTATCAAAGGAGAGAAAGCGACTGAAGGTTCACTGATCGTGGAACCGGGTGGCAAGATTATTGCTGAAGGTACAGTTGAGAAACCGATCGTCTTTACTTCCGATCAGCCTGCCGGTTCGCGTACTTATGGTGATTGGGGTGGCTTGATCCTTTGCGGTAATGCGCCTGTTAATGCAACTACCAAACCGCAGATCGAGGGTGGCCCGCGTACTACATACGGTGGTAATAAGCCTGAAGATAACTCTGGTATTGTGAAATACGTGCGTATCGAGTTTGCCGGCTATCCACTGGAACCGAACAAGGAAATCAATGGTCTGACCTTAGGTGGTGTTGGTAGAGGTACTACACTTGAATATATTCAGGTCTCTTATTGTGGCGACGATTCTTTCGAATGGTTCGGTGGTACGGTGAATGCCAAACACCTGATAGCCTACAAGGGTTGGGATGATGAGTTCGATACGGATTATGGTTATAGTGGTAAGTTGCAGTTCCTGTTGGGCGTACGTGACCCAAAAGTGGCCGATACTTCCAAGTCTAATGGTTTTGAGTCGGATAACGATGCGAATGGTTCAGGTAATGAGCCGTTGACCAAACCGATCTTCTCAAATGTAACGTTGATCGGCCCGTTCTATGGCGAGTCTGCCGGTAAAGCGGAAAGCGAAATTCTTTATACAACGGATGATGCTGCCAACGGTGCAAAGGGTGGCCAGTTCCAGGCTGCTATGCATATCCGTCGTAATTCTGCCCTGAATGTATATAACTCTGTATTCACCGGCTGGCCTTATGGTTTGTATCTTCAGGGTGCGAATGCAGGTGCTACGGTTAAGAACGTGATCTTTGCCGGTATGTGGGAAAACTTCAAGGATGATGCAAGCAAGAGTTATTTCGAAACAACCGGCCTGAACAATCAGGTGTATGCTTCCAGCAACGATCTGATAGCGAAAAATGCAGATTATTCTTCTGTTGTGGTGGATAAGATCGGTGGTGCAGAATTCTCTGATGCTGTTTTGTCCGACAGCTTCTTCGACAAAGTGACTTACAAGGGTGCTTTCGACGGAACAAACGACTGGACTGCCGGTTGGGCTAACTGGGATCCGCAAAACACTGCTTATTAATTTACTTCTGTTGCTTATCGTAATTTTAAAATAATGGAGGAGGGGCCGGAATATGTAACAGTTTCCGGTACCCTTTCCCTGTATTAGGATGGTAACAATAATAAATACATGCAAATGATAAAGAAATTATTACTGACTTCTACACTGGTTGCCGGCTCTGCTCTGGCTATTCATGCACAGGATCTCGTCCTCAGCGAAGGACAATATTATACGGATGCCACACAAACCACTCCATACACCGGACGTTACACCGAATTCTACGATGACGGTATGTTGAAGATGGAGCTGTTTCTGAAAGATGGCCGCCCCGAAGGCACATACGTTATCTATTATCCGGACGGAAAGATTGCCGAAGTGCGTTCTTATTACCACGGTGTCTTCCACGGGGAATGGCGTACTTATAACGAAAACGGACAGTTAGTGGGGCTGGCCAGTTATAAAGATGGGCAGAAAGACGGTCCTTGGCGTATCTGGAATGAAAAGGGAGTGCTTCGCTTTGAAATGTTCTATACCAAAGGCAAAAAAAGCGGTGTCTGGCGTACCTGGAATGATGAGGGAGACTTGTTGACGGAAGAGAAGCAATAACTAACTGTCATACTATCATTTTTGACTTTGTGAGTATTGAAATCTAATACTTACGAGCTATGATAGTTCGTGTGATAGTTCCATTTTCAACTATCATACTATCATAAAATAGCTTGACAAAACTGACTGGGTATATGACTTATTTTCAGTAAAGTAGGGACTTCTCTTTTTTGAGACCCGGGTGTAAAGGGTATTGGGACCCGGGTCTTAGCATCGTTCAAATCCGGGTGTAAAAGGGCCTGAAAAGGGGATCTCAAGTAGAAGGATAAGTAGTTTTCGTGAAAATAATGGCCATATTGGGGCTAAAGATGTAGGGTACTATTGGAAAACAGTAGGCATTTGATCGTTTTTAATCCCCTTTTTTGCGATGCATTACCTCTAACAGGTCATATGATAGTTCATGATAGTTGAATGATGGTTAAAACGGACAACTATCATAGATATATTTATTGATATTCAAAAGGTGTGCTGAAATTATGATAGTCAGATAGTTGATTTTGAAAACATTTAATACCAACATCCAAGTCTCAATTGACAGTTAGACTTCGCGCTCGAACATAGAAAGAATTGAGCTATTATAGCAGGATATGAGCTTATGTGCCCACCGGCTAACTGTCCTTAATAAGGCAGGCTTAGTTACAGGTTTATTTGCCGTCAGTTTTAACTGACGGATCAGTAAATGATCTATTTCTCTGGACTTTAGTCCCATTTTAAACAGTCTCTTTATTTACAGAGAAATGTGGCTAAAGCCAAAAAAGGAGAAACAACTTGTAATCCGTCAGCTAAAGCAGACGGCAAATGAACCTGTAATGGCGAAGTCTCTTTGATAAGGGGAAGCTTCAATGATTGCTCCTATTTGACAATAACTGAAACATTCAAACCTGTCAAATAATGAAACATTCATATCTGACAATATCCAAACCTTATTCTTCCCCTTCTTCCGGTCCGAAATCGAAATCAAAATCAAATCCGTCGCCTGCCGGGTCAGTAAACTGTTCCAGTTCGCGGCGGTCTTTCTTTGTCGGGCGACCCATGCCTCTGGCGCGGTCAACAAAGCCGGAGATACGATTCATTTCCAGTATTTCGTATTGGTCCGGAGTCGTTACATTCTCCATATAGTCGGGAACCAGCTTGGCACCCATGCGGCGCTCTGTCAATGCCAGCACTTTGAAAGAGAAGGTGATAGGCGGTTTACGAACCTGTATCACATCGCCTACCTTTATCATACGCGATGCTTTTACATTTACGCCTCCAATCATTACCCGGTTCTTTTTACAGGCTTCGACTGCAATGGTCCGGGATTTAAAGATGCGGACAGCCCACATCCATTTATCTATTCGTACTTCGTTCATAACTTTTTCTGTTGACAATTCAGTTGACCGATGACAAGCGACAGTTAATTGATGATAGGAGTGTGGAGCCTTATCTGTCAACTGTCACTTGTCAACTGTCAACTATTTATTATTGTATTGGTTCATAGTGTTCTGTACACCAGCCAGGCAAAAGCTTTTAATGATCTCTGCTGCACGTTTCATTTTTTCGGGCATAATCTCCAACTCTTCGGGTGGGAATTTCCCCAGTACATAGTCGATCTGTCCTCCGCGGGGGAAGTCGCTTCCTATACCGAAACGCAGACGACAATATTCCTGTGTGCCGAGAAGCTGCTGTATATTCTTTAATCCATTGTGACCGGCATCGCTTCCTTTGGGCTTCAAACGTAAAGTACCGAAGGGGAGAGCCAAGTCATCTACTACTACCAACAGGTTTTCGACAGGAATGTTCTCTTTTTGTAACCAGTAACGGACTGCGTTACCGCTCAGGTTCATGAACGTATTCGGTTTGAGCAGTATCAGTTCACAGTTTTTTACCCGCATCCGGGCAATCGCTCCATAGCGTTGTTCCGTAAAGGGGACGCCGGCTTCTTCGGCCAGGGCATTTACGACACGGAAACCGATATTGTGACGTGTCCCCCAATATTCAGGGCCGATATTACCGAGTCCGGTTATCAGATATTTCATAATTCTTACATTTATAATAATAAAGGGAAGAACATTCAGCTGAATATCCTTCCCTTTTATTTTGTTATTAAAGCCGGACCTTCCTGGGAACGACCGGAAACTTTAATTGACTAATTAGTTCGCTTTAGCCTGAGCACCACGAGCGGCACGAGTCAACTGAACGGCGCAAACAACAGCGTTCTTTGCATTCATCAGTTCCAGACCTTCGAAGTGTAAAGCACCTACCTGCATAGATTTACCTAAGCCCAGGTGATCAACGTTGATAGTCAGTTTTTCAGGGATCTGAGTGTAAACAGCTTTTACTTTCAGCTTTCTCATACGCAATGTCAGCTTACCACCGGCTTTAACACCTTCAGCGTGACCAGTCAGAACAACTGGAACTTCCATAGCTACCGGTTTGTTTTCTGAAACTTCCATGAAGTCCATGTGTATGATTGCGTCAGTTACAGGCTGGAACTGGATGTCTTTAACAACAGCCATAGTTTTTGTTCCGTCGATGTTCAGTTCTACAGCGAAAATTTCCGGAGAATAAACCAACTTACGTACACTATCAGTTGTGATTGTGAAGTGAGTTACTTTTTCGCCACCGTATAATACAGCAGGGATTTCCTGATTTTTACGCAAAGCTTTCAAAGCTCTTTTCTGATCGGCAGAAGTAGCAGCTACTTCTCTTCCTTTTCCTTCTAATTGGAATGTCTTCATTTTCTTAATTTTTTGTGTTACTCAAAATTAGTTTTTATGCTTCCTAATTTCCCATCACACGTACGGGGGTTAAAAGCGGTGCAAAGGTATGTTTTTTATCAATATGTTCCAACTGTCCCCTGTATATTTTTTTTATCCAGTAAATTATGGGAGCGGAGCAATGCTTCTGTATCGTCCCAGAGTTTACTTTGTGCCGGATGATTCAGGATATGTTCCGACAGTTTTTTCTCTTTGCAGTTGGCATAGCAGCAGCCGCTTTTGCCATTCACATCTTCCGACAAGGCAAGGTGTATGGCTGTTGCCGCTCCTTGCAGCGGGGTTTTGATGAAAGGGCGGAACAGAATATCTGTCAGCGGGTCGAACCAGGCATTCATCGTGATCATATTTGTACTAACGATACCGGGATTGGAGGCATTGACGGTGATTCCTTTTTCTTTTACCCTTTTTGCCAGTTCGCGCGTAAAGAGTAATAAGGCCAGTTTCGTATTTCCGTACACCGATATCCGGTTGAAACGTCCGTTCTTCCCTTTGGTGAAAAAGTCGGATTCTATTTTACCGATGGCGTAGGTGCAGGATACCGTATTGACGATGCGGGTTCCTTCATGCATCAGGGGAAGCAACAATCGGGTAAGTAGGTAGGGACCGACATAATTCACACTGACGATCGTTTCCAATCCGTCTATCGTTGGGCGGATGTCAGTGGTCAGGACTCCGGCATTATTCATTAACCGGCTGACCGGGCGGCCTTCCGCCAATATTTTTTGTGCGAAAGTATAAACGGATGATAAAGAGGAGAGGTCTATCCCACGGACCTCTATTTGTTCATTTCCACTTTCTCTTTTTATACGTTCGCAAACCGGGCGTGCTTTCTCTGGTTCCTTGCACGCCATGATGATCTGAAAACCGTCTTTAGCCAGTGCCAGGGTAATCTCTTGTCCCATGCCACCGTCGGCACCGGTTATAATGGCTATTCCTTTTTCCATTATTATTTATACTCCAGTTTTTCTATTTCTTTGACAATACTTTTAGGTAGATTCTGCATATGTTTATGGCAAGCCATTTCCAGCGAATACATGCGGGCAATGCAGTAGTTACTGTGTCCGCAATCGCAACGGGCCTGCTCGTCTTCTTTCATACGGTTGACGAATGCCGGATCGTTCAGGAGTGCACGTGCCATACTGACAAACTCGAACCCTTTTCCCAATACTTCATCTATCTTTTCCCGTGAGATAAGACCGCCGACATATACAAGAGGCATTTTCAGGGCTGCCCGGAACTTGAGAGCATCTTCCAGGAAATAGGCCTCTTTGAACGGTTCGGTCGGTATCATCAGGTGACCGGCCATTCTTACGCCGAGGGGTAACCAACCGGCCGGCATATAATGTGTCATTGTGCGGATAGGCATGGCTCCCCGCATGACGTACATCGGGGCACGGCTTACAAATCCACCGCTGAGTATCAGGGCATGTACGCCGCATTCGTTTTGCAGGGTACGGGCCACTTCCAGTGTCTCGTCGATTTCCATCCCGCCTTTGAAGCCGTCACGCATATTCGTTTTAACCAGGACTGCCATATCGGAACCGGCCGCCTTCATTACTTCCTCCATACACATCTTCATAAAGCGCATCCGGTTTTCCAGACTTCCGCCGTATTCGTCTTTCCGGTGATTGGTATAAGGCGAAAGGAACTGGCTGATCAGGTAGCCGTGTCCGGCATGTACTTCTACTGCGTCCATTCCGGCTTCGCGTGCCAGATGAACGGCCTGCCCGAATGCTTTGGCCATCGCGGCTATCTCCGATTGTTTCATACCCCTGACAAAAGTAGGTGAGTAGAGATTGAAGCCGCTCGATGCAGAAATAGGGGTACATCCGCAAATATTCTTATGAGACATGTTTCCGCAATGTCCGATCTGTATGGATGCGGCAGCCCCTTCTTTATGGATTGCATCGGTTATCTTTTTCAGTCCCGGGATGATATCGGGACGTAGCCACAACTGGCGCTCGAAAGAAAGTCCGCTCTGTGTAACGGCTGCATAAGCGAGTGTCGTCATACCAATCCCTCCGGCAGCAACAGAGGTATGGTAATTATACAGCATTTCCGACGGGGCGTTTCCCGGGCACATACTTTCGAAGGCAGCCGCACGTATCGTACGGTTTCTGAGTGTTAACGGGCCAATCGTGGCGGGGGTGAATAGTAGAGATTCTTTGTTCATTGTATAATCAGTATATAAATGGAATGATCCGTTTTCTGTTTCCTACTTCCTTTCCGAACATGGTTTTGTATTTGTGCCAGATGGTATTGGCACGAGGCACGAGGTTCGCGAATGTCCACCAGGCGAACAAGGCACCGCTGGCACTCCAAGTCAGGATCGCAAAACCACACCACTCTACCAACTCTCCGAAATAATTGGCTGAGGTGACGTAGTTGAACATACCTCCCTTCGGAAGATAGTGGTTGGTGTCGCCCGGTTTACGCAGGTGACGAACGATATAGTCGGAACGCCAGTTGATATACATACCTGTAAAGAAAAGGATTGTTCCGATAATAAATTGAGGAGTGCATAACCAATCGATTGAATACATACTTTCGGGAGAGAGGTAAAATATCCACATGCCCTGTATATATCCGTTCAGCAGGTTGAATACGATACCCATGGTCATGATCCCGGCCGGCATCTTACTTTTTCCTTTGATCAATAGAGGGAAGATGAATGCCCGCTGTAAGTAATGCAGTTCAAAGAAGAGGAAGAAGAGTAGGGGAACTGTTTCAAATTGTCGTCCGGACTGGCTCCATAATAGAAGCATGACCAGGAAAACCGGAGCTTCCATACATATCCAGGCGATCTTGTTGGAGATGGGCTTCCCCCATTTCTTATCGAACAACATGCCGTATCCGGCTTCTACAAAATAGAGGGTGATGAAAACAATAGCGGCAATCACTGCCATTGCTATTAGTAATATATTGAAATATTCGTTTGTCATGCCTGTGTAGCTTTAGTCATTAGTTTGTATCCTTTTCCATGTACGTTCTCGATCCTGATAGTCGGGTCGGCTTTTAGCAGGTGACGTAGTTTGGTGATATATACATCCATACTGCGTGCATTGAAATAACTGTCGTTTTTCCATATCCTTTGTAGTGCGGAACTTCTGTCGACCAGTTTGTTCGGGTTCTGACACAATACTTTGAGAAGGTCCGACTCTTTGGTGGTCAGTTTCTTCTCTTCTTCTCCTATGGATAACGTTTGTGTATGTGTGTTGAAGGAGAAAAGGCCGAATTTGTATATAACGATCGGTTTTTGCTGATCGGAGACAGATCGTTTCATTATTGCATGGATGCGGGCCTGCAATACTTCCAGGCTAATAGGTTTCCGCATCAGATCGTCTGCTCCTATCTGGTAGACTTCTACGATATCTTCTTTGGTCGGAGAATTGAATAAGAAGATCAGTCGTGTTTCATTCCGTACGGCTTTGAATGCAGCAGCCAGCGTGATTTCTTCCTTATCGGCGGATACATCCATGATACAAAGGTCGGAGCCAACGGTACAAAAGAAATCGTAGGCCTCTTCAGCCTGGGAAAAAGTTTCAGTGACATATTTATCAGTCTTCAGACATTCTTTGAATAATGTTCCCAGGTTTTCGTCTTTAGTAAAAATAAGGATCTTAAGGTGTTTGTCCATTGTAAAAAAGATTCTATGCTTCTTCATGAGAAGCTTTATAAAGGTTATATCTTTCGAATACAGCCTGTTTTAATTCTTCGAAAGTACAATCCAACGCGCGGTTGGAAATACAAATAGGTGATCCGTAGTATTGGAGCCTTAGCTCCATGGAACGTTTTTTACTACGTGCGGGTTCACGGTCAATATATTCGTTCGGATTTTTGACCTTTAACACAATGTATTTGCGTTTCAGGTTGCTAATATCGTCCATAACTTTGATATTTTCAACCTCTTTCCATAAAATAGTACCAAATCTGTTTCCGGTGGATATGTCATTAACACCTTCTTCTGAAATATAGATAGCTGTAAATTTTTCCCGGGTGAGGTAATAATAGCTTATGCAACAAAACACCGTAGTCGACAACGAGAAAAATCCAACCAGGAGAAGGAGGAAACGTCCTTCGCCCAACTTCAGCTCGTGAGAGAGTGTAAGGGAGCCTATGCCGATCAGGGCAGAGAAGAGGGTTGTAAGGAACAACCCTCTCTGCTTTTTCCTGCTCAATTTAAATGTTGTTACAGAAGGTGTATTCATGTGTATTTAAATTGTTTTTTCAACATTCCATACAAACGCACGCAAACCTTGTGCTTCCGTTTGCATATCCATTTTATGCAACAGATCGAGGAAATAATCTACTTTTTCATCTTCTACCATAGCCAGTATGGCAGAGTTCAGAGTAGGCCAGGCGTGACTACCGTAATGAGGTTCGCCATTTTTGCTGCCACGGCCTTGTACTTCATCCCAATAGGTGAAGCCACGGATGTTGTTACGATCCATGACGCTTAAGATCATTTCGTAATAGGCTTGATTGAATGATATGAATATAGCTTTCATTGTTCTTTCTATTTTATGTTATAACCGGGAACTCAGGGTTCCCGGTTTCTAAGTTTTATAATTGTTCCAGTTGGTTCAACTTGGCGATCTTACGACGACGACGTTTCACTCCGTTACCGGCAAATACACAATATACTACCGGTACGATAACCAGCGTGATCAAGGTGGAAACCGAAAGGCCCCAGGCTACTGTCATACCCATCGAACGCCACATTTCAGCACCTTCACCGGTTCCGATAGCCATCGGAATCATACCCAGTACGGTTGTCAATGTAGTCATCAATACGGGACGGAGACGAGACTTGCCGGCTGTTACGGCAGCAGTAAGAATACTCATACCACGTTCGCGGCACAGAATGGTGTAGTCGATCAATACGATACCGTTCTTAACAACGATACCCATCAACATGATCACACCGATCAAGGCCATTACCCCCAGTGGCGTTTGCGTGATCGATAATCCCAGGATAACGCCTGTAAAGGCAAACGGGATGGAGAACATGATCACGAACGGGTCGGTCAACGACTCGAACTGGGCGGCCATCACGATGAACACGAGAATGATGATCAATACCATCAATACTCCCAGATCCTGGAAGGTATCCTGCTGGTCTTCGAATGTACCTCCCAGCTGCCAGCTGACTTCACTCGGAATATCCATCTTTTTCAGTTCGCCACGTACGGCTGTTACCAAGTCGCTTAAAGCAGCACCTTGACCAACAACGGCAGAAACGGTGATGATACGTTCACGGTTCTTACGTTCGATGGTAGGCGGTGTCATACGTTCTACCACTTTACCGACATCGCGGATACGAACTCCCTGTCCGGCATTGTTGTAGAGCATGATATTCTCGATATCTTCGATAGACTGGCGGAACTCCGGAGCATAGCGTACCTTGATATCGTACTCGTCACCGTCTTCACGATATTTGGATGCGGTAGAACCGTTAATACGGTTACGCAGGAACAAAGAAGCTGTTGCTACGTTCAGTCCGTTCATGGCCAGTTTCTCGCGGTCGAAGTCCACCTGGTATTCCGGGATATAATCCTTACGGCTGATATTTACCTGCGAACAGCCTTTCAATGCTTCCAGGCGTTTTGCCAGATCGGCAGCTACGGCGTCGGTCTTGGCAAAGTCGAAACCGTAGATTTCGATATCCACGGCATTTTCACCACCCATGGATCCGGACTGGCCTCCGGCCAATACTTTATACTCTTTGATCTCCGAGTAATCGGCCAGGTCTTCACGCATCATGTCACAAATTTCGATAAGACCTCTTTCACGATCTCCGACACTGCTCAGGTTGATGTTCATTTCGATGATGTGCGAACCGTTATCGCTCAACTGTGCAAATGTATTGTCGGTATCAGCCTGTCCTTCGGTGAAGTTCAGTACCAGAATTTCCGGATATTTTTCGCGGAACTGTTTGTCTATACGTAGAGCCAGATCGCGTGTTATTTCCTGACGGGTACCGATCGGTAATTCGATAGTAATACCGATACGAGCATTATCCTGAGTCGGGAAGAACTCTGTTTTTACGGTCGGTATCAGCAGCATACTACCAATGAACACCAATGCAGCACCTGTGATAACCGTTTTACGGTGGCGGACAGCCCAACTCAGGAAACGTGAATAAGCGACATCCAGTGCATTCAGTGCTTTTTCGATCGGAGTGAAGAACAATACATATAAACGGCCTTTCTTCGGATCGAGACGTAACAGCTGAGAACAAAGCATCGGGGTCAGTGTCAAAGCACCTACGGTAGATACGATCATAATGATACTAACGATCCATCCTAACTGTTTGAAAAGGATACCGGCCATACCTGTAACCATAGTCAACGGCAGGAATACAGCCAACATGGTCAGCGTAGAAGCGATTACGGAAATAGCCACCTCATTGGTTGCATGTACTGCCGCCTGTTTCGGTTTACTTCCCCGCTCAATATGCGTCGTGACGTTTTCCAATACAACGATGGCATCATCCACCACCATACCGATTGCTATGGATAGTGAGCTCAGGGAGATAATGTTCAATGTATTTCCTGATGCCAGCAAATAAGCGAAGGCGGCGATCAATGAGATCGGGATAGTCAGGATAATAATGAATGTCGCTCTCCAGCGTCCCAGGAAGATAAATACAACCAGCATTACGACAATGAAGGTGATCATGATTGTTTCCTGCAAGCTGTCGATCGTATTCAAAATGTTTGTCGAGGTATCGACAATTACCCCCAGTTGTACATCCGAGGGTAAACTGGCCTGTATTTCCGGAAGCTTTTCGTGTACCTTCTTGGCTATGTTAACCGAGTTGGCACCGGATTGTTTCTGGATAACGATCATACCTCCCTTACCACCATTGTTGAAGGTTTCCTGGGCACGTTCTTCCACGTAGTCTTCTACCCGTGCAATGTCACGCAGGTACACATTTCTGCCGTTGTTGCTGCCTACTACCAGGTCGAGCATCTGTTTGGCATCGGTAAACTCACCCTGTACACGCAGGGTGTAGGTGTTCGAACCGATATCGATACTCCCCCCCGGGGTGTTACGGTTTTCCTGGGCGATGACCGAAGAAACGCCTTCAATAGTCAGGCCGTAAGCCTCCAGTTTGTAAGGGTCGCAATATACCTGAACCTCACGGATCGGTGCTCCTGAGATAGATACTGCACCTACGCCACTGATACGTGCCAGCGGGTTCGATACTTTATCGTCCAGTATCTTATATAAGGCGTTGGTACTTTCCTCTGCTGTCACTGAAAGCAACAGGATAGGAATATCGTCGGTACCAAACTTAAAGATGATCGGATTCTCCACATCATCCGGCAGAGACGACTCAACGACATCCAGCTTATCCCGGACATCGTTGGTCGCGACATCGATATCGGTTCCGTATTCAAATTCCAGAGTAACGATAGAGATGTTTTCGCGAGACTGTGATGTGATGTGCTTCAGGTCACTCACACTGTTCAACACGTTTTCCAATGGCTTGGATACGTTCATTTCAATATCTGTGGCACTGGCTCCGGGATAGGCCGTCATGACCATGATCATATTGGTCTCGATCTCCGGCAGCAAGTCTACTGATAATCGGGTTAGGGAAAAAAGCCCCATAATTACCACTGCCACAAACACGAGGGCGGTGGTTACCGGCTTTTTGACCGCTGTTGCATATAAACTCATATACTGTTATTTCTTACTTGTCAATTTCTACTTCCATTCCATTAGTCAAACGGTTCTGACCGGTTATTACCACCTGGTCTCCGTTCTCAACGCCTGATATAATTTCGTATTTGTTACCCATACGACGTCCCAGTTCTACCTTCTGGTAAGATACTTTTCCATTCTTGTATACATAAATGTAGCGGTCGCCTGATCCGGACTGTTTAACAATGGCCTGATCGGGGCTGACAACGTGATTTTTGGTACCGAAGTTCATTGTTGCACGGGCAAACATTCCCGGACGTACACGTTCGTCTGTATTTGCTATCTTGATCTCGACAGGGAAAGTACGGCTTGTTGCATCGATGGTCGGGTAAACCAGGCTCACTTTACCTTTGAATACTTCGTCGCCGTAAACATCCAGTTTGATATCTACTTCATTCCCTTTCTTTACTTGGGTGAAATAACTTTCGGAAACATTCACGAACAGTTTGACCGGACGAATCTGTTCGACGGTAAAGATCGGATTTCCACCGCTATACATATCACCGTTGTCATAATTACGGGCAGTCACGATACCACTGATCGGGCTTAGTAACTGGGTGTTCTCCTGCAGGTTTTTGTAACTTTCACGGCTTATATCCAACTGGGTTTTCTGAGCATCCCAGGCTGATTTGGATGCACCGCCCACTTTATATAGTTCGTCGATACGCTTGAACTCCACTTCCTGATTGTCCAACTGGACTTTGGCTTGTTTCAGGTTGTTGGCATCCATTTTGACCAATAGCTGGCCTTCTTTCACATGGTCGCCTACTTCTGCAAACAGTTTCTCAATACGGACCGGCGACTGAGGTGCTATATTATTCTTTATATTTGCCTCCACAGTGGCTGTAAATTCTGCTATCTGGTCTACATCCTGAGCTGATACCTGTTCTATTTTCACTTTCACCTTTTCATCAACGGTCTGGGTTGTTGCGTCTTTCTTCTCACCCGAGCAGGACATCAGCAAGGCTAACGTAACGAGTGGTACAACTTTCAGCATTTCACGTGTTTTCATATTGTAAACTGTTTTTATTTTTATTCTCATTGCTAGTTAATTAGTAATTTTGTTGACCCAGAACTTTCTCCAGATCTGATTTAGCTACCATATAATCGTATATGGATTGATTGAAATTCAACTTCGATTGCGTGAGTGCCAACTCGGCATCATTCATTTCCAACAGTGTTCCGGCACCGGTGTCATATCGCTTTTGGGCGATAAGATATCCGCGGTTTGCCTGCTCCACCCCTTTTTGCGCTGCATCGAACTTCTTGATGCAAGTGTTCATATTATCCATATATTGTTTGATAGACAGTTGCAGGTTGCGTTTTGTGTCTTCGCGCTGTAAGTCCATCTGTTGCATGGATACCTGTGTCTGTTTGATCTTATGATACTTGCTTCCTCCCGAAAAGATAGGAACAGTCAGTGTTACACCGATCATTGAATAAGGGTTCCATTGATAGTCCCTGAACTTGAAATTGTTATTCATGGATGTCCATTGATAAAGACCGGTCAAAGACAGTGTAGGCAGATAATCGAATTTCTGCATCATTAAGGTCTTCTTTAGCTGTTCGGCCTGCAAGTCGATCTGTTTCAAATCCGTGTTTTCGCAAAGTGTCGTGTCGGTCGATAAGAAATCTGCGAATAATTCCGTTTCATAATCAACCAGTGAACCTTCACAATCGATCTCTATTTCCAGGTCCATTCCCAGTAATGCTTTCAGTTGCCATTTGGCAAGTGTTAATGAATTCAATGCCTGTAGCATATTGGGTTCGCTGTTTTTTACAGTTACATCGGCACGGATCAGGTCGTATTCGGCAACGGTTC
Organism: Parabacteroides goldsteinii; assembly: GCF_015550595.1. Lineage (GTDB taxonomy): Bacteria > Bacteroidota > Bacteroidia > Bacteroidales > Tannerellaceae > Parabacteroides > Parabacteroides leei. The sequence continues at coordinate 77,252 of NZ_JADNBB010000005.1, forward strand.
CCTGTTCATATTTCTTCTTGATATCCAGGTAGTTCTCCATCGCATTGTCGTAGCTGTCTTTAAATACACGGTATGAATCGTTTGCCAGCAATACATTATAAAAACTTTTTTTTACCTGGTTCACCATAGATATTTTGGATGAACGCGCTTGTTCTACCGATAATTCGACATCCAAGGCCGATATACTCAGACTTTTCCATAAAGAGGCATTAACCAACGGCATCGAAGCGTTAAATCCGAGACTCCAGTTGTTATCGCGTCCAACTTCGATCCCTTTACTCATATCCGGAACTTCTGTTCCTTCGGGAACTTCCGTACTTCCCATATCGAAGCCGTCCATATACATAACCTGTTTTTTCAGTGTCCTATTGTAGTCGGCTGCAAAATTAATCTGGGGGAACAGGGCGGCATATGAACCCTTTTGTGCATACTTTTTCTTTTCGATTTCTTTGTCTGCAACTTTTACGGTTGGGTTCTCACTCAGCGCAATCTCCAGCGCTTTACTCAGGTTCAGCTTCAGGACATCCTGTGCCTTGGCTGAGGTAAAGGCCAGAGATGGTAGCAACATCAAAACTACCCACATCATCTTTTTCCTAACTAATACTCGTTCCATTTAAACTAGATTTGATTTTGAATATAATACCTATTATAATTCTCTCACAATAAATTCTGTGATTGTTTCAATGCGTATCTGTCTAATATTGCAAGACCTTTTTCTGTACATATCCCACGTAAGAAAGTAAATAAGACGGTCTTGTAGACTTCCGATACAGAATGGTTCAGGAATGCACCTGTGGGGCGTATCATTTTGATCTGTTCTTTTGCCAGCAGGGTTACGATTTCAAAATTTATACCTTTCTGAAAGACTCCTTCTTTTACTCCTCTGGAAAAAAGCTTCATACACTTCTTTGAAAATTCCGCTTTATTCTTTTCATTTAATTCCAGGGCCTTCGGATATCGTTTCAGATCATCATAGAATTTCCGGTTATACCATCGGGGACGCTTCATGCATTCTTCATAAAATAAGATGATCTCTTCTACAACAGAATAGGGACCTTCTTCCAGCTCGATCAATACCTGCTTCATCTTTTTGTGATTGTATTCGATACTTTTCACCAGAAGAGTTTCCTTATCTTCGAAGAACTCATAAATTGTGCGCTTTGATATCCCCATGTTACGGGCAATATCATCCATGCTCACACTTTTTATTCCGTGTTGCGAGAACAAGTCAAGCGCAGTCATCATTATCTGTTCTTTATTCATATATATTTTTTGTATTCTCGATAATTATGTACGTTGGCAAAGGTCTACTTAATTTAGAAAACCGAAAAGGTTTATTCCGTTACATGATTGGTTTGAAACGAAATCTCATAGGCTTTAAAGAATCTTTATCGGTTGAAATTATGTTTGAATTGGTAAAAAATGAAACAAAAAATGTTGCAGGTATAAATAAAAGCCTATCTTTGCACTTACTACGATTGAGTAAATAAAGAAAATTATGGAAAATCTTCCTTTAATAGATTTAGCGGAGTTGAATAAAGGTATCGTTATTCGTGATAGCTTTCAGGATATTTTTTCAATAGCGGATATCGATGGAACCCGGGATATAGATAATTCAGATGTACATGAATATACCACTCCGATGCGTTTGGATGCGCTTCTGATGGTTTTGGCATTAGAAGGCTCGTCAGAAATTTATCTGGATTATGTACCTTATGTGTTAAAAGCAAACAGTTTCGTAATTATTATGCCTACGCATACGATGCAGTTGAACAAAGTCAGTAAGGATTTTAAAGGGAAACTGTTGGTTGTTTCAAAATATTTTCTGGATGAGTGCAATCCGGCCAAGCGTAGTCCTTCCATGGCAAACTATATGCAATTGAAGAAGAATCCCTGCACCACATTTGAACCGGAGGAAACGGAATTAATAAACGACCAGATAGAATTACTGCGGAAGAAAATAAAGAACCGCTCTCATTTCTTCCAGAAAGAGGTGATGCAAAATGCTTTTGTCGGTTTTCTATTGGAGATAGCCAATATCCTGATGGGTAAAAAAGACGGAATGCTGGTACCGGCCCTTTCACGTAAAGAGGAACTTTTTGAACAATTCCTGCAGTTATTGTTTGAACATTGCAAGGAACAGCACGTGGTGACTTTTTATGCAGAGAAACTGTTTATCACCCCTCAGTATCTGTCCCTTATCTTAAAAGAACTGACCGGGAAATCTGCGAATAAGTGGATCGACGATGCTTTGATTGTGGAAGCGAAGATCCTGTTGAAGGCTCCGCAGGCAACCGTACAGCAAGTCGCAGATATTCTGCATTTTTCCGATCAGTCGACATTTGGGAAATTCTTTAAGAAGCATATGGGTATTTCTCCGATGGAATATCGTAAGTCGTAACCTTCGGTTTATCTTTGGCGGAACTTGTACCAGTTTAATAATTCTATGACTCCATAGAAAATACTGGCGACGCCAAAGATGACAAATGTATTTGCTGCTGCTCCAAACGGATAAGCAATGATCATGATGCCGGTCAGTAAGATAAGTGCCGGCATTACATAAAAGCCGAACGGCACGATACTCCACTTACGTGCCGAAACCAGCATAATGATTTGCTGAACTCCGGCTATAACCAGTAAAGCCCCTAGTATATACATTAATATATTCACAAAAAACGCCGGCATAATCACTAGCCATGCACCGAATAAAATACTTCCGGCACCGTCGATAGGGAACATCGGTGAAGGTTCTCCCTCTACTTTCTCTCGCGTAAAGTAACTGAGTAAAGAAAAGATCCCGGGTAGTATAAAGCAGATACCTATGGCGATAACCAGATAGGTGACCGCAGCTTCCGGCCATAAAACCAGTACGAATCCTAATATCATAGCAAAAGCACTGCGCAGAATTGAATTGTTTACTTTTTTCATCTGAATATATTTTTAGTAGTTCTTTTAATATATAACAACGAAGGTACGGTATTTTCTTTGTTAAATATAACAGGTATAAAGTTATAATTAAAATGATTTAATCTTAACAACTGTGCTGATTAATTTGTTTTATTAGAAAGGGTAGGAATCACGATCGGAAACATTTGTGATCAGCCGTTGTTATAAATGAGGTTAAACATTCTATTATAAACGAATATGAGCTTGAAAGAATCGTACTGGAAGTATTCCCTGATTACAATCATCCTGGTTATGGGAATAATACTTTTTATTGAATTTATGCCATTCCTGGGAGGGATACTCGGAGCATTCACCATCTATATATTGCTGAGAAAACAGATGCTGCACCTTACGGAAAAGAAACATCTGAATCGCAGCCTGGTCGCTATACTTCTGCTACTCGAAACCATTTTATGTTTTCTGATCCCTCTTTCTCTGGCTGTATGGTTGTTTATCAATAAATTACAGACGATTAACCTCGACCCGAACGTACTGGTCAGCAGCTTTGAGCATATTGCAGATATTGTCCGCCAGAAAGTAGGATACAATATATTGGATAAAGGTAATATCGCATCGATCGTCTCCGTACTACCCAAGATCGGACAGGCATTGATGGGAGGCATCAGCGGTTTTGCTATTAATATAGCCGTACTGGTATTGATCCTTTACTTTATGCTGATCGGTGGTAGCCAGATGGAAGCTTATATTTACGACATCCTGCCTTTCAACGAAAAAAATAAGAAAGAAGTCCTGAAAGAGATCAATATGATTGTAACATCCAATGCGATAGGTATTCCTTTGCTGGCTATTATTCAGGGATTGATCGCCATGTTGGGCTATTGGATATTTAATGCGCCGAGTGCTTTCCTCTTCGGATTTCTGACCTGCTTTGCGACTATTATTCCTGTTGTCGGAACCGCTATTGTCTGGCTTCCCCTTGTCGTGTATATGGCACTGACCGGAGATTGGGTAAATGGGTTGGGACTAGCTGCTTATGCCCTGATCGTGATTACGAACGTAGATAATCTGATCCGTTTTATGTTACAGAAGAAAATGGCGGATATACATCCCTTGGTTACTATTTTCGGTGTGATTATCGGTCTGTCCTTATTCGGATTTATGGGAGTGATCTTCGGACCGCTTCTGATCTCGGTTTTCATGCTTTGCTTTAATATGTTCAAGAAAGAATATCTGCATGGAAAGAATGACACACCGACCGGTTAATCCTATTCATATTTTTTCCTGATCTCTTAATAAAGCAAAAAAAGAGAACTTCCTTATCTATGTTACCGATGGGTAACTTGCTTTTGTGACCAGTTGGTAACAAAGTGATAACATATGGAAAAAGAAGAAGTTATAGTAAGACCGAGTAAAAACAGGGAGTTGACAGAGCTTGCCTTGTTGAATGCTGTCAATACCCTGATAGAGGATGAGGGGTTCGAGAATTTAGGCGTCAATGTGGTAGCAGCCAAAGCCGGAGTTTCAAAGATGCTGATCTATCGTTATTTTGACTCGCTGGACGGATTGATCGCTGCTTATATCCAGAAATATGACTACTGGATCAATCTGGAGCCGGAACATCTGGGAGATTTTATAAAGGAGCTTTTCCGGAATCAAATCAGGATGCTCCATAATGATTATACGCCGGTTGACAAACAGGCCGGAGTCGGAAATATCGATCATGGCGACTATCCTTTCTGCTTCTATCAGTTACCTGGTATTATTGGAAGAAACCTGTCCGATATATAACGGCATCAAGTTACAGTCTAAAGACGGTTGGGAACAACTTGAGAATGGCCTGGATAAAATAATAGATAACTGGATAAATAACGAAAACCATGAATAAAACAACTATCCTGGCAGGTCTTGGAGTCGTTTTTTGAACTTTATTAAACTCATTTTCTCTTCTGTAAAAGAAAACAAACGTACCTTTGTTTATCTAAACGATAAAGATAAAGACGTATGAGAAGAAGAAATAATTGGCAGATCATCAAAGGTCAGCCACTAACGGAATTCGATAAAAAGATACTCTATCTCCAGAATAAAGGTCATTTGGTTCCTTCCCGAAAACTGATTAAAACAGAAGAACAGATCGAAGGCATTCGTAGAAGCGGAGTCGTAAACTCAGGTATCCTTGATTTGGTTGCAAAAGAGATCAAGGCAGGAATGTCGACAGCCCAGATCGATAAGCTGGTGTACGATTATACGATGGATCACGGTGCCATTCCGGCTCCGTTGAACTTTGAAGGTTTTCCGAAGAGCGTATGTACTTCGATCAATGAAGTCGTTTGTCATGGTATCCCCAGCGAAAAGGAGATACTGAAGGAAGGTGATATTATCAACGTAGATGTATCTACCATCCTGGACGGTTATTTTTCCGATGCGTCCCGTATGTTTATGATCGGTAAAGTTTCTCCGGAGAAAGAAAAGCTGGTTCGTGTGGCGAAGGAATGTCTGGAAGTCGGCATGAAGGCTGCCAGGCCTTTTGGCTATGTGGGAGATATCGGACATGCCGTTCAGAAGCATGCCGAGAAGAATGGTTTTTCGGTGGTTCGCGACTTATGCGGTCATGGTGTCGGATTGGAATTTCATGAAGAGCCGGAAGTGGCTCATTTCGGTCGTAAGGGAACGGGGATGCTTTTGGTTCCAGGCATGGTTTTTACCATCGAGCCGATGATCAACATGGGAACTTATCGCGTTTACATCGCCGAAGAGGATGGATGGACCGTAATAACAGACGACGAACTTCCTTCTGCACAGTGGGAACATACCTTTGTGATGCGGGAGGACGGCCTGGAGATATTATCTGACTGAATATTGCAGCAGGTTCAGTCTTTTTCATTAGCTGAACCTGCCGGCTCTTTTTACACCAATATTATTTATCCGAACAATTATCCTTGCATTTGTTGGGCTGTAAATAATCCCATTCCTGAAGTTTCCCGTCAAGCAGGCGAAGTTGATAAATGCCATTCTGAAAATCTGGAAATCCGAGTGTTTCCCGGTAGCCATCAGCCGTTTGTTTGACTTCCAGTCTTTTATAGGTACTCCCCATAATGTTTATAATCTCCGGTTTGCTCATTCCCAGTTCTAGTTTCTGAATGTTTTTATCCGCCGCCAGAGCATTGGAATAAGTAGCTCCGCAAGAAGTTAATAGACACATCGTAATCCCAAGTAATAGTGTGTATTTAATTATATTCATAGTACGCTTGTTTTTATCCGTTGATTTTTAGCTAGTGATAAACTATGTGCAATATACGATTATAACTTGATACTAACCATAGGATAACTGATCTTTTATAAAAAAAGGCAACGCATCCGATGGATGTATTGCCTTGTGCACGGAAGGAGAGGCTCGAACTCCCGACACCTGGTTTTGGAGACCAGTGCTCTACCAACTGAGCTACTTCCGTATTGCGGGTGCAAAGGTAGCTTTTTGTTTTTAATATGCAAGGCTTTTTGAAGAAAAGTGAAAATAATAATTTTCTTGCATGATAAAATTCAAGGAAAACAGGGTAGTCGAAGTTTCTTTTTCTATCTTTGGAAACGATAGAATTGATAGTTAAATCTATACTGTAAAACAATCAACGAAGCATGAAAAACGAATTAGAAATGAACTCCAACCTTCTGGTTGAGTTTCTGCAAAAACCTTCTTCCCAATTTACGAAAGCGGACATTATTTCTTTCATCCGCGAGAAGGGAATCAAGATGGTAAACTTTATGTATCCGGCAGGCGATGGCCGGTTGAAGACATTGAATTTTGTTATAAATAACGCTGCCTACCTCGATGCTATTCTAACCTGTGGCGAACGTGTGGACGGTTCGAGCCTGTTCTCTTTCATCGAAGCCGGTAGCAGTGACCTGTATGTGATTCCTCGTTTCCGAACGGCTTTTGTCGATCCTTTTGCCGAATTACCGACAGTCAGTATGCTCTGCTCTTTCTTCAATAAGGATGGGGAACCGTTGGAAAGTTCACCGGAATATACTTTGCATAAAGCAAGTAAAGCTTTTACCGAAGTGACCGGAATGGAGTTTGAAGCCATGGGTGAACTGGAATATTATGTAATAGCAGAGGAAGAAGAACTGTTTCCGGCAACCGACCAACGCGGCTATCATGAATCCGGGCCTTTTGCCAAGTTCAACGAGTTCCGTACCCAATGTATGCACTATATCTCACAGGCAGGAGGACAGATCAAATATGGCCATTCCGAAGTCGGTAATTTTACCTTGAACGGGAAAATATACGAACAGAATGAAATAGAGTTCCTTCCGACAAGGGTGGAAGATGCTGCCGACCAGCTTGTTATTGCCAAATGGGTTATTCGTAACCTGGCTTACAGCTATGGATTGGATATTACTTTTGCTCCGAAGATTACGGTAGGAAAGGCCGGTTCCGGTCTGCATATTCATATGCGCATCATGAAAGAAGGTCAAAACCAGATGTTGAAAGACGGGGTATTGTCTGAAACAGCCCGTAAAGCGATTGCAGGTATGATGCAGCTGGCTTCTGCCATTACTGCTTTCGGAAATACGAATCCGACTTCTTACTTCCGTTTGGTTCCTCACCAGGAAGCTCCTACGAATATCTGTTGGGGTGATCGTAACCGTTCCGTATTGGTTCGTGTACCGCTGGGTTGGGCTGCAAAGAAAGATATGTGTTCACTCGCTAACCCGTTGGAACAGGATAGCCATTACGACACGGCACAGAAGCAAACCGTAGAGATGCGTTCGCCGGATGGTTCGGCCGACCTGTATCAGCTACTTGCCGGATTGGCGGTTGCCTGCCGTTATGGTTTTGAAATAGAGAATGCTCTGGAGATTGCAGAAAAGACGTATGTCAATGTCAATATTCATCAGGAAGAGAATAAAGACCGCTTAAGTACATTAGATCAATTACCCGACAGTTGTGCCGCTTCAGCCGAACGTTTGCAGAAACAACGGGCAATCTTTGAAAAGTACAATGTATTTAGTCCGAGTATGATCGACGGCATCATTAAAAAGCTGCAATCATATAACGACTTCTCTTTGCGGGATGACCTGAAGAGCGATCCGGAAGGAATGATCCGCTTGGTGAATACGTATTTTCATTGCGGATAATATAGAAAAATGTGTGAAACATTTTTCAGTTGACAGATGACAGTTGACAAGTGACAGTTGGAATTTCGCATTCGGTAATCCCATCGACCGAAAGCCGAAATAACTGTCACTTGTCAACTATCACCTGAAATAATTCTGTCTATATGAAAGGTTACAGCATGCCTAATCCTTCAAACATGCCTTTATAGACAGCTGCTTTTTCTTCCAACGGTTTGGGATAAGCCCGGGAAGAAGAAGGCATACGATATAATCTGAATACTCTACCTAGTAAAGTGAACGTAGAATAGGAACCGACCTTCGGTTCTTCGGTAGGAGGTAATACGGATAAAAGTGTATCCATTGCTTTTTGGCCGGTTACGACAATCGCTTTACACTCCGGAATCTGCGACAATACTTCTTCCGGATCGATAGGTTTGATAACTTGCAGGAAGTTGTCGGAAGCATTGTTCTTCAGACGGATGATCTCGACAGCCGTATCACCGATGCCGATACCTTTTTCCTTACAAAACAGTTTGGCTTTTTCTTCACTGAAAGCTTTCTTTGTCTCCAGGAAATACTCTTTATTATTATAAAATAGGAGTCCCAGGATACGCCACATATCGTTCTGGATATTCGGATAGTAGAAATTCATCGACCAACGTTGCATGGGAGGTGGGAAGCTGCCCAGCATAAGCAGTTTAGTCTGTTCGGGTAGAAAGAACCCTAGCGGATGTAATTCTGATACCATTGGCTTCTGTTATTTATCTTTTTATTGTCTGTTGTTTTTTACTGTGCATTTCTTCGGCAAAAGCATCGTATCCGATTGCTTGTATTCTTCTGATACAGGCTGCACGATCCGAACGGAAAAGAACAGAGAAAACCTTTCCTATGAAGTTGTTGAACATCTTACATTCCTCAATGGAACTGACCGTACAGTCCGCACAACTCTTATAGTTATGCTCAATATTGCAAGACCGTATTTTGCACCATGCAGCTTTTGCATTTGCCTTGCATCCGGGGCATTGTTTTTTTACAAATTTACGGCAGGCTCCGCAATATAATCCACAGGCTGCAACATAGTCTGAACTGGGTTGATAGGTAAGATTTTCCATTCGAAAAGTAAATTAAGATGATTATTTGTCTTTTACAGAGATACCGATCATAACGGTTGTTCCGTCGATATTATTCCATACGGAATGGGGAATACTTCCTTTTACCAGAAACGACTCGTTGGCATTCAGTATTTTTACTTCGCTGCCCAGCTCGATACGTGCCTGCCCACTGGTCACAATAAACAGATGGTTATGTTCGTGTGTATGCAATGAAGTAGGTCCACCACCACCTTTTTCCAGATAAGCAATGGAACCGTCGATAATTTCCCCGCAATCAGCAAATAGCTTCTTTGCCAGGAAATGAATATGATCGGGAGGGGTGATGAACTCTTTCATAGGACTATTTTACTAATTCTTCCCATTCACCGGGTTTAAAACCAACCAGTACCTGATTTTCGTTTACCAGTAATGGGCGTTTAATCAATTTCCCATCGGATGCCAGCAATTCAATCTGTTCTTTGTCGCTCATGGAAGGCAGTTTGTCTTTCAGTTGCATCGCTTTATATACCAGGCCGCTGGTATTGAAGAAGCTTTTCAAAGGAAGCTTACTCCGTTCAATCCATTCAGTCAACTCTTCAACAGAAGGGTTATGGTCGATTATATGACGATCATCATAGGATACCTTATGTTCATCGAGCCACTTTTTTGCGTTCCGGCAAGTACTGCATTTGGGATATTCTAAAAAAAGATATTTCATATCATTCAATCTTTATTTGTCTTTCTTGCGTTGGTTCTTTGCATCTTCTTTGGCGAGAAGGACAACGTTGTAAACAAAATCAGTCATCCATTCTTCCGAGTAACCGAGTGTTTCTTTGTATTTACGAATACTCCAAGCCGTTTTTTGTACGCTAACCTCTTTCCATTCCGAACGGGTTACAATCTCGTGAATCGTTTTGGCTGTCTGGTTGTATAACAGCTTTTTTACCAACATAGAGAAACGGAACTTCCACTGCATCAGGTTGTCCAACAAAGAAAACAGGTCATTGCAGAAACCCTGAAACAGAAAAAAGTACGATTTGATATCGTTTTGTGATTTACAATTCTTTTTAACCGATGCATCAATCTCTTTAAAGAAACTTTCTTTCATGCCGTAGTCTTGCATAAGGATCTTACGTGCACGTGATTTTTCGGCAATACCCGGTTTGTTATTTTGTGTTGGGATCTTCAACATCCGTTTGAATAGCGCCATATCCGACAGCATATTGATGTTGGTTATACCCAGTTGTACAGCCATTACTGCCTGATAATAAACGCGGATCAAAGAAACGAACTCTTCAACGGAACCCTTTGAGGTAGCTTCTGTTTCTTCTTTTTCTTTCTTGAAAAGTTTAGAAATTATGTTCATGTGTATTTGTTATAAATAATTACGGGGACAAATATAGTAAAACTTGTCCCCGTTTCAGTAATTCTATTCAATTCTCTCGACTGTTATTTCCGGAAATTCTTCCATAAACAGGAGTAATTTGTTGTCATCCATGCTTTTTTTCGCTTTTATGACTATCGTAACGACATAAGTGTCGGCATTCGAATGATTGACTTTTTCCATTTGATAGGAGACGAGCATATAACCTCTGTCACTCAGTACTCGGGTAACCTTTTGTATAATGTCTTTCTCGGCAGTTGAAAAGATGATCATCGAACTTCTCATCCCCAGGCTTTTAAAGATGAAACTTAATAGCTCCAGACCGATTAAAGTCAATATTGTCGCTGCTACACCGACACCATACATCCCGGCTCCGATGGCCAGTCCAATCCCGGCGGTAGCCCAGATGCCTGCGGCTGTTGTCAGTCCGCGAACAAACTGTTTCTGAATAATAATCGTTCCTGCACCGATAAAACCGATGCCACTTACCACCTGCGCCGCAACACGGCTGGGGTCGAGGGAAACACTGTTTTCCTGTATGATTTGTTGGAAACCATACTGAGAAACAATCATGATGAGAGCACTACCTAATGAAACCAGGAAATGCGTACGATATCCGGCTTCTTTTGCCCTGTATTCCCGGTCGAGACCAACCACAGCTCCCAGAAGACCTGCGATAAATAATCTAAGTATGAAATCCCATAACATAATTGTATCCTCCTTTTGTTTATAATCCCAGTACTACGTGCTGGATAATATAGACTCCGGCCCCTGCCAGATATCCAAGGAGTGCAAGTAACGAAATATTTTTGAGATACCAAATGAAATTGATACGTTCCAGCCCCATAACTACGACTCCGGCGGCAGATCCGATGATCAGCATACTGCCTCCAACACCGGCACAATAGGCTAAGAATTGCCAGAAGATGCCATCTTGAACGAAGTTTGCCATATAAACAGGATCGGCAGCTGATGCAATCATAGCTTCTGTTGCTACCGGATACATACCGATTGCACCGGCAACCAAAGGAACATTATCGACGATGGCTGATAAGGTTCCGATAATCAGGTTTACAGCGTATACATTACCTACCGTATCATCCAGCCATAAGGCGAAATTGGAGAGTACGCCACTACAACGCAAGGCGTCTACAGCTAATAAAATTCCAAGAAAGAATAATAAAGTAGCTCCGTCTATCCGGCGAACTATTTTTGATAAACGAAGTTTTATATCTTCGTTTACGATATTCCGCTTATACATTAATTCTGTATATACCCACAAAATACCCACACCCATCAAAATACCCATGAATGGAGGCAGATGGGTGATTGTCTTGAATATAGGTACGAATACAAGGCAGAAAACACCAAGAATTAGTATCGAAAGTTTTTCTTTATTTTTCAGTTCTTTGAGCAGTTCATCATTTTCATTGTAAGTAAATGCATCGGGAGGTGTTACCTTTCCGTGCAGGAAGTGCATCATGATCAATACGGGTACTGCTGCTGAAACCAAACTCGGCAAGATAAGGTGAGGGATGGTTGAGGATGTAGAGATATTACCTCTTACCCATAACATGATCGTAGTTACATCACCGATAGGAGACCAGGCGCCACCACTGTTGGCTGCAATAATAATGACGCTACCAAACACCCAACGTTCTTTGTAGTTGCCTAATAATTTTCGCATCAACATAACCATAACGATTGAGGTTGTCAGGTTATCAAGTATGGCGGACATGAAAAATGTTATACAGGCAACTAATACCAGTAACTTTTTCTTCTGGTTTGTCTTAATGCGGTTTGTGATGAACATGAACCCTCCGTGGGCATCGATCAGTTCAACAGTAATCATTGCTCCGATCAGGAAGATTAGTGTTTCTGCAATTTCACCGATACTATCCAATACCTGATGTTCGACGACAAAGCGGGTACTTTGTTCCACGAAAGGGAGAGCTGCTATGCCTGGATGCGAATCCAGGAACTCTTTAAAGGCTTCGGCAGAAGCAATTGGGATAAGATCGGGTGCCCCGAAGGTATATAAAACCCAAAGTATAGTTCCGGTTAGTAGGGCCGTTCCGGCTTTGTTTACTTTCAGTGGATGCTCTAAAGCTATACATAGATACCCAACTAAAAAAACCAAAATCATCACTGTTAACATAGCTGTTTTCTCTTTTTCTTTTTAAATTTAGTTAATAGTCGCAAAAGTAAGAATAATATAGGATTAACACTCATTTTTAATGAAATGTTTTCATCAATGAAAACTATTCCTAAATAAATACGAAGATGGGTAGGAAAGTATATTGCTTTATTATGTTTCCCCATTATTTTATTAGCACTGGGGAACTTTCCCCATATAAGTGGGGAAGAGTCCCCGGTGCTGTGGGCTAAAATCCCCATATAAGTGGGGAAACTCCCTTTGTAATAGGGTAAGTTCTTTTACTGTGTGAGATGAAAAAATAAAAGGTATTACCCGTAGAAGGTAATACCTTAAATAGAAGTGAGCGGTAAGCGAGACTCGAACTCGTGACCCTTAGCTTGGGAAGCTAATGCTCTACCAACTGAGCTACTACCGCGTTAGACTATGCAAAAGTATGTAAATCTTTTCTTTTTTAGTACCTTTGGAGCAAAAAATATTTTGTCAGATATGAAAAAAGAAAAGCTTACGCTGATTAAAGTAGGTGGAAAGATTGTGGAGGAAGAAGAAACATTACAAAGTTTGCTTCGTGATTTCTCTCAGATAGAAGGATTTAAGGCGTTGGTACATGGTGGTGGCCGTTCTGCTACTAAACTGGCTGGCCAATTGGGTATCGAAAGCAAGATGGTTAACGGACGCAGGGTGACAGATGCTGAAACATTGAAAGTGGTTACTATGGTATATGGCGGTTTGGTCAATAAGAATATTGTTGCAGGTCTGCAGGCATTAAATGTAAACGCATTAGGGTTAACCGGTGCAGATATGAACCTGATGCGTTCGAATAAGCGTCCGGTAGCAGAGGTGGATTATGGTTTTGTGGGAGATGTAAAAGAGGTGAATGCTGATCTGTTGGCTTCTCTTATCCATCAGGGTATTGTCCCGGTGTTGGCTCCGCTTACTCATGATAAACAAGGGCATATGTTGAATACCAACGCAGATACCATTGCCGGAGAGGCAGCTAAAGCATTGGCCAAACATTTTGATGTGACATTGGTATTTTGTTTTGAAAAGAAAGGCGTATTGAAGGATGAAAATGATGACGAAAGCGTTATTCCGGAAATTGATCGTACAGCTTTCAAGCAATTGGTAGAGCAGGGTATTATACAAGGAGGTATGATTCCCAAACTGGAAAATTCATTCCAGGCGATTGATGCAGGAGTCAAGGAAGTCATTATAACCCAGGCTTCTGAAATTCATTTAGGCAAAGGAACGAAGGTTTTTTAAAATAAAAAGAGGAAAGTTGCTACAGACTTTCCTCTTTTCTTTTTTATTACAAGCTTCTTACTTTTACATTGCGGAACCAGATAAGTGAATCACCATGTTTTCCTTGCAGACCTATATAACCTTTTGTCGGTAATTCGGCAAAAGGTTTGGGTAACCAACTGGGAATTTCGCTTCCATCAGGATTTACTTTGCCTGAGGTCCATTTGCTCATATCCATTTCTGTTACTTTTTTGCCATTCAAAATAACAGTGATGCGTTGTCCGGCACATTTTATACGCATATGGTTCCATTCTCCAGGCTTTTTTACAACTTTATCTTTGTTCGCTCCCAGGTGGCCATAAATGGCACCACATTTTTCATAGGGTTTTCCATTTCCCCATTTTTCGCAATGATCGTCAGCGATTTGTATTTCTACAGAATTGGGGATCCAGTCTTTAGTGTCCGTACAGTAAATGACAACGCCACTGTTTGTGCCTACATCTGTTTTGAAATCCAGATCCAACTCAAAATTTTCATATTCGGTTTTGGTCCATATTGATTCGTCCTGCACAGCTGCAAGTACGCCATTTGTCATGCTCCAGACCTCCGGGTTATAGCTGGCATCTGATAGATTTGCTCCAAATAGAGGCTGCCATTTGTTTTTATCGGCTGCAGAAACATTGAGTGTGCTGATAATTCCCAGCAAAAGAATTGAGAAATAAAATAATCGTTTCATGTTATTGGATTTTAAGATAAAATAATTAGCAATCAAAGATAGATAATCTCTTCAAAACTATAAGATGAAATCTTACTAAATTCAATAAAACTTTTTGATTGATAGTAAAACGGTCGCTTTTGTGTAAAAAACAAAATATTAGATTGTTGTTTTGTTTTATTTTATTATTTTTGTCTCGTAAAGGTGGGTAGTCTATCAGACTGAATTAAGTGGAATAGAACGTAATACAATAAATATATTGGATTGAATTTTATTAAGTTGAGTTGGGAAATTACAGGCATTATAATAACTAATTTGTAAGAATTTTATAGACATACCACGCCTGTATATATATAAGGGATTGCTCGTGATGAGTGATCCCTTCTTCTTTCTTGTCGATATATTTAAGTTTTATAAAGAAACTGTTTACCTTTGGGCGTATAAATAAAAGATGATGAAAGGGAATAATACAATAGTTAACCTGCAGAATGTGGTTACCCGTTTACCAGAACTCCGTTTTACAGAGCCGTTTAGCTGGTCGGTCAAGGAAGGGGAACAGTGGGCCATAATAGGTCCGAACGGTTCAGGGAAAACATTGATTGCGGATATGATGCAACGTAAGTTTGCATTGAAAGAGGGAGAAATCACTTTCGGTTATGAAGATAAAGTAAGTAATCTAGTCAAGAGCATTGCTTTCAAAGATATCTATTCGTTGGCGGATTGCCGGAATACATATTATCAGCAACGCTGGCATTCGACGGAAACAGATGAGGTGCCGACAATTGAGCAAATCCTGGAAGAATATGCCGGTACGGAGAATTTACGTCAGGTACTTTCTTTCTTTGGTATAGAAGATTTACTACCCAAACGCTTGATCTTTTTATCCAGCGGCGAACTACGTAAATTCCTGATTGTCCATTCTCTCTTGACACGCCCTCGCATTCTTATCCTTGATAATCCGTTTATAGGTTTGGATGCTTCTTCAAGAGATGTCCTGGTCGACTTGTTAAATCAAATGACAAAATTAGAAAATGTACAGGTTATTTTGCTCCTATCTAATCCGGATGATATACCGGAAATGATAACACATATTTTACCCGTACATAACCGGATGGTTTTTCCACCGGAAACACGGGCTGAGTTTATTGCACATACAGATTTGCTTACCCATCTTTTTCCGGATCATTCTTCGGATGTTCCATTGCCAATATCAGAAAAGGAGCCTTCCACTCATGATGTTACTTTCCGTATGGAACGTGTTTCTATTAAATATGGAGCCAGAACCATTCTGAAAGAACTCGACTGGGAAGTACGAAACGGAGAAAAATGGGCTTTATTCGGTCCGAATGGGGCAGGAAAGTCAACTTTGTTGAGTTTAATTTATGCAGATAATCCTCAGTCTTATGCAAATACATTATATTTGTTTGACCGAAAGCGCGGATCAGGAGAGAGTATCTGGGATATAAAAAAGCGGATAGGCTATGTTTCTCCTGAAATGCATCTTTATTATATGGAGAATGTTCCGGTGTTGAACATTGTCGGTTCCGGATTTTTCGATTCGATCGGATTATATCGTAAATGTACTGCGGAGCAGGAAGCAATAGCTTTGGACTGGATGCGTGTTTTGGGGATTGAGACATTAAAAGACCGCTCTTTCCTGACATTATCATCAGGTGAACAGAGGTTGGCATTACTGGCTCGTGCATTCGTAAAAGATCCGGATTTGATTATATTGGATGAACCTTTACACGGCCTCGATATCAGTAACAAGAAGAGGGCGGCACGGATAATAGAGCAGTTCTGTTCTCGTCCGGGTAAAACGTTGATCTATGTGACCCATTATCCCCATGAGCTTCCGCAATCTGTGGATAAACGTTTTGAATTGGTAAAACATGCTTAAACCACAATATCATGAAATTGAAAGTTGCTGTTTTCTGGCTGGTCATATTGGTAGCTTTATTCGTATTTCTGCAAACATATAGTAAATATCATTTTTACTTTATCGAGCAGACACATTTGTTTCAGTTTACCGGGGAATATATTTCAGGGAAGTTGATCATTCCCGGTGGGTTCGCTTTAGTTCTGTCTGAGTTTTTAGTTCAGTTCTTTATTCTTCCATATGCCGGAGCTGCTATTATTGCAGGATTATTGCTTATTACCGGACTTGGGGTAAGAGGTATTGTACACCGGATTATACCGGATACGACTTTGTTTCTACTCTATCTTATTCCGGTGGTTTTGATTATGTTCATCCATTTTGATTTTAACTATCTTGTTGCCGGGACGGTAGCACTCGACATAATGCTATTGGCCTTATATTTTTGTTTGCGTATCTCGAATGATAAGTGGCGGATAGTGGTAGAAGTGTTACTTTCGCCTGTTCTTTATGGGGCAATAGGATCTGCCGCTTTTTTGTTTTCCATTTTGGTCGTTATTTATGAGTTGTTTAATAAAACTCCTAAATGGTACTGGGTATTGCTTTCTGGCGTGTTGGTTGTCTTTTGTGGTATTTGTAGTGTCTATTTTGCCGCTTTGGGTGAATATCGTTTTGCTTTTCTGCCTGATGCCTATTATCATACGGCTTTGGAACCGAAGTCGGTTATCTATTATTCGTGGATATCACTTCCTCTTATTTTAATTCTATCGTTTTGGTTAAAACACAAGCAAAAGCGGGTAAGCAAAAAGTTCTTGATTGCAGGTTGCGGTGTGCAAGTCCTGTTGTTATTCCTTTTGTGTTGGTGGGGAGTTCCTGAGTACGGAGATAAAAAATCTATCAAAGTGAAGGAGTTGGACTATTATGCCAGAACGGAACAATGGGATAAAATCATTGAAGAAAGTAAAGGACCGCTTACCAATTATCTGAATTTATGTTATCTGAATTTAGCTTTGGCACATAAAGGAGAGTTGGCAGACAGGGCATTCAGTTTTGACCAAAAAGGACCGTTAGGATTGATGGTTGGCTGGAATAAAACGGAGCAGATATCTATTTTGCTGAGTGAAGTTAATTTTGCAATGGGAAATTCGGCTCTGGCGCAGGAGATGGCGTTTGAAGCATTTGCAACGACAATAGGAGAGGGTAATCCGCGTATGTTGAAAAGGTTGGTGCAGACAAATCTGATTTATGGAGAGTATCCGGTGGCGGAAAAATATATTAAAGTATTGGAAAATACAGGTTGTTACAGCTCTTGGGCAAGCGGACAACGTAAGTTTTTATATAATGATGCTGAGGTAGAAAAAGATACGGCCCTGGGATCGATGCGTAAAAGTTTGCCCAAAGATAATTATTTGTCGGAATTGAATAATATGGAGAAAGATTTACGGGTTATTGCCGAAACTAATCCGTCAAACAGGAATGCAATTGAATATCTGGGGCTTTTTTATTTGATGTCCAAGGATATGGCCGGCTTTAAGGGGATGGTGGAGCATTATTATGGTACGGATGTTTTGCCTGTATTGCCTAAATCGTTTCAGGAAGCAGTAATCACCTTGTCGGAGGCTGAACCTGATTACTGGAAGCGTTTTAATATTTCTCCTTCGGTTGTGCAACGTTTTGTAGAATATAAAAAACAAGTTTTGGCAAATAGGAGTAATGCGAATGTACTGCCAGGGTTAATGCGAAGAGCCTATGGAGATACTTACTGGTTTTATTTTATGTTTAAATAATCGGATGAATATGAAGGGTAATTATAAATATATCATGTTGCTGGCTATGTTTATGTCCTGTTCGGATGCGGTTCAGGTTAGCGATAAGTTAAGTGAAAAGCCTGCAATTAGTCCGGATTATACCGATGTTACTATTCCGGCGAATATCGCTCCGTTAAACTTTTCATTGACAACTCAATATGAGGAGGCACGTGTGATTTTATCTTCGGCTGACCGGAAAATTGAAGTTAAAGCCAAAGGGAATCAGTTTGTAATTCCTTCTTCCAAATGGAAGAGGCTTTTACAGTCTACTGCCGGTAATGCGGTAGATGTAATCGTTCAGGCGAAAGAAAAAGGTAAGTGGATAGAATATGCTCCTTTTAAATTATATGTAGCAACGGACCCTATCGATCCTTATATTGCCTATCGTTTAATTGCTCCTGGATATACTTTGTGGAATAAGATGGGGCTTTATCAGCGTAATCTGGAAAACTATACGGAAACAGCCATCATTGAAAATAAGATGAGTGGCCGGAATTGTGTGAATTGCCATTCTTTCTGTATGCAGAATCCGGATAAGATGCTTTTCCATATGCGTGAAACGTATCCTGGAACCATACTGGTTGACGGAGATAAAATAGAAAAGTTGAATACCAAAACGGAACAAACCGTTTCTTCATTGGTATATCCCTCCTGGCATCCTTCGGGAAAATATGTTGCATTTTCTGTAAATAATACAAAGCAGGGATTCCATATGAACGACAGGAACCGGATTGAAGTATTTGATGAGACTTCGGATGTCGTAGTGTATGATGTGGAAAAGCACGAGATAGTAACTACCGGAAAGTTATTTTCGAAGGATGCTTTTGAAACTTTCCCCACTTTTTCTCCGGATGGAAAAACACTTTATTTCTGTACGGCTGGTGCACGTTCTATTCCGCAGGAGTATTCTGAGATCAAATATAGCTTGTGTTCTATTTCTTTCGATCCGGATACCCGGAGTTTCGGTTCTGTAGTCGATACATTATATAATGCAAATATAAAAGGACAGAGCGTTTCTTTTCCACGTGTTTCTCCGGATGGAAACTATTTGATGTATACGGTATCAGGTTATGGTAATTTTTCTATTTGGCATAAAGATGCTGACTTGTATATGGCGGATCTTGCGACAGGCGAAAGCGTACCTTTAGATATATTGAATAGTGATGATGTGGAAAGTTATCATTCCTGGAGCAGTAACAGCCGTTGGGTTATATTCAGTAGTCGTCGGATAGATGGATTATATACACGGCCGTATATCACCTATATCGGTAAGGATGGAAAAGCCTGCAAACCATTTTTATTACCTCAGAAAGATACAGAATTCTATGATCAGTTTATGATGTCATATAATATTCCGGAATTTATCACCGGAAAGGTGAAAGTAGGAGGCCGAGTACTGGGACTGAAAGCAAAAGAAGATAGAGGAATAGATGTGAAGTTTGCCAAATAAAAAAATACGATGATCATATAAGCGTTTATATGATCATCGTATGTGGGTTTATACGGTTGCCGTATGTGAGTATATATGGTGATCGTATAAATAGTTATACGATCACTGCATTGGATTTTGTTTATCGGCTACCGCCTGCCCACCAAACGTTTTCTGTAAATACATATTGGCCATTGCCATATGCACTTTCTACATTCGGGTTAGAGCTTACTTCGTCACTACCGTAAGGTGCGCGTAACGGGAATTTACCCGGGTTTTCAAAACTGTAAATGTCATTGCCTTCCGCTTTCAAACGGCGTACATCATTATAGCATTCTGTTGATTCACCGTTAGCTCCCCAGAAAGCAAGATATTTTTGAATCATTGTTTCTTTCAAAGGATTAGCAGCAAACAACGGAGCAACTTCCGTGTCAAAGTAGTTTTCTGCTTCAGCGGTTGTCACTGCACTGGTTGAATTGGCTTTAACAGGTATTGAAGCATTGTCTAACGCAGAGGTTACACTTACTTCCATGTTCATCAAACCGGCTACAACGGCATTTTTTAATACTGTTTTCGCTTCATCCAAACGATTGAGTCTTACCAAAGCTTCTGCTTCCAGGAATTTCACTTCGTGGAAACTCATTAGCATAGTAGGAGCAGTAGCTGCTATCAGGAAGATAGAAGTATTGTAATACTCCTGTTCCTGTTGAGGCTTACCGTTAGGAGCCATCATGGATAAGAAATCTTTTTCTTCTCCGGTCAACTGTTTACAGTAAAAGCCTTCAGCATCCAGACTTTTATCTGCAAAGAGTGCATCAACAAATGCACGGTGAACACGCGGGTCGTTGCGTGCAATAAGCTTTTGTGTCAAGCTTGCACTTGCGGCTGTATATTCACGACTATTGAAGAAGTCATACAACGGGTTAAGATTGGCAACTCCATCATAAACATTGAATGCAGCTTGCTCATTAGCGTTTTGTGCAGCGTTTTTACAACATTCCAAAACAGTGTTTAAAGCAGCAGTTTTATTTTCTGTCACATTTAATGTATGCATAGTATAACGGGCTTTCAAGCCATAAGCCAATTTCAGCCATTTATTAGCATCTCCTTTGAATAATATATCCTGAGCTCCAGCTTTTCCGGTAGCGTGTGTATCACCTTTAGGCAGATCTTCAATAGCAGCGTCCAGATAAGCAATGATAGCTGTGTAAATATCTTTTTGCTTGTCTATTACCGGATTCATGAATTGAGGTTTACCATTCTCTAATTTAGCTAAAGCAGCCTGGCTGAAAGGAGTGTCTCCAAAAGCATCAGCTATTAAGCCTGCATTGATAGCGGCAAGGACTTCTCCCATCCCCTTTGTTGTGTAGTTTCCGGGTTGAGTTCCTTCTTCAGAGCATTTATCAATGATGATTCGTGCATTTTTCAGTGAGCTATATGTATTTCCCCAGATATTATTAAATGTGGAAGATGCATATACTTCTGAAACACGTGTTTCTGCATTGTATAACTGATTGAAAATA
The DNA here is from genome assembly GCF_015550595.1 of Parabacteroides goldsteinii. Classification (GTDB taxonomy): domain Bacteria; phylum Bacteroidota; class Bacteroidia; order Bacteroidales; family Tannerellaceae; genus Parabacteroides; species Parabacteroides leei. Next base: position 98,494 of record NZ_JADNBB010000005.1, read on the forward strand.
CCTACTTCATTTTCAACATAGGAAGAGAAATAATGATTAAAATCTCCTCCGATATTACTAAATGCAGTAGAGGTAATCGCGTCTGTCAGGATAAATTTAGCATCAATATTATGAGGATTGTCAATATCCTGATTGATCTTGTCCATTTTGTCTTCGGAGCAGGAGAATAGAACTCCGGCCACTAAAGCGACAGATAGATATGTCTTAAATTTATTATATGTAATTTTCATATTACTCATGTTTAAAATTTGAATGTAAAACCAAAACCATAACTAGAGCTTCCCGGCATAGAGAAACGTTCAAATGCACCAGCCATGTTGTTGTTTCCTAATGTAGCTTCCGGATCAAGACCTGGTAATTGTGACCATAGGAGGATATTACGTGCAAACACATTTGCTGTAATATTTAAGTATGATTTTTCCAGAATCGGATAGCTCAAAGAAATTTCACGCAATTTGATGAATGAGTTGTCATAAATACTAGCTTCATCAATAGCATTCATTGCATTAAAATAGTCATAAGCATTCTCTCCTTTTATCTTGATGTCGTTTGGAGAATAAGACCCATCTGCATTTTGTTTTACGGCAGGCTTTTCGAATAAGAATTCAGACATATTGCGATAATCGGCTGAACGCTGAGTTACACCATAGTAATCAAGAACTCCTAATGTACCACTATAGATTTGTCCTCCTTGTTTCCAGTCTAATACAGCAGACAAGCGGAACTTGTATAATTCGAATGTCGTGTTGAAGCCCAAACGGAAATCGGGAGCAACTTTACCAATAACCTGAGGTTCTCCTGCCTGAGGAAGACCATTTTCGTCTACAACGATCTGTCCGTCATCATTACGTAAATAACCGGAACCGTAGATTACAGGGAATTTATCACCGATACCGGCACGTACCTGAGGAGTTACGAAGCCACCTAACATAATGCTGTTAACGCCTTCTGCCAGTTCATCAACATAGTTGTCGATTTTCGAGAAGTTGAAACCGAAATCCCAGTAAATGTTCTTTTTCTCAATCGGTTTAATTGTCAATGTTATTTCGTGTGAGTTCGTATGAATTGCACCACCGTTAGTTATCATTGAGCTATAACCTGTAGAAGTAGATAAAGGCACTTCAAAGATTTGGTCTTTTACATTCTGACGAGAATAAGTATAGTTCAATGAAACCAAACCATTCAAGAATGTTAAGTCTGCACCTAATTCGTACGATTTTGTATTCTGAGGTTTCAGGCTCGGGTCATATATCTTATAATATGGTATATATGATGTTGTTGAACCGAATGGATACTGGATAGGAGTACCTGCCGAGAACCCACCACCATAACTGGGTGTATAATAGTAGTTATCGAAGTATTCGCCAGCCATACCAACTTCAGCATAAGAAGCTCGTATCTTACCGAAAGTAAGGATTTTATTCTCTTTTAAAGGAGAAAGCTCTGTGAAAATCCAGCCTAAAGAAACGGAAGGATAAGTAAATGAACGATTTCCGCGAGGCATTGAAGATACAATGTCATTACGAACAGTAGCATTGAAATACAACATATTATTCCATGATAATGCCAAGTTTGCAAAGTTACCAACAGTACGTTTTTTCGTTGTTCTTTGTTCTGCCTGGAAAGTCGTTGCGTTTCCGATATGATTCCATCCCGGGAAGTTAAAATTGTACCCCTTGCCTGTAGTGACTCTTGTAGATTTATTTACAAGTTCGTTACCATATAATACATTTAGATCCAGATCCGGCATGATTTTCCAGTCATAATTTAATGTAAACAGGGAGTTCATTTCTGTGATGTGATAGCTATCCTGTCTTGAGTAACCTGTTGAATAACTTTTATCACCATATCCGTATACGTCAGAATAGATAGTACTATAAGCATCTGCACCTAATTGATATTTGGCTGTTAATTTATGATCTTCGCCAAAGTTTGTATCATACTGTGCATATGTATTACCAAAGAAACGCTGTGAACGTTCTGTAAAAGAGTTATTGTCGCAAGCCCAATAAGCATTGTTGAATGTTGTTGGACGATAGTTATTTTGTGTATAAGGGTCGCCGTCTATATGAGAAGGTATACCGTTGAAGTCATAACTAGGAGGTGTACCGTAGATAGTTGCAACCACGCCTTCGTTACCTGCACTTTGTTTTCTGATCTTTGAAGTGATAAAGTTACCACTGAAACCTGTTGTCCAATGCTCACTTAAATTTGCTGTAGCATTCAATTTCGCATTATAACGGTCCATTCCTGTCTTAGGTATGATACCTTCAGAGGTACTGTTTCCTAAAGAGAATGAATAGTTCCCTTTGTCAAATGCTTGTGAAATGTTTACATTGTTACTCCATGAAACACCTGTGTTGAAGAAGTTTTTTGCATTGTCGTAACCTTGCGGTACAGCCCATGGATCCAATCCGGCAGCAGCACGTTGAGGTACATAATACATACCTTCGTGTTTACCGTATTGCTGAGTGTAAGAATTGTCAACATTACCACCATAATTTGCATCATTTGCCAAATCAGAGATCTTAGGGCCCCAAGCCAATGACGTACTGGGAGAGTAAGCTCCTCCGCTACCTTGGGCATATTCCTTTTGGAAGTCAGGAAGGGTTGAAACTTTGTCGAACGATAGGTTTGATGTTAGTGTAATTGAAGGCTTCCCTTTTTTAGCACCTTTCCCGCTTTTAGTTGTAATGACAATAACACCATTGGATGCACGCATACCATAAAGTGCTGATGCTGCTTGTCCTTTCAGGATATTGATACTTTCAATATCATTCGGATCTAAATCGACAGCACGATTGGCAAAGTCGGAACCAGCAACACTACCCGTGTTTCTTTTATCTGTGTCAATATCGGCAGCAGATGAAATAGGCATACCATCGATAACATACAGTGGTGTATTATCGCCAGTGAAAGAACGGACACCACGGATTGTGATTTGTGAAGAGGCTCCTGGCATACCGGATGACGGAGTGATATCGACTCCAGATACTTTACCTTGCAATGCAGAAGAAATGCTTGTACTTGCAGCACGTGTTAAGTCATCCCCTTTTACATCCTGAACAGCATAACCTAATGCTTTTTTCTCTTTCGAGATCCCCATTGCCGTAACGACAATTTCGGAAAGGTTTTGAGTATCAGATGCTAGTCTGATATTTACAACCGGTTGAACAGAGGCTTCTTGGCTTTTCATACCTACATACGAAATTACCAGAGTCTTTGCAGAACTTGGTACATCCAAAGAGAACGCACCATCAAAATCAGTCACTGTACCGACCATCGTACCCTTTACGACAATCGATGCACCAATAATTGGCTCATTATCATCCGCCGAGATAACAGTACCTGTTACCTTCGTCGTCTGAGCAGTCGCCAACCCAATACCTAAAATTAGGCAAAACAAAAGATAAGTCAACTTTTTCATAGACACACTTTTTTATTTAACTTATAAATAACTAATTTGCACTATATTTGTGAATACTTTGCCAAAAACCTATTATAAAACATACCTGAGAGACCGCAAATGTAATAATAAATTTATTATAACAACAAAAAACTAATAAGTTTTTACAAAAAAAGGACTGTTAATTAACAAAATAGCGACTAATACGAGCCTTTCGGGAGTTAAAAAGCGGTCTTTTTTTAATGTTTTCTGCAAAGTCACAAATTAAAATTATCTATTTTTAACCCCCATTCGTTTTATGCTTCAGATCAAGATTTATTTGGCCTGAAAAGGTGTGGGTTCCACTCTGGTAGAAAATGCAAACGTTTTTTATCTTTTAATTATGGCAAAAAAAAGAATCTTCGGTTGAAATGTAAAGCGAAAGGAATTCGTCTCTTATTATTTTTTAATAGAAAAATCTGTCCAGCGTTCTGTTCATTTTCTAAAATTGAGAAGTAAATGGAGAGTTTTCTATTTCTGTTTTAATTAGATAAAAAAGTATATAAAAGATACCAATATATATATTCACTCATTTTCTTAGAAGCCTTTGCCTTTGAATTTTGATAGATTGACGCATAAAGAACCGAGTTCTGCAAAGACTTTGGTGATATCATACGTAGGTATGGAAAATCAAGAGCTCCCTGTATCTCCTATTGTTCATGTCAGATTGAAATCCGATACTCAGAATCTTGACGAAGTTGTCGTTGTAGGGTATGGAACTCAACGTAAAAAAGACGTAACAAGCTCTATTGCGAAAGTTGGAGGCGAAACCCTCAGTAACCTGGTGGCATCCTCATTTGATACCCAGTTGGCAGGACGTGCCGCCGGGGTTCAAGTTACCACTCCTAGCGGGGTGCTTGGTGCAGGACCTCAATTTAAGGTTCGTGGTATGAGTACCATCAGCTCCAGCTCTCAGCCTCTGTTCATTGTAGATGGTATGCCTATCGCTACCGGAGACAATGGAGATGGTAAAACCGGTCTGGGACAGTTGTATGCTTCGTTCAATGCGATGTCGGATATAAACCCGAACGATATTGAATCTGTTGAAATATTGAAAGACGGTGCTGCTACAGCTATTTATGGTTCGCGTGCAGCCAATGGCGTTGTTTTGATTACTACTAAAAAAGGAACAAAGGGACGTGCTAAAGTGACCTATGACGGATATGTAAGTGCAGCCAGTGCAGCTAAATTACATGACCTTTTAGGTGCAAAAGATTTTGTCATGATCGCCAACGAAAAATTTGAAAACTGGGATGAGAAAGGACAAGCGGTTTATAATGCTTCAGATCCTGATACAAAATGGAACGATTATATATTCCAGACCGGTTTTCAGCATAATCACAACGTTGCAGCCAGCGGTGGTACAGACAAAAGCCAGTATTATGTATCTTTCGGATTTACAGAACAGGAAGGTATTGTCCGTTCAAATGATATGAATCGTCTGACTTTGAAAGCCGACTTGACCCAGCAGGCGACAAAATGGTTACGCATTGGTTTGAATGGGCAGATGAGCCGTACAAAACTGAATGGTATATCGAATTCTGAAAACTCACTGGGGGGTGTTGGTTTTGCCGGAGTCCGTATGCTTCCGAATGTTGCCGTTTTCGATGCGACCGATCCGACCGGATATAATATTGATAAGGAAAGTCGTAAAACATTGGGACGTGGTAATAACCTTTCTTATATAGATAATGGTATTCAAAACATTATCTGGGCATTGGATAATAATGTGAACCGCTCTACCAATACACGTACCATCGGTGGTGGTTGGGCTGAAATCACTATTATGGACGGACTTACACTAAAAACTCAGGGAGGTCTCGATATCTCTAACGTAAAAGACTTTATGTATTGGGACTCTGAATCAGGTGACGGGTACGGACGTAAAGGTTTGCTCGAAGAAGTAAATACAACTTACGAAAACTGGAACTGGCAGAATATCCTGAATTTCAATCGTTCATTTAATGATGTACATAATTTAAGCGCAACTGCTGTTCAGGAATACACTCACAGTGAGTATGAATATACAGATGCTGCTGTTCAGCAGTTGTCTGACAGGTTCTTTACAGACCATATTATCTCCAATACTTTTGGTATAAAAGATATCGGCGGATACAAAACATTTAACGGACTTGCTTCTTATATGTTCCGCGCAAACTATAATTATGATAGTAAGTATTATGCAGGTGCATCTATCCGTTACGACGGATTATCCAGCTTACCGGAAGATACTCGTTGGGGTACATTCTGGGGAGCTTCCGTTGCATGGCGTTTATCTCGTGAGAATTTCTGGAAAGACGCTCAGGTGAACGAATGGTTCAACGATTTGCGTATCCGCGCCAGCTACGCTACATTAGGTAATTCCGATCTGGGTAATAACTTCCCATATCTGGGAACTTATGGTGCAAAACTGTACGGATCGCAATCCGGTATTGCCTGGAACCGTATGGGTAATAACAACCTGAAATGGGAAACGACTGAAACGTTCGACTTGGGTCTGGATGGTTCTTTCTTCAACAACCGTCTGACATTTGAGTTGGCTTATTGGCAAAAGAATTCAAAAGACCTTGTATTGGAAGTTCCGACTCCTCCGACAATGGGTATTCCTTACAACTCATATTACGATAATATCGGTAAAATCAAAAACTCCGGATTTGAGTTGACCGTAAGCGGTACAGTTATCTCAACGAAAGACTGGAACTGGCGTTCAGAGTTGAACTTCTCTACTGTAAAAAACACGGTTAAGTCATTGTATAGCGGAAATGATATTGTTGATAATTACACAATTATCCGCGAAGGTGAATCTTATCGTTCGCTATACGGATACGACTATTACGGTGTCAATATGGAAAACGGTAACCCTATCTGGAGAAAAGCTGATGGCAGCCTGGTTCAGTTCGATACATTCGGTTCGTATGACTATGTTGAATATGATCCGTCCAATGCTAAAGACGTATCCAAACCATCCTCTTTAGGATCCAGCGACCGTAAAATATTAGGTTCATCCATGCCTACCTGGTATGGTGGATGGAACAATACAATTACCTATAAAGATTTCGATTTGAATATATTCCTTCGTTTCTCCGGTGGTAATAAAATCATGAATGCCTCTCGCCAAAGTGCTCTGATGAATATGGAATTTGCCAATAATGGTAAGGAAATTTTAGGCAGATGGGTGTCTCCTACACAAACGGGTGACGGTATGACTCCTAAAATCGGTTATGGAGACCAGTCTGTTTTGTTCAATGACGGTTTTACCGATTCGCACTTTGTAGAAAAAGGAAATTACCTGAAACTCTCTAACCTGGCTCTGGGATATACTTTGCCGAAATCTGTTTTATCGGCAATAAACATAACCAAGATCCGTGTGTATGCACAGGCTCAGAACTTATTCACTATCACAGGATACTCAGGTTTGGATCCGGAAACTAACACTCGTTTAGGCGTAGACTGGAATGGTATGCCTCAGCAGCGTTCGTTTACTTTTGGAGCAAATGTTACATTCTAAGATTATAAAACAGTAGAAAAATTACAATTATGCTAAATAGAAAACTATATAAAAATATATCAGTTGTAGCATTGGGCGCAGCCTTTATTTCGCTACCCCTATTCAGTGCTTGTGAAAGCGATGTGGTGGATCTGTCTCCGGTCGATAAATTCTCCGATTTGACAGCTTACGGTACTCCGGCACGATGTGAGTTATCTATGATCGGAGCTTATGATGCAGCCCAGTGTGGTATGTATATTAACTCCACTAATGGTTGGCAACGTGGTTATCCATTTGGGGCTGCCAGTATACAACAAGGAGAAATGAGAGGTGAAGATATGAACCTGACGGCCGTATTTTACGATTACACCTATTCAGCGACCTACAATTTGTCTACAGCGAATAATGTCGCTATGTGGGAAACCTCTTTTGAGGCTATAAACCGTTATAATACAGTGTATGCAGGTCAGGAATATGCCGGTAGCAATGGTATACTCGATGAAGCGACAGCCAATCAATATAAAGGCGAATGTCTGTTTTTGCGTGCCTTGACATACCATAATTTAATGATTCATTATGCACTTCCTTACAATGTGGATGGTAATAATAATTATGGTATGCCCCTTTATACTACGGCAATTAATACACCGGAAGCTATTCAGGAAGCATTACAGATTGGCCGTTCGACAGTTGCCGAAACATATGCGCAAATCCTTAAAGATCTGGATGATGCAGAACGATTATTGCCGGAGGTTGTCACTGCTGGTAAGATATCCCGTGCATCTAAAGGGGCAGCTATTGCTTTAAAGACCCGTGTTTACTTGCATATGCGGAATTGGGCTAAAGTTATCGAAGAAGCTGAAAAACTGGAAGGCGGACGTTTCCAACTGGAATCAGACCCGGTTACCCCATTTACTTCAAGTGCCGATAACAAAGAATCCGTTTTCTCGATCGAAAATAGTACGGAAGATAATCCGGATGTTAATGGCTCTTTAGGTCAGATGATGTCGGGACGTGACGGAGGACGCGCAATTATAACGTCATCTCCTACCGTTTATAACTCCAAATACTGGACGAAAGACGACAAGCGTCGTAACTTGTTATTATATCGTGAATCCGACAAATATTATTTCTGTGATAAATACCAGGATCCAACTTCTCAGGATGCATGGGCTCCGATTCTCCGTTATTCAGAAGTGCTTCTGAATGAGGCAGAAGCTGCAGCACGTAGTAACAATAAGACATTGGCTCTCGAAAAATTGAACGAAGTGCGCGACAGATCACTGGCAAATCCGGCACAGGAAAGTTATAAGGCTTCAGATTTCACTGATACCAAAGCCCTGTTAGAAGCTATTCTTTGGGAACGTCGTATTGAATTCCACGGTGAAGGTCGTCGTTGGGAAGATATTCATCGTCTCGCAAATGATGATCTATTCCCTTCCGGTGGTATCCCTGCTAAAATTGAATACAACAACAGCAAGGGCGTAGGTGCATTCGTTGTAAACGGAGAAGTAAAATCTGAATGGTATAGTTCCAGCAAAAAGTTTATTCCTTATACTGATAAACGTTTTATCTGGCCTATTCCGTTAAACGATATTTTAAGAAATCCGACATTAGCAAAACAGCAAAATGCTGGCTGGGAATAAAAGGATTTTTCATAAAAGGAGTGAACCCTGGTAGTCATCTTAGACTTGGGGTTCACTTTTTTTCAGGCTATATTAATAATGTTGAACTACTTTTTTATCGGATATCAAAATGATAATTTAACATTGGTTTGCAGGGAGCATACGAGCTCCTGGTTGAGATTGTTTTCATACAGGCCATTCTGCGTGAGTTTTGAAATGGCATATACACTGAGTGAGTTTGTTATTTCTGTAAAAAAGGAATAAATATGTAGACAAAACGAGTTTTGTGTTTTCAAATTATCTATATTGGTGCATTTTTGGCACTTTGTTTTATTTATTATTTTGTAGCTTCCAGGGCTGATGAGGTGTTGTTTAGCATATAAAATCAATCTTTTAACAGGCTATTTTCTCGAAATCCGGACTCCTTTTTGCGTAAATCTCGCTTTAAACGGATCTCAATTTCGTTTAAACAGAAATTATTTTCGTTTAAAACGAAGTTGAAGTTTGTTTAAAACGAACTTTCGAGATTGTATTTTGAAATATTTGTGTTAAAATATGTGTGTTCTCATTTTCTGGAAGAGGATTTATGCGTGATGTATGTGTTTTTGATTTATCTTATATAGCATCAAAATAACATTGATATTTGTGTATAAAAATCAATATGTTATTTCAGGCAAGTGTTTTTCCATTTGTTTGCGGAAATACATGAACTCTATCCTTTTGCTTTTTTGTTTCCGTGCAATTTTCATTAGAATTACTCTTTTATAAAGGATGTAATTAAATGATTTGAAATAGATCGGTTTCAAATTTGTTGGTTAGGTTTATTATATTTATCTTTGTTTTAATCAAAAATACAGATGAATATGAATACTCCCTTTGTTTATGGTCGTATAGCAGATAAGGAGAACTTCACGGACAGAGATCAGGAAGTGAAGTTACTTACTCAAAACTTCAATAGCCTGGTTAATACCGTCATTATCTCTCCCCGTAGATGGGGAAAAACATCTTTGGTCAACAAAACGGCGCAATTATTGCTCAGTTCAAGTAAAGACTTTTATATCTGTCAGGTTGATATTTTCAATTGTCGCACAGAAGAAGAGTTTTATGTCGCTTTAGCGAATGCGCTCTTGAAAGTATCGACTTCTGCCTGGGAAGAATTCGTTTCCGGAGTGAAAAAATACCTCGGACGGATGGCTCCTATAATTTCCATGTCTGACACCAGTCAAACTTATGAGTTATCATTTGGTATAAACTTCAAGGATAACAAGATGAGTTATGATGAGATACTGGATTTGCCCCAGGTGATAGCGAATGACACAGGTAAGAAAATAATTGTTTGCATTGATGAATTTCAGAATATCAACGAATATGAAGACTCTTTGGCTTTCCAACGAAAATTGCGCGCCCATTGGCAGAAGCAAACCTCTGTTTGTTATTGCCTCTACGGAAGTAAAAGGCATATGCTTCTGGATATCTTCAATGATTATAGTATGCCTTTTTATAAGTTCGGTGATATATTATTTTTACATAAAATAGGCAGGCTTGATTGGATAACGTTTATATCCAGGCGTTTTACCGATACGGGAAAAGAGATTTCTGAAAATTTATGCGATAAAATAGCTGCTAAGGTAAAAGATCATCCGTATTATGTCCAACAGTTGAGCCAGCAAGTTTGGTTACGCACAAAAAAGAAATGCACCGAAGATATAATAAATGAGGCGTTTTTAAGTCTGACAGGCCAACTCAGCCTTCTTTTTGCCAATATTATAGATACGTTGACATCTAAACAAATCAACTTTTTATTGGCTGTGGCGGAAGGTGTTGTCAATTTCTCATCCAAAGATGTACTTACTAAATATAAATTGGGAACTTCTGCGAATATAAAGAATTTGAGAAAAGCTACATTAGAAAAAGATCTGATAGATATTTTACCCGGGAATATAACAGAACTTCAGGATCCGGTTTTTGAATATTGGCTTAAAAATATTTATACAGGCTCGTTAAAATAATATCTTTTATTCCTTTTTCAGGGTAGAATTTGAGTATTTATTTCAATAATATTTGAATTCTGCCTTTTTTATTATTGCAACATTAAACGCCTGATTAGCAGTGTTGTATATACGGTGTTTTCTTTTGCTTATTAATTAAAAATAGAATCTTATTTGATCTTAAGCGGCTCACGAATAGCATTAACTGCTTGAATAACAGAGAATTAGAAAATGCGTAGTTCTGCAAAGACTCTGGTGGTTTCATACGTAGGTATGGAAACTCAGGAGATCTCTGTTAAACCCCAGATTAGAGTGCTTTTACAAACCTCCAGCCAGGCATTGGAGGAAGTGATGGTTGTTGCCTATGGCACTGCTAAAAAAGCCTCTTTTACAGGTTCTGCAAAAGCCGTTAATGCTGAAGAAATTGTATCTGGTTCAAAAGAATCTCTGGATAAAGCATTAGCAGGTAAATTGACAGGTGTACGTGTAACTACTACTACAGGTGATCCAGGTTCTCCTGGTGAGATCAACATTCGTGGTGTTGGGTCCATCAGTGCGTCAAAGTCGCCTCTGTATGTAATAGATGGCGTTCCTGTTAAAAATGATAGCGATATGAGCTATTATGGTAAAACATCCAGCATCCTTAGTTCTTTAAATCCGGATGACATTGAAAACATGACAGTGTTGAAAGATGCTGCTGCTGCTTCTTTGTATGGATCACGTGCCGCTAACGGTGTAATTATTATTACTACTAAATCCGGTAAAAAAGGAAAAACAAAAGTTTCCTATACAGGTGAAGTTGGATGGTCTAATATGGCTGTAAAACAGTTTGTTCCTATGACTGCCAGTCAAATACTAGAATACGGCAAAGAAGCATTGTCGAACTATTACATTTTGAATGGAGATGCCACCAATCGTGATGAAGCATACGCTATCATTGATTCAGAAGGTGATATGGCTTCTTTCTTTAATGATCCTTCCGGTAAGACTGATACTAATTGGAGAGATGAAGTGTATCGCACAGCATTGACTCAAGATCATCAGGTTGCAATTAGCGGCGGAGCGGATAAGACACAATTCTATGTAGGATTCGGCTACAACAAGTCTGAAGGTATTGTTATTGGAACAGATTTTGAACGTTTAACAGGCCGTTTAAACTTAGATCATCAAGTAAATGATTGGTTGAGTTTTGGTGTTAAGCAATCTATCGCTTATTCTAAACAGGCTGGTGGTCGTGACCAAGGTAGCCAAGAGCAAGGGATTGGAACATCGTCTCCTCTTAGTTTGGTATTCTCTTCCGATCCGACAGCTCCGGTAAAGAATCCTGATGGAAGTTATAACGAAAATGCCAATTGGGGAGCAGCTTCCAATCCTCATTTAATGCTGGGTATCGATCAATGGATCAAATCCAAAACAATGCGTAGTTTGACAAATGCAGATGTTCAGGTGAAACTTTCTGATAAAGTTACTTTCAAAAGTATTTTAGGTTATGACTTCATCGATACAAAACACTTCGAATATTGGAGTCCGAACAGTGTGGATGGTGAATCTGTTAAGGGGTTAGGCTCACGTTACAATTATGAAAACCGTAATTTGACAAGTTCTTCCACTTTGCGCTATGCAAACTTGTGGAATGATGTACATTCATTCGATGTATTGGGCGGATTTGAAGTTGAAAATCAACAGTTGACAAACATAATAGCTACCGCTAAACAATACTCGACCGATAAATTGCCTGAATTAGGTAACGGACAGCCTGATAACGCTTACAGTAATGTATATGAATCCGGACTAGTTTCTTACCTGGCAACTGCAAACTACAATTATGACAACAGATATTATTTATCTGCCAGTTTTCGTCGGGATGGTTCTTCCCGTTTAGGTGCTGATAATCGTTGGGCTAACTTCTGGTCTGTATCAGGTGCTTGGAGAATCAATAAAGACTTCCTGAAAGATAACGATCTGTTTTCTGATTTGAAATTACGTCTCTCTTATGGTACGAATGGTAACTTGCCTAGCGATTATTATGCAAACTTAGCTTTGTATTCATTCAGTTCAGGATATGGTCCTTCTTCTGCTATCTATTGGGATCAGGCCGGAAATACTAAATTAGGCTGGGAAAAATCTCAGAACTTTAATATTGGTTTGGATTGGAATATGTATCAACGCGTAAATCTAACAGTTGAATATTATAATAAAAAGACAACCGATCTTTTATTTAAAGTTCCTACCTCTATTGTAACTGGTTTTGAAAACAACTGGCAAAATTTAGGAGAATTAAAAAATAGTGGCCTTGAAATAGAAGTAAATTCGCAGAATATTAAAAACAACGATTTCTCTTGGGATACGAACTTCAACTTGACTTATCAAAAAGTAAAGATCAATAAGCTTCCTGACGGCAAAGACATCCAATATGGCGATGGAGAAATGTATTTACATCGCGAAGGAGAATCAATGTATACGTTCTATCTGCCGGAATGGAAAGGGGTTAACCCGGAAACCGGATTAGGTGAATTCTGGAAGGATCCGGAAGATCATAGCAAAGGCGTAGTTAATTACTACTCAGAAGCAGAAAAAGGTATTGTAGGAAAAGCTGTACCTGATGTAATCGGAGGTATGACGAATACTTTCAAATATCGTGATTTTGATTTATCATTCCTGATCACTTACCAGTTTGGCGGTGATATGTTTGATTATCCTGGATATTTTTTCCATCATGATGGATTAAGACTCGGTTCGTTTAATGTTGAAAACGATGTAGCCGGCAATTACTGGAAAAATCCGGGTGACGTAGTCGATTATCCTAAGCCTATATATGCCAATCCATATCGTTCAGATCGTTTCTCAAGCAGAACTATTGTATCTTCTGATAATATCCGTATGCGTGAGATCACTTTGGGTTATAATATTCCGGTATGGAAAAATGTATTCAACAACCTGAGAGTCTATTTCCGGGCAAATAATCCGTTTATGATCTGGTCTAAGTGTGATCGTGTAGATCCTGATGTGCCATTGAATGGTTATCGTCAAACAGATACACCTCCTACCAAAAGTTTTGTTTTTGGTGTTAATATCACTTTATAATCTAATTAAAACAGGGAATGAATATGAAAAAAATATATTTGGTTAGTTTAGCATTTATGCTGTTGGGCACAGCCTGTGACGATGTTTTAGAGAAAACACCAGGAACAAGCCTGCCGGTAGATGAAGCTATTACTTCCGTCGATGATTTACAAAATGCAGTAAATGGTGTCTATGCTTATCAGGCAACAGAAGTAGGCTCGTATGGTGCGGATTTTACTTTATTTGCCGATCTGCGTGGCGGTGATTTTCAATCTATATCTACTGTGAATCACGCTGGTCCTATGTACCGTTATCAACTGGATAAAAACCATTCTTTGGTGTTCAGTTTTTATAAGGTATTCTATGTGTCTCTGGCAAGAATTAACAGTGTTTTAGCTGCTTCGGAAAATTTAGAAGGAGATATTACTAATCTTCAAGGGGAATTGTATGCAATGCGTGCTTTGTATCATTTTGATCTGGCTCGACTGTTTGCAAAGTTACCGACAACAGGAGATATGAATGGGTTGGGAGTCGTATTGTCTGATAATGTTTTTGAAACCAGTTATATTGGTGAAAGAGCGACCTTGCAGGCTACTTACGATTTTATAATCAGCGACTTGAATAAAGCACTTCCTATGCTGACAAAGGATAAGGCTCAGGGACATATAAATTATTGGGCAGCCTTAGGTATCCGTGCACGTGCTTATCTGTATCTGGGTAAATATGCTGAAGCATTGAATGATTGTAAGGAAATAATAGCATCTTCCCCTTATAAACTTTATTCTATAGATGAATATCTTTCTGTTTGGGATAAAGAAGGAACAAATGAAGCTATGTTTGAAATACTGACAACTTCCATTTATAATGCTCAACGTAACTCTATCGGTTATTATACACATGCAAAAGGCTATGGAGAATGTGCATTCACAGAAAGTTTTAAAGCCGAATTTGATGCTCGTCCAAATGATATCAGAACACAGCTTATTGCAGAAGAGTCTGATAATGGCTATACTGGATTCTATCCGCAAAAATATAAAGGGCGTGACGGACAAATTTATGTGAACAATCCAAAAGTGATTCGTTTGTCTGAAGTTTATCTTATTGCTGCAGAATGTGCTTTGAAAGAAGGTAATGCCGGAGAAGCTGCTCGGTATATTAATACGCTCCGTCAGAATCGTATAGCCGGTTATGTAGATGTGACTTCCGTTACATTGGATGATATATTAATGGAAAGACGTTTAGAGCTGTTTACAGAAGGACATACTTCCTGGGATTATTGGAGAAATGGAAAATCAGTAAATAATAAGTTTGCAGGAGAAATCAAAGCAGACGATTATCGTACAATTCTTCCTATGCCTATGACTGAAATAAATGTATCTGGTGGAAAGTTACAACAAAACCCTAATTATTAGCCAGACTATAATCTATAATATGAAGAGCCGCTTCTTTGAGGAGCGGCTTTTTTTATGAATGTAATTGAGTGATACCTACAATGAATTTATGTAATTTCATAAACTGGAAGATAGTTTAGATGCTTTTACCAAGTGCTATAAATGGGGAGGATTAAAAGCTAATTATCCCAAAATGATTATACAATGGATGAGTTAGAAGGAAGTTCGTATGAAGGAATTAAACAAATTCCAATACGAAAGATTTTACGAGAATTCAAGTAGTTTTTCTATATTGCTTGCGTGGATAAATGTTAATAATTCTGTTTTTGAGGTAGAAATTTGGTATTTTAAATTGAATATCAGATTTTACCTTTTTTATTAGCTTTCAATATTAATGTATTGATTATCAGTATTGTATATAGAGGTGGATTAAAATTAAAAGTTAAATTGAATATTGTTTTCTCAGGTAATATATATTTTCCCTTTAAATTTAATCTGCTGATTATTAGTATATTATGGAAAGCGTAGTTCTGCAAAGACTCTGGTAATTTCGTATGTAGGTATGAAAAGCCAGGAGGTGGTTATAAAACCTATGGTAGAAGTGGTTTTGAAAACCAATTCCGAATTATTAGAAGAAGTAGTTGTTACTGGTTATGGCTCTTTTAAAAAGTCTACTTTCACCGGAGCTGCTTCTACGATGACAACGGAAAAGTTACAAGATATCCCAACCATGGCTATGGAGGATAAGCTGGCGGGAACTATTCCAGGGGTTCAAATTAGTTCATATTCCGGTGCACCAGGTGCTACGACTTCAATTCGAATCCGCGGTATGGGATCAATGAATGCAGGAAATGATCCATTATATGTTATTGATGGTACTCCGGTACAATCGGGCAATATTAGTGCTTTTAATACTCCGAAAACAGGAGATGGCTATAATAGTACCGGTACAAATGTATTGGCAACTTTGAATACGAATGATATTGAATCTATTACTGTAATCAAGGATGCGGCTGCTGCTTCCCTTTATGGCTCACGTGCTGCAAACGGCGTAATTGTTATTACTACTAAAAGAGGAGCAGCGGGAAAAACTCAGTTTAATTTCCGTAGTGACTGGGGATTTTCTAATATGGCTATAAATTATCGTCCTACACTTAATGGTGACGATCGTCGTGAAATGATTAAGTTCGGTTTGAAAAATTACTACATGGATGAGGAAGGAATGTCTGCTGCACAAGCGGAATCGGCATTACTCGAGGATCTTGATTATTTTGCAACAAAACCTTCAAATGGTTGGACAGACTGGAAAGATATTTTGTTTAAAAATGGTAGTCATCAAAATTACGAAATTAGTGCTCAGGGAGGAAGTGAAAAAACGAAATTCTATACATCTCTGGCTTATGGTAAACAAGATGGTATTACGGAACGCTCTGGACTGGAGCGTATGACTGGTAATGCAAATTTGTCTCATGAGGCGGGGCGTATAAAACTTGAGGCATCGACCTTGTTTTCGCGTATACATCAAAATATGACTAATGAAGGAACGTCTTTTGCAAGTCCGATCATGAATGCTTTTTGGACTGCATCACCTTCCACGGTACCTTATAATGAAGACGGAACTTTTAGTTCGAACTTCCCTTTGACAGGTGGAGCGAATCCTGTTGAAACAAGTACATATAATTATGACCGCAATGATATAACCCGTTCGTTCAATACAGTTGCTGCAACTGTTACTATTTGGGACGAATTAAAATTGCGTGAAAAGATTGCCTACGATTATACTTCTTCTGTGGAATCTGTATGGTGGGATCCACGTAGTAACGACGGCCGTTCTTCCAATGGTGTGTTTCAACGTTATAATCGGTCACTTGGAACATTAACCACACAAACTCAGTTGAGTTACATTAAAACATTTGCTCAGAAGCATAATGTAGATGCACTACTTGGTTTTGAAACAGAAGATTATACTGATTTATGGGTTTATACTCATGGTTCTCAGTATCCTGGTTATAAGAATGAAATTTCTAATGCAGGAGAAACTTCTTCAGATAGCAATCGCGACAAATCACGTTTAACATCTTTCCTTGGGCGTGTAAACTATAATTTTGATAATAAATATTATGCAGGTGTTAGTTTTCGTCGTGATGGCAGCTCCCGTTTAGCAAGAAGCAACCGTTGGGGAAATTTCTGGTCGGTCTCCGGATCTTGGCGTTTTATGCAGGAATCATTCACGGAATCAATCAAAAATGTTTTAACTGATGGGAAATTGCGTTTGTCATATGGTGTTAATGGAACGCAACCTGATGATTTTTATAGCTATATGACTAATATGTATAGGGCAGGTCAAATTTATAACGGACAGTCTGGTATGGGGATCATCGGTATCGGTAATCCGGATTTGAAATGGGAGAAAAATAAAGCTTTTAATATTGGTCTGGATTTGACATTATTGGAGCGTCTGAATTTTACGTTTGATTATTATACCCGTAAAACAAGTGATCTATTGATGAACAAACGTATTTCATATATCCCCGGTTATTATGATCCGATCAGTTATGCCCCGACAACTTTACAAAATGTTGGATCATTAGAAAATAAAGGTGTTGAGTTTAGTTTAACTTCTACAAATATGCAAACACCAGATCTGGTTTGGACAACTACATTTAATATCGGACATAATAAGAATAAGCTGGCTAAATTAGATGGCATTCAAACAGAAGAAATAGACGGTGCTTTGATACATCGTGTGGGTGAATCGTATTATTCTTATTATATGTTTGAATATGCAGGAGTGGATTCAAAGACTGGAAATGAGATGTATTATAAGAATGACGGAACAAACGAAACAACAACAAATGTTTCCGAAGCACAGAAAGTTATCGTTGGATACCATGATCCGAAAGTAGAAGGGGGATTGACTAATTTCCTGAAATGGAAATTTATAGATTTAAACCTGACATTAACTTATTCTTTAGGTGGACAAGCTTTGGATTATGCGACTTGGTTGCATGATAATGGTGGTGACTATACAACGAATGGTGCTATTCCTTCATATTATAAATTGGAAAATATGTGGAAGCAGGAAGGAGATAATGCTAAGTTGCCTAAATTTAAATATGGTAATACCCGTGTACTTTCATCACGTTGGTTAATGCCAACCGACTATCTTCGTGTTAAGAATTTGTCGTTAGGATTTTCTGCACCTAAGACACTCTTATCTAAGAGTGGAGTTTCTAAAGCCAGAATCTATTTTTCTGCAAATAACCTGCTAACTTGGAAGTCAAAAGATTTGTTGGTTGATCCGGAGATGCCGGTGGATGGCTTATGTACTTTTGAAATGCCGGCTTTGAGAACATATACATTTGGCATCGAAATAGGTTTTTAATGATTAAAAAAAGATATAAGTATGAAGAATATAATATATAAGGCATTGGTTGGTGCTACATTGGTAGCGGGCTTATCGTCGTGTGTCAATAACTGGCTCGATGTAGAGCCGGGCAATCAGGTAGAGGCAAATGAGGCTGTCACTACAAGTGCTGACCTTTCTTCTGTACGTGCTGGTATGTATCAGATGATAAAAGGAACTTCTAGTTTTAATGATTATTATGCTGCTCGTATGTTTTATTATGGGGAAGTACGTGGGGATGACATGCAATCTGATAAATCAGGAAGCCGTTCTCAGTTATGCTATAACATGACCTATTCAACAGCTGATAATGCTCCGGATATTTGGCAGACTCCTTATGTGGTTATCGGACGTGCGAATCGAATCATTGAAGCTGCTGAAAGTGGATTGTTGACTGATAAGGAGGATGCAGCTGATATTATTGCACAGTATGCCGCAGAGGCTAAAGTGGCTCGCGCAATGGCACACTTTGATTTGGTTCGTGTTTATGGTAAAACCTATACGGCTCCCGGTGCTCCGGTTTCTTTGGGTGTACCATTGGTTACTTCAGTGATGGATTCTGAAATTAAACTACCGAGAAATACAGTTGAAGAGGTCTATACACAAGTTGTTAAGGATTTGAATGATGCAATTGATTCTAATGCTTTGTCTGAAAAATCCACTCCTGGTTATATTAATTTATGGGCTGCTAAAGCTTTATTAGTCAGAGTTTACCTGACTCAGGGAGAAAATCGGAAAGCATTGGATGTTGCTGAAGATATTATTGAGAACTCACCTTATAAATTGTGGAAAAATGAAGAGTATGTTGCTGCTTGGAGTAAGATCAGTGGAGTTCATCCGAATGAAATGATTTTTGAGATTGCTATAACTGGTTCTACAGACTGGACCGACCGTGAAGGAATTGCATATTTGTATAATGAAGACGGATATGCAGATATAGTAGCTACTAAAAAGTTTCTGGATTTGCTGAATGAAGATCCGAATGATGTTCGTCATGGTGTTTTTCTGGCTCCGGCAACTGCTGACTATAAGAAGACTTATGGAACAAATACTGTGTTCCTGAATAAATATCCGGCAGATGGGTTGAGTGACTTGCGTTATAATAATGTACCGCTACTTCGCTTGTCCGAGGTGTATCTGAATGGGGCAGAGGCAGCAGCAAAATTAGGTAATCAGAATGATAAAGCGACAGAATATCTGGAAGCCATTGTAAAGCGTGCTAATCCGGATAATACCGTACAAGGTACAACTATTACGGTTGATAGAGTGTTGTTGGAAAGAAGAAAAGAATTAATTGGTGAAGGCCATCGTTTCTTTGATTCAATGCGTAATAACGAGACGGTTGTTCGCTATACTTCTGCGGAAGACAGAGGTTGGCACTCAGCACTGAGAGAAGAGGCACGTAGCTTTAGCCGTGATTTCTATAAGGTTTTACTTCCTATTCCCCAGGATGAACTAAATGCAAATCCGGCAATGAAGGGTCAGCAAAATCCCGGATATGGAGAATAATCCAGATGTAGTATTCAAGTCATGTTTCTAGCATGCTGTAAATAAATACCCGATAAAGTTCTATTAATCTTTATCGGGTATTTATATATTGGGGGATCTGTTAAAATAGTGTCGGTCTAATTTTGACTTTATCTATCACTAAGCAACACTTTTTTATTTTTTTTCTTTCTATCACTAAAAAAATGAATCTTCTATGTTTCACTTTCTGAACCAATTACGTTTTTTGTGAATTTTAGTTCCCTTTTTGGGTAGTCTCTTCTTGTTTTTTGTTTTTTATGATTGGTAAGTCTCTTTTATCTTTGTAACCGAAAAGAAGAGCAGCAGCAACAGAATCGGTTGTTTTTTAAGGCAGGTCGGAGTATTCGCCAAATTTTGTCGGAACTCCGGTAAATATGTGATAACAAACTTTTAGTTTGTCTTATACGAAAGAAAGAACTTATTGTCGTTCCTTCGTGTTTCATTCAGAAAATAAAATATATATCATGGAAAAAGTAATTTACAACTTGGTGTTTAACCGTAAGAAACTGTTAAACTCAGAAGGGAAAGCTTTGATTCAGGTAGAGGCCTATCTGAACAAGCAGAAGAAGTATTTTTCAACAAAGGTTTATATTAAGCCTTATCAGTGGGACGCAAAGAGAAAAGCTGTAAAGAATCATCCAAATATGGAGTCTCTGAATCAGTATCTGTCTAATTTTGTTGCGGAATTAGAACAACTGGAGCTTGAAATAGTCCATAGTGGCAAGGAATTTTCATTGAATGATCTGAAAGAGAAACCTGAGGCTGGTCAGACTTCTTTTTCTCTGTTTATGCTAAATGAGATTAAACAGAGTAATCTGAAACCGTCAACGATGAAAAATCATTTTTCAACATTGCAGGTTCTTTCATCTTACCAGGCGGAAGTTAGTTTTAACGACTTAAGTTATAATTTTCTTTGCGATTTTGAGCATTTCCTGTTGGTACATAAGTATCACCGGAATACGATCGCCAAACATATGAAACATCTGAAACGTTATATCAATCTGGCGATCAATAAAGATTTATTCGATTTGCATCGGTATCCTTTCCGTAAATACAAGATCAAATATATGGAAAGTAAAAGATCTCATCTTACTCCGGAAGAGCTGGAGCAATTGGAGAGTCTTAACCTAAAGGGGCGTCGTACACTTCAGCGGACTTTGGATATGTTTCTGTTTAGTTGTTATACTGGACTTCGTTTTTCGGATATAGTAAGTATAACAAGAGAAAATTTTCTTTGCATAGAAGATAAAATATGGTTGATCTACTCTTCTATTAAGACTGATGTAAATGTACGTTTACCTTTGTTTTTGTTGTTTGATGGAAAGTCGCTACCGATTTATGAGCGGTATAAGAATAATCCATGGACCTTGTTTGATATGCCTGCTTCTTCAAATTCGAATGTGAATAAGCAACTTCGCCGGATTTGTAAGATGGCTCATATAGATAAGAAAGTTTCATTCCACACAGCCAGGCATACGAATGCTACATTATTATTATATAATGGAGCAAATATAACAACTGTGCAGAAACTTCTGGGGCATAAAAGCGTACGAACAACAGAAATATATAGTAATATTATGGATATGACAGTTGTGCGTGACCTTTCCAGCCTGACAGGCATTAAATAATTATACGAAAATGGCATTAGGGAACGTAGGAAATGTATTATGAATTTTTCTGTGTTCTCTAATGTGTGCTGACAAAATGATACAATATGCCTGGTAATGTCCAGGTGTGTATGTGGTGTGTCTTGCTTTTTGTTATAAAATACTGCTTTCAAACATTATAATTCCTTGATATTTTTACGGTATTTATGCTTTGAAAAGTAAATAAAATATCCGACTTTTGTCTGCATGATGAGTCAACCTTTAGCAGAAAGATTACGTCCAAAGACGTTGGATGATTATATCGGACAAAAACACCTTGTCGGACAAGGCGCTGTATTAAGGAAAATGATTGATGCAGGACGTATACCCTCATTTATTCTTTGGGGACCTCCGGGAGTGGGGAAGACGACGTTGGCACAAATCATTTCCAATAAACTGGAAGCCCCTTTCTATACTTTGAGTGCGATCAGTTCGGGGGTGAAGGATGTACGTGATGTAATAGAAAAAGCAAAAGGAAATCGCTTTTTCAATACCGTATCTCCGATTTTATTTATTGATGAAATACATCGTTTCAGTAAATCCCAGCAGGATTCTTTGTTGAATGCTGTAGAAACGGGAGTTGTAACGTTGATTGGAGCAACAACGGAGAATCCTTCTTTTGAAGTTATTCGTCCGCTATTATCCAGATGTCAGGTCTATGTTCTGAAGTCGCTGGATAAAAGCGATTTGCTTACATTGTTGAATAAAGCAGTCAAAGAAGACTTTATACTGAAGGAGAAAGATATCCAGTTGAAAGAAACGGATGCCATGTTGCGCTATTCCGGTGGTGATGCCAGAAAGCTTCTGAATATCCTGGAGTTGGTTGTCTCTGCCGAAGAGACGGA
This sequence comes from Parabacteroides goldsteinii, assembly GCF_015550595.1. GTDB lineage: Bacteria > Bacteroidota > Bacteroidia > Bacteroidales > Tannerellaceae > Parabacteroides > Parabacteroides leei. The sequence continues at coordinate 120,917 of NZ_JADNBB010000005.1, forward strand.
TAAGATAGAAATAACTGATGAAAGGGTTGTAGAGCGTTTGCAGGAGAATCCGGCAGCTTATGATAAAGGCGGTGAAATGCATTATGATATAATTTCAGCTTTTATCAAATCGATTCGGGGAAGTGATCCTGACGGTGCTATTTACTGGCTGGCCCGTATGGTGGCAGGAGGGGAGGATCCGGAGTTTATCGCCCGTCGGCTTGTGATTTCAGCAGCCGAAGATATCGGCTTGGCTAATCCGAATGCCCTGTTATTGGCAAATGCCTGTTTTGATGCTTTGAAGAAAATCGGTTGGCCTGAAGGACGGATCATCTTAGCGGAGACGACTGTTTATCTGGCTAGTAGCCCTAAAAGTAATTCGGCTTATATGGCAATAAACGATGCGCTGGCATTGGTGGAACGTACCGGTAACCTGCCTGTCCCGCTTCATCTGCGTAATGCACCGACAGCTTTGATGAAAGAGCTGGATTACGGCAAAGAGTATAAATATGCTCATGATTATAAAGATAACTTTGTTAAACAGGAGTATTTGCCTAAAGAAGTGCTTAATCAACGTTTCTGGAAAGGGCAGAATAATCCGGCGGAACAAAAACTGGTCGAGCAAATGAGAAAGCTGTGGGGAGACCGGTTTTGATAATTGACAATTAATAATTGAAAAAGGAAGAACTACTGTATAAAAGATGTTAGAAAAGAGGTAAATGTTGCTTTTTGCTAATAATTTATACTTTTTGATTTCTTCATTTCAATTAAATTCGTACATTAGCCGCCTGTTTTAAAAAACACGTTACTTAAATAATATATAACATTAAAAAGAAATTGATATGAAGAAGCACAATTTTTCTGCAGGACCTTCTATTCTGAGCGAATACACGATTAAAAATGCAGCAGCAGCTGTTGAAAATTTCGCAGGTACAGGGTTATCGATTCTTGAAGTATCTCATAGAGGTAAAGAATTTGTTGCAGTAAACGACGAAGCCAGAGCATTGATTAAAGAACTTCTGGATGTTCCGGCTGGTTACGAGGTTGTATTTCTGGGCGGTGGTGCCAGCATGCAGTTCTGTATGGTTCCTTTCAACTTGCTGAATAAGAAAGCTTCTTATCTGGATACCGGAACATGGGCCTCTAATGCGATCAAAGAAGCTAAGTTGTTCGGAGAAGTAGACGTTGTCGCTTCTTCAAAAGATGCAAACTATACTTTTATCCCGAAAGGTTATCAAGTAGCTGAAGATTCGGATTATTTCCATTTTACATCCAATAATACGATCTATGGTACGGAAATGCGTTACGATCCGGATATGAAGGTTCGTTTGGTGTCTGATATGTCTTCTGACATTTTCTCCCGTCCGATCGATATCTCCAAATATGATATTATTTATGCCGGTGCCCAGAAGAACCTGGCTCCTGCAGGTGTAACATTGGCTATTGTACGTACGGATGCTTTGGGGCATGTAGATCGTGCCATCCCTACTATGTTGAATTACAATACGCACATCAAGAAAGATTCTATGTTTAATACGCCTCCTGTATTCCCTATTTTTGCAGCTCTGCAAACATTGAAATGGTATAAGGAACTGGGCGGTGTAGCTGCTATCGAAAAGATGAACCTTGAAAAAGCAGCTATCCTTTATGATGAAATTGACCGTAATAAATTATTCAAAGGTACTGCCGCTGTAGAAGACCGTTCTATTATGAACGTTTGCTTCGTAATGAACGACGAATATAAAGAACTGGAAGAAGAATTCAGTAAATTCGCCTCTGCTGCCGGTATGGTAGGTATTAAAGGACACCGTTCAGTAGGCGGATTCCGTGCTTCTCTTTATAACGCGATGCCTAAGGCCAGTGTGGAAGCTTTGGTTGCTACAATGAAAGAATTTGAAAAACAGCATTAATCATGACAAAGGTATTAGTTGCTACAGATAAACCTTTCGCTGCGATAGCAGTGAAAGGTATCCGTGAAGTGGTGGAAGCTGCAGGTTACGAACTGGCTCTTCTGGAAAAGTATACGGACAAAGCTCAATTACTGGATGCTGTAAAAGATGCGAATGCAGTTATTATCCGCAGTGATATTATCGATGCTCCTGTGTTGGATGCTGCTAAAGAACTGAAGATTGTTGTTCGTGCCGGTGCCGGTTACGATAATGTAGACCTGGCTGCTGCTACGGCTCATAATGTATGTGTAATGAATACTCCGGGACAGAATTCCAATGCCGTGGCTGAACTTGTTTTCGGTATGCTGGTTTATGCTGTCAGAAATTTCTATAACGGAACTTCCGGTACAGAACTGATGGGTAAGAAACTCGGTATCCTGGCCTATGGTAATGTCGGACGCAATGTTGCCCGCGTTGCCAAAGGGTTTGGTATGGATGTATATGCTTATGACGCATTTTGTCCGGCAGAGGTAATTGAAAAAGATGGTGTCAAAGCGGTTGCTTCTACTGTCGACTTGTTCAAAACCTGTCAGATTGTTTCTCTTCATATCCCGGCAACGGCTGAAACAAAAGGTTCTATCAATTTTGAATTGATGAACTCTATGCCTAAAGGAGCTATTGTTATCAATACAGCCCGTAAAGAGGTGATTGACGAAGCAGGTTTGACCAAGATGATGGAAGAACGTCCTGACTTTAAGTATATTACAGATATTAAGCCTGCTATCGATGCAGACTTGGCTGCCAAATATCCGGATCGTTACTTTGCTACTCCTAAAAAGATGGGTGCACAGACTGCCGAAGCAAATATCAATGCCGGTATTGCTGCTGCAAAACAAATCGTGGATTTCATTCAGAATGGTAACGAGAAGTTCAGAGTTAATAAATAAATCCGCAACATTATGGCAAAGATAAAACCTTTTAAAGGCATCCGTCCGCCGAAAGATTTAATAAAAGAAGTCGCTTCGCGCCCTTATGATGTGTTGAATTCTGAAGAAGCACGCGAAGAAGCAAAAGGAAACGAAAAGTCATTATATCATATTATTAAGCCGGAAATAGATTTTCCGGTAGGAACAGACGAACATGATCCGGCTGTTTATGAAAAGGCTGCTGAAAACTTCCGGTTGTTTCAGGAGAAAGGCTGGTTGGTTCAGGATCAGAAGGAACAATATTATGTATATGCACAGACTATGAACGGACGTACACAGTATGGTCTGGTTGTATGTGCTTATGTCGATGATTATCTGCGAGGTAACATCAAAAAACATGAATTGACCCGTCGTGATAAAGAAGAAGACCGTATGAAGCATGTTCGTGTGAACAATGCCAATATCGAACCGGTATTTTTTGCTTATCCTGACAATCCCGAACTGGATGCTATCGTAAAGAAATATACGGCGAATGCTCCGGAATATGATTTCGTGGCAGAGTTGGATGGATTTGGCCATACTTTCTGGATCATTGACGAAGATAAAGATATTGCTCGTATCACCGAGTTATTTGAAGCGATGCCCTCATTGTATATAGCTGACGGTCATCACCGTTCGGCAGCGGCAGCTTTGGTAGGAGCGGAGAAGGCGAAGCAAAATCCGAACCATCGTGGAGATGAAGAATATAACTACTTCATGGCTGTTTGTTTTCCGGCTAATCAGTTGACTATTATCGACTATAACCGTGTTGTCAAAGACCTGAACGGACTTACGGAAGAAGAGTTTTTAGCAAAAATAGCTACAAACTTTATAGTAGAAGATAAAGGTATGGATATCTATAAACCGGCAGGTTTACACAATTTTTCCCTTTATTTGGGAGATAAATGGTATTCTCTGACAGCTAAACCGGGAACATACAACGACAATGATCCGATCGGTGTGCTTGACGTTACAATCTCTTCTAATCTGATTCTGGATGAAGTGCTGGGTATTAAAGACCTGCGCTCTGATAAACGAATTGACTTTGTAGGTGGTATCCGTGGCTTGGGCGAATTGAAACGTCGTGTAGACAGCGGAGAAATGAAGGTTGCCTTGGCTCTCTATCCCGTTACTATGAAACAATTGATGGATATAGCCGATACCGGTAATATCATGCCTCCTAAGACAACCTGGTTCGAACCCAAACTACGTTCGGGACTGGTTATTCATAAATTGGTATAAGAATAGGTAATTTATATTTTATAAATAGAAATGCGGATATGCAGGAAATAGCTGACATATCCGCTTTCTTTTATTTCTTTATCCTTTCGGTCACTTTGGTTCCAGTGGCTGTCGCTGTTCCTTGCAGTTCTACATATTCAACACCTAGCGGATTGCTCGGTTTGGTTTTGACATAGAGCGATTCGAGTTTTGCCTGTTGGTTGTCGATAGTAGCCAGACAAATATACTTGCCATCCTTCTTGCAAATAGTCAGTACTTTAGCGGGATAAGCACTTAATGTGACTTCTGCTGAATCGTCTTCTGTCGATACAAGTTTATATCCGTAAGCCATCTTACGTTGGAAATAACTTAATCCGTTGGTTTCTCCCGGACGTTCTTCGCGGTTCACCCAATAGACATTAAGTGGTGATTTGATATTTAGTCTGCCGTTCTCCAGATTAATATCATAGCACACTAAGTTTTTATTGGTACTGCGAGCGATATGAAAAAGCCTTTCTGCAGTTGGATAGGTGTCTTCATCCGGATTGGCAGCAGAAACAGATGCAGATATCATCAGGCAACAGGATAGGAGAATTATAAGTATATGTTTCATATGTTTTATGATGTTATATCTTTATTTGGGATGATAGATAATCCAGATATTCCCTGATACTTTTTTCATCATCCGGTTCCGGACTCCACGGGGCCATGTTTTCCGGACTTAAAGGTGCGAAGGGACCCGGTTTTACTTCATAAACGACTGTGCCCGACTCCAGAACAAGCAGGCAATGCCATATACCCGGAGCGATCTCCGCACCGTATGATCCGGCCTTCGGATCGAGTAGCAGCTTTTCGGTAATATTTCCCTTTTCGTCAAAAAGGAAAAGCATCGCTTTGCCACGGAGAAGCAGGAATATTTCATCCTTATTAGGGTTGAGATGACGATGCGGGCGAATATAGGTTTCCGGTTCCATTGCGTTTAACAGTCGGTTGACCGGATCGTCCAGTTTTTCATGAAAATTGTAATTCATGCGCAGCCGGGGTGATTGTTTTGCTCTGGCTGTTGTTTCGTCAAGTAGCTGTTCATTAATTATTTTCATGTCGTAAAAGTTTTATTTTGAGCTACGAATGTACAAAATAAATCTTGGTTGTTCTACTGATAATCCTTACATTTGCGCAGAACCTAAAAATCAACATATACATGAGGTCTTTTATTCATCGTTTCTGTTTTGTGATCTTTCTTCTCTCCCTGGTTTTATCTTGTAAGCGGGAAGAAAAGGAAAAGACTTATGTTGTAGGAGTCTCACAATGTTTTAGCAACGACCCCTGGCAAAAGGCTATGTTACTGGATTTGCAGGTGAAAGCCTCTGATTATCCCAACCTGAAATTAAAAATAAAAGATGCTGCAGAAGATAATGAGAGGCAGATTGCCGATATTCAGAAGTTTATCAAACAAAAGGTAGATCTTCTCATTATATCCCCCAATGAATCCAAACCTCTGACACCGGTTGCCGTTGAAGCATTTCGGGCCGGAATACCCACAATTATCATCGACCGGAAGATTGAATCGGATGAATACACAGCGTTTATTGGAGCGGATAATTATGAAATCGGACGCTCTGCTGCCTTGTTTGTAAATTCATTACTGAAAGAAAAGACAACAATTGTTGAAGTGTGGGGAAGGAAAGGCTCTTCTTCTGCCCGCGAACGTCACCAGGGATTTGTCGATGCATTGATAGGGAATGATGTTATTACCGTGAAAGAGGTGATGGGTGGGTGGCATAATGAAGAAACAAAAACAAATATTGCGGCCCTGGGTTCGTTTAACGATATCGATATCGTTTATGCTCATAACGATCTGATGGCCATGGCTGCCCGGGAAGTAATTATGACGAAAGACCCGAAGGCAGGAGAAAGGATCAAGTTTATCGGTATAGATGCATTACCGGGCGTGGGGCATGGAATAGAAGCTGTCAGGAATGGATATTTAACGGCTTCGTTCCTGTATCCGACGGGAGGAAGTACGGCAATCAAAGTGGCCTGGCAGATATTGACCGGTCAATTCGTGTCTAAGAAATACGCTCTGACGTCTGCCCTGATTGATAAGGGGAATGCCGGAACCATGTATCTGCAATCTGAACAGTTGACTAACTATCAGGAACAAATCGAGAAACAACGTAATAACCTGGATGAGATCTTTTCACAATACCGTTTCCTGCAAAACTCGGTAGCAATGATCCTCTTGTTGATGGGATTATTGATTCTGCTTGCCTTGTATGTGGTACATATCAACAGAAAGGTACAAAGAAAAAATCATGAACTGAAACAAACGAATATCCAGGTCGAACATCAAAAGGAGGAACTGGCTATAGCCAATCGTAAGATTGAACAGGCAACAGCCCGGAAACTTCAATTTTTCACGAATGTGTCCCACGAAATAAAAACACCGTTAACTCTTATTTTGGGGCCACTGAATAAATTGTCGAAAGAACTGCCGGAGAACTCGCCATTAACCGATGATATCCATATTATCAGGAAGAATGCAGAACGATTGAAGCGTGTAGTCAATCAATTGCTTGACTTCCGTAAGGTGGAGAGTAATAAAATGAATATGCATGTTACGCAAGTCGAACTGGTAACCTTTGTTGAAGAGGTAAAGTCCTATTTTGAGAATATGGCACAGAGTAAACAGATTAACTATTCTTTTTACCATGATATGCCTTCTGTACTTCTTTGGGTGGATACGGATAAAATGGAGAAGATATTGGCTAACCTGTTGTCAAATGCTTTTAAGTTTACGCCGGATGGGGGAACTGTAACCATCCGTCTGCAGGACCATGCAGGTTATGTGATTTTGTCTGTGGAAGATAATGGAAAAGGGATTCCTCCTGAAAACCTTTCTTCCGTATTTGAACAATTCTTTACCGGCGATCAGAATTATATAACCGGAACAGGTATAGGTCTTCATCTTACCAATGAATTTGTCAGTATGCATAAAGGACATATCGAGGTACAAAGTACACCTGGTAAGCTGACAGTCTTTACCGTCGAACTCCTCAAAGGCAAATCTCACTTTGATGAAACCTGTACATTTGCTCCTTCCGTGACTGAACTGTCCAGTGGAGTAGCCAATCTGGATACGAAAGAGATGGAGGAGATTGTAAAGCGAACTTACGATTATACTATTCTTATTGCTGAGGATGATCCTGATATTGGCGCATACTTACAGAAAGAACTGAAACAGAACTTCCGTATTTTATTGGTCGAAAATGGGATAAAGGCTTGGGAAATATTACAAAGAGAAGATGTTTCTATGGTTATGAGCGATATCATGATGCCGGAAATGAATGGATATGAGTTATGTAAGAAGATAAAATCAGATATCGCATTCAGTCATATTCCTGTAATCCTGCTTACTGCCCTGTCTGACGATAAACAGCGTATGTATGGGATAGCCAGTGGGGCGGATGAATATATCCAGAAGCCTTTCAATATGGAAGAAGTTAAATTGCGTATCGTTAAGCGGCTGGAAGAACGGGCACGCTTACGGGATATACTTGCGCAGGAATTTCAATCGTCCGGTTCTTCGGATATGAAATTCGGGAAGGTGGAAAGTATGGATGAATTATTCATGAGTAAGTTCCTGAAACTGATAGAAGAGTCATATGCAGACTCAGACTTCAGTATAGAGAAAGCTAGCGAGATGATCGGGCTTTCCCGGGTACACCTCTACCGGAAAGTAAAGGAACTGGCCGGAGTAACACCTACTGACTTTTTACGGAATTATCGGTTGAAGCGGGCTGCCGCCTTGTTGCAACAAAAGGCATATAATGTGAATGAAGTAGCCTATGCTACCGGTTTCGCTTCTCCGGCATACTTTTCCAAATGCTTTAAAGCCCTGTATAATATTACACCTACCGAATATCTGGGAAAAGAATAACTCTCGTTACATCTATGTAACATCTGTGTATTGCTGTCGATACTAAATTTATTATGTAACGATTGTTATCGATCTTGTAGCATATGTTATTGCCGGTGCTTGTTCCTTCTTTTAGTTTTGCATCATCAAAAGTTAGAAAGCAATTTGAACAAGGAATATCTGCACAATGGAACAAATGAAGCAACAAAATAGAAAGCCGGTTGTAGTCGGTATAGGTGAACTCCTTTGGGATTTACTTCCTACAGGAAAGACTGCAGGCGGTGCACCGATCAATTTTGTTTACCATGCTTCCCGTCTGGGGGCGGAGGGATATGCTATCAGTGCCATTGGTGATGATGATAACGGGCGTGAGATATTGAACGAACTGGATAAAAATTCCATCCAGTATCTGATAGATAAAGTACCTTATCCTACCGGGACAGTTAATGTCGAATTGAAAGAGGACGGGATTCCCGAATATACGATTACCGAAAGGGTTGCATGGGATCATATGTCGCCTACATCGGTTGCTGTCGATCTGGCAGAACGTGTAGATGCTATCTGTTTCGGGACATTAGGACAGCGTTCCTTACAATCGCGTGATGCTATTCAGGCAATTCTTTCTTTTGCTCCGGATACGGCTTATCGTTTGTTTGATATTAATTTGCGTCAGCACTATTATGATAAAGTATTGATAGAGGAATCGCTTTATCTGGCGAATGTGTTGAAGATGAATGACGAGGAGCTACTTCGATTGAAAGAGTTATTTGACTTAACAGGTTCTGAAGAGAAGATCGCTACCTGGTTCATGAAGAATTATAACTTAAGAATGGTGGTACTGACTGCCGGTGCTTCATACAGTACGGTTTACACGCCGGAAGAAATTTCAACGTTACAGACCCCGAAAGTGGAAGTGATCGATACGGTAGGAGCAGGTGATGCATTTTCGGCTGCCCTGATAATGTCACTGTTACATGGGGCGAAACTAAGTGAGGCACATCGGTATGCCGTGAAGATTGCAGCGTTTGTTTGTTCCAATCAGGGGGCATGGCCAGCATACGAATAAATTAAGGATGTTTCAATGTAAGATAATTATGTATAGGTTTACGTTTATGTTTTAAGGCAAAAAGATGGTTAGTTTTAGGTTTTTAATTTAGGTTGGTAAGAAAGGTCCGGTATCCTCCGGGCCTTTTAATTTAATGGTAAGTGACGGATTCAGCCTGAGTTTGGTATATTATTTTCTTAAAGGTGTCCGGCATTATATTAATCTTGTCTGTTGTCAGTTCCGGCACGTTATAACTTTTCAGTAAGGTCATATTTTGTTCCGGGCTTTGTTGAGGTAACAGAAATGCCTTGTAGGCTTGTCCCTCCTTATCGAAGTAAGTAATGTACAAACGAGTATAAGAGCCATCGTCCCTGCGCGAACTGAAAACGATCCATCGGCCATTGCTGCTCCAGCTATGATAACTGTCGGAATCTTTGCTGTTTGTTTCATCTAAAGGGTATATGGAATCGTTCTCTAAATTCTTTACATATAGATCAGCACTTTTATGCCAGATATGGAATTGTCCATAATTGCTTTGTGTGAAAAGCAGGAACCGTCCGTCCGGACTTATGCGGGGAACGGATGCACTTTGTCCGCGTGCGGAGCAATCCACTTCTATTACCGGTTCACCGAAACTACAGGAAGAAGAATCGAAGGGCAAGCTCATTATATTGTAATGTAAACGATCGTATTTACGCAGAAAATCGGCAGTCGTTATCGACCCGGAATCTGAACGTAAAGTATTCAGGTCGGCTACACAATAATAAATCCGGTTGCCGTCTGGTGACCAACAAGGAAATGTCTCCAGCAAACTGTCTGTTTTGAATATATTCCTGACTTTCTTTTGTTCAATATCATAAAATATAATATCCGAAGCCTGGTCTATCACTTCAACCTTCTCCCGGTTCATCGTATGGAAAGCCTGTCCAGTTTTATTAGAGGAGAACACGATCCAATCTCTATTCGGGTGCCAGGACGGATAGACAGCCCCACCGAGAATCGAATCATGACGGAAATCGATCTTCTCGATCTTTTCTCCACGTGCAATAATTGTTCCGCTATGATTCGTCCGGACATGAAAAAGCATGTTCCGTGTACTGTAATTCTGATAGTTGTGGCAGTTTACACAATGATTCTCATGGAAATCGAACGTACGGTTATTTTCGTAAATAGGCTGTTCCTCAAATGTAGTCAGGTTGCGTTGGTATAATCCCAATTGGCGATAAAGCGAATATCCCGGTTCGATCAGACGATAAGAAATGTAAGGATCGATATTTTCGTTGGCGATCCCGATTGTATAGGATGGATAGCGTACCCATTCTTTCCCGGTATTTGCATAGATTGTCATTTTCAGTGGCTCTCCTTTATGCTTGCGAATAAAATCCTGCCAGTCTGGTTCTTTAAAACAGATTGAAGGCGTTCCGGAAGAAGATGCTTCCAACTGTGAATGTTTCCCGGCTAAAACCGCAACGAACTCTTTACCGGGAGAACGTACCAGAAAATTAAGCGGAGCAATATTAGGAGGAATGATGATATCTTTATAGTCTGGATAGATAGATACCGATTGCTGTGCATCTGTATAGGCAGCAGGTACTCCGGGTTTTGACGAACAGGTAGTAAACAGGCAAAGATACAATGCCAACGTCAGATTCAGTATGTATATTATTTGTTTTTTCATTAGTTGACGCCTCCTTTCATTAATGATTGATATTTAGCCATGTCAGTTTCATTAATTATATTTTCGCAATAAAAGTAATAAGGGTAGAAGTTACTATATTCCTTTCTTAATTCTTCAAAGTTATCCGGGTCGACAGAACCATTCCTGACGTAGCGGGTAACAAACTCTTTTACCCGACTTATCGTTTGCGGATTGATTTTGAAATATTTCAGAATATCAGCATTGCTGGTCAGGCTGTATAAGACGATTGCCTGTTCAACGAGGGGAGGTAATTGCTTTCCTGCATAAGGGCGGGTCCGGTTGAAAGTTTCCGGTAACATTTTTGTGTATAAGCAAGCAGCCAGTGATACTTCGAATGCCTGTAAATTCCGAGCGTTCGTTATCTGCACGTTATATCCTACAAAAACCGGGGAGCGGTATTCCTGCTCGAAGTGATCTTCCATAGGAACCAATTCCAATATTTTACTAAAATAAGGATGGGTCATTATCTTCTCAGGGTTAGCGACCAGAGGCATATATTTGCGTACAAACCCTCTTTCGGTGGGAACCTGCATCAGTAGATATAAATATTTGTTAGCCAGCACATATTCCTCATTCAGTAATGAACAAAAGAACAGTTGTTTCAATGTATAGCAATTCGGGCCGTCGATAACCATTCGTTCCATTGCCTGATGATAGGCCTGATAGAGCAGTCCGGTAGCGAAGCAACAATCGGCCAGATATAGGTCGGTTCCGTCATCCGGCTGGCCACCGCGATTAATTAATCCCGGGTCTGGATACTGATAAGGGATCTCGAATAAACGGGTTAGTAGCTGGTTGGTCTGAAGGAGAGCGATGGCATGATAAGCGGCAACGCTACGGGTTGGATGCTTAGCTTTTTGTGCTATTTCTATCATACTATTCCAGTCTTGTTCTTGCATAAGACACTGTGATGTAGCTGTTAAACGTTCATTCTCTTTGCCTGTCCATCCATAAATATAGAGTGTTGCGAATAAGAGAACAGAGATCCCCCATGAGAAACGATTTGAAGGAGTTACTTTTGGTTTCTCTTTTTTTAAAAAGCATCTTTTTAAAATAGCGATAACTCCGGTACATAATAATAAGGCAACCGGCCACAGAAAGACAACCGAAGGTTCCTGCTGGTAATAAAGATTCGAGCCTTTCTGAACTAAATACCATATAACCAGAATGGAGGGCAGGAGGGAAAAACATTCCCATTTCCCTTGTAAAGAGAAGATATATTTAAGCAGACATACCGTAGCGGTCAGGATCAATGAGAGTAACATTCCACCCAGTATGGGTTCATGAAAGGATAACAGTAGGAAACGTCCTGTACAAAGCGCTTCACCAAACGGTTGGTTCAGGATAAACTGCATAACCTGGCGGTCAAAAACAAATAAGCTATGTTGTTCCGCCATATAAAACATATCTTTATATAATATGCCTGTGAAAAAACAGAATCCGAAGAAGGATGATAACGGAAACAATGGAATGGGCAATTTCAAAAAAGTCTTTAACATCATACTAGCTTTAACGGTTAAATATACAAAAAAAGAAAGACTAGAGGTCTTTATACATGAAAAGGGATTATCCGGTAACGAATATCCCTTTTCAGATTATTAATAATAAGTAGTTTACTTATATATAAATCTTCTATTAATCACCCAATCAATATTGTCTTTCCAGCAACCATGCATCCTGGAAATTAGGAGCATATTTAGATTTAATAGCGTCGCGGCTGTCGGCTGCATCGGCTTTATCATTGAAGCTGGCAACGATCACACGCAACATACCTTGTTCGTTTTCACCTAACACTGCATTGTAGCCATCATTCTGCATACGTTCTTTCAGGGCGTAAGCATTTGTTTTGTTTTTGAAGCTACCGATTACTACACTGTAACGTTTCAGACGGCTTGCATCTTCACCTTGTGCGGCATTGATTCTTTCCGCACGTGTTGTCGCAGTTGAAGTTCTGGGTTTGGAAACCGGAGCGACTTCCTCTACCACCTCTTCTTCTTGTTCTACTACCTCAACAGGAGCTGTAGATTCTTTTTCTTTGGCTTGTTCGTAAGCAGCCTTATAAGCACTCTGTTTAGGTTTACATGAGCCGAATGCTAATACCATACTTATAGCGGCTCCAAATAACCAAATCTTGTTCATACTGTTCAGTTCTTAAATTACTTGTGCAAAGATATAAATTATATTTACTAATTTCGCACACAGAATATAATATATTATAATGTACATGAATAAATCTATTGCAACAATGGTTATGGCAACATCCGTATTACTAGGTGCTTGTAACCAAGATGCTAAAAAAGCAGAGGACACAAGACCCGTTATCGGACGCTCGGAAATCAAGATTACCGACGGACGAATGACGCCTGAGGCTCTTTGGGCTATGGGCCGTATCGGAGGGATGAACGTATCTCCGGACGGACAAAAAGTCGTTTATACGGTTGCCTATTACAGTGTACCGTTGAACACTAGTAACCGGGAAGTATTTGTAATGAACGCCGACGGATCTGACAATAAACAGATCACTCACACTCCCTTCTCGGAAAATGAAGCAACCTGGATTAAAGGAGGAACAAAGATCGCTTTCCTTTCGGGTGAAAGTGGTAGCAGCCAACTTTGGGAAATGAATCCGGACGGAACCGATCGCAAGCAACTGTCCAACTATGACGGCGATATCGAAGGATTTGCTTTCTCGCCGGACGAAAAGAAAGTCCTTTTTATTTCGCAGGTAAAGACGGTACCGAGCACAGCCGATAAATATCCGGATCTGGATAAGGCTACCGGTATCATTGTTACTGACCTGATGTACAAGCATTGGGATGAATGGGTGACAACCGCTCCACATCCTTTCGTAGCCGACTTCGATGGAAGCAAGATGAGCAATCCTGTCGATGTGATGGAAGGTGAACTGTTCGAATCGCCGTTGAAACCTTTCAGCGGTATTGAACAACTGGCATGGAATACTACTTCCGACAAGGTAGCTTATACCAGCCGCAAGAAAACAGGAAAGGAATACAGCCTTTCTACTAACTCGGATATTTATGTATATGATCTGAATACGAAGCAGACGGTAAATATCAGTGAAGGTATGATGGGATACGATACTAATCCGCAATACTCTCCTGACGGTAAAAGTATTGCCTGGTTGAGTATGGAACATGACGGTTATGAATCTGACCAGAACCGTCTGATGGTAATGAACCTGGAGACGGGTGAGAAGACTTTCGTAAGTAAAGCGTTCGATTCCAGTGTCGACGGATTCTGCTGGAGCAAAGATGCTCAGAAGTTGTATTTTACAGGCGTATGGCATGGTGAGAGCCAGGTATATCAAATAGATCTGACAACCGGTAATACACTCACTCCGTTGACAAGTGGAATGTATGATTACGAGGGTGTGACTTTGTGTGGCGATAACAAATTGCTGGCAAAACGTCATTCTATGAGTATGGGTGATGAAATCTATGCTATCGATCTGGCAGGCGATCATGCTGTTGCTCAGTTGACTACTGAAAACCAGTATATCTACGATCAGCTCACAATGGGTAAGGTGGAAGAACGTTGGATGAAAACTACCGATGGCAAGGAAATGCTTACCTGGGTGATCTATCCTGTTAACTTCGACCCGAATAAAAAATATCCTACTTTATTGTTCTGCCAGGGGGGGCCTCAGAGTCCGGTCAGCCAGTTCTGGTCTTACCGTTGGAACTTCCAGATTATGGCTGCCAACGATTATATAATCGTAGCTCCCAACCGTCGCGGTTTGCCGGGCTTCGGTAAAGAGTGGAACGAGGCCATCAGTGGCGATTACGGTGGCCAGTGTATGAAGGACTACTTTACAGCTATTGACGAAATGGCGAAAGAACCGTATGTAGACAATGATCGTCTGGGTTGTGTCGGTGCCAGCTTCGGAGGTTTCTCAGTGTATTGGTTAGCCGGTCATCACAATAAACGCTTTAAGGCATTCATTGCCCACGATGGTATCTTCAATATGGAAATGCAATATCTGGAAACAGAAGAAATGTGGTTCGCCAACTGGGATATGGGCGGTGCTTACTGGGAAAAGAACAATCCGGTAGCTCAACGTACATTCGCTAATTCTCCGCACCTGTTTGTAGACAAATGGGACACTCCCATCCTGTGTATTCACGGGGAAAAGGATTACCGTATCCTTGCCGGTCAGGGAATGGCTGCTTTCAATGCTGCCGTACTTCGCGGTGTTCCTGCCGAACTGTTGATCTACCCGGATGAAAACCATTGGGTTTTGAAACCGCAGAACGGCGTGTTGTGGCAACGTACTTTCTTCGAATGGCTGGATCAGTGGTTGAAGAAGAATTAAAAAATGTTCACCGTTCACCCTTTAAGGGCTTATTAGTTGTAAAACAGTATATTGAATGTGTGCGATATGGGTGAATGGTTTATATAAACCATTCACCTTTTTTCTCCTTTCTAGATTGCTTATTATTAGTACTTATGTCTTTGTCTATTGAATGACAGATGCCTGATAACTAAACCATTCCCTATATCTTATTTGCTTAACGACCTTGGTCGCAAAGCTTGACGACAAAGGTTGCTTGATTTGTAAGTTATTACTAAAGGCTTAGTTCCTAACCGGTTTGATGATAGTGGGTGACGGGATGTTGGTTAAATGGTACTTATTGCTGGTATCGGGTGAATGTTTTTTGCAAAAACTCAATCTTACATGCTTACCTGGAGCGTCTTTGCGTCTTGCTCTTAGGGTTGTAAGACGTTTTTCTGCCGGCTGCCGGCTTAGCCGATTTGAAGTTGCTACCCGATGCTGACCGTTCCTTTTTAGCGGGGGAAGGCTTGGCCTGTTGACTTTTGGTAACCGTACTGTTTTTAGGAGCAGTACTGCTTTTCCCGGCAGGTTTACCTTTCTTAGCTGAGGCCTCTTCTGTTTTCACTGAGTTGGCAATCTTCTTGTACAATGTTTCGGACTCTTCGGGATTGAGGTTGCGGTATTGTCCGATTTTCAGGTCTTTCAGGTGAATGTGCATGATGCGGGTGCGTTGCAGTTTTGTGACATTGTAGCCTAAATACTCGCACATACGGCGAATCTGCCGGTTGAGTCCCTGGCGTAAAACGATATTAAACGAGTTTGTTCCCTTCTGGGTAATCTCGCATTTACGGGTGACGACTCCTAAAATGGGAATGCCTCCCTGCATACGCTTGATAAAATCAGTTGTAACCGGTTTGTCTACCGTTACGAAATATTCTTTATCATGATTGTTGTTGACGCGGAGTATCTTGTTGACTATATCCCCTTCATTGGTAAGCAATAACAACCCCTGAGAATCTTTGTCCAGGCGGCCGATAGGGAAGATGCGTTCGGGATGCCCGATAGCATTTATTACGTTGTCGCGTTCGGCCGGATCGGTTGTGCTGACAATGCCTACCGGTTTGTTGTAAACGATGATAATCGATTCAGCTTTACCGCTGATGATCTCGCCGAATACTCTCACCACTTGTCCGGGAGAGACCTGGGTTCCCATTTCTACCCTTTTTCCGTCAAGGGTTACGGCACCTTGCTCGATATATTTGTCGGCTTCCCGTCGCGAACAGAATCCGCTTTCGCTAATGTATTTATTAATTCGTATTTGCATTGTGAAAACTGGAATCTGATTTAGTGAAGGCGCAAAGATAATATAATTTATCGAATCTCCTCCAAAGCAATATACCTAACGTTGTCAGGCTGACCGGAAAACCACACCAGATACCGATCGCTCCCCAATCAAATACAAATCCACAGATGTATCCGATTGGTAAAGCCAGTCCGAAATGACAGAAGAACGCCATGTAAGCCATATACTTTACATCGGCTATGCCGCGTAAAGCGTTTGCGAATAGTATTTGCAAACCGTCTCCGAACTGATACAGGATGACCGACCAGGATAAAAGAGCTACCATCGCTACCACGTCATGCTCTGGTGTGAACAGATATCCCATATTCTTATGGAAAGCGAGGATAAACAGGACAAATATAACGGCTACTCCCATAATCAGGTGCAGCCCGGCGAAGGATGCCCGACGTATATCCAGCCAGTCTCCCCGGCCTTTGAAAGCACTTACCCGTATAGTAACGGCGGCGGCTATACCGTAATAGACCATGAATCCCAGTGTGGTAATGACTCCAAGTACCTGATGGGCAGCCAATGCTGTACTGCCTATCCATCCCATCATGATTACACTTAAGCTGAATGAACCTGTTTCGACCCCCATTAACAGGCCGACAGGAAATCCCATCCGGATCAGATTGCTCAGATTCACCCGGTTGATGACACCTTCCTTGAAACCTTTCAGGTATTCTTTGTATTTATTATGCCGCAGGAAAAGGATAAAGAAAACGATGAATGTCAGGATACGGCTGGCGAGCGTAGATATTCCGGCTCCGGTCAGTCCCATTTCCGGCACACCGCATTTACCGTAAATAAGAAAATAGTTCCCGATAATATTCAATACATTGGCTCCCAGCATGATCCACATAGGAGTAACCGTATCGGTCGTCCCGTCGCTGAATTGTTTGAAAGAGTTGAACAACATGGCAAATACGACGGAAAATAACTGAAGAATATAATAAGGAACGATATAAGGCATCAGCTCTTCCGGCTGATCCAATATCTCAATATTGAAGAGCAATAGAAGCATGCAAAGGCTGAGTAATATACCGACGATGAAGTTGATAAATAAACTGTTCTTCAGTGTTTCGCCGGCTTTTTTGAGCTCTTTACCGGCAAAAAGTCCACCGATAATAGGAGTGAGGCCATAGGAGAAACCCATTCCGAAGATAAAAGCCAGGTTAAAGAAGTTATTGACGAACGAGGCGGCAGCCAGTTCGTTGGTACTGTGATGCCCCACCATGATGTTGTCGGCAAACCCGACAATAATAATGCCCAACTGTCCCAACATGATCGGGACACCCAGGCGGATTGTATCTTTGTAATGTTCTTTATAAGCAGAGAATTGTATCATTCAAGTATCTCAACCGATTCGATAACCACATTTTCCAACGGACGGTCCTGTCGGTTGGTCTTGACATTTTGGATGGCGTCCACAATATCCAATCCTTCTACCACTTCGCCATAAACCGTATATTCATTGTCCAGGAAAGGAACGCCGCCGATTGTTTTGTAGGCTTCCCGTTGTTCCGGAGTCAGTTTGGCTTCATCCTTACGCTTTTCTGCTTCCATTTCTGTCTTGCCGATCAGGGTATCGCGGATAATAGCCAGTTCGGCTTTGTCACCACTTTGATAAGCCGCTTTGATCTTGGCACTGTTTTCTTTTTGCAGGCGTGCGAAAATCGCTTGTTTCAGGCGGCCTTCTTTTTGTTTCTCCATCTGGTCCAGTTCGGCATCTTTGTGTACCTTTCCGGTGACGATATAGAACTGGGAGGCAGAAGATTCTTTCTCCGGATTAACCTCGTCACTAGTACGGGCGGCAGAAAGAGCTCCTTTTTTATGGAAATATTTCGGATAAACAAATTCGGCCGGTACGGTATATCCCAGGTCACCGGCTCCTAACTGTTTACTCATAGGAGCATCTTTTGAGGTTACATCACCACCTTGCACCATGAAATCCTTGATCACACGATGGAAAAGCAGGCCGTTGTAAGTTCCGTCCTCTACCAGTTTGATAAAGTTATCACGATGTTTCGGTGTTTCGTTGTATAGTTTCAGTTTGATGTTGCCCAAGCTGGTTTTCATCAATACCTGTGTCTCTTTTGTTTGCGTTTCCATTCTTATTTTGTTTAATGATTATTTATCGACAAGAGTCATTGTCTTGATCTTTATATTCTTTAACGGCCTGTCGTCCTCATTTGTTTCGACAAACTGTATTTTATCTACAACTTTCATTCCTTTGACAACTTCACCGAAAACGGTATATTTATTATCCAGATGAGGTGCCCCGCCTTCAAGCATATAGGCCTGGCGTTCTTCGGGGGTAAAGGTTTTATTGTCGCTCTTCTCCATCTTATCCAGTTCCATTTCAGTATAGAACTTTCCGGTCACGATATAGAATTGCGTACCGGATGAGGCGCGTTCCGGATTTTCGTCGTCACTGGTACGGGCTGCACATAGCATGCCACGTTTGTGGAAATATTTCGGATAAATGATTTCGGCGGGAATGGTATAACCCGGATCACCATCGCCCAAATGCTGTTCGATAGGTGCATCTTTCGAATTAATGTCGCCGCCTTGTATCATAAACTGTTTGATCACACGGTGGAACAGTAGGCCGTCGTAACGTTTTTCTTTCACATTTTTGATAAAATTATCCCGGTGTTGCGGGGTGTCGTTAAATAACTTTACCTTGATCTTTCCCATGTCGGTGTCGATCTGAACGAGTGTCTCAACATCCTGCGCTTGCGAATGAACGGATGTCAATAATCCGGCAACTAATACACATATAGCAAACAGCTTCTTCATCTTCGTTTTATTTTGTTATTAAGGCAACAAAAATAGTTACTTTTAGTCGTTAACGCAACCTTTTAACACAACCTTTTCATGTGATGCTTGTTCCTTACTGGTAAAACGTCTAAACAAAACACATTTATGAAATCATTTGTTAAAGGAGCGATCTTTCTGCTCGGGTTAGGATTGTTGCCGGGCCATGCTCAGGCTCAGAAAGTGGTGATAGAGGATGAAGTGCCGAACTCTATCATGTTTATTTCGATGGATAAGGCCGGAAGTGAAATTGTCAGGATTATGAATGATACGGAAAATAAGCGTTTTCATGATCCGAAAGCACCCCGTTTCGTGCTGACAGACAGGAAAGGTAAGTTTGCATTAGGTATCGGCGGATATGTAAAAGCAACTGCCGAGTATGATTTCGGAGGTATTTCCGATGATGTGGACTTTTATCCTTCGTTGATACCCAATAAAGGGGCTTCTAATGTAAATAACCAGTTCCAGATGGATGTAACCACCAGTACGATTTTCCTGAAGCTGGTAGGGCGGACTGGTAAACTGGGTGATATTGTGGTGTATACAGCCGGTAACTTCCGGGGCGATGGAAAGACATTCGAATTGCAGAATGCCTATGCCTCTTTTATGGGTTTTACGGTCGGATATAACTATGGTTTATTTATGGATCTGTCGGCTCTTCCGCCTACGATAGACTTTGCCGGACCTAACGGACAAATATTCTATCGTTCCACACAATTCAGTTATGAACGTTCTTTTGCTAAAGGATGGAAAGCCGGATTGGGAGTAGAAATGCCTGTGGTAGATGGTATAACTAATAAGAATACGAATATCACGACTCAGCGTATGCCCAATTTCCCGGCCTATATTCAGTATGGCTGGAATAGCGGTCATGTGCGTGCAGCCGGTATCGTCCGTAGTATGACTTATGATAATTTGGAGCAACAGAAAGCCGAGTCGAAAGTGGGATGGGGTACTTTTGTTGCAACAACATTTAATCTCTGTAAAAAGCTACAGTTTTACGGACAGGCAACCTATGGTCGTGGCATCGGGCAATACCTGAACGATTTAAGTAATTTGAACGTCGATATTGTGCCGGATCCGGAGAAACAAGGCGCTATGCAGGTACTTCCTATGATGGGGTGGTATGCCGGATTGCAGTATAATATCACACCGAAAGTTTTTATTTCAAGTACTTACAGTCAATCCCGCTTGTATAGCGACAACAACTACCCCGCAACTCCTTCCGAACAATACCGGTATGGGCAGTATCTGGTGGCGAACCTGTTCTGGAATGTGACTCCGGATCTGCAGGTTGGCGCCGAATATCTTAGAGGATGGCGAACCGACTTTAATGATCAGACACGTCATGCCAACCGTTTGAATGTGGCAATACAGTATAGTTTCTAAAAGATTAAGCATATAAATAGTTACTGAATGAGAATCTTGTCATCGCGTTTCAAGCGCAGGATGACAAGATTTTTCTTATTATGACTGTTAATGTGTGTTAAATAATACTCATCGACCCCTAGACGGGAATCTTTTGTGTGTATCCTTTATAAACAGACTAAAAAAAACAATTATTTTATAAAGATACTTATGAGAGACACGATCATCATATCGCTTCTTCAAAAATATATAAAAGATCAATGTTCGGAACAGGAATTGCGAACATTGCTTCAATGGCTGAAATCTCCGGATAGCCATGCCGGGCTGGATTCTGCTATCCAGCCGCTTTGGGATGCTATCGATAGGGATATGGCCCAACCGACTTCAGAAAGGGAAACAGAATTACGGAAAGAAGTTTCTTCCTTATTATCAAAGATCGAACATAAAAATAAGTCCGCTAACACCCGTGTTAGGAATAAAAACCGTTTAAACGGTTTTTATCGGATTGCTGCTATTTTAATTCTTGCTTTCAGTGTGACGTTCGGTTTATTAAAAATCTATGACCGTCCGCAACGGATGATTACTTATACGGAAAAGATATCAGCAAAAGGCGAAAAGAAAAGTATACAGTTGGCAGATGGCACGAAGATTATTCTTAATTCTGATACAAAGGTTCGCATCCCCAATAATTTTAATAAAGAAGAACGTACCATAGAGATAGAAGGAGAGGGGTTCTTCGATGTGACTCCCGATCCGGATAAACCTTTTGTTATAAAAAGCGGAGAGGCCCAGGTAAAGGTATTGGGTACTTCATTCGATTTCAAATCTTACAAAGAAGATGAATTTATCAAACTAACCGTATCGACAGGAAAAGTCAGGGTAAATGTTGCCGACCAGGACCTTCAGCTGGCTGTTTCACCGAATGAACACCTTTCGATCAATAAAATAGACGGGAACGTTCGTAAGGAAACCATTGAGGAAAACAACTATATAAAATGGATACATGGTTCTCTGTATTTTAACAAAGAACCGATCCGTGAAGTAATTAAAACAATCAACCGTACTTATAATCGAAAAGTGATTCTGCAATGTAAAGATTGTGATTACCGCATTACGGGTACCCATGATAACAAAAGTATCGAGGCTGTAATTGAAGCCATCTGCTTTACGACAGGGCTTCGAAGCCGACTCGAAGGAGATAATATTATATTAATATGATAAACATTAAGTCTAACATAAAAAAACGGAATGCCTATGATAAACACTAGATGATAAAATACATGAAAAAAGCAGTAGTGCTGCTACACTACTGCCTTCACTGATTTTCAGCAGGGACTTTCAGAACAGTATTGAGCCACTGGGTTGTAAAGTATCTCTGCCTGTCTTAACAAACATCATTTATTAAAACATTACAAATGTATGAATTATAATCTAATCTATAACAAGACTCTTATGCGAACTTCGTTAACAGTTTGTGCTATCGCTCTGTCGTCGCAGTTACTTTGTGCGGAAGGAGCTTTAGGGCAAAGTCTTAAAGAAAACGATATCACTTATGTAGTGAAACAGACGTCGGTCAGCGACGCTTTTGAACAATTAAGTAAAATTACCGGCTTTAATTTCTTTTATGACGAATCCGTTTTAAAAGGCTTGAAAAATGTAAGTGTACAAATTAAAGAAGGTTCGATAGATACTATTCTGAATGAATTATCCCGCCAAACGGGATTGTCTTTTAAAAAGATCAATAATACGATATCGGTCAGTCGGGGACAAGTTAAAGCTTCTTTTCCGGCTGTTGAACAAAATGTCAAAAAAATAACCGGTACTATCCGTGATAATCATGGCGAGCCTATTATTGGTGCTAACGTGTTTGTAAAAGGAACTACCAGTGGTACCGTGACGGATATGGATGGTAATTTTTCTCTGGAAGTACCGGAGAAAGGAACTTTGGTCGTTTCATACATCGGTTATCTGACAAAAGAAATGCCGATAGGAAAAGGACAACAGAGTGTGGAAGTTGCGTTGATTGAGGATACACAGGCTCTGGATGAAGTCGTAGTTGTCGGTTTTGCGAAACAGAAAAAAGCCAACCTGACCGGTTCCGTAAGTAGCGTTAAAATGGATGAGGTGATGGGAGACCGCCCGGTTCCGACTACAGGTGCTTTGTTGCAGGGAGCAGTTCCGGGTTTGCAGGTTACTTCCGGTAGCGGTGAGCCTGGTGGCGGTCTGGATTTTAATATTCGCGGTACAACGAGTATCAATGACGGTGACCCCCTTATTCTTGTCGATAATGTGCCGTTCTCCGGTTCGTTGAACTTACTCAATCCGAATGATATCGAGTCGGTTACAGTCCTGAAAGATGCGGCATCTGCCTCTATCTACGGAGCTCGTTCTGCTTTTGGTGTTATCCTGATTACAACCAAAGGTGTCCAGAAAGAACAGAAGGTACAACTGACATACAGTAATAATTTTTCTTTTTCAAAGCCAACGAATTTGCCGGTAAAAGCGAACCCGTTCCAGACCGTTCAGGCCTATTCGGATATGGGTTATATTACTTATTATTCCGGTCAGACTGTGGATACATGGCTGGATCTGCTTCATGAATACGGTTCTAATCCGTCTGCTTACCCGGATGGATATGCAGATGTAGGCGGGATGCGTTATCAGTTGGCACAAACGGATATAATGAAGGATTTCTTGTCGGAAACAGGTTTCCAGCAGAAACATGATTTCTCTGTGAGCGGGGGTACCGAACGTTCTTCATACCGTATTTCTTTGGGATATACGGGTTCCGATGGTATCATGACAACCGATATGGATAGCTATAAACGTTATAATGCGAAAGGTTTTATCAGTTCGAAAATAACGAACTGGCTGACAGGACAGTTGGATCTTAGTTTCTATAAATCGGATAAAGGCATGCCTAGCGGTGCCAACTATTCCAAGGCGGTGTGGGCTCCGTCTTACAACCCGACAGGAATGATCACGATCAATGACGAAGATCTATATTCCGGTACGGCAGGTAACCTGACTCGTCTGGGCGGTCAGAACACGAATGCGATCTCTGATACGCGTGTTTTTGCCAAGTTGATAGCAACGCCGATCAAAGACATGGTTCTGAATGCAGAGTTTACATATGATAACCTGAATGAAACCGAGACAAAGTATTCAAAACGTATCCGTTTTGCCAATGCCGATAAGTTCTCGGATGAATACACTTCAGATTATTCAACGTATAGCCGCCAACGTGCTGTTACAAATTATACGGCTTTGAACATTTACGGCTCATACGCTAAAAGTTTTGCCGATAATAATTTTTCTTTATTATTAGGATACAACCAGGAATCCAATCATTATGATTATCTGAAAGCTGAAACTTCAAATATGATCAATGACGATATGCCTTCGATTTCCCAGTCTGTGGGTGTACAGAAAGCGTATGATAAGTTTACCGAATATACGGTGATGGGATTTTTCGGACGTTTGAATTATGACTACGCAAACCGTTACCTGCTTGAGCTGAACGGACGTTATGATGCTTCTTCCAAATTCCCGTCGGGTAGCCGTTGGGGATTCTTCCCGTCTTTGTCTGTGGGATGGAGAGTGATGGAAGAAAGTTTCATGGAACCGTTACGCGATTATATTCCTGAATTTAAGATAAGAGGATCAATCGGTACGGTTGGTAATCAGAATATCGATCCTTACCAGTTTGTTCCGAGTATGGAGTCCGCAAAATCTACTTGGCTGGACAATAATACACAGCCGATTACTCTGAAGCAGCCGGGTCTGGTGAGTGGAAATTTCACCTGGGAAACGGTTCGTACCTTAAACCTCGGTTTCGATATCAGTGCCTTGAAGAATCGTCTTTCCGCCAACTTCGATCTTTTCCGTCGCGATACGAAGGATATGTTGACCAGCGGATCGCAATTACCTGCGACTTTGGGTGCAACAGCACCTTTACAGAATGTAGCCGATTTGAAATCTACCGGTTTCGAACTGGAATTGGCATGGCGTGACCAGATCGGTAAAGTACATTATAATATCGGTTTCAACCTGTATGATTACAAAGCCTATATCACGAAGTTTAAAAATAATGTAGCTGGTGTGATTCGTACTTCTGATAATAAAACGTATGTGGAAGGACAGCAGATAGGTGAAATATGGGGATATGTAACAGATAGGTTGTATACGGTCGATGATTTTGTAGAAGGAACTTTGGATGCGAATCTGAAAAATGGTACCCTGAAAGACGGTATTCCTCATGTGGAAGGTGTGAAACCGAATCCGGGTGATATGATGTTCAAGGATTTGGATGGCAATGGTATCATCAATTCAGGAAATGAAACGATTTATGATCCGGGCGACCGTAAGATTATCGGGAATAATTCATTACGTTTCCAATATGGCATAAACGGTGGTTTGTCATGGAATAACTTCAGCTTCTCCTTCCTTTTACAGGGAGTCGGAAAATGTGACAAGTGGCTGACAAACGATTTGATCTTCCCGTATTATTATGAATTCGGTACGATCTATGAACATCAATTGGATTACTGGACTCCTGAAAATACCGGGGCTTTCTTCCCTCGTTTGTATGAAACAGGTATGAGAAATACGAACTATGCTGCGAATGTTCGTGCCCAGACAAAGTACCTGACTAACGGAGCTTATCTGCGGGTGAAGAACCTGACACTGGGATATACAATCCCTCAGAGTGTAATTTCTAAAATTGGTATCAGTAACCTGAGAGTGTATGTTTCTGCAGAAAATCCGTTTACGTTCGATCATATGCCTAAAGGTCTCGACCCGGCAGTCGAAAGTAAAGCGAACGGACTGGGTTATCCGTTCATGAGTTCGTATGCTTTTGGCTTCAGCGTAAGCTTGTAATTCTGTATTATTATGAAACTATTAAAAAGAAAGAATATGAATTTGAAAAAATATATCGTATTACCGGTCATAGCTTTAACCGGTTTGGGATTGACGGGATGTTCAAGTGATTTTTTGGATAAAATCCCCTTGGACCAGCAGACTGAGGCGACTGCATTTAAAACGAATGATAACTTCAAAACGTATGCCTGGGGATTGTATGAATATTTCAACGGATTTCCAACGGATGGCGGTTATACGCCTGCCAATATATCGAGTGAGTATGATACGGATAATATAATTTATGCCAATTCAGGAGGAGAGTCCGATTATGCATATCAGTTAAAGAAATTACCGGCAACCAGCGATTCCTGGAGCTTTACGTATATCCGTCGTGTAAATATAATGTTGCAGAATATCGATGGTTCTTCCATGAGTGATGTCGATAAAGACCACTGGAGAAGTGTCGGTTACTTTTTCAGAGCTTTACGTTATTTTGATATGATGGCGGCTTATGGCGATGTGCCCTGGATTGACAAAGTGTTGGATGATACGGATACGGAAGAACTTTACTGCGAACGGACTCCGAGAGACGAAGTCGCCAAACATATTCTGGAAGAGCTGCAATGGGCGGAAGAACATATCAAAGAGGATGGTACAGGAACAAATACAATCAATGTTCATGTGGTCAGAGCCCTGATTTCACGTTTCGGATTGTTTGAAGGTACCTGGCGTAAATACCACGGATTGAATGATAGCGAAACGTATTTGAAAGCTTGTGCTAATGCATCAGAAAAGTTGATGAATGCTTATCCTTCTATCATGCCTAATTATGATGACCTTTACAACTCGGAAGAATTGGTCGGAAAAGCAGGTGTGATCCTGGCTAAACAATATGAAACGGATATGGTAACGCATAGTATCACACGCGTGATCCGCTCTTCGGCATGGTATGTCGATCTGACAAAAGATGCTGTGGACAGTTATCTGTGTTCAGACGGACGTCCGGTTTCTACCAGTAAGGTGTATGAAGGCGATAAGGATCTGAATGCTCAGTTCCGTCACCGTGACCGCCGTTTATATTGGACGGTAGTTCCTCCTTATAAAGTAAACTTGACCGGTGCTGCCGGTACGTCATTCGGTTGGGAGCATACAGGAGTGGCCAGTGACCGTGAATATATTGATTATATGGAAGAAATAGGCGGTTCGGCAACAGGCAAGAGTTTACCGGTATCTAACTTCGTCGGGTATCAGGTTTCCGGTTTTCCGCACTTCCGTAACTACCCGAACGGACAGGGATTCCTTGTAACCCATTTAGGGTTCTATTTCTGGAAATATTATAACCGTCATGTCGATAATATGGCGTTACGTTCTTCTACTGTCGATTATCTCTTATTCGGTATAGAAGAAGTGATGCTGAATTATGCTGAAGCTAAATTTGAATTAGGCGAATTTTCTCAGTCCGTAGCTGATGCCACTATCAATAAACTTCGTGTTCGTGCGGTTATTCCGTCTATGAATGTGTCGGAAATAGATGCTTCTTTCGATTTGAACAGAGACCAGAGCGTAGATCCTGTTTTGTGGGAGATCCGTCGTGAGCGTCGTATAGAACTGATGGGTGACGGTTTCCGTTTCCGCGACCTGAAACGTTGGAAGAAAGGGGAATATGTGAATAAACAACCATTAGGTGCATGGGTGAAGAGCAGTGACTATGATGGTAAGCTCAATATTCTCAATGGGGCTGATGAGGGATATTCCATCCTGTTCGCAAAACCGTCGGGATGGCTGGAAAAATATTATCTGGAACCGATTCCTACTCAGGAAATAGCGTTGAATCCTAAGTTAAAACAAAACCCGGGTTGGGAAACTGCCGAATAATTAGTATCGATACTCTCTTAAAGGTTGTTTCCGGACTGTGTTGTCGTAGAAACAACCTTTATTATTTAATACATAAAATATGAACACTAGAAAATATTTATATATCGTTGCTTTTATTTTTTTATTTGCCAATATATCGTTTGCAGCCAAATGGAAGGCTAAACATGTCATATTGATCGGCCTCGACGGCTGGGGAGCCTATAGCGTGGAGAAAGCGGAAATGCCTACGGTTAAGAAACTGATGGCGGATGGTTCCTATACGTTGAAGAAAAGAAGTGTACTGCC
The DNA here is from genome assembly GCF_015550595.1 of Parabacteroides goldsteinii. Classification (GTDB taxonomy): domain Bacteria; phylum Bacteroidota; class Bacteroidia; order Bacteroidales; family Tannerellaceae; genus Parabacteroides; species Parabacteroides leei. The sequence goes on from NZ_JADNBB010000005.1 coordinate 148,481, forward strand.
ATCTTCCAGTGCAGTGAACTGGGCTTCCATGTTTATGGGGGCAGGTCCTGAATTACACGGATATACGGAATGGGGATCGAGAACACCGGAGCTTCCTTCGCGGGTATTGAGTAAAGACGGTATTTTCCCGACTGTATTTGGCCTGTTGCGTGAATCGGAACCGAAGGCTGAGATAGGTTGTGTCTGCGAATGGAAAGGGATCCGTTATGTAGTGGATACCCTGGCGCTGAATTACGACAAGCATGTGGCCGAGGCTTCAAAAGAACCTGATGCTACGGTTCGTTATGCTGTCGATTATATCCAATCGGCTAAGCCGAACTTGTGTGCGGTCATTTTTGATAACCCGGATCATATCGGGCATGCGGACGGACACGACACTCCGGAATATTATAATATGCTGAAAGTATTGGATGGTTATATCGCTCGGATCGTAGAAGCTGTAAAAAATGCCGGTATGTTGGATGATACGATCTTTATTGTTACTTCCGACCACGGGGGAATCAATAAAGGACATGGTGGTAAGACGATGCAGGAAATGGAAACCGCTTTCATTATTTCCGGAAAAGGAATCAAGAAAGGCTATGAATTTTCTGAAAGCATGATGCAGTTTGACACGGCGGCCACTATTGCTCATATCTTCAATCTGAAACAGCCGCAGGTATGGATCGGTCGTCCGATGTTACAAGTATTTAAGTAATAAGGAAAAGATACAGGTAAGAAAAGAAAAATGAATAATCATATAAAAATAGCTTTAGCATTGCTGCCGGTACCTTTGTGCCAGACGGTAGCTAAAGAAAACAAGACTACCCGCCCGAATATCGTTATTATTTACTGTGACGATATGGGGTATGGGGATATAGGTGTGACGGGGCATCCGGATATAAAGACTCCTAATCTGGACCGGATGGCTCTGGACGGTATGCGCTTTACGAACTATTACAGTGCATCCCCGGCTTCAACAGCAAGTCGTTATTCTTTGTTAACCGGACGTTATCCGGTGCGTGCCGGTTTCCGGTGGGTATTGAGCCCGGATGCTGAAAAAGGCATTCATCCTCGGGAACTGACGATGGCCGAATTGCTGAAAGGGCAGGGATATGCTACGGCTATCTATGGTAAATGGCATCTGGGAAGTACGAAGAAGGAATATTTGCCTTTGCAGAACGGCTTTGATGAATATGTAGGTCTTCCGTACAGCAATGATATGATCCCCCCGAAATATCCGGATATAGCTTTGATGTGTGGAAATGATACGCTCAAAATGAATCCCGACCAGTCGGAACTGACGGCGCTTTACACGGAAAAAGCGATATCGTTCATTAAAAAGCATAAGAAAGAAAACTTCTTTGTCTATGTCCCTTATGCAATGCCTCATGTTCCGTTATATCCCGGAAAAGCCTTTATCGGTAAATCCAAGAGGGGTACTTACGGCGATGCGGTGGAAGAGATCGACTGGGGAGTAGGGGAGATTTTGTCTGCTCTCAGGAAAGAAGGTCTTGATAAGAATACGATCGTTTGGTTTATGAGCGATAACGGGCCCTGGCTGCCCCGGAACGAGGAAGGCGGATCGGCCGGTATCTTCCGCGACGGTAAAGGCAGTACTTGGGAAGGTGGTGTCCGTGTACCATGTTTCGTTAGCTGGGCGGGCCATCTCAACGGCCAGGTCAATGAAGAGGTCATTACTTCCATGGATGTTTTTGCAACTTCCGTATGGATGGGCGGTGCAAAAATTCCGACAGACCGGGTCATCGACGGAAAGAATGTAGCCTCTTACCTGGGATACGAAGGTGTAGCTCCGAAACCGGAAACGCCATTCTTCTATTTTGGTATCGACCATCAGTTGATGGCGGTACGGAAAGGCAAATGGAAGTTGCATGTGAAAACATACAGCCAGTTGGGACTGGATTATTTTAAGGGCGAATTGCCTTTACTGTTTAACATAAATGCCGATCCTTCGGAGAAATATAATCTGGCTACCAAATATCCGGATATAGTAAAGGAATTGACGGCCCTGATAGAAGAAAAGCTGGAAGAAGTTAAAACAACCGGCGACTTTTTCAGTAATAACTAAGTATTATTTATACAAGATAAAAGCTGCCAGCAACAGGCTTATGGACATATCCGCATGTTTGCTGAAATAGGCTTTTATAAATTTGAGCGCCTCTGAAATATGCTCCTGTACGGTATTGACCGAAATACCTAATTCGGCGGCAATTTCCTTATGAGACATACTTTCGATGCGGCTCATGTTGAATATCTTCCGGCGTTGCGGGGGAAGCTGGCTGATTGCATTCTGAAGGATCACCTGATATTCAGTGTAGATTATTTTGGAATCGATCGCTTCTTCCTCCGTAACTTTTTGTGTGGCAAGTATTTCTTTTACCTTTTCATCGATATCGATATCCCGGAAATAATTAAGTATCCTGTTGCGTGCCATTGTATAGAGGAACGATGAAAAAGAGAGGTCCGGGTTGATGAAGTTACGTGATTCCCAGATACGGATAAATATTTCCTGAACGATATCGCTGGCTTCTTCTTTTGATTTGAGTAAATGGAGGCAGAAGTAATACAGTTTGTCTTTATAGCGCACATATAGCTCACTGAAAGCCGCTTCATTATTTCGGGTGAGTAAGATAGCTAATTCCGTGTCTGTTTTTTCTTTGATCCTCATGTGTACGATTACATAGTTTGGAACAATATTACAGATTTTTGATGAGAAAAAGAAATTCCCGGTAGAATAACTGGAAATAACAGCTCCACCGGGAATTGGTATGATTGTTTTTTGTTAAAACAGTTTTTCAGGATATTCACCTGCATCGACCAATGCCTGGATCTTATCGACAACTTCCTGACGGTCTTCCGGATAAGTAACGCCGAACCATTTGCTGTTCGTATCCAATACTTTTACAGTAGCCGTATCGGTGCTGATCAGCTTATCGACCATCAAAGGAATGAAAAATTCGCTTTTCAGATTTTCCATATTCTTCGGATCGCTCAGGAACACTTTGAAGAAATCTTTGCTGTAAGCGAAATAGTCGGGTGTGAAGCCCCAGAAGTTCATACTTACCGGAGTTGTGTCGGGAGTAGCCACCCATTCGCCGTCGTCGCCGATGTATTTAACTTCACCGTCCAGACGTTGGATCTTGGTGCGTTCGACAACGGAAGTCAACAACTCGTTTTCGTTTGTGCTGCAAATACCACGGGATACGGTACCGCTTTCGCTCAACGTATTTCCTACGCGGAAACCGACCATTGCATACGTGTTTTCAGAACCGTCAGGCAGTGCTGAAAGGAATTTGCCCATTACCTGGAAAGAATCGCGGCCATAGAAGTCGTCACAGTTGATTACGGCGAACGGTTCCTTGATCACGTCGGCACCCATCATAACGGCATGGTTCGTACCCCATGGTTTTGTGCGTTCTGCCGGGCAGGTAAATCCTTCGGGAAGATTATCGATAGCTTGGAATACTAATTCGCAAGGAATATGACCTTCATATTTAGAAATGATCTTATCACGAAAATCTTGTTCAAAATCTTTACGGATAACAAAGACGAGCTTTCCGAAACCGGCTTGAATAGCATCGTAGATTGAATAATCCATGATTGTTTCCCCGTTAGGACCCAGTCCGTCCAACTGTTTCAAACCTCCGTAGCGGCTACCCATACCGGCAGCCAGTAGAAATAATGTAGGTTTCATAATTCTTTTATTTTAATTAGATAGTGTATTTTTCATTCTGCTGGCAAAGGTAGAAAACTATTGATAATTGACAATTCACATTTGGAATTAATTTCATCTTATCAGGCAGAAACAGAATCTCGATTATTTCACTTCCAGAACCACAATCGATTTGGCTGGCATACTGATCTTCAGCTGACCTTTTTCCACTTTTGCACCGTTGAAAGCTACCGGTTTTACGAGATCGGGCTTTTCAAAAGTGTTGTGGTCGTTGATGGAAGGTGAGGTGAGGATACGGCCGTTCACACCGGTTATTTTTTGTCCTTGCAGGTCGAGGGTGATGTTTTGTGTGTTGTCTGTATCTACGTTTGCCAATGTGATGTGGATCACTCCGCTTTTGTCCCTGGAGGCGGAAGCACTCAGCATCGGAACTTCCCGGTTGTCACGTACCAGGGCCTTGTCGCAGATCAGGTCCATCGGAAGGAATGTGGCATCCTGATGCACTTTATACATTTCGAAGACATGGTACGTCGGAGTCAGCATCATTTTCGGACCGTTGGTCAGGATCATGGACTGAAGTACATTTACGATCTGGGCGATATTGGTCATTTTCAGACGGTCGGTGTATTTATGGAATACATTTAGGGAGAGGGCGGCAACGAAAGCATCCCGCATTGTGTTTTGCTGGTAAAGGTGACCATTGATAGTTCCCGGTTCTTCGTCCCACCAGGTACCCCATTCGTCGAGCATCAGGGCTACGTTCTTTTTCGGATCGTATTTGTCCATGATGGTGATGTGTTTTTTGATAACATCTTCTATTTCGAGGCATTTGCCCATCGTCCAGTAATAATCATCTTTGTTGAAGTCGGTAGCGGATCCTTTGCTACCACTCCATCCGGTCACAGTGTAATAGTGCAAGGAAAGTCCATCCATGCGACCACCTACGTTTTTCATCAGAGTCTCCGTCCAGTTGTAATCGTAATCGCTGGCACCGCTGGCGATCTTGAATAAACGGTTGCCATCGTAATTACGGCAATAAGTCGAGTAGCGGCGGTAGAGGTCTGCATAATATTCCGGACGCATACTACCTCCGCAACCCCAACTCTCGTTGCCGACACCGATAAACTTTACGTTCCATGCCTTATCGCGGCCATTTTGCCGACGCAGGCGTGCCATTGGGCTGTCGCCTTCCGAGGTCATATATTCGATCCATTTAGCCATTTCCTCCACAGTTCCGCTTCCTACATTGGCACTGACATAAGGCTCACAACCCAATAGTTCACAGAGGTTCAGGAATTCGTGGGTACCGAAACTGTTGTCTTCGATTGTTCCTCCCCAGTTGTTGTTGACCATCTTAGGGCGGTTTTCTTTAGGGCCGATGCCGTCCATCCAGTGGTATTCGTCGGCAAAACATCCACCCGGCCAGCGCAAGTTGGGAATATGCAATTCTTTTAATGCCTGCAATACGTCGTTGCGGTAACCTTGTGTGTTGGGGATATCCGACTCCGGACCGACCCAGAGGCCACCATAGATACAAGTTCCGAGGTGTTCGGCAAACTGGCCGTAGATATGTTTACTGATCTGTTGTGTACCCTGTTGGGGATATACACGGATACTGGCATCTTTCTGGGCGAACAGGGGGAGTGCCAGAAAAGTAAGGGCACTAATGATTAACTTTTTCATGATATTTTTTTTGAGATTAGTATTTGTCTATTTTTCGGGAGTTAATTTGTATAATACGGATGCATGTGGTTGAAGGCTGCAACTGATCTTGTCTCTTTTTTGATCGACCTCTTTATCGCTCCACATTTCCGTTACGCGGCAATTTTCGATACCCAGGTCTTTAAGAGGTATGTCGATAACGGATATACCTTCATCGTTGAGGTTGAACAATGCCAGGTACACTTCACCGGTTTTTTCGTTTCCGGAAGTGATAGCTGCTTTCCCGTCCTGCTGGAAAAGCTGGCGTACATCCGTCCCTTCTCGGTGCATTCTGAGCACTTCTTTATTTGTCAACAAGGAAAGGGTAAACTCGTCGTTGCTGGGCAGGTCGCCACCGAACATCAACGGGGAACGGAAGATACAGAACAGGTTCATTAAAGTATATTGTTCGTCGTGGGTCAGGCGGGTCATACGGTCTTCCCCCCGTTCTCCGCGGATAGAGATACGTCCGAGCGGGATCATATCGCAATCAGGCCAAGTACCCGGGGCAATATACGGATACCATTTCCGGGCTACATCGAACAGGTGGGTGATATGAGGCCAGGTATCCCAAACATCGTCTACCATACGCCACATATTCGCATGGCTGCGTACGTGGTCTGCGTTGGTAATCGGAGTTTCGCCTGGGGAAGTGCTCAATACGATCGGCCGTCCGCAATGGTCGATGGCGTTTCGTATTAACTCGATTTCGCCGAGGTGGTAGGGGCGCGACAGATCGTCTATCTTGATAAAGTCCACTCCCCAGGATGCATAAAGTTCGAAGATGGAATTATAATATTCCTGTGCACCCGGCTTATCGGCAACGACCGTGTAGTTATCTCTCAGCCATTCGCATTGCAGTTCCGGCGAATAGATCTGATCGGCAGTGATCCCGTCGGCACCTTTTATCGGCAGTTTCTTTTCGACGGCCACTTTCGGAATGCCGCGCATAATATGTATACCGAATTTCAAACCTTTGCCATGTACGTAATCTGCCAATTCCTTGAAACCTTTTCCATCTTTAGCGGATGGGAAACGGTTTACGGCCGGCTGGTAACGTCCGTATTCATCCAATACATAACGGGGATCGGTCTGATTGTAACCGCCTGCCTTGTCGTTTTCCACGAACCAGCGGATATCTACTACTATATATTCCCAGCCGTATTCTTTCAGCTTGTCGGCCATATAGTCGGCATTCGCCTTCACTTCGTGTTCTTCCACTGTCGGGCCATAACAATCCCAACTGTTCCAACCCATAGGAGGGGTTTGTGCCCATTCTTTAAATTCGCCGTCTTTGAACGGCTCGGGCTGACTTGCTTCTTTTTTCTGTGCGCAGGAACAACATAGTACGGTTGCTGCGATCCATAATAATAACTGTTTTTTCATGATATACTGTTGTGATTTTTTATTATGTGTCAAAAATACGTTATATTTTTTGTTTCGCAGTACCACTAATTCGTCAAAAAGGGTGTATTTTGAGCCAAAACCCTACGAATTATTGTTTTTTATACAAATATTCCTTGAAACCGACAAAAAAAAGGCCGGCTCAAAAATTTCTGTAATGAAACAGTGATGAGTCGGCCTTTTATTATTTTATTCGATCACCGGGCGATCGTCGGGATCGGGTTCCGGTGTGGGATCGGGTTTGGGAGTCGGATCGACGGGGATATCGGGTTTCGTTCCGGCTTTGCGGCGTGAGAGGGTTTCGGAGAACTGCACGATCAATGCGTTGACGTTGTCGATCAGGCCGGCCAGCTTCGTTGCCTGGTCGGCATCGTGAGTAATCGTCTCGTTCACCAGCCAGAGGGCATTGATAGCCTTCACGGTTGCGCGGTAGGCATCGTCCACCTGCGAGCGGACGGCTTTCAGGCTGTCGTTGCTGACACGTCCGAGTTTGACGTCGGAACGGTTCACATACAATTCATTGAACTCATTGTTCGCCTGTTTCAATAGGGGAAGCACGTCGGTAAGGCCCAGGGCGGTGATATACGCCTGGTTGGCTTCACTTTCCAGTACCTGGAGGCAGTTGGTCACTTGCGCCGTGTTTTCGGCTGCCGGTTTCGAGGCTGCATCTTTGTAAGGTCTCATCTCGAACTCGATCTTTTGCGCTGCGGTCTTTTTTTCCGGCACCGGGCTGTAGAGCATGGCGGCGACCATTTGTTTGATGTAGATGTAAAGATCGTCGCGTTCGCGGTCTTTTTCGTTCATGGCCTGTGTTTCTTCGTAAGCGCGGGCCTGTAGATAGAGGTCGTCTTCGCGTTTGAAAAGGTCTGCATAGGTTTTCTGGAGGCTTTCGATCTTCAACTCGGTGGCCAGGGCGGGGGTGGCGAAGGTGAGGACGTTGGCGTGGAACTGGAAATGCTCGGCGTTGCGGGCGTTGTTCAAGTTGGTAGTAACAATTTCCTTCATGGCATTTTTTTTATAAGGTTTATACTAAAAAAATCGATCAGATAGTTCTGAAAGTACCCTGTCGTGAAAAAAATATTTTCAGAAAGCTCTGAAAGTACTTTTTCAATCAAAAAACAAAATCAGAATACTCTGAAACAACTAAATTGACAGAAATATAAAATCAGAAGGTTCTGAATTCATTTTTTGAAGAAAAAAACGTTTTCAGAACCTTCTGAAAACATCAAATCATCAAAACAGAGCTATCAGAGAGTTCTGATAGGCCAAATGTAGTCTTTTAAAAGTGTTTTACCTAGCGTCTCGTCCTGAATTTCAAAAAATAAACTGCTCTATCCTCGCGAACCGGGCAGTTTTCAACAAATTAATATGCCCTACTTAAAGCATATGAAATCTGATGTACCTATCATCGATCTCTATTTCCCCTTTCAAAAATTAGTAGGAGATGTGTTTTTGGGTTCTAAAATCATGCTTAGGCTTTGGTTTTACAAAGGTCGGTGATTTTCTGTTCTCTGAAAAAAACATTTGCTCATAAAATATGCGGCGCATTGCATATTTTATGCAGTTTTCTTTCTGTCCTGGACAGATACTTAATTGTTTGTCCTTATATTTGTCTTCAATAAAATAAATAAGGTATGGAAAAAGATGCAGAACTGAAAAGAAGCAAAAATGTAAACGAGGGTGCGAATGTCCGGAAATTACGCCAGATATTAGGTATCAAGCAGAGTGCTTTTGCTGAAAAGTTGGGAATAGACCAATCGGCCGTTTCCCGTCTGGAAAGTCGCCGGGTGATCGAAGAGGATACGTTGCTGAAAATAGCTAATATATTTAATGTATCTCCTAAAATTATTCAGGAACTGGAGGAGAACCCGCTGTCGGTGGTGGTTGAGAATACAATATTCGAAAGTGGAAGTTCTAATAATGGAACAGTTGGATATAATGAGAAAATAGAGAACACTATCCATCCTCTCGAAAAAATCATAGAATTAAACAAGCAAACGACTGAACTTTACGAGCGCATGGTAGCCCTCGAAAAAGAGAAATCAGCCTTGCTGGAACAGTTGTTGAAGGAAAAGCAAGGATAATATAGAAGTAATTGAACCTACTTTTGGCTTGATCCAAAAGTAGTCAAAAGATCAAGGCTGCACCTGTCTCACTACTCCGCATCCTACATTCGCTGTCGCCTCCGAACTCGCTTCGCTCAAACAGCGGATGCTCCGGCCGCTCACTCCGGCTGCTGCGCTTTACGCTCGACAGCTGAGGCCTTTCCAAGGAAGCTCTGCTTCCTCTTAGGATTGCCGATACTGCCTGTTATAAAGTGGTCGGTATCGGCCATCCCAAAAGAACGCTTGGCGTTCTCTAAAAGGCCTTCGGCGGGTGAGCGTCCGCGAAGGGGAAAGACGAAGCGTTAGGGAGGCTGCGCTGTTTGAGCGAAGCGAGTTCGCAGACGACAGCGTAGTCTTTCACCGTAGCAGCGAAGCCGGTGCAGCCTTGAACTTTTGGTTACTTTTCTTTCAAGAGAAAAGTAACATTCAAATCTGTCAATAACTGAAATATTAATACAGGGTAAGGGCAGAAACAAAATCAGCCAGATTGTTATAGATTAAAAACAATCTGGCTGATTTAATTTAATGAGCAATAATAAATAACAATTCGTTATTTTCGATACCCTGTTTTAATACTTAAACGGTGTCATCCTCGTATACGCCTTGTAATCTTTGATCATTCCCGGGTATCCTTCTTCGGCACGGGGCAGGTAGCGGAAACCCGAAACTGTTACGGTTTCACGTAAATCGATCACCACCTGATGCGGGTATTTAGCCCCTCTGGCCGTGCTCCAATAGGTCGACTCCTGCAAATCATAAATTTTATCGGCTGTGAAGTTTCCTCCGTATGTCTCTTCGCTGTCCGCGTAACCGATCTGCCAATGCTGGCGTCCGAGCGGATTGCCGTTTTCGTCGAGCAGATAGAATTCAGCGATGGCAGCCGTATTTCCTCCATCCTGTGCATTCAATGCTTCCAGGCAGAAGTGACGGGCCTCGACTGGTGCATCGAACCTGACTTCCTGCCAGCCGTTGCCGGCCTTTAACGAACCCTGTCCGACAGGTTTCTCATTTTTCAGGTCCAGATTCTGGCCTTCTTTGCGGTTGGTGAGCGGTGCTTCGGCACGCAACAGATCCAGGATCGGTTGGTTGAGTCCTTTGATCGTTGCCTTTTCCGGGCCTTTCAGGTCGAGAACGATGATTTCGTTTTCCCCTTTCTTCAACCAGCAGCCGGGCATGAACAGTGTTTGCTGCGGACCGATTTCCCAGAAACGTCCCATGGCTTTGCCGTTTACCCAAACCATACCTTTTCCCCAGGTTTGCATATCGAGGAATACATCACCGGGAGTTTCGAGGTTGAAGGTTGCACGGTAATAAGCCGGGCCTTCTGCTTTTTTACCGGTTGTGAACTTTTTGTCTTTTACGAAAGAATAGTCAACCGGGAGATTGTATACCTGCCAGTCTTTCAATTCGTCGGAAGACGATTCGGTGATAAGAGCTACTTTTTTGGTGATCCCTTTCCTGTCGTGGATGGCTTTGTCGAAGTTGACACGTCCCATCGCTTCGATCAGGATGTCCAGTTGTGAACCGGCTGCTGCTGCGGGTAACTTGATCGTATTTTCTCCGCGGCGGCGATCCAGACGGCCGATCAGTTTACCGTCGATGAAAACCTGTGCCCAGTCATGTACTTCGTCGATCAGCAGTGTTGTACCCGCTTTTACAGCCGGAAGAGTGGTACGATACAGGATACTTCCCCATCCTTGGTCGAACTGTTCCATCGGCTTGATGTCGTGGCTGGTCTTCGGTTCCGGCAGGTTGTCGAACAATAAGGCTGTTTCTTTTAATTCGAATTCGGGGATTTCAATGACAGGGAAAGCCTCCGGTATGTCGGCCATCACTTCGCCCGGTTCCATATAACCGGCCATGAACTCGCGTAGTTTGTAATACTTCGGAGTGGTCCATCCGGCTTCACTGATAGGAGCGTCATAATCGTATGAGCTGCACATTGCCGAATAAGCCGGGCTGTTTGCACCGCCCCAGTGTCCGAAGGTGGTACCTCCGTGAGTCATATAAAGGGAGAAAGAAATGTTACGGTCGAGCATATCTTTCAGGCCGGCGATCATTGTCTCCGCATCCCGTGTCTCATGCTTGCGTCCCCAATGGTCGAACCATCCGCTCCAGAATTCGCTACACATCAGCGGGGTGTTCGGACGGACCTCTTTCAGCTTTTTGAATTGTTCGTCTATATTGGCTCCCGTGCCGAAATTCACCGTCCATACCAGGTCGTCGAGCGCGTTGTTGAGGAAGTTGGAACTCCAGTCGCACTGGAACAGCGGAACATCCGTGAATCCGGCTTCCCGCAGGATGTCCCGGTTCTTGGCAATATATTCCTTGTCCGTAGCATACGAACCGTATTCGTTTTCCACCTGTACCATAATAATGTTACCGCCACGGGTAATCTGCAGGTCTGCCACTTGTTTTCCGATCTCATTCATATAGATACGGGTACGTTCTATGAAATAAGGATCGTTCGTGCGAAGCTGGATATCTTCTTTTTTCAACAGCCACCAGGGGAGTCCGCCCATTTCCCACTCGGAGCAAACGTATGGGCCGGGACGTAGCATGATATACATATCGTATTTCTGTGCCAGCCGGCAGAATGCGGCGATGTCGTTTTGTCCGGTGAAATCGAATTCACCCGGTTTCTGTTCATGAATATTCCAGAATGCATAGATGCAGATCGTGTTCATGCCAAGGGCCTTACACATCTGGATACGATGTTCCCAATATTCCACGGGGATACGTGTGTAATGGATTTCGGCAGCTTTTATAACAAAAGGCTTGCCGTTTAACAGAAATGTTTTGTCACCTATCTCAAAGGTTCCTTCATTTCCGGATTGATTCTTGCAGCCTGTCAATACGCAAATCAACAGGGCCATCAGAATTGTTACGATCTTCATTGAGTAATTCATGATAAAAATTAAGTTTATAACTGTTTTCGGACGATAAAAGTACATAAATTAATATAGGATAGAGGTATAATAATCGGTCATATTAGGGTAAAAAAGGTTCCTTTTAGCTGTTTTTATATACCTTTGCGGCATAATTCAAGTAAACGTTGAACAAAAATGAGAAAGTTAATGGTAATTCCGTTGGTTGCTGCCGGTATGGTTGCAATGTCGGGTTGCAGTAAATCACCTGTGAAGGAAACTGCAAAAGTAGACGCCATCGATCTGGCTAATCTGGACACAACTGTAGCGCCCGGAACTGATTTTTATCAGTATGCCTGTGGTGGATGGATAGAAAAAAATCCTCTGAAACCGGAGTATTCACGTTTTGGCACATTCGACCAACTGCGTGACAATAATCAGGAACAACTTCGTTCGCTTATCGATGAACTGGGAAGCACTCCCCAGGAGGCCGGAAGCGTGGCTCAAAAGATCGGTTCCCTGTATGAAATGGGATTGGATAGTGTGAAGCTGAACAAGGAAGGTATGGCTCCTATAAAAGATCAGCTGGAAGCCATCCAACGACTGGGAACGAAAGCCGATGTAGCCAGGATGGTTGCCGTTTTGCATAAGGAGGGGATGGCCCCGTTCTTTGCCCTTTTCGTAGATGCCGACGAAAAGAACAGTTCGATGAATATCGTACAACTCTACCAGGCGGGTATCGGCATGGGCGACCGCGATTATTATCTGCTGGATGATGAAGCGACAATGAAAATGCGTGATGCTTACAAGCAATATATCAATCACCTGTTTACGCTGACCGGAGCATCCCCCGAACAGGCAGAAGCTGCTGTAAATGCAGTAATGAAGGTTGAAACGGGTATCGCTGAAATCTCTTTCAGCCGTGAAGACCTGCGTGACAGCCAGAAGAATTACAACAAGATCAAGCTGAGTGAGTTCAAAGCCAAAAACAACCCGATCGACTGGGATGTCTATTTTGAAAGCATGGGTCTGATGGAAATCGAATACCTGGATGCCAAACAACTTCCGTTCTATGACGCATTGGGAGAGTTTATGAAAAATGTTTCTATCGACGAACAGAAATATTACCTTGCATTTAACCTGCTCGATGCCGCTGCTCCTTACCTGAGTGACGACTTTGTAGCGACGCAATTTGACTTCTACGGAAAGACAATGTCCGGAAAACAAGAACAACAGCCTCGCTGGAAACGTTCCCTGTCTACTGTGAACGGTGCTTTGGGAGAAGCTGTCGGCCAGATGTATGTGGCTAAATATTTCCCGGCTTCTTCGAAGGAAAAGATGCTGACACTGGTAGGTAATTTGCAGAAAGCGTTATCCGAACGTATCGCCGGCCTTGAATGGATGAGCGAAGCAACGAAGGCAAAGGCGCAGGAAAAACTTTCTGCCTTTATCGTAAAGATCGGTTATCCTGATAAATGGCGCGATTATAGTGCACTGGAAATCAAAGACGATTCTTACTGGGCAAACGTATGCCGCTCGAATATCTTCGAGATGGACTATATGCTGGCACAGGCCGGAAAACCGGTCGACCGCTCTCGTTGGGGAATGACTCCGCAGACAGTGAATGCCTATTATAACCCTACGACAAACGAGATCTGTTTCCCCGCTGCCATTTTGCAACCTCCTTTCTTCAACCCGGATGCAGACGATGCAGTAAACTATGGAGCTATCGGTGTCGTGATCGGTCATGAAATGACTCACGGTTTCGACGACCAGGGACGTAACTATGATAAAGACGGTAACCTGAGCGATTGGTGGACTCCGGAAGACGCTGCTCTTTTCACTGAACGTGCCGACCGCTTGGTTCAGCAGTACGACGATATCATCGTAGTAGACAGCGTACATGCCAACGGACGTTACACATTGGGTGAAAACATTGCCGACCAGGGCGGTTTGCTGGTATCTCACTTGGCTTACCTCAATTCGTTGAACGGAAAAACACCGGCTCCGATAGACGGTTTCACTAACGAACAACGTTTCTACCTCGGATATGCAACCCTTTGGGGACAGAACATCCGTCCGGAAGAAATCCTGCGCCTGACAAAGATCGACCCGCATTCATTGGGTAAATGGCGTGTCAATGCCGCCCTCCGCAATATCGACACATTCTATACCGCTTTCGATATCAAAGAAGGCGATCCGATGTACATGATGCCTGCCGACCGGGTGGTGATTTGGTAATACAGGAATACAGATAGTATAATGTATAAAGCGGGATAGTCGTTACGATTATCCCGCTTTTTTATACCTGAAATAGTTGTTCAGGCAAATATAAATTTTAAAAGGAACAGGGCAGCCAGTATATACATGGTAATACTTATATCCCTATGTTTACCACAGAACATCTTGACCAGTACATAGCAAAGTAATCCCAGTACCATCCCGTCTGCGATAGAGTAGGTGAGTACCATCATGATAATGGTAATGAAAGCCGGGAGTGCTTCGGATATATCATCCATGTCGATCTTTGATACCGAGTCCATCATAAACACCCCGACAAGCACTAAAGCCCCGCTTGTTGCCGCACTGGGAATAAGCAGGAACAACGGAGCAAAGAACAAAGCCAGGATAAACAGCAGTCCTGTTACCAGGGAAGTAAAGCCGGAACGCCCTCCTTCAGCAATGCCCGAAGCACTTTCCACATACGTGGTAATGGTCGAGCTGCCCATCATCGCCCCGATCGTAGTACCTATCGCGTCAGACATCATCGCCTCTTTCACATGCGGAATATGCCCGTCTTTCCCCATGATACCGGTTTTGGAGGCCAAGCCCACCAGTGTCCCTACCGTATCGAATATATTCATAAATAATAAGGTGAAAATCACGACTGCCATATCCAAAGTAAAGAACTCGGTGAAATCGAATTTGCAGAAAGTCGGCTCTATCGAATGAGGCATGGAGACTGGAAGAAAACCTTCCGGTATTTCCGTTACTCCCAGCGGTATCCCGGCCAACGTACAAATCAGGATACTGTAAAATAAAGCACCCTTCACCTTCTTTACAACCAGGATTCCGCTCAGTAGGATACCCGCCATTGCCAGGACGGAAGACGGCGTGAACTCCCCGAACATAACGAACGTTGCCGGGTTCGGGGCAATGATCCCAGCGTTTTTTAACCCAATGAAAGCGATAAACATACCGATCCCGGCCGAGATGGCATATCGCAGGTTCATCGGGATGCTGTTGAGAATAATCTCCCGGATGTTCAGGAAAGTGATCAGGATAAATATCACCCCTTCGACAAACATTGCCGTCATTGCTGTTTGCCAGGAGTACCCCATTCCCTGCACCAGGGTAAAAGCGAAAAAGGCATTTAACGCCATACTCGGTGCTTGGGCAAACGGAAGTTTGGCCATAAATGCCAGCAAAAAAGTCGCAATAGCGGAAGCCAGTGCCGTTGCTGTGAAGACAGCCCCCTTGTCCATTCCGGTAGTGCCCAGGATAGAAGGGTTGACGGCTAGTATATAACTCATTGTCAGGAAGGTCGTTATTCCTGCGATCACTTCCGTTCGGATTGTCATGGTCTGTTTGTCAAACCCCAATAGTTTTTGTATCATATATTTTGGATTAATCGAATGTCCACTTTATTGCCAGCGTCGGAATGGTATAAAAACCGTTGCGGCCACCGAAGTTATGACTCAGTTCCACTTCACTTCCGACACTCAGCTTGAACTTATCATCAACACCTTTCAGCTTGTTTAAATTCACCCATATCTGTGGTTCGGAAAGGAAAATGAAGTTCCCGTGATCGTTTTTCTCCCGCCACCAGTCGGCAAACCCGCTGAATGTGCACAATCCGTTTTTAGCAAAATGAATATACCAGGTACCTGTCAATTGGAAATTGTTCGGGCTGCGGTGTTTCTGGATATATTTGTACATGGGAGTAAAAGTAAATCCTTTGGAGAAGTCCTTATTATTATATGTATAGGTGAAACCACCGAGGTAAGCGTTATTATAAGAAGCCCCCTTCATCAGTCCCCCGTTATATTCTATATGTATGGAGAAGGGTGGTTGCCAGAATTTCAGTTCACGGGCGATTTCCCAATAGGCCGAAGCGACGCCCTCTTTTTTATAATCCATATCTACAAAGAAGTAAGTGCTTCCCCATTTATCGACCCTGAACATTTCGACGGTAGAGGTCAGAGCCGGACGGCCGTCGAGGTCTTTGTCATAAAGAGCTCCGCCAAAATCATAATGTAACTGGATATTTTGCGCTTTCCCGCATAGAGTAGTGGCCAGTAGGATAATGGCCAGAGTAAAGATCTTTTTCATACCGATCGTTTCATATGGTTTATTGTTAGGAAAGCCGCAAAGATATAAAAAAAGCAGGACTTCCCAGAAGGTCCTGCCTTGTATTATCTTATATCAAATCACGTAGTAACCATGCCAGGTAACACAGGTAGATAACAAGTAAGACCCACCCTTCGGCCCGCGATATCTTTTGTCCGGTTTTTACAACCGGCAATAGGATCACTGTTAGACCGAGCATGACCAGCAGGTCGATATAGTTTACGTTTTTGGCTACGATCGGATTGATTATCGAACTTGTTCCCGCTATTGCAAGGATATTGAACAAATTCGACCCTACGATATTACCGATCGCAATATCCTGGTTTTTCTTCAGGGCGGCAACGACAGAGGTGGCCAATTCCGGCAGGCTTGTCCCTGCGGCAACCAACGTAAGGCCGATAACAGCCTCGCTAACTCCCAGTTCCTGTGCTATCGATACGGCATTGTCGACCATTAAATGAGAAGCAAAGATAAGGATTACCAGTCCGCCGAGGATATACAACACATCCTTATACCAGGGATCAGGTTGTTTTTCCAGTTCACCTTTGTTTTCTTCCACCTTTTTCTCATACTTGCGCGAGTAATAGAGGCTAAAAGCCGTATAAATAATGATACCGGCAAGGAATAGAGATCCTTCCAGGCGGTTTAAAGTGCCGTTCCAGAAAAGAACAGTAAGTAAAACGGTCGACAGGATTAAAAGAGGAATATCTATTCTGGTCAATTGGCGTTTGGCTTGCAGAGGATGGATGATGGCAGAGATACCGAGAATGACGGCGATATTGAATATGTTCGACCCCACAATATTACCGATGGCAATATCTCCCTGTCCGGTTAAAGAGGCGTTAATACTGACAACCAGTTCCGGAGCACTGGTACCGAATGCTACAATGGTAAGCCCTATGACCAGATTCGATACATTTGCTTTTAGGGCGATCTCCGCACTTCCCCTTACTAACCAGCCTGCCCCGATATAAAGGGCAAACAATGAAAGAACTAATAATGTTACACTTGTTATCATGGCTGCAAATTTACTAATCTTTTTATTACAATGTCCGGCTTCCTGCTGCCCGACAATCGTGAGATTGCCGTAGCCAAGTAAACAGCAAGTTATTTTTTAGGCAGAAAAACGTACCTCGGATAACCCCAGGAATCGCTCCGGAGTAACAACAGGAAGCATATCAGACATTTCAGTTAGGGTTGTTAGGAATATTCGTATTAGTGATTTAATATTCGTATTCTTCTTTTGGCTGTTTAGCATCTATACGCATCTGTATACCGCGCAGCACAACCATAATAACTGTAATCAGTCCGAGAATCCCCATTGTTACATCCTTTGCAACAATATTCTCAAAATCCGTAGTACCGATCAGTACTAAAATGATAAACGACAACATCATGGTTGCATCTACTAAATCTTTATTTATCTTCATTTTATTAACTTTTTAATTATGATTATTGTTCAAATTAGGTATTATTCTTTTTCGTCGATAGCGGCTTCTTCCGTAGAACCCGAGCCGCTCAGTCCCTTCATTATACCATATAATCCATAACCCAGAGCTCCCATTACAACGAGCAACTTCAGATAATCGTTAGGTATAATCGAGCTACAAGCCAATACACAACCAACAATAGTTATAATAACAGAAAGATAAATACGACTCTTATTTGATTTTTTAGTTGACATAATACTTTGATTTTTAAATGGATAAATATAAAATTGCTTTTTCGGACTGTTTCGTAGTAGCCGATAGTAACTCTCTATCCCCTCTTGAGAGGGGGCAGGGGGTGTGTGAAATTACGTTACTCCCGTCGCTCTATAAGCCGAACGGTCTAAATACGATTAGACGGAGTTATCCCATAAAAATCAAATAATAAGCTTCCGCAGGACAAACACATGTTGTGCCATACGGCAAAGAAGAGTGGAAAGATTTATGGTTTGACATTCTGATACATCTAGTGAGATTTTGCGTAACGTATTCATTTCTTTCAGGCGGATATCCTGAAGAACCTTTTCTGCTATTTTCAGCGTACGCAAATTTAATGTATTATTAGTCGATTGAACCGTTCTGCGTGCAGTGAGTCCATTGCTTCCCTTCAAGTCCGTACTTAACACGGTCAGGAAGTATTGCATATCCGCAGAACCTTTTTCCTTCATAATAGCCTCCTTTTTCAACACAACGATATCGTTGCTCTCTGTCTCCTCCTGAGGAGAAAAAAGCAAAATGCCGAAAAGCAGAGTCAGTATGAACAAAATATTTTTCATGCCGCAAAGATATACGAATTCTTATGAAAAAAACAAATGATTGTGCTTTTTGTTTATACTTTTGTCCGTTAATTGTGAACGCGAAGAAATGAAAGAAGAGAAGAACCTTTTGAAATCATGGTTGGAAGCCGCCCGCCCCAAGACGCTGCCGGCATCATTGAGTCCGGTGTTATTAGCTTGTGTTTTAGCCTGGTGTGAAGGCGTATTTAGGTTAATACCCGCTATTTTGTGTTTTGGAGTCGCTTTGCTGGCACAAATAGCCAGTAATTTTGCCAACGATTACTTTGATTTTAAGAAAGGAGCCGACAAGGAAGACCGTCTGGGGCCGGAACGGGCAGTAGCCCAGGGATGGATTACCCCCAAGGCTATGTTGCAGGCTACCTTCCTTACATTAGCTCTGTCGTGCCTGTGTGGCTGCATGCTTCTGTTCTATGCCGGCTGGGAACTGATACCCGTCGGGATCGCTATCGCCCTTTGCGTATTGGCTTATTCTGCCGGACCCTTTCCATTGGCTTATAACGGGTTGGGGGATGTCTGCGTGGTGTTGTTCTATGGCATTATCCCGGTATGCTTCACCTATTATGTGCAGGCGCTCTCATTCTCGACCCTGTCCTTTCTACTGTCCTTGTCGGTCGGATTACTTTCTACGAATATCCTGGTCGTGAATAATTACCGCGACTATGTACAAGATAAAGCCGCACATAAACGGACTACGATCGTGCTTTTCGGTCGTGGCTTCGGTCGTATCTTCTACCTGTTGAACGGTGTTGTTGCGCTTTTGCTCGCCATGCCCCTGATATTCGATGCCCCTTGGTGGATACTGTTTCTTTTCGGAGCTTTTTTCACCCTCTTTTATACTACTTGGCGCGAACTTTACCGCTTTGAAGGCCGCGAACTCAACCGGACACTGGCCCATACCGCCCGCAATGTCTTTTTCTTCACCCTCTTATTGTCTGTACTGCTAATCGCATTAACGACAGGTTTATAGCTGCAACTTCCTGTGTCGTATATTTGTTCATTTGAATCATTAAATGAATAAGTATGACACAGAATGTTTTCGATTACATGACAACGTTGGTCGTTCGTAAACGAAAGGCCGGCAAGGAAAGTACAGCCGATCTTTACCGGGCCGTATGCAACCGCCTGCACTCTTTTATGCAAGGGAAAACCTTGTATTTTAGAGGGATTACCGGAGAATTGGTCAATGAATTTGCCGGGTGGCTGCGTAGCGGAGGACTTGCCGTGAATACCGTCAACAGCTACCTGAGCAGCCTGCGTGCCATCTACCATGCCGCCCTGCGCGAAGAGTTGTTTAAGACGGATAGAGACCCGTTCTTCAACCTGCATCTGCGGCGGGAAGAGACGCCGAAACGGGCACTTAAAGCCGATGTTATCCATGAAATGATGCAGGTCGACCTGTCCGGATCGTTGCCCCCACCGCTTTGCCCTCGATCTTTTTATCTTTTCTTTCCTCGCCTGCGGTATGCCTTTTATCGACCTCGCTTACCTGACACGTAAGAACATCGTGGGAAATGAAATCGTCTACCACCGGCATAAGACGGGAACACTGGTACGGGTAGGCATAACCGGAGCGATGCGTATATTATTGGCGAGGTACGAGCGAAAAGGCTCGAACTATCTGTTCCCCATCCTGAAAGAAGGGAAAGATTCGCATTCTGCCTATAAGGCGGCTTTGTTTACCTACAATACATTGTTGAAAGAGATTGGCGAACTGCTTCACCTGCCTGGAAAACTCACTTCGTATGTGGCGCGCCATTCGTGGGCAACGGAAGCTCTCCGGCAAAATACCCCGGTGGCTGTCATCTGCCAGGCATTGGGGCATACATCTGAGAAGACAACCCGTATCTATCTGGACCAACTTGACCAGTCAACGTTGAATGAGGCAAATGAAAAGATTACGAAAGAAATTAGTGAACTGGTTCTGAGAAGTGCCTGAGATACCTTATTTACGAAATAAGGTTTGTCGGTGGTCGTATTATTCTTAAAGTTCAAGCAAAGATTGTTTATCAAAGCGTCTTGTGAGGACAAAGATAAAGAATAAAACTTAAGAATGCTCAAATATTATCTCTTTTCTGGGATATGAATTTATCCCGGCTTATTTGTCATGCCCTTATATGATGTAGCTATAACCTTTTTTATAGTTTAAACAGGTTGTTTTGCTAAAATATATTAACGGAGGTGAATTTTGAATATACCGCTCCGGGATGCCAGTGGAATTAACATCCTTTTAGGAATTACTTGGATAAAATGTAGCCTTATATTGGCTGTTTAGTGCATCTGAGAGTATCTAAACTCCCCTCTTGAGAGGGGGTAGGGGGTGTGTCACCTGCTTACCGTCATGACAGACTTAATCTATCCAACTATCCTGATTACTGTCTTTTGACTTAGTATGAAATAGCAATCAAGGCCATTGTATAACAGTGGTTTAGGAATCTTCTTTGTCTTCCGGGTATGAATATAACACACCCCCTGCCCCCTCTCAAGAGGGGAAAGGTTACTCCCGACACTATAAAAAAATAGGATATAGTTCCTGCTTTCCCCCAACATGTCAAATCCGTTCCGATCCCGCAAGGGATAGCGTTCTTTGACATGTTGGGGTTTAGAATAAATATTACTATATTTGTAAGTCTAAAATTGATGTTTTATGAAACGTCCTGAAATAGTAAAAGCAATAAAGAAAGTATTGAAACAGGTAGCTCCCGATGCTACTGCAATACTTTATGGCAGTGAAGCACGTGGTGACGCACGTCCTGATAGCGATATTGATTTGCTGATACTGGTAGACAAGGAACGTATTTCATTAGAAGACGAAATGCGTATCATGGAACCAATATATGAGATCGAACTTCAGTCCGGTGTTCAAATCAATCCTTTTTTCGAAACACTAAAGAAATGGGGTAAGCGCATTACTCCTTTTTATCTGAATGTAATGAAGGAAGGAGTCGCTTTATGAACGACGAACTTAGAAAAGAGATTATTCTGTATCGTATGGAGTCCGCCGAAGCATTACTAAAGGAAATAGATAGCCATATCAATAATGGTTTTTATAATACGGCTGTCAACCGGATGTATTATGCTTGCTTTTACTCCGTAAGTGCTTTATTACTTCATCATCTGGTAGATGGTGTTAAAACACATGAAGGTATCCGACAAATGTTCGGAAAGCACTTCATCACCACAGGTCTATTACCTAAAGATTTTGGGAAGTTTTATACAATTCTGTTTGCAAGACGAAGTGCAGCCGATTATGAAGATTTTTTGAACTATGACGAACAATCTGCCAGGGAATTGCAACCTCAAACAAAAGTCTTTATAAAAGCTATACATGATCTGATAAATAAGTAATATCTTATCAAACTTTTCCCCCAACATGTCAATTTCGTTCCGATCCCGCAAGGGATAGCGTTCTTTGACATGTTGGGGTTTAGAAGAAAAAATAGTGGGTCCAATAGGATAATGTGCCAATTGTTTTTGAAAGAATGGAGGGATTTGCTTTGTATTTAGTATTAATATTCTTATTTTTGTGACATCAAAATCAGAATACTTATGGCACTAACAATTAGAGCAATTCCCACTCTCACGGGACAAGCGGCTATCGATTTCGAAAAGAAAGCGAGGGAGGCCGAGAAAAAACGAGGTTCTGTCGATTTCTCCGAACAAAAAAAGATAGCGAAAGAGATTTTGGCAAAAGTAAAGTTATAACAACATTTAAAACTTGACTATGAAAATGGAATTCCTGAATAATAACTGTTTTTTCTCTGTATTGAATGCAGAAACCTTATCGGATGCAGCCTCTTTTGGCTGTGGAGATACTTCTACCTAATGCACGAAGAAAGAGAGTAGCACGAAATATTCCGCATATAAAAGAACATAAAAGTTATCCTGCTGTATTAATCGGACGTTTGGGAGTAAATGTAAACTTTCAATCGCATCATATTGGTTGCGAATTGATGGATTTTATAAAATCTTGGTTTGTTGATCTGCTTAATAAAATGGGATGTCGTTTTATTGTTGTTGATGCTTACAACAATGAAAAAACAATAGCTTATTATAAAAAGAATAATTTTGAACTGGTCTTTAGCTCAGAAGATCAGGAAGCCGGTATATTAAGCCATGTCGATGAAAAGCTGAATACAAGATTCATGTTTTTTGATCTGATAACTGTTTGTTGAATAAAAATACATTTCTTCTAAACCCCTCATCATCTGAACGAACAGATGTTGGGGGATTTTTATTTTCCCCCGACAGCTAGTATTAATTATTAAAAACAAAAGAATTATGTCTGACATAAAATTATATGCCGATCTGTATGATAACGCATTAACAGAAAAATTGGGCGATTGCGTAGCACGCCCACGTATTAACGGTACACTTTACAATGCCGATATTGCCCGGCGCATTGTCGAGAAAAGAACGGGGTATCGTGCCGAAACCATCGAGAACATCCTGCGTATGGCCGACGATGAAAAATCGTTGGGGATAGCCAGCGGGATGAGTGTGGTAGATGGGGTAGGGCAGTACCTTCCCCAGATCAAAGGTGTATTTGCCAAGCCGACCGACCCGTTCGACCCGGAGAAACATTCACTTGTTGTAGCCTATACTACCGGTAAGATCTTGCGTAAACGACTGCTGGAAACCGAGGTAGTGACAAACGGTGCCGCTATCGTAGGCCCGGTGATCGGTGGTATCACCGACTCGTCTACCGGCAAAGATGACGGAACTTTTACTCCCGGTATGCCGATCGTTGTGGATGGCAGCAATATCAAGATCACAGGCGCGAACGAGGCCAACGGCTTCTATTTCATCCCGGCAGCCGTGGGTGGCACGCCGGTGAAGGTCACTGTGATTGTTCATAATAATCCTTCGCAACTGACCCTGATGGTGCCGGCTGATCTTCCGGCAGGCGATTATTATGCCAGCATCACCACTCAGTACGGACGTACGGCCAACGTAAAAGACCCCCGCACATATAAGTACCCGATCCTGCTAAGTACTGCCGGAAGGGGTGGAGACGACGACCGTCCGGTGATCGAGTAAAATACCCGAATGTTTCTCCGTCCCGGGTCGGAGGCCTCTTCCGTCTCCCGTTGGACATCAGTTCCGACCCGGGACGGACACCGCTTCCGTCGGGAGACGGACGAACATTCGGTAATTCTGTTTTTACAACTAAATAATAAGAGAAATGAAATAAATGAAACTAATATACTGGATATCCGTTTTTCTTCTGCCGCTCCTGTTCCTCTACTCTTGTGATGAAGAAGAGATCGGCAAAAAGAACCAACCGCTGCCCGACGGTGTGATGCGCCTTTCGGCAACGGTACGCAATGGGTTGAAGACCCGTGCATTGAATGATCCGCTGAGTGATGCTACCGTCGATGAGAAACGGGTAGACCGCATCGCCTTCTTTGTCCATACCGAAGCCGAAGGCATGCAGGTCTATCCACCGGCTACACCGGCTTCTGTTTATCCTGATGAACCTAACAAGGTGCATTTGACCGATAACGGCGACGGAACTTACAGTGCCAATGTAGACCTGACGGCCGGTGCGGGTTACGATGCCGATGTGATTGCCGTAGCCAACCTGCCGGAAGCGTATGATTACACGCAGATAGTCAGCTGGAAAGGTTTACTCGACAGCGTGACGGTTGCGACCACGGCGATGCCGCTCTGCACGGGTGAGTATGACACGGGCAAAAAGAATGCCTTTGTTATGTTTGCCTCTGCTACCGTTGCCTTGCACAAAGAAAAAGAGGCGGCTGTCAATTTTGCGATGGAGCGTCTGGTGGCACGTATCGACATCACCAATAAGGCGTATGGTACGGGAAAGAATGCCTTTAAGCTGACTAAAGCCCGTATCCTGCAAGCCAAACCGGCCAGCTACATCACGCCGCACGACCTTTATGCCTCTCCGGAAGTGCTGACGGTGAACGACTGGGAACTCGATCCGGCAGCGGTCAAATTCTACAAAGGGGAAGTGAATACCGCCAACGAAACGACGGAAGCCGCCGGTGATGCCGTCTGCCAGGTAGCCTAGCAGACCCTCTACACCTACGAGAATGATGATGTGGCGCATACCCCGACTTGCCTGGAAGTGACCGGCGAAATGAATGGGGCAACGATCACCCGTAAGATTCCTTTCGAAGTGACGGATGCCGACGGTATCACTAAAAATCCTGTCCCTATCGTCCGCAACCATCGTTACCTGGTACAGATTAATCCGGCTCCCGCTGAAACGGATATCACCTACAAGCTGACGGTGGACGAATGGAACGCCGTGGATACGGTGAATGTGCAGCCGAACCAGAATCAGGTGCCGGTAATAAGTAATTATTCCTGTGCCGAGGCGACGAAGACTTTCGGCACTTTCGATGCTTCAACGGGTATGCCCGACACAATTGTCGTTCCGGCTACCGGGGGGATGATCGGTTTCACCGCCTCTTGTCCGTTCGACAGCCGCGTGATCGTGGATTATGCCTCCGCTGCTGATGGTAACGGCTGGCTGGAAATAATTGATCGTTCGGATGCGGTGGTGACAAAAGCGGGAAGCAGCCTGTCCCGTACATATAAAATCACCGTCAAAGCCGATCTGGCTCTTGATCCAACGCAGGTGAACCGGGGGGCTCTCTATATTGTGAATGGTGGAAATGGCTCGGTGATGGATACGGTTACGGTTTATCAGGGGGCTGATATCGCTTATGCGGATACCCGGTTTGCTGCAGTTACGGCTTATGGTGCTGTCTGGGCTCCGTATAATAGTGGGGCAACGGAGGTGGTCGGTAAAGATGAGACGATTACAGTATGGACACTGGAAAAGTGCGGTTATTTGTATCAGTGGGGCCGTAATGTACCGTTTGTTTACGATGGACTATCCAGTGCTCTTTACACAGGGGATTTATCGGCATTGAATAAATATCCGAATTATAATGATGCCTGCAGGAATGAAGGTGTATATGCAGATAAATTCATTACAGGTTTTGCCGATGCAGGTAATACTTGGTTTAAAGATTACAAGACCGGAGGAGTAACTGCGGGGGATAATGCATGGTTACGTGAAAATCAGCCTTGTCCTGTAGGTTGGCGTGTCCCGACGCAAGCTGAATTGGAAAAAATTTTGGTCGACACCCCCAAAGTCTCTGATGGAAAATGGGTATCACCGTCTAATAACAGCTTCATCCTGATAGCGGGAGGGTATTGGAATTTCAGTGGGACTTCGAGTACCCCTGTTGCAGAAGGGGATTATTGGGCCTCTTCTTTTACAACGAGTGAGGGTGCGGCTTCACGTCTGATGTTGAGAAGTGATCGTGCCCTTGTGGATATCCGAACACCGGCTTACGCTTTTTCTGTCCGTTGCGTAAAAAACGAACCTTTCCCCTCTCCGAGAGGGGGCAGGGGGTGTGTGAATTTATCGTATAAGGCCGCAAGGCCAATGTTCTTTGACATGGTGGGGGATTAAATATAAATGACACAGTGAAGTTGTTATTGAAATTTGTTATCTTTGTGATTGTTTCTAATGTATATAATTATGAAGTCTACAGGCGAATATTTGGCAATCCTGCGATCATTTATGCAAAAACATGCGGAAAAGTATGGCATATTATCTATGGGTATATTCGGTTCGGTAGCACGTGGCGAACAACGGGCAGACAGTGATCTCGATGTCTTTGTTGAGTTGCGCGAGGCCGACCCTTTTATCATGGGAAATATCAGTGACGATCTGGAAGCTCTTTGTGGTTGCAAAATAGACTTGTTGCGTCTTCGAAACGGATTAAATAAACTATTATTAAAAAGAATAGAACAAGATGGAATCCCAGCTTAAAGAAGAAGTTATCAATCGATTGGAACAAATCGTCGAATCGATAGATGTCTTGCTTGAAAGGAATAAGGAGATAACTTCTGTAGAAGATTATTTGTCCACTCCCTGGGGTATGACACTTCTGGATGCAAACCTGATGCGTATTCAGTTTATTGGCGAAACAGCTTCGGCTATAGACAAGAAAACCGATAAATTGTTATTGGTCAATTATCCGGAGATACCCTGGAAACAAATATTTGGTATGAGAAATTATATTTCTCACCAATATGCGGATATTGACCCGGATATGGTTTTGGTGGTTGTTAGAAAACATTTGAAACCGTTGAAAGTGACTGTACAACAAATAATTCAAAATTTGGAATAAGTTATCATTTTATATTGAATCCCCCGCCAGTAATCTCTGCCGGGGGATTTTTTATTCTCTTAGCCTTCGACAGTTTATAAAAAACAAGGGAATATAAAAAATGAACTGATAAACTTATGAAACATTATCTATATATGTCGGCCTTATTGTTAGCCGGCTTTTTCCTCGGTAGTTGTACCGAGGATAAGATTAGCGGAGGAGAACCGCCTGTTCTGACAGGCGATGCCGCTATGCTGAAAGTCTCTTTCCGCAACGGAACGGTTACCCGTGCCCTCGGTGACCCGTTTGCAGCCACCGACGCAGAAAAGACAATCACCAAACTCTCTTTTTATGTCTACCCTGAAAAGGAGGCTGATAAAGAGTTCGTTCCTTTTCAGCGCTATGTGTTCGATATGACGACACTCCCACTGGAAAAAGACAGTGTGAAGATCACGGAAACGGCTAAAGGTGAATACGACTGTGACTTTATCCTGCTTGAAGGCGGTGGTTTCAGTTGCCGGATCGTCGCCCTGGCCAACTTGCCGGACGATTTCGACGAGACAAACAACCTGAATACTTACGCTAAATTGCAGGAAGCTGTTTTGCAGACTGATATTATGCCGACAGTCGCTTCTGCTGATCCGAAGGTTGATAATCAATATGGCCTGGTGATGTATGCAGAAGATGCGAAGATGATCAAAAAGTCGGTAGAGACGGGGATGGCTTTCACTATGCAACGCTTGGCCGCCCGTATCGATATAACGAACCGGGCTTTCGATCAGGATTTCCCGGAAAAAGGGTTTGTCCTGACCTCTGCCCATATAGTCAATGCCAAACCGGGCAGTTACCTGATCCCGGCTGCAACTACTGCTTCTTTACTGACCCGTAATTTTGCGGAAGTGAATGACCCGGCTAAGATAATAGGCTACAGTCAGGACGGTACGGATTATAAGAGTCCGACACCGGGAACGAGCGATATAAATGGAAATACAATCGGGGTGGATGCCTCGATAGAAGCAGGTGTTGTAGAACAACGTCTCTGGCACGAGCTCTACACCTATGAGAATGACGACGAGGATGCCGGTTCGGCTACCTCGGTACTAATCAAAGGTAAGTTTCGCGACTCACCGTTCAGCCGTGTGATTCCGTTTGTGAACAGTAAAGGCGCCCCGGTTATTATCGAACGTAACCATCGTTACCTGATCCGTATCAATCCGGCTCCCGATATGACGGATGTCTCTTTCAATATCCAGGTAACGGATTGGAATGCCGTCGACACTGTCAACGTGAAACCGACGCAGAAGGTGGTACCCGAATTGGGTAATTTTTCCGCCGATTTTATTCCGGATACCGATAATAAGATTGCCCTGCCTGCCGCTACCGGCACTTTCACGTTCGAAGCAGTGAATCCTTTCGATACGGATTGTGTGATCGTACCCGAACCCGATGATGAGGATGCCGCCGCCGGTGACGAACATTATCTGGAGTGGATCAGCGTTTCGGCTTCCGATCCGACGATCGTGACAAAAGCATCTACCGGCTACAAAAGAACTTATACCGTCCAGGTGGACGAATTATCGGATGCAGGTACCCGCCGCTCCATGTTGTTGATCCGTAATAAAGCGAATGTGACAGCCCGTGATACGTTGCACATCAGTCAAACGAAGGATGCGGTGACTCCTTAGTGGAGCTTTGAAATAATGGAAACAACATCTTACTACCAACAATAAATAATGAATAAAACAGACTTGATAAAACATGTAGCTGCCCATACCGGAAATACGGAGTGTTGCTGTCGTCGGATGGTGGATGCTGTATTGGATGCTATGGCGGAGGGGCTAAGCGACGGGGAAGGAATAACCCTGCAGGGTTTTGGCTCTTTTCGTCCGTGGGCACAAAGTCAGCGACTGGGACGGAATCCCCGCACGGGAGAAAGCTGCCAGATAACTTCCCGGACGAGCGTTAAGTTCAGAGCCGGTAAGGAGTTATTGAAAGTAATGAACAAGCAAAAATAATAATCAATGCTTGGAATAATGTAATAAGGCCCTGCGGACACCCCGCAGGGTTTTTTGTATGGTTTTGGATAAGATGATCATTGTTACGGCTATGATTATAAGCAGAATGCCGACGGCCAGATTGAAAGTGAACGGTTCTCCGAATACCAATACACCGACAAATACGGCCGTTACAGGTTCCATAGCTCCCAGCACGGCAGTGAGTGTGCCACCTATATTATGCACAGCCAATACGAGCGTTATGTTGGATATCACTGTCGGTACGATAGCCAGCAGGATCAGGTTGACAACCGACATGGCATCGGGAATGGGTTGTATCCCCTCATTCGTGCTTGCTTTGATGGCAAACAGGAAGGTACTGACAATGAATACGTAGAACGTCAGTTTCCTGCCTGTCATATTGTGTATCCGCGATTTATTGACGGTCGTGATATAAAGGGCATACCCGACAGCCGAAAGCAGTACGATAAAGACACCCAGTACGCTCAATTTCATTTCCCCTTCGTTGATAGACAGGCGGGCAACTCCACAGATCGCCAGGCAGATCGCCAGCAACGTGACCCATGATGTTTTTTCGCGGAAAAACACCAGCATGATAAGGGTGACGAATATCGGATAGGTGAAATGCAACGTTGTAGCTATCCCCGCCGACATGAAGTTATATCCCCAGAAAAGGAACATGGCGGATGCCGTGTAAAAGAAGCCGAGCAATATCAGTACGGGAATGTCTTTTTTGTCGATATGCATGGATTCCTTTTTCACCGCCATGATGCCGATAAGGGCTATCGATGCAAAAAGGAAACGGTAGAACAGGATCGAATCGAACTGCATCCCCTTTGCCATAAGCGGCAAAGTAAACAATGGTATCAAACCGAATGTAGCCGAAGTGGCAATGCCGTATGCGAATCCTTTCAAATTGTTGTTCATCTTTTTCCTTTTTACCTTTTGCTAAAACGGCTGCAAACATACAAAAAAGCCGCGATATTATCAGGTAATATCACGGCTCTTAAATATTATTTCAGATGATTAAACCAACAGACCGGCGGCAACTTCTTCGGCTACAGCCTGACTTTTGATAGCAGCTACCAGGGCAAGACCGAAGTTAATGATCAGTCCAGGACCTTTGCCGGTAATCACGTTGTCGGAAACTTCAACAGCTTCACCAGTCACATTAGCTCCGATCAGTTTCGGTTCGAAGCCCGGATAGCAGGTAGCGTTACGGCCTTTCAGCAATCCTAGTCCGCCTAGTACCATCGGAGCTGCACAGATGGCGGCAACGATCTTTCCTTCACGGTATTGCTGCAACAGGGCTTCTTTTACCGGCTCCGAATCATTCAGGTTGGCTGCTCCGGGCATACCACCGGGCAGAACAAGCGCATCGGTTCCTGCCAGGTCTGCTTTTCCCAGCGTTGTATCAGCAGTAACCGGAACATTATGTGCTCCCGTTACAACAGGATTGTCTGTGATGGAAACAGTTGTCACTTCGATACCTCCGCGGCGCAGGATATCGACTGTGCCCAGGGCTTCCATTTCTTCGAAGCCATTGGCTAAAAATACAATTGCTTTCTTCATATTACTTCCGTTATTTAAGTTTATACACATAGGTGATCGTACCGCTTTGGTTGTTCGCCCCGTTGATGCTGTTGAATTTAGCACGTTTGGCGGCATCCAGTGCACTCTTACGCATGGAAGCGTTGTCGATGTTGGTACCTCTTCCTATTTCTGTGAATATTACATTGCCTTTCGGATCTACCGTAATGTTGATCACGATTTTGCCTTCTTCCTGGATCGTGTAAGCGGGGCGGGGCAAGCCTCCGGCTCCGATAGAACGACCGTTCAGGTTGAATGAACCGTAACCGCCTACGCCTTCGTTGGCTCCGTGGTCGGAGTTGCCGAACGGACTTCCCTGGTTACCCGTACCTGTTTCTGCATCGCCCTGGCTGTTCCCTTCAGCGCCGCCGATACCGAATGCTCCGGCAACACGATTGCTGATGGCCTGCTCTTTCTTGCGACGTTCTTCTTCCAAACGTTTCTTTTCGGCCTCTTCCCGTTTGCGGCGATCCTCTTCCTCTTTCCGTTTACGCTCTTCTTCCTTTTTGCGTTGCTCTTCTTTCTTTTTAGCGTCTGCTATGGCAACACTCTCTTCGATGTCCTGCGTGATCACTTCCTCTTTCGGTGTTTCTACCGGTGGAGTGGGTGGCGGTGGAGGAGTGGTCGTCTCCTGGGGTAGTTCCTGTCCGGTGTATTTGGGTTCGAAGGTACCGGCGGCGGAGTTTACATTCCCGAAGTTGACAAGGACACCCCCGTCTTCATCCGGAATTTCCGTACGTAGTACCGTGAACAACAGGATCAGGAAGATCGCCAGGTGAAATGCGACCGAACCGGTTATACTGTATATGTCATCTTTGTTGAATTTCATATCTGTTATTTCTGCGCACGGGTGGCAAGCACCATCTTGAATTTGTTTTCGTTCGCTATGTTCAGGATCTTTACGATTTCTTTATAAGGAACTGTCTCGTCTGCATAAAGGGCGACGAACATTTCGGGCTCTTTTGCGTAACTGTCTTGCAGGAACGGGGTGATCTCGTCGAACGTGACCTGCGTTTCCCGCTGGTTACCGAATGCTACGTAGTAATTCAGGTTGGCATCGATGGTAACCCGCGTGAGCGGTTTGGCTGCCGTTTGCTTCTTCGCCTGCGGCAATGTTACCTTGATGGCATTCGGAATGACTACCGTAGAGGTGACCATAAAGAAGATCAACAGCAGGAATATGACGTCGGTCATGGAGGCCATGCTGAAGGCTTCGTTTACTTTTGTTCTTCGTTTTAGTGCCATTCGCTTTGTTAATTAGCCGGTTCGTTCAATAAATCCATAAATTCCATGGTGCGGGCTTCCATCTTGTTCACCACGTTGTCGACTTGTGAAACCAGGTAGTTGTAAGCAAACAGGGTGATGATACCGACTACCAGACCGCCGACGGTGGTTACAAGTGCTTCGTAAATACCTCCGGACAATAAGGATACGTCAACGTTCGTTCCGGCATTCGCCATATCGAAGAAGGCGCGTACCATACCGGTTACCGTTCCGAGGAAACCCAACATAGGAGCTCCGGCAGCTGTCGTAGCGATCAGCGGGAAGCCTTTTTCCAGTTTCGCAATTTCCAGGTTACCCACGTTTTCGATAGCAACGAGTACATCGTTCATCGGACGTCCCAGACGTGTGATACCCTTTTCGATCATACGGGCGGAAGGGGTGTTGGTGCTGCGGCACAGGTTCAGTGCCGAGTCGACTTTCCCTTCATGGATATAGTCTTTGATACGGTTCATGAAATTCTGATCTTCTTTACCCGCACGGCGGATAACTAATAAACGCTGGATGAAGATGTAGCCTGCCATTAGTGATAACAGCAATAATACAACCATGATCCACCCTCCTTTGAATGCAAGGTCTATTACATTGATCTCTGCTTCAGTGGGGACTGTTACTGCCGTCAGATCCGGCATCTGCTCTGCTGTCTGTGCCCCTACTGCCTGTAGGGAAAGTAAAATACTCATAGATTTGTATACTTATTCGTTAATATTAGTTTGTTCTTATTGTTGCAAGCATGCTTTATATAATGAAATGGTCTCCTGCAATCCGTGATACAACGCGTCGCAGATCAGGGCATGACCGATGGAAACCTCTTCCAGCCAAGGTATGTTCTGACTGAACCACGCCAGGTTTTCCAGGCTCAGGTCGTGGCCGGCATTGACTCCCATTCCCAGATTCTTTGCCAGTTGTGCGGCAGCAACGAAAGGAGCGACGGCTTCTTCCTTGTTTACCGGGTAATTGGTTGCATAAGGCTCTGTGTACAGCTCGATGCGGTCGGTACCTGTTTTTGCCGCCAGTTCGATGTTGGCCAGGTCGGTCCCTACGAAGATAGAGGTGCGGATTCCCTGTGCGGTGAACGTATCGACCAGTTCACTCAGCAGGTCGAAGTTTGCCTTTACATCCCAGCCGGCATTGGAGGTGATGGCATCGGGTGCATCCGGAACCAGTGTCACCTGTGTCGGTTTTACTTTTAATACCAGGTCTATAAAATTGTTACAAGGATACCCTTCAATGTTAAATTCTGTCCTGATAAGAGGTTTTAACGCGTACACGTCACTGTATTTGATATGTCGTTCGTCCGGACGTGGATGGACTGTAATTCCTTGTGCACCGAAATTTTCGCAATCTTGAGCTACTTTTAAAATGTCAGGCATGTTACCTCCGCGTGCGTTACGGATGGTTGCAACCTTGTTAATGTTTACACTTAAATTTGTCATCGTATATCGTTATATCTTTTTTCTTTCATTACATTTGCACAAAAGTATCGGCAAATTTAGCAGAATTAAGGGAATTAACAGAATAATGTTGGTGAAAGATTTCATAACGAAGGAACTTCCCGTGTTAAAAAGTTTTGACACAGGGGAATACGCGTTGGCATTGATGGATGATTTTAAGTTAAAACATCTGCCTTTGTTGAGCGAGGGGATATACCGTTGCCTGATCTCGGAAAAGGATCTGATGGCTATGCCTGATCCTGAGGCAACGATTGGCGAGCCGGTTCTGTTTGCTCCCAGTGCGATGGAGAATACGCATATCCATGAGGCGCTTTCGCTGATCGCCCGCTACCAGTTGAGCCTGCTGCCGGTGGTCAGTCCGGAAGGGGAGTATCGGGGGGCGATTACGAGAGAGAAACTGATCGATATTCTTTCAGAGCTGTGTAATGCCGAGACTTCGGGCAGTGTGTTTGTTCTGGAGGTGATGCCGCAGGATTATTCGCTGACGGATATTGCCCGTTTGATCGAATCGAACAATGCGCATGTATTGAATCTGCTTTCGTACACGGATAAAGATACCGGAAGGTTACATCTTATTATTAAAATCGATCTGGAGGATGCTTCGCCGGTGATCCGTAGTTTCGAGCGTTTCAATTATACTGTTCTTTATTATTTCATGGAAAAAGGGATGGTGGATGATCTGTTGCAGCAGCGGATGAACGAGTTGTTGCATTATATGAATATTTAATCAATTGACAGTTTTATGAAGGTTGGTGTATTTGGCAGTGAATATCAGGTAGAGAAACAGAGTCAGATAAAACGTTTGTTTGAAAAGCTTCGTTTGCAGGAGGCGGAGGTGTATGTGGACTCTCAATTCTACTACTTCCTGACAGATGTCCTGAATTTCGCACCTGTAGTGGCCGGGTTGCTGACAGATGATGATTTCGATCTGGATGTGGCTCTCAGTGTGGGAGGTGACGGTACTTTCCTGCGTACGGCAGCCCGGGTGAATCGGCAGGATATTCCTATTCTGGGTATTAATACCGGACGGCTCGGTTTTCTGGCAGATGTGGGTGGTAATGATATCGAGGACACGTTGGATGAGTTATTCAAGAACTATTATAAAATAGAAGAACGTACTTTATTGCGTCTGAATACGGAAGACCGTGTTTTTAAGGGGTATAACTATGCGTTGAATGAGATCGCCATATTGAAGCGCGACACCTCTTCAATGATCACGATCCATACGTCGCTTAATGATGAGTACCTGGCTTCATACCAGGCAGATGGATTGCTGATCGCAACGCCGACCGGTTCGACAGCTTATTCCATGAGTGTGAACGGACCGATCATTATACCGCAAAGTAACAATATCGTATTGAGTCCCGTTGCCCCTCATTCCCTGAATGTTCGCCCTCTGGTTATTCCTGATACTTATAAGATCACGCTAGGGGTCGAGAGCCGGAATAAATATTTCCTGATCTCATTGGACGGACGTTCGGAAATATTCCCTACCGGTATACAACTGACGGTATCGAAAGCAGATTATACAACAAAAGTGATTAAAAGATATAATCATACCTTTTATCAGACGCTTCGTGAGAAACTCATGTGGGGCGCAGACGCAAGGATGAAATAGAGGATTGTAGCTGAATTATGCTGCAAAAAGATGTTTTATAGCATGTATTTGTTAAATCATATTAAAGATGTGAGAAAAACAAATGATATATTATGCTACATAACATAAAACCTCTATATTTGTACTGTGTTTTTCATGGTATTAGATTTAAGGTTAACAATGAAGATTGGCTGTCCGCGATGGATGGCCTTTTTTATTTTCTGCCAATTGGACTTTTCTGAAACAATTATTTTTATATTTGCCTCTGATAAAATCCACATAAGTAATTTAAGTACGATTGATATTGGTCTTATCGATGAAGGGGAGATTTGCTGTTATGATTACATCCAGGGAAGATGAGTATGTTAAGGCGCTGAGTAACGGTGATTCGAAAGCATTCGAATTATTGTTTCTGCGGTATCAGCCTAAACTTGTCTATTTCTTTACAGGCTTTGTACACGATGACGAGATCGCGCAGGACTTAGCCCAGGATCTTTTTTTTAATCTTTGGAATAACAGAAGCAAGCTTTCGGATATACGTTTGTTTCAATCTTACCTTTATCAGATGGCACGTAACATCTTATACAATTATTATGATCATTCTTTGGTGCAGGAAAAATACGGGATGGCGCAATTTTTATCTCCATCGGTATCCGATGATCCGGAAGAACAGTTATTTGCCAGCAACTTACAGGAATTGATTAACCTCAGAGTCGATCAGATGCCTCCCCAACGGAGACAGATTTTTCGTATGAGCCGGATGGAAGGTCTGAATAATGAGGAAATTGCAAACCGGCTCAATATAAATAAACGGACTGTGGAGAACCATTTAACCGTCGCCCTGGCGGATTTGAGGAAAATGTTTAAAATCTTTATTCTGCTCTTTTTCCATTGATTATTTGTTTTCGATAAAAAATCAATTTAGACTGTGTGTAAAACCGAAGTTCGCTTTCTTATTCATAAAAAGCGATAATTATGCACGAAAAAGAGATAAGGGAGATAATCAGGTTATTTTTTAGAAAACGGTTTTCGAAGGATACTCAATTACGTTTTCGTTATTGGTTTCGTTCGGAAGGAGATCGTGATGAAAAGGAGCATGCCCTGCAGGAAATCTGGGAGACAAGTCCGTCTGATATTTCAGAGCAGACCTGGAACAGGCTGTCGGAAATTCAGGACAGGATTTCAAAGTCAGGGAATGTGACATTACCGGAGAGACGCAACAGGCGCTGGTTGAAATATGTAGCAGTAGCCGCTGTTTGGATACTGACAGTGTTCACAACCCGTTATTTCTCTGAACAGGATGTTAAAATAGTATCTCCGAAACTAACTGAATTTTATGTCCCTTATGGTGATAAGCAGGAGATAACGTTATCCGATGGCTCTGTTGTGTGGGTAAATGCCGGGTCAGTCCTTATTTATCCTTCGGAGTTTACTGCTGCCACACGTACCGTTTTTCTTAGTGGGGAAGCTTGTTTCAAGGTGGCGAAAAATCCAGAACAGCCGTTCATTGTAAGTACGAAACATCTGGATGTTCAAGCTTTGGGTACTGTTTTTAGTGTAAATGCTTATCCCGGTTCAACAGAAACTATTGCAACGTTGGAGGAAGGAAGTATACAGGTGGATACGAAATCTTCGATGACTCTGGCTTCCATTTTAAAGCCCAATGAACAATTTGTCTACTCCCATTTGACACACCAGGCGACAATCAATGTGGTGGATGCTGAACAAGTCTCGGCCTGGAAAGATGGTTACCTGATATTCAAAAATGCCAGCTTTGAAGAAGTGACTGCCGCTTTGGAACGCAAATATAATGTGACAATTAATTATAATGCGGAAAAATATAAGGGGCGTACCTATTATGTGAAATTCAATCCGGATGAAAGTATAGAAGATGCTCTTCTGATTTTAAAACATTTGATAGAAGACTTCAGATACCGGATAACAGGGCAAACAATCAGTATAAACTAAAAGGAAGGAGGAACCACAGCATATATAAAAGAAAGACGGGGAGAACGACCGGCAAAATCTCCTCCCCGTATTTTGAAATCATAGAATACCATCAAAAACATTTCAAGAAATATTAAAATAGTATTCATATTAATAATAACACACAAAGATATGCGAATTACCTTTCTAATACAATCAGAAAAGACTAAAATCTTTTCATGTATATTAATAACATTCCTATTGTTGGCTTTTGTGCCATTGGTAGAAGCACAGAATCAAAAGGTTCATCTGACCGGAACGGATAATTCCCTCCGTACTGCTTTTGAGCAGATAGAGAAACAAACAAAGATGTCAGTAGATTATGATGCGAAAATACTTGATACTTCGCGTCCGGCTCCTGCAACTTCGGGGGAAACAACTGTCGGCGATCTGATGAAAGTGTTGTTGCAAAACTCCGGTTGTACTTTCACAATACAGGGATCACATATCCTTATTTCGAGACAGCTGGTTGCTGAAAGCAAAAATAAGGTAACCGGATCGATAACCGATGAAAGGGGAGAACCTGTAATCGGAGCATCCGTATTGGAAAAAGGAACAACCAATGGAACTATAACAGATCTGGATGGTAAATTTGCATTGGAAGTATCTTCCGGTGCAGTCTTGTCAGTCAGTTTTGTTGGCTACCAGACTCTTTCCGTTAATGTTGAGGGGAGAAGAAATGTCAATATCACTCTGAAAGAAGATATGGAACAGCTGGAAGAAGTGGTCGTTGTCGGTTATGGTACACAGAAGAAATCCAGTTTAACAGCCTCTGTTGCTACTGTTCCTGCCCAGGAGTTGAACAAACAAGTGGGACACTCGGTAGCATCCGCCTTGCAAGGACGTACTCCTGGTGTGGAAGTCTTGCAAAAAGGAGGAGAAGCAGGTGCTGATATAAAGATACTTGTGCGCGGAGCTGGTACATTCGGTGCTACGGAGCCTCTGTATGTCATTGACGGTGCATTCTCAAACAATGGCCTTAACTCGCTGAATCCGTCGGATATCGAGTCGATGGAAATATTGAAGGATGGTTCTGCTGCTGCCATTTATGGTTCACGGGCTGCGAACGGTGTAGTTCTGATCACAACGAAACATGGTCAGAAGGGGAAGGCGAAAGTGGAGATATCCGCAAACTACTCTATGCAAACACCTTCCAAATACCTGGATTTCCTGGGTGCAAACGAACATCGTGAATATACAAAGCAGCTTGTCGCTAATTCCAGTAATCAGACCCAGGCACCGGAAAATGTAAATCCGACTAATCCGGGTATCAATACGGACTGGCAGGATGCTTATTTAAGAAACTCACCTATGTATAATCTGAATGCGGCTATTTCCGGTGGCGGTGAATATTCGACTTTCAATACCAGTATCGGTTATTTCGATCAGCAAGGTATTATGGAGTTCTCCGGTTTCAAGAAGTACAATGCACGTGTGAACGGAACTTTCAAGAAAGGCCGTCTGACTGTCAGTGAAACACTTTCTGCCGCATTCACGAATAAAGAACCACAAGTAAGAATGGTCATGGGAATTCCGACCGTGCCGATGACAGATGCCGAAGGACGATATGTTTCGGCAGGCAGGGAGTTTTACGTGAACGAAAGTAAGGTGACGAATCCTTTCGCTTCTTATTCCAATACCGTCAGAAGAAATAAGACAGTCAATGTAACAGGTAGCTTAAACATAGGATTGAACTTGTTTAAGGGGCTGGACTATAAGCTTGTACTGGGTGGTGATTATATTTCCACAAATAATTATTCCCGCTCCATTGCATTCGATTCCAACTGGGATGCCAATGGTGACCCAGATCCGGATTACAGCCGAACGCTCAACTCCCTGTCAGAAAGCCGGGGGCAGCGATTCAACTATACGATCGATAATATATTGACTTATAAGAATACTTTTGAAGGCCATACTTTCGACGCAATGATAGGTACCAGCTGGATGCGTGAATATTACAGAACAATGGGAATTGGTTCGGGTTCTACGGATCTGGGAGGCCCCAGTATTACTATCTATAATGGAAAAGGAGATATAACCAGCGAGGAATATAATTCGGCTTTACTTTCATTTTTCGCCCGGTTAAACTATGACTACAAAGACTGCTATCTTGTTTCTGCAAGTATCCGTAGTGATAAGTCTTCAAAATTTGCCAAAGGAAACCGGGTAGGGTATTTCCCTTCTGTCTCTATCGGATGGAATATACATGAAGAAGAATTCTTTAATATCGATTGGATCAGCAGAATGAAAATTAGAGCCAGCTATGGAGAATTAGGGGCAAACTTTATTGATCCTTATTCATTCCTTTCCACGGCATACGGCCCTATTCCATCAGTGTTCGGTGAAAATCAAACCGGGCAGGAAAGTGTGATGAACGGTTACGTTACTAAATTTGCTCAGGAGAACCTGACGTGGGAGAAATCCATCTCTAAAAACATCGCATTAGAAATGGCATTTCTGAATAATCAATTATCATTCACGGCTGAATATTTCTGGAAAGATAACAATGACCTGCTTGCTCCGTTGCTGCCTTTGGCTTCATCCGGGCAGACCATTATGACCAATGGCGGTGATTTACCAGTTTTCAACTCTGCGTCGGTAGAGAACAAAGGCTTTGAATTTACGGTAGGTTATCGCAAAGACTGGAAAGACTGGAGCCTGGGGGTAACTGCCAATATTTCTGCTTTGAAAAATAATGTAAAGAGTCTGGGCGAAGGGGTACAACCTATCAAGGCGGAAGTGATGATGAGCGGTTCATTCAACGACCGTCCTACCATTACGAAGCCGGGGCTTCCTATCGGTACATTCTGGGGATATGTGGTCGATGGTTTTGATGCTGACGGAAACTTTATTTTCCAGGATAATAATGGTAGCGTAGATGGTGTATTGACCGGAAAACCGGATGGGAAGATCGATGAAAACGATAAAACAGCTATCGGCAATCCTCATCCGGATTTTACTTATGGGTTGAACATCAATGTCGGCTATAAGAACTGGGATCTGACCGCTTTCTTCCAGGGTACGCAAGGCAATGACGTCTTTGCTTTGATGAAGTACGACTGGTATTTTGGCGGTGCCAATAGTGCCATTCTGAAAGATGCTTTTTACAACTCGTGGACTCCGCAGAATACGAATGCAGAGGCTCCTAAGCTGAATAGCAAGAATAGTTCGGGTATCAACTCGCTACCAAGTACATTTTATGTAGAAGACGGTTCCTATTTCAGATGCAAGAATTTACAGATCGGTTATTCTTTTGACAGGAAGTTGTTGCAGAAACTCCATGTCGATCTGGTGCGGATTTATGCAGGTGTGCAAAATCTGTTCACTATCACCAAGTATCCGCTGTATGATCCGGAAGTTAGTTCCAACGCGCTGTTCGACAGAGGAGTGGATGGCTTCTGGCAGGCGCAGGAGAGTCCGCATGAAGCAACAATGAACTCCAGAGTATATAATATCGGTATCAATTTAACTTTCTAAAACTCGTATGAATATGAAAAACAGTTTGCATAAAATATTAATATGGGTCATCGGTTTCGTAATTACCGGGATGATGACTTCTTGTGAAGACATTTTTGACGAATTGTCTGTCAATCCGAATCAGTTGGATGTAAACTCATTCTATACTACACCGGAAAATTGTAACAAGGGAGTTTTGGGGATCTATGGTTACATATCTACTCCGCGTAACTTGGGTGCTTGTGGCTTCGGGTTGATGCTGACCCGTAGTGATGAGGGATGTTCAGTAGCCGATTATGGCGTACCCGGTGCTTATAACGAGGAATTTACTCCCTCGTATTATTCTTTGGTACAGCCGTTTCAGTTGATGTATACGGCTGCATCGCAGGCGAACCAGATGATAGAAAGTCTAACTGATCTTGAATTTAGTAATAAAGAACAGCATGATGCTTATCTGGGTGAAGCTTATTTCCTTCGTGCATTCACGCACTTTTTCTTATTCATTAATTACAGGAACATACCTTTAATCAAAGAATTACCAAAAGCCCCTAATGAATATAAACCGCAGGCAACACCGGAAGAGGCCTGGGATTTTATCATAGGTGATCTGATTAAAGCGAAAGACCTGCTTCCGGGTAAGGATTATTGGGATTTAAAAAACAAAGGCCGTGTTACCAGGGCTTCAGCTTGTGCCCTTTTGGGTAAAGCTTATCTGTATCGTTCGGGGATAGAGCCTAAATACGGTACTTCACAAACGACTTATTATGATGAGGCGGCAGCAGCATTTGCTGAGATCATCAATGGAAATTGCGGCAATTACCGACTGGTAGACGACTACTCGTGGAATTTCGACGTAACTCATGAAAATAACGATGAGTCTATTTTTGAAATACAATTTGTCGGTGTGTTGAATACCGGATTTAATCCTGGTTTTGTGGATAGCGGCCTGTTTAATGATATCCGTTGTAAAATGTGTATCATGAATAAAAACAGAAATTCGAATAGTTCTGCACAAGTGATGCATAATTGGTTATATGACAAATTTGTTGCCTCAAAGACCGTTGATGGAAAGACTGATCCACGGATGTTCGGGTCGTTTGTTTTTAATGATAATGCTCCGGAAATTATTAATCCGGACGGAATGAAAGTGACTTTCCTGGAAAATAAAAACTGGGAGGCAGAGATGGGATCCAAAGACGGTACATTCGGCGAACAATATGAACTGGCTACCGGATATAAGATGTGTAGCAGAAAGTGGATGGACTGGACATTGCCTCCGACGGACGATGCCGGAGCCCATTTTTTCAATGGCCGTGCACAAGGTGTCAACTGGAGAATGATTCGTTATTCAGATGTCTTGCTGATGTATGCCGAAGCAGTCGTTATGGGAGGTAAAGCTACAGCTAATATAACCCCGTTGGAAGCGATCAATCGTGTACGTGACAGAGCCGGTGTTCCTTATATTGCAGATGCAAATATGGAAACGATCGAAAATGAACGTGTTCTGGAGCTTACTTACGAAGGATTTCGCTTTTTTGATTTACTTCGTTGGGGAAAAGTGGTGGAACGTTTCCGTGAGTTGGAAGCTTCCGATCCTTTGTTTAAGAAGTTTAGCAGAGCTCAGTATATGGGTTTCCAGGAAAACAAGAATGAGTGGATTCCGCTGCCTATCGATGAAGTAGAAGGTAATCCGTATATAATTAAGAATAATCCAGGTTGGTAATTAAAATAAAGATAACATGAAAATAGCTTATTATTTGATATGCACTGCTTTTCTTTCGGGTTGTGTCTCTTCGCAAAACAATTGTCCGGTAGAAGGCAATGGCAAAACTTTGCATAATGGAATAGTTCTTCCGGAGCTTTGGCCTCCGGGTATGGTAGATGATGGCGTTTGCCGTGAAATGCCTTTGCCGTATATTGAAAACAAACCGGCTGTTATCCCGATTAATCTCGGACGCCAGTTGTTTGTCGATGATTTTCTCATTGCAGAAACAGATATGCAGCGTGTCTCTCACAAAGCAACGTTTTACGAAGGAAATCCGGTACTTGCACCGGATAAGGAATGGGAATATACATTTGAACGTGCCCCTTATGCAGCTCCTTTCAGCGATGGTATCTGGTATGATGAGACTGACCGGAAATTCAAAATGTGGTATCTGGCCGGTGCGGGATCTATGCATAAACACCGCCAGAGTTTTTACACCTGTTATGCCGAGTCGCTTGACGGTAAACAGTGGCAGAAGGTTAATATGGATGTGAAACCGGGGACTAATATAGTCGATACTTGCGATAGGGATGCTGCTACGGTATGGCTGGATAAAACGTGTCCGGATCCGGAAAAGCGTTTTAAACTTTTCAATGTGGAGAAGCACCGGGGTGGCTGGAAAGTGATCCTGAAATACTCTACAGATGGTATCCACTGGTCGGAAGGGGTAGCACAATCCGGGCCGGTAGGCGACCGTACCACGGCTTTCTATAACCCTTTCACTGGGAAATGGGCACTGAGTCTCCGGCAAGGGGCTAAAGCGGACGGACGCTCCAGGGGATATTTGGAAAATGAAGATCCGGAAATGGCTGTCAGTGTGGCGCATTCGTTGGCGGCGGGTATCAAAGATAAAAATATAGTCTTATGGTTTACTCCGTCGGATAAGGAATTGGTACATCCGGAATTTCCGGATGTACGTCCTGCCATCTATAACTTTGATGCTATGCCTTATGAGAGTGTTATGTTGGGATTTTATGCTATGTGGAAAGGGCCGGAGAATGATGTTTGCGATAAATTAGGTATTCAGAAGAGGAATGAGATTGGAATGGGATACAGCCGCGATGGTTTCCATTTTTATCGTCCTACTTATGAACCTATTATGGGTGTTAATGAAACGGACGGGGCATGGAACTGGGGAAATATGCAATCGATTATCGGCGTACCGCTGGTTGTAGGTGATTCCCTGTATCTGTATTCCAGCGGAAGAATGAAAAACGATGTCATGTGGGATGGTTTTACTTCCACGGGTATGGCAACTTTACGTCGTGACGGGTTTGTTTCCATGCAAACTCCGGGGCAGGGTTTCCTCACTACCGGAAATATTAAATTTGACGGTAAGTACTTTTTTGTCAATGCACAGGTTAAAAACTTGCAGGTAGAGATATTGGATGAAAAGGGAAAAGTAATCCCCGGATTTTCCAAGGATGACTGTGATGCATTGAAGGATTTAAATTCGACCAAACAAATGGTTACGTGGAAATCGGGAAAAGACCTGTCCTCTCTTACTGATAAAGTCGTGAAAATAAAATTCTATGTAACTGATGGTGATCTGTATGCTTTTTGGATTTCTCCCTGGAAAACAGGTGAAAGCCGAGGGTATACAGGAGGTGGTGGCCCCGGCTTGAATCCGGCCGGAATTGATAAGCCATTATGATGGGAAGGATGATTTCTATATAGTAAAATATGGTATGTAGTATATTTCGTTAATCATATTAAAGGTACGGTAAATATGCTGCATACCATGACGCTTTTGTGTAAAGATAGGCTGTCCGTGATGGATGGCCTTTTTTGCGTTCTACCATAATAACTATTGTTCATTATGGTTCTGAAATATGAAATTTAATTTTGAAATATAGAATTGTATTCCTACCTTTGTATAAAAATAAATAGCAATGAGGATATTTACGGAACAGGCATTAAAAGAATATGCAGAAAAGTATCCCGACTCAAGAGTCGCTCTTCAAGAATGGACAACGATAGTAAAACAGAGTAAGTGGACTAACTATGCTGATGTGAAGAAAACATTCAATAGTGTAGACAATGTTGGCAATCAGCATTATGTTTTAAATATCAAAGGTTATAATTATCGATTGGTAGTTGTTATTAAGTTTACGATCCAGTTCGTTTATATTCGTTTCATCGGTACTCATAAAGAATATGATCAAATTGATTGTTCTAAAATTTAAGGTGTATGACAAAGATAGAAAATCAGGCTCAATATGAATGGGCAGTTAAAAGGGTAGAGGAACTTCTTCCACTAGTGGATGACAATACTCCACTGAATGATCCTAATAGCATAGAATTAGAGCTTTTGTCTAATCTTGTGGCTGATTACTCAGAAGAGCATTATGCTTTAGGAGAACCAACTTTGGTGGATGTACTAAAACTTCGCATGTATGAAATGGGACTTAATCAAAAATCATTATCCAAACTGATAGGAGTAAGTCCTTCCCGGCTCAGTGATTATATCTCTGGTAAATGTGAACCGACTTTGAAAGTTGCCAGGGAAATTAATCGGAAACTGAATATTGATGCTAATATAATACTCGGAGTATAATCTATACACCCTACTCGATAAGTAGACCGACAGCTACTTATCGAGTAGGTAGTATGGTTACTTACTAAGTAAGTTGCAGTCTACTTATTAAGTAGATTTTGCCTTACTTAGTAAGTAGACTTAGCCCTTGTTTGGTAGCGGATCTGCGTTTAGATAGAACGACTTTTTTTTATTGAAATATCTTCAAAAATATTTTGTTATATCATAAATGTGGGTGGACAAATCTGCGCGAAAATTCCATGTCAGGTTGGACAGAATACTATCTCGATGCAGGTATATCCTGCAGGCATTTATTTTATCCGTATGGATAATGAAGTGGTAAAAGTCGTCAAACAGTAAAGACGTATGGTCTAATCATTCCAAACATGCTGCAAAAACAATGTTTTGCAGCATGTTTTTGTTAAACTATATTAAGTGAATGAGAAAAACAAGCTAAATGTTATGCTGTATAACATAAAGCCTCTATATTTGCACTGTGTTTTTCATGGTATTAGATTTAAGGTTAACAATGAAGATTGGCTGTCCGGGATGGATAGCCTTTTTTTTGTCCGTATATGAACTCTTTATATTTCCTATAACAGAATTATTCTTGAATTTATAATATCTGATAATTGCTCCTTCAATTTGTTCGCTTGTACGGGTTTAGCCATATAGCCGTCAAATCCATTTTCCATAACTCGCTGCTCATCTGATGCATAGGCAAAGGCTG
This sequence comes from Parabacteroides goldsteinii, assembly GCF_015550595.1. Lineage (GTDB taxonomy): Bacteria > Bacteroidota > Bacteroidia > Bacteroidales > Tannerellaceae > Parabacteroides > Parabacteroides leei. The sequence goes on from NZ_JADNBB010000005.1 coordinate 193,431, forward strand.
TAATGGCTATTATCGGAGCTAGAGGATCAGTCTTCCGTATTTCTAAAGTCGCATCATATCCATTCATGACAGGCATGTTTAAATCCATAAGTACGATGTCAGGAGATTCGTTTTTAAACATATCCACCGCCTCTTTTCCGTTCCATGCATGTAAAAGGTAGTAATCATCCTTAAGTATAGTCTGGAACAATTTATAGTTACTGTCGTTATCCTCTGCTATAAGGATTGTAAGATGTTTTGTTTTAGATTTGATCTGTTTTTGCTTTTCTTCTATTTTTATCATTTCTTGAGCCGGTACGTAAGGCAGCTCAAACCAGAAGATCGAGCCTCTGCCTTCCTCGCTTTCAACACCTATTTGCCCGTTCATATTCTCAACGAGCATGCGGCAAATGGAAAGTCCCAATCCTGTTCCCTGGGCGAAATGGTTCAACTTGACAAATCGTTCGAAGATGTCATTCTTTTTTTCTGCCGGAATACCTATTCCTGTGTCTTTGATAAAGAAATACAACCTTTTACCTCTGATTTCATAACCGAAACGGATAGAACCTTCGGTGGTAAACTTGATTGCATTGTTTACCATATTAATGACTAACTGGGATATTCTGTTTTTTTCTGCGTGGATATGGCATTGAGGACTTCCTGCTTTGAATATCAACTGCACTTTTTCGCTTTGTAGTTTCAGTCTTAAGCTGTTCTCTAATTCCTGCATCAACTGGTTTAGTTCGAAATCGCTGTAATTGAATTCCATGGTACCTGCTTCTATCTTCGATAAATCAAGTATATCTCCGATGAGTTGCAGCAATAGTGTATTATTATTCTCGATAATACTTATGTATTCTTCCTGCTCGGAAGGCTCTTGTATCGAAGGTAGTAATGTGGAGAAACCTACGATTGCATTTAATGGAGTACGGATTTCATGGCTCATATTAGCTAAGAAAGCAGATTTCAACCTGTTGGATTCTTCGGCCTTATTTTTAGCATCGAGCAGGCTGTTTTCCATTTTTTTACGTTGGGTGATTACCAGAGATGATCCGACTAATGTAATAGGGACTCCATTTTCATCACGGGTATCTACTGCAGCCTGGGCCTCGATCCAATCTACTTGAATGCCCTGGTCGGTATGGCTGACTACGCGGTATTCCTCTTTTACTTTCAAGCATTTGCCTTCTATCAGTTCGGTATAAGCTTGTTGTACTCGCTGGCGATCTTCCTTATATATCTTTCCGAAATATTGCGATTCGGGGACAGACAATAGCTTTTCACTCAGGCTATCATCCGTAACGTCGAGTTCGACCTGGCGGTTTACGTCACACAAAATGGTGTGTTCACGCAGATCCCACTTCCAGGGAACGATATTGGCGATGTCGAGTGCCATCGCAAGTTTATGGTTAATCGAATCCAGTTTCACTTGGGTGTGATGAAGATCTGTACAATCGACACCAAAGATATCCACGAAGTCAGACTGGAGTGAGAAAGTCAGCATGATGTTGAAATAGGCAGAAGACTGTTTCAGGTAATAAGTGAAACTGATTGTTTTTTTCTCCATTTCCATGAACTGGAAATAACGGATGAACATCGTCAATGCATCATCCGGGAGATCACTCATTTTTTTGCCGACAATATCTCTGTCCAGGTGCATCGCATTCAAATACCGGTTGTTTACCTTATGAATGATTGCATCGATCACTTCGCCAGCCTGATTACGTATCAGTTGAACCTTGCAATATAGTACCGGCATATTCTCGAAAAGATTGCTTAATTCCGCATTTGCTTCAATCTCTTTTTGCTGTGCTATCCGCAACGCTTTAAGTGATTTTATGCGATTGAATTGATACAATGTAAAAAATATTAATATGATGAATAAGACACCGAGTGCTATCAGGTGGTATTTGTACTTTTCCAAAGCCGTTTTAGGAAGGTTTAGAAAAACAGTACCTGCGGGGCATAAATTCGTATTGATTCCTTTTTGCAGAAGTGTCGGATAATCAAATACAGGTTGTCCTTCTGGAATGTAAAAAGGAATATCCCTGGGGGCTTTGCCTGCGAGAACGGCGTCCAATGTCGTTTTTAACTGTTTATCGAATGTTTGCTGTTGATAGAAATAACCGCCGAGCATCCTGCTGTTTAGCATGACTGCATCCCCTAAGGCGAAGATCGGAATGGTTGCATTGGAAATAACCTGGAATGTATTAGCCATTAACAGATCTCCTCCGGCAAAGGTTTGGCGAGTGAACCAGGATGAAAAAAGTACCCCGGTTGTGTTTCTGTCTGTTGTATTTAATTTAAATAATAAAGAGTCTGTTGTCATTTCCGCCGCAGAGAGAAAATCGTATTTTAAATCCGGATATGACTTTTTTAGTAAAATGCGTAAATCGTGGTCTAATTGCTGATTGATGTAACGGCCGTCTCCGATAAATGTTAATGTTTCCATGCCGGGGATTATATTTTGCATCAGTTCGATGTTTTCAGGCAGGTAATTTTTAGTTTGCAACAAGGTGAGGTTATAGCTTTCCGTCAATTGCTCCAATGGAACTTGCTCGGTAATTTCTGCCGGATATTTTTTTATATAGTTTGTAGTAGGACTTAAGTAGGGTAACTCGGCACATAAGATCAAAGGTATGTCATCACCCCAATGCTTTTTGAAATCGTCACACATCATGAAGGAACTGTTTCCTAATAACAGGATGGCTTTAGGTGCATGTGTGTATCTGGGAAAAAAAGACTCTTTAAACTTGTTCAGTTTGGCGGAATCATCGATCATTAACATATTCATGTTCTCAACGTAGAAATCAAGATGCGAATTTGCCGCTATTTCCTGCTGTATAGGGCTAATGAGAGCATTACTCCAGGTTGCATCGGAGGTATAACTGTTTAGAACCAATAAATAATCTTTATTGGAAACAGCCGAATTGTTAGCTACTGAATTCATGACACAGGCAAGTTGCAGGCCTGTAAGAATTATTAAAATAATGTTGAGGTGTATATTATATTTCATAATAATACAATATGAAATTTTAAAAATTGAGCAAATATAGTGTTTTTTCTGATTTCTATGATATCCGCTGATTTTTATTGCTTCTTTTAATGAAAAAACATATATGTGTCTGTGTGCTGTTAAAATTTGTTGATATAATTTTTTGTTAATCGTTGTTGTGGCGTATAGTCGTTCAAACATACTGTTAAAAGTAGGCATTAAGGATCGCGGTACCTACTTTTGGCACATTGTAAAATCTTTAAAAGGCTTCGGCGAAGTTGAACACAAATCCACCTGTATCTTTCCCAAAACCATAGTCAACACGCGCGTTTACGTTATGCTTAAACTCTATTCGTAATTTTATGTCGGATAAACTCGCATAGTTTAGATTAAAGGCGCCCCCGATATGGAAATGCTTGCTTATTTTATAAACATAATCTGATTTGTTTCCTGTTTTTCTTTCAAAGGTACGGTCTATATTACCATATATAAAGCTGTTCCAGTATTTTTTCAGGACGCCGTCTTTTTTCTCTATACGAATGCTATCTTGTTGTGAATAAAGATTCGTGGCAATAGGAACGGAGAAAATAAAAAGAAATAAAAACTTAAGTTTCATCTTTTGTATGTTTGGACGTTAGGGTTTTATTTCCGGAAACAATAGGCCAAACCCAGACTGAATGTTTGTGGGTGCAATGCCGCAGAACTAAATTATGTTTTAGAACAGTTTTTTGTTAAACGTTATTAAATGAATAAGAAACACAATTAATAAGTTGTGTTATATAACATAAATGCACTATGTTTGCACTGTGTTTTTCATGGTATTAGATTTAAGGTTAACAATGAAGATTGGCTGTCCGTGACGGATGGCCTTTTTTGTTTTATAAAGGTTTCAATCTTTGTATCCGTGGAAAAAGGCTTATCTTTGTACTTCATAAATGTAAATGCTCCGATAAATAATATGAAAAGAATATTCTGTCCCAAATGTGATAATCAGCTATCGTTCGATGAAACCAAGTATCCCGATGGACAAGTACTGGCTTTTGTGTGTCCTCAATGCGGATCGCAATTTAAGATAAAGCTGGGAAGAAAGACAATCCGTACCGAATCCGGCCAGGAGAAAGAGGTGAAAGAACCGGATTTCTCTTGCGGCTATATCACTGTAATTGAAAATACGTTTGGTTTTAAGCAAGATCTGCCGTTGGTTTTGGGAGATAATATGATTGGACGTAGAAATAAAGACACGGAAGGTGTGGATGTCCCTATTATTACCAGCGATCCGAGTGTGGGACGCAAGCATTGTATTATTAATGTAAAACAGGACAAGGAAGGTAAGTTTATCTATACCCTCCGTGATAACCAGAGTATGACTGGCACGTTCCTCCGCAGTGTTATTTTAGGAAAAAAGGAACAGGTACGGATTGGTGAAGGTGCGATTGTAACCATGGGTGCCACTACATTTATACTTCATACGGCTAACGGGGAGGAAGAAGAAGAGTTTTAAGTAAACTTTAGACGCTGTACCGAAGTGAAAATAGTCTCTTACATCAGGGCGATAAGGGAGATAGGGGGAATTGGCGTAGGTTTCGGGAGAGATGGATACAAGATTTCCTTTCATCTCCGGCACAGTTCTAAAGTTTAATTCTCATTATTTATGCTCTTTGTTTAGTTGTTCAACGATAAAACAACTGTAAGGCCGTTTGGCTCACGGCAGTTTACGTAAAGAATCAAAAAGATCTGAAAGAAAAGTTTTGTTAAAATGGCGCATTATTGCGGTACTGACATTAAAGAATAAGGGTTGGAGAGGTGTTTGTGGAAACAAATCTGAATGTTAATTGATAGAATTTTACATCTTGAAAAAACACTGTCTTTTCAATTTTCCCAATAAATCCGTTCAGTAAATAAATATCCGGTTGTTAGTGAGCCTTCGTTTTTATTATGTATTTTTGCGGCTCAATAGGCAAATAGGTTACAAATGGGACAAAATAGGGTAGAGTCGGCAAGTGGGATTACCTTCCGGATTTTAGTGGCGTTAAGTATATCGCATTGTATAAATGATTCGTTACAATCTGTCATTACAGCTGTTTATCCGTTATTTAAAGATGATCTGGCACTGAATTTTGCTCAGATCGGTTTGATTACGCTGGTTTATCAATCTGCAGCATCCGTATTTCAGCCGCTTACCGGATTATACTTCGATAAAAATCCTTCTCCGTGGTCTTTACCTATCGGTATGAGTTTTACATTGATCGGTTTGCTCAGCCTTGCTTTTGCAAATTCTTTGCCCTGGGTATTATGTTCCGTCGCTTTGATAGGCGTCGGTTCGTCGATATTCCATCCGGAAGCTTCGCGGTTGACTTCATTGGCCTCAGGGGGGAAGAGGGGACTGGCACAATCGTTATTCCAGGTGGGCGGAAACCTGGGAGGCTCGTTGGGGCCGTTATTGGTTGCTATCCTGGTAGCTCCTTACGGGCGCAGCCATATTGCCTTATTTTCTATTCTGGCCTTTATCGCTATCCTGATCATGACTTATGTGGGACGCTGGTATAAAGGACTGCTTCAGCGGTTTAAGCGTGAAGACACAGGCTCTTCGAAACACCATATCGAAATGCCTTTGCCGCTGGGTAAAACGATATTTTCTATCTCTATCCTCCTGGTTCTTATCTTTTCCAAATACATTTATATGGCGAGCCTGAACAGTTATTACACCTTCTATCTGATCGAGAAGTTCGGTGTGAGTGTGCAATCTTCGCAGTTGTTCCTGTTTGTCTTTCTGATAGCTACTGCCCTGGGTACACTGTTGGGAGGTCCGATAGGGGATAAGGTGGGACGCAAATATGTTATTTGGGCATCCATTCTCGGTGCGGCTCCTTTTTCGTTGGTAATGCCGCATGTGCATAGTTTATATCTGACGGCCGTCCTGAGTTTTTGTGTCGGCTTGACGTTATCTTCTGCATTTCCGGCTATTCTGGTATATGCCCAAGAATTGTTACCTTATAAGTTAGGACTTATTTCTGGTTTATTCTTTGGTTTTGCTTTTGGTGTAGCAGGGATTGCATCGGCAGTGTTAGGTAATCTGGCCGACCACTATGGCATCGAGACCGTTTACAATGTTTGTGCTTATATGCCGCTGATCGGGCTGGTCACTTGGTTTTTACCGGACTTGAAGAAAGCCTCTAAAAAAGGGAGTTAGCTCGCTGAACAATCCCGGAGAGGGCTTTGTTATTAATCAAAAATTCGCTCAAACTAAATTTAAACGCATTTATGATTAATAACTTAACGCATTTCAGTATTGGCTTGCTGTTTCTTTTTCCTGTCCTGACTTCTGCCCAGACGGAGACGGTCGATCTGACCTTGGAACAGTCGATGGAGCTGCTTCAGAAGGAGAACCGAAGTATCCGGATTGCGGGAAAAGAGGTGGAGCTGGCAAAAAACGAACATCAGAAATTGAACTCTTTTTGGTATCCTTCGGTCAGTGCAGCCGGTGCCTTTGTACATATGTCGAATCCGGTCGAAGTAAAGCAACCATTAGACCAGTTCACTGATCCGGCAAAAGATTTTGTTCATTCCATCATCCCCGACGACCAGTTTATCTCTTCTATTCTGGATAAGATCGGACAGAACACATTGACTCTTCCACTTATTTCACAGAATATCACTTCCATCGATGCAAATGTCACCTGGCCTCTTTTTACAGGTGGGAAACGTATTTTCGCCAGTAAGATCGGGAAGACGATGGTCAATATCGCCGAAGTCAACCGGGAACAGGTTAATGCCAACCAACAATCGTTATTGATTGAAAGCTATTTCGGATTACGTCTCGGGCAGCAGGTGGTCGCCGTAAAGGAAGAAACTTACAACTCACTGAAAACGCATTATGACCAGGCTCTTAAACTGGAACAGAACGGCATGATAAACCGGGCCGAACGCCTTTTCGCCCAAGTTAGCATGGATGAGGCAAAACGGGAATTGGAATCGTCCCGCAAAGATTTGGAAGTAGCCCGGCAGGCATTGAAAAGTCTTCTGAATATGGAAGAAGAGAAAGATATCAGTACAACGACTTCCCTCTTTATCAATACGAATATTCCTTCCGCCGATTATTTTAAAGAATTGGTTCCTGCCAATAACTATCTGGTCAACCAATTAAAACTACAAGAGAATATTGCCGGGAGTGAATTGAAGATCGGTCGCTCCGGTTATGTTCCAACAATCGCTTTGTTCGGTAAACAGACTCTTTATTCGCATGGAGTGGATAAATACCTGATGCCCCGTACGATGGTGGGGATCGGCTTTACCTGGAATATCTTCGACGGATTGAACCGGGAAAAGAAGATACGGCAGGCTCGCCTCACCAGTCAGACGCTGGCTATCGGAAAAGATAAAGCGGTGACGGACCTGAAGGTAGGAGTCGATAAGTATTACACCCAATTACAAAACGCACTCGATAATGTAAAAGCCCTGAATACTACGCTCGAAATGAGTAACGAGCTGGTGCGTATCCGGCAGAAATCCTTCCAGGAAGGAATGGCAACATCCACCGAGGTGGTAGATGCGGAAGTAATGCTTTCAAAAGTGAAGACTGCCTTTCTGCTGGCCTATTACCAATATGATGTAGCATTAATCAATCTCCTGTCTATTTGCGGTATTCCGGAATCATTCCATCAATACCGGTTAGAGGGAACGACGGAGATAATGTAGGAAATATTGAATCAACAATAAACAAAAAAAATTATGGACAAGACTAAGAAATACCTGACGATCTCCTTTATAGTGGTACTGATCGCCGTAATAATTATATCTGCTGTCGGCATACTGCTACTGAAGAAAAAGCCGGTTATCCTGCAAGGGCAGATTGAAGCAACCGAAATACGCATATCCGGTAAGTTACCCGGTAGAATAGATACTTTCCTTGTCAAAGAAGGACAAAATGTAAAGGCCGGTGATACGCTGGTGGTGATCAACAGTCCCGAAGCAATGGCGAAGTACCAGCAAGTAAATGCTTTGGAGAGTATTGCCAAATTCCAGAATCAAAAGGTTGATGAGGGAACCCGGAAACAGATCATAGCATCCGTAGAACAGTTATGGAACAAATCGAAGTCCGACCTCCAACTGGCTAAAACAACTTACGACCGTATCACGGCCCTTTATAAAGACAGCGTAGTCACTTCCCAACGAAAAGACGAAGTGGAAGCACTCTATAACGCCGCTGTTGCTAACGAACGTGCCTGCTATAATGAATATCAGATGGCCCTCGACGGTGCCCGGATACAAGATAAAGAAAGTGCCCGTTCACTGGTGACGGCAGCACAGGGAACAGTCAACGAAGTCGAAGCTCTCCTGCAGGATGCCCGCCTGGTCGCTCCCGAATCCGGTCAGATTTCGACCATTTTCCCGAAACGGGGTGAATTGGTAGGGGCCGGCATGCCGATCATGAACCTGGTGGTACTTGACGATGTGCATGTAGTCCTGAATGTGCGTGAAGACCGTCTGCCGTTATTTAAAATGGGAGGTACATTTAAAGCGGACGTTCCCGCAATCGCAACGAAAGATATTGAATTCAAGATTAACTACGTCAGTCCGCTGGGTAGCTTCGCCACCTGGAAATCGACGAAACAGACCGGAAGTTACGATCTGAGAACTTTCGAGATCCATGCCCTGCCTGTAAAACCGGTCGACGGATTACGCCCGGGCATGTCTGTCCTGCTTAATTTGGGAGAACAATAACCGGTATCATTTATGAGTAGTAATAAACAACATAGTCCTTTTTACAATGTATTTCATCGGGAACTACATCGGATGGTTTCACGCAGGCTCTATTTCGGGGTCTGCATCGTGTTGCCCCTGTTCTGTATCTTCTTCATGTCTACGATCTTCGGTAACGGACAGATGGAAAATATTCCGGTGGGCATTGTAGATCAGGATCAGACCGCTTTGTCGCGCGAAGTAATCCGTCAGGTCGAAGCCGTTCCCACTTTCCGGGTGACACGGCATTACGTCGATGCCGAGACGGCCCGTAAGGCGACACAGGCAAAAGAGATATATGGTTACCTGGTGATCCCGAATCAATTTGAAGCAGACGTGACGGGTGGGAGACAGGCTACCTTATCCTACTATTATCATTACGCCTTATTGAGTGTCGGTGGTGAGGTCAGAGGTGCTTTCGAGAATGTGCTCCGTACACTATCCATGTCACCGATCGTTTCCGAGGCTGTTGCTATGGGCATCAACCAGAAGCAGGTAACGACTTTTCTACTTCCGGTTGAGGCACAGAACCATCCGCTGTACAATCCCGATCTCGATTACTCCGTTTACCTGAGCAATCCGTTTTTCTTTATCTTCTTCCAGGTGATCATCCTGTTGACTACGGTGTATGCCGTCGGTAGCGAACTGAAGTTCCGTACCGGCGACGAGTGGCTGGCAACGGCTGATATGAATATGGTTACCGCCCTTTTCGGGAAACTGTTGCCTTACACGATTATCTTTTCCCTGATGAGTATCTTCGGAAATTATGTGATGTTCGGTCCTATGAATATCCCATTCTCCTGTGGGTTCTGGCCATTGAACCTGACTTCGATCCTGTTTGTGATCGCAACGCAGGCGCTGGCCGTCTTTCTGTTCTCCCTTTTTCCGGCGATCAGTATCATTATCAGTATCGTGTCGATGGTCGGATCGTTGGGAGCGACCTTGTCGGGTGTAACTTTTCCGGCTCCATCCATGTATGCTCCGGTCTATTACACTTCGTTCCTGTTTCCGGTACGTCATTTTGTCGAGATCAATCAAAATCTTTTGTACGGCGACTATGGGTTTGCCTATACCTGGTGGAATTTCAGTGCGCTGTTCTGTTTCATCGGGGTGGCTTTTCTGATGGTGCCGCATTTAAAAAGAGCAATTTTAAGTCATAAGTATGAAAACATCAAATAATATAAAGGCAGGTTTGACTAATATATCCTCTATCATCCTGAATGAGTTCAAGACCATTTCGGGCAGCTTCGCCATCGTTCTGGTATTGATGGGAGGTATTTTCATGTACGGTCTGTTATATAATTATATGTATGCTCCCGACGTGGTACGAAATGTGCCGGTCGTTGTGGTGGATAATTCGAAGACAGAGTTGAGCCGCGAATATATCCGCCTGTTGAATGCAACGCCACAAGTCGATGTGATAGCTACCGGCGAAGATTTTCCGCAGGCAAAAGAGTTGATGAAACGTGACGAGGCTGCCGGTATCTTATACCTGCCGTACGATTTTACCGACCGGGTTTCGCGTGGTGACGAGTCTATCTTTATCATGTATGAAACGACCAATGCTTTCCTTTATTATATGTCGATACAGGAAGCATCGGCCGGCTCTATGCTGGCACTCAACGACCGTTACCGCCCGGAGATGCTGGTCTTCCTTCCTGCCGGGGATGCGGCGCAACTGGCTTCCGTACAGCCGATCAATGTTGCGGGTACGGCTTTATATAACTACACGGAAGGGTACGGTACTTACCTGATACCGGCTGTATTGATCGTCATTATGTTCCAGACGTTGTTGATGGTGATCGGTATGGTCAGCGGGGAGGAACGGCAGTTTCATTTATTACAGTCCTATCCTTCTTCGCTTGCACAGGCCATGCGGTTGGTCACCGGGAAAACATTTGTCTATATGATATTGTATGCCATCTTCTCCTTCTTCCTGTTGGGTTTGATCCCTTTTATCTTTGACCTGCCGGATATCGGGAATGTGTGGAATATCATTATGTTATTGATCCCGTTTCTGATGGCGACCAGTTTCTTCGGCTTGACGGCATCTTTGTTCTTTACCGACTCCGATGCCCCTTTATTGATGATCGCCTTTTTCTCTGTCGGTCTGATTTTCCTTTCCGGCGTATCTTATCCATTGGAATTGATGCCCTGGTATTGGAAGTTATCGCATTTCCTTATACCGGCAGCACCGGCCACTTTGGCTTATGTCAAATTAAACTCGATGGGAGCCACGATGGCAGAGATACATACGGAGTATGTGACGCTGTGGGTTCAGTGTGCGGTATATTTTATACTGGCATGTTGGGTATACAGGTATAATATCAGTAAGTCGCATCGGTGACGTTTCACCTTTCACATTGCTGGTAATGTTTTGGTATTGAGTGAAATACAGTGAAGGGCCTGAAACCTCCTAAAAAAGTCAGGACTTTTGAAAACGAAAGTCCTCTCTTTTATCTTTAAAAGTCCTGTCTTTACATTTCAAAACACCCTTGTTTTTTCCAGGCAAGATATTTATAAATGGGTAACTATCTATTTGGGAATGGGTAGTTGCCCATTTATTGTTTGGTGCCGTCCTATTTGTGAAAGGATGGTGAAGGGTTACCTTTCACTATATGTCGTTATTTACTAATGAGTTGGGGCGGTTGTGACAGGTGAAGCCTAACCAGCTGCATCTGCCTGCTACGTACGTTAGCGGATAAATTTATACTCAGACAATATGTACAAAGATAATAAAGTATTACATTTGTCGGCATATCTGATAACATGAGAAAAGAAATGAAACAAACACTATTACTACTTATTTTAATTTGTTGCCATTTATTACCGGCAACTGCGCAGAAGAACACCCCTAAATGGATGGATAAAAGTAAAAAGGCCGTTGTTTTAATCACTACATACGGGAAAGACGGAGCTAAACTGACCTCGGGAACTGGTTTCTATGTTTCCGAAACGGGCGATGTCCTTGCTGCTTACGATCTATTTAAAGGAGCTGAGAAGGCAACGATCACCGATGTGGATGGAAAAACCTACCCCGTGACGGCTATTGTCGGAGCCGACGAATTGTATGATGTCATAAAAGTGAAGAGCGAAGCACCGAAGAAAGTGCAGTTCCTTCCCATCGCTTCCGATCCGTTGGCCGTAGGAACAGCAGCTTATCTGTTACCGTATACTACGGTAAAAACGCTCAACTTCGGACAGGGAACGATCACGGAAGTCAGCAAGCTGAAAGATCCTTACAGCTATTATAAATTATCGATACCCCTGGAAGACGGACAGGTAAATGCTCCGATCCTGAATGCCGAAGGTCAGGTATTCGGATTGGCACAGGCGGATGCTTCCGGTAAGAAAGATGTTTCGTATGCCGTATCGGCTGCTTATACCAATAGCCTGTCTGTGGCTGCAACCGATTTCCTGAATACAGTCTATAATAATATAGGTATAAAGAAGGCATGGCCGGCGGATGAAGAACAGGCGCAGGTCGCTTTATTCCTGAAAGGTAGCACACAAGATGCGAAAAGTTATCTGGAAACATTGAACGATTTTATCGCTACTTTCCCGAACTCGGCAGACGGTTATCTGAACCGTGCCTCTCACTATGCCGGTCGTCGTGCCGAGCTGGCTTCTACCCCGGCTGAACAGGCTAACTATCTGAATAAGGCGTTGGATGATATTAAGACTGCTTCAAAGTTTAGCGATAAGAAAGGGGACGTTTATTATAATCAGGCCAAACTGATCTATAATGTAGCCGCCGGCGATACGACCCTGACCGATCCGGCATGGTCTGTACAAGCCGCCCTGGAAACCATTCAGAAGGCAATCCAGGAGGAAGATCTTCCTGTTTATCACCAACTGGCGGGAGATATCCATTTCTTCCTGAAAGAATACGAACAGGCTTATAATGAGTATATGGTTGTGAATAACAGCGACCTGGCATCGCCAACTTCTTTCTACTGGGCTGCAAAGGCAAAAGAGAATGTAACGGGTTTCAATATCGGTGATATCATTGCGCTGTTGGATGGTGCGATCGAGAAGAGCGGCTTGCCGTTGACTCCGGAAGCCGGGCAATATATCCTTGAACGTATCGACTGGAAGCTACGCCTGTCCCAATATGCAGAAGCTATTGCCGACTACGACCTGTATTACAAGGCCATGAACGGTGATGTAACCAGCAATTTCTATTATTATCGCGAACAGGCTAAATTCCGTTCCGATGATCTGGAAGGTGCTTTAGCCGATATCAAAGAAGCGATCCGGCTGAGTCCGGATATTCCCGACTACCGTGCAGAAGAAGCTTCCGTTTATGTCCGCATGAAAAACTATAACGATGCATTGACGAGTATCGACAATGCCTTGAAAGTGGCTCCCGACTTTGCTGCTTGCTATCGTCTGAAAGGTATCTGCTATGTCCGTATGGAGAAGAAAGCAGAGGCTTGCGAAGCCCTGAACAAAGCAAAAGAGTTGGGTGATCCGTTGGCTGAAAGACTGATTAAAGAACATTGTAAATAAAATATCGGATATGAATAACGTGAAAAGTATTTTCATACTGGCAGCGATGGGGGTATGCCTGATCGGAACAAACAGCTGTAAAGGCAAGTCGGAGCAAAGTGGAGAGCCGGCGGCAGAGAAGACGGAAACCCGTGCCAAAGTAGAGGCTACCCTTTTTGATAAATCGCTTCCCGAGATCAAAGAACTGGTCGATGGAAAATGGGAATTAGTCAGTGGCCAGAATGCCGGGCAGCTTTGCGAGTTTGAAAATACTTTCATCACATTCAACGGCGATAAATACATCTGGTCGGAAGATGGCAAAGACGAGCCCGGCGACCTGAACTGGCGCAAAGCCGATACCGGTGCCGGCTACGAAGCCTATCTGATGGATGCCTTCTATGCCACCAATCCTTCCTACCCGTTGGCGATAAGCGGTGATACCTTGTTTATTCAGGATTGTACGGAGACGGCGTATAAATATATGTTGGTACGACGATAGGTCTCAGCGAAGCCGGTGCAGCCTTGAACTTTTGGTTACTTTTCTTGCAAGAGAAAAGTAACTTTAATCCCATAAACTGAGTTGTATTCCTCCCTTTCCCTTATCCTCTTTCTTTACAGGCTTTTTAGCATCACCAAAAACTGTCTTTCCACCATATTTATAAGACGTATCCCGTTCATGCTGTACCCAATCATCAAAATATTTGCTTGGCGTATATCCTTTTTCTATTTCCTGTGATATCTTGGACAGGTTCTTCAAAGCATCCGATTTATCTTTATCCCCGAGACGAGCCTGCCGTATGGCTTTGTCGAATACTTCAACCGTCTCATCATAAACACTTGTCGGGACAGGAAACGGATGTCCGTCTTTCCCCCCGTGTGCGAACGAAAAACGGGCTGGATCGGAGAAGCGGGATGGAGTGCCGTGTATCACTTCGCTGACCAATGTCAGCGATTGCAGCGTACGTGGCCCGACACCTTCCAATAAAAGCTATGATTCCATATCGGACACATTTGTCTCATGGGCTAACAATAGTGCAGCCCCCAGACGTTTCAGGTTAACATCTTCCTCTCTTACTTCATGGTGATTGGGAAGAATGATAGAAACTTCATGCATCAACTTTTCCGGTGTCTCTTTTGTCAGTTCGACGATTCCCTCTTTGGTAGGGGCAGCCAGTTTATCTGTCAGGTTAAGTATCAATCCTTGGTTTCTGCCGCAAACGGAAGTATGAGGTTCTTCCATAAACGAACGGAGCGAAGACGACAGCCAGTGATAACGCCGGGCCATACGCTCATTCGGGTTCATTCCTTGTTGTATGACAGACCAGTCGCCCTCTTGGGTGACGACAAACGTATGTAGATAAAGTTGAAAACCATCCTGAACGGCTGTATTATCAACTTTGGCCGCCAGTTTGCTGCATCTTACCAGTTCATTTCCATTCAATCCGGTTTTATCGGCTACTTCCAGGAGTTGATTAGGTGTTTCTCTTGAAAACTTACCCCTTCCTCCGCAAATATAAACACCCAGTTCTTCCGACCGGTAATTGATCGCTTTTCTCAGGGCATTCATAACAGATGTCGTGATACCTGACGAATGCCAGTCCATTCCCAACACACATCCTAACGACTGAAACCAGAAAGGATCACTAAGCCGTCGTAATAACGCCGGACGACCATATTCGATAATAATAGCTTCGGCAATGGCTCCTCCAAGCAAACTCATACGTTGAGCCAGCCAGGGCGGGACTGTTCCGTAATGTAATGGTAAATCAGCTGTACCTCGTTTCATATATGCGAAGATAGATAAAAAACAAAATGAATTCAGTTAATGAAGTGCTAATAAAGCAACAAATGAAATGGAAGCAGTGTTATTATTTAGAAATCAAATAGTAACAGATATGTATTTGGAAGTAAATAAGAACGATCATGTTCAAGGTCCGGTCAATGCACCGATAGAATTAATTGAGTATGCAGATTTTCAATGTCCCTACTGCGGGAGGGCTTACCATATAGTAAAAGAGATACAGAAAAAACTCGGAAACAAGATTAAGTTTGTTTTCCGGAATTTTCCACTGACAGAGTTGCATCCGCATGCTTTGCATGCTGCTATTGCAACGGAAATAGCCGGTTCTTACGGGAAGTTCTGGGAGATGCATGATCTTCTTTTTGAGAATCAGAATGCTTTGGATGATTATTATTTATTGGAATATGCCAAAAAGTTGGGAATAAAAGCTGCCGAGTTTGAGACGGATTTCAGTAAAGATCGTTTCTATCAAAAGGTGAAAGACGATTACGACTCCGGTATAGAGAATAATGTTCAGGGTACACCGACATTTTTCGTTAATGGAGAGCTCTATGACGGCAACTGGATGACTTCCGAATTTGCGGAGTATCTGGAGTCTTTAATATCTTAATAGTCATGAAGAAATTAAGTTTGGTAATATTGACCTCTTTCTTGTTGGTTGCCTGTGGTGCCTATAAATATCTCGACTTGGGGATGTTGACGACCGGGATGACCATTGCCGAAGTGGAGAACCTTATGGGGCCTCCCGAACGGGTATTGGCTGTCAATAAGAAAGATGGCTATGTACAGGAAGTGTTGGAATACCGGACGGGCAAGAATGAAGTGTATGCCCTGGAATTCTGGGATAATTACCTGACAGGCTATGAGTTTTTATATGATGATGTAAATTATTTGCCACCGATAGCCCCTCCGATGGTGTTTCCCCCTTATGGCCGTCCGATTTATATCCACCCGGACCATCGTCCGAACCACCCGAATCGTCCGAACAGGCCTAGCCGTCCTGAATCGAACCGTCCCAGCCGTCCTGAAACCAGTCGCCCCGAATCGAGCCGTCCTGAGACAAATCGTCCTACCCGTCCCGAAACGAAACCTGAGGTAATTCGTCCAAATTCGGGAGCAAGTAATCGTACGGAACATTACAATAATTCGACAAACAGTCAGACAAATAAGAATGACCGTTCTAATTCATCCGGTAGAAACGGTGGACGAAGATAGTCGAAATAAACATTCTTTATACAAAATAAAAAGCTCCTGCAGTCGATGAATGCAGGAGCTTACCTATATATGAAGTTTTTAATTACTTCTTCATAGCTTCCTCGATAGCAACAGCTACAGCAACAGTAGCACCTACCATCGGATTGTTACCCATACCCAGGAATCCCATCATTTCTACGTGAGCAGGAACGGATGAAGAACCGGCGAACTGAGCGTCACCGTGCATACGGCCCATTGTATCTGTCATGCCATAAGAAGCAGGACCTGCAGCCATATTATCCGGGTGCAGAGTACGGCCTGTACCACCACCTGAAGCAACAGAGAAGTAGTTATGACCATTTTCCATACATTCTTTCTTGTATGTACCGGCTACCGGATGCTGGAAACGAGTCGGGTTAGTTGAGTTACCTGTGATAGATACGTCAACACCTTCAGCACGCATTACAGCAACACCTTCGCGAACGTCGTCGCAACCGTAGCATTTTACTTTTGCACGAAGACCTGTTGAATACGGATATTCTTTGATCACGTTCAAAGCGCCTGTTGCATAGTCGAACTGAGTCTGAACATAAGTAAAGCCGTTGATACGGGAAATGATCATAGCAGCATCTTTACCCAGACCGTTCAGGATAACGCGCAGAGGTTCTTTACGAACTTTGTTTGCCATTTCAGCGATCTTGATAGCACCTTCAGCAGCAGCGAAAGATTCGTGACCAGCCAGGAATGCGAAACATTTTGTTTCTTCGCGAAGCAGACGTGCGCCCAGGTTACCGTGGCCGATACCAACCTTACGGTCGTCAGCAACAGAACCAGCGATACAGAATGCCTGCAGACCGATACCGATAGCTTCGGCAGCGTCAGCAGCGTTTGTGCAACCTTTCTTGATAGCGATAGCAGCACCTACAACGTAAGCCCAGCATGCATTTTCGAAACAGATAGGTTGAGTTTCCTTACACATTGTATAAGGATCGATACCTTTAGCGTCGCAGATAGCTTTTGCATCTTCGATACCGTTGATACCATATTCTTTTAAAACCGCGTTGATATGATCGATACGACGGTCGTAACTTTCAAATAAAGCCATATTATTTTTACTTTTTTAAATTCTTATTTACCAGGAATAAAGATATTAGAAAGTTGAAAACAAGTACACCGCCGCAACAGGCCATATAAAAAGCCATCCAGGGACGGTCCGGCTTCATGACGAAGTAGGTGATTACCGTCGCGATAACAGTTATGATAATTAACCCGATTAGGACGCGTGTCAGTGTTTTCTTATTCATTACGAGGATCGATATATTTTACAGCTTCTTTGAAACGACCGTAAGAACCCTTAGCTTTTTCTAATGCTTCGTTAGCATCGATACCTTTCTTTACCATTTCCATGAATTTACCCAGGTGGATGAATTCATATCCGATTACCTGATCGTCAGCATCTAATGCCATACGGGTACAGTAACCTTCTGCCATTTCCAGGTAACGAGTACCTTTTGCCAAAGTACCGAACATAGTACCAACCTGGCTACGCAGACCTTTACCTAAGTCTTCCAGACCGGCTCCGATAGGCAGACCACCTTCAGAGAAAGCTGACTGTGTACGTCCGTAAACGATCTGCAGGAATAATTCGCGCATAGCTGTGTTGATAGCGTCGCAAACAAGGTCAGTGTTCAATGCTTCCAGAAGCGTTTTGCCCGGAAGGATTTCTGATGCCATCGCAGCAGAGTGAGTCATACCAGAGCAACCGATTGTTTCAACCAGAGCTTCCTGAATGATTCCTTCCTTTACGTTCAGTGTCAGTTTACATGCACCTTGCTGAGGAGCACACCAACCCACACCATGAGTCAAACCTGAGATGTCAGTGATCTGAGTAGATCTAACCCATTTTCCTTCTTCAGGAATCGGAGCACAAGGATGGTTGGCTCCCTTCTTTACAACACACATGTGTTGAACTTCATGTGAATAAATCATAATCGCTAATTTATTATATTAAAGTGATAATAAAACTTTTTGCTAATTTCTATGTAATATCGCTTTCTAAAAGACCGCACAAAGATAAAATTTTTAATCCAGCCATGCAAGACGGAAAGTTCGTTATTTCTCGGTTGGCTGAATATTAAGTTCGGTACCGTTAAGCAGTATTCGGTAAGTGATGGGGCCTATCTTTTTCATCATAAGCGCTACACCGCAGTATTTTTCCTGTGAGAGGCGGATCGCTTTTTCTATTCGGGCGCTGTCGTCGGCGCTTCCTGTAACATGGTATGTTACGTCGAATGCTGTATATAGCATTGGGATGGTATCGGATGTCTCTGCTTTGACGTCGATCGACAACTTTTCGAAGCGGACTCTCATTTTTTTGAAAAGAGAGACCACATCTAATCCGCTGCAGCCAGCCATAGCAACCAGCATCAAAGCTTTTGGGCGGACACCTGAACCGGTGCCGCCGTCTTCTTTGCTGGTATCGATTGTTACCGTATGGCCATCCATCTGTGTCTCAAAGACTGAATCTTTTTTCCAGTCGAGGGTTATCTGGGCAGACATGTCGTAACTTTTTATTTAATAACTTCCTGCAGTTTAATATCTATTTCCTCTCCGTGGATGTTCTTGGCGATGATTGTACCGTCTTTGTCGACCAGAACCGTATGAGGAATGCTGTTTACTCCGTATAGAGCGGCACCTGCATTCTGCCAGCCTTTCAGGTCAGATAGTTGTATCCAGGTAATGTTCAGGTCTTTTACACCTTTTGCCCATGCATCTGCTTTGCTATCCAATGAAATACCAACGATTTCAAAACCTTTATTCTTGTATTGTTTGTATAGTTCGACTAAATGCGGTGTTTCTTTACGACAAGGAGGACACCAGGATGCCCAGAAGTCGATCAGGACAACTTTGCCATTACCTACAAATTCAGACAGTTTGTGAACTTCTCCTTTAGGATCAGCCATTTCGAAGTCTACGAACTGTTTGCCGACAGCGACATTTTTCAGTATTTCGAGGCGGCTCATCATTTTGTCGATACCCGGGAATGCCTTGAAAGTTGAGTCAGCCTGTGCGATGATTTCACTCTGTTGTTCCTCACTCAGACTGTAACGGTTGTCAAACGTATATTTGGCAGACATTTTTTGATCCATAT
This sequence comes from Parabacteroides goldsteinii, assembly GCF_015550595.1. Taxonomy (GTDB): domain Bacteria; phylum Bacteroidota; class Bacteroidia; order Bacteroidales; family Tannerellaceae; genus Parabacteroides; species Parabacteroides leei. Next base: position 212,781 of record NZ_JADNBB010000005.1, read on the forward strand.
GGGCCAGGATATAATTACAGATTGCCCGTGTGATTTTTTCGCTGAATTCGTCATACTTCTTTTCAGCGGCATTGGCAATATCTTTATCTTCAGAACGGATGGCATCCCCCAGTTTTCCCATTTCATCATAAATTGGAGCGATCTCATCTTTCAAAGCCTTTTCTGCATCATTGGCCGGTGTTCCGGTCACAACAGAGAATGTGTCGAGGTTGGCGATGATTTTTCCGTTTTCAAGAGTGAATGTTGTTTTAAACAAATTGGGTTTGCCACGTTCTTCGGGAACAACATCCGTCGAGAACTGAAGAGTAGCAAGCAGCGAACCCTCTTGTGTCCCTTTGAATCTGAAAGTGTTATTTTCCACTAATGCACTGTCCAGAGGTAAGACATCCGGATTTCCGTATTCATAGAGGTATACATACTTTCCATTCAGATCGGCGTTTGATACTGTACCGGTTATTTCGTAACCCGGTTTTTCGCTGCAGGCTGCAAGAAGCAGTGCGGAAGCAACAAGAGGTAGATACTTTTTCATATATTATATGTGTTAAAACGATATTATCACCTTCGAATATGCGAAGTTATCGCTTTATTAATAATCCTTTATCCCTTTAAGCTTAAAAAGTTTTAATATTACGGAAAAGATGGATTATATTTGTCGTCTGATCAATAATAAACATAATAATGACTCGATTCCTATCAATACGATTTCTATTATTGGGCTTATTCCTGCTGTGCCCCTTTTTTAAAGGAGCGGCATCGATAGCTTTCCATAAAGCGAATAATATTGATTTGTCGAATAATGCGATAATAGATATTTACCAGGATGCCCATGGTTATATATGGCTTGGAACGTATGACGGGTTGAACTTGTATAATGGGAAGAATACCTATGTTTACCGTTTCGAACCTGATAATAAAAATACACTTTGCAGCAATATTATTCATAAGATTTCGGGAGGTGGAGGAGAATATTTGTGGATTTCGACCTCGATGGGACTGAACCGGTTTTCGTTAAGGGATCGCAAAGTGACGGAGTCGTATATGGAATATCCCGAATGCCGCCTGATTGTTGCAGACTCTCTGGAAAATACGCTATTGGTAAGCCGGAATAATTTTATTTCCTGTTATACCGTCCGGGCTGGTTCTTTTCAGGATATTTATACGGAAGGGATAACTCCGGATGCAGTAAAAGCCTTGTTTACCGATGAGCAAGGGGATTTTTATATCCTTTCGTCTGACGGCTTTCTGAAGAAGATCGTTCCGGATTATTCTACTTTACCTCTTAAATTACAGATAAAGGAAAGTAAAATACATGATAAAGAGATAAGGCAGGCTTTTTATGAAGAAGGTATTCTCTATTATGTGGATACAGAGAACAAATTGTATCAATATGGAATGAAGGATAAAAAGGAAAAATATTTGTCTGATCTTTCCGTATGGATGAAGAAATATGGGGATATATCCCGTATTGTCTCTTTTCAGTCGAAACAATATCTGGCGTTCAGGGATGGTTTATTGATGGATCTGGATGATCCGGAAGGAGCTTTCGATCTGAATATCGGTATTTTTAGTATGATTAAAGACAATAAGCAGAATATTCTTTGGATCGGAACGGACGGACAGGGTGTCAGAATGTTTTACGATAAGTCTGAGCGTTTTGACGGGTTGTTGCTGGAAGATTTGCCTTTTGTGATGCGTAATCCTGTACGTTCGGTTTATACCGACGAAGATAAAACGTTATGGTTCGGAACAAAAGGAGATGGATTTGTCCGTATAAAGGAGTATGATTCTTATAAAGGAAAACAGATACCTTCCGATAAGATAACCCGTTATACCACAGCCAACGGACTTTCTAATAACCGTGTATATTGTTTTTATAAGAGCCGGTATCATTCTTTGGTATGGATCGGAACGGATGGTCCGGGGCTTTCCTATTATTCGTATGAAGATGGGAAGGTGTATACACTTCCCAGTAAGATCGATACAAAATTAAGATTTGTGCATTCCATCTGTGAGGTGAACGATTCTATTTTATGGGTAGCCACGACAGGGGATGGATTGATCGAGGTTATTCTGGAGAAAAGTAAATCGGGGCTGGGCGTTAAATACATTGATTCCTATCAGCTGGAGAAAGATGGGAAAGTCTGTAACGAATTCTATTCGATGTATTATGACGGAAAATCGACTATATATCTGGGTAGCCGCGGCGGATACGGGATGGCACGTTTTGACCTGTTAACCAGGGAATATGACTTTATGTCGATGAATAATTCATCCAACCAGGCAATTGGTGACGTGTTAAGCCTGTATTATAGTAGTGACTCGACCTTTTATCTGGGTGCCAGTTCCGGAATGACCCGTATGAAATGTAATTCATCAGGCACCTGTGATGTCAGACAGTTCGACAGGAGTGACGGTATCAGCAACGATATGATCCACGGTATACTGGAAGACCGGGACGAATGTATCTGGTTAAGTACCAATAAAGGATTGACGAAATATAATCCCCGTAACAGTTTCTTCCACAACTACGGGCATCAGGAATTGAAAGTCACAGAATTTTCGGATGACGCCTATTGGATATGCGAATATACCGGACGGTTGTTTTTCGGAGGTATCGACGGTCTCGTCTGGATCGAACCCCAAAATGACCAGTTGGAAAACTTTCGGCCGGACCTTCATTTCTTTGAACTGAAGATGGGAGGGGAGACGGTAAGTCTTTACGACCATACGGATGCAGAGTCTGCCCAGCTCGTGATTCCTCCGGATATCTCGACGTTTAATATCTCGTTTGTTGCAACAGATTATATTCATGGAGAAAACTATGAATACTCTTACCTGTTGCAGAATTATAATACCAACTGGACGGAATTACAGAAGAATAACGAAATATCGTTCACCAAACTTCCTTACGGTAACTATGTACTGAAAGTCCGCTATAAAAACGATGTGTACGACTCGAATGCCCGCGAATACCTTTTACCGTTGAAGGTACTTCCTCCCTGGTATCGTTCAACCTGGGCAATCGTATTATATGTGTTTGCTTTTCTTCTTTTATTAACGGGATTACTCTACCGTTTCAACCGGAGGATGGCAGAAAAGCAACAACTCGTTGCACGGAAGATCAGGGAAGAACAAAAAGAAAAACTATATGAGGCAAAGCTGAATTTCTTCGCCAATATCACACATGAACTTTGTACTCCGCTTACTTTGATAAACGGGGTGGGGGATTATATCCATACTTATGCAGAGAATACTTCGGATAATAAACTGATAAGATATATCCGTATATTGCGGGATAACGTAATAAGTCTCAACGAACTGATCCAGGAAATCCTCGACTTCCGCAAGATAGAGGAAGCGGGAATGAATTATTTCAGTATTAAAAAGACTTCCGTTTCCGGTATTATCCGCAGGCAATACGACTCTTTTACCCCTATTGCTGAGCAGAACGGAATAAACTTTACGATGTCTCTGCCGGACTCTCTTAATTGGAATACCGATCCTACCGGTCTGAAGAAGATTTTGGTTAATCTGATATCCAACGCTTTTAAATATACGGACGAGGCCGGCAGCATCCGTATCTCGGCAATGATAGAGGATGATTCGTTAGTTATCAGTGTATATAATACTGGTAAAGGAATATCGGAAGCAGACCTGAATACAATCTTTGACCGATATCGTATACTGGGTGATCTGGATGGAAACAATTACACCCAAATGACTTCCAGAAACGGTTTGGGATTGTTTATCTGTCATAGCATGGTGCAGTCTTTGCGTGGTACGATAGAAGTGAAAAGTGAAGAAGGTAAATTTGCTGAATTTATCGTCCGGTTACCATATCTGGAAGTGGATGAAGACGATATGGTGGAAGAAAACGAAGAACCTGATGCCTGTATTTTGCCGACTTCTCCGGATCAGGGGGAGATGGGGATACCGGTTTCTGCGGATGACAAACCTTGCATCCTTGTGGTAGATGACAATAAAGATATTGTCTGGCTTATCAAAGAATCCTTATCCCCGGCTTATACGATAGAAGAAGCGTTCAGTGTGGAAGATGCACTTGCTTTGATGGAGAAACAAACACCGGCTCTTATTATTACAGATATAATGATGCCGGATATAGACGGCCTGGAGCTGATCAGTCGCGTGAAGTCGGATAAGTTTACCCGGCATATTCCGTTGATCATCGTTTCCGCCCGTATCTCCGAAAACGATCAGGCTGAAGGATTGGACTTGGGGGCTGATGCTTACCTGACTAAACCGTTCTCGTCGGTTGTCCTCCGTTCGGTGGTGAATCGTCTGATGACAAGTAAGAAGGAGTTGAAAGATTACTACTATTCACCGGAAAGTGCTTACGAACAATCCGGGGGACAGTTGATCCATCAGGAAGACAAGGAATTTATGGATGAGGTTATTGCTATCATTACAGAGAATCTGGATAAGGAAACTTTGCGTCCTGAACTGATTGCAGAGAAAATGGGTATGAATACCCGTTCGCTCTACCGTCGGTTCAAGAAAATATCTCCGCTTACTCCGACCGACTTTATAAAGGATTACCGGCTGACGTATGCCGCCCAATTATTGGTAACGACCAATCTGAATGTACAGGAGATCATCTATAAAGTAGGTATTTCAAACAAATCCTATTTCTACCGTGAGTTCGCTTCCAAGTACAATCAGACACCCAAAGAATACCGGAATACCCGGTAAATGCCTGATTTTCTGTTGGTGTCATAAATTACCAAAAGAGTGTCATAATCTACATCAGGTATATTATGACACTCTTTTGGTATTTGAGGTATAACCCTGGGAAATGGAAACTGACTAATATTGCATTCGAGAATTATCACCGCCCTTGTTTGATAGGCATTTTCTGACAAAGGCGTTTTTGGGGAGTTGTTTTCTTTGGATAGTGAATGCATTATTGAGTTAACAGTAAAGTTGTGTTGTTATGAATAAATATGTAATTGTAGTAGTTAGCTTACTCTTATTCTCTGCATGTAGGGAAAATATCTCTGTAAATGTCCCGGAATTATCGGACGGAGATCCTACCACTTGTTATACGGGAGCGCAGGGCTTAAATAAAATCGTTTTTGATACTCAATGCTGCATTCCTATCCAAAGTTACAAACTCTACTCATCAGGAGAAACGCCGGAACACGATCCGGCAACCTGGACATTAAAAGGTTCGTACGACGGAACGAAATGGGTGGTGATTGACGAACGCAAAGACCAGCGTTTCTGCTCCCGCTATCAGGAGATACTTTGCACGATAGCTAATCCTTCAAATTATAAACAGTATATGCTGGAAGCAGCCACTGAGGGAAATGATATATTGATAATAGGCGATGTCTCTTTCTCTGAAAAGAATCTCCTGACGGACTGGAAAGATTTCAGATATCCCGAAGTAGACTTCGAGGTGCTCGATCCTCAGACAAAGGGGGCGTCTATCTATGCCGACCTGGTGCAGGATCCGGATGCTTACATAAAATATCATGCCGAAAAAGTGGCGGAAATCCTTTTCTATACCGCTCAGGATACGATGAATGACGTGCAGACCATTCAATATACACTGAAAGATTACGACGGTGTATCTGCCAAATCCGGCAATCCACCTGTTATTTCCATCGAATACAGTACACAACACATAGAGAAGTCGGCAGGCGAGTCGTTGTATAAACTCGACTTCGAGACACGTGGCGTCTTATACCATGAGCTGGTCCATGCCTATCAGTTCGAACCGAGAGGTATCGGGAGTTATTCTACCAATAAGGAGTTCTGGGCCTGTATTGAAGGAATGGCTGATGCTGTGCGGGCAGAAGCCGGCTTTTTTGATATGAATACACGTAAGCCCGGAGGTAACTGGATGGATGGTTACCGCACAACGGGTTTCTTTATCCAATGGTTGAAAACCAAAGATCCGGATGCTATACGTAAATTCCATCTGACTGTCCGTGACTTGGAAGTCTGGAGTTTCGATAAAGCGATAAAAAGTGTCTTTGGTGAAGATAGCAGCATCGAAGGTATGTGGAATGAGTACCAGGCGTTCCTGACGAAATAACAAATACATTATATATTATGAAGTCTTCAACATGTTTAGCCTTAATTCTGTCTGCTTTATTGGCAGGAGGAAATTTATTTGCTCAGCAGGATAAAGTCTCATTAGTGAACCCGATCATCGGGACAAACGGGATGGGACATACTTTTCCGGGAGCATGCGTACCGTTCGGATTGGTACAGTTGAGTCCGGATACCGATACGATCCCGCATAATGTGGACGGCAAATATCAACCCCGCGCTTACGAATATTGTGCCGGTTACCAGCATAAGGACAGCAGCATCGTCGGTTTCAGCCATACCCATTTCAGCGGAACCGGACATTCCGACCTGGGTGATATCCTGATTATGCCGACTACCGGCTGCCTGAAACTGAATCCCGGAACAGCAACCAATCCCGACGGCGGCTATCGTTCCCGATTCTCACACGACACAGAGATCTCCCGTCCCGGTTATTATGAAGTGATGTTGGCCGATTACGGTGTAAAAGCACAACTGACTACAACCAAACGGGCAGGAATACATAAATATACTTTCCCGAAAGAATCGAAGAATCAGCGTATTATCCTGGATATGATACATGGTATTTATAACTACGACGGAAAGGTTTTATGGACAAGTATCCGTGTGGAAAATGATACGTTAGTGACAGGATATCGTATAACCAACGGCTGGGCACGGACCAATTATACCTATTTCGCCATGTCTTTCTCCAAACCGGTTATCCATTACGGATGCGATGAAAAAGCAAAAGTAGATTACCGCGGCGGTTACGGCAAGTTTAATATGAAAGAGAACTTTCCGGATATAGGCGGTCGGAAGATCGTTGCTTATTTCGATTTCGATCCTGCTTCTTCGGATGAACTGGAAGTAAAAGTAGCCCTTTCCGGTGTAAGTACCGATGGCGCTTTGAAAAACCTGCATGCCGAGGCTACCGGATATAGTTTTGACCAACTGGCTTCACGTGCTGCGGATACCTGGAATAAGGAGCTTTCTATTATCGATGCGAAAGGTTCTGACGATCAGATGGCGATGCTTTATACCTCTCTATACCATACGATGATCAATCCTTGTGTCTACACCGATGTAGATGGTCAGTATCGTGGTCTGGATGGTAATATTCATAAAGCAGACGATTTCACTAATTACACGGTCTTCTCTGTTTGGGATACGTACCGGGCTTTGCATCCGCTGTTCAATATCATCAACCGTCAGGTGAATACCGATATTGCCCGTTCCATGCTGAAACATTGCGAACAAAGCGTACATAAGGCGTTGCCTGTATGGAGCCATATGGCAAACGAGAACTGGTGTATGATCGGTTATCACTCTGTATCCGTATTGGCTGATGCCGTGGCAAAAGGCTTGCCGCTGGATAAGGAGGAAGTGTTGAAAGCAATGGTCAGCAGCTCTACCATTCCTTATTATGACGGAACGAAAGAATTAATGGAAAAAGGATATGTATCCCTCGACCGTAGTGGCAGTGCCGCTTCGTTGACACTGGAGTATTCTTACGACGACTGGACGATTTACAATACAGCCCTTCTGGCAGGTAATCGTGAAGTTGCCGACCGTTATAAAAAGCGGGCCATGAACTATACTAATGTATTCGACACCAGTATCGGTTATGCTCGTCCCCGTTATTCCGACGGACGCTGGAAAGAGAACTTCAACCTGCTGAGCACACATGGTGAAGGTTTTATCGAAGGTAATGGCTTGAACTATTCGTTCTATGTTCCTCAGGATGTAAACAATATGATCCGATTGATGGGTGGCGACAAGTCATTCATCACTAAACTGGACTCTCTCTTTACCATGCACCTGCCCGACGAATTCTTCGCTGAAACGGAAGATGTTACCAAAGAAGGTCTTCTGGGTGGTTATGTGCATGGCAACGAACCGAGTCATCATATCCCATTCCTGTATATGTGGACTACACAACCCTGGAAAACCCAGTACTGGCAACGTGAGATCATGAACAAGATGTACCGTAACAATATCGACGGCCTGTGCGGTAACGACGATTGCGGCCAGATGTCTGCCTGGTATATCCTGTCGGCGATGGGCTTCTATCCTGTTTGTCCGGGAACCGATCAATATGTATTGGGTGCCCCTTATCTGCCTTACATGAAAGTATCTCTTGAAAACGGAAAGACATTCGAAGTCAGAGCCGACAAGGTAAGCGACAAGAACCGTTACGTCAAATCCGTAAAACTGAACGGGAAACCTTATACCAAAGCGTATATTACTCAACAAGATATAATGAACGGGGGAGAGCTGACCTTCGAAATGACATCTGCTCCAAACAAGAAGCGTGTCTTTGCCGAAGCTGACAAACCTTATTCTTTATCATCAAATTAAAATAACATATATTAGACCATGAAGAGACTATTTGTTTTAGCTATTGCTCTTTGCGGCAGCTTGTTTTCGATGAAAGCTGCTGCAAAGGCAGACCTCGTGGATTACGTAAATCCGTTGGTTGGTTCTCAATCCAAACACTCCCTGTCGACAGGAAATACCTATCCGGCTATCGCTATGCCGTGGGGTATGAATTTCTGGATGCCGCAAACCGGAAAGATGGGCGACGGCTGGGCATATACCTATGATGCCGATAAGATACGCGGTTTTAAACAAACCCACCAACCCAGCCCGTGGATCAACGATTACGGCCAGTTCTCCATTATGCCGATAACCGGTAAAGTGGTGTTCGACCAGGATAAGCGTGCCAGCTGGTTTTCCCACAAGGCAGAAGTTGCCAAACCGAACTATTACCGTGTGTATCTGGCCGATCATGATGTGGTGACGGAGATTGCGCCGACAGAACGTGCCGCCATGTTCCGTTTCACTTTCCCTGAAACTGATAAATCGTATGTGATCGTCGATGCATTCGACCGCGGCTCTTACATCAGGATCATCCCGGAAGAGAACAAGATCATCGGCTATACGACCCGTAACAGTGGTGGTGTACCGGAGAATTTCAAGAATTACTTTGTGGTTGTTTTCGATAAACCTTTTACCTATAAGGCAACGGTTGGCGACAACGAAATCCGTAAAGGTGAAACCGAAGCTCAGGAAGATCATACCGGAGCGATTATCGGTTTCTCTACCCGTCGCGGCGAACTTGTTCATGCCCGTGTCGCTTCTTCTTTCATCAGTCCTGAACAAGCTGAACAGAACCTGAAAGAGTTGGGCGACCGTTCTTTCGATCAGATTGCAGATGCCGGTCGCAAGACATGGAACGAAGTATTGGGACGTATACAGGTGAATGACGAGAATATCGACAAGTTGCGTACATTCTACTCTTGCCTGTACCGCTCGGTTCTTTTCCCCCGTAGCTTCTATGAAGTGGATGCCAATGGAAACGTAATGCATTATAGTCCGTATAACGGTGAAGTGTTGTCTGGCTATATGTTTACTGATACCGGTTTCTGGGATACCTTCCGTTGTCTGTTCCCGTTCCTTAACCTGGTCTATCCGTCGATGAATGTGAAGATGCAGGAAGGGCTGGCGAATACTTATAAGGAAAGTGGTTTCCTTCCGGAGTGGGCGAGCCCCGGTCATCGTGGCTGTATGGTGGGTAACAACTCTGCTTCTGTTGTTGCAGATGCTTATCTGAAAGGCTTACGTGGTTACGATATCGAAACGCTTTGGGAAGCTGTTGTACATGGTGCGAACAATGTACATCCGAAAGTATCATCTACCGGCCGTCTGGGTTACGACTATTATAACAAACTGGGTTATGTGCCTTACAATGTGAAGATCAACGAAAGTGCCGCCCGTACATTAGAATATGCATACGACGATTGGACGATCTATAAATTAGGAAAAGCACTCGGTAAACCGGAGTCTGAAATAGCGATCTTTGCCAAACATGCGATGAACTATAAGAACCTGTTTGACCCCGAAACCAAATTGATGCGTGGACGTAACGAGGATGGTACATTCCAGTCTCCGTTCAATCCGTTGAAGTGGGGTGATGCTTTCACCGAAGGAAACAGCTGGCATTATACTTGGTCGGTATTCCACGATCCTCAGGGATTGATCGACTTGATGGGAGGAAAGTCCGGCTTTAATGCAATGATGGATTCTGTATTCAATGTGCCGCCATTGTTCGACGATAGCTATTACGGTGGTGTTATCCATGAGATCCGTGAGATGCAGATCATGAATATGGGTAACTATGCACATGGTAACCAGCCGATACAGCACATGATCTATCTGTATAACTACTCCGGTGAACCCTGGAAAGCACAGTATTGGGTACGTGAGGTGATGGACAAACTTTATTTCGCAACTCCCGACGGCTATTGCGGTGACGAAGATAACGGCCAGACTTCTGCCTGGTATGTGTTCTCTGCCCTCGGCTTCTATCCGGTTTGTCCGGGAACTGACCAGTATATCCTTGGTTCCCCGTTGTTCAAGAGCGTAACGTTGAATCTGGAAAACGGTAAGAAGGTCGTAATCAACGCTGCCAACAACAATGCAGACAACCGCTACATCTCTTCCATGAAGGTAAACGGCAAGAATTACACCCGTAATTACCTGACCCATGAAGACCTGTTGCGTGGTATGACGATCAATTGCACCATGTCCGCTACTCCGAACAAAAACCGTGGCACGGAGGAAAAGGATGCACCTTATTCATTCTCAAAAGAAATAAATTAAACCTACTTTTGGCTTGATCCAAAAGTAGTCAAAACTCTTGTGATTGCCGATACCGACACCTATATAACAAACGCTTTTGGTTTTAACAGGTAGTATCGGCCATCCTAAGAGGAAGCAAAGCTTCCTTGGAAAGGCCTCAGCGGGTGAGCGTCCGCGAAGGGGAAAGACGAAGCGGCTCGGAAAAATCCGTTGTTTGAGCGAAGCGAGTTTCGGATTTTTCAAGCGTAGTCTTTCACCGTAGCAGCGAAGCCGGTGCAGCCTTGAACTTTTGATTACTTTTCTTTCAAGAGAAAAGTAATGATTAAAGATATGAAACAACGAATATACACCTTACTCGCTATTTCCTGTTTTGTTCTGACCACTACAGCCCAGAATGAGAAACTGACAGATTACGTCAGACCTCTGGTTGGAACAGACGGTTACGGGAATGTCTACCCCGGTGCACAGATTCCGTTCGGCGGTATCCAGATCAGTCCGGATACAGACTCTAAATATTACGATGCGGCAGCCGGTTATAAATACAACCATACTTCCATCCTCGGTTTCAGTCTGACGCACCTGAGCGGAACGGGTATCCCCGATCTGGGCGACTTTCTGTTTATACCCGGTACCGGCGAAATGAAACTCGACCCGGGAACCCGCGAAAACCCCGATGAAGGTTATCGCTCGCGTTACACCCATGACCAGGAATGGACTTCTCCCAATTACTATGCCGTCCTGTTACAGGATTACGGTGTGAAAGCCGAAATGACAGCCGGGCTGCGTAGCGGAATGTTCCGTTTCACCTATCCCAAATCGGACAAGTCTTTCATCATGATCGACCTGAATCATACGTTGTGGCAATCCTGCGAATGGTCTAACCTCCGTGTTGAGAACGATTCGACCCTGACCGGCTACAAACTGGTCAAAGGCTGGGGACCGGAGCGCCATGTCTATTTCACCGCTGTCTTCTCCAAAAAGCTGAAAGACTTCCGCATCATGCAGGACAAGAAGCCGGTTATTTACAATACCTCCCGTTTCAGAAGCACAAACGAAGCCTGGGGAAAGAACCTGATGGCTTGTCTTTCCTTTGAAACGGAAGCCGGTGAAGAAGTCATTGTAAAAACTTCTGTCTCCGCAGTCAGCACCGACGGTGCCAAACTGAATATGCAGGAACTGAACGGCATTACCTTCGACGGCCTGAAAGAAAAAGGTATCGGCTTATGGGAACAGGAACTGGAAAAGTATCGCGTGACAGCCGACCGGAAGACAAAAGAGACATTCTATACTTCTGCTTATCATGCCGCTTTGCATCCTTTTATCTTCCAGGATGCCGACGGTAGTTTCAGAGGTCTGGATAAGAATATCGAACAAGCCGAAGGCTTTACGAATTATACGACTTTCTCTTTGTGGGACACCTATCGCGCCTTGCATCCCTGGTTCAACCTGGTTCATCAGGATGTGAACGCCGATATAGCCAATTCCATGCTCGCCCATTACGATAAAAGTACGGAGCGCATGCTTCCGATCTGGTCTTTCTACGGCAACGAAACCTGGTGTATGATCGGTTACCATGCTGTTTCCGTCCTGGCCGATATGATCGTGAAAGGTGTCAAAGGATTCGATTACGAACGGGCGTACGAAGCTATGAAGACAACCGCAATGAATAAGCATTACGATTGCCTGCCCGATTACGACCGTAACGGTTATGTCCCTTTCGATAAAGAAGCCGAGTCGGTTTCCAAAACATTGGAGTATGCCTACGACGATTATTGTATTGCCCGCGCTGCCCAGGCTTTGGGAAAGACGGACGATTATACCTATTTCCTGAATCGTTCCCTCTCTTATCAGACTTTGATAGATCCGGAAACCAAATACATGCGTGGCCGCGACAGTCAGGGAAACTGGCGTACCCCGTTTGCCCCGATCGCTTATCAGGGGCCGGGATCGGTGAATGGCTGGGGCGATATCACCGAAGGCTTTACGATGCAGTACACCTGGACCGTTCCGCATGACGTACAGGGCTATATCAACCTGGCGGGAAAGAAACTGTTCGAGAAACGGCTGGATGAACTCTTTACTGTCGAGTTGCCGGACGATATACCGGGAGCCCACGACATTCAGGGACGCATCGGTGGTTACTGGCACGGCAACGAGCCTTGCCATCATGTCGCTTATCTGTATAATTACCTGGGTAAGCCGTGGAAATGCCAGAAATGGGTACGTGAAATAGTCGACCGTTTCTATGGCAACGACCCCGGTTCTCTAAGCGGTAACGATGATTGCGGCCAGATGTCGGCCTGGTATATGTTTAACTGTGCAGGCTTTTACCCGGTTGCCCCGTCCAGTAATATATATAATGTAGGTTCACCTTGTGTCGAGGCACTGACCATTGCCATGAGCAACGGTAAAGAGATCCGCATGACAACCGAAAACTGGTCGAAAGACAACGTGTACGTCAAGGAATTGTATGTGAACGGAAAGAAATACAACAAATCGTATCTGACATACGACGATGTGCAATCCGGTATAACCCTGCATTTCGTCATGAGCGACAAGCCGAATTACAAACGTGCTGTCTCAGCCGATGCCTATCCGGCTTCTTTGTCCTTACCCGGCAAAACAATGCTCTATCAGAAACCTGTCGGCAAATAACTTTCTAATCATTAGGATAATTAAGTAACGACGAGAGTAACTTTTCCCCTCTCCGAGAGGGGGCAGGGGGTGTGTGATCTTTCTTTCATGCACCCCTTTCTTCCAGCTTCTCCCGTTCTTTTTTCGTCAGGCTTCCGACCACGATCTCATACGATTTCTTCACCAGCTCTTTAATCTTCTGATCCGGTACATCCTGATTGAAATGGACACTGATCCAATACTTCTTGTTCATGTGCCATCCGGGCGTAATGCCAGCATACTTTCCTTGCAGTTCTCCCGATTCATCCGGGTTGCATTTGATACAACAGAAATCAAAGATTTCGATATTTACAAAGCAAAACCATTTGTCCGCAATATAGAAACACAAGACGTCCCGACTGTATTTATCCGCCACATTCGTAAACGGCATCTTCTCATGCACTCCTTTCAATGAAAGGCAGTATTCTCTGAACTCTTCGATATTCATAATCCTGATTAATTAGAACTACACAAAGTTTGCAAAATATATTCAAGTCTGAAAGTTACAAGTCTGTTAGACAGTGTTATTGTGTATTACTCTGCTCTTCGTACTCCTTAATTTTTGCAGTACAAATTAGCTTCGTAATATCTCTAAGTGATTCGACTTTAGGAACAAGCGCATCAATGTCCTCTTTAGTGACAACAAAGTACGGATTATACCGTGCTTCCACATAAGCAGACTTGAGTAAAGTAAAAAGACGTTTCTCTTCAAGAGTATCTTGTGGAAAAACTGTTGCTAAGTCCTCTGAATACCTTTTCGTTGCGGATGAGAGTTTAGAGAGGTTGTGTTGCTTATTATTTCGCAAAGTAAACGTTAAACGGATAGCATAATAGTAATTCTCACAGGCTTGATGTAACAAGAAAGATCCCATTTTATAATATTCTTCTTTATAAATGAGCTTTGCTGTATGTAAAAACTCATTTGCAGATTGAAACTTTTCATCAAAATATTCTTGTGCCTGTTCTTTTATCTCTGCATAATTAAGTTTTCTTCTACGGGCTAATTTGTATTTCCCACTATTATACAGAACTATTCCTTCTTGCTTGATTTGTGTATAGAAGTATCGTCCCTCTTCAAGGTACTTATTTAATAGTTTGATATCATCGTTGATAAACTGAACAGGTGTATCCCGATCAAAGTCTTTTCCTGCAAAGAATATATCTTCTACATTATCCAGAACGGTCTCCGCCTTTTTGCTGTTGATGCCGCTTGTTATTACATAAATATCATAATCGGATATTTTGACGGTAGGGATGCCGCCGTCTTCTATTCTTACGCTACGACGCACATAGTTCCCTCTTGCATAGCTACCAAAAAGAATAATAAACTCAGTTTGAGGTAATCTTTTTAATATCTCTTTAACCAGAAAATTCAATTCTGCCTGTTTGTCTTTTGGTAGATAAGCTATTGAGTCTTTCATTATGCTTTATGTTATGTACAATGTTAAAGTAACAAAAGTACAAAAAATGAAATAGAGTTTAACGGTTGCCTTTGGATTTATAGTGACGGATAATAATCAGGCTACTTTTCCTGTAGCTAATTCTCTTTCGAGATACTCATATACATAAGCTGTGCTTTGACTGTAGAGTCCTGTGTTAAGGTTGATTAGTCGTGCGTATGTATCTGATGTGTAGAGTGTGCGGAGTGCCTCATCTATATCCATCTGATGTTCTTGTATCAGCAGCCATACGATTTCCTTGGAAATCTCTTCTATCATAAATGTCTCTTTCGTCATAATGTATTCTTTTTTGTCAGATACTTAATAGCTCTTTCTGTGCCGAAGAAATACTGTATGGTTACACCTTTCATGTACTTCAGTTCATCGAGGAATTTATTCATATCTATCAGTCCGGAAGTAAAGCGGCGTATCTGATAGCCTACAGCATCATTGGCTATGGGACCGATTACAATATCATAACAGTGTGACGACACACGTGTACGGTTACGGCGGTTCATCAATACAAACTCTGCCCATTCCCTGCTATATTCTTGAAACTCTAGTACTGATAAATTGGAGTTATGAAGACAACTGTCATCAAATCTATATGTATTCAGTGTGGGAATACCTATTCCTTACTGCTCGGTCTTTCTTTCGGCCAATTCCATAGCTTGCGCTTTGTCTGCTGAAAGATAAAAACCGCAGCCGAAGTCTTTTCCTACTTTAGATATCGCAAGGTCTATTTCCGCAATATCAATATTAGAACCGTGGTATAGTATCATATCAACGCTCCTCCTTTCCTGTGGCAATAGGCTGTAAGGTCCTCTACTACGTCTTCAAACGGAAGTGTATGTTCCACATTGTAGAAACGGTTTACAAAGTCAATGCCTTTGAACCTTTCCAGATAGCGATAGGCCTGTGATGTATTGAGCGAATGAGCTGCGGCAAACTCGCTTATTACGGCGATAATGTATTCTATCTTGTTTTTAAGCTCCGAATCTGTATTATTCATCTTTCGTGCTGTTTTTAAGTTACATCAAGTACAAAGATATATCTTTTTTGGAAGTTTCGCAATGCTTACACATAGTCTGAAAGCTTATTTCTCTCCCTCTTCCTGCGGCAATGAATACACCCTGTGTGTCCGGTATCCCATCTGGATCACTATTCCATCCTTCGTAAACTGTTTCATATCCTCCGTAGCCCGGTAGCGGCTGCAACCGTTCAGCGAGGCATAATCCGTCAGATTGATATACGGATTGTTTTGCAGGTATCTGAGCATTTTCTTTTTCCGGTCTTCCTGTTCGTTGGAAGTAACATTTTCTCTTTTGACTTTTATCGGTCGCTCCTTGTTGACCAATGCTTTCAGTCGTTTGGAACAACGGAAGTTTACCCCGTCCGCCCTCGCAAAGAAGACAGTCCGGCCTTTCTCATCTGTTTTCTGTAACGTTTTGAGGGCAGGGGAGAAGTGCCCGAACCCCTCTAGTTCCACACAATATCCATGTGATAAATTCCTGCCTATATAAGTGGTCAATGCTTCGATCACTCCTTTTATATCCGCTGAGGTAAGCGAACTTGAATCCGAAAGATATTCACAAATCTCTTCCATCCTCATGGTCCCTTTGGATATAAGGCGGGCGCAAGCTTGTTGTTCTGTCCCATTCCCTTTTGGAGTCTTATATACTCCGAATTTTATTCTCCCCATACTAGTGTCAATTAATCGTTATCTATTTCTATAATTACTCGGACTTATCTTTGATTATGTCCGATCTTATCGTGTTTTTCTGCCGATGAAAGTTGTTGCCGACGCCCTCGGCAATATTGTTGAGGACGTCGGCAAAGCTGTCGAGGACGTCGTTTATTTTGCCGAGGGCGTCGGCAACAACTTAGCTGCCTTCCAAAGATAGCTAACATTGGGACGGAAAGCAAGAAAGACAAGGTTTATTTTGTTTTTGTCCGAGGTAATTACCATATCTTCCCAGGATGATGTATTTTTGTATCACCATAAAAAAGATTACCATGATGACATTATCTAATTTTGAGTATTATGTACTTCCCCGGATATGGGAACGTGGAGTTTCTTATTATAGGCAGGGGGCTGTGGAAAGTTTGGAAGAGGAGTTTCCTGACGAATGGAATGCGACTGTCCGGGGAACAGAGGAGTATACAGTAGAGATAACTCTGGAAGATGACAAGATTATGGATTATTTCTGTGATTGCCCTTATGATGGAGATATGTGTAAGCATGTGGTTGCTACTCTTTTAGCTGTCAGGGCAAGGAAGAAGACCGGACAAGCTTTTTATGCAAATGGAAAAGAATATGAAAAGAAGTCTCTTTCTTCTGATGATATGGATGCTGTCAGAACGGAAATAAACCAGATATTGGCCTTTGTCGATGGTAAGGAACTAATCTCGTTTCTTCAGGAATATGCCGTTTCTTTTGTAGAGTTCAGGAATGCCTTGAAGCAGCGGTTTGCAATAAAGCCGAATATGGACAGGCTCGATAGGTAAGCATTTTGAAGAGGATTGGCGATAATGATTATTTTATTCTTACAAATGATTGTTGCAGGGCGGAGGAATACCTTATGGCACTGGGGAAAGATAAGAGTGTTCCGCAATCTTTAAAGGATAGCATATTGAAATCATTGGAAGAGCTGTGTCGTTTTGCCACTTATAAAGAAAATTACATATATGATATGCCTGACCTTAAAGAAGCTTTTGAGATGGAGGCGTTACCGTTACCGAAAGTACTGGAACGAGTAGAAAAAGAGTTGGTAAAAAAGAATGAAGTTGGTGCTGATATCGAGGTTCTTGTAATGAAAAAGATTGACCTGCTTAATAGGATGAATCGTAGTAATGATGCGGAAGCTACAACTCTCCGTTATCTTTTCTTGCCAAGTGTAAGAAATATGAGGGTCGACAATTTGATTGATGATGAAAAGTTTGAAGAAGCTTTGCTGGTCTTGGATGAGGGTATATATAAGGAAATGCAAGGCGGGCGATCATTTTATGTATATGACTGGATGGATAAGAAATTGAGGATATATCAAAGTATACAGGATGTTCCCAATGTTATAAATACTGCTAAATGTTTATTTATCGAAAAGAAAGGTGATTTGGATTATTACCGGCTGTTAAAACAATCGGTACCGGCAGAAGAATGGGGAACTTTCTATAATGAGTTGATTACGCAAACCCCTTTTCCTTCGGCTTACTGGTCTTCTTCTATAGAAGCTGATATTTATGTGGAAGAAGAAGATCGTGTCCGGTTGGTGAACTTTCTGAGGCGAAAGTCATCATTGGATATTTTATTGAACTACTCTCATTATTTAAAAGATGATTATCCCGAGGATTTATTAGAACGTTTTAGTTCACTGATTCAAGCGTATGCAGATAAGAGTTCGGATAGGTCACAGTATGAATATGTTGCAAAGGCACTGAGAGAACTGCTGAAACTGAAAGGAGGAGAAAAGGAAGTATGCCTTCTTGTAGATGTTTTCCGTCAGGCATATAAGCGGAGAAGGGCTATGATGGAGATATTGAAGGATTTCTAACCGGTTTTTCGATAAATCTCAATATTTTTGTAGATAAAATTTTTACTTGAAATCATTATGTCCGATCGGATAAGTAGTAATTCTGAATGGAAGCATGGAGGTTCTGAAATTGATTTCAGGCCAATTCAGGAGAATCGGTTGATTAGGGAGTAAAATATTTTTCTTGTATTTATAATAGTTTCAGCCCTTTGGCTATCCGGCATGCCTCGATGGAATTGCTAACGTGCAGTTTTTCCAGGATATTCTGCCGATGCCTGTTTACCGTATTTATGCTGATCGAGAGGGTGGAAGCAATCTCTTTGCTCATCATGCCCTGTTCTATTAGCTGTAGAATCTCTCTTTCTCTTACGGATAAAATATCGTTATAAGTCTGTTTCTGCAGTTCAAGGATTTGTCCGTCGGCGGAGTTGATGATGGCACTGTCTAAAGACGGATCGACTGTCAGGTTGTAAAGACATAAAGATAACCGGATGCTGCCGTTGGATTGGCTGGCGATGTAGAACATTCTGTGCAGTACATGGATATATTTGTCGGTATTATCACGCATCCGGATATGACTGACGATATGATAGTCGGCACGTTCCTTTTCCGGAATACTTTTCAGAAAGTGCAGGAACCGGAGTTCCTGCAGGTGTTTTTCCAACAGGTCGTCGGGATGGATACGGCTGAATATCTCTTCTTCCCAGATCGAGTGGATCGTTATGTTGGAGCCTCGTTCGGTCAGCCCCAGCTTCTCTGCCATTCCTCCGTAGTAGATATGGCTCGTGTTCGTTTTCATGTCACTTAGTACTGCGATCGAATTTTCAATCTGTGCATACGTGGATGCGATCAGTTTACATTCATTGAGCCGGTTCGATACCTGTTGCTCTTCTGTGAATGTCTGTTTCAGTAATTCGTCGTTCAGTTTGTTTACGATATCCATATCTGACGGGTAGAATGGTTATTAATCAGTATTGCATGTTTATCGGTAAGCGTCTACCTTTGCAAAGGTAAATAAAATGTATGAAAACAATGAAGAAAATAATCTTAGGCGTATTCGCCTTACTGGCAATGGAAACAACATCGGCACAGACACTCGAAAAGATGCAGTGGTTCAACGAACCTGCACAATGGGAGATCAAGGATAAGACTTTGTCCATGTTTGTCACCCCGCAAAGCGATTATTGGCGTATCTCCCATTATGGATTTACCGTCGACGATGCGCCTTTCTATTATGCGACTTATGGCGGCGAGTTTGAAGCCAAAGTGAAGATCACGGGCGATTATAAGGAGCGTTTCGATCAGGCGGGGCTGATGCTGCGTATAGACCATGAGAATTATATCAAGGCCGGTATCGAATTTGTAGACGGTAAATTCAATCTGAGCACGGTCGTTACCCATAAGACCAGCGACTGGAGTGTGATAACATTGGATAAACCTGTCCCTTATATCTGGATCAAGGCGGTCAGACGGTTGGATGCAGTCGAAATATTCTACTCCTTCGACGACAAGACTTACACCATGATGCGAAATGCCTGGTTGCAGGATAATACGCCGGTAAAGGTCGGCTTTATGGGTGCTTGTCCCGACGGGAACGGTTTTAATGTAAAGTTCGAACATTTCCAGGTAAAGCATTTGCCTGATCTGCGCAGATTGGAGTGGCTGAAGAAAAATGCGGAATAAACCTCTGTGTACTTCTTTCACGATTAAAGAAAAAATTCTATATTTGCACCGCTTTTAGGAGTAAATCAGATAATTTCTATATAAATCAGATTAAGAAATGACAAAGAGCGCATTACAAATTGCAAGAGCAGCTTACCAGCCTAAGGTTCCCGCTGCATTGAAAGGTGCTGTAAAAGCCGTTGACGGCGAGTATACAGAATCAGTAGCCGATCAGGATGATATCAAAAAACTATTCCCTAACACGTACGGGATGCCGATCGTTACTTTCGAAAAGAGCAGCGAAAAGAAAAATATGCCTGCTATCAATGTAGGTGTGATCCTGTCAGGTGGTCAGGCTCCTGGTGGTCATAACGTGATTGCCGGTATCTTCGACGGTGTAAAAGCTACAAACAAAGACTCTCGTCTGTATGGCTTTATCCTGGGTCCTGGTGGTCTGATCGATCACAAATATATGGAGCTGACGGCTGATATTATCGATGAATATCGTAATACAGGCGGTTTCGATATGATCGGTTCAGGTCGTACTAAACTGGAAACAAAAGAACAGTTCGACAAAGGTCTTGAAATCCTGAAAGAACTGGGTATCTCTGCTCTGGTTATTATCGGTGGTGACGACTCAAATACAAATGCTTGCGTATTGGCTGAATATTACAAAGCTATCAACGCTGGTGTACAGGTTATCGGTTGCCCGAAGACGATCGACGGTGACTTGAAGAACGAACAGATTGAAACTTCTTTCGGTTTCGATACTGCTTGTAAGGTATATTCTGAAGTGATCGGTAACATCCAACGCGACTGTAACTCAGCTCAGAAATACTGGCACTTCATCAAATTGATGGGCCGTTCAGCTTCTCACATCGCACTGGAATGTGCTTTGCAGACTCAGCCGAATGTGGCTATCGTTTCAGAAGAAGTAGAAGCTAAGAATATGTCTTTGGACGATATCGTAACTTATGTTGCTGAAATCGTAGCAAAACGTGCAGAGGCTGGTAACAACTTCGGTACGGTATTGATCCCTGAAGGTCTGATCGAATTCGTTCCGGCTATGAAACGTTTGATCGCTGAATTGAACGACTTCCTGGCTAAACACGATGCAGAATTCAAGATGATCAAGAAGAGCGAACAGCGTGCTTATATCATCAGCAAACTGACAAAAGAAAACTCTGACCTGTATGCTTCTCTGCCGGAAGGCGTTGCACGTCAGCTGTCTTTGGATCGCGACCCGCACGGAAACGTTCAGGTTTCTCTGATCGAAACAGAAAAGTTGTTGTCTGAAATGGTAGGCAAGAAATTGGACGAATGGAAGAAAGCCGGTAAATATAACGGTAAGTTCTCTGCTTTGCACCACTTCTTCGGTTACGAAGGCCGTTGCGCTGCTCCGTCTAACTACGATGCTGACTACTGCTATTCTTTAGGTTACACAGCTTCTTGCCTGATCGCTGCCGGTAAGACTGGTTATATGTCATCTGTTCGTAATACGACTGCTCCTGCTGACAAGTGGATCGCCGGTGGTATTCCTGTAACAATGATGATGAACATGGAAAAACGTCATGGCGAAATGAAACCGGTTATCCAGAAAGCTTTGGTGAAACTGGACGGTGCTCCTTTCAAGAAGTTCGCTGCTAACCGCGACGAATGGGCATTGACTACCAGCTACGTTTATCCGGGTCCGATCCAGTACTTCGGTCCGACAGAAGTTTGCGACGAACCGACTAAGACGTTGCAGTTGGAACAGGCTAAATAATTAGTCAGGAAATATAGTATATATAATAGAGGTAAGGCGCAAGTTTTACCTCTGTTTTTTTAGTTGCGCATTATATGCTGACATTGATCGAGTAATCGCTCAGTGGTTCTTCGCCTGCTTGTTTCAGTACTCTGTTAGCCTTCTTGAGACAAATATCATTAAAGTCTTTTTCCATGCAGATGAAATTATGGCGCACATACTTGGAGTCTACTGGGATAATCTTCATATTTAGAAGGTCAATGTCAATAATCTGTTCTTTTAAATCCTTTTTGTTGATACTTCCGGATACATACTGCAGAAATGCAGACAAAGCAATTAGTAAAGTCTGAATTATTGGAAGAGGCACTTTGCGATAATGATATAAATGGCGATAAAATGAAATTACCATGGAGCGTGTATTTTCATCGTAGCTTTCTAGCAAAGACTGATATTCCTGATAATCGTCAAGCAAATCATCGACTAACTGGTTCTTATCGTACAAAAGTTTTGCGGGAGCAACATTTATCCCGGTTACCTGTTCGAATTTGTCGGCAATGAATTCTGCATCTTTATATGTTATATTAGTATTTGTACAATTCTTTTTTACTTGGATGGAGTCGAAAAGTGAATATCCGGTCAATAAAGTATACATTAGCATCGCTCTGCCACATATCGGGTGAGCCATCATTGATTGAGAAAGTTGATCAATCTGATTTTGTGTTGTTTTCATATAATAGTTGTTTTATTAATATTAATATGAAGACAATGTACAAAATATAGTTGACTTACGATAGAATTTTCATCAATATATTCATATTATATCGTTTGGTAGTTCCGGTAATCAGAAACCAGTCGACGAGCCACCAAATTCCTAATCCGCCTCCTGTGAGAAGTTTACCGATCCCTTTGCCGATGTTCCCGATCAGAAAACGGTCTACTCCAAGCATTCCGAGGAAAATAGAGATAAGTAACATTTTTCCTGGCTTTTTGAAATGAGTTGTTTCCAGAATAATCTCTTTTTCAGGCGTGAGGTTAAGTAGCCGATGGATAGGAATTTCATATTCAGGAAATTTACTTTCATTCGCCAGAAGAAATTTATCGACTTTGTTTGCTTCCATATTATTTTCAGTCGGTTTATGAATATGATGCAAATATAGTTATTTCCTGTGTTATTTACAGTTCTTTATTGATATTCCATATCCAGTTGAGAATAGTCAGGAGAATAATGGAAGCGAGGATGTATTTGTTCATGAGATGTCGCTCCGCTCTTTTCAGCCAACTCTGGAATTGATTTTTTTTTCGGATAAAGTCTATCGTCATGCCGGTAAGATAGATGGCTGTCAGTAGAACGAGTAATAAGCCATACGGATTGATCAGAATGGAGTCGTAGATGTTTCCATTTAATAAGACGAGAAGTGCGCGGCGTGTTCCGCAGGCAGGACAGGGATATCCGGTGGTTGTGTGGAATATGCAGGGAAATACAGATAATGCATATCCGGCCATTATGATTATGGCAAGATATGCATATTTATTTCTTGTTCCCACAATGAGGGCAGAAGTTAAAACATTAATATGTTTTGCAACTGTTCCAGATTCTTCCTTTTTGTTGCATCCATGATAAGGAACCAGTCGATAATACACCAGATACCGCAACCACCTAAAGTGACTAACTTACCGACACCCAGGCCGACGTCACCGATAAGGAAACGGTCTATGCCGAGAGAACCCAGGAATACGGAAATAATAAGTATTACTGTCGGGTCTTTAAAATCACAAGTTTGCAGATAAATCAGTTTGGATTCATCCATAGCGAGTAGGCGGTCTCTTATAATAGATATATGACTGCTAGGTAGTTTGCTACTGTTTGTCAGGAGGAACAAGTCCACTTTCTGTGCGTCCATTTTTTATAGATTGAATTACTAACGACAAATATAGTAAAATTCCGTATCTTTGAACCTGATAATATTAATTTAAACAACACATTACTATGTTCTCAGGAATTGTAGAAGAAGCTGCCCAGGTAGTTGCGTTGAAGGTAGAGCAGGGAAATCTGCATATCACAATGAAATGTTCGTTTGTAAATGAACTGAAAATTGATCAGAGTGTGGCACATAACGGCGTATGCCTTACGGTTGTAAGTCTGACCGACGATACATATACGGTGACTGCTATTCAGGAAACGCTGGATCGTTCGAATCTTGGTTTACTGAAAGTAGGTGATCTGGTAAATCTTGAACGAAGCATGATGATGAACGGGCGTTTGGACGGTCATATCGTGCAGGGACATGTGGATCAGACTGCTGTATGTAAAGATGTACGCGAGGCGGATGGTAGCTGGTATTATACATTTGAATATACGTTCGACAAGGCAATGGCGCAGCAAGGGTATATGACAGTGGAAAAAGGTTCCGTTTGTGTGAACGGCGTCAGCCTGACCGTTTGTAACTCGCAGCAAAATAGCTTTGAAGTGGCTATTATTCCTTATACACATGATAATACGAACTTCTGCCGGATCGAAAAAGGCACGGTAGTCAATCTGGAATTTGATATTGTAGGTAAATACATCAGCAAAATGATGCAGTTCAAATGAAAGGTTTCCTCTCATTTGCCAGATAACGCAGAGCGACCGGGCATTCGATCCGGTCGCTTTGTTATTTTACGACACATCTTTTCTTCCATAGATCCATCTTATAATAGATATAAGTGATGACAAATCCAATGGCGATACTGATTCCGATAGCCCACCAGATCCCTTGTCGTCCGTACCATGCGCTTAGCTGGTAGGCGAGTGGGATACGGATCAGCCACAGGCATAGTAAACTGGTTACCATTGTGAAGATTGTATCTCCTGCTCCCCGGAGTGCACCGTTATATATATTCAGTGCACCGTGCACGATAAAGAATCCTCCTATAATCAGTAAATATTCTTTTCCGATAGCGATTACAGCCTGGTCGCTGGTAAAAGCCCGCATCATTTCTTCTCCGAAAAAGTAAATGGCTGTAAATGTAATCAGGCTGAATATGAGATTGACCAGCATGGTAAATCGTAACCCTTTGCGGACACGGTCGAAATGGCCGGCTCCGATATTTTGTCCGCAGAAAGCAGCCAGTGCACCCGATAAGGTGAGAACGGCCTGTGTTATGATTGTATCGATTTTACCTGCAGCTCCATAGGCTGTCAGCGTGTCGGTTCCAAAACTATTGACAATTCCAAGCAAGGCAATCAAGCCCAGGGCAATTGCACATTGTTGAACACTAGTGGGAAGTCCTATTTTCAATCCTTCCTTAAAGAGTTTCATATCAAATAGCAAGTCTTGTTTTTTGATCGAGAGTAGGGGATGCGTATTATTTACATATCCTAAAGCGATACACATTCCGATTCCTTGTGCAATGACGGTTGCGCGTGCCGCTCCTTCAATTCCCCACTTAAAACCGACGATGAATAATAAATCCAAAACGATATTCAGTACGGTGGTAATAAATATGAAGATCATCGGCCGGACGGATTCGCCTACCCCTCTCAATATGGAGATTATACTGTTGAATGTGACGAAGAGAAAAGTTCCTCCGATATATATTCTGAAATAAGCAACAGCGTCTGGTATGACTTCCTCCGGTGTATTGGTCAGGCGGAAAATAGGCTCGGCAAAGATGATCCCGGCTATTGAAAGAGCGATTCCGGCTACAAGCATGAAAATAAAGAAAGAGGAGAAGGCGCGTTGAACTTTATCGTATTGTTTTGCTCCGAAAAACTGTGAAACGACAACGGATGTTCCGCTTCCGACTCCGATCACCAATGAAATGATGAAGTAATAAATAAAGAAGGAGGCGGAAACGGCTGCAAGCGCTTCTTTTCCCAGAAATTGTCCGACGATAATACTGTCGGTTACATTATATAACTGTTGCAGCAGGTTACCGATGAGTAGTGGGAGTGCGAAGCGTACGATCACTTTCCATACTGGACCATGTGTCAGGTCGTGGTTCATAAGTCTTTAAGCAGGATATTATTGTTCGCTTTAATCATATCTTCTCTTGTTTTGAGCAAGGTATGCCATTCTTTTGTGAACAGGCAGGATGTGTCGATCTTAAAGTTCTCGGAACCGTATTCATCCATCTTTGTCAACAGGTAACTTACACTGATCTTATTTACATCAATGGCTGGTTGATAGTAGACTACCCGTTCGTCATTTTCATAATTGACTTCTATGATAATATGAAGTTCGGTAAGCAGATAAAGTATTTCCGTTGTTATCCGGATGGGGATGCGATAATCGTCAGACAGTTCATCGGCAGTATATGGCCTTTCTCCCTTCACAAAGCGTTTTACGATCAGAGAGGCGATCAATAAGGTTAGGAAGTCTTTATATCGTCGGCTGATGTTTTTACTATCTCGTTCAAAACTGAATTTCTTTACATTCTGAGAAGCATAAGATAGTTCTGCTCCAAAGAGGCAGATTAACCAGGATAACTGTAACCATAATAATAATAATGGTAAGGCAGCGAAGCTACCATAGATAGCATTGTATTTGTTAACCCATATCTGCCCACTGATATAAATGAACTGGAAAAATTGGAAAGCGGAACCTGCCAGTATGCCGGCAACAAGTCCGTTTACAAATTTCACCTTTGTATTGGGGAGTGAAACATACAAGGCTGTGAATACCATTATTGTGATTATGAACGGAGCGATATTCAGGAAGAACTCTACCAAAGGAGTGAAGAACACATAGCTGCTTAAGAATGAGTTTTGAAGCGTAGACATAAATATGGACAGACCGCTTGAAGCTGTCATTAATACCGGTAATATCAGGAATAAAGCCAGGTAATCGGAGACTTTCCGGTGCCATGGACGCGACTTTTGGATTTGCCAGATATCGTTGAATGTATCTTCTATGGACGAAATCAGGTTAATGACTGTGTAGAATAAAAGGATAAGACCGACTCCGATAATGACTCCGCCTTGTGCTTGCGCCAGATATCTTTCTACGAACTTAAAGGCTTCGCTTAATTCTTGTTCTTGTCGGGGAAAATAATCGAATAGTTCCTGTTGTACTGCTTCCTGAAATCCGAAGCCTTTGGCAATACCTAATAATACTGCCAGTAGGGGAACAATAGCCAACAATGTACTGTAGGTAAGAGCGGAAGCTTTCGTTTGAAGGTTCTCGTTATTGAATCCGCGTATGGCCAGTATGACTGTCTTGATCGTATTTATATATATTTCTTTCAGGCCGCTTACTTCATTTTCTGTAATTCGCCAGATGTCGTAAGTAACAAAATGAATGGTTCGTGTCAGCAAGGCGTTGATCCGTTCTCCCAGAGGCTTTTTTTCAGCAGTCTTTTTATCCGTCTTCTTTTTCATGCTGTGAAATGTAGGGGCAAAGAGTGTTTGCCGGATGAATAAAAAAATGCAGCCTGCCTGTAAGCCGGGTTCTGTACTCCCGTTTGCACGGAAGCGTCTGCCATTTATCTTGTCTTGCTGTCACCAGTAAGCTTTAGCGGTCTACCCCCCGGCATCGGACGAGCAATCCTACATGCGCCGGTATACATGACCTTACAACCCATAAGACGTACGGCATCCCGTATTACTACGGCATCCGGTGAGCTCTTACCTCACCTTTTCACCCTTACCGGACATATCCGGCGGTTATTCTCTGTTACGTTACTCTACCCTCACGGACAGCTTCCCGTTAAGAAGTATGGTGCTCTGTGTTGCCCGGACGTTCCTCTCACCCGAAGGTGAGCGACAGACCGGCAGGCTGCAATGCGACAAAGATAGGTATTTTAGTTGACAGTTGACGGTTGGCGGTTGACATTTTTAGGTAAAGACAAGGACAGAGTACTTATCGAGTTGCTTTTGGCTTACTTATTAAGTAAACGCCGGACTACTTAATAACTAATACTACTGACTACTTATCGAGTAGATGAATGGCTTCTTAATAAGTAGACGAATGGCTTCTTTTATAAAGAAAGGAGCACTTTCCATAACCAGTCAACTGTCACTTGTTAGCTGTCAACTGGAATGAACTTTCTGCCGTTCTTACTGTTATATTACTGAAAGCATGACCATTTGGCAGGGGAGTGATTGTTAAAAAGGTACTTTGCAATACACAGTACTGTTAAGCGCAGTTAACCCCGGATAAATCGCCGTTAAAAGTGATAAAAAATCAAAGCCAAATGGAATAATCGCACGTTTTTTGAACTTTCTTTGTCGAAAGAAAAGTGTTAAATTTAAATGTTTGATAAAATAGAAAGAGTATGAAAACAATGTGGAAAAATGTGCTAGGAGTCGTTCTTGTTGCTGCCATCAGTACCGGTGCTGCGGTTGGGACAAGTGCTTATCTGATGAATAAAAAACAACCGGTTTATGTCACTGATTCAACAAATACATTTAATCAACCTGTCCGGTATGCCGGATTGAATGCAGTGGCTGCTGAAAATACGGATTTTACTAAAGCGGCAGAAAGTACGGTACATGGGGTAGTGCATATTAAAGCTACGACGAATGCTAAGCAATATGCTGATGACGGTAGAGGCCAGCAGCAGTATGTTGATCCTTTCGAATACTTCTTCGGATTTGGAGGACGAGGAGGTGGAGGTTTCCAGCGTCCGCAACCACAACCCCGCGTAGGTTCTGGTTCGGGTGTCATTATTTCCACAGATGGATACATTATTACAAATAACCATGTGATCGATGGTGCTGATGAATTGGAAGTCACATTGAATGACAACCGTAAATTTCCGGCAAAATTGATTGGAACCGATCCTACCACGGATATTGCTTTAATAAAAGTAGATGCAAAGGATCTTCCTACTATACCGTTTGGTGATTCTGAAAAACTGAAAGTAGGAGAGTGGGTGTTGGCTGTAGGTAATCCATTCAATTTAACCTCTACTGTTACTGCCGGTATCGTTAGTGCAAAAGGCCGCGGTATTTCTATGGGAGGTGACAGAAGTAAAATTGAATCATTTATCCAGACTGATGCTGCTGTAAATCCTGGTAATAGCGGTGGTGCTTTGGTAAACACGAAAGGTGAACTGATTGGTATCAACACGGCTATTTATTCGGAAACAGGAAACTTTGCCGGATATTCATTTGCCGTACCTATTAGTATTGCAGGTAAAGTGGCAAGCGATTTGAAACAATATGGAACTGTACAGCGTGCTGTTCTGGGTGTTTTGATGATGGGCGTGGGTGATATTGCCGAGCAGTTGAGTTATCCTAATCTGGATAGTAAACTGAAAGAGGAACTGACTGAGTTGAAATCGAAGATCAAAGTGTCTGAAGGTGCTTGTGTATCTGATTTTGCTGATAGAAGTTCTGCAAAAGAAGCCGGTATCGAAAAGGGTGATGTGATCATTGCTGTAAATGGAGCAAAAGTGAAAAATGCAAATGCATTGCAGGAACAGATCAGTAAATACCGTCCTGGAGATAAGGTAGAAGTCACTGTTGATCGTAATGGAAGTAATAAGACATTTACTGTAGAACTTCGTAATGCACAAGGTAGTACATCTGTTGTAAAAAATGCAGGTGATAATAGTGCAGATGTTCTTGGAGCCGCTTTTAAAGCGTTGACGGATAAACAAAAACGTGAACTTGGTGTAAGTTATGGTGTTGAAGTAACCGGATTATTAAAAGGTAAAATGAAAGATGCCGGAATCCAGAAAGGCTTCATTATCATGATTGTTAACGACCAGAAGATATCTACACCTGAACAACTCGAAAAGTTGGTAGATAAAGTATTGAAAGGAAATTCTGATGATCGTTACATCGTTGTGAAAGGTTTTTATCCGAATGGACGTACAAAAGTTTATGCTATTGATCTAGCCGAATAATAAAATAAAGTTATATTCGTCTTATTTGGCGGGAAGATTGTTAAAGGTTTATAATTGGTCGGGTGTAGGGTGCACACGACCAATTTTCTCAATAAAAATAATATTA
The DNA here is from genome assembly GCF_015550595.1 of Parabacteroides goldsteinii. GTDB lineage: Bacteria > Bacteroidota > Bacteroidia > Bacteroidales > Tannerellaceae > Parabacteroides > Parabacteroides leei. Next base: position 242,469 of record NZ_JADNBB010000005.1, read on the forward strand.
TCTTTGCACCCTGATATTTCTCAATTAAAAACATTGGATGAGACAGTTAAAGATTACAAAGTCCATTACCAATCGCGAAAGTGCTTCGCTTGATAAGTATCTTCAGGAAATAGGCCGCGAAGATCTTATTACAGTTGAAGAAGAAGTAGAATTGGCACAGGCAATCAAAAGAGGAGACCGTAGAGCATTGGAGAAATTAACCAGAGCAAATCTGCGTTTCGTCGTTTCTGTGGCAAAGCAATATCAAAATCAGGGGCTTAGTTTGCCTGACCTTATTAATGAAGGTAACCTGGGATTGATAAAAGCCGCCGAGAAGTTTGATGAAACGAGAGGGTTTAAGTTTATTTCTTATGCCGTATGGTGGATTCGTCAGTCTATCCTGCAGGCTTTGGCAGAACAGTCAAGAATTGTTCGTCTTCCGTTGAATCAGGTTGGCTCGCTGAATAAGATCAGTAAAGCTTTCTCTAAATTCGAACAGGAAAACGAACGTCGACCATCTCCCGAAGAACTTGCAGACGAGCTGGATATTCCTGTAGATAAGATTTCAGATACTCTAAAGGTGTCCGGAAGACATATCTCAGTAGATGCCCCGTTCGTAGAGGGCGAAGACAATAGTCTTTTGGATGTGCTTGTGAACGACGACGCTCCTATCGCTGACCGATCGTTGATGAACGAGTCACTGGCTAAAGAAATTGATCGAGCACTTGCTACACTGACCGAAAGAGAATGTGAAATAATCAAAATGTTTTTCGGTATAGGCTGTCAGGAAATGACATTGGAAGAGATTGGCGACAAATTTGGCCTCACTAGAGAGCGCGTCCGCCAGATCAAGGAAAAAGCAATTAGAAGATTAAGACAAGGAACACGTAGCAAGCTCCTCAAATCGTATTTAGGTTAACCTCGGGTAAAACCAAAGAGGTAAACAAAGCTCCATATCCGGAAGGATAAGGAGCTTTGTTTTTTTACTGGTATGGTTTGTCTATTTCTGAAATGAATAAGCAATTATGATTATCGTGTTTTCTATATAATATATGTGTATTCGTTTTCTCAGGTTTAGAGTTCTTTTGTTGTTGATTAATTTTTTTTCCCCGTAACATTCAGTGATACAGAAGTGTAGTGATTTTGCTGCGATATTAAGTAAAAAATAAAGTAAGAAAAGTTTGGAGCGTATGTTTTATAACACTACTTTTGCATCCGCATTCGAGAGAGAACGGCACTGCAAAACATGATGAAAAAACTTTTAGAAAAAACTTCTGAAAACATTTGGAAGTATGAAATAAAAGTTCTTATCTTTGCATCCACGTTCGCTAAAAATCTGGCGAATGTAACAACAAGAGTTCTTTGAAAGATTTACATATCAACAAGTAGTACAAGTATTAAAAAA
>NZ_JADNBB010000060.1 GCF_015550595.1 Parabacteroides goldsteinii
CTGAAAAGGTAAAAGAGATGGTAGCCCGGTATGAGGAATGGGAGAAAGACTATATGGTCGTTCCCCGTCCGAAATAATATATTACGTTTTTCAATATATGTAAATTAGAAAAACTCCCGGTTGTATTAGGAAGCATAAGCTCCTACATCACCGGGAGTTTTTATATCTTTGTGCGGAACATAAAAACACATAACATGGAACGCTTCGCCGCAATTGATTTTGAAACTGCCAATGGAAAACGCTGCAGTGTTTGCAGTGTCGGGGTGGCTATTGTCGAGGATAATAAGATCATCGATCAAGTATACAGCCTGATCCGCCCTTATCCGAATTACTATACACAGTGGACTACTGCCGTACACGGACTTACGCCGGCCGATACGAATGATGCCCCCGACTTTGAAGAAGTATGGGCAAAGATCGCACCTAAAATAGCCGACTTACCCCTGGTAGCCCATAACAGTCCTTTCGATGAAGGATGCTTGAAAGCCGTACACCAAACATACGAACTGGCTTATCCGAAATATCAGTTCTACTGTACCTGCCGTTTGTCGCGTAAGATGTATCCGTTCCTGGTGAATCATCAGCTGCACACGGTGGCTGCTTATTGTGGGTATGACCTTAGAAACCACCACCATGCAATGGCGGACGCGTATGCCTGTGCCCATATTGCAGTCACTATGATGCGTGAGAAAGGAGTAGAAACCTTACAGGAATTATTATAACCGGCAGCCTTATTCGGTGATCTCCTCTACGGTTACAGTCTGCTGTTTCCCGGCAATCTTATCGACCACAACTGCAATTGCGCCGTCGCCTGTTACGTTGCAGGCCGTACCAAAACTATCCATTGCGATATAGAGGGCGATCATTAAAGCCTGTAAAGTCTCGTTGAACCCCAGCATGCTCTGCAATAATCCGAGTGCTGCCATAATAGCTCCCCCTGGGACTCCCGGAGCGGCAACCATCGTAATGCCCAGCATCATAATGAAACCTGCTAAACCGGCAAACGTTACCGGCTCTCCGGCCATATACATGATAGCCATCGCACAAGCCGTAATCTTCATCGTGCTACCGGAAAGGTGAATGGTTGCACATAATGGGATAACAAAAATAGCGATTGTCTCCCTGACACCGTTCTTGACAGTCTGAGCCAGTGTCACCGGAATGGTGGCAGCCGACGATTGTGTGCCTAATGCAGTAGCATAAGCCGGCAGCATGTTTCTTAATAACCGAAATGGATTTTTTCCGCTGATACTTCCGGCAATCGTGAACTGAATAATCAAAAGCAACACATGCAGTACGAATATCACGATGATCACTTTCAGGAACATGGCTATAATACTCATTACCTGTCCGCTGACTGTCATATTCAGAAAGATTCCGAAGATATGTAAGGGAAGTAACGGAATAATAACGGCTTCGATTAATTTAATGATGATCTTCTGGAAATCGTTGAATCCTTCCCGTAATACATTCCCGTTGATATAAGAAAGTCCCAGCCCGATCGTAAACGATAGTAGCAAGGCTGTCATTACATCCATTAAAGGTGGCATACCTACTGTGAAATAAGGAGTCAGCATAAAATCTTCCGGATTTTCCATTGCTGTAAGTTCCGTATTGACCGGTAAGATATGCGGGAAGATCGCCGAACTACTGAAGAACGTAAAGAATCCTGAGAATATCGTCGAGCCATATGCTATCAGTGCCGTAATGGCCAATAGTTTACCGGCCCCTTTCCCCAGGTCTCCTATGGCTGGTGTCACCAGTCCCAGAATGATGAGCGGGATGGAGAATGAAAGGAAGTTTCCGAACAACGAGTTGAAAGTTACAAAGATACGTGCGATACCATTCGGCAGAAACTGACCGAACAACACACCGGCAGCGATGGCGATAACGACTTTAGTCAGTAGCGATACTTTCAGTTTTTTCATTTATCCGTTTGATTTTATACCCGATGGCGGCAACCGTGATGCTCATCAACGGGCTGATTAGATTAAAGAAACAATAAGGTAAATATGTAAGAGTGGCTACACCCAGAATGGTAGCCTGCGTCATACCGCAAGTATTCCACGGGATAAGGACGGAAGTCACCGTTACCGAGTCTTCCGTGGTCCGGCTTAACAGACGACTTTCATATCCCTTCTTTTGATAAATATCTTTGAACATATTTCCTGTAAGGATAATCGAGATGTATTGGTCGGCAGTACAGATATTAAGGAACAGACCCGACCCGACAGTCGATGCAACCAGTCCTACGGTACGTTTCATAAAACGGATGAATACCGAGGTAATACTTCCCAGCATGCCGCTGGCAGTCATGGCTCCCCCGAAACACATGGCACAGATGATTAACCAGATCGTGTTCATCATTCCGCTCATCCCCCGGGTGGATACCAGATCGTTCAGTTCGGGATTTCCTGTTTGTATTTGCGTACTTCCGTAGAAGGTCATGATCAATCCTTTAAATTGCGATTGCATGTCCAGTATTGGTAAACCTGATATTTCCTGCAACAGATGCGGCTGAAATATCAAGGCAAATATACCGGCCAATGCAGTTGACAAAAATAATGTGATGATTGACGGAACTCGCTTGGCTATTAGTATTCCTGTGATGACCGGAACAATTAATAGCCACAGGGAAATATCGAAAGTCTCTTTCAGGGATGCCGAATACATGGCTATCTGGTCAGTTGCAGCCGCTTCATGAGTAAGACCGGCTACTGTGAAGATGATGAGTGTGATCAGTATGGAAGGGACTGTTGTAATCATCATGTATTTGATATGCTTGAACAAGGGAGTGTCGGTTACCGACGAAGCCAGGATTGTCGTATCTGAAAGCGGAGATATTTTATCTCCGAAATAGGCTCCGGAAACGATGGCTCCGGCAATCCAACCATCATCAAATCCTTGTGCTTGTCCAATCCCCAGCAATGCAATTCCAATTGTCGCAATAGTGGTCCATGAACTACCGGTCATGACAGATACGACAGCACAGATAATGCAAGTGGAGGTAAGGAAGAAGCTGGGATGAATAATCTGCATTCCGTAATAGATCAGTGTCGGTACAACTCCGCTTATCATCCAACTTCCGGATAGGGCACCGATAATCAGTAGTATAATCAGTGCTGTAGCAACACCTGATATATTATTGATCATGGCTAGTTCGATCGACTTCCACCGTACTTTGCTGTAGCCCATCGCGATCAGGCAGCAAACTGCTGTAGCGGTAAGTAGAACAACCTGGCTGCCTCCGCTCAGGGCATCACTGCCGAAGGTGCGGATAGTGACAAACAGAAGTGAAACCAATACAAGTATGGGTACCAGAGAAAGTAAAGGTGAGGGTATCTTAGTGGGAGTATGATCCATTATAAATACGTGCTTATAAATTTTGCCTACAAAAATACAGAAAAATAATGTATGTATTGATATTCCAGATTTCATTTTCCGAATAGTAAATCATACAAATAAATAAAATTGTCAAAATGTTATTTTATCCTATCCGAGGTTGTTCTCTATGGGGTTTGGTACGGGATTGCCCGGATTACCGGGGTTGTAGAGGAGTTCGCGATTGTCATATTGACTTAAAGGAGGTCAATAAACCGGATGAATAAGAATGATTTGTCGTATAAAGATTCAATTTGAATAGGAATGGTGTGTATAACTGTTCATACGATAAATTGTTGTCTGCCTGTTTTTGATAGCTTCTGTAAAAAATAAATGTTTTACAACAGCTCTTTTTAACGAAAAAACGCTGTGATTTCCCGAAATCTCGACTGCAATTGCCATTTGTTTCGTTTAAAACAAACCTTCACTCCGTTTAAAACGGAGAAAATCTCGGTTTAAACGAAGTTCAAAAAAATAGTAATGGTTATTTGAAAAGGCTTTAAACGATGAATGTGTTAATTAATGTGATTATTTTTTGTCCGGATGCACAATTGAAACGAATATGCTTGTTACTAATTTGCCTTGTAATTCTTCATAATGTTTTTATTTTTCGTGCTTTGTGATCTTTTTGTTTTTTGTGTAATTCTTATCCGATTACGATTTCTAAAAAAAATGACTTCCCCATATACCCGCTCTTTTCTTTTCTGCGCCTTTATTAATGAGTGGGGGAAATTCCTGCTATTTAATTGGAAGAAATGGATCAAATAGATAATTATATACAATCTTTTCTGAATGGATCTCTGGATGCTGAAGGTCATGCTGCTTTGCGGCAATGGGTGAAAGCTGATCCGGAGAATAAAGAATATTTTCATAATACGGTAGCTGTATGGAAAGCGACGGGCATTTTGTCGAATGCAGATGGATTTGATGTAGAAAAAGCGATCGGCAAGTTTAAAAATGAATCCAAACCGGCGAACCGGATCGATTTTTATCGCCGTGCGTTGAGAGTATCGGTTGCTGCAATCATCATTTTATTATGTGGGATTTCTTCGTTGTTCTTTTTATGGCAATCAGAAAGAACTGCGTCGGAGGCGATTAACGAATATAAAGAATATGTCGTAGAAGTTCCGGACGGAGCAAAATCTAAAATTACATTTCCTGACGGGTCTGTTGTTTGGCTGAATGCCGGGAGTAAGGTGAAGTATGACTCGAACTTTGCAAAGGAATCAAGAAATGTGCAATTGTCGGGTGAAGGCTATTTTGAAGTAAGCAAAAATAAGGAATTACCCTTTTTGGTGAATACCGGGAAATTAACCGTGAAGGTTCTCGGTACTAAATTCAATCTAAAATCCTATGAAGAAGACTCAGAGGTGAAAGTAACCCTCAAAGAGGGTGCGGTGAAAGTCGGAGATTTTCCGACCGATGCCGCACCTGTTGTGTTGAAACCCAACCAACGTTTTATTTTCAAGAAGGCAGACTTGACAATGCATGTGGATTCAGTGGATGCCAGCCATATTGAAAACTGGCGTAATGGAGCAATGACATTTGAAAGAGTTTCTCTGGAAGATATTACGAAAGAATTGAAACGCCAGTATGATATACCTATTCGGATAGAAAACGAATCTCTGAAAAAGATTGTTTATTATTCTGATTTTCAGGAAAATGTAACCGTTGAAAAGGTGTTGGAGATATTGTCCTCCGGTAATAAATTCAGGTATGAGGTGAAACCGGAGTTGATCAGAATTTATAAATAACATAGGTCTAATTTAAAGCAAATGTGAATGAAAGAAAAGTAAATGTAACCGTTGGCTGAAAAAGTAGAAAACAGCCATTATTTGTCGAGTATTTTAAAAGTTAAATCTTAAACAAGTGAAGTATGAAAAAAACATTTAGAAAATCTGTTCAGGACTTATTGGCTACAAGAGCAGGACGCCTGGCTAATCTGGCCGGTGTATTTCTTGTTGCCGGAACGCTTACATTGAGTGCAAGTACGTATGCGGCTGAACATATGCTTTCCTTAAATCTCAAGAATGCCACGATCCGTGAGGCTATTGAATCCATCAAGAGCCAAAGTGAATTTTCATTCAGTCTGGATGTTAAAGATCTGAATCTGGATGAAAAGGTGTCCGTTTCAATGGACAACAAATCTATCAATGAAGTATTGGCTGTATTGTTTAACGGACGGAACGTTCGTTATGAAATTAACGATCGCCATATTGTAATTACCCGCGTAGGGCAAACTGGACCTGTTGCAGGTGTGCAACAGCAGACAAAGAAGGTTACAGGAACGATTCTTGATCCGAACAACGAACCGATCATCGGTGCGAATGTGGTTGTCAGGGGGACGACGATCGGTACTGTGACAGATGTGGACGGTAAGTTCGAACTGGATGTTCCGACAGGAGCAACTTTACAGGTTTCTTATATCGGATATATTGAACAAGATATTGCGGTAGGAAATAAATCTATCTTGTCTGTTATAATGAAAGAGGACTCACAAGCCCTGGATGAAGTAGTGGTGGTAGGTTTCGGTACACAGAAGAAATTGAACCTGACCGGAGCAGTTGCTGCTGTTAGCGGTGAAGAAATGACCAAACGTCCGGTAGTGAACCCGAGCACGATGCTTCAGGGACAGATCCCGGGTGTGCGTGTAACACAGGGATTAGGACAGCCCGGTAGTGAGAGTGTGTCGATCCGTGTTCGTGGTCAGGGTACATTCTCTTCTGCAGGTTCCGACCCATTGATTTTGATCAATGGCGTACCTGGAGATTTAAACAGTCTCGATCCTAGTGTCATTGAATCTGTTTCCGTATTGAAAGATGCCGCATCTGCCTCTATTTATGGGGCTCGTGCCGCAAACGGCGTTATCTTGGTAACGACCAAACAGGGTGCCGGCGATCAGAAAACCAAGATTGCTTATCACGGCAATTTAGGTATTCATACACCGACACGAATGTTTGACCTTGTCACTAATTCCGCCGAGTATATGGAATTGGCAAATTTGGCTAAAACAAACTCCGGTTTAGGAGATAAATATCCGCAGGAAGAAATTGATAAATATCGTGCATCGAATGGAGCGGATCCTCAATATCCGAGCTTCGACTGGATCGATTACATGTTTAATCCGGCATTGGTGCAGAATCATAACTTATCGCTGGCCGGATCTTCTGAAAAGTCTACCTATAATGTGTCGTTGAACTATGTCAACCAAGAAGGTACATTGCGTGGTTTTAATTATAGAAAATATAACATGACTATCGACCTGACTTCTCAGGTGACTAGTTGGATGCGTGTGGGTACTTATGCCAGCATGATGCATGGAAATAAAATGCAAACACGGCAAAGCCAGGATGATGCATTGTTGTCTACCTTGTCCCAGGCCCCGACTTATATGCCTTGGTTGCCGGATGATGGTTCTGGTGTTACAAGATGGACAAATTCGGCTTATGATTATGAATCGCATAATAAGAACATGCCGGGTATCATAGGGACCGGAACAAACAAACCTAATCTGGATTTTGATATCAATGCTCAGATTTGGGCTGAGATCAAGTTATACAAGGGACTTACCTGGTATACAAAAGGGGCGGCCCGTCTGTATTCCAATAAATGGAAAGACTGGAGAGGAAAACCTGAACCTCTTTATATGTACCATACCGGTGAGGAAAAAGGTCAGTTGGATAAAGGCGGTATCGGTCTGGAAGAAGAAGACGAACGTTTGTTCTATACCAACTTGTATACTTATTTGAAGTATGATTATACCTCTCCGAATAAAGATCATAGCTTTTCAGTAATGGCAGGTTACAGCCAGGAAGATGAGAAATATCAGTCTATTAAGGCGTATCGTCGTGATTATCCGTTCGATTTACCGACTCTGGATGCCGGCGGTAAAACCGGTATGACCAATGGTGGTGATTCGGATAAAGGAAGTGAACGTGAATGGGCCTTGATGTCAGGCTTTGCACGTATCAATTACAACTATAAAGACCGTTATCTGGCTGAAGTAAATGCCCGTTATGATGGTTCTTCCAGAATTGCAAAAGATGGTCGCTGGGGATTATTTCCGTCATTCTCTTTAGGCTGGCGTTTAACGGAAGAGGAATTTATTAAAAATGCAGATCTTTCCTGGTTGTCAAATGCCAAGGTCAGAGGTTCATGGGGACAGCTGGGTAACCAGAACATCGGTTATTATCCGTATCAGGCAATGATTGCAGGTGTCGATGCTTATCCATTCGATAAAAAGAATGAATCGTTGGCTTATTCCCAGAAGGTGTATGCTAATCAGAATATCAAATGGGAAACTACTACTATTACTGATATAGGTGCTGATTTTCAGTTTTTACATCGTTTGAATGTAACATTCGACTGGTATAATAAAGTGACTAAGGATATTCTTCGCGGCTCACAGGTTTCTTATCTGTTAGGATTAGATGCTCCGACTGTAAACAATGGTACTTTGGAAAATAAAGGTATTGAATTGGCTGTAAACTGGAATGATGTAATCCAGAGTGGAACATTCAAAGGACTTGAATATAATGTCGGTTTCTATGTAGATCGTTCACGTAATAAATTGATCGATTTTGGTGATGTAGAATATAAGAATCATGGCATTCTTCAGGAAGGCTTACCTTATGGACAATATTATATGCTGGAGTGTATCGGAGTATTTGCTGATGAAAACGAAGTAAAGGATTCGCCGAAACAGTTTACTGACGATACAAAACCCGGTGACTTGAAATATCGCGATGTAGACGGTAATGGTAAGATTGACAACAATGACCGTGTGGCTATGGATGGTCGTTTCCCCGGCTTTGAATATTCTGTAAATGCAAGTGCTTCATGGAAAGGTTTTGATATTTCTCTGTTGGGACAGGGTGTTGCCGATAAGAAATATTATATCACAGACTGGGGAGTAGTACCTTTCAGACAGGGTTCAGCTCCTACCCGTGACTATCTGGCTGGTATGTGGACTCCTGAAAATCCGAATGGTGCGAAGCATCCGAAACTGTATTGGGATAATTTGGGTGGTGGAAAGAATACACGCGATAATACCTATTTCCTCCGTGATGCCTCTTATTTCCGTCTGAAAAACCTGACTGTTGGATATACGATTCCTAAACAGTTTACAGATAAGATCAATATGTCCAGACTGAGAGTTTATTTCTCTGCCGACAATCTGGTTACTTTCACGAAGTTCGATGGATTGGATCCGGAACGCAGTAATAGCGATAGTGGTGACGGACGTGCTGCTCAATATCCGCAAAACCGGATTGTATCATTTGGTTTGAATGTTGAATTTTAATATGGATAGAAAATATGAAACGATTAATAAATATATCATTAGCCGCCTTATTGTTGTTGGGAACGACTGCATGTGAAGATTTTTTGCAAAAAGATCCTCCTTCATCACCATCACAATCTATTTTCTGGCAATCGAAAGCAGAATTTGAATATGGCCTTGCTGCTTGCTACTCTGTCGTTTATGAATGGCCGCAGTCTTTGGGTGAAATTCAGGCTTGTTTTGACAACTTGACCGATAACTCTTTATGTCAGCATGATGAAACGACTTATGGTAAAACCAAGACAATGGCTCAGGGAGACATTACTCCTTTCTCTGATGGCTTTGTTTCTGATGTCTATAAAATATGCTATAAAGGAATAGGACGTGTACATCAGGTAATGGAGCAATTGGAGGGCTATAAAGGTCCTGATATGTCTACTGAGGATCGTCAATTTATACTTGGACAATGCAAAGCTTTGAGAGGATATTATTATTATTGGTTGTACCAGTGTTATAAAGAAGTCCCTTTGGTAACAGAACTTCTAACGACTGATAATATGTATTTGCCGAAGGCTTCACGTGCCGATATTTATGCTCAGATAACAAAAGATTTCGATGAGGCGATTAGTGAATTACCAGATCTTCCTTATTCGGATGGAAAGGTTTCGGGGCGTATTACTCCTGCCGCCATAAAAGTTCTTAAGGCTCGTTTGATGATAATGAATGCCTATGATGATAATGGAAATGCAGATCCGGCAAAAATGAAGGAAGTCGTTCCTTTGCTGGAAAGTATCAAAGGATACAGTCTGGCCGATAATTTCCGTGATAATTTTGTTTCGTCAAAACAGCTGGCTAGCCCGGAAATTATTTTCTCTGTCAGATATTTATCTCCGAACAGGAATAATGATATAGACTTGTACTTCGGAGCATGGGCAACGAATATTGTTATGCGTAATCTGGTAGATGAATATGAATGTACGGATGGTTTGGAGTGGGGTAAATCTCCATTAACAGTGCCGGTTGACGAGTCGTTGATCAATACCAGCGATGGTTCATTGAAAGAAAAACAAAAGGCTGAACGTGAAAAGTTGTTCCAGAACCGTGATCCTCGTTTAGCTCAGACGATTGCCCATTCGGGTGTTCTTAACTTTCCGGAAAAAGATGATTTCCCTGATGAAGTTACAGCATCCAACAGTCCTTCCGGATTTAGTATAATGAAACTGATCCAGCCATCAAAGACCTCTCCCGGTTATGATACGAATACCGATCCGGATGTCGTTCTGGTTCGTTATGCACATGTCTTGTTGATGATCGCAGAGGCAGAGAATGAGGCCAATGGTCCGACTGAGAAAGTTTATAGCGCTATCAACCAGGTAAGAGATCGTTCAAAAATGCCACCTTTGCCTGCTGGTTTAACAAAAGACCAGATGCGTGAACGTGTTCGTCATGAATGGCGTGTCGAAACAGCTTTTGAAGGATTACGTTATTTCCATATGAAACAATGGAAAACTTTACCCAAAGTGAACGATATGGTAGACCCGATGTATCAGACGAAATCAGTATTTAAACCTGAATTTTACTTCTGGCCATTGCCACAAGGTGAAATAGATAAAGCTGGTGGAGTTCTTGTTCAGGATCCTGCTTATAATTAATTGAAAATTTGAATTAAAAAGAAAGGAATGCCCGGGATAGTGAATTTGCTTAATATCCCGGGCTTTTTGCTGATTAATAGGATAATATCTATCGATCTTACTGACTAGAAAAAACGTTCCTTTTTTTTAGTCAT
>NZ_JADNBB010000061.1 GCF_015550595.1 Parabacteroides goldsteinii
CAGACGGCAAATGAACCTGTAATGGCGGAGTCTCTTTGATAAGGGGATAGCTTCAATGATAGCTCATATCTGTCAAAGTGTGAAGCAAACTGCAGTATCCAAACATCTTATCCGAATTTTACAAAAAGATTTATATTAGTATAGTAATATATCAAAATGATTAGATAATAAGTTTTTATGTAACGCATATCTCCTGCAAAAGTAGTCTTTTAGATAAATATATATTACAATAATTAACAATACTATTTCTTCCTATGCCATTTTCAGTTCAACTACAAGCAAATTTCATCTCGTTTAAAACGAATTTTTTTTCGTTTTAAACGAGATAGTAGTTTGTTTTAACTGAAAATCGGTGTGAATATAAGTTAATAAGGGGCTTTCAAGAGACTTTTATTGCTCATAATCTTATGTTTTTTAGCAGTTTGTTTTTCCAGAGTGATCTAAAAATAGTACATAGTTGAAATATCATTATTTTCAATAATTGTCTTTTATTTCAGATAAAAACTTCTGATATTTTATTTAACTCCTCTATTATGATATGATATTATTGCTATTGAGATTAATTTGATATTACCGAACCCTTCGACGTTTGTGTAAAAAATGACCTCTCTGTCATAAGTCTTATATAGCTCCTTCTGATGCCACTTGATATATCATTTTGATATTCAGAAAGTCTGGATCTATAAAACACTCACTTCTTATAAAAACTGTGCCTTATTAAAGACATAAACCAAGAAAGGTGAAGCTTCTGTTTATAGTAGCCACTAGCCGTACAGGTAGTCGTAATTTCCTGTACGACTGGTTTTTATTTCCTGCGCGACCGGTGACGACTAGCTGCGCGGGAATTTTTATCTTTATGACTATGAACTCATACCCGGCAGCGCTAACAAGAAGCTGGCAACCTATCCCCTTAACAGCTTTACGCTGCAAGGGATGAATCTGTCGGTAGGGTATCGGTTTTAGGTAGTTAAAGCAATGCTACCAGTTCTTCAAATTGTTCTTTATTGAGAGCTTTGCTTCTGACCTTGCTTCGGTAGGAATAAACCGTAGCCAGCGAATATCCCAGGAAATGGGCGATATTGCTACTGTCGTTTATTCCGAGCCGGATGAGGGCGAAGATACGCAGTTCGGTCGACAGGATCTCACCGGATTTAGGATATAGTTTTCCCTCTTCCGTCATCAAACCGTTGAAAGATTCGGTGAAGCGGGGGAAGAGCCGCAGGAATGATTTGTCAAACTCGTTGTAGAAATTTTTCCGCTCGTCGCGTATGAACTGTTCGGACTTGATCGTCTTGAACAAATCATCCAGCTTGGAGGCCATTGCCAGCTTGGCGAGCGAACGGCGATACGTATCCAGTTTATCCAGATAGATGACACATTGGTTCAGGTAGAGTGCGATGTATTCCTCTTTTATTTTGCTGGCCTGGCTCAGTTCCTTGTTGATTTCCTGCAGCTGCTCGTTGGCAGCACTTACTTTCTTACGCATAAGCGACAGCTTTTTCATCTGGTGGTAGAGGTAGAAGATAGTGATCAACAAGAGGAATGCCATCAGGCTGATACTGATAAGCAGGGTACGGGTGATCTGTTTCTCTTTCTGTATTTTCAGTTTATATACTTTATCCACAATCGGGAAAAACTCGGTCACTTCCACCGAACGGAGACGGGCGTTGCAGGCAACTGCATCTTCCATCGAACAGCTCAGGTATTTGTATGCACGTTCGATATCCCCTTTTTCAAACATCAGTAATGCCAGTTTTTGCAGGGATATGTATTCACGTTTGGCTGCTTTCAGGTCACCGATCGCTGTTTGTGCCAGGTAATAGATTTGTTTTTCCGTATCTCCTTTTTGGGCGTATGCCTGTGACAGGTTATATAATATGTATATGACGGATTCTGTACCTTGGGCCTTTTCCAGTTCTTCGTTCATCAGACGGATGGCTTCGTCGGGATTGCCGTTTACGATCAGCCGGTCTGCCAGAACGATATTATGGTCGGTACCGTCCGGGGTGACCGCCAGGATCGAGTCGCGGTAAGCGTTTGTCTGGGCGATATATTTATGACGGTCGTTCGTACGGGTGTAGTCGGCTATCCAGCCATAAAAGGTACGACAGGTATAGTAATAATAAAGTAATGACCTTTCGCTTAAATCTTCTTTTTGTATTTGTTCCAGTTGTTCGGGAACTTCGTTATAAAGTCCCATGATGCCGAGAACCTCCGCCCGGGCTATCCGCAGGTCGTTCTTATAGGATGAATTACGGAGCGAGTCGATCAAAGTCTCTCTTCTTTCCAGACAACGCAGAGCCGAGTCTGCCTGAAAATGCAGATAGATACCGAACAAAGTTCCGTAAAGTTCATATTTGCTTTCTTGTGAAGAGGTCGTTTTCAACAGACTTTTAATGCTATCGGCTTCCTGCTTTCTCTGCTGCTGAAAGAAAGGTTTCTGCGCAATCGTGCGATCCAGTTCTTTTAATAGGGATAGATTCGTTTTGTCTTTTTCAGAAGCATAAGACAGCTGAAAGCAGAACAGAAATAGGAGAATGGCTGATATCGTTTTAGTCATAGGAGTGTTTTTCATTTCATTCGTGACAAAGATAATAAATTACCGTTTCATTCTCTTTTCAAGAATAATTATTGTTTGTCAAAGAAAACATAGTCACTATTTTCTTTCTAATGCGTTTTGATTTTTGTCTTGTCTGTTTGTGTTTATGTATCTGTAAATCAGTTGTAAGTGTCTTTTATGCGTTTTGATTTTTTTTCTAGTGAAAGTTTTCGGTTGACTAACCCTCTACATTTGCTTCCGTTAACAAACAAATCATCCATGAAACAAATTATTATTACGATTGTATTATGTCTGACCTTCAATCTGCCCGGAATATCGGCTTTGAATGTGCAGAAAACAGAACCGGCATTCTGGTGGTCCGGCATGCAGAATACCGAATTACAGATTTTATTATACGGTAACGATATTTCCACAGATAATGTCTCTCTGTCGGCATCGGATATCCGTATCAAAGAAATTGTCCGGTTGGAAAATCCCAATTACTTATTAGTATATCTGGATTTGACGGAGACGGCTCCGCAACAATTCGATATCATTCTGAAGAAGAACGGTGAACAGGCTGTTATCCCTTATCAGATCAAAGATCGTAAAGACAGCCCTGCCGGTGCAAAAGGATTTGATGCCTCCGATGTCTTATATCTGATCATGCCCGACCGCTTCGCGAATGGTAACCCCGATAACGACCGTGTTGCGGGAATGTTGGAAAACAAGGTAGACCGTTCTGATTCTTTTGCCCGTCATGGCGGTGATATTCAAGGAATAGAAAATCACCTGGATTACTTTACCGATCTGGGCGTGACGGCTATCTGGTTGAACCCCATTCTTGAAAACAATATGCGGGAAGGTTCTTACCACGGCTATGCAATCACCGATTATTATGCCGTCGACCCGCGTCTGGGTAACAACCAGGATTTCTGCCGGATGGTAGAAACTGCTCATAATAAGGGTTTGAAGATTGTGATGGATATGATCTTCAATCATTGCGGTAGTGAACATTTCTTCTTTAAAGATAAACCGTCCGATAACTGGTTCAACTTCCAGAATAATTTTACACAGACCTCTTACCAGACCATGCCGCAGATGGATATACACCGTTCGGATTATGACAAGACGAAAAGTGTGGACGGCTGGTTCACCGAATCCATGCCTGACCTGAACCAACGGAATCGTCATGTGGCTACCTATCTGATACAGAATAGTATCTGGTGGATCGAATATGCCGGGATAGACGGTATTCGTCAGGACACACATCCGTATGCAGACTTTGAGATGATGGCACGCTGGTGCCGGGCAGTCAAAGCGGAATATCCTGATTTCAATATTGTCGGCGAAACTTGGCTCGGCAGCAATGTCGGTGTTTCTTTCTGGCAGGAAGATAGTAAGGTAGCTTATCCCCGTAATTCTTATTTGCCTACCGTGATGGATTTCCCGTTGACCGGTCTGATGTCATACGTGTTCGATGAAGAAACGAACGAATGGGACAGGGGACTGGCGAAGATTTACGATTATCTGTCACAGGATATTGTGTATGCCAATCCGATGAACCTTTTGGTATTCCTGGATAACCACGATACCTCACGTTTCTATAAAACGAAACCGTCTTCCGACCTGAACCGTTACAAACAGGCGCTGGCTTTCCTGTTGACTGTCCGTGGAATCCCCCAGATCTATTACGGAACGGAAATATTGATGGCCGGTGATAAAGCGAACGGCGACGGTGTTTTGCGTAACGACTTTCCCGGAGGATGGAAAGGAGATAAAATCAATGCATTCATTCCGACAGGACGCGATTCGTTACAGACGGAAGCCTTCACCTATATGCAGAAACTCCTTCGGTGGCGTGCCGGGAATGAGGTGGTCGCCAAAGGTTCCTATAAACATTTCATTCCGCGCAACGGTGTTTATGTCTACGAAAGACGATTGGGTAACCGTTCCATTGTCGTTCTCCTGAACGGTACGGATGAAAAGAAAATGCTAGACCTTGCTCCCTACCGGGAAGTACTTCCTGCCTCTTCGGCTAATGAGTTGTTGAGTGGCAAGAGTATCCGGTTGGATTCCTCCCTGTCTCTTTCCGCAAGAGATGTTATGATCCTTGAATTTTAATGTTAATATAAATCATATAACACCATGAAACGTAGTATTTTGTTTTTGGCCGCATTGTTCGGCTGCTGTGCGGTGTCATACGCCCAACAATTACTCTCACCGGATGGAAATCTGAAAATGACTTTCAAGCTGGATGAAAAGGGCGCACCGGTTTATGACCTGAGTTATAAACAGAAAGAAGTGATCAAACCCAGTAAATTAGGACTGGAGTTGAAGAAGGAAGATGCGGATGCCGCTGTCGACTTCGAGTTCAAACAACGCAAAGATGTCGCAGCGTTGGATAAAAAGACGAACCTGTATGACGGATTCAAAATAACGGATACCCGCACGGCTGCTTTCGATGAAACTTGGCAACCGGTATGGGGAGAAGAAAAAGAGATTCGTAATCAGTATAACGAACTGGCTGTTACGTTGGATCAACCGGCAAACGACCGTTCTATCGTTATCCGTTTCCGCCTGTTCAACGACGGGTTGGGGTTCCGTTATGAATTTCCGCAGCAGAAGGAGCTGAATTATTTCGTGATCAAGGAAGAAAAGTCGCAGTTTGCCATGGCAGGCGACCATAAAGCGTTCTGGCTGCCGGGCGATTACGACACACAGGAGTACAGCACGATGACTTCCCGCCTGAGCGAGATCCGCGGGTTAATGAAAGAAGCCGTTACGCCTAACTCTTCACAAACTCCCTTCTCCCAGACCGGCGTTCAGACACCGTTGATGATGAAGTCGGAGGATGGTTTGTATATCAACCTGCATGAGGCTGCTTTAGTGGATTATTCCTGTATGCACCTCAATCTGGATGACAAGAATATGGTCTTTGAATCATGGCTTACTCCGGATGCCAAAGGGGATAAAGGGTATTTGCAAACCCCGTGCCAGTCTCCGTGGAGAACAGTTATCGTAAGTGACGATGCGCGTGACATCCTGGCTTCACGCATTACCCTGAATCTGAACGAACCTTGTAAACTGGAAGATGTTTCCTGGATCAAGCCGGTTAAATATATCGGTATCTGGTGGGATATGATCACCAATAAAGGAACATGGGCCTATACGGATGAGTTGAGCAGTGTCAAATTGGGCGAAACGGATTACACAAAGGTAAAACCGAACGGTCGCCATTCAGCCAATACTGCTAATGTGAAGCGTTATATCGACTTTGCAGCTGCCAATGGTTTCGACGCCGTCCTGGTAGAAGGATGGAATGAAGGTTGGGAAGACTGGTTCGGAAAGAGCAAAGACTATGTATTCGACTTCGTAACTCCTTATCCTGATTTCGATGTACAGGAAATCCATCGTTATGCGGCAAGCAAAGGTATCAAGATGATGATGCACCATGAAACTTCAGCTTCCGTACGTAATTATGAACGTCATATGGACAAAGCCTATCAGTTCATGGTAGACAATGGATACAACAGTGTGAAAAGCGGTTATGTAGGTGATATTATCCCTCGCGGCGAACATCATTACGGACAGTGGATGTGTAACCATTATCTGTATGCCGTAAAGAAAGCTGCCGATTATAAGATTATGGTAAACGCCCATGAAGCGACTCGTCCGACCGGCCTGTGCCGTACGTACCCGAACCTGATCGGAAACGAATCGGCTCGTGGAACCGAGTATGAATCGTTCGGAGGTAATAACGTTGACCATACCACGATCCTCCCATTCACCCGTCTGATCGGCGGACCGATGGATTATACGCCGGGCATTTTCGAAACGCATTGTAGTGCGATGAATCCGTCGAACACCTCACAGGTACGTTCTACGCTGGCACGCCAATTGGCTCTTTACGTAACGATGTACAGTCCGCTTCAGATGGCTGCCGACATTCCCGAACATTACGAACAATATGCCGATGCCTTTCAGTTTATCAAGGATGTTGCTCTCGATTGGGACAAATCCCTTTATCTGGAAGCTGAGCCGGGCGATTATATCACGATTGCACGCAAGGCAAAGGGTACAGGTGACTGGTTTGTCGGTTGTACGGCAGACGAGGACGGACATGATTCACGTCTCTCTTTCGACTTCCTCGAACCGGGTAAGAAATACATTGCAACAGTATATGCAGATGCAAAAGATGCCGATTGGAAAAATAATCCGCAGGCCTATACTATTAAGAAAGGACTGTTGACAAACAAGAGCAAATTGAATTTGAAGGCTGTCTGCGGTGGTGGCTACGCTATCAGTATCTTCGAGGTGAAAGACCTGAAAGATATAAAAGGGTTAAAAAATCTATAAGGTAAAAGGATTGTTAAGGTTATTAAGTAAACTTGTAAAGAACTTAAATTTAAGCACATGAAACGTTTAAGGTTTAAAGCTTTGTTGATACTCATCGCAGGCTTGTGTATGTCCATCTCTGTGTTTGCCCAGCAAATAACAGTGAATGGAGTTGTGAAAGATCCTACAGGAGAACCGGTTATCGGGGCGAATGTCATCTTGAGTTCAACTTATAAATGCAACTTTTTGGGTGCGGATAATAAGCAATAAAAACATTTATTTTTCAGAGAGGAAA
>NZ_JADNBB010000062.1 GCF_015550595.1 Parabacteroides goldsteinii
TGGATACCTCACGCCAAACGAAAAATTTAAACAAATTATTAATCAGAATTCTGTTGCATTTGCAAGTTGAATTCAGCTAATATTTATTTCATTCCGGAATTTCAGCCGGTTTGGTTGCAGGGGCTGGACAAATGGATGTGGGATAGCTTTTTCTTTCTGTTTAGTGGAAAGGCTTATGCTACTTTCTCCTTGCTTTTTGGTTTCAGCTTCTATATTCAGTTTTATCATGCGGAACAAAAAGGGATCGATTTTCGGGGGCGTTTTGCCTGGCGGTTAGTTCTGTTGTTTTTGTTTGCCCAGCTTCATGCATTATTTTATAATGGTGATATCCTGGTACTCTATTCCATTGCAGGTTTTGTTCTTATTCCGGTATGCAAACTGAAAGATAAAATTGTTTTTTGGATCGCTGTTTGTTTGTTGCTTCAGCCTTTTGAATGGGGCAGAATGTTATATGCGTTATTAGATCCGGATTATGCAGCTGTCGGGAATCGATTCATGATCTATTCAGGACGGGTAGCCGGGGTGACTATGAATGGCTCTTTTGTGGAGGTTTTGTGCAGTAATATATGGGATGGACAATTATATAGTAACTTCTGGCAGGTAGAAAATGGACGGTTGTTTCAGACATCCGCCTTGTTTATGTTTGGAATGTTATTAGGACGTAATGGATCTTTCATAAGGAGTGATCGTACAATTGGTTTCTGGAAACGTATCTTAGGTATAGGTATATTGGCATTCATACCACTTTATCTGCTTCGGGTTTTTGTTCCCGAACATATAGGTAATCCATCCGTATTGCTTCCATATAATATAATAACACAATCTCTTAGCAATTTTGCCTTTATGCTAATTTTGGTTTCGATCTTTGTGTTGATTTGGTTTAAAAAGGAGAATGGGTGTAACTGGCAAAAGTTTATTATCCCTTATGGACGTATGAGCCTGACAAACTATATTTCGCAGTCTATTATAGGTGTATGTATTTATTATGGATTTGGTTTGGGTTTGTATCGTGTGACCGGGGCTACAGAGACTTTGCTTATCGGGTTGTCTATTTTCACTGTTCAATGGGCATTCAGCCGTTATTGGTTGTCACGCCATAAACAAGGACCATTGGAGTATTTGTGGAAACAAGGGACCTGGATAGGAAGTAGAAACAATAAAAAGAAGTAATTAGGAAACATTGATAAAAGAACCCCGACAGACCAATAATCTGCCGGGGTTCTTTTTCTTCGTTCTTCAATACAATTCTTAATTTTCGTCTGTAAACATCGGGTCCCAAGCCGGAAGGCGGGTCGGTGTTTGTTTGAGAACGTCTTTTACTTTGTCGGTGATATATTTCTTTTCGACTACCAGACGGAACATATATTCGTTGAACCATTCGTCGGTCATAATCAGGTGGCCACTGTTGGCTCCCGGCCCCCAGCTATTTTCTACCATCCATTTTTTAGGTGTACCGTTTGCGTCGAGATCAACAGCCATTAAGGTCATGGCATGTGACGAACCGCTGGCGAATGTTTGGATACGTTGTTTTTTATCCATACCGAAAGTCGTTCCCATCAGTGAACCGTAGTCGTAATAGTTCACATCCAACAGACCCCGTTCACGATCGAAGAATTTACCTACGTCGCAGGAGAAATACATCATTGTACTGTCTTTGATAGAGGCGATAGCCATCTCTTTGATCTCTTCGATCGGCAGGTTTACGTAAGTCCAGTTCTTTCCGTCATAACGGTGACGGTCGAAATCGATCTCATATAGCTTATAATACTCGCGACTCGGATCGTTCATCAGCATGACATAATTGTTTGTCAGGTCTTTGCCGATATATTCATCGAAAAATGATTTAGGAGTATATTCTTTTGTTTCAACCGGATTGCCTTGTGCATCTTTGCGAGTCCAGGTGAATTTCGTAGGCGGTTCACCCAGGTTGAGGACCAGCATCCGGTAAATTGTACCCAACATTTCAGTTTTGTCTTTCTCCAATGCAGCTACTTTAGCCCCTTTGGCAGACTGGTCGCGTAATTGCAGGCCGAACTCTTTTAATTTAAGGCCGATCAGGTTAGCCATTCTTCCCGTACTTTCGCTACTATTGGTTTCCACCATTACGTCAGAGGGAACCACGCCATATTTACCTAAGATATCGGATATGCCGGTGAACTGTCCTCCGTCGCTAAGCGGATTTTTGAATAACCATTCCACCATTTTGTCATCCATCGGCTTTTCGCGTGTGTCGATGATCCCTTGCAGGAACAGGTTGGCTTTTTCCAATTGATCCCAGAAGAAGGAGTAATTCTGCGAGAACTGGAAATCTCCCATATTGTACTTTGCGATCGCCTGTGCACGGAAAACGTTCAGACCGGTGAATAACCAGCAACGGCCGGAAGATTTCTGGTTGGTAATACCTTTACTGTTCACTTTATTAGAGAAGTAAGTATCGAAATTGTTCTTGCTGTCGGCATTTACTGCCAGCTTATTGATGTCGTTGTTACTGATGGCGTTATGGATAGCCTTGTCGGTAGGAGTTCCTTTGTACGATTGTTTGATCTGTTGCAGCATTTCCTGGGAAATTCCTTTGTCGGCCTGCTGTCCGAAGGCGGATAACGTAATACCCAATGCGAGGGCAGTTATCCATAGGTTGTTTTGTTTCATGATATATTTAGTTTGTAAGTTTATATTGGTTCACAAACTTACGATAAATAGCCGGAAAAAACGAAAGGAGATGTATTAAAAGTTTGTATTACCGGACACAGATAACGCAGAAAGTGTAGAGTCTCGCAGACTTTTATTTTTAATTTATCTGCGATATTCTGCGCTTTCTGCGTCATCTGCGTTCTTTAATTCTTTTTATCCCTATTTTCTGGCGAGGAACTTTTTACTCAGCCATTTTCTTACCGGTTCGTCATATAGTTTCAGGCATAAATAAGCCAAAACTATATTTAAGGCACAAACACACAAGACAACCTGCCAGGTTTCTGCGAGCGTGTAAAGTTCCTTGTCGATCAACCATGCATAGAACAGGTACATCACAGGATAATGTATGATATAAAGCGGAAAAGAAATGTCTCCCAAGAATTTACATATCTTTGTGGACTTCGTGTCGGTAGTGGTTCCCGATGCTCCCACCCAGATAAGGATAGGGAAAATCAGGATGATACAAAATGATTCATAAAGTCCGTTCATGGAAATCGGGTCTGTCCCTTCCACGAATGGTACAGAGAACAATCCCAGTAGTATGATCGAACAGATCCAGAATGCGCCTCTCACCTTGATGGGTTTGAAGTTACGGGATAAAAGCATACCCATAGAAAAGGGGAAGAGCATGCGTAATAATCCGCCTATAAAATTCACGCCATCCAATGTCCACCCGACTCCGATGTTACCGTAACCGGATACGTCGAGGGTGGCGAATGCTGCCAGTGCCGCTCCCATCAAAAAGACGACAACAGTCAATGCTTTGGTTGACAAACGGCGAATGAACAGGGCATAAAGAATATTGCCGATATACTCGAAGAACAACGACCAGCTGGGACCGTTCAGAGGGAACATTTCACCATTTCCTCTGACCTCATAATTGGCTCCCGGTATGGCAGGTATGAAAAACAATGAACAAAGTAGGGATAACATGACCAGGGAGATAGAGACATGCGTCCCGTCCCATTTTACACTGCCTTGAATCAGGAAAGAGATAACCCCCAGAACCGCTCCCATGATAACCATCGGGTGAAGACGGATCAAACGGCGTTTGAAGAAATCTTTCATGGTCAGCGTCTTCGACCAGCGGTCGTCATACGCATAGCCGATAACGAAACCGGACAGGATAAAGAAGAAATCCACTGCCAGATAACCATGATTGATACTTTCGATGGTAGTGCCTCCGGCAAAAGCGTAGCCTTCGAAGACGTGATACCATACGACTAAAAGTGCTGCAACTCCTCTTAATCCGTCGAGAAGATCGTAATGAGGTTTACTGTCTGTAAACGCAGCGGAAGAAATGTTTTGCATGATAAGAGTTTATTATTTAGATTATTATTACGTGTAACTTATGAAGCTCCAAAATTATAAAACTTATGCGTCTTAAAATTTGTCCTATGTCAAATTTTACCGGATAAAGATTATTTCTGAGCTCTGAGTCGGCTGAGTGTCGATGGTGTTATCCCCAGATAGGAAGCGATATATCCCAGTTGTACACGCTGATATACTTCAGGGAATTGTTGTTTGAATTCTTCAAATCTCTCTTTTGCGGACAATGTAAGACGTTCTTTATGTGAACGATGTAAACGTCTGTATTCATTTTGATGAATGACCCTGCCCCAATTGGCCAGTTCGATATTGCTTTGAAAAAGTTGAAGTAAATCGGTCAATGATATTTGATAGGCGACTACATCTTCAAGTGTTTCAACAAACTCTTCACTTACCTTATTATAATATAACTCGTCCATACTAAAGACAATACTTCCTTCATAGGCAAAAGAAGTGGTTATTTCCTCTCCATTCACCAGCCAAAAGGAACGAGTCATGCCTTTCTCGATGAAGTAAGCTGATTTGCAAAACATATTTGCTTTTATCAACTGATACTTTTTGGGGAAATGGCATAAAGTAACATGGTCTTTCAATGTTTGTATCGTTGTATCGGAAATTGGGTATGAAGAGTTTATCTTGTCTATAATATTTACCATAAGAGATTCTTGATTATTTTTCCATCCTCTGCAAAAATAAGAGGAATAACGTAATATTTCCCCTATCGGGAAGATATTTTCATAGAAAAGGTGATAAAGTAGATTAATCAATCTAAATAAGAAAAGCATTTATTCGAATCGGGATATTGCGGGTATATAGAATAGTGTTGTGAATAATGTTTATTGCGTTGTGAATAATATTTATGTTTTAATTGATAATATTGAATATGTTATTATCTTTGTTACGTAAAGAATGAATAAAATGGAAGAGAAAAAGAAACGATTACCCTTGCAATGTCCGGCCTGTGATTCTCCCCTGAGAGTGGGGCGGTTGTTTTGTGGACAATGTGATACAGAGGTCTGTGGAAACTTTGAGCTGCCTCCTTTGGCAAGGTTGACCGAGAAGGAGCAACTGTTTATCGTTGATTTTATCAAGTCGAGCGGCAGCTTGAAAGATATGGCGAAGAATATGGGGGTGAGTTATCCGACTGTCAGGAATGTATTGGATGATCTGATTGATAAATTAAATAAGATAGAATAGTTATGAAGAAACAATGGTTGAATTTTCTTATTAATCCGTTTGAATGGATTGCCGGTTTTCAAGCGCTGGGGTGGGGACTTTTAGGAATGGTTATCTCCACTATTATCAGTTATCTTTCCGGATGGCATTATCATGGTTTACTGCACTTTGGGCCGGCCCCGAATCCTGCCTGGTGGTGTTATGCTGTCGAACATCTGGTGGTTTGGATTGTACCGGCTGTTTTGTTTTATCTGGGAGGATTGATCTTGTCTCGTTCCCGGATCAGGGTGATCGATGTGTTGGGGACAGTCGCTTTTGCCCAGATTCCTTTCATTTTTATGAATTTGTTCAATATGTTGCCTCCGATGCAGAATCTGGCAAAAGTGAATATGAACGTGCCGCCGACAGAATTGTTGGCACAACCCGGTTTTCTGGTAGGAATATGGCTTTCATTGATCGGTGTGATATTTCTGGTCTGGGTATTGGTCTGGATGTTCAAAGCGTTGAAGGTCTCCTGTAATCTGAAAGGGTATTCGTTGGGTATTCTCTATTGTGTGGCTGTGTTTGGTGGGGATATTCTTTGCCGTTATCTGATTGGTTTGTGTTATTAATATAGATGGGAGAAATATGGTATATTCCGTAAATTACTGCTATAAGAGTAATTTACGGAGTGCCGGGATATCTTCTACGATATGGTCTGCTCCGGCTTCTGATAGTTCTTTATAATCACCGAAACCGTATAAGACACCGATAGAGTCGATCCCTGTGTTTTTTGCTCCGATGATATCATGTTTCCGATCGCCTATCATCACAACAGATTCCAAATCAGTTATTTTGTTGGACTGTAAGATATAGTTAATCACATCTGTTTTAGTATGAAGAGAACCATCCAGTCCGCTACCGGCGACAAAGGAGAAATAGTTCTTTAATCCGAAATGATCGAGGATGCGTTTGGCAAATATTTCCGGTTTGGAAGTAGCCAGTATTACTGTTCTGCCGCCTTTTTGTGCATCTGCCAGTAATTCTTTGATTCCCGGATATAATTTATTTTCCAGAATGCCTTTGTCGGCATATCTTTCCCTGTATTTGGCAACGGCAATAGCTGCCTGTTCATCGGTAAAGTTGTAAAAGTCCTTGAACGAGTCCAAGAGGGGAGGGCCGATGAAAGGGGATAATTCCCGTAAGTCATTTACCTGAATGCCGAAATGGTTTAGTGCGTATTCAACACAACGCGTGATTCCGGTTTCTGAGTCGGTGATAGTACCGTCGAGGTCGAAAAGGAGGTATTTGTATTGTTTCATTTATTGTCAGATATGAGCTATCATTGAAGCTATCCCCTTATCAAAGAGACTCCGCCATTACAGGTTCATTTGCCGTCTGCTTTAGCTGA
>NZ_JADNBB010000063.1 GCF_015550595.1 Parabacteroides goldsteinii
CATTCAGTCTTTCGACCTGACAAAAACGGCGGTTATCTACTCTCCCACTTTTACGCAGTACCATCGACGTGGTTGGGCTTAACTTCTCTGTTCGGAATGGGAAGAGGTGGATCCCCAACGCTATAACCACCTTAATTTCTTTTAAGATGTTTGACTCTGGACAACGCTACTTTAATCGTAACCGTTCGCTATATACAGTATAGCTCTTACACTAAACCATATCTGCTGATATATCAATCCTTCCTCCCGGAAAAAGAAAGTCTCGGGCTATTAGTACTACTCGGCTTCGACATTACTGCCCTTACACCTGTAGCCTATCAACGTCGTAGTCTACGACGACCCTTAAGGGATATCTAATCTTGAGGCTGGCTTCGTACTTAGATGCTTTCAGCACTTATCCAATCCAGACTTAGCTACCCGGCGGTGCACCTGGCGGTACAACCGGTAAACCAGTGGTCTGTCCAACACGGTCCTCTCGTACTAGTGTCAGAGCCTCTCAAATATCCTACGCCCACGATAGATAGAGACCGAACTGTCTCACGACGTTCTGAACCCAGCTCGCGTGCCACTTTAATGGGCGAACAGCCCAACCCTTGGGACCTTCTCCAGCCCCAGGATGTGACGAGCCGACATCGAGGTGCCAAACCGCTCCGTCGATATGAGCTCTTGGGAGCGATCAGCCTGTTATCCCCGGAGTACCTTTTATCCTTTGAGCGATGGCCCTTCCATGCGGAACCACCGGATCACTATGCTCTAGTTTCCTACCTGATCGACTTGTATGTCTCCCAGTCAAGCACCCTTATGCCATTACACTCTACGACCGGTTACCAATCGGTCTGAGGGTACCTTTAGAAGCCTCCGTTACTCTTTTGGAGGCGACCACCCCAGTCAAACTACCCACCATACAGTGTCCCCACATTTCGCGGGTTAGAACTCAAACAACCAAAGGGCCGTATTTCAACGACGGCTCCACAAACACTGGCGTGCCTGCTTCATTGCCTCCGGCCTATCCTACACATTAGTTGCCCAAATTCAATGTAAAGCTATAGTAAAGGTTCACGGGGTCTTTTCGTCCCATCGCGGGTAATCGGCATCTTCACCGATACTACAATTTCACCGAGCTCACGGTTGAGACAGTGTCCAGATCATTACACCATTCGTGCAGGTCGGAACTTACCCGACAAGGAATTTCGCTACCTTAGGACCGTTATAGTTACGGCCGCCGTTTACTGGGGCTTCAATTCAAACCTTCTCTTGCGATGAGCTCTCCTCTTAACCTTCCAGCACCGGGCAGGTGTCAGGCTGTATACTTCATATTTCTATTTCGCACAGCCATGTGTTTTTGTTAAACAGTTGCCTGGACCTATTCTCTGCGCCCACCTGTTACAGTGGGACCCTTTATCCCGAAGTTACAGGGTCAATTTGCCTAGTTCCTTAACCGTGAATCACTCGAGCGCCTCAGTATTCTCAACCCAACTACGTGTGTCCGTTTACGGTACGGGTACTTTATAAATATGCTTAGCGGATTTTCTAGGGAGCATGATTACGTCCATATTACCTTGTACAAGTACTCGGTATACTGTCAGGTTCGACTCTCACGGCGGATTTGCCTACCGCGATCAACGTCTACACCCTTTAACCAACTATTCCGTCAGTTGGCAGGACTGTCACTTCTCCGTCTCCACATCGCTCTATAAAGTAGTATGGGAATATTAAACCATTCTTCCATCGGAATCGCCGTTCGGCTTATCCTTAGGTCCCGACTTACCCTGATCCGATTAACGTTGATCAGGAAACCTTAGTCTTTCGGCGAGGAAGTTTCTCACTTCCTTTATCGTTACTTATACCTACATTTGCTTTTCTATACACTCCAGCAAGGGTTATCCCTCACCTTCAACGTACATAGAATGCTCCCCTACCATCCAATACTTTGGATCCATAGCTTCGGTAAACAGTTTATGCCCGAGTATTATCCACGCCAAACTCCTCGACTAGTGAGCTGTTACGCACTCTTTAAATGAATGGCTGCTTCCAAGCCAACATCCTAGCTGTCTCTGCAGTCTGACTTCGTTAGTTCAACTTAACTGTTATTTGGGGACCTTAGCTGATGGTCTGGATTCTTCTCCTCTCGGACGCGGACCTTAGCACCCGCGCCCTCACTCCAGGGCAATATATAATACGCATTCGGAGTTTATCTGGACTTGATAGGCGGTGAAGCCCTCGCATCCAATCAGTCGCTCTACCTCATATTATACTAACCCTAGGCTGCACCTAAATGCATTTCGGGGAGTACGAGCTATCTCCAAGTTTGATTAGCCTTTCACCCCTACCCACAGTTCATCCGAAAGCTTTTCAACGCTTACCGGTTCGGTCCTCCAGTTAGTGTTACCTAACCTTCAACCTGACCATGGGTAGATCACTTGGTTTCGCGTCTACTCCCTCCGACTATGGCGCCCTGTTCAGACTCGCTTTCGCTTCGGCTCCGTGACTGAATCACTTAACCTTGCCGGAGAAAGTAACTCGTAGGTTCATTATGCAAAAGGCACGCCGTCACACTAGAAAGTGCTCCGACCGCTTGTAGGCAGACGGGTTCAGGGTCTATTTCACTCCTCTATTCGAGGTTCTTTTCACCTTTCCCTCACGGTACTGGTTCGCTATCGGTCTCTCGGGAGTATTTAGCCTTACGGGATGGGCCCCGCTAATTCACACAGGATTTCTCGTGCCCCGCGCTACTCAGGATACTACTAAGCTTCGTCAGTAAGTCGTGTACCGGGCTTTCACCGTCTAGGGCCGTTCTTTCCAAAACGTTCCACTTTACTAATTTCTTGCTATATCGTAGTCCTACAACCCCGATATTGCCTAAACAATATCGGTTTGGGCTCTTCCGCGTTCGCTCGCCACTACTTGCGGAATCATTTTTATTTTCTTCTCCTATGGGTACTTAGATGTTTCAGTTCCCCACGTTCGCTCCTCTTACGAGGTGTCAGATCTTCAATCTGACGGGTTGCCCCATTCGGAAATCTGAGGATCAAAGATTATTTGCATCTACCCCCAGCTTATCGCAGCTTATCACGTCCTTCTTCGCCTCCGAGAGCCAAGGCATCCACCGTCTGCCCTTGCTTACTTTCTTTTTTCCGGTTACCATACGGTAATTCGGATTGATATATCTTCAGCTTGCTCTTGTTACTTTATTTTACGTTGTCCATCATGTCAAAGATCTTTTACTCATTGCTGAGTCATGTGGAGAATAACGGATTCGAACCGTTGACCCTCTGCGTGCAAGGCAGATGCTCTAGCCAGCTGAGCTAATCCCCCTATTATTTTTGAGATTCGTTTGAGTAGTCCCAGGCAGAGTTGAACTGCCGACCTCTACATTATCAGTGTAGCGCTCTAACCAACTGAGCTATAGGACTGTCAACTTTGCCTTGACGTATTGTCTCAGCATCATTTTTCTCTCTTGCCGACTTTATTTAGTCGGTAGATCTATATTTTATACATATTCAACCGTAGTACAAGTTAACTAATACCTTAGATAACTTGATAACGAACTCTTCGCTCCAGAAAGGAGGTGTTCCAGCCGCACCTTCCGGTACGGCTACCTTGTTACGACTTAGCCCCAGTCATCGGTTTTACCCTAGGCCGATCCTTGCGGTTACGGACTTTAGGTACCCCCAACTCCCATGGCTTGACGGGCGGTGTGTACAAGGCCCGGGAACGTATTCACCGCGCCATGGCTGATGCGCGATTACTAGCGAATCCAGCTTCACGAAGTCGGGTTGCAGACTTCGATCCGAACTGAGACATGGTTTGGAGATTAGCATCCGGTCGCCCGGTAGCTGCCCTTTGTCCATGCCATTGTAACACGTGTGTCGCCCCGGATGTAAGGGCCGTGCTGATTTGACGTCATCCCCACCTTCCTCACAGCTTACGCTGGCAGTCTCTTTAGAGTCCTCAGCTCGACCTGTTAGTAACTAAAGATAAGGGTTGCGCTCGTTATGGCACTTAAGCCGACACCTCACGGCACGAGCTGACGACAACCATGCAGCACCTCGCAAATTGCTATTGCTAGAGAGGATGTTTCCACCCCTGTCAAAATGCGTTCAAACCCGGGTAAGGTTCCTCGCGTATCATCGAATTAAACCACATGTTCCTCCGCTTGTGCGGGCCCCCGTCAATTCCTTTGAGTTTCACCGTTGCCGGCGTACTCCCCAGGTGGATTACTTAACGCTTTCGCTGTAGAGCTTACTGTGTATCGCAAACTCCTAGTAATCATCGTTTACTGCGTGGACTACCAGGGTATCTAATCCTGTTTGATCCCCACGCTTTCGTGCTTCAGTGTCAGTTATAGTTTAGTAAGCTGCCTTCGCAATTGGAGTTCTGCGTGATATCTATGCATTTCACCGCTACACCACGCATTCCGCCTACCTCAAATATACTCAAGCCCCCCAGTTTCAACGGCAATTTTATGGTTGAGCCACAAACTTTCACCGCTGACTTAAAAAGCCACCTACGCACCCTTTAAACCCAATAAATCCGGATAACGCTCGGATCCTCCGTATTACCGCGGCTGCTGGCACGGAGTTAGCCGATCCTTATTCATAGGGTACATACAAAACAGGACACGTCCCGCACTTTATTCCCCTATAAAAGAAGTTTACGAACCATAGATCCTTCATCCTTCACGCGACTTGGCTGGTTCAGGCTCTCGCCCATTGACCAATATTCCTCACTGCTGCCTCCCGTAGGAGTCTGGTCCGTGTCTCAGTACCAGTGTGGGGGACCTTCCTCTCAGAACCCCTATCCATCGCAGACTTGGTGAGCCGTTACCTCACCAACTATCTAATGGAACGCATGCCCATCTATCAGCAATTAATCTTTAACAAATATTCCCATGCGGGACCCCTGTTTTATGCGGTATTAGTCCGACTTTCGCCGGGTTATCCCCCTCTGATAGGTAGGTTGCATACGCGTTACTCACCCGTGCGCCGGTCGCCATCTATTTGTATTGCTACATATAATGCTGCCCCTCGACTTGCATGTGTTAAGCCTGTCGCTAGCGTTCATCCTGAGCCAGGATCAAACTCTTCGTTGTATAAATTGTTTTGTCTTGCTCAGAATCCGTTATTTATTCTCAAGTTTTTGACGGTATTAATTTTTT
>NZ_JADNBB010000064.1 GCF_015550595.1 Parabacteroides goldsteinii
AAAGCGCATAGAGGACGCAACAGCCAAGAAGGTGGAAATAGACAGGGGAAGCCTTGAAAGTGCCGAAAATCGCCTGAAAAACGTATTGGCGGACTTTGAACGGCAGGGAAACAGAATGAAAAACGGCAGCTATGTGGACAAGAAAGTTTCAATGTACTCAATCCTTTGTGCTTTTTTCTCCCTATTGTTCGCCTGTCTGATGTGTTATCTGTGGGTGGATGCAGCCAAGGACAGGGACAATTACAAGAGGTATTATGAGTATTTTCAAGAAATGGATAAACAAAAAAGCGGAGAGTAGTATTCTCCGCTTTTTTGTTTATAATATATTTTATCATTTGGCTATATTGCATGAAAACCAGTTATTTTTCCGTCATCAACAATACCTGAACTATTTTTTGAACACCACCCTACCATTTCGTATTTGTGTTTATAGATACTGCCATATTTAATCATTCCTGTGGCTTTTATATTATCACATTTGTTCCCTGAAAAGTTAAAAGAACCGTATTCATCAGGAGTCCAAGTTGTTGCAGGGTTTGAAGATACTGATGTACTTTGTATCGTCACACTGGAAGGTTTTGGACCGTCATAAGATAAAATCATAGTGGTTTGCGATGAAGCGACAGCACTACTATGACTACCATATATCGGAAAGGTCATAGTAGATCTTGTGTTGCTTAAGGCTTTTGGTGCATTGTCTTCACTTTGTTGAGTTGGTTCAAAATTATCAAACTCAATACCATTACTCATGTACTCCAAGAAACTTTTAGTCTTTTCGTAATCCATTTCTAAAAGTTCTTTGTTACGCTGTTCTATACTAACAGTCGTGTCAAGTTCCCAACCATAAGAATCGAACAAATTCATCAATGTTTCGATTTTAGCTTTTTCTTTATCGGAATAACCGTTGTTGTTTATGTCCTCTTCATTGGTACATGACCCTAAGAATAACACAAAAGAAAAAGCAGTAGCTAATGATAATAAAAACTTTTTCATATTAGTATACATTTAAAGTTTAGATATGGCAAATTTAAGAAATTATTTGTTATGTTGTCCTCTTTCTGTTAGATTTCTTTTAGTTTTCTCTTAATAGCGCCGATAACATATCCTTTGGGGTTTTCTGCCAGTCGTGCGCCTTTCTTCAATTCTCCCAAGAACCCCATAAAATCGGGAATACGGTTTTGTCCCTCGATAAGGGTTTTCTTGTTTTTGTTGATTTCATCAGACTTGAAGTCAAAGGAGAATTTAAGGTAGTCATATACGTTGTTTTCCAGCTGGAGCCGTGCTGTAACTTTAGCCATGCGCGCTTGTTCCTGCAGCGCAGGGTCTTCTCTGTTTTCATAAAATACAGGGAAGAAAGTCCAGCCAATAATTTTTTTTCCAGCTTTTTCCTCCTTAGCTACGAACGAATAAGGAGAAGATTCGTCGAGTTCTTTTTTGGCTACATCGATAACCTTTCTGCGAAAGTCGTTTACTTTTTCATACTTTCCTTGCAAATAGAATCGTTCACGAAGCCCATCGGGTCCTTCTAATGGCACAAATAAGGGCTTTGTTTGTCCAGACATTAGTTCATAGAACCGCATAGCATAAGCACTTTTAAATTTCATGGCGGTAATAAGTTCATACTTCTTAAATCCTTTGGTAAAATCAAGCAAGCACCTCCAAATATTATCGAAAACATAGAACTTTACAGAGCCACTATTCTTCTTTATTTCAGGTGCAGTTATGATAGGAGTGTATGACCATACTTCATCATCTTCGTACTCTATATGCTTTTCAGATAGGCTTCTGAATGCAGCTTTGGCAATAGTGTAGTGCTTGTCTTGTTCGTCTTTCAGTATGTCCGATACAGGCATGGTTATTTCTCTGCCGAAATTTGTTGGAGCAATTTTTCGGAGGTTATCTTTTAATTTTATCCCTTCAATTTCTTTTTGAGCAAGCTCAATTAGTCTATACATTATGCGCTTTTCATATGGCGAAAAATCATATTTAGCAGTAGTTAGAACATAAGATTGAAAGACTTGCTTATTGTTTATTATAGTTCTTGCCATAGATGCTGCCTTTTTTAGATTGTTGCATATGGGTCAAGTTCCTTAATCCGCTTACACAAATAATCAAATCGTTTCTTTGTAAGTGGTGTGAGTGTATCGAGGTTCTCGCCATCAAAATTTTCTCCAAAGATAATGTCGTCCACCCCTATGCCGTGATTGTAGTTCTCACGCACACAATCACGCAGAATCCAAAGGTTTCGCAGGTTCACCCAGTCTGCCGTTTTGTTCTTGATTCTGCTGAACAGCACAGCAGCTGTGTAGAGGTAGTGCCCGCAATGGTTGTAGTCATGCAGCACCAGCCTCCCTTGATAGTATATATCGAAGTCTTTGTTTTCTTCATCTTCCTTTGTATCGCAGTAGAAGAACGGAATATCTTTCAAACCGTCCCAATTAATGTAAGTAGTTGGTTTCATAAGTGCTGATTTAAAAGTTTAAGGCAAAGGTAATTATTAAAAACGACTAATACAATAGATAGACGCATAAAGTATCAAAAATGTCGCTTTTACCCCTTCGAAAAAGTATCAAAAATGTCGTATTAAAGTATCAAAAATGTCGTACTTAGAGGGTGTTTTTCTCGCATAATGCGCGCGCGCGAGGATAGGACATAGATAGTCGATGTTAAGATAGAAACAAGCTCATAAGGTTGAGATTGCTTCCCAACTTTCGGAAAAAACGGACGAAAAACAATAGGGAAAACAAAGACAAAGCCCCCTCGTAAGGGGGGTGGGGGGGTGTGCGGTTATTGAAGCTTTTTCCTGCATGTTAAAGTATATTAATTTGGTTACAATATCGGTAACAATGGTTACATTTGTATCACAATCAAAAAAGTTTAAGATATATGCAAGTAATTCCATTGAGCAAATTTCGGACGAATCAGACAGCGACCCTTCTTCGTGCTATTCAGGGAGAATCCGTCTTTCTGACTTCACGTATCGGTGATTTTAAACTGGTGCCAGTGTCCGTAGAAGAAAAAATAGCCACTCGAATAAGAGAGGGCTTGAATGAAGTGAAACGAATCGAAGCTGGTGAACAGCCAGCCAAGAGCGCAAACGCATTTCTTGATGAGCTTTGAAGTAAAGACCACCCCACATTTTGAGAGGGAAGCGAAAATCCTTGCAAAAAGGTATAAGTCTTTTAAAGCTGACATGAAGGATTTTGTCGAGTCATTGGAAAAGAACCCCATGCAGGGGGATGAACTGAGCCCAGGTATCCGTAAAATAAGACTTGCCATTGTTTCTAAGGGGAAGGGTAAGTCTGGGGGAGCACGTGTTATCACATACACGATTTGTGCATCGGAGAGTGAAGGTCGTGTTTATCTTGTGGATGTCTATGATAAGTCAGACTTCTCTACCGTAAGTGTATCTATTCTTAAAAAAATCATATCTGAACAGGGTATCATTTGACCAGTCAGCGTTAGTGAAGCGAACAGTGTTTTTTCTCTTTTCAGTCTGCAAAGGTAACTCCACACTCCGAAGCCGTCAAGGGCTTCGCAAGTTCGGATCTGAAAAAATCCTGAACAGCTTCGCTGTGCGGTTTTTTCCGCTCGAACCCTTGACCGCTCTCCGTGTTCCGTTGTGGGAATGGCAGGGAAAAAAGAAAAAAATGTGTGGCTATGCAGTGTGTTAGTGCTGTGTGTATTCCCATGCGGTATGTATATATAGCAAGAAGTGTCCTTGTCGGACATTTTTGCCTTTATCGCTTTGCTCAAAAGGATTTTAAGATTACCTTTGCGACATGGAAGTAAATCGAACGGAGAAGATAACATTCCGCTGCACGGCACTTGAAAAGGCGGCACTTGCGGAACAGGCAGCCCGATGCGGTATCAGCACATCGGAATACTGCCGTACGCTCGCACTGGGCGGACGACCCAAAGAGAGGTACACGGAAGAAGAAAGGGAACTGTTTCGGGAGATAGCCCGACTGAAAGGGACACTCCAGCGTCTGAACAACTACTTCGGTGGGCGCCAGTACAGGGAAGTGTTCGAGGAGAACCAGGCACTAATCAATGAACTTAAAAAGATACTTTCACGATGATAGCAAAAGGAAAGAGCATATCTCATGGCACGGCAGCACTGGAGTACGACCTTGCCAAAGAGATAAACGGGGAGGCAGCAGCCACCGAGATACACCGCCATGAGCTTTTCGGCTGCACAGGCGAAGAGATGGTGCAGGAGATGAAACCTTACTTTGTTGATTTTCCGAACGTAAAGAATAACTGCCTTCGGTTTGAGGTTAGCCCTTCAGTGGAAGAAAGTGCAGGCATGACCGATGCGGACTGGGCGAAGCTCGGCAACGACTTCATGCAGCGCATGGGCTTGATGAATCACCAGTACATCATCGTGAAGCACAGCGGAACGGAGAAGAACAGCAGACAAGCCCACCTGCATATATTGGCAAACCGTGTGTCGTTATCGGGGGAACTCTACAAAGACAATTGGATAGGGAAGAGAGCCACAGAAGCCGCCAACAGCATAGCCAGAGAACGGAATTTGGTACAGTCAAAGGACATAGGCAAAGCCAACAGGGAAGAGATAAAACAGGCTATGGACAGTGTCCTTACAAGGATGCAGGGGTTTGACCTTGCCGGATTCAGCCGTGAACTCGGAAAACTGGGTTTCAAGGTGAGGGAAGCCCGTGCGAGTACCGGCAAACTTAACGGCTACTATGTGGAAGCCCGGAGCGGAACGGAATACAAGGCAAGCGAGATAGGGAAAGGCTATACGCTTGCCCACATCGAGAAGACACAGAAAAAGTTGAAGTATAACTCAATCAGTAGGAATTATGGAAACATCCTCAAACCCAAAGACGGAGGACTACACCTATAAGCAGGGACAGTACAGCCCCCGAAAGAGAAAGGACACCACCCCAAAAGTAAACCCGCAGCTTGCGGTAGAAATTGTGTTTCAAGAATTGAAGCGCGTGGAAGCCTATACAAAGCGCATAGAGGACGCAACAGCCAAGAAGGTGGAAATAGACAGGGGAAGCCTTGAAAGTGCCGAAAATCGCCTGA
>NZ_JADNBB010000065.1 GCF_015550595.1 Parabacteroides goldsteinii
GGGGCGGGGTTTGCCCGCCCTTTGCGACAATAATATAACAACCGGTGAAGAAGGGCGGGCAGACCCCGCCCCTACGGTCGAACCTGTCTGTTCCATTGTGACAGCGCCTGTAAGGGCGGTTCGCGAACCGCCCCTACCAACGCACTACATTCATATCTGACAATCTTAGAAACATTCACATTTGACAAAAACTGAAACATTCAAACCAGATAATAACTAAATATATAATATGCAAAAACGAATAACCTGGCCCCCTATATTACTGACCATCCTGATCGTCCTGTTATTCCTGGGTGGCTTGGTGTACGGTGCCGTGTCCATCCCGTTGGAGAGCGTGATCGATATCCTTCTGGGGAAAGACGTCGGTCGTCCGGCCTGGCAGAATATCATATTGCAAAGCCGCTTTCCGCAGGTTGTAACGGCGTTGCTGGCCGGAGCCTCGCTGGCAACCAGCGGGCTGTTGTTGCAGACACTGTTCCGTAACCCCTTGGCCGGCCCCTCTATCCTCGGGATCAGCGACGGAGCCAACCTGGGGGTGGCTGCCATCATGCTCTATTTTGGCGGTACATTAAGCATGGTCACCGAACTTCCGATCAGCGGATACCTGGCCGTTATCCTGGCAGCTTTTGCCGGAGCCGCCTGCATATTAGGACTCATCATCTGGTTTTCGGCAAAGGTGAAAAGCAACGTCATGCTGCTTATCATCGGGATCATGATCGGCTACCTCGCCTCCTCCCTGATATCGGTACTCAACTATTACGCATCCACCGACAAGGTACATGCCTTCGTGATGTGGGGATTAGGTAACTTTTCAGGCGTTTCCCTGATGCAGCTGCCTTACTTCCTCCTTTTCACCTTTGCGGGACTGCTTCTGGCTATCCTGTTGATAAAGCCGCTGAATGCCCTGCTGCTGGGAGAAATGTATGCCGCCAACCTGGGGATCAAGATCAAACGAACTCGCATACTGATCCTCTTCTGTACCGGCCTGTTGACCGCTACGACGACTGCTTTCTGCGGCCCGATCTCTTTCATCGGACTGGCCGTGCCGCATATCGCCCGCCTGATGCTCGGATCGTCCAACCATAAGATGCTGGTGCCCGTCACGATGCTTGCCGGCTCCTGCATCGCCCTGCTTTGTAATATATTGATGGTGATGCCCGGAACCAACAACATCCTCCCTCTGAATGCTGTGACCCCGATGCTCGGAGCCCCGGTTATCATCTATGTGATCGTGAACCGTAAGAATATCCAATATTTCGACTGATGAGCAGACAGACACCTGTAATAGAAACCAACCGCCTGAGCATCGGCTACCGGCTGAAAGGAGGCAAATACAAGGTCATCCACGACGACCTTAACCTGCAACTCTTTCCCGGAGAAGTAACCTGCCTGTTAGGCTTGAACGGAGCGGGCAAGTCGACCCTGCTGCGTACCCTATGCGGTTTTCAGCCACCGTTGGACGGTGATATCTCCCTGATGGGGCAACCCCTGTCGTCTTACTCGCAAAGCAACTTTTCCCTCACCGTAGGTGTTGTATTGACGGAAAAGACGAACGCGGGCGGCATCACCGTTTACGAACTGGTATCACTGGGACGCCATCCGTACACCGGCTTCTTCGGACAACTGAAGAAGTCCGACCGGGAGATCATCGAGCAATCGCTCGTAGCAGCCGGCATTGCCCATAAAGCACAAAACTACGTATCCGAACTAAGCGACGGCGAACGGCAGAAAGCCATGATCGCCAAAGCTCTTGCGCAGCAATGCCCTATCATCCTGTTGGATGAACCGACGGCCTTCCTCGACGTAACCAGCCGTATCGAAACGATGGTCTTGCTGCATCGACTGGCAATGGAACAAAATAAAGCGATCCTGCTCTCCACCCACGACCTCGACCTGGCCATCCAGATGGGCGACTGCCTCTGGCTCCAGGAGAAAGGCCGTCCGATGGCTTGCGGTACACCCGAAGACCTGATTCTGAGCGGTGCCTTCGAATCTTTCTTCGGAAAGGAAGGCATCGTCTTCGATCCCTCTACCGGGAAGCTGAATACCGAGGCTCCTGTCGAACCGATAGGCGTAGAGGGCGACTTTCTGGTATCCTACTGGGTGGGGAACGCCTTGATACGTAACGGTTACCGTCCCTCGTCCGTTCGACCGGACAGACCTCGTATCAACTGTCTTGATGTCCGCCACATCTTCCTCGCCTTGCCCGGAGGGGAGGAGGTGGAACTCTCCGGGGTGGCGGCAGTGGTCGATGCGGTAAGGGAGTATGCCCGTAACCGGTAAGGCGAGGCTGTGCCTCACCGGGATGAGGTGGCTTGCCGCATCGGGATGCGGTGAAGAACCTCACCGGGACGCGGTAGGTCGCCGCATCGGGATGCGGTACCATGCGGACAACGGGGATAGCGAAGTCTCGCCTTACCGGAGAAGACATGCCGACTTTCCCGTAGGAGGGTATATGAGAAGGAAACAATAGTATAACAAGATTAAGTATAGATGAAATTATGGCAAATGAAATAACCTGGCGACTAGAGCATGAGAAAGTAAGCCGCCTATTATTGCAGTATGCTATCCCGGCAGTGGTCGGAACGATGGTGAATGCGTTGTATAATATTGTCGACCGTGTGTTTATCGGTCAGGGAGTCGGTGCACTGGCAATGGCCGGGCTGACGCTGACGTTTCCCATCCTGTTGTTCCTGCAAGCCTTCGGTATGCTGATAGGGGCAGGTTCCGCTACCCGTGTCTCCATCCATTTGGGAAGAAGGGCGAACGAGATGGCAGAAAAGGTGTTGGGGAATGCTTTTACGCTGACATTCATTATCACCATCGTGACAGTCATCCCCTGTATGATCTGGATGGACGACCTGTTGATGGCCTTCGGGGGAAGCGAACAGACTATTCCTTATGCCCGCGACTATCTGAATATAGTTGTGCCCGGTACTATCCTGACCTCGCTCAGCTTCGGTTTCAATGCGATCATGCGTGCCTCCGGTTATCCGAAGAAAGCCATGTTCACCATGTTGATCGGGGCGGTGGTGAATATCATTCTCGATCCTATCTTTATCTTCTGGCTGGATATGGGAATACAGGGAGCTGCTATTGCAACGATTATCTCCATGCTGTTGAGTGCAATGTTTGTTATGAACCATTTCATTCAGAAAGACAGCATCGTGCGCTTCCATAAAGGAACTTTCCGTCTGGAAAGACATGTGGTATGGAACATCGTCACCATCGGTATCTCACCCTTTGCCATGCAGCTGGCAGGTAGCCTGGTGGTCGTTATCCAGAACTATGCCTTGAAAGTACATGGGGGCGACCTGGCTTTGGGAGCCAACGGTATCATCACCAGTGT
Organism: Parabacteroides goldsteinii; assembly: GCF_015550595.1. Lineage (GTDB taxonomy): Bacteria > Bacteroidota > Bacteroidia > Bacteroidales > Tannerellaceae > Parabacteroides > Parabacteroides leei. Next base: position 3,350 of record NZ_JADNBB010000065.1, read on the forward strand.
CGGTATGTTGCTGGTGATGCTCATTATCGGTATCGCGCAGGGCATGCAGCCTATTGTCGGCTTCAACTATGGGGCCGGACAACATAAGCGTGTGCAGGAGGTTTTGCGCTTGGTCATCATCACCGCAACGATCATCATGGGATTGGGCTGTCTGGCAAGCGTCCTGTTTCCCCGGTTGATAGCCCGGGCATTTACCAGCGATCCCGAATTGATAGACGTTACGGCCAACGGTCTGCGGATCAGTTTATTGGTCTTTGTTGTTGTCGGTTCCCAGATCTCCATCAGCCAGTTTTTCCAGAGTATCGGTATAGCCTGGAAGGCGATGTTCCTGAGTTTAAGCCGGCAGTGCCTGTTCCTCATTCCTGCGCTTCTCATCTTCCCGGAGTTCTGGGGACTCGACGGCGTGTGGTATGCTTCTCCTTTTTCGGACTTCATTGCAGCCGTAACTGCTTGGGGTTTCTTATGGTACCATGTTAAAAACATAAAAAGTGAATCGTTAAATTGAACTTCCCGGCGACTTATTTGTCTATTATATGAAAAGTGGTTCGCTACGTATTAATTATAAAGAAAAGAAGTATGAAAAGAGTATTATTATTGCTAGCTGTCCTGCTGTTTGGGCTCGGTTCAGGAACTATGATGGCACAACAGGATAAAGCAGCGGAAAAGGCTGCAAAGAAGGCTGAGAAAGAAGCCAGGAAAGCAGCGGAAGAAGCCGAGAACATGGCTTTGTTTGAACAAGCCGTCCAGGCTCTTAACAGTAAAGACTTCGTGCTCGAAGCCGATCGTGTAGAGTTTAAACGCGGACGTTTTGTCTATGTAACTCCCAGCACTAACTTCGTATCGATGGATGGAAACCGGGCGACAATCCAGTTGGCATTCAACGGAGCTTATGCAGGCCCTAACGGTATAGGTGGTATCACTGTCGAAGGTAATGCCTCCAATGTCGAAATGAAGACCGATAAAAAAGGCAACGTCACCTTCAGTATGATGGTACAGGGCGTAGCCGTATCGGCAAACGTTACTTTCCGTATGGCGAAAGGCACCAACAAATGTACGGCCACTGTAAGTCCTAACTTCAACAGCAACCGTATCTCATTTACCGGTACCTTGTATCCGACAGAACAATCCAATGTGTTTAAGGGACGCTCCATTTAAACATAATTGATATATGACTAGTCCTAAATAACCGTTACAGTTATTGGACAAAAATAAAACATTCAGAACAGTTCAGCAAGGCTAGCCTTGCTGAACTGTTTGTTTTTATAACTTTTAATTTTAATTTGCCTCTGATGGTGCATATACTGCGGTGTTTTGT
>NZ_JADNBB010000066.1:0-275 GCF_015550595.1 Parabacteroides goldsteinii
TTTCCTCTCTGAAAAATAAATGTTTTTATTGCTTATTATCCGCACCCAAAAAGTTGCATTTATAAGTTGAACTCAAGTTTTTTAAAAGGAATTGCAGATGTTTCTTCCGGTGTGTCGATAGGCGGCTGACCATCTTTTCGGGATGTGCCATGCTTGCTGTCTAACCGGTTGTTTTTTGCATCCTTTCCAAACCTGTTACTGATTTTCAAGTTTTGTCTTTTTCATATCATTTTTTAGGGAAGTCAAATCATTTTCCGTTGCAAATATAGATTGTT
>NZ_JADNBB010000066.1:375-4533 GCF_015550595.1 Parabacteroides goldsteinii
CTGATTTTCAAGTTTTGTCTTTTTCATATCATTTTTTAGGGAAGTCAAATCATTTTCCGTTGCAAATATAGATTGTTGCTAACCCCTTTTACGGGGATAAGGGGACGATTCACAAACACCACGTTGTTATTCGTCTGAAATCTTCCTTTTTTTGCCTTGCACAAAAAGCGTATTTAACCCGAATTATTCGTTGCCATCTTCACCAATAAAAAAGTTACAAATCTTCCTTTTTCCGGCCAGCATAAAAAGAGTATTTATATCTTTTTTCATGGTGTCCCCCAAAGCCAACAATCAGTTATTGCACTGTAAAATTGATTAATTAACTTCTAAAAAATCAGAGATATGAAAAAGATTGAAAATTCATTCGCAGTAACAGGCAGGATTTGTAGGGATGCAGAAATCCATTTATTCGAAATAGTAAAGGTTGCACACTTCTCTATTGTGGTCAGTCGCATAGGCAAGATAAATGAAGAAAAAACATTTGTTTCCTCTGTTATGAAAGTTGAAGCCTAGAGTAAGATGGAAGACCGCTATGCTTTTTGGATACTGCAAAAAGATGTACTGATTACCGTTGAAGGCTACTTTAAGCCGGAAGAATGGACGGATTCTAAAAGTGGGGAGAAACGTAACCGCATTGTGATGGTAGCTACTAAGTTCTACCCGACTCCGGAAAAATAAGAACCCCCGGACTAAAAAGAAAAAGCAATCAAACGATTGAAGCGGCACAAGGTCGCTTCAATCGTTTGCTAATGCGGCAGAAGATTATAAAAAAAGTGTTTCTTAATTTGGTGATTTTCAGATTTATCGGTATTTTTGTATCAAAAATGATACCTAAATATGTTTTTCTATGAAAAGATTATATGATACATATACAATATACGAATTTTCAGATGAATGTATTGTAAAGGAAATCTGCAAGAGAGTTAAGTCTATAAGACTTAGCTGCTGTTTTTCCCAGCAAGAATTTGCGGATAAGGCAGGAGTATCTATCGTTACTATTAAGAGAATAGAATCTTGTAAAGTAAGTGATATTGCCCTAAGTACATTGCTTAAGATTTTGCGTATAAGTGGAACTCTTGAAGGCGTTGTCGGTTTGGTTCCGGAACTTCCAGACTCCCCTTTCCTAATCAATGAAAAAACAGGTAAAAGAATACAAAGAATTAACGGTAAACGTAAGATGGTATGAAGAAAGAGCCGATTATAGTGAATGTATATCTGTGGGGGACTTGCATTGGCAAATTGAATTGGGACTTTGAAAAGCATTGTTCTGTATTCCAATTTACGGATGAATATAGGAAACAAGATTATGATATATGCCCTTCCACACACCCTAAGAGAACCCCTTTGTTTGCGTCTTTCTATGGGAATAAAGATAAATTATATCAAGGGCTTCCGGAATTTCTTGCAGATGCGCTTCCTGACAAATGGGGGGCTTCCCTATTTGACTAATGGCTCACGGATAATAATATAAAGGTTACGGAATCATTGCCTCTATTGAAGCTCTCTTATATTGGCAAGAGGGCTATGGGAGCATTGGAATTTGAACCGGAATTTAATGATGATGCCATCCATGAGTCAGTAAATATGTCATCATTGGCAACTTTGGCTTCTAAAATATATAATGATCGAGATGCTGCTGTCATATCACCGGAGGATAGCCTCACGATGAAAAAGTTGATATATCTTGGAACTTCTGCCGGTGGCATGCGCCCGAAGGCAGTGATTGCCTATAATCTCGAAACGGAAGAGTTTCGTTCCGGCCAGGTGGATTTGCCTGAAAATTTTAAGCAGTATATCATCAAATTTAAAGAAGCAGATGACTCTCCTACCACAGAGATAGAAATGGTATATAGCGAAATGGCAAAGGCGGCGGGAATCAACATGATGCCATGCTTCCTGAAAGAAATTGATGGAAGAAATCATTTCGTAACGGAAAGATTTGATCGTAAGAATGGAGAAAAGCTCTTTAGTCAGACCCTTGCGGCCATTATGCCGGGTGCAGATGATTATATGAAGCTGTGTTGGATAGCAGAGACTCTGAAACTTCCCCAGGAAGACAAAGATCAGATATTTATCAGAATGGTATTTAATTATGTCGCAGGTATATCCGATGATCATAATAAGAACATATCGTTTATCATGGATAAGGCAGGGGTATGGCGTTTATCACCTGCATATGATGTAATGTTCACGGCAAATACATGGGAAAATTCTTCAGCACACATTCATTCGATGGGCGTGATGGGCAAAAGGTCTGCCTTGACTACAAGTGATTTCGTCAACTTTGCCGAGGATTTTGTAGAGGAGCCCGAAAAGAAGATATTACAGGTGTTCGATGCTGTAAGCAAATTTCAATCGTTATGCGCCACGTATGGCATAGATAAGGCTATATTTGATAAAATCCAACATGTATTGGATGGATTGGTCACTGATGATTTGGATTTGCTGCAATTAACTTAAAGAACAGTAGATGGTGATAGTTGCTCCAGTCTTTTCTGGAACGGCTTTCTTTTCTTTTGAGATCTTTATACCCCTATTTGTTATTTTGGAGAAAGTCACATGTTTCCCACCCACCCTTTCAGCGGAGTGACTGTCCCCGTTTCAGGATTTCTCATAGTCACTCGCAGGCTCCGTGATTGTGTGAAATCCAGGAATGGGGAAGGCAAAGGAGAGAGGCATATCCGGTCTGCTTTCGGAGCTTCGGCCACATCGAGACAACCTCTTTCCGGCGGCTATGCCACTCTCCTTTTATTTGCCCGGCAGTCTGTTGCTTACCCATATGCCCCAGCCTTTTAGGGCTGTATATAGGTAGTCGGATATTTCGCCGCTAAATCGGCAGTCCGCTTCAATCGTTTGCTTGCTTTTCTCCGAGTGGATGCCTTTCTGTTTTTCCGGTTGTATAATCTTCTTTTTCCGGAAACAGTTGTAGTGGCTGTATGCCTGTATGGTTATGTTCTCCCCGCAGAATCCGCAAGTCTGTTCTTCCGTTGCAGCCTTTCATTTTATCGTGCAGTCACTTTTTTCGATACGTGGAATATTGTATGCTTCATTCTTCGGCTTCATTTTTTTAAAAGGAATTGCAGAGGTTTCTTCCGGTGTGTCGATAGGCGGCTGACCATATTTTCGGAATGTGCCATGCTTGCTGTCTGACCGGTTGTTTTTTGCATCCTTTCCAAACCTGTTGCTGATTTTCAAGTTTTGTCTTTTTCATATCATTTTTTAGGGAAGTCAAATCATTTTCCGTTGCAAATATAGATTGTTGCTAACCCCTTTTACGGGGATAAGGGGACGATTCACAAACACCACGTTGTTATTCGTCTGAAATCTTCCTTTTTTTGCCTTGCATAAAAAGCGTATTTAACCCGAATTATTTGCTGCCATCTTCACCAATAAAAAAGTTACAAATCTTCCTTTTTCCGGCCAGCATAAAAAGAGTATTTATATCTTTTTTCATGGTGTCCCCCAAAGCCAACAATCAGTTATTGCACTGTAAAATTGATTAATTAACTTCTAAAAAATCAGAGATATGAAAAAGATTGAAAATTCATTCGCAGTAACAGGTTTTATCGGTAAGGATGCAGAAATCCGTAGTTTTGAAACAGCAAGCGTAGCACGCTTTTCTATCGCGGTCAGCCGTGCAGACAAGACAGGTGAAGAAACCTCTTATGTTTCCGCTTTCATGGGGATTGAAGCCTGGAGAAAGAATGAAGCACTGGATTCCTTCGATGTATTGAAAAAAGGTGAGCTGATAACCGTTGAAGGCTACTTTAAGCCGGAAGAATGGACGGATTCTAAAAGTGGGGAGAAGCGTAACCGCATTGTGATGGTAGCCACCAAGTTTTATCCGGCTCCGGAAAAAGAAGAAGAAAAACCGGATCAGCCTAAACAGAAGGCTGTCTCTAAAAAGAAAAAAGCAAGCAAATGATTGAAGCGGCCTAGTGCCGCTTTTTTTTGCTACATATCCGAGAGTGTTTTTGCGTTCACGCAGTATTCTTCCCCACCCTCCCCTTCATCGGAATGACTGTTCTCATTCCCGGTTTGCCCGTAGTCATCCGCTATGCGGCTGATTATGGGCAAACCAGAAAAGAGAAGTTCCAAACGTGGGCGGGATTGCAATGGTCATCATCCGGAGCTTCGGCATTGCCGAAACAACCTCCT
>NZ_JADNBB010000067.1 GCF_015550595.1 Parabacteroides goldsteinii
TGGATACCTCACGCCAAACGAAAAATTTAAACAAATTATTAATCAGAATTCTGTTGCATTTGCAAGTTGAATTCAGCAAAATGAAGCCGAAGAATGAAGCATATCATATTCCACGTATCGAAAAAAGTGACTGCACGATAAAATGAAAAGCTGCAACGGAAGAACTGACTTGCGGATTCTGCGGGAGAACATAACCACACAGGCATACAGCCACTACACCTGTTTCCAATAAAAGAAGATTACACCACCGGAAAAGCAGAAAGGCTCCACTCGGAGAAAAGCAAGCAAACGATTGAAGCGGACTGCCGATTTGGCAGCGAAATATCCAACTACCTATCTACAGCCCTAAAAGGCTAGGACATATGGGTAAGCAACAGACTGCCGGGCAGTCACTCCGCTGAAAGGGTGGGTGGGAAAAAACTAAGTGGACGCAAAAAACAACCTTACCATTGGGGGATAAACTTCCCCCTATTTTCACTTCACATATTCTTTACCCCACTTCAATTGATTCAACAAACTTCAACAACAAAGCGACTGTTACCGTATGAAATGAAAGCTGATTGAACAACTTATGCGCTTTCAGCATCTCAATAGCGGCTTCAGCCGTAACAACTCTCTGTTCATAAAGCCGAATTGTCGCATATAACTGGTCATTTGCGACAGGCCCCATTATTAGGTCATAGTCACCGTTTTCTCTTCCTCTGCGGTTGTTGACAACAAACTCCAGCCATTCTTTTGTCGCACCCATAAACCGAAGAACCGGATATTCCCTATCAAGAATATCATCGGGAACTTCATAAACAGAGACGATTGCTTTTTCGCTCTGTTCCCTGTTCTTCTTCAACAAAGCCCATTTTTTTGCTTGTTCAAAGTTGGTTGTCGTATAAAATCCCTTCCCAAAGTCCGTAGCCTTCCGTCCTTTCTGTATATTAGGGCGTTTCACGGTAACTGTAGATCCATGAAATAGTCTCATTTTCTTTTATTGATATAAGTCGTTATAGTATCTAATATATATTCGGGGTCTTGGGTATGAAGCATTTCAAAAGTCTCATCCAAAAAATCAAAAACCCCATAGTCCGAAAACAACAACAAGGTTTCTTCCGCACTTTGTTTCTTTTCCTCCCTATAATTCTCAATGCAGAACATCTTGAAAAGCAGGATCTTCGTGTCACCGTTATACCGTCGTTTTTCTTCTGTTTTTTCCTTCTCCAATGTTTCATAAAGCGACAATGTACTTGAATACCATAACTTGGTACTCTTATCCAGCAAAGATTTATACAACTTGGAAGAATATATATAATACAGTGCATCGCCTAAAGGCAATGCCTTTTTCTTCATGACCAGTTCTACCAGCTCTCTCATCACGAATGGGAGCATGGTTGAGTCAAGTTCTCCTTGATTTTTATGAGTAATTTCCATATTCTTGTTGTTATTACTTTAGCATATTTTCGAAAACACCTTCTTCACAGTTCTTTATACACACCTGACACTCGGCCACCACTTCTCTTAATATTCGGGCACATTCTTCATTCGAATGCCCTTGCAGTAATTCATAGGCATATCGCATCAGTTCATTAGCTTCCATTGTTTCCATCCTTATCAATAATATTCAAGTTCATCATTATTTTCTGCAACGACTCCATATTTGGAGTTCCTAACCAACACACACCTATGCAAAAGGTCATATTGTTCTCTGTATCTGAAAAACGCATATTGTTTTACCTTTTACAAACATTGTTGTCCCATTAAAATCTAAAAGAGTTCTTTGAAATATTTGAAATTTAGTTAGTTACAGCGATTTTCCGAGCGAACGGACTTGAATTTGTAGCTTTGCATCAGATTAATCCGATGGCATATGTTCCAAGACAAATACGTTTTCGCTCAATTGGCTTCATTTCTGAATCGAAGTAAGTTTAACCGCATAGTCACCAAGTATGATGGTGATAAATATGTGAAGCACTTCACCTGCTGGAATCAACTACTTGCTTTGATGTTTGGTCAACTTTCTAATCGTGAAAGTCTGCGAGATTTGATAGTTGCTCTTGAAGCTCATCATTCCAAATGTTATCATTTAGGAATGGGTAAAAATGTATCAAAGTCATCGCTGGCAAGAGCAAATCAAGATAGAGACTATCACATCTTTGAAGAATATGCTTACTACCTGGTTAGCGAAGCACGACAAAAGTGTGCTAATCATATTTTCAAACTTGGCGGTAACGTTTATGCTTTCGATTCGACTACTATTGACCTGTGCCTTTCAGTCTTTTGGTGGGCAAAATTCCGCAAAAAGAAAGGTGGTATCAAAGTGCATACATTATATGATGTGGAAACACAGATTCCTGCATTCTTTCATATCACGGAAGCATCCGTACACGATTCTAAAGTTATGATTGAAATTCCTTATGAACCAAGCTCTTATTACATCTTTGACCGCGGTTATAACAACTTCAAAATACTGTATAAAATTCATCAAATTGAAGCCTACTTTGTTGTCAGAGCAAAAAAGAATCTCGGGTACAAATCCATCCAATGGAAACGTAGGCTGCCTAAGAATGTGCTTTCAGACGCAAGTGTATTTCTGACAGGATTCTATCCTAAACAATATTATCCAGAGCCACTTAGATTGGTTAAATATTGGGATGAAGAACAAGAACGAGAATTTACATTCATAACCAATGCGATGCATATATCTGCGCTTCAAGTTGCTGAACTTTATAAAAATCGCTGGCAGGTAGAGCTGTTTTTCAAATGGCTCAAGCAGCACCTTAAAATCAAAAGATTTTGGGGAACTACAGAGAATGCTGTTCGAATACAGATATATGCTGCTATATGCGCTTACTGTTTGGTGGCAATCATTCAACACGATATGCAACTGAACAGAAGTACATATGAAGTGTTACAAATACTGAGCATCTCATTGACTGATAAGACTCATCTGAGAGACCTCTTTGATAAAACTAAATTTCAAAATGACAAAGAACGATTCGGACCAAATGGGCCAAGTTTATTTAATTTTTAATTCGTCCCAATTTTAATGGGACACTAATGTTTTACAAAGGTAAAACAATTAAGTAAAATTCATCTATCATTGCTTTTCATATTTATTGTGTCTTTCTCTTTTGCATCGGAAGTATTAGCACTTACAGCAACCAGACAGTATGACATCGCCACGTTTGATCATACCGCTGGAAAACAACGATATACAATCTGAATCAAAACAGATTGTATATCACCAATTTCTTTTTTTGTGCCTTGTTAAACGTATAAGAAGTTCCTCCGGCAGATTTTCCATCCCAATAGGCAATCAGCCTACAGGCGTGTGAAATCATGTAATCATTACGGTGGGCATAGCATTGGGCATAATAATATTCGGATAGAACTACCACCTTGTCGGCTTGGCGCAAAATATCAGCATACCTCTGTTTGTCCTCTTTGTTGAAATACACATCTTGCCCGACATAAGGAACAACCGCCACCAAAACCATATCGGGATATTGTTTCCTTTGTTCAAGTACGGTATGAGCAGCCATCATGTCAAATCCAACCGCACAACCAATATAGAAAAAACGGATTCCATTCTCATAGCAGAAACGTACCTCTTCATTCAACGATACGGACAAAGCATATTTATTTGTTCGTATCGTTCTATGACCGGTAAAAGCAACGGACATCATTTTCATCCATTTATCACGTGCCTTTCTACATATATCCAACGAACCTGCCGAAGTTTCATACACCATTCCATTCACCTCATAACGATAAGTGAACCAAGTAGTATCTCCAAAGATATCCTTCTGCTTCTCTATATAACTCTCTTTTTCTTTCATCTTATAACATACGGACAACTGTTTTACCTAAAAAGAAACCTCCCAAAACCTCACCTCCTATTTTTTCCAACTGACATGCGAAACGAGCATACGAAAACCCTTTTGTTAAAATATCGTCAAATACCAAGATTTTCTTACCCCGAAAAAAGTCCTTGTCAAATTCTATCACTTGTACTTTTTGAAGCGACTTGCTGTCAAATTTCTCGTGAATAGCCAAACGATCTCCACTGACACGTATATGTTCATACGCATTGATAGCACCTGAAAACTTACACACAGCCGAAGCAAACCCCTTATAACGAAGTTCATTCTTATCAGCGGAAGAAGCCGGAACACAAGCAAAAACAATATTCTTAACATCATCACCAAAAACTTGATGTAACTTATTCGCTATCATCCAAGCTATATTCAAATAAGCTTTTCCATCCTTAAAACTCCATATCATCTTACGAATTTGCCATTCTCTTTCCGTTGCCTGCCGATATTGCATAGGAAGATACTCAAAGAAAGAAAACATCATCTTATGCCATTGTCTGTCTAAACTAGGATATTTACTCTGATGTGCCATAGTCTTTTATCTATTAAAATTAAACTTATGCTTCAGCTAGATTTAAAGACCTTTTTTTAAACCCCTTTCCGGGATGGCCTTTTCTTTCTGCCGACTTTTTTTTTGAGCTTTCATGCCCCATCTGAGTTTATGAGC
>NZ_JADNBB010000068.1 GCF_015550595.1 Parabacteroides goldsteinii
CGTTGGTTGGTTTTGCTTTGCTCTTTTTCCCTATCGTTTTTCTTTTTCCGACAGTAAATCAACCACTTAGCTCTATAAATTCCCCTTGTCTGTTATAAGCATCGTCTGTAATATGCTCTATCACTTCTTCGCAAACGCCCATAAATAAAGGGATTAGAACATGTGTTTCCCCACACTTTGGGAGTTTAGTCCCCACACTTTGGGAGTTTAAAAGTAAATTAGTCCCCACACTTTGGGAGTTTTACCCCTCTTTTTTTGTTTTAATGTGGGGATTGTGTATATTTGCAGCAAATCAATCGTTTATGAAAAAGAAACTACCTATTACCAAGAATAAAGATGTTGTTGTTTCATGGGTATATACATGGTCAAAACAGCAAGACATGTCCATACACGAACAAAGAATAGTTCTTCGCATACTGGAAGCGTGCCAAGCTGAACTAAAGGGAGTAAAACTGAAAGATTATGCAGGCACGAAACGCAAGTTTGAGCATGGACTTTGGGATGTTGATGCACAAATGCATGTATCTGACGTTATTTTTTCCGGACGTGATTACAATGAAATCATAGCCGCACTCGATTCTTTGGCAGGACGTTTTTTTACTTACGAAGATGACGAGGAATGGTGGAAGTGCGGATTTATATCTAACCCAAAATATAAAAAACGCACTGGCATTATAACCTTTCGTGTGTCTAACGACCTTTGGGATGTGTTTACCAAGTTCGCCAAGGGGTACAGAGAATTTGAGTTAAACAAGGCTCTTGCGCTACCTACTGGGTATTCCCTTAGGTTTTACATGTTAATGAGTGGGCAGGTGTACCCTTTGGATATATCCCTTGAAAACTTGAAAGACCGTCTTGGCATACCTGCGGACAAATACAAGGACAAGAACGGAAAAGACAGAATAGATCATTTTGAGGAAAGAGTTTTGAAACCAGCAAAGGCTGCGCTTGATGAGAGCTGCCCATACACTTTCAACTACGTGAAAGTGCGTGAAAACCCAAACAACAAACGTAGCAAGGTGACCGGGTTTAGGTTCTACCCGGTCTATCAACCACAGTTCAGAGATGAAGAACTGGAAGGGAAAGAATTGCAAGCAAAGGTTACAGCACGATATCAGATAGACAGCCATGTGTACGAGTACCTCCGTTATTCCTGCGGCTTCACATCGGAAGAGATAAACCGGAACAAAGAGACATTCATAACGGCACAAGAAAAGATAACCGACCTTATCGGAGAACTGGCTCTCCTAAACGGAAAATCACGAGAAAAGAACAATCCGAAAGGGTGGATTATAAACGCCCTTAAAGGGAAAATCAAGGATAAGTAACAAGATTACCCGGCTGAAACACTCCGGGTAATCTTGTCAAATCAGAGGAACGATTTCCATTTCTACACCAAGTTCTTTCATCTGCTGTTGTATTTCCTCGCTGCTTAGTTTCTCTCTCGCCAGTGCAAGCCCATGAAAGGCGTCCCAGCCTGCCGGCTTCGAAACGATACTACCGTTTAGGACGGCATGGGTGATTTCGCCGCCGGACTTCGCACCCTTGTTCAGTATGAAGAAGAACCGGGGTTCTTCGTGTTCCGTTGTTCCCATAATTCGTAAAGTTAGATGTTTATTTATTCCCCTTTTGTTCCCTTGCCTGCTCTTGGTAGTATTCATAATACTGCTTGTAGTTGTCCCGGTCTTTGGCTGCATCCGTCCAAAGATAGCACATGAAACAAGCGAACAATAGGGAGATAACAGCACAAAGGATTGAGTAGAACGAAATTCGTTTGTCCACATAACCGCCGTTTTTCATTCTGTACCCCTGCCGTTCAAAGTCCGCCAACACGTTTTTTAGGCGATTTTCGGCACTTTCAAGGCTTTTCCCGTCTATTTGTACCTTTCGGGCTGTTGCGTCCTCTATGCGCTTCGTATAGACTTCAACACGCTTTAGTTCTTGATACACCAGTTCTACCGCAAGCTGCGGGTTTACCCTTGGCGTTGTATCTTTTCTTTTCCGGGGGCTGTACTGTCCCTGCTTAACGTTGGAAGCTGCCGCTTCCGGGTGTGAGTTTGTTTCCATGAGATATGTTCATTGAGTTGCACTTCAGTTTGCTTTGTGTCCGCTCGATATGGGCGAGAGTGTAGCCTTTCCCTATCTCGCTTGCCTTATACTCCGTACCGCTTCGGGCTGTGACATAGTAGCCGTTAAGTTTCCCGGTGCTTGCCCTGGCTTCCCGGACTTTAAAACCTCTCTTACCAAGTTCTTCCTTGAATTTGGTAAAGTCAAAGCCCTGCATCTTCTTCAATACGCCGTCCATGGCTTCCTTGATTTCCGCTTTGTTGACTTTGCCAATGTCCTGCGACTGTACAAAGTTCCGTTCCTTGGCTATGGCATTGGCGGCTTCCGTTGCCTTTTTCCCTATCCAGTTGTCCCGGTACAGTTCCCCGGAAAGGGAAACCCGGTTTGCCAGTATGTGCAGGTGGGCTTGCTCTTTCTTGCTCTCCGTACCGCTGTGCCGGATGATGATGTACTGGTGGTTCGCCAACCCCATGCGCTGCATGAAGTCGTTACCAAGTTCCGCCCAGTCCGCATCCGTAAAGGTGGCGCTTTCCTCTATCGAGGGGCTGACCTCGAAACGTAGGCAGTTGTTTTTTACGTTCGGAAAATCAATGTGATACGGTTTCATTTCCTGCACCATTTCCGCACCAGTACACCCATAAAGTTCATGCCGGGCTATCTCGGTGGCTACTGCCTGCCCGTTTATCTCTTTGGCGAGGTCGTACTCCAATGCCGCCACACCATGTGATATGCTTTTCCCTTTCCCTATCATCGTGAGAGTATTTTTTTGAGCTCTGTAATTAGTGCCCGGTTCTCCTCGAACACTTCCCGGTACTGGCGACCACCGAAGTAGTTGTTCAGCCGTTGGAGCGTTCCTTTCAACTGGGCTATGTCCCGGAGAAGCTGCCGTTCCTCCTCGGTGTACCTCTCCCTTGGGCGCCCCCCAAGGGACAAACTCCGGCAGTATTCCGATACGCTTAGACTGCACCGGGCTGCCTGCTCCGCAAGTGCGTCCTTTTCAAGTTCGGTACACCGGAATGTAATCTTTTCGTTCCGTCTTAGTTCCATGCCACAAAGGTAATCTTAAAATCTTTTTGAGCAAAGCGAGAAAAGCAAGAATTGTCCGACAAGGACACTTCTTGCTATATATACACATGCCGCATGGGAATACATCCACGCCAACCGCCCAGCAAAAAGCCCCGGCGTGTTAGAAAATCCCCCACAGCCTAACAAATTCTACCCCATTTCTACCCAAGGGGATTACACGCCGCAGAAGTCATCCGGGAACATGTCTTCCAGTTCGTCCAAATCAATGGTTTCTTCTTCGGACACCTCCACCCATTCAATGTTTTCTTTCCCTCTTATCGCACATGAGTACATCTCGGTGGCGGCAAGAGAAGAGAACACCTCGTGCATAGGCTCGCCGTTCTCTAACCAGTAAACACAATATTCGACCATAACAGTTTTATCATTTATCGTTGTAATGCCCCTCTACCTCCAAGATGTAGACCTCTACCACTTCCTCGTAAATGTCATAGATTATCCGGTCATGGGCGGTAATGTGTCGAGACCATGTAATATCCCCACCGCCCCTTAACGCTTCGGGATGCCCAAGCCCAGTCTTAGGGTGCTCTAACAATTCTTTGTAGATTTTCTTATACTTCTTGAACAAATTGGGGTTTGATTTCTTCCATTTGGCAATCACCTTATCCACCCCGTCGGAAACCCTAATTGTGTACATCATAGACTATCGAAATAAGCGTCAATATCCTCACTGCTTTTGAGGGTAACACACTTTCCGGATTTGATTTCTTCCCTTGCCTTGTCAATCCTTGCTTGCAGCTCCGGGGTTATCATCAAATCTTCACGACCAACTTTTACCAAAGCGTAAATCTCGTTTTTCCTGCGAATTAGTACCTGCTCGCCATTGTCAGCTTTGGTGAAAGACGCTGCGAGGTTGTTACGGTATTCTCTTACTGATAATGCTTCCATATCTGTTTGCTTTTAAATTCAGCACAAAGATAGCTATATTTCAATAAAATACAAACATTTTGTACACAAACGTGTACACGCCATAAAAACCCGTTTCCAATCCTACCGCCCGTTGGTTGGTTTTGCTTTGCTCTTTTTCCCTATCGTTTTTCTTTTTCCGACAGTAAATCAACCACTTAGCTCTATA
>NZ_JADNBB010000069.1 GCF_015550595.1 Parabacteroides goldsteinii
GTTTGACATATATCGAACGAAGAGAATACATCTATCAAACGAATAAAGCATATATGTACTCTTTACGTTCGATATATATCAAACGTATTTTTATAGGGGTGCTTTATGGAATTTCAATACGTTTTTTAAGAATTTTGCTAAAGATCTTTTTCTATCTTTGCCACAATATCATTATCAATTTAAACTTAATCTAAAATGGAATCAGTAATGAAAAGAGTAACGGCCACTAGCCTACTAGCCTCTTGTGCAGTATCATTAGCTCTGTTTACTTCATGTGCAAGTACAGAACAAAACACTCTTACTCCCGAAGAGGTCGCCGACGGTTGGCAGCTCCTTTTCGACGGAAAAACACTCAACGGTTGGAAAGATTACAATGGGACTACCCTCACTCAGCCGTGGCACGTAGTAGACGGATGTATTCAGGCCAAAGGCGATGGCAGTGATGCTAGTGGTTATATCGTAACCGACAAACAGTATGAAAACTTCGAATTATCATGGGACTGGAAACTTTCTAAAGGTGGCAACAGTGGTATGCTTTACCATGTAGTAGAACGTCCTCAGTTTGCCGTTCCTTATGTAACAGGACCGGAATATCAATTAATCGACGAACCGAACTTCCCGGAGCCTCTGGAAGAATGGCAAAAGCTGGGTGTTGATTACGCAATGCATTTGCCAGACAAGTCTAAAATGAAAGTAAATCCGCAAGGCGAATGGAATAACTCAAAAATTGTATTCGACAATGGCCATGTAGAACATTGGTTGAACGGACAAAAGATTTTAGAATTTGAAGCCTGGACAGACGACTGGTATGAAAAGAAAAATAGTGGAAAATGGTCCAATGCCCCCGAATATGGTTTGGCAAAGAAGGGTGTCCTTTGTTTACAGGATCATGGTTATCCTGCCTCCTTCCGTAATTTAAAGATCAAAGAACTCCCCCGCAAAAGCCAGGAAGTGAACTTATTCAACGGTGTCGACCTGAAAGGCTGGGAAGCATACGGAACTGAATTATGGTATGTGAAAAACGGCTTACTGATTTGTGAAAGCGGTCCTGACAAGAAATATGGCTATCTGGCAACTCGTGATTACTACGATGATTTTGATTTAACTGTTGAGTTCAAACAAGAAGCAGACGGTAATTCAGGCGTATTCATCCGTTCTTTTATTGAAGAAGATGTAAAAGTAAACGGATGGCAGGTTGAAGTTGCTCCTAAAGGACACGACACCGGAGGAATTTACGAATCATACGGACGCGGATGGTTGGTGCAGATTCCGGATGAAAAAGAAACAATCCTAAAAGAAGGTGACTGGAATACCATGCGTATCAAAGTTCAGGGAGATAACGTACAAACCTGGCTGAACGGAGAAGAAATGGTTAACATTAACGATGAAAAGATTGGAGCCGGGCAAGGCCGCATCGCTTTGCAAATTCATGATGGCGGCGGAATCAAAGTTCTATGGCGTAATCTGAAACTGAAAACGTTATAACACACAAAAATCCCCGGCAGAATATTCTGCCGGGGATTTTTTATTTTTATCACTTACGTTCATGTCCTTTTTTACGAGGACTATCCGCTTTTTTCTGTCTTTCCAGATATTGATTGTACTGTTCATCAGTTAGAATCTTCTTTATCTGAGCATCTTTTTCAGTACGCATAGCTGCCATTTTTTCACGCATCTTTTCACGATCTTCTTTTACAGCTTCACGTTCCTTTTTCATCTGCTCTCTAAAATCAGCTTCCACTTTACGAAAATCCGCAGCTTGCTTATCATCGAGTTTCAATTCTTCGATTATTTTCTCACTACGTTTTGAAGGATCTCCTTTCCTTCCTTGTCGATTGCCACTCTGAGCAAAAGCGGTTGTTGAACTAATCAGGATAACCAAAAACAATCCTATTACCTTCTTCATAAACTATTACTTATTACTAAATTAATATATCTTTGTTTGTGAAGCGCTTCGATATAATAGACTCGACTATCCGAAAATAGTTTAATCAACCTCGTAAAAAAATATCTTTATTCGGTCGGACCTGTCACAATACCTTCCGATGACCACTTATTTTTAAAATAGTTAAGCGAATTCAGGAAACGGTTGTAATCTTTTTTATCCATACCAGTCCACCCGGTCTCTGCGTAGGCAGCAATACGCGGATAGATTTTCTGATTCATGCTTTCAACCGTAGGTATAAATTCTCCCCACATCTGACAACCGAGCCCCAATACACGGCTTTGTTCTTCAGAAGATAATCCTTCCGGCACCGGATTAAATGCATAAGCTTTAGATAGCGGAATAGACTCATAGCTATAATCCACATAAGTGTATTCATGATAAGAGTTTACCACATCGTATCCTTTATCAATCGTTTTCTTGATAAGAGCCGGATCGCCTTTCCAGAAATGAACGATCGTCCCTTTAGCCAGTTGCTGATCGACTTCTTTTGTATCTTCAGCAGACTGATATTCATGTAGTTTATCTCCAGTGATCTCATTCCATCCCATCATACGTTTTCCTTTTGAAGCCAACATATTGGAAATCTCATTCGTAAAATAAATCTGAAGTTCGGCGGGTGTTTTCAAACCATTCTTAGCCATATAACTACGTATGGCCGGAGAAGCTTTCCATTGGTCATATTTCACTTCATCACCACCAATATGGAATATCGGGCTGGGGAATAAAGCAATTACTTCATTTGTTACATCATCAAAAAATTCCATTACCCTAGGATCGGAAACATTAAAAACCTCGTAATGAACACCAAATTTACCCGGCACACTGATTTGTTTTCCACTCGTGCCCAACCAGGGGTATGAGGCAATAGCAGCACTGGCATGTCCTGGCATACTAACTTCCGGAACAACCGTAATGTGTCGTTTTGAAGCATAGTCGACAATTTCCTTTATATCTTCCTGTGTATAAAAACCACCATGCGGCTTTCCATCATACACATTACTATTAAAATGGTTAATTTCAGAAGAATCACGAAAAGCACCAACCTCTGTTAGTTTTGGATACTTCTTTATCTCTATTCTCCAACCTTGATCATTTGTAAGATGCCAATGGAAAACATTCATTTTTAGCTGAGACATTTCATCCAACAGTTCTTTCACCACTGCTTTTCCTTTAAAATAACGTCCTTCATCCAACATAAATGCACGCCAGGAAAAAGCCGGATAATCAGAAACAATCGCTCTCTGAACCAGATATTTTCCATCTTTTTCTTTGACAATTTGACGCAAAGTCTGCACACCGTTCAGAATACCTGCAGCAGAATTAGCCTTGATATTTACTTTGCCAGAAGTAACTTCCAACTGGTATCCTTCCGGTTTATCCGGTAAAATGGCAGGATCGAGCATAAGGTTTATGTCTCCTCTCCCTGTCTCTTTAAGAGTTGCTTCCACTGAAAACTCAGAAGAGAGCATCGCTTGTAACAATTGAGCTTCATTGTTCAAATCACCGGAATAAGAAATAGCCGGATGAGCACTCATCTTAAAAAAGCCCGGAGTATAACTGATTTCCTGGGGTTGAGGAATAATCGCATACTCTTCTACAGGTGGAGCCTGACAGGCACAAAGAAATACTAAACACAATGAGATTAACAAGTTTGTTTTCATAGAATTAAATTAAAATGGGATAAAGACCAAATGTCTAAAAAATCCTTTATTCAACAATTTTACAAAGATAAAATATAAATACAAATCCTCAAAAGCAAAAAACAGGAATATCAACGAACATTCCTGCTTTTACATTATCCTATAGAGAACAATTAATCGAATTCTTTGGAATTAAAAAATTTCATCTGTCACCTGATTGAAATACTGAATGCATTTTTTGATGTCGGGAACAGAATTATCCCAGTTATATTCATATTCGATGGAGAATACGCCTTTGAATTTCTGTGATTTTAATTCTTTCAACATACCTTTGACATCAAGTATACCGGTTCCCCAGATTACATCATGCTGTTCTTTCTCGCCGGCTTTTTTAGGTGCGATATC
>NZ_JADNBB010000006.1:0-121780 GCF_015550595.1 Parabacteroides goldsteinii
CCATAAGTATCCCAACAATGCATTAGTACAACAGGTTCTTCATATGACCTGGAGGTCACACGAAGACCTCTTTAGTTTTTTTTCGGTAATCGTTGAGATATAAGGAATAATATATGTATAGTTCCACTTCGCCCATTATCATTTCTTCTTCTCCGCTTGTAAGCGAAGCGGAAGGATAGCAAGGAACTGTATATATAAAAGAGCTTTCTTTGGGGGTAGTAGTCAATTTCTCAAATCCTCTTTTCTCTATAAAATTATCAACCAGTTCCAATACCATAGATGCGTCTTTTGCTTCAAAACAGCAAAAGTTCATATACAAAGGGATATTATTTTTTTCAAAGTTAAAAATAGCAACGTTGCTGGCTATGGTAGTAACGACTTCCAAATTAGTTAAAGGAAATTTCAATTTGCTCTTTTCCTTATTAATGTCCTCAAAGGGTTTGAGTAAATTTATTGTTTCCTCTGTAATATCATCAGTATCTCTAACAAGTGTAGAGCCTTTATATGTTATATGTTCAACCTTCATGCTTATCGCTTTTTATGCAAAAGTAGAGAATTTATATATATCATAGATGATTTCATTTAACTTTTTAAATATCTGTTAATCTACAATTTACTTTCCATAGTGGAATTTGTAGATTATTCTATGTATTTATTTTCGCTACTATCGGTTTGTTCTCGTAAAGCACGCTTTTTAGCTTTCTCTTTTTTCTTCTTTTCTTTTTTTGCTTTGTCATCTGCGATAATGTCATTCAGAGAGCGAACAGTAACAGGTTCTTCCCGTTTAAACCGTTTGATATATATCTTCGATAAACTGGGGTAACGGAACTTTCCATGTTTCCTGTTTATGGTTATCTATTTTACCTAATTTATCGGGATTTAGTCCCAACTCACGAGCCATCTGGACGTGCTTATCTGACAATTTATGTTTTTTTTGGGCAACTACCCATTTTTCTATTTTTACAGGCATATTATTGAGATTTCAAGACAAAAATACCTATTTGTTCAAATGTATGAAAACAAATAGGTTTAAAAGGCTTTTTGTTACTTTTTCTTCCGTTAGATTACTTTTACTCATGGAAAACCTTAGGTTTGCATTGTAATTATTTTATAAACTATAATGAGTGAACCGTATGGAAAAAGAGAAATGTAAAGTCTATGTTACTATTTGGGACTCATTTTATTCATTTAATTTCAAGAATATTTAATGATTTACGTTATGAATTAAGAAGAAAGGAAAATAACAAGTAAATCAGCATGGAAAATAGGAATAACTTATGTTACTATAACGAACTTGTTATTTGTCTTGGATTAGACCTATATAAGAATTTTATCTGAAAGATATTTAAGGTTTTTAGGATATATTCAAATGCCTTTCCAAATTATAAATCATTAAATCACTTTATTATGGGAAACTATTATTTTATTGGAATTGATGTGAGTAAAAAGAACTTGGATTGTTGCCTCCTGAGTAATGGTGTGGTGGTGAAACAAGATGTTATTTCAAATCATCAAAAGAGTATCGAGGACTACTTATCTGTAATTTGTGCAGAACAAAATATAGATGCAGAACAAATAGTAGTATGTGCTGAATTTACAGGATTATATATTTATCCTTTAACAATCTCTTGTCAAGCCGGAAACTATAAACTTTGGTTAGAAGATCCTACTCAAATAAAATACAGTTCAGGGTTGCAACGAGGAAAAAATGATCCCGTAGATGCAAAGCGTATTGCTTTATATGCCTATCGTTATATAGATAAACTTAAAATATATAACCACCCAACTATAAGTGTTGAATCAATAAAGCTATTAACAACAGAATTAAATATGCTATGTGTTGATAGAGCTAAATACCAAGCTCAATTATCAGATCAAAAAGAATATATGCCTGATAGAGTCTATAAATTGAAGTCAAAGAGATTATCTCTGCTTATTAAAGAATTAGATAAAGCAATAGCTAATATTGAAGCGGAGATTGAGGATATTGTAGCAAAGGATGCTTTATTATCTCATCAGATGAAATTATTATTGAGCATTGAAGGAATAGGTAAAAAAACTTCTTTAAAAATGATACTGGAAACACAAGGCTTTACACGATTTACAGATAGTCGTAAATTCTGTTGCCATGCGGGTGTTGCTCCATTCAGTTATTCATCAGGAAGTAGTCAGCATTCTAAAAATCGGGTTTCCCATAGAGCAAATAAAAGTATAAAATCTTTACTCCATTTAGCAGCCTTATCTGCTATTCAAAATAAGAATAGTGGATTAAGGGTATATTACGATAGAAAAGTTGCTGAGGGCAAAAATAAAATGTCAGTACTAAATGCTATCAGAGCCAAACTCGTAGCCCGCATGTTTGCCGTAATAAAGAATAATGAACTATACAACTCAAATTATACTAATCAGTTTGTTGTCTGAAAAAACTGTTCGTATATTTGCGAATTAAAAAACTATTCGTATATTTGCGAACTATAAAATGAAGAAGATGGAAAAAGTGAAGAAAAGATATACGGTTGAGCAGGTGCAAATGGCACGTTTCGCCAAAGCCCTTTCGCATCCTGTACGGATTGCTATTCTGCAATTGTTAGCAAGTCAAGAATGTTGTTATCATGGAGATATGTCTGAAGTGTTACCAGTAGCGAAAAGCACTTTATCGCAACATTTGAATGAATTAAAAGATGCCGGTTTGATACAAGGTGAAATTACATTGCCATCTGTTAAGTATTGCATTAATCAGAAAAACTGGTCTTTAGCGAAAAGATTATTTGAAGCTTTATTGACTGAAGTAGAAATATCAGACAATTGTTGTAATACATAATTTTTTATCTTTAAAGTTCGTATGTTTGCGAACCTACAGACAATTCGCTTTAAAGCGAATTGAATTTTTGATAAACTTATTATTATATATGGAAAATAAAGAAATTAAAGAAATGGTAAAGCAAAAATACAGCGCACTTGCTTTACAAAATGATAACCAGTCGTCTTGTTGTGGCTCTGGATGCTGTTCCTCTGATAATGTGTATAACATTATGAATGAGGATTACAGTCAGCTTGACGGCTATGAAGCAGATGCTGATTTAGGTCTGGGATGTGGACTTCCTACAGCTTTTGCCGGATTAAAAAAAGGCGATTTTGTTGTGGATTTAGGTTCCGGGGCAGGAAATGATTGTTTTGTAGCCCGCGCTGAAGTCGGAGAAACAGGGAAAATCATCGGTATTGATTTTACAGATGCTATGATAGAAAAGGCAAGAAATAACGCACAAAAGAGAGGTTTTACAAATGTCACTTTCCGCAAAGGTGAAATAGAAGATATGCCTATTGGTGGTAATTCCGTTGACGTTGTAATAAGTAACTGCGTATTAAACCTATTACCAACCAAAGATAAAATCTTCCATGAAATTTTCAGGGTTTTAAAACCCGGTGGGCATTTCTGCATCTCGGATGTGGTTTTAGAAGGTGAATTACCTGAATCCATCAAACAAGTAGCAGAATTATACGCCGGATGCATTGCAGGAGCAATTCCTAAAGAACAATATATGGTTAAGATTTTCAGTGCAGGTTTTTTACAGGTGAAAATACAAAGGGAAAAACCTATCGTTGTCCCTGATGATATCCTAAAAGAGCATCTTGATGAAAAATCATTCCATGAATACAAGGAGAATAATTCAAAGATATTCTCTATTACAGTAACAGGTGTAAAACCTGAAAGTGCTTGCGATTGTAGTTCCGGATGCTGTTAATAATGTTTTGATATGAATGCACAAAAAGTTTTAATTCTTTGTACAGGCAATAGTTGCCGTAGCCAAATGGCACATGGCTTCCTGCAATCTTTCGACCCTGCATTAAAAGTATTCTCTGCAGGGACAAATGCAAGCGGAAAGGTTAATCCCAAAGCCATAGAAGTAATGAAAGAAGCCGGAGTAGATATATCCAGCCATACTTCCGATAGTGTAGATAAGTATCTGAATGAAGAATGGGATTATGTCATTACGGTTTGTGGTGGGGCAAATGAAAACTGTCCTACTTTTTTCGGTAAAGTGAAAAACCGTTTGCACATAGGATTTGAAGATCCGTCAGAAGCAAAAGGGTCACCAGAATTTATCCATTCGGAATATATCCGGGTACGGGATGAAATAAAAGAAGCATTTTATAAATTATACATAGAAAAAATAAAAGGCAATGAGTAAGAAGAAAATGAGTTTTTTAGATAAGAATCTCACTCTTTGGATATTCCTGGCAATGGCTATCGGGGTTGGGCTGGGTTACTTTTTCCCATCTTTCAGCACTACAATAGATTCATTATCCAGTGGAACTACAAACATCCCTTTAGCCATCGGTTTAATCTTAATGATGTATCCGCCATTGGCAAAAGTCGATTATAAACAATTACCGAAGGTTTTTAAGGACGTAAAAATATTATCAGTTTCGTTAATCCTGAATTGGATTATCGGGCCGATATTAATGTTTGTACTTGCCATCATCTTCTTACACGATTACCCTGAATACATGGTAGGTGTAATCCTTATCGGATTAGCGAGATGTATAGCAATGGTGCTTGTGTGGAATGACCTTGCGGAAGGAAATACGGAATACGGTGCAGGTTTAGTAGCCCTGAACAGTATCTTTCAGGTATTCTTTTACAGTTTCTATGCTTGGTTGTTTATTACGAAACTTCCTCCCCTTTT
This sequence comes from Parabacteroides goldsteinii, assembly GCF_015550595.1. GTDB lineage: Bacteria > Bacteroidota > Bacteroidia > Bacteroidales > Tannerellaceae > Parabacteroides > Parabacteroides leei. The sequence continues at coordinate 4,689 of NZ_JADNBB010000006.1, forward strand.
CGGGTTTGAAGGGGCTATCGTTGATATTTCCATCGGTACGATTGCCGAAACGGTTGCTATATATTTAGGTATTCCTTTCTTAATGGGAATATTGAGCCGACTTATATTAGTGAAATTGAAAGGAGAACAATGGTATAAGGAAAAGTTTATCCCGAAAATATCCCCGATAACCTTAATTGCACTGTTATTTACAATCGTTCTTATGTTCAGCCTGAAAGGTGAATTGATTGTACAAATACCAATGGATGTGGTTCGGATAGCCATACCGTTGCTTATCTACTTTGTCGTGATGTTCCTGCTTAGTTTCTTCGCAGGTAAGTTTATGGGGGCTTCTTATGATAAAAATGCTTCTATTGCTTTCACTGCAACCGGAAACAACTTTGAACTGGCTATCGCAGTGGCAATCGGCGTATTCGGATTACATAGCGGACAAGCCTTTGCCGGAGTAGTCGGGCCATTGGTCGAAGTCCCGGTATTAATCCTGTTAGTGAACTTGGCTTTTTGGCTTCGGAAGAAATATTATAAATAAACATAGTACAAACTAATAAAAACACATTGTATGAAAAAAAGTATTTTAATCGGGCTTTTTGCCATATTGCTGGTAGCCTGTGGTGGTAATGCACAAAAAAACAACGGACAAGCCACTGAAACGCAAGCTAAAGAGCAAGTAGCGGATGCTTCTGTGGTGAACGTTTACTATTTCCACGGTAAACAACGCTGTAAAACCTGTATTGCGGTAGGCGATGTAACAGAGAAGACAATAAAAGAACTTTATGCAGACAATCCACACGTGAAATTCATTGAAGTAAAAACCGATGAAAAACAAAATGCTTCACTCGTAGAAAAATATGAAGTAACATGGAATGCCCTTATTATTGCCAAAGGGGATAATTCCATAGATATTACCGACAAGGCATTTGCCAACGCTTTGAATACTCCCGAAAACCTCACTGACCTGATCAAAACCGAAGTCAATAAAAGATTATGATGGAGTTTTTACAGAATCTTGTGGATGGCTCTAACTTTCCATTACTAACGGCGTTTCTTTTGGGCTTAATGACTGCAATCAGTCCTTGCCCATTGGCAACCAACATTACAGCTACCGCTTATCTTAGTAAAGATATAGGCGATAAGCGAAGAGTAATGTTTAATGGCGTATTCTATACACTCGGCAGAATGTTTACCTATACGGCACTTGGTTTGATTTTCTATTTTGGAGCAAGTCAGTTTCAGGTAGCTAAACTTTTGCAGAATGTTGGGGGAATGTGGCTTGGGATAGCATTAGTCATTATCGGGATATTCATGTTGGACATTATTAAAATAAAGGTTCCGGGAATGAATAAGCTAACCTCAAAAATAGAAAACAAGAAAGGAAAGAAAACCTACCTCGACGCTTTCCTGCTCGGTTTGCTGTTTGCATTGGCTTTTTGCCCTTATAGCGGTGTATTGTACTTTGGTGGATTAATCCCGATGACTATTGCCAGCCCGTCAGGGTTATTACTTCCCCCTGTATTTGCCATAGCTACCGGGTTGCCTGTAATTATCATTGCATGGCTGTTGGCATACAGTGTTAGCAACGTAGGCAAATTCTACAATAAGATGAGTGTCTTCCAGAAATGGTTTAAATGGATTGTCGCTGCCGTTTTTATAATAGTGGGTATTTACTACATAATTACAAGCATTTAATTAGAAATAACAATATAAGATAAATAATATGGAGATTATTGTATTAGGTACAGGTTGTGCCAAATGTAAAACAACCTATGAATCTGTCCGGAAAGTGTTGGCAGATAATAACATTGCTGCCGATTTGAAGAAGGAAGAAAATATACTTGAAATTATGAAGTATAACATTATGTCTTTACCTGCGGTTGTTGTTGATGGAGAAGTAAAGTTGAAAGGGTATGTTCCGAGTGAAGAAGAAATAAAGAAATCCCTGAATCTATAAAACATCACATTATGAGCAGCACATGGTATCCGATTATTGATTCGGAAAAATGTACAGGATGTTCCGCTTGCTTTGAAAAATGCAAGAAAGGAGTTTATGCGATAGAAAATGAGAAACCAGTAGTTGTATATCCTGATGGATGTGTAACTGGTTGTCATGGTTGCGAACCTCTTTGCCCTACTGCTGCAATCAGTTACTTTGGTGATGCAGCAACAATGGATTACTGTAATTGATAGAATTGTACGCATTGAATAGATGCTGTTTTGAATCAGATAGCGTCTATTTTTTTAACCAAATAGTTCGCTACATTACGAACATTGAATAAATAGAATTAATAACAAATAAAATATTAAAAATGAAAACAATTAAAATTTATGACCCTGCATTATGCTGTCCTACCGAATTGTGCGGAGTGAATATCGACCCTGAGTTGATGCGTATAGCAGTTGTGGTTGAAACATTGAAACAAAAAGGAATTATAGTTGAACGTTTTAACTTGCGAGACCATCCTCAGGTATATGTAACCACGAAGGTTGTCAATGATTGCCTTATGGCAGAAGGAGCAGACGTATTTCCTCTAATCACAGTTGATGGTGAAATTGCTATAAAAAAGGCGTATCCATCAAATAAGCAGATTGCAGAATGGCTCGATATTTCAGAAGATGAACTAACAATAAAAAAATAACCCACATGAAAAAGTATAATCCTTCAAACGAAAAACTTACCCAGTATATATTTTTCACGGGTAAAGGCGGTGTAGGCAAAACATCTATCGCCTGTGCTACAGCTGTAAGTCTTGCAGATAGTGGAAAAAAAGTATTGTTGTTGAGTACCGACCCGGCATCCAATTTACAGGATGTATTTGATATGCCGTTAGACAATAAAGGTACTCCCATTAAAGATGTACCCCGCTTGACTGTTGTAAACCTTGACCCCGAACAAGCGGCTGCCGAATACAGGGAATCGGTTATCGCTCCATATCGGGGTAAATTACCTGAAAGTGTAATTGCTAATATGGAAGAACAACTATCCGGTTCATGCACAGTAGAGGTCGCAGCGTTCAATGAATTTTCTGATTTTATCACTGACGAAGATAAGAGCAAAAACTATGATTATATCATTTTTGATACAGCCCCAACAGGTCATACACTCCGTATGTTGCAACTTCCTTCTGCGTGGGATACTTTTATTGACGAAAATACGACCGGAGCTTCGTGCTTAGGACAATTATCAGGTTTGGAAGACCGCAAAGATGTATATAAACATGCGGTAAAAAATCTAACCGATAAGTCTAAAACAACGCTCTTCCTTGTCAGCCGACCGGAAGACAGCCCGTTGAAAGAGGTCGAACGTTCATCCAATGAGTTGTCGGATATAGGTATCGAAACACAGCATTTAATCATAAATGGCGTATTAGAAAACTACGATGCAGACGATAGTATTTCCAAACAGATTTATGAACACCAGCAAAATGCGCTGAATAACCGTTCGGCAGCCTTGCTAAAACTGAACACCTATATTGTTCCGCTTCGTTCTTATAACATGACAGGCATTGATAATATCCGTAATATGTTGAATGCGGATGTAGCCATAAAGAACGAAAGTCCGGATATTGAGAAACGTAGTTTCAATACGATTGACAGCGTTATTGAAGACCTCTACAAAACAGGTAAACGGGTGATTTTCACGATGGGTAAAGGCGGTGTAGGCAAAACTACCATTGCCGGGAATATTGCTCGTGGTTTGGCTAAAAAAGGAGTGAAAGTGCATCTGACTACAACTGACCCTGCAAACCATTTGGCTTATATCGAAACGAAAATAGACGGCATCACAGTAAGCCATATAGATGAAAAAGCGGTGCTTGCTGCCTATCAGAAAAATGTGCTTGACAAAGCAAGGGAAACAATGGGTGATGCTGATTTAAGTTATATCGAAGAAGACCTGCGTTCCCCATGCACACAGGAAATTGCCGTTTTCAATTCCTTTGCCGAAATAGTTGCCAAAGCGGATAATGAAGTGGTTGTGATAGATACTGCACCAACCGGACACACGTTGCTGCTGCTGGATTCAACCCAAAGTTATCATAAGGAAGTAGAACGGACACAGGGAAATATCACCCCTGCGGTTCAAAACCTATTACCTCGCTTGCGAAGCGAAAAGGAAACGGAAGTGGTTATCGTAACCCTGCCGGAAACAACACCTGTGTTTGAAGCACAAAGACTGCAACAGGACTTACAACGTGCCAGAATTAAGAATAAATGGTGGGTGGTTAATTCCAGTCTTTTGCTGACTTCAACCAATAGTCCATTCCTTAAAGCTAAAGCATTAAGTGAAGTGCAATGGATTAATAAAGTGAAGGAGATTTCAGACGGGAACTTTGCCGTTATTGAATGGAAGGAAAAAGTGTAATTTAGAACGATCTGCAAATTATTCTGAAGAAAATAAACGAATAATTTGCAGATCTTTTAAAAATCTTCGATTTTCATCAATCTTTTTTATTTTAAATTAATGATGATGTACATCCATTTTTAAAGAAAATCAGACTTTTAGCATATTTAGCTGTTAAAAATTGACTATCAAAATCTTTATAAAATTATGTAAGGTGCTTGTATCTTCATGCAATGTAAATAGTAAAAATAAAGCGGATAATAAACGTATTATGCAACCTTTTTGGCAAGAAAATTGTTTAAATAATAACATAGAGTAATATAAAAAAAGAATCATGAAATCAACAGAACAACCTGAGAGCGCAATGTTTTTAGAAAACGTAAGCCGTTACAGTTATGACGAAACCTTCGATAAACTATCCGAAAAAATCCAGTCTCTCGGAAACTGGAAAATACAGCATATTCATGATATGCAGGAAACGCTTCGCAAAAATGGGAAAGAAGTGCTACCGATAAAAGTCATAGAATTGTGCAACCCCAAATATTCCGGCAGAATATTGGAGCATGATATGGAACGTCTTTATTCATCATTACTTCCATGTCGCATATCTATATATCAGACTTCTGATGGTATAACCCGTATTTCGCGCATGAATTCGGTTGCTATGGCAGCACAAATCGGCGGACTGGTAGAGGAAGTAATGAGCGAAGCCTTTGCTGAAATTGAAAAAGCAATAGCCGAAATAGAATCGTAAATTAAACAGTAGATAATCTGTGAAAATAGTACGAAACTTGCAACTAAGTTGCAAAACATAATCGCTATCTTTGCAGCATGAAATATTTGTCCCTCATATTATCCATATATGTATTACTGTTATCAGTAATGCCATGTTGTTTTGAGGATAAATGTTTAGCTATATATACAGATACCGTTGAAACGAGCAATGACATAGGCAATAGTTGTGACGACTGTTCCGATGATAGTTGTTGTTCCCCTTTTCTACATTGTAATACCTGTTCCGGATTTCCGGAAGCCCGTTTTTATAATCCAATAATAATAATTTTAGGCTCTATACCTGATTATAAATCAGATTATATAGTAAAAAACGCTCTCTCTGATTATAAATCTTCAATCTGGCAACCGCCAAAAGCATAAACTAATTTTTATTATACAGGTCGTTGTGAATATGCCCTGCAATTTTTACGATAATACATTCTTTGTAATATCGTAATCCTCATATCATTTATAGTTGAAGATTTAAAAACAAGAAATAAAATGAAAACAAAAATTATACTAATGCTATTCTTAGTATTCAGCATTTCCAATATTTTCGCTCAAAATACACTTAACGTTAAACTAATAGACTGTGATAACAAAGAGCCTTTAATCGGTGCTAATATTATACTTCAAAATACTACGAACGGAACATCTTCTGATGCTGAAGGATTAGCGGTACTCTCCAATATTCCAGACGGTAAACAGAGGTTTGAAATTACTTATGTAGGATATGAAAAGACCATAAAAGAATTTACATTCCCGTTGGCTTCGGATGAACCTATCGTTATCAGGGTTGAGCCTGATGAAGAAACATTGCAGGAAGTAGTTGTTTCTTCAACAAGGGGGACACGTACTTTTAAAGATATTCCTACCCGTATTGAATTTATAAATGCCGAAGAGTTAGGCGAAAAAGGAGTGATGAAACCCGGAGATATACGTATGCTTCTGAATGAAAGCACGGGTATTATGACACAACAAACATCAGCCATATCGGGTAATTCATCTATTCGCATTCAAGGTTTGGACGGTAGATATACACAGATACTAAAAGACGGTTTTCCCGTATTTTCAGGTGCAGCAAGCGGATTAGGTTTATTACAGACACCACCGCTCGATTTAAAGCAGGTTGAAATAATAAAAGGTTCTTCTTCTACTTTATACGGTGGCGGTGCTATTGCGGGACTGGTAAACCTTATATCGAAAACGCCTGAAAAGGAAAGGGATTTCTCAATCCACCTGAATGGGACAACAGGTAAAGGGCTTGATGTAAACAGCTTTTTCGGTCAGAAATTCAACAAGGTAGGTACTACCGTTTTTGCATCGTATAACCGTAACTGGGCTTATGATCCGTCAGATGTTGGCTTTACGGCAATACCAAAGTTCGACAGGTTTGTATTTAATCCTAAGCTATTCTTGTACCTGTCTGAAAACACAGATTTTAATTTCGGTATAAACTCCATGATTGAAAACCGTCTGGGTGGTGATATGGAGTATGTAAAAGATAAGGGAAACGAAGAACATTCCTATTTTGAAAGAAACAAGACACAAAGGCATTCAAGCCAACTTACATTTGAACATCGTTTCGACAAACAAAACAGATTAAATGTAAAGAACAGCATTACTTATTTCAGCCGTAAGATTGAGATTCCCGATTTCAAATTTGACGGCGACCAGTTATCGTCTTTTTCAGAAGTATCTTATATACATACAAAAGAAAAAACGGAATGGGTAGCGGGTGCGAATGTGTGGACGGATAAGTTTACCGAAGAAAAACTGACCGATTTTCCTTTACGTGATTACAATATGACTACCGTAGGCGTATTTGTACAGAACAATACGAAAATAACGGACTGGATGAATCTTGAAAGCGGATTGCGTACCGATTATATTAACGATTACGGTTTTGCAGTTCTACCCCGTATATCTTCTCATTTCAAGATAACGGAGAAATTTTCATCCCGTGTAGGTGGTGGGTTCGGATATAAAGCACCTACCATTTTTTCGGAAGATAGCGAACGCATCCAGTTTCAGAATGTCTTGCCGATAGATGACAACAGGAACAAACTGGAAAGGAGTTATGGGGCAAATGTGGATTTTACTTATAAAACGGGTTTGTTCGGCGACCAAGTATTTTTAAGTATAAACCAGTTATTCTTTTATACTTACCTGAAAAATCCGCTTGAACTGCAAGCTGCTGAAAATAATCGTTGGCAGTTTAATAACATTAACGGTCACGTGGATAGTAAAGGGGCTGAAACCAATATGAAAATTAAGTATAAGGATTTCGGTTTATTTCTCGGATATACCTATACGGATGCTGATGTAAAGGAAGACGGCAGAAGCTACCAAAAAACCTTAACCCCGAAACATAAAATCAATTCTGTTTTAATGTATGAGGTGGAAGATAAATGGAAAATCGGATTGGAAGCTTATTATACCGGAAAACAAAATTTGAATGACGGTAAAACAGGTAAGGATTACCTTGTCTTCGGATTAATGATGCAACGAATTTGGGAAAAGTTCTCAATATATGCTAACTTTGAGAACTTTACCGACAGACGGCAGACAAGGTTTGATACCATTCATACGGGTTCGATGACTAATCCTGAATTTCGGGACATTTATGCACCGTTGGACGGTTTCATCCTGAATACCGGGATTATAATTAAATTGTAAAATGAATAAATCAATTTTTAAAATTGAACAAATGGATTGTCCGAGTGAGGAAAACCTCATTCGGATGAAACTCCAAAATATAGAGGGTGTTGCAAAGCAGGAATTTGACCTGAAAGGCAGGATATTTACTGTTTACCATACAGGCGACTATCAGGAAATCGAAAAGCAGCTTGCTACCTTGAATCTCGGTTCACGCTTTATTGAAAGTAAAGAAGTAACAGGAGAAGTCCAGGCAGAGGAAAATAGCAAACAGCGTAAAGTCCTTTGGATTGTACTGGCTATTAACTTCGGCTTTTTCCTGATTGAAATGTCAACGGGTATTATATCCAAATCTATGGGATTGGTTGCTGATAGCCTTGATATGCTTGCTGATGCTTTTGTTTATGGATTAAGTTTGTTTGCAGTCGGTGCAGCCGTAAGCCGTAAGAAGCGTGTTGCTATGATTTGCGGATATTTCCAGATACTTTTGGCTGCCGTTGGTTTTATAGAGGTAATCAGACGGTTTACAGGTACAGAGGAAATGCCTGTTTTTCAAACAATGATAGGTATATCCGTACTTGCTTTGATTGCTAATGTTATATGTTTGCTTTTACTTCAAAGGACGAAGAGCAAAGATGCCCATATTCAGGCAAGTATCATCTTTTCATCCAACGATGTAATAATAAATGCAGGGGTAATTCTTGCCGGATTCTTAGTATGGCAGTTGAATAATCAGATACCCGACCTTATTATCGGTAGTATTGTATTCCTTATTGTTATAAGAGGGGCAATTAGGATATTGAAACTTGCTAAAAATTAAATAATGTCATTTGATCTGCAAATTATTTGTATATTTTCTCTCAAATAATTTGCAGATCTCATAAGAATAGTAACGGGCGGAAACCGCGCGTCTGTTTATTTTATATCAGCTATATTTTATCTGCTGTTTTGTGGGCAGCATCCCCAACCGTCGTATTTGGCACCGTAGTCATTACCCAATGTTACTAACTCCCATGTATATTCGTTAATCTCTGAGGGCATGACATTGTTTAGCCGGGAGATTTGCAATGCGAAATGATAGGAATCGCCATGATCTACGGTTTCTTTTAGCGCCACTTTATATCCGAGCGTTTCGACTTCCCGAATAAACTGCTCTCGCCCTTCTTCGGTCGGGAAATAGATAAAGTGATCCACTTCCCTTTCTTTGCTGAAGTCGTCGCCGTCCTGATCCAGTTGGAATAAGACCGACTGGTTTTCTATGGTTTGCAGTTCGTATTTGGATGGGTACAACAAGTCGAAGTAGGTATTCCAATCCTTGTCTTTCTGCACTTCAATGTTGTACGAGTATTCGGGATGTACATTCATGACGGACTTTAAGAGTTCCTCGCATTCTTTTCCGTGTTTTACATAAAGGTACATATTCATCAGACCGTTTGACTTAACGATTCCTGCGACGATGACATTTTTCTTTTCGGTAGCCTCGATGATTTCTTCTTGGATGCTGTGTAGTACCTCGGATTCTTCTTCTGCCGTGAATAATCCGTTTTCATCTGCGGAGAGCATCTGAATAGTAAATAGCAGCAACTCTTTGAGGTTATCTATTGGGGCTAAGTCTACCAGCGCGAGGTTCATCAGGACGTTAGCGGGATGATCTTCGATGTGGCTGAAATAAGCAACCCATTGTTCTGGTATATTGTTGGTTTTAATTGATTCTGACATATTGTATAACTTTTATTACGGCGTGAATTTAACTAAAAGATTTTAATACTCACTGTATTAGGATAATCTAAAAAATATTTAGTGATATAATAGCTATCCCGACGGTGTTCCGTCGGGATTTTTTCGTGTATAAAGAGGAAAATTCAACGAATATCTGTACCGAACATTTCATTGAAGAACGCTACAAGTTCCTCTCGACGCAGGCTATCCCAATAGAGAGAGGCAGGGTGATACGGTTCGTGCCGACCGATTTCATAGGCAATATCCATTTTTGTAAAACGCTTGCCCTGATTGTAGCGCATTTCTGTACCTTCCAACCAACGTGAACGACGGCTTTGTTGTTGAAGCGGGAGCAGTTGTTCCAACATATAGGCATAATTTTCGCCTACGGTGTGTCCGCTTTCCATTTTATACGGACTGTCTTTACAACGCTTACATTCGTCAATGGCGGCGTTCAAATCTGTTACTTCAATTATGTTTCCATCTATGTCTTTTATTGTTGTCATATTCTTTGTTATTTAGAGGTTTGTACTTGCATTGAGGAAACATACCAATTATCTTGATACTTGTCTCCAATCAGGTTAAAAGTACCTGATAGTCCGCTATTATCTGCGTATTTCTTGGCTTCCATTATAGAGCTGAACTCGCCCAACTTTTTGAATCCAATAAATAATTTATACATGGTGCTGTTCTGTTTATGCTTGATGACTTCTGCCTGTAAAATGGCATACGCTTCATTATAATTTTTCTTTTTCTGTTCCAATTTGGCTTTGGCTTTGAGTAACTTTTCATCCGTTTCAAGATTGAAAAACAGGTCATTGTGTGTCATATAGTCGATATATTTGGCGATTGCCCTTTCTACCTTAGTTATCTGCGCTTTTGCCGAAGCTACTTTGCCTAAAAGGAAGTCAAAACCTGTTTGCAATCCCGTCCGCTTGTCGTATGCACAGTGATATACCCAAATTTTCTTACGGGGGTATTTACATACCAATTTTGCCCTGCGCCACTCAATAACCCACCGCCAACGGTCTAACATGGCACGAGGGATGTCGATTATATGTAGTATTTCACGGTTTCTGTCCTCGTCCCTTACTTCAAAGGTTATATATACCCAATGTTCTATTTTGAGTTCCCGTTCCGCTTTTGCAAGGTCTTTGGCATCTTGCATCCAATCGTCTATTTTTTCCTGTGCCATGATATTGATAATTAACTGTTATAAATTTGCTGTATTTCTTCTCCGATTTTTGACAACGCTTGTCGTTGTTCATCGGTAAGTGATAGTACAAAATCATCGTTGCTATACCATTCTCCGCTATCTTCTTGTTCTCGGAAACATCGCCTGTTAGCAGTATCTACGATTCCCAATATTACATCAACTTCGGTTGAAGTTAGTCCGCTAATTGTGCAGGTCTTATTTGTTTTATTTACTTTCAATTTCATGCTTTTTGAGATTATGGGCGGATTACTCCGCCCTTTGGTTATTCATATGCTTCAATCCTTTCTTTTACAATCTCATGTAAGTGTGAATTGGATTGATAAATTTTGATTTTTTCTTGAAAGGTTTTATTTTGCCAAAATTGGTTGGCATCATCAAGGAATTTTGCATCTATTTCATTATTGCCGTCTCTGTCCTGCTCTATACCTGTAATATCTTCAAATTCATCAAAACTAAGCCATTGCCACCACGTATTAAGAGTTTGCAAAGACCATTCATTCGGCTTTTTGGGACTTTCCTCAAATGATCTGACAACCGTTTTCAATTTTTGTCCGTCTGATACACTTAATTCTTTATCCCTGTCCAAAAGCCAGTACAGGAAAAAGATGATAGTGTCTTTAGATATTATATGATTGCCATTGAATAGATTTAGCAAAACAACAGGTTCTTTTTCTTTGGCTTTCAATGCTTCTTCGCTTGTGGTATAGGCATTTTCACCGATACCGAAACGTAGGGAGTTGTTTACGGTAAATTCTACCTTTCCGTATTCTTCCATTTTCCTGTATATGAAGTGTTCTAAATCTCTTATATCGTGTATCAGGTCGAAAGGGTGCAAGGCTTCCAGTTCTTCTTTTAACTGGTTGTGAATATCCCTTAACATGGGTTCAATGGTAAACCATTTAGTAGGGTTGGTTATCTTTCGGCAAGTGGCAGGATCGTGAACGTCATCGAGAAATAAACCATTCTTATCAAGTGTGCAATAACAGTCATAGCAGAAATGCGTATGATATTCCGTTTCGCTCTTTTTGATAGACTTATTTATGATTATTCGGATTTGACCGTTCTGTAACAGATAAAAACGGATGCTCCAACGGTCAGTTTCAAAAGCTATTTGATAATGCTTGCTTTCGCCTGTTACCCTGTTCAGGAAATGTACAACTCCCTTATACATAATTGCTATTTTATTCGGTTTCATATTGATTGGATTTATTAAAAGAATGATAATTCTAATTGTACAGGTTTACGCCCTGTAATCTCGTCAAATAAGGCTTTCGCTTGTTTTAATACATTGATTGCATATCGGTCGGTCTTACTGCTGTCTTTTTCAAGTCCTGTAAGCATTTCATTTAATGCTGCTTTCAGGCAGTCTTTTCTATTGTCGAATATTTTACCCCATACATTAAGCCCATAGCCTGATCCGCCTGTACTGTGAGAGTAACTCATTCCATAAGTCCATTTTCCGTTTAAGCCTTTACCCAGTGTGATATGGTTAGATACCGCCCAACCGTCCCGATGTGGGAATTGTATTTCTTCACGTTCCAAAAAATCAGGTCTTTCCAACCAACCGTATTCGTTAAATTCCTTTTTAATGAAGCCAAATACTAAATGTCTTTCGTACTCTCGTTTATTCATTAATAACTGGCGAGGGGTATTTCCAAAACTCTCGTATTCCTCTATTATCGCCCTGTCGTTACGTCTTAATGCGTTCAGATATATAGCTACATTGTGGCGTTCTGCCCTGCAAAAATTGATGTCCTGTATCTTTTGCAATTTTTCGTATGCTGACAATTCTCTGTATTTCATGACTGTTATTTTGTGGGGCAGGGTTACTGCCCCGTGTTTGACTTCTTTTATCTTGCACTCATTGTTATAGTTCCTCGCAGATTGGGTGAGAACTTTTGTTCATAGGCTTCAATCTGCCTTTCAAGTTCTTCCCATGCGGTTATTTCTTCATCATACATCTGTAAATCGGCTTTACATTCTTGTATTAGAATTGTGAGGTATTCTTTTTCTATTTCAATTTGCTTGATTGCTTCATCCGCATTTATCCTGTCTTGTGAATTTTCATCAGGCTTGGTTGTTGGCAGGAGAAAAACGCAGTTGTATGATGTCAGATAATTCCATGTTTTGCCCTCCACACTTGCATACATTCTGTGATTATTGTCAGATATACCGATTGCAATGCCTTTACATCCTCTTTTTTCGGTGATGCTGTAAGAAAGGTTGTTCGGGTTCTCTGCGGTGTATATGGCTTTAATTAGCTTTGAATTGGCTACCTTGCCATTAAAGGCTCTGATAAACGGCTCACACGTTTCCAAACCTTTTATAAGGTTCTCATTTACTTTAATTTGTTGGTTCATTCTATTAATGAACTCTTGTTTTCTATTGGGGTTCTTTAATCCGTAATACATGATATATTGTTTTTTGATTGTTAATTATTTACTGCGTCCCATTCTCCTTTTTGGTCATCAAACCAAATTGCATGATAGAATTGGACGGTTACTTTTGGCTTCTTTCTTGGGTTGGCAAAGGTTTCCGTTTGGCTGACTTTCCACCCTTTTGCAGTTTCTGCGAGAATTATACAGGATAGGTTTTTATTATACCTGTGGATGAATTTCATATCTATATCTACTCTCATGGTGATTGTTTTTAGTAGGGCAGATAGGCTCTGCCCTGTGTTCTACATTGTTTAATCCAATCCGAAATAATAGGCTAACCTTTGCTCTTGTGATTTCGGGAAAATCCATCCTTTAATTTTTTTCCCATTAAAGGTTAATCGACTGTTGAAGCGTCCTCCCATTGCTCTTAGTTCGTCTTTAATTGCTTTGGTTTCCCCGAATACCGCTACTGCTTTGGCTGAATACTCAACCATTGTACAACCGCATTTACTTTCCCCTGTCTGGTTGGTTGGTGGCGTTGTGTTGGACTTACTGATATGTATATTATCTTCGCTTCCTGCTGTGTATGCAAAATCTTCAATAGTGCGTTCACGGTTATATACTGGCACTTTTTTAATTATCCAACCGCTATGCCTATATTCTCCTAAATAATACCCTGCACCCATAGAGTATTTTTCCCTATTTTCGTAATCCTCGTTAAACTCGGCTAAATAGGCGGTTTCCTCGAAGTTTGATGCGTATTTACGCATTTCGGAAAAAATATCCCTTTTATGTTTGGAAAAGCCTAAAATGACGGTGCGTTGTGTGCTACTTCCGTAATAGTCGGTTTGACTATCGCTTTCGTTTTGTTTCAGACGTGCCACGATTACCGCTTGCGCATCTTCGGGAAATATCTCGGCAAAACGTTTACGCCCTATTACCTTAACTTCTTCTACTCTTATCTTCTCTTTTTCGGCTTCGTCTGTTTCCGCTTTAACTATGTCTTTCGCTTCCTGAAGAAGTAACGCCACTTCAAAACCATCCATAAATTCAGGATTTTCGCTGTCGTAATAATAACCGATACCGAATTTTTCGCTTAATGGTCTGATTATGTCTGCTGTCTGAAAAACTTTTTTCCGTAGGTTAATCAGCTTGTAAGTGATACCCCAGTTATTTTTAACGATGTCATAGACTACATATCTGTCATAGCTATAACCCTCCATTTGGATAACCTGATTGACTTGAACAACCTGTATAGCCTTGTCAATTTCCTTGTTTGCTCCTAATAAAAATACTTTGCTCATAACTCTAAATTTTAAGGGATTATAAAAAGGTCAGCATTGCGAGAATAAAGAGGATTATAGCACCCATACCCACGAAAAAGGAGAGGATACCCCGTATAACAGGAAGAAAGAGATACAAGCCCACTAAAGCCCAAATAAACCCTGTTCCCCACACACAGAAGCCCAAAACCGCCAAAACGATTTTTAAAACCAATTTTATGCTAATTGGATGGTAGGCTGTCGGTCGTTGTTTCCTATTTTTTTCTGTACTTCTCATAATTTCTGACTTTTTTTTTATGCCAGTATGGAGAGGGTGAGGTGTGATCGAGTTTCAGGTGCCTTACTCACGCAGTGCTTTTTGGCAGCATCAAGATTTTTCAAAAAAATACACTCGCTTTCCTGTACCTGATTGGGGTGCAGATACATTTCTTTAAGAAAAGAGGCTATAATTATTGCCCGGATAATTTCTTAAAATCTATTACAAAAGAGATTTTGAATCGAGGAAGATTTTTTTAAAAACACGTCTGATCTTGTGCAGCCAATAAACATGAAATAAATTCGCGCCTGATACTCGTTCACTCCGAACCCCTCCTTTTTTATGGTCATAACTAAATGAGGAAGAAATTATACCGAGGGAAGTACAGAAAAAAGGAAATTTGGTTGTCTGCTTTGCGTTTATCATAATAAAACGCAGAACTTTCCTCACAGAAAGGAAAGCTATATACAAAAAAAGCCTGTACCGATTTTTACGATACAGGCTCCATTTGGATTGTGATATGTATTTTTATTTTGCTCTGGTTTTTCCGTAGCATTTGCTGCCGTCAGGAGATAAGTAGAAATCAAATGTTTCTTCAACGGCTGTTCCACCCGGAGCGATTGAGTATTTGCATCTAACAATTACGGCAAGAACATCATTCGGATTCTTACTGTCATATCCGTTAAGATTATCCGGAGTAAGATTTTTTAGAGAATCAATAGTATTGCTCATCCGTGCAATATCAGCATTGTATTTATCAATTTTAGCTTGATTTTTTTCTCTTGCCAGTAGATCTTCACTCATTTTTTTAGCCAGCTCAATCTTACTGATGTTAGGTTGATTATTTTTCTGAAATTCATCAGTAAGATAGGCGATACTGTCGGCAACCGTAACGTTGCCGGTTTCGCTAATCTCAATAATTTTGAAGTTGAGATTTTCTTTTGTGTCGCTCCCTTTTAACAGGTTATCAGTAATGGTTTTTTCGTAATTACTCGTTGATGAGTTTGAACCGCAGGAAACCATAAAAACAGCGATAAGTAAATAAAATACGTGTTTCATATCTAAATGTATTAAACGTTTATTAATTCATCGAAATAGCCGGAAGTTTTGAGTGTAGGTTATATACTATCAGAACTTCTGTTGATTTTTTATTATCAGTCCGGGTATATTCGGTTAATGCTTTCATTACCCATTCCCGAAATGCTTTTGCTTCAAAAGATGCTACACGGTAGCTGACAAATATCAGTGCTTCCAGATTATACAGTACCGTTTCGCATGGGTGCCCGTTGCTCTCAAATTTATGTATTCGGGTAACATCTTCTTCACGGAGCAAGCCGGATTTGAATATACTCCGTAGATTGTTACCAATCGTATTGACAAATACATTAAATAAGTCGGCAATTTGATGTTTCGTTACCCACAGGGTGCAATTTACAAGTTTTGCTTCAACAATCAGTTGATTTTCACTATTTTCTTTAATATTTATATATCCTCGTTCCATAATATATTATTCTTCATCCTGTTGAACATTATAACCAATACGCTTACGGGGTTTATTTTCCAGTTCCTTTTGTGATGCAAGTTCGGTAAGAGCTTGGTAAATATCACTAAACTGCATATTTGTTTCCACCATAAATTCCTCCAATTTACGATTTAATTCCGCATAACCCAGTGCATATTGTCGTAAAGCGACAAAAGCTCTGATAATAGATATATTAACCTGAATGGCCAACGTGCTGTTAAGAACGCTTGACAGTTGGGCTATACCCTGTTCAGTAAATGCAAAAGGTAAGTATTTTACGTGTTGCCCTTGTCCTTGATTTTCTAAGGTGCCAAAATTGCACCTTAAAAAATCGTACTCTTCCTTTGAGAGTTCAATCATAAAATCCGGAGGAAAACGGTCTATGTTCCGACGAACAGAACGTTTCAGATTTTTGGTTTCAACCTGATATAATTCAGCCAAATCGTAATCCAACATAACTCGCATACCTCGGATTTCATAAATCTTGCTTTGAATAATTTGTAATTCCATGATAAATATTTTTAGAGGTTTAATGCAGTATCCATACCTGTAAGGTGTTCTGATAATTTCAACATATCCCGCCCAATCTTTCCGTTATCCATTCGTACCAATGTTTGGGTTGTATTTATATTGGTATGTCCTAACATTCGGGATATTGTTTCAATGGGTACCCCATTCATATAGGTAATAGTAGTCGCAAATGTGTTTCTTGCAACCCTGAAAGTGAGATTTTTACCAATACCGCAAATATCACCGATTTCTTTCAAATAATCATTCATCTTTTGATTACTTGCTATCGGTAAATTTTGACTGTACTTATTCAAAATTTTCTGCGGAACTGAAAGCAAAGGGATTATAACAGGTGTATATGTCATGCTCCGCATAATTTTGATAATAGGATTACCGTCTTTATCTGTTTCAAAATTTTCGGTTGTTAGCATTGATAAGTCTGAATAATTCAGACCTGTAAAACAGGAAAAGATAAATACATCCCTTACTTGTTCAAGTCTTTTAGTCGAAAACTTTTTGCTCAAAATAGACTGTAACTCCTTTTCCGAAAGGAAGGCACGAACTACCTCTTGCCTTTTAATCCGGTAATGGCTAAAAGGGTTGTTGGATATAGCCTGTTTTTCACAGGCTATATTTACAATACGACGGAATAATTCTATTTTCTTGGCGGCTGTGTTTACGTTATATTTGCGAAACTTCATCAGGTAATTTTCAAAACCTATTATGAAATTGACGTCGATTTCGGACAGCAAGTAATCAACTTTCCCATATCGTTGTTTAATGTAATCAGCGATATAGTTTCTCACCGCTTCATATTTCAGGTAGGTAGATAAGGCTTTAACCTTATATACATTCTTATTATACTCGTCGAACAGAGCTATTACTGTTGAATATTCATTTTTTTTCATTACTATTAAAAATTAGTGGGTTAAACAGCTAATTGAGTATTGGCTTTTTCCGATTTAAAAGTGAGATTGCCTTCATTTTCAAAAGTATTAGACCAGAGAGATAATTTTTCTTCTTCTGAAAGGCTATGCCACATGACAGATATACGCTTTAATCTTTCGGGATCATCAGACAGAGTGCCGGGAAGATTAAATAAAGCCATTTTTTCATGCAATGAAAGGCATTCAAAAAGTTTATCTAAATTAGATTTAGATTTGATTCGCCTTTCTTCAAGTTTTTCAGCAAAAGAAGCCATATCGTTGCTTACCTTAACATCGGTAATTCTTGCATAAATTTGGGTAGTTTTTATGTTTGTATGACCTAACATTTTTGATACACTTTCAATGGAAACTCCTTTTGTAAGCGTAAGAGTGGCGAAAGTGTGTCTTGCAAGATGAAATGTTAAATCTTTGTCAATACCGCAAACAGCTCCGATTTCTTTGAGATATTCATTCACTTTTTGATTGCTTGGAACAGGGAGAACTTTCTTATTGGGCATCGTCCCTTTATACTTCTCAATAATTTGCTTTGGAATGTCGAGTAATGGAATATTGTAGCTTGTACCTGTCTTTTCACGTTTCCCCATTATCCACAAATTATTATCAAATGAAATGCGGATATTACTTTCATCCAATCCTTTTACGTCTATATAGGAAAGTCCGGTATAACAGCTAAAAATAAAGATATCTCTTACTCGCTCCAAACGTTCAGAAGAGAATTGTTTCTTCATGATTTCGTCTATTTGTTCTTGCATTAAATAGCCTCTATCGACTTTCTTAAACTTTATTTTATAGTTGGCAAAAGGATCAATGTGAATCCAACCGTTATTTTTGGCGAAAAGAATAATAGTGCGGAATCGCTGTAAGAATTTAGCAGTAGTATTTTCCTTACATTTGCAGCTTGTCATTAGGTACACTTCAAAATTTCTCAAAAAGGAGTGATTTACCTCTTTCAAAGAAATATCAGCAACATTATAATACTCTTTAATAAAATTAGCCATGTGCCTACGGGCTACGTCATATTTTTGAAGTGTACCTTTTGCCCTGCTTATACCAACCAATTTAGCGATATCATCAACATGCCGTTGGAATAATTCGAGTACGGTTTGGTTTTTAATTTCAAGACCAAGAAAGATATTTTTAACCCGATCAGGATTAACATTGTTCTCTTTGGTGAGTAAATCATGGTAAACGTTGTATAAGCCTGTTTTAATTGTTTCCAGAAAGGTATTTATCTCGACAGCTTCTTTTGTTCTGCCCAGAGCCATTGACGACTTTACATCCCATGATTTAGGATGCACATTTAATTTGGTACTGAAACGGCTTATTTGTCCGTCGATTGTAATCCGGCACATGATAGGAACACTGCCATCGGATTTTTGCTTGTCTCTTTTCAAAAAGAAAAGAACTTTAAATGTACTTTTCATAAACTCATTTTTTAATGTTACAAAATTAAAGTAAACTATCTGTTAATGAGTTTTATGCAGACTGCCAATTCCCGACAACACACTGCCAATTTTGGACAATTCGTACCCCTTTTTCTTTGATTTCTCGTACCCCCTGTGTCCCTTTTTGGTTTGGGGTATGAAATGGGACACACTAAATGTCTTTTTTTGGCTTTATTTTGGCTTTTTCCTAAGACAACATAAATAAAAAAAGTCCCTCATATTCACTGAATATGAAGGACTTGTCTCTTTTTTGGCGCCTATTGACTTAGGCTTTCCGCGGTATGGACGGGTACGCCACCAAACTGTGTCTTTTCGCTGTTTTCCAGCTACTTAACCCCTCTTTTTATCTTTAGGGGTACGAGTTAGAGCCAAAACTCTTAAACTCGTTGTACGTCAGTCTTTTAACGACCTTACCAACCTTATTCCTTTTTTAGCGGAACGGACGGGACTCGAACCCGCGACCCCATGCGTGACAGGCATGTATTCTAACCAGCTGAACTACCGAACCAATGTTTTTATACTGCATCTCTCTCGATTGCGGTGCAAAGGTAGATAATATTTTTAATTACACAACAGTTTCATACAAATATTTCACATTGGATCGATTATTTTTTTACTTTTGTCCCCCATATAAACTATAACAGACATGAAGAATACTCCAGTAGATTATCAGACTGCCAGACGAATAATAGATGGCTACGGATTACCGGATTTCGGGAAAGCTACAATCCGTGAAGTTGTTGCCATATCCACACAATTGGAACAGGAAACAAAAACCGAGTTCATACATATGGAAATGGGCGTTCCCGGACTGAAAGCGGCGCAAGTCGGTGTCGATGCGGAAATAAACGCACTAAAGAGCGGCATCGCCTCCATCTATCCGAATATCAACGGTACGCCGGAAGTAAAAGCAGAAGCATCCAGATTCATCAAGGCATTTATTAATATAGATATAGCACCCGAATGCTGTGTTCCGGTTACCGGTTCCATGCAAGGGACATTCGCCTCTTTCCTTACCAGCGGACAATGCACGGAAGGAAAAGACACCATCCTCTTCATCGATCCCGGATTTCCGGTTCAGAAACAACAGATCGTCGTGATGGGATATAAATACGAATCATTCGACGTCTATGAATATCGCGGAGAGAAACTGCGTGCCATCTTGGAAGAACACCTTTCAAAAGGCAATATCGCAGCCATGATCTATTCGAACCCGAACAACCCTGCCTGGTTCTGCCTGACAGACGAAGAACTGAAGATCATCGGAGAGATGGCAAACAAATATGATACGATCGTGATCGAAGACCTCGCCTACTTCGCTATGGATTTCCGCAAAGAACTTGGCAAACCTTTCGAAGCTCCTTATCAGGCAAGCGTTGCGCATTATACGGATAATTACATCTTACAGATATCCGGTTCGAAAGCATTCAGCTATGCCGGACAACGTATCGGTGTAACTGCTATCTCCAACAAACTTTACCACCGTGCTTATCCGGGACTGACGAAGCGTTATGGCAGCGGCACTTTCGGTACTGTTTACATCCACCGTGTACTGTACGCCCTGTCATCAGGAACGAGCCATTCGGCACAGGTCGCATTGGCAGCCATGTTCAAAGCAGCCTCCGACGGCCAGTTCGATTTTATCTCGGAAGTAAAAGAATACGGACGCCGTGCTGAAAGACTGAAGAAGATCTTTACCGACTACGGCTTCACGATCGTTTACGATCATGACCTGGACGAACCGATTGCCGACGGCTTCTATTTTACGATCGCTTATCCCGGAATGACCGGCGGAAAGTTGATGGAAGAACTGATCTATTACGGAGTAAGTGCCATCTCTTTAAGCACGACCGGCAGCAACCAGGAAGGTCTGCGCGCCTGCACTTCATTCATCAAACCGCACCAATATGACCTTCTGGAAGAGCGTTTAAAGCTATTCAAAGAAAATCATACCCTATAATTAACACAAACCCGGCATTTCTTTTACACTTATTAACTCAAATGCCGGGTTTTTCGTTTGCTTCTTAACATCAAAAGCCATATATTGTCCCTGTCTAACACAGTAAGCAATCTTCACTATGGCATCATATAATAATATATTTAAAATAACACATAATAATGTTCTTCCTGCACAAGGAAGTATCCTCATGTCCGAACCTTTCTTGCAAGATGCCTACTTTCAACGCTCTGTCGTTTTACTTGTAGAACACAACACAGAAGGTTCCATGGGATTTGTATTAAATAAGAAAACCGATTTAATAGTAAATACCTTTTTTCCGGAACTTGAAGAGTATCCGGAAATACCAATCTACCTGGGTGGCCCTGTAAGTGCCAACCGACTGTTCTTTATTCATTCTTTAGGAGATTTAATCGTGCCTGATTCGGTGAAGATAAAAGACCATCTTTATTTCGATGGTGACTTTGAAGCCTTGAAACGTTACATGTTGAAAGGCCATTCTATTGAAGGGAAAGTTAAATTCTTCCTGGGCTATTCGGGATGGACGAAAGGACAGTTAGGCAGCGAGATCAATAAAAACTCATGGGTAGTCAGTCATGCTACCAAAGAAAATATCTTACTTGCCGATGGAGAAAGCTTCTGGAAAAACTCTCTCGAACAGTTGGGCAGTAACTATGAAGCATGGACCAAATATCCGAAAGATCCTTATTTGAACTGATTTATTACACAGTAGATACATTCACTTTTTGCATCATCAGAACATCAGAATATCCATTTTCTGTCTGAATCCAATCTGTCATAACACCCGTAACAATGAACCCGCAACGAGTAAAGAGTGCTTTGCTGGCTTCGTTGTCTACAGGAATATGCACATATAACTGATGCAACTTCAAAAAAGAAAATGCATATTCCATCAGAATATTCATTGCTTCAGTTGCCAATCCATTTCCTTGATAAAGAGGATCCAGTAAAATACCGATACCGGCACGGCGATGATGCGGTTCGAAATCATACACGTCGACAGTACCGACGGCCGCACCTGTTGAACGAAGTTCGATCATCAGACGCAATTGCTTCAAGTCGAATATATCCCGGTGCGATTCCCGGATATACTCCTTCAATATATAACGGGAATAAGGAGACATAGTGTTCCCCAGGCTCCATAAGTCCGGATTATTTTCCCAACGATACAGAGGTTCCAGATCTTCTGGCTCCAAAGCACGGAGACGGATTATTTCGTTTTCCAGTTGTGCCATATTATTTCCCCGGTGATATTAATTGTCCGCTTTCCTTACAATAAATATGATAAGTAACTTTCTTACTGACCATCGAATCCATTAACAAAAGCATCTGTTCAAAACGGGCATCCGGATAGCAAATGGCATAATCAGTAAATTCCTTCATCTGATTACGACGGCAAATGGCATCCATGACACGTTCTTCATCCAGATCCCAAAGATTTATATGTTCTAGTTCGGGCATACGTTTCACACAAGCAGCCTTGATAACCTCAAAATTGTCCTCACGACAAAGTACCAGTAAACGTTTATGCTTACTCCTGGACTTTTGCTTGACTCCCAACAGACGTGAGCAAGCAGCCAATGAAGCACGCAATAAAATGGCCAGTTTTATAAAAAAACCCATCAGCCAACCGGAATGAGGATAATATTTCCGGAAAAAGATCAGCATGGCACCATAAAAGGCCTTCACATATTTCATATCGCCATGCTTCGTACTTTCTCCTTTGTAATGAAGGATACGTTCCGGAATATAATAATTCTTATAACCACCTAATACCATCCGGTACGACAGATCGATATCTTCACCATACATAAAGAAAGCTTCGTCTAACAATCCGACCTTGTCTAACGCATCGTGTCGAAGCAGCATAAACGCACCGGCCAGCACGTCTACCTTATGTTGTTTCTCCTTGTCCAGATAAGCCAAACTATATCTTGAGAATATACGCGATTTAGGAAACAACTTCGATAATCCGAATATTTTACAGAACGAAACCCAGGGAGAAGGGAAACTACGCTTACTCTCAGGCAGGAATGCACCATGCCCATCCAACATCTTCACCCCTATTCCGCCTGCTTTCGGATGTTCATCCATAAAGAAACAAAGAGTCCGGAGACTCTCCTCACCTATCACAGTATCGGGATTAAGCAATAACACGTACTCTCCATTGCATTGACGGATTGCCTGGTTATTAGCCTTGGCAAATCCCGGATTATCCTTGTTCTCTATAAAAGTCACTTCCGGGAACCTGGGGCGCAGATAATCGACAGAACCATCCGTAGAGTTGTTATCCACGACAAATACTTCCGCATCAAAACCAGCAACAGCAGCACGGACCGAGTATAGGCATTGCTCCAAAAAATACTTTACGTTATAGTTTACAACTATAATGGATATCTTGGTTTCGTACATAAGAATCAGATTATATTTTTATCGAATCATTAAAACTGGTCCGGTTCACGATAGAACGACCCAACGTTATTTCGTCTGCATATTCTATCTCGTCACCAATGGAAACGCCACGGGCAATGACCGTAATCTTTACATCATAAGCCGACAGTTTACGATAGATGAAAAAGTTGGTAGTATCTCCTTCCATTGTAGTACTGAGGGCAAGTACGATTTCCTTTACTTCATCATTGGCTACCCGTTGCACCAAACTGTCTATTTGCAGATCACCCGGTCCAATACCGTCCATAGGAGAAATAATACCACCCAGGACATGATAAACGCCCCGGAACTGTCCGGTGTTTTCAATTGCCATCACTTCTTTGATATTTTCAACTACACAGACAGTCGAATGATCCCGGTGAGGATCGGCACAGATGGAACACATTTCGTCATCACAAATATTGTGACACACTGTACAATACTTTACATCTCTCCGCAAAGCCAGTAAGGCGGACGCAAAGTTTTCCGTATAGCCTTCATCCCGGCGAAGCATATATAAAGCTAACCGCAAAGCCGTCTTCCTTCCCACTCCGGGAAGCGAAGCCAACTCGTTTACTGCATTTTCCAATAAAGCAGATGGATATTTTTGAGTCATTGATTACCTTTCTTTGACCACAAAGATAGGTAATTTCAATCATATGAAATTCGATCAACCGATTTTTACTGGAAATCGCCTTTGGGGACACTCAAATTCGAACTTATATTATTTAGCATAGAAAGTCTTGCCATTAAATAGCAAACTGTCGATTCAGCTCCCTGATTCAAATTGATATTATCTTCTTCCAACCCATCATAACAACCTCCTGTGGCCGGATTATAAAGTATCTGATGAAGATGATTATTACCTAAAAACCAGTTGAAAGCCTGTGTCTGTTTCAATAAATAATCGTTATCCTTAAATACATTATAAAATGTAACCAATGTCATAACAGTACTTGCCACGTCAATCGGTTGTTCCCCATAAATCAGTCCTTTTTTCTTTTTGTGCAGCCACCCCCGGTTGGAAACCACTTTGATGCGATCTTCTACAAAGATGTTCTTCAGTAGAAAATCGAATGACTCTTTAGCTATCGTTTTATATTTTTCATTTCCGGTAGCCTGGTAAGCGAAAAGTAGTGCTTCCGGCAACACACAGTTATCATATGTCAAGTAGGATTCAAACCACAACCACTCACCATCTGTACTTTGTTTATAAAATCCGACCAATTTATCAGCCAGCAAATTGATTAATGAGGCAATCTCCGGGCAAGAATACCGTCGGTTATAATAGCAAAGTCCTTTCAATGCAAAAGCAATACTACGCGGAGACTGAAAACCAGAAAGCACCCGAAGTGATCTTCTGAAAATCTGGATTGCTTCGGCAGTCCATTGATCAGGATATTTATCGCCATGAAAAATAAAATACCCCAAAGCACAAATTGCTCTCCCATTACTATCCTCCAAACCCACTTCCTGATTTTGCTTTGTAAAAGCCAGTTCCTTATCCACATAATTAAAGAAGGAACCATCCGGTTGCAAACAATACTTTATGAAATTCAGATAGCTCCTGATATACTTTTCGCAGGAGACATCCCTTATTTCTACATAGACCTGACAAAGTGCCATTAATGCCCGGGCATTATCATCCAACGTATAACCGGTTTTAATATCCGGACGATTGCCTTTAGAGAACTGGATCATAGCAAAGTTCCGGCTCATTCTTTTAATATGTCTTACATTTATCGGAGGTAACGAATAAAGCAGTTCGTCATTATCTTTCAATACACTCTTTATCAATAAGATATAGGCTATTGCCACATTCTCCCAAGCGGTAGCAGCAGTTTTCTGCAAACCGGTTATTCTCATTTTAGACCGGAGACTTTCATTCGACAGTAGCCGGTTGGTTGCCGCAGCCAACTGGATGGAATTTTTAAAGTCGAAGATGATACCTGAATTATCCTTCAACAACTCTAATGCATGAGGAATCGGAGTGGCTATAATAGGACATCCGCAACTTAAGGCATAAACAAATGTACCGCTTACCGCCTGATTAGGATCACAGGAGGTAAACAGATATACATCTGTCAGCTGTAGATACTCTAGCAAAGTGGATAAATCCAGATAGAAATTTACAAAACGGACATGGTCAGTCATACCCAGCTCCATAACTTTGGCTTTCAGCATCTCCCGATATTTCTCTCCTTCTGCTTTAAACACAGTCGGGTGTGTCTTCCCGATAATGACAAACAAGACTGTCGGATTTTCTTTTACAATGGCGGGTAAGGCCTCTAAAGTTGTTTCAATGCTTTTTCCGGCACTCAGTAAGCCGAAGGTTGAAAGTATCCTTCTTCCTGTGACTCGATATTTATCTTTCAGCAGTCTCTTATCCTGATGAGCAACGAGGTGTGTTCCATGTGGTATCACTTCTATTTTATCCTCTTCAATCTGATAATCCTCCAGCAAAATACGTTTGGAAACCTGCGTCATCACTATAATTGCAGCACAAGCATTTGTCAGTTCCAGTAGATATTTTTTCAAGGAAGCGACCGGATTAGACAATACAGTATGAAAGACGATTATTACAGGCTTTGTTATTGATTTCACAAACTGCAGGAAATCATCTTCATGTTCACTATACAGGCCAAATTCATGTTGTATCAGGACAAGATCTATAACTGCATCCTGATTGATCTGTGTGCCAATGACTGTGTAGTCATTGGCGTCTGAAGTATTTAACCTATATTTTACCGTATCAGAATAAACATGTTTTTCCGAATCCGATTCTAATGCACAAACTTTAATAGAATAAGTATTTCCGAATTTGTACAGAATTGCCCGGATCAAATCGCCTGAAAATGTAGCAATGCCACATTCTCTGGGAGGAAAAGTTGTTATACATAATATATTATTCATTTTTTATGGGATATTAATTCATTAACTAACTCTTGAAGTACTACCGATATACAGGCTATGCATTTGTCTGCCGCCCCATAATAAATATACAGTCTGCCACCAAACAAAGTAGTACCGGTAGGGAAACAAACTCTGTTTACTATGCCCAGCAACTCATAATCCGTATCGGGAGTAAACAAAGGATAAGGCAATCGCGCCAGTTCTATAGAAGGGTCATTCAGATCCAATAAAGCGGCACAGGCAGAATAGACATACCCTTCCGGAGTATCATATACGCTATGATAAATAAGCAACCATCCTTCAGGTGTTTCAATGGGAGGACAACCGGCACCGATATAACTTGCCTCATGACGGTACTGAGGTTTCAACAGAATGTGATCGAAAAAATCAATAAAATAATCAGTCCAAAACTTTGTGGTCAAGTCTTCCAGTTTCCCGATACTGACCAATTGTATATCCGGTTTGATCCGATGCATAAAGTAGAATTTCCCATTAATCTTACGAGGGAAAAACACTACATTCTTATCTGTGAGATAGATCTTTTTTCCAAGATTAGTATTTGATTCCCGCTTATTATAAGAACGGAAATATTTACCGATCTGATGTCCATGCGATGTCATCAATCTTTTAAACTGACGGAATGTAAACTGTGATGTAATTACTCCTTTTTTTTCAAAATGAACTAAATCGGAAGATACGGCTAACGCTCCTACGGCACTGTTGCCATCATAAGCCGTATAAGTCAGATAATAGGTATCATCGATCTTTACAATCCGTGGGTCTTCTACTCCCTGAGCTTCATAAACATACTCAGGCCGGATTAAAGGGTCTTCATTTCGTTGAACAACTTTAAGGGCTCCTTCCAACCTACAATAGCCGATAGTTGAATAGTTACCCTCTTTCACTGCACGGTAAAACATATGTACAGTATCTCCTTCGGCTATGACAGCCGGATTCATTACGCTTTCGTTTTCAAAACTTAAATCTGTACTTTCAAGAATAATGCCTTCCCTTTGTATGTTTACCATTATGTCTTAGTTATTAGATTAAAGCCTTTGTCTTGCTTACTCTTTTTTTCGCGCTGATAGTCAGTCTGAGCTTTTATTTTATCGGCTCCAGACTTTTCCTTCTTCTTTTCTTTCTTGTTTTCTTTACCTTTCATAATACATTGTTTGACGGAGAATTTATACTAGAGAATTAGTAAAACGTGAAGTGATGGATATATGGTTAAATATTTTATTTTCTGCAATTTACTAATAATATCTCCTATAAAATCATATGGACGAAAGAATTGTTCTTTAATAACTATAAGAGTCTATAATTCACAATGTACATTTGTACGGTTCTGACAAACCTTTTATTTATCAATATTGTTTCATAATTACTGCACAAAGTTGTGACAGTGGAAATAATTAAACAATAAAATAGAATGAATAGTAGAAAAATCTTCACATTACTGGCTTTAATGATTGGCTTTATGGCTTTAGCTTCATGCAAAGGGCAGGCCAAAACCAACGAAACTGCAAGTAGCACCGAGACGACAGGAAAAGATGCTACTGCTCCTATACATATCAACAAGGCAGACTTTCTGAAAAAAGTATATAATTTCGAAGCGAGTCCGAACGAATGGAAATATCTGGGTAACAAGCCAGCCATTATTGACTTCTATGCAGACTGGTGTGGCCCCTGCAAAATGATCGCACCTTCTCTGGACCAACTGGCCAAGGAATATGCCGGACAAATCGATATTTACAAAGTGGATGTAGACAAAGAGACCGAACTGGCAACCGCTTTCGGCATTCAGGGAATACCGGCTCTGTTATACATTCCGATGGAAGGAACGCCTCAGATGCTTCAGGGCGCACAGCCTAAAGAGGTTCTGAAAGAAAAAATAGAAATGATCTTACTGAAGAAATAGAAAGAAACATATTTCAAACAGCATAAACAATTAATAAGCCGGAAAAGCAATAGTTGATATTGACTTCTCCGGCTTTTCTCTTTATTTATCAAATATTTAGGTATAATCATTCTAAATTCATACGAAAGCGATCTCCTTTAAAAACGAATAACTAAGCAAATGCAGCATTATTATTGATGTTTTTTGATCCAAACAGCCAAATTACGACCATTGACGGAAAACTCACCATTTCCCTCTTTGTCTATCTGTACTTCATCGGCAACGCTTCCAGTCAATTCATACCATTTTTCTCCTGCATGCTCTTTGCCTAAATTCATCGTCTTACTGCCTTTTTCATCATTTGAAATCAGAAAAACCAAACCCGATCCCGGATGCTCAGTATCCCCACTCCTTACGAAACCAACAGTGGAAGGATGATCGAAATAATCTGTTTGTTCTCCGTAAGCATATTTCCGACGGGCATCCAACAAAAGATCAATGATCTGCGTGTGGGGCGACTTCTCTCCATTTACACCATAATAATCACCATAAAAAAGACAAGGATAGCCGTCTTTTATGAGTAAAACCAAGCCATAGGCCAACGGTTTGAACCAATCTTCGATCTGTGACTCCAGAGAACTACCCAGTTGCGAGTCATGATTATCGACAAAGGTGACAGCCAGTTCCGGATGCAGTTCTACCAAGGTATTTTTCAGAATGTTCTGCAAGTCATATTCTTTTCCTTCCTGCGAAGCCTGGAAAAGATTATAATGAAGCGGCACATCGAACAGACTGATTTTATTCCCGACTGCTTCCAGATAGTTGTCCAACGTTTCCAGATCACCGTTCCAATATTCACCTACAGCAAAAAAGTCTTCTCCCCTTTCGGTTCTCACAGCTTCTAAGAATTGTTTGACAAACTGGTCCTTCATATGTTTGATAGCATCCAGACGCATTCCGTCAAGGTTCAATTCGTTAGAAACCCATTTTCCCCAACGGTTCAATTCTGTTATTACTTCGGGATGATTAAGGTCGATATCATTTCCGAGAAGAAAATCGTAGTTCCCATTTTCGGAATCCACTCCTTCGCTCCAGTTCTTATTTTCACCTAAGATCTGGAAAATACCACTCCTTCTTGATTTGTCATCAAAACCCATACCGGAAAAATGATACCAGTGCCATTTAAAATCGGAATACTTCTCACCCCGGCCGTGGAAATTATAGCCGGTCCAACCTTGTACTTCAAACTCATCGCTGACAGGTTTCGTACGGTCGGTTGGATCGACTTCTACAACCATAAACTTTTCAGTATAATCGCCTCCGGCCTTATGGTTCAGTACCACATCGAGATAAACCGAAATATGATATTTATGCAGTTCATCGATCATTGCCTTCAGTTCCTCCTTCGTCCCATACTTTGTCCTGACGGTACATTTCTGGTCAAACTCACCCAAATCATACAAATCGTACGTGGCATAACCTTCATCTTGTTGCTCGTCCGCTTTATATGCAGGCGGAATCCAGATTGCCGTGACACCGATTTCATGTAAATGAGATGCATCTTCTTTCAACTGTTTCCACAAATTTCCGTTATTCGGGAGATTCCACTCGAAATATTGCATCATTACGCCGTTTTCCATATACTAACTCTTTTATTTATCAATAATAAAACAACGGCCATAAGGAGAAAGTTCCTGTACCTCCTGGAATTTATAAGCTAATACTCTACCATCACCCTCAACATCGCAATATGAGACCTCTCATTTCCAGTCCGTATAAAATGGAATGCAGGTTGCACGCTAAAATGATTCGACACCGTATAATTCCACGTTATTTCCAAAGCCTTCTCCCTTATATCGGAGAAAGAAGCTTGCGAAAAGACTACCCCCAGAGTATCTTCCCCCGAAGCCGAAAATAGTCCTTTGAAAATACCTCCTGCAGCCATATACCGCCGACAGTCATTACGATCGGATGGAGCGAAAGAATACTGCCCCAACACTCCCGCCGAATAGCGGCCCGAATGCCAACACTCCTGCTCCACCGAAAGCCAGCAGGCATAATTCACCTTTCGATGTTTCTCCGACGTCGTTTCCGCCGATGCCTGCTCCGGTGCCAAACTGTCGTCTGCCGCATCACAGCAACGATTGCCGCCATGTACAACAATACCCAAATTATAAGAACCATGATAACTGCTGTTTGTAGTATAATCCATTTCTGCAATATCCATTAAGCCATCCCGCTGCGGTGAAACGGCAAATACCGAACTTCCCTGCTTAAAAGGCAGATAAGCCTGCCCGTTATAAAGACTGTTCTTTATCCCGATCATCTCGTTTATCCGGTATTCCAGATGCAGGCAAACGGCAGACAAAGGATAGTTTGCCAATACATAATTAGCCGATAGCGTCGGATAAATTCCACAAGAGCTGTTCGTAAACAGGGAGGTGTAGGGAGTTGTGAAATAATCCTCGTTCACATTCCGCAATCCCCCGAACAAAAGTACTTTTCCTATTTGCTGGGAATATCCCAGGAGAAAGGGGCTGAAAGGCAGATTGTCCTCTTCTATATTTGAAAAAACTTGCCTGTCTCCAGCGATCCGTTCGCGGGAAGTCTTATAGACGGAGATCGTCTGGACCTCCAACTTCCCGTTACTCCACAGCCCCAGCCGTTCGGTCGGAATCGCAACGCGGAGAGAAAGAAGATTCACCCAATTCAACCGATTGCCTAAATCCGATTGCAGTTCGGTAGTGTACTGAACGGATGCCTCCAGTTTTGCCTGGGCAAAAACCACTTTCTCCTCACCCATCTGCAACACTATTATAGCCAGCGTGTAAACCGTTTTACGTACCATTGTTTTACAAATTGAGTCAACATACAATATCCAAGTAAAGTAGCAATCAACCAGGGGAAATAACTCAGCGGCAGCGGTACAAGCCCGATAGATGCCCCTATCCCTGTAAACGGCAGGATAATGCCGATCGCCATGATCGCAAAAGTGGTGAGCAATACCGGCCATGAAGCGCGGCTCTGTATGAACGGTATTTTCCGTGTACGGATCATATGCACGATCAATGTCTGCGAAAGCAGCCCTTCCACGAACCAGCCGCTTTGGAACAAAGCCTGATGTTCCGGCGAAGTACACCCGAATACATACCACATCAACAGATAAGTCGTAATATCGAATATCGAACTGATCGGCCCGATGCAGATCATGAAACGGCTCAGATCGGAAGCATCCCACTTACGCGGCTTCAGCAGGTATTCGCGGTCGACCTTGTCAAACGGTATCGTCGTCTGCGAAACATCATACAACAGGTTCTGCACCAGCAAATGAATCGGAAGCATCGGCAGGAAAGGCAGAAAAGCACTCGCCGCTAACACACTGAACATATTACCGAAATTCGAACTCGCCGTCATCTTGATATACTTCATGATATTGCCGAATATCTTACGCCCTTCGAGAACACCCTGCTCCAGCACCATCAAATCCTTTTCCAGCAGAATGATATCGGCACTCTCCTTGGCAATATCAACCGCCGTATCTACCGAAATTCCGATATCCGACTGACGCAAGGCCGACGCATCGTTAATCCCGTCCCCCAGGAAACCAACCGTATTCCCACCCTGTTGCAGTAACGTGATAATACGCATTTTCTGCATCGGAGTCAGTTTCGAATAAACCGTCGTATATTGCAGCTCCTTCACCAGTTCCTCGTCTGTCATCTTCTCGATCTCCGGTCCCTGCAACGTATGCGTAATATCCACACCGACCTGGCGGCAGACCGCTTTCACCACAGCCTCGTTATCGCCTGACAATACCTTCACCTCTACACCATGCTCATGTAACTGTCGGATCGCTCCGGCAGCCGAGGATTTGGGAGGATCGAGGAAAGCCAGATAACCTATCAGCACCATATCCATTTCATCCTCCACCGAGAAATCCAGTTCCTTTTCTATCCAGCTCTTCTGGGCAACAGCCAGCACACGCATACCGTCACGGTTCATCCGCCCGCTTATTGCCAAAGCAATCTGCTTCAGCTCGTCCGTCATCGGGCATACTTCACCGTTATATTCCACATACGAACAGATCTGCATCATCTCCTCGATCGCCCCTTTGGTGATGATCTGTCGCTTACCGTCGTTATCTTCCACGATCACCGACATACGGCGGCGGGTAAAGTCGAACGGAATCTCGTCCACTTTCCTGTATTTATCACCCAGATGTTCGAAATCCAGTTCCTTCGCATGCGAAAGGATCGCCTTGTCCATCAGGTTCTTCAACCCGGTCTGGAAATAACTGTTGAAATAGGCATGCCGCAACACACGCAGATCGTCATCCCCATGCACATTGAGATATTTTTCCAATACGATCTTATCACGCGTCAACGTCCCCGTCTTATCCGTACAAAGAATATTCATCGCTCCGAAACTCTGTATCGCATTCAGATTCTTCACGATCGTCTTGCGGCGCGACATACTGACAGCTCCTTTCGCCAAATTAGAGGTAACGATCATCGGTAACATCTCCGGCGTAAGACCGACAGCAACCGACACCGCAAACAGAAAAGCATCGAACCAGTCCCCTTTGCTCAACCCGTTAATCAGGAACACAAACGGAACCATCACCAGCATAAACCGTATCAGCAACAAACTCACCTTATTGATTCCCCGGTCAAAACTCGTCTGCGCCCGCACCCCCGTCAGGCTTTTGGCAATCGTCCCCAGATAGGTAGAACGCCCGGTAGCAAACACCACGCCTATTGCTGATCCGCTCACCACATTCGACCCCATGAAGCAGATATCATCCAACTCGACCACACTGCCCGTCCGGTGCGTCCTCTTCCCCAGTTCCGCTCTTTTCTCTATGGCATCCGACTCGCCCGTCAACGACGACTGGCTGACAAACAAATCCTTAGATTCCACGATACGGATATCGGCAGGCACCATATCACCGGCAGCCAGGTAAACGATATCTCCCGGCACAAGTTCTGCAATATTCACTTCCTGCCCGTCTTTTGCACCCAGGCGGTAGACGGTAGCTGTATTTTTCACCATCCGTTTCAAGGCATCCGAAGCCCTACCCGATTTCCATTCCTGCACGAAACGAAGTACCGCACTCAGCATCACCATCGCCGTAATAACGATAACGGTCACCCATTCCCTGTCTTCCGGCGCAGCCATCAGGACATCTATCACCAGCGAGACAACCGCCAATGCCATCAATATACCGATAAAAGGATTGATAAAGGTTTTAATAAACATGATCAGCCAACGGTCGCGCTTTTCGCGTACGATTTCGTTAGGCCCATGAAAACGTAAACGATCTGTAACTTCTCCTTCCGTCAGTCCCATACGCGAAGTGTCGAAATAACTGAATACAGATTTCAGTGGTTGGGTAGCTGCCAGAAATACCCGTTCGCTGTTGAAAGAGATTGCGTTGTTGTTCTTTCTTTTCTTTCTTCTGATCCACATGATAATTCTCTTTTATGAAGCCCCCTGCTCCCAAAGCAGGAGGTCTCCGGTTTGGTATTCGTTTTATGTCTCTCTTTTTGACAACGCAAAAGTAGAGACACCCGGCCAGACAAGCCGTTAGAGAACTATTAGAAGGGTATTAGAGAACCATTAGAATTTTACAGTTTACTTCTGCTTCTAAATATTGATACCTCTATCCTCATCCCAACATCTCAAATATTTACTACCTTTGCCGCCAATTGTAAATCATAAAACGAAACGTCATGAGTAAATATCCATTTATGCTGATTTTGTGCCTATTTATTGCACAATCGGCTTTTGCACAATCATATTCCAAATACTTTCGCCTGGAAAAC
Source organism: Parabacteroides goldsteinii (assembly GCF_015550595.1). Lineage (GTDB taxonomy): Bacteria > Bacteroidota > Bacteroidia > Bacteroidales > Tannerellaceae > Parabacteroides > Parabacteroides leei. The sequence continues at coordinate 38,776 of NZ_JADNBB010000006.1, forward strand.
CAAGATACCGTCAACTTTACTTTTACTGTGAAGAAACCAGATATTAAGGCAATAGACTGTTATCCTCAACAGATTATCCAAATATCGAAAAACGGAGAAAATTACGAAATATCACTCACGACTATCAACCCCTACCTGGATGGAAGCAAACTGGCTAAAATGAAAGAAGCCAAGTATGACAAATCACGGGAATACGACAGAGAGATCGCTAGATTTTTGCAATCTACTCCGTTGATAGATGCACAAAACAAACACGTTAAACAAATTGCCGATACACTGTTCAAAGATGAAACGCAAACCTTTGTCATAATAGAGAAAGCCCTTAAATTTGTCTATACCTATCTGTCACCTTCCGACTCCATTGCCAAACAGATCGATGCAGGGATTTGCAGAACCGTAGATGTCAATACAGTTATCCAGACAAGAAAAGGTACTTGTAGCGAATATACTAATCTATTTACCGCATTGATGCGCTATATGAATATACCGACCCGTTTTGCTGTAGGATATTGGAATGTCCCTGAATGGAATACCGAAAGTACCCATGCCTGGCCTGAATGCTACATAGAAGGTGCAGGTTGGTGTTCTGTCGACCCAACATTTCCATCGTATATCTGTCCGCATTTTGCAGAAATCAGGATGCGTTACGGAATAGATTATGAAGACTGCGACATCAGAACCCTAAATTATGACATCGAGCCGATCGAGTTTACAAAGAAATGACCCTATGACGACAGAAGATAAAATAAAATATTTTGAAAATAGGGAAGATTGGAGAAAGTGGTTGGCAGACAACTTTGAAACCAAAGACGAAATTTGGTTTGTCTTCCCTTGCAAGTCGTCAGACAAAAAAAGTATTACATACAACGACGCTGTTGAAGAAGCCCTTTGTTTCGAGTGGATCGACAGTACGATAAAAACACTTGACAAAAAACATAAAATTCAGCGTTTCACGCCTAGAAACCCTAAAAGCACATACTCGCAAGCCAACAAAGAAAGACTTAAATGGTTATTGGAAAATAAAATGATACACCCCAAATTTGAAGACAAAATACGAAATGTTCTGTCTGACCCTTTCATTTTCCCTAACGATATAATTGACAAACTGAAAGAAGATAAGATAGTATGGAAAAACTATCAACAATTTTCCGACCCATATAAACGTATCCGAATCGCATACATTGAAGCAGCAAGAAAACGACCAGAAGAATTTGAAAAACGATTAAACAACTTTATCAATAAAACGAGAGAAAATAAAATAATAACCGGATTCGGCGGAATCGGAAAATACTATTAACCCCAATAAAATTGGAGCATACAACGAAAGCTCACAATACACATTGAAATAATCACCTATATATCAGCTTTTTTCATATATTTGTATCCTATACTATTATACAAATCACTTTCGGAGATACTATAACACTTAAAAACAGATAAGATGAAAAAAGTAATTTTTGCAGGCGGGATATATAACATATTCTTTGTGCTATTCCACATCGGATTTTGGAAAATATGGGACTGGAACACAGAGTTGGAAAAGCTGTCATTCACCAATAAATGGATTATGCCTATTCTAAATGTTCAAATAATCTACTACTTTATCTTTACTGCGGTAATTTGCTTTGCGTTTCATAAAGAACTATTTACAACAAATCTTGGAAAATGCTTCTTGATGAGTACTGCTGGATTCTGGTTTATTCGAGCAATTCAACAATTTGTATTTTGGGAACTAGGTGCAGTCTCTACAATTATCGGGGTATTATTTTTTTTATTGGGATCAGTTTTGTTTCTTATTCCGGCAATACGTAAACAAACGACAGGTACTATTGAATAACGTAAACCCGCACCCGAATCCAAGTATTGTTATATTCATAGTCGAATGATTTAACGATCTATTATTACTTTTCTATAGTCTCCATCGCCTTTCTTCTGAAAGCCATTTCTCAGTAATGCCTTTATAGAAATGATATTTTCATCCATCAGAGGTTTTAATACAAGTTCTTTCTTATTTATCATGGATTTATTCGTTATAGTATTTTATTTGATGACATCCATTTGTCCATTTTTATTTTATACACAAAACAAAAACCATTCTACCCTAAAGTTTGTAGGTCTAAAAAATAATATAATACAATGCAGGAATCCGAAGAAACCTGCACCATATAAATAAAAATCAGGAATCAGCCTTACGCCTCTTCACTTCTTCCACGAGCTTTGTAAAGGATTTTTCCTTTTTACGTTTTTCATGCTCGGAGGCGGAGAAATGCCAGGCTTCACGCTTTAGTCTCAGATAGCTTTCATACACTTTGGTATCTAGCAAACCTTCTGCAACTGCTTCCAGAACAGCACAGCCGGGTTCATTGGTATGTGTACAATCCTTGAAGCGGCATGATTCTGCATAACTGGAAATTTCCAGCATTTCAGCAAGTGAATCGGGATTATCTACAGCTAATCCAAATTCACGAATACCCGGAGTGTCGATTAAAACACCTGAGCCGTCCATCAAGACCATTTCCCGCCGGGTGGAAGTATGCCGTCCTTTTCCTGTGGACTGGCTTATATCCGACGTCAGCAGCACCGACCTTTCACAAAGCGCATTAACAAGAGAACTCTTCCCCACACCCGACGAACCGACAAACACCACCGTTTCGCCTTCCGATATGGATTCTCTTAACCGGGAAACCGTTTCAGGGTGATGGATACTTGTGAAGAACACCGGCATCCTACGGGTAAGATGCCTGATTGCTTCCTCTGTCTCCTGTTTATCAAAAGACAAATCAGTCTTATTGAGTATCAATACGGGATGGATATTTTCTTCCAATATCTGAACCATGAAACGTTCCACCCTGCGCATATTGAAATTATCATCGAGACTCTGCACGATAAACGCCTTATCAACATACGAAGCTATTACCTGTTTTCCGGCTACCGTTCCATTTCTCTTGCGGTATAAAGTCCGTTCACGGGGCAGCATATCGACGATAATCCCTTTACTATCGTCGAAAGGTTGAAACAGAATCCAATCGCCCGTACAAGGCAGTTCAAAGTCAGATCTTCCATACATCATATTTCCCGTCAACTCACATTGGAACAATCCATTTTCGGAAATAACTTCATAACAGGTGCGATGCACGACGGCTATCCGTCCGTGAGATAACGTATTATATGCCGATTCTTGTTTCAGTTGGTTCAACCTGTCATTCCAACCATACATATCCAAACAGATCATAGCGTTATCTTTTTAGCGATATAAAACACATAGCCGTAGAATCCTTTATACTTACGGTATAATTCCTCTTCGTGATGTGACATCGCGACAAGTTCTTCGGCTGTTTTATTTCCCGGATATTTGGCTAGAAACTTTTCCCGTGCTTTAACCAAAGGCGCAAAATAATGCTCTGTCCAGCAAGTCTCAGGCAAAATAAAGGAAGCGACAGGAAGATACCCGGCCTTTTGTATCAGGGCTACCTGATTGGGAATAGTATCTATTTCCGGATAAGCCTCCATCCAAAAATCATGGATCTCTGCCGGACGTTCTTCAGTAAACCATGTGCTTTCGGAAACGACGATATATCCTCCTGTTTTCAGATATTTACGCCATTCGTTCAGTCCGCGTTCAAAGCCGATATTATAAATAGCTCCTTCCGACCAGATCAGGTCTAATTCACCTTCTCCGAAAGGAAGGTTATCCATCGAACCGACGATTCCTTCCACTCTATCCTGAAGATTCAGTTTCCTGGCATTGTCGTTGAACCGGTCGATGAATCCCGGAAAAAAGTCGAGACCCGTAATATGTCCCGGCGCATGCTGCGCCAATGTCATTGTCTGTCCACCCGTACCGCAACCCAAATCGGCGATAAGGGACCGGTCGGTCAGGTTGTCTATAAAGCTCAATGCTTTAAGGGTCACTTCGGGACTTCCGGGTCCCTGACGTTCTGTGTTTAAAAAATATTCGCAGATTAAATTAATATCGAATTCGTGAATTGTTTTATTTTCGTTACTCATTTTCTTTTATGTATATAGCATACTCGTGAAAGCATAACAATGCTATCATCATTGTACACTGATTAAAATTGAACTAATACAATAGAAATTACGCCCGAGCAGAATTACCCGGGAATAAACGAAAGGACAACCTGTACAAGGAATACAGATTGTTTACTACACCAAATCCGATTTAAATAGTTTGTTTAACATGCGGCAAAGGTACATAATATTTTGTATTATGCTAATTATATATGCGGAAACTCCACCACAAACACAGTCCCCTCGCCCGGATAAGAATGAACGTAGATATTTCCTTTGTGGAGGAAAACGATCTTTTGAACCAACGCCATCCCTATTCCATTGCCAACAGCATAGTTACGGTTACTGCCACGGTGAAAAGCGGTAAAGAGATGTTCCATGTCCTCTGCGGGGATTCCAATGCCTGAATCGGAAAAGCGGAGGATGGATTTTTCTTCATAGAAAGATATCTGTACTGAGGAAGTTTTGTCGTCGGAGAATTTACAGTTGTTCTCCATCAGATTTACAAAGGCTGTTTTCAATAAATAAGCATTCCCGGAAACGGTGATCATGGCATCGTCGTCGGTCTCTTCTTCAAAAAGCAGATTGACCTTATACTCCTTATTGGCTTTCAGAACCAATTCGCGGGCATCGAGTAACAGCTCGTCCAGGCGTACCTCTTCCATACTGATCTGCTCCGGCTGATAACTGGCACGGGCCAGATTGAGCAAGCCCTCAGACAATTTCACCACCTTATCCGCATCCGTCAAAGCTTCTTCCACCGCTTTCCGATAGGCTTCACCGGAACGCTCCTTGAGAAGCGTAACCTCCAGGCCACCGATCAAGGCAGCCATAGGCGTACGAAGTTCATGGGAGACATTACTGACAAACATTTTCTGCGCATCGAACGACTGCTCCAACCGGTCGAGCGTATGGTTGAAGGTCACAGCCAACTCTCCCAACTCGTCTTTCTCGTCCGCTACCGGAACTCTTTCGTCCAGATTGGATGCCGTTATCTTCTCCACCTTCCTGACGATATTCGAAACAGGCGACAAAGCACTTCGCGACAGAAAATACCCCACAACAGCCAGTACCGCCAGCCCGATACCCCATAATATCAGCAGGATATTCCGTAAAGCATCGAGTTTCGCATAGCCATAACCGTCAAATGCAGCAGCCGTGATTACATAGTCTTTCCCCTCAAACGGATACAAAAGTCCGACCACCTGATAATCTCCTTCAAAGAATTCGATAGATTTCTTTTCGACAATACGCCGGATCATTTCCGGGGTTTCTTTCACCCGGTCTATCTCTTTGGCATCATGATAAAGCAGGTTGAACGACGGGTCATAGACCGCCACCTCCACCTCATCGATAAACTCCCGGTTATTCATGTAAATGGATTGCATGGTAGCGGCATCGACCTTATGTTGCAGGAACAGATTGGCTTTCGTAATCCCCTCCTTTTTCAGGTCACGATAAAAAACACTTTTCCGGTTACTTTCCGACAAGAACCAGATCATTCCCATCAGGAATAGGAAGACAGTAGCTGTGACTGCCGTATAACGGATCGTCAGTTTAGTCCTGATTTTCATCGGTACGCAGTATAAAACCCATGCCTGGCTTAGTATGGATCAGTTTAACAGAAAAATCACGGTCGACTTTCTTTCGGAGATAATTGATATAGACATCAATAAAATTAGTCCCCGTATCGAAATGAGTGTTCCAAACCTTATCGGCTATCTCCGCACGCGACAGGACACGCTCCGGATTCTCCATCATATAAGCCAGCAAATTGAACTCTTTAGGTGTCAGTTTTATCTCACGTCCATCACGGAAGACAGACTTGCCGGACAGATCGATACGAAGGTCGGCATAGTTTAACTCCTGGGGTTGAACAGTCTGCGAAGCGACAACTTTTCTTTTCAGCAACACCCTGATACGGGCATCCAGTTCGCGGAAATCGAAAGGTTTGACCATATAATCGTCCGCTCCGGCATCGAAGCCGTCCAGCTTGTCATCGGTTGTGCCCAAAGCAGTAAGCATCAGAACAGGGATATCCGGATTCAGTTGCCGCACCTCTTTCGTCAACTCAAAACCATTCATCTTCGGCAGGATAATATCGGAGATCACCAGATCGAACCCCGAAGCCCGAAAAAGACGCAACCCCATCTCCCCGTCAAAAGCTACCGACACCTGATAGCCGGAATCTTCCAGACCGGCCTTCAGGAGCTCCGCTACACGCTGTTCATCTTCTACTACCAGTATTCTTGTCATACGATCTTTTTTGTTTTTGGGATTACTGAATCCGTTATAAGGTTTACAAAGATAATAATTTCCTATATTCACAGTATATCCCTATATTTGTCCCACTATATATTTTAAACAAGGGAAATGGTCAAGAGGATTGTTATCATCGGAGCAACGTCGGGTATCGGTTATGAAGTTGCAAAAATATACCGTCAGCTAGGTTGGCGTATCGGAGTGGCAGGACGCCGTATCGAACGGCTCGAAGCATTCAAAGAACAGGCTCCTGAACAGATAGAGATACAACAACTTGATGTTACCGAGGTCGATGCAGTAGAAAAACTTCATCAACTGATCGACAAGTTGGGAGGCATGGATCTATTCCTGCTCAGTACAGGCATCGGTAGCCAGAATAGGATATTAAATCCGGACATAGAACTGGCAACGGTGAATACCAATGCTATCGGTTTTACCCGCATGGTAACAGCCGCCTACCATTATTTTCAGGAACAAGGGGCAGGACATCTGGCTGTCATCAGTTCCATAGCCGGAACAAAAGGCTTGGGAGCCGCTCCTGCCTATTCGGCCACCAAAAGATTTCAGAATACCTACATCGACGCTCTGGCCCAATTGGCCAGAATGGAGAAACTGCCTATACATTTTACCGATATCCGTCCCGGCTTCGTAAAAACAGACCTATTGAAAAATGATAAATATCCTCTTTTGATGCGTCCTGAACGAGTTGCCCAAAAGATCGTGAGGGCACTGAGCAGAAAAAAACGCACTGTCATCATCGACTGGCGTTATGTAACTCTTGTGTTCTTCTGGAAACTGATCCCCTCCTACGTCTGGGAACGATTGTCAATCCATAATTGAATTTGTATATCTTTTCCGTAATCTCTACCTTTGTGCCCGGTTATCAAAATGCACAAATAAAAGAAAATGGGATTATTCATAAAGAAACCTCTGGGAACCCTACAGGCAGAAGCAAATGAATCGGGAAGTAAAACATTAAAACGGGTATTGGGGCCGTGGAGCCTGGTAGCACTAGGCGTCGGCGTTATTATCGGAGCGGGATTATTCTCGATCACAGGAACTGTTGCAGCCGGATATACCGGACCGGCCATCACCTTATCGTTTGCCATTGCTGCCCTGGGTTGCTGCTTTGCCGGACTGTGTTATGCTGAGTTTGCTTCGATGATCCCGGTGGCCGGAAGTGCCTACACCTACTCGTATGCGACTATGGGCGAACTGATCGCCTGGATTATCGGTTGGGATCTCGTTCTCGAATACACCGTGGCGGCAACGACCGTCAGTATCAGTTGGAGCCGCTACCTCGTAGTTTTCCTGGAAGGGTTAGGCATTCATTTACCACAAACACTTACTGCCTGTCCCTGGGATGGTGGCATAGTCAATATCCCTGCTTTCCTGATCGTTGTCCTGATGAGTATCTTCCTGATCCGCGGAACGGAAGGTAGTTCGATCTTTAACGGGATCATTGTATTCCTGAAGGTTTCCGTGGTACTGGTTTTCGTTGTACTGGGTTGGAAATATATCAATACGGACAATTATATACCTTATATCCCTGCCAATACGGGAACGCTCGGTGAGTTCGGTTTCTCGGGAGTACTTCGCGGAGCGGCCATCGTCTTTTTCGCTTTCCTCGGATTCGATGCAGTATCTACCGCAGCACAGGAAGCTAAAAACCCGAAACGCGACATGCCGATCGGTATTCTCGTCTCTCTATTGGTGTGTACCGTCTTGTATATGCTGTTCGCCCATGTGATGACAGGGGTGGCACATTATACCCAGTTTGGCGGACAAGAAGGGATTGCTCCCGTAGCCGTTGCTATTTCACATATGGGAAATGCAGATACGGCAGGTATCATCCAGCCGGATTATCCCTGGCTGAATAAAGCGATCGTTCTGGCCATTCTGTTCGGTTACTGTTCGGTTATCATGGTGACCCTGCTTGGACAAAGCCGCGTATTCCTTAGTATGAGTCGTGACGGACTTTTACCTCCTTTCTTCTCCCATATCAACGAAAAGTTCCGTACGCCGGCACGAAGTAATCTGCTTTTTATGCTGTTGGTAGGACTGTTGGCAGCTTTTGTTCCGGCCCGTGTAGCAGGTGAAATGACCAGTATCGGAACTTTATTTGCATTCACACTGGTATGTGCCGGAGTATTGGTGGTAAGAAAGACAATGCCGGACGTTCAGCGAGCTTTCAAAACGCCGTTTGTTCCGCTCATTCCTATTCTGGGAATCGTGACCTGCCTTTGTATGATGCTCTTTCTCCCGGCCGATACCTGGATACGTTTAATCTTATGGATGTTGCTCGGACTGGATATCTATGCTTGCTATGGCATTAAACACAGCAAACTGGAATATATGCAGCAGCATCGTAAAGGGCAGCTTTCACTCAACATGATAGGTATCACCCTCTCCGTCCTCTGTGTTATCACCGGACTATGGCATCAGCAGACAGTGGGATGGGATGAAAGCAAGATTCTACTGATCATTTCGTTCGTATTCGCATTCACACATTTGCCATTTTATATGGTACGGGTTTGGAGAAATACAACACAGAGTTGAATGCTTAAATTATTGACAGATTTGAATGTAGTGCGTTGGTAGGGGCGGTTCGCGAACCGCCCTTACAGGCGCCGTCACAATGGAACAGGCAGGTTCGGCCGTAGGGGCGGGGTCTGCCCGCCCTTCTTCACCGGTTGTTATATTATTGTCGCAAAGGGTGGGCAAACCCCACCCCTACAAAACCTGTCATTTGGCTTCACCTTTTTCTAAAGATGAACCTCCGGGCAATCATCCCTATTTATTTAAATCCTTCAGCAAAATCTTCCCCGGTTTGAATTTTGCACTTAAGCGGGGACGGATCAAACAAGCCTCTCCCGTACGCGGGTTACGGCCTTCACGGGCTGATTGCTCCCAAAGATAGAAGGTTCCAAACCCTTGCAACATCAAAGTTTTATCTTCTTTCAACGCATCCGCCATAGAAGCCTCGAAAGCGTTTATAAAACGCCTGGCTTCCACTTGGGTGATAGACATTCGTTTAGATACTCGTTTTGTTAATTCTGTTTTATTCATACTGTTTTCTTTTTATTTATTTGTTCATTTCATCTGTATTCCCCATCCGGTTTGCTCCCAGGCTTTGTTCAATACAGGATAGTCATGCTGTGGTATATAAACGGTCAGGCCGCTATGGCTATGTATCGGCAAACTGACAAAGAAAGGTGTCGCACACTTATAACGAATAACATCCGACAACACCTCCGTTGCATGTTCCGCAACTACACGTCCGTCCGCTTTTCCGGTTGCATAGGTAATCAGACTTGCCAGATCAAAAAACAGCCGATCGTCCGAGCGGTCGAAACATTGAATGTTTTTCAACTCTTCACTACCGATCTCATCAGGCAAAAGACGATATACCTCTCCTACTGCCCGTGCCAGCTCCTCCATTTCATCCAACCGTATCACACTGACCGTGGCACTCCGGTAAGGAGTTTCCTGTTCATTGCAATACGTATAATAGGCAGCAGCCACCTCTGTCAGTGCCGCTTCAGGTTGTGCAAACAAAGCCTGAAGCATATCTTCGTACACCGGAGTGAACCCCGGACTCAGTATTTCAGTCGATGATGCAAGCAGATAACCGGCCTTGTCCCGTAACTCGTAAGCCACCTCCGCACTAGCCATCAGGCACGCTTCCAAAACGATAAAGTCAAACTGTCCGTCAGGAATAGCCGCTGCAAAATCCGCTATCTCCATCTCGCGTCCGGCATCGTCAATGATAGAACGAAGCCCTTCTCCTGACACCCCTCTTCCAGCAGGTCGATAAGCAGCACGTGGATCGACATAACTTCCAGCAGGCAGCCAGCCCGTTCCATGACTGAAAAGCAACAACCCGTAAGAAGGAGCCGGAAAACCACTCGTTGCATCCCTCAAAACATCCGAAAAGGCCTGCGGATCAGCCGAATTGGCATCCGGATATTCTTTTACGACCTCGGTATAGGAATGACTACCATTGCAAATCACCTTCATCAGTGAAGGAGTTCCTTTCTCCCCCCGTGTATCCTGATAGATCAGCAGGTTATCCTGCATATTATGCCAGCCCGAAACAAGCGCGTCCACCTTCTCCCATACTTCCCCCGACAGACTGTTATCGCCCGCCAGATAAACCAGGACAGTACGCCGGGCAGACGGCACAGTTTTCACACTGTGCTCTTCGCTACAGGCAAGCAGCAAGGAACTGCAAAATAAGATTCCAATCAAATGGTTTATTTTCATTTGTTTCAATTATTATCAGATGTGAATGTAGGGGCGGTGTCAGCCCTATCGACTAACGTTAGTCGGAGGTGTCGACACGCACGTGTCGAAGGGATCGACAAACACAGGTCGGCATCATCGACTAACGCTTGTCGACACACCCGACGAGAATTACTCGATTACGGGGCGATCATCCTCGCCGCCGGGATCGCCTACGAACAGGGGCTTCTTGTATTCAAGCGTACGGGCCTCTTTTAGTTGATGGCTACTTGTACTATACTGTGTTACAATACGTAACGTATAGCTACCATCCGCCAGGGCAGGTACACGGGCGATTATCTTGCCGGGATCGTTTTGAGTCAGACGGCGCGTTACTTTTACCGCCTCGCCGCTTTCCGGCACGAAGAAAATACCGACTACGGACTCATCGCCGGCGATCTTGATCAGATCTCCTGAAATCATGATATCTTCGTTCGGAGTGATCGTTCCGTCGATCAGGCCGGTCAGCGTATCCGTAACAGTGCCGATACGAGCCACGCTTTCTTTAGCTCCCAGCTTGATAGTCTTTACTTTCTTTAACCCTTCGCGCATCGTTTTGGTAAATATTACGTCGAACGTCAGCCGGTGGATAGCCGGATCGAACGGAGCATCTACATTATAAAACGGGCCTGTGATACGCGGGATGAACTGACAAATGTCGGTAATCACGCTATCGCCGTTCAACAAGGCTTCCATTATAATATCATTGCTTTGGGTGGTTACCGAAAGGATAGTCGGCAGCTTCAATTCGGAACCGGTACGTTTGATCTCCTTGGCAATATCCTCTTTGCGCAACGTCCTGGGCCCGCTTTTCACTTCGGCCACACAGTCCTCCGTATTGTCTTTTGTCAAGGGATTGTCACGCAGGGTGAATTCCCAATAATGGTCTTTTTCGTAATCAGCCATTTCATTCGTTGTTTAATTGTTTATACCAAATGATTTATCCGGTTTATCCCCGGATATTTTTCAAATTCTTTACGTAATATGTATTTCTGGAAACCGTTGCAGAAATATCCGTAGAGATATATCTGCGAACAACGGCCCAGAATCTTTCTTTTTATATTCAAGGTGCAGAAATGCTGCATTATACCCAAATACGAATTGATGGATGCACGCATCATCCGAAGTTTGTCGGGAGGCGCCCGATTATCATCCAGGTTACTCTCCCAATAATACATTTCGGCAGCAAACTTCCACTTGGCACGGTTCTGGATATAGATACGACCCGGCTTAACCATCGCACCCAGAAACTCCACCCCGTTTGTATAATGCTGCAATGCTATCTTTTTAGGATGTAACGTCACTCCCAACGTATTCCACAGATAATTACGGATTTCAGGGATCAGGGATTTCAATACTTCCTTGTCCTCATGAACCAGGAAGAAGTCGTCGACATACCGTCCGTAATGCTTAATTCCCAACTCCCGTTTCACATAATTATCGAAAGGTGTGAGATAAATATTACTAAACAGTTGCGACGTCAGGTTACCGATAGGCAACCCGCATCCTTGCGGCGAATGAAACAGGCTTTTGGAAGGAGGAAGTCCTTCCCAGTCAGCCACATCCCCCCGCCTGACACAGTTCAGCGTAGGATCATTAAATACCACAAGCGGCAAAAGATATTTTACCAACTCGTATTCTTCCGAATCCTCCCAATGAATACCGTCCGGCATTTCCAGATATCCGTATCTGTCTAACGTTTTCAGGATGGAATCATATAATATCTGACGGTTTATATTCATGAAATATCCCTGAAGGTCGAGCTTCAGCACATAACAATCCTTCGTATAGTTGTGCGAACAACTGCGGATATGCTTATCGAGACGCTTAATCCCGAATAATGTACCTTTGTTTTTCCGGCAGGAATAACAATCATCAATAAAAACCCGTTCGAATATCGGCGAAATGTAATTGAATAACAGATGATGAACGATGCGGTCGCGAAAATCGGCGGCAAACACTTCCCGCTTTACGGGATATGTCACCATGAAACAGATACTTCGCCCTACCTGATACCTGCGGTCGGCCACTTCGCGATAAAGCGCGACGAGGTTTTCCTCCAGGTTCATTTCAAACCGAAGCTGATTCACCGAGTTTCGTTTCCCGCGTCGGGCATCGAAATAGGCTTTGAATATGTCTTCAATCAAATCCATACATTAGTTCAACTTATAAATAAAAGGCGACTAGTAAATGCTTGGACACAACGCACCGAGAAGCCGTTGGCACGGTTGTTCGTGTTCGTATTCAACTTACCTGCGCTATTGAAGTTCACGTTGCTGGCGTTGACGCTAACAGCAGGAGCAGACGACGACCAGTAGTTGCCGTTGCTACCCTGATTGTTGGAGCCTCCAGTACTGTTGTTGCGGTTGCCCGCAGCAGGCAAGATAAGTAACCTCTGATGAATTATCGGAACAGATGCACTTAAGCAAATATGCTGATAACCGGGAAAATTAACTAGCAGAAACGTGGATACGCCTTATTCATCCTAACGTCTGTTTACTCTGCCAGTGGGTTACTGAATTTACAAGTCTCTCTACCGATAACCTTAGCTATCGGTACTCCGGACAAGAATCGCCCTTCTATTTATTTTTTTTCGCTCGATTTATGCCACGCTGCCAGTTGCTTCGAGATCGACTCGATCTGCTCGGCAGCAGTGGCATACTGTTTGAGGTTGATTTGTTTAAGGTCCATCAACAAGCGTATTTGCAATTTTATCACTACCACGTGCTCCCTTGCTTTCAACAAATGGGGAGCTTTCTGCGTGGTGGCATTCGCCTGATAGATACATACCAATAAAGCAATCAACTCGTTTTTCACATTTTCACCCAGTGTATAACGGTAATCGCGTTGAAAATTCCGGTTCAACCGGAATATAGTCAACAGCAGATCGTATGAAGCCTTATAAACAGGCAGATTATCGTATATCATTGTTTCAACAAAGCCTGTAAATCAGAAACCAACATCATACACTGTAAAGGGGAAGCCGTTTCGACGCGGAAGGCAGACAACTGTGCCAATACGCGGCGTTCGGCATCCGAAAAACGGGTATCCGGTTGCACCGTAAGAGTAACAGCCGGACTCGAAACCGAAGCTGACGCTTCGGTTTCGAGAGGAAGTGCCTTTTTCCAGTCCTCAAATTCATCGGTTGTAAAAGCAGTATTCAAAAAAAAAGAGATCTGCTTTTCATTGATCCGCGTAAATTCTCGTCCCTTCAACACCTCCTGCAAGCTCCCATCGGGAAAACCTAACGAGACAACTTCGCTGTTCACATTCTTGAAAAAGCGCTTTTGTAATTTGTATGCTTTAATCTCCTTCGTAAACCGCATGGCTGATTGCTCGTATGCTTTCCAAAACATTCCCTCCATATATAAAAGGACTAATGGTTTGTCTTGCTGTTCTGCATCTATTTTCTCTTTCAGGTTCATAAATACCATTTATTACTTGTTAGACCAAAATCGACCCGCCTTTCGGCGGGTCTTAAGAAATAATCAAATCAATCAAATTAATCGGATGCGGGAGGCAATTCGCCTCCCTTTATTCTTGGACACAACGCACCGAGAAGCCGTTGGCACGGTAGTTCGCGTCCGCATTCAACCCACCTGCGCTATTGAAGCTCACGAGGCTGGCGTTGACGCTAACAGCAGGAGCAGACGACGACCAGTAGTCGCCGTAGCTACCCTGAACGTAGGAGCCTCCAGTACTGTTGCTGCGGCCGCCCGCAGCAGGCAAGAGAAGGTTCTTTCCGCTTTCCTTGCCGGGAACGGTTAAGCGTAAGTTGGTAGCATCCCAAGTTGTACCGGATTGAGCTGGTTCTAATCCTGCACCGATAGCAATCCATTCAGCCTGAGTCGGAACGCGCCAACCTTTTGGGCAAGGATCTGTTGCTGTATTCTTTACGACATCACTATTATCCTTACCTTCATTAACATTCCAAAGCTGTTGATACCAAGCACCTTTTCCCATATCGGCACCAGCAGGGTTAGGATTACCCTCACCGTTGATCTGCAACCAGTTATACTGAAGGGCAGATGTACTGTAAATAAATTTACCGTCCCACTTGGATATGTTAGCAAGATCTGCCTGAACAGGGCGACCCAAATCCTTTATACCAGTGGTATCGGCTGCTGTTGTTGAAGCATTGTTAGTAGCAGTAAAACCATACAAGCGTCCCCACTGAAACAACTTGCCGCAATCGGCAGTAATATCTGTATTAGCTGTGGTAACAGCTTTATTATTTACAGTCGTTGCACCAACATTAATAGGAGCCCAATATTTGCCATCCTTCATCAACACCGGGTTGGCATTGGCTACTCCGTTATAAACCGGACGGCTCTTAATCGTTATCGTATCGCAAGCACTCAGATTACCACCGTTTTGAACGATTACATAAATATCCAAAGGAACTCTTTCATCATCATTCTGCTTAGGGATATTGATCGTGATCGGAGTTTCTACCTTAGCACCTGCGTAAGTGACAATGGCATCGCCTGCTTTCGCTATTGCATCGCTCTTGCCACCGATAGAAGAAGCATCCGCATCGAACCCATAAGCTAACTTCACCACAGAAGCGGTTGTTCCGATCGTTTTGAAGGTCATGCTTCCACCGGTTGCTGATACATTCGTTATATCCAATGTTTTCGCTCCTTCCGCCCAGACAGCGCCCTTCATATCGACTTCCACAAAGTCTGAAAGTACAGGTTTCGTATAAACAGGTTTCACCTTGATCGTATCAGACTCAGACCATTCTTTTACCACGATATCCCATGTGATATCCGTACTGTCGGGAGCTGCATTGATGTTGACCACATAACGGTGGTTACGAGCCAGGGCGATAGGATCACCAGTCGTACCTACACCATCCGCTTTCTTAAAGTCAATCACTTTAGAAATCTTACCACCACGATAAGTCCCGTTGATCTGAACGGCTGTTGCAGTAGCTGCATCAGCATTGTCATTCTCATAAGCATACAAACTATCCAACTTCTGGATGATGTCAGGATCGATTCCTTCTTCGACTACCGTTCCGCTTATTTCGAAAGGAACAGAAGATACATCCTGAGCAGGCAAGCCCGTTGAACCCGGCAAACCCGGCAAAAGGTAAGAAGACGTTTTGGGACGAACCAGCTGAGCGGAGGTCAACACAAAACCGGCGGATTCGTCTGCCTTGTTATAAGCATTGTTATGAATGTCGATACGAGAGACCAAACGATCCATATCGAAATCCATCGAAGCAGAACCACCACCATTACCGCCCGGCTGACGTTTCCAGGCTTCGATCGTTTTAGTTGAATACATTAAAAGAGGGGTCTGTGGATTCTTAGAGACAGTTTCAGACACCACCTTACCCAACTCTTCCCAGTTTGTCACGGCCTTCAGTTTATCGGCCAAGCCATTCTCAAGATAGTTTGCGATAACGATCACCTGGGGATTCTTCCAACCGTCACTGTGGTGACGGATCTTGGCGGTATACTCACCCGGTGTATTGGCTACGACTTCTTCCAGCTCTTCCTGCAAACCATTGGCAGAAAGAACCTCTTCATCGCTGAAATAACCGCCGAAAGCACCGTACTGTTCCACTCCGTCAACAGTCTCTGTTTCCGTATTGACAAAGAAAGCAACACTGCTGATGGTTTTCTCCTTATCATAGGCTACACCTACCAGCGTATCACCAACCGCTCTCGTTTTTTGAGCATCAGGGTATTTTAAGGTCAGCGTAAGCGCGCCATAGCCCGCTTCTACAAAATCAGGATTTGTCTTGATTAGTTCCTCACTATCGTTACACGAAGCAAACATGCCGGCTAACAATAAAGGAACCATGGCTAATTTATAATTCATTATTTTTCTGTTTTAATATTATTACTAGTTTGTCTAATCTTAAGCACCCGGTTGAGTGACAGTAAATGTTACAGATACTGTAGGATGAGCTTTGTTCTTCAATTTAATAGTAGCTACACGCTCCGATCCGGCTGAGTTGTCTTCTGTTCCGTCAGAGGCCATTGTTACAGTTATGGTGCTGGCATCCGTTAATACAGCGCTTACCCAGGCATTGCTGCCATCGTTTTCGATTTCCCATTCACCGGCATCAGCAACACCACTATTGATAGTGATTGTAGAAGCACTCAGGTTAGTACCATCTTTGTCGACCGTCAGGGCATTCGAAGCCAATACTGGAGCCGTGGGCAATGTTTCACCGGCCTGAGTTACTTTGAAAGTAACAGATGCATTAGCATCTGTGCCATGCTTCAATGTGAATGTGGCTATACGTTCTGTGGCACCCGTTCCGGAATTGTCTTCGTTTCCATCGCTGGCCATTGTCAACGTGATCGTTGTCTCGTCAGTCAACACTGCACTTATCCAATTGTAACTACCTTCGATACTCCAATTGCTAAGCTCAGAAGCATCGATACCGCTAATTGTGATCGTTGATGCACTCAGGTTAGTACCATCGTTGTCTACCGTCAGGGCGGAAACACCTAAAGTAGGTTTTGTCACCGGAGCAGGAGCAGGATCAGCTGCTTGTACAAATGTAATTTCCTGATAGATTGTTGCATCCTGGACGTTTTCGATACGAACAACTGCCGTACGTTCTGTGGCATCAACTGCCGTATTTGCTGTTGCTTTCAGATAGAAACTACCGTTCTGGCTCTGAGGAACAAGGATTATTGATCCTTCCTGAGTCAACCAACCGGCTGCATCGACCGGAATAACAACCTTCCACTCGGTTGTTGCATTGACTGTGACCTTACGTTCACCTACATGACTGCCATCTTTATCTCCCTTATCCGTAAAGCCTGTGGCAGGTAATGTCACTTTGCCGTTAGACAGGCCGATACATTTGGCTGTAATTGAACCCAGATTCTGAGCGGCCTGACGAACGATTAGTTTCTGTACCAGATCCGTTTTCAGTTCACCCGACTTAGCGATTGTGATTGTGATCGTATCCACTCTTGCGTTATCTTTATCCGTATTAGGAGTCGGGGCTATAGAGAAAGTCTCTTTACCGGTTCCTTCAAAAGTAGAACCATCAACGGCAGCACCGCTTTTCAAGGTCGATTCTTTTCCGAAAGTGAACCACGAACCCGTTTTTGTGGCTGTCCATGTTGTTCCCGCAGGAGCGGAGATCGTTACGTTCAAAGAATCACTGTCGGTCTTTTCACCCGAAAAACTCAACAGGTTGCCAGCTACGGCTTTTCCGGAGATATCAAGGAAACGGCCGGTTGTCGGGTCCTGAGCGGCTTGTTTGATGATAAGCGGCTGGCGGATAGAGGGACGGTGCACGTTCTGTACCATGACTACACCCTGGCGTTCTTCTTTGCTGCTGGGGTTGGGTAGCAAGGTGGTTACCTTAAACTCTTTCAACACTGTATCGCCTGCAAGTACACTGACACCGATCCAGTCTTTGTACTGGTCTTCTACGATCAGTTCCCATTCACCATCGGCAGCAACGGCTATCGCTACAGAGTCGGTAAGGGTCGGTTCGGCAACAATAGATAATGTGTTATTGGCAAAACCGGCATCTTCACTGCTGAGCCTAATGGTTCCGTCACCGGTATTAACATTAACGGTATCACCCACGATCCATTCAATTACCTTCAAGGTTGCTGTCAGTTCACCACTACCCAGGTCTTCCACCTCCACCAGATAACGGTTGTTGGCTTCGACGTTTACCACTGCATCCGTCTTATAATTTTTGAACTCGACATCCAGTACCTGGGCAGCATTTGTAACCAGATTCGTTCCAACCAGAGAGAAAGCAACTTCGCTGCCTGTCGTCATCTTGATCGGATACAGATAAAACGCACTGTTTGTAACACCCGCATTCGAATTCTTCATCGCTGAAAAATCGATGATGGGCATCTCTGCCACGATCGGAGCAGTATACGAGTCACGTGGGAACAAAGGAACATTACCCGGTACATCGGCTAGAGCAATCTTGCTGATCACAAAGTTAGACGTTTCGCTGTTGTTCTTGATGTCGAAACGGGCTACGCGGCGGGTAAGCTCTACCTTAACACCGGTGCCGGCAGTATTGGCATCGGCTACCGTCTGTGCCACATCCGGCATATCCACCTGCGCACTCATCAGCATCGGACAGGTGATATGCCCTTTGAGCGTATTACTCATTTTTTTCTTGAATTCAGCCGTGTCGGTATCATGCAATACCACACTGTCGAGCGACAGATGTTCGCGAGCGTTGGCAACAAAGAAGAAGGCTTTGTTGTTCCCGGCCGGAACACTGATCTTTGCTTGCTTGTCAGACCCGTTCGTCGTCAGCGTATACCCTTGTCCGCTACGGAAGATCTCTTCCAACACCATTGGTTTGGGACTGGCACCATTCATTGAGTCGACACCGAATACGTAAATATCCAATGTGCTAAGTTCATTTTCCGCATCCAAAGCCGTTACGGCATACGGAACTACTCCCTGGGCTGTACCGGGGAACACAAACGAGAGCTCGCGACTACCCGTTTGACCCTGACCGCCATCAAGGCCCAAAGAATCATTGTCATCGCTGCAGGAGGACATCAGTAGACCCGCAAGCGCCATCAAATAATACTTCATTTTCATAAATCATAAAATTAAATTGTTTATACTGGGCAGCCCCCAATGGCTGCGATTAGATATTCTTCAATAACTGCAAATTCCTGCGTGCCAACACCGGTTTATAAGGTAAGGCTTTGCGAAACCAGCCGGAAGCGCTTTCGGCATCATGCTCCATAAGAGAAAGGACACCAAGATTAATCCATGCACGCGGATCATTTTCCACACGACTCAGGAAAAAACGAGCTGCTTCCGTATCTTCTGCAGCAAGGGCGGCAGCGCCGGCATTAAGCTGTGCAGCAGCGCAATCAGGAAAACGGTAAGCTGCCTGTTCATACACTTCACGAAATTGTTCCGTACCGGGGCGAAACACAAGAGCGATTGTCTGTAATTCATCCAATGTCAGTTGCTCCGGGTGGTTGTTAAATAATGCCAGTAAACGATTCAGGTCTGTTGTATTCTCCATCATATCTGTATTGTCGGTAGCTGGGATCTCTTCCTGCAACTGGTAAATAACCTCGAGTTCCATACGCCGTAAACGGCCGAACAATGTCTGTTCCATATCTTTCCATACGCGCCCCTTTTCGATGGCTTTCAATGCTTTACGTCGGGAATCGGCATCCGGGGTCTGAGCAAACACGGTAGTCACCTGCGCTGCATACGGCTTTCGGGCTTCCGATACAAGCCGTTGTAATCCATCCCAATCTTCCATACATCCACCGACAATTATCTTTGGCTGTGGAATACCTTCTTTCCGACTCAGATAATTACTGAAGCGTAAAGCCCGTCCGGCAGCAAGCTCTTCATTGCGTTTCGTATTTCCATCCGGCGAAGCATAACCGGTGATGCAAACTGTCTGCAAATTACCACCGGTCTCTGCCATCAGTATGGCAAGTTCATGACTGATACGTTCCAGTTCCGTACGGTTACCTCCATACGACGGCAACAACTCCGTACTGCCCGGTTTAAAAGAAAGGACAGCATCAAGCCTGCGCGACACGGCTTGCGTCCTATCCGCCAGTTCCCCGTCACGGGCTGTCTTTTCACTCTCCAAATAATACTCGATCATCTGCCCATAAACTGAAGCAGCGTCTACCTGTAGTTGAGCAACCGATTGCATACGCATAAGAGGTATATGTTTTTGCTGTACTTCTCCCGCACCCTCCTTCTCCACAAACGAGCGGGGAGCGGAACACCCTGTCGCTACTACGACCAACAAAGCAATTGCCTGATGTTTATTCATAAATCCTATTATTATTGTTCATATCATTCCTCCTATCGAACCACCGTCCACCCAGTCGCTTACTGTTGCCGACGAAACGATGATACCACCGCCCGCATCCACCTCCAACACCAGACTGAATTCCTGACGCAGGTTTTCATCCAGATCGATCTGCATCGTGCGGAAATATTTATATAAGTCGATCTCCTTAATCAGAAGCTTACCACCGCCGTAAAGCCGAAGCACAGGGTGGTCGTCGCTACCGATACGGTACGTTACGAAGGTCGCGTTCACACTATGCGTTATATCCATTTTGACTGGAACCTCATAACTTATCAAGGGATAATCATCCGAACGTTCCGGTATGTAATACCAGATTCCGGAACGCGTAGGACTACCGTCGGCGGCCGTTCCATACGTCGAGTAAGGCGACCCTTTTACCTCAAAGGCAGGCGTGAAACGATAAACGGAAGGCATATTGTTAAGCGACATATACAAATCACCGGTATCGGCAGGAGCCTTTCCTTTCCACTTCACCGTTACATCCAGTTTCAAGTGCGCATGTACCATATCGATGCGCTGCCGCGAAACACCCCTGTTTTTGATCGTGAACGAGGCATATCCGTAGTAAAGCTGCTCACCGTTTTGTTGTCGCAATGGTAAATCTATACGGGTTGACGGCGGAACGGGATTGTTGGCATACAATAGGATATCAGTTAGCTTCGTTCGCCCTACCTCCGAGTCATTCAGACTACTACAACTATCCAGATTGCCCCAAGCTACGAGCGTGTACCTACCCGGAGGCAGGTTTAATTCGGCGGCTATATTCTTTTTTCCTCCCAGTTCGTTTACCTGACGGAGCACTTGTAAGGAGTCGAACACAAACTCTTTCATCCGGTAGATATAATCGGGTAATATATTGGCCTGGCCGGTTCCGGTATACCAGTATTCCAAGCGGGCATTGTAAGGACATTCTTCCAGATCCCTGTCGATATTGCAGGAAGAAATAAGCATGGTCAGGACAAAAGACAAGAGCACAAACCACACCACTGTTGTTTTACGGTTACTTCTCATATCTTTCATTATATATTATATTTATCTCCATACGCCGCAGCTTCGGGAAAAGTTCACGGAGCATTTCTTTGTAAGGTACTCCCCCGTTCAGATCCATCAGGTAACGTTCGCGTCCTTCAAAGATGCCGTAATTGTCTATTATAAAGCAGGTAGCTTTTTCATAAGATTTACCACGGATTAACCGGCGCAGTCCTTCCCAGTCTTCCGCCACCCAGGCAGTACGGAACGGGTAATCTTCCAACCCGTATGATTTAGTCAGATAGCTACGAAAACCTAAAGAACGAGCTTTGGCTAGTGCTTCGTTATCGTAATAAGCACCATCGGGCGATGCATAACCCGTAACACGGATTTCCTTTATATATATGTAAGGGTTACCCAAAAGCGGAGTAAGCAGGCTGTCTACCTTCAGCAATTCACGCCGGTTACGACCAAAAGCAGGATCTACTCTCGAACCGCCACGCGGGTAGTCGATATAAAGGGTAGCGGCAGCGACATGCTGTTCCTGTGTTCGAGTTTTTGACGGTGGAGTTTCTTCCAACTTTTGGATGTTTACATTTTCAGCATATAAATAAAGATTAGTGACCTTTTGGAAAGTGTCTACCGTTTGAACCTGCATAATCTCCTTTATAATTTTCTTTTGCGGAACAACAGCCTCCCGTTTCGGATTATCCTGCATCTGTTGTGTGATAACATCTTCACTTGCCGCTAATAAAGCACAAGGTGAAGGCAGATTGATATCGGTGGTTAGTATGTCGTCAGCCAACACCAGTTCGGTACAGCAATCCTTGCTGATTTGCTTTAAACGCAATTCGGCATGCTCCATCCACGAGGCATAAGGGATACTGACATTATAACGAAGGGTGTAGTTATTTCCACGTTTGACACCGATCCAGGTATGATAAGCGAGCGGTTTGTTACGGTCAGGATTCACCGTTTCTTCACGACGATCGAAACGGGCACGACGGCTACCGGAAAGAACTACCGGAGGAAGGGCCACCTCTTTCTTTCCGAAATGGAGTGACGGGATCAACGTCAGAGACTCTTCGGAAGGGATGCGGATACCGGTAGCGGTGATCTTCAGGTCGATATGGACACTATCGTCACTTACAGTAAGGCTCTGCGGGATGATGCGGATGCCGTCGGGAGTAACCTCTTTGGCATAAAGGGTGGTGCTCATTATTAAAAGAATGACACACAGCCAATGACACACCCCCTGACCCCTCTCGAGAAGGGAAAGAATACTCCCAACACTACCTGATTGTAGTATCTGATGGTAACTTTTCCCCTCTCGAGAGGAGACAGAGGGTGTGTTAATGGCTTGTCTCATACCAATCAATGTATAATATAGATAAAAGAAACCCCCAACTTCGTAGGTCCGAAGAAATGCCGTTTATACCGGCCCATCAGTTCCGCACACTCAGAACATACATATTTATTATATTCCAAATAGGTATAGCCAACACCCGCGGTCAATTCCAAACCCCAACGACGCCCTATTGCAAAATGATAACCATAAGAAACACCGCCACCATAAAGTTCGCCACGATAAGTATATGTATCCAGATCCGGCAGGAAAGGAATCTGTCCGACATTATAACGACCGTAATGTCCATGCACACCCAGGAAGTGTCCTTCGAAGCTTTTACAGAACCAGTAACGAAGTTCAGGCTGTACCAACCAGTGACGCAGACTCATGCCATCTGAAAAGAACGTCCAGGCATTGTAATTTCCATCTACACTGAGAGTCAGCTTCTTACTAATCGCTACCTCTACACCCAGATTCGGTGTTGTTGTTAGCCACCAGAGCGTATTCGTCCTGACTCCAATTTGTTGGCTATGCGCTACGACAGCCGACAATTGCAGTAACAAAGAGATCAGCAAGAGATTTACCCTGATTTTCGTTCTTAATCCCGTTCTTTTCATATCTTCTACCCTATGTACATGTCTCATTCTTAGTAAGAATGAGACATCTTTAAACGAAGATCGTATACTTGTTGAATTACAACGGATTAAAGATGAGTTATTAAATAGAATAGTATTTTTAGACAGGCGTTTTTCTTCTGATAAGATTTAATTTAAGGTTACTTTTTCATATCTTTTATTTGTTTATTAAATAATAACATGTACATTTGCAGGAAGATAGCCTTTGAATAATAAAGGCTCAAAAAAATCAACCAGCAGATGTCTCATTCTTACTAAGAAGGGGACATTTTTTTTCTTTCTCTATTGATTTCTTTCTTATCAATCTGTTTAACATCTCTTCATTTGCATTATCAATCACACGTGAAGGCATTCCTCTCATGTAAGTTTTCGTGACTCGTTCCGAGCCATGCCCCATTCCCTGGCTGATAATAGCGATACTCATTCCACATTCTTCGATCAACGAGGCCCAACTGTGTCGCGCCACATAAGTAGTTAGCTTCAATCCCAACATTTCTCCTATCTTACCTAACTGACGGTTGATACGCCTCAGTGAACTTTTTTCTGAAATATCTTTTCCACCATACGAGTTCCTTCGTAAAAAAGGAAAAACATAGGGATTATCTGACTCACGATAACGCTCCATGATCATTTTCATTTCAGGCACAATTTTCACCTGCAATGGTGCAGAAGTCTTACTTCTTTTGTAACAAATATACTCACCGTTTATAGAGTCATAACGCAGACTAAACACATCCACAAAACACATACCTCGTGCATAAAACAGGAACATAAACAGGTCGCGCGCCTTACAAAGTTCTTTCTTCCCGGAAAGATCAAGGCTGATTATGTCTAAAACCGCCTTTTTCTCTAGTGAGCGTTTCAAGGTGGCGGGAACAGGTATACGAATATTCGTAAAAGGATGATTGGAACCGGCAGGTATCGAATACGTCTTCACCGCTTTATTGTAAACCGCACGTAGTATACGACAATAATTATCTACACTAGCTAACGATAAACTTCCGCTTTTCTGCATGTGCATAACATAAGCATTAAGCCATAAGTCCGTTATATCCTTCACCTTGAGCTTATCTACTTTTTTTCCTACAAAATCACAAACGGAACGATAGACGTTCCGATAGTTGTCGACCGTAAATTGGCTTTTACTTTTGCCAAGATAATCGATCTGATCTTTAAATACATCTGCTAAAAACAGATCTGCTGTTTGATTTTTTGCCATCTATGTCATATAGTTATTATTATGACCCAAGAATACGCACTTTTCCCCAATAAGCCAATACAGCAAAGGTTATGAAAAGCAAAGAAAATAAAAGCCTATCCCCCTGTCAGATAACCCCAATAAATAATGCAGAGATTGAATAATATGACGAGGAGAAATAATAACACAAAAAAATAAGACGACCTTTTGAGTCGTCTTATCCATTAATATAAAAAAGTACTATTATTTCTGTTCTTTATAGTCTTTACGATAAGAACACTCCGTTTCCGTAGGGAAGTCTTTCGGCACTTTCTGAGTCACCTTTCCGGTTGCCGCCCATTCAGCACCACGCAACAGTAAAACCTGGAAACCCGTACATTGCATAGCTGTATTATTTTCAGCTGTCTCACCGGCATGTCCAAGCATCGTATGGAAGATACGGGCGTTGCCGTAATCGACAGTGAAGATCAGCGGTTCCTCGCGACCTGATCCGCCTGTTTCCTTATCAGAATAAGAAGTATACAGGAGAGCATCGATATTACCCGGCCCACGCATACGATCATATAATTCATCCTTTGTATGACGCCATTTCAGAGGTAAACCTTTGACGATCGGATGCACTTTATCACGTCCATTCAAAACATATTCATGCTGGCTGCCATGTGAGCCTCCGGGACCGGCAGAACTGTCTTTGACCAGTTTGCCATCCTGCCAGTAGACATAAGGGCCTGAATTCTCATTACGGTTTTCCCAACCTCCCAAAGCACATATCTTATTGAATTCCGGCCATTTGGAAAAAGCATTATCAGCGGCATGATAGATCACAACTCCGCCACCCCCTTGTACATAATCGAGGAAACGTTTGTTTGTTTCCTCCGGCCAGGAGTCACCATTATAATCGAGTACTACCAGTTCATAAGGAGTAAAATCAAGTACAAAGCCCGACATGTCTTTTCCCTGTGAAGGAGAAACCGCGAAATCGACTGAGAAACGGCCGGAATTTTCCAGTATCTGTTTTAACACCACATGGCTGACCTGCCAGTTATGGTTATTCTGCCCTGTTATTAATAAAGTTTTGATAGGTTTCCTGGCTGACACCGAGCATACACACAACATGGAAACCAACACAATGAACAGCTTTCCTAAAAATAAATGTCTCATGGTATTAATATGGTTTAAAGATTTGTAAAGGCAAATGTAGTAAAAATTGACAGTCGGCAATTGACAATTGACAATTATTTGGTTGGAGATCAGAACCAAAACTAAACCAGGCTTGTTTTTATCGAGCTTATGAAGGTAAACTGGAGGATATTAAAGCTGAAACTAGTGGATGCCAGGCTCTATTTCGTGAGTCTCATCGTAGGATTGCTAACCGGCCTGGTAGCAGTTCCTTACCATTATTTATTGCAGCTGTTCTATAACTACCGGAAAGATTTTTTTGAATCTTCTCCTCCCTGGTATCTTCATATAATCGCTTTCTTCACTTTGTGGGCTGTGCTTATATTCGTATCAAAACTGGTAAGACATTGGCCTTACATAGGAGGTGGAGGCATCTCGCAAACACGCGGAGCAATCAATGGCAGGATCGTTTACAAACACTCGTTCCGGCAATTACTGGCTAAGTTTGCCGGCGGGGTACTAACATTAAGCAGCGGACTTTCCATGGGGCGCGAAGGACCTTCCGTACAAATGGGTTCTTATATAGGCGACCTGGTCGGCAAGTGGGGGCATATCCTGAGCGGAGAACGAAAGCAACTACTCGCTGCAGGTGCCGGTGCCGGACTGGCAGCGGCCTTTGCCGCACCACTGGCTGGCGCCACTCTGGTGATCGAATCGATCGAACGTTTCGACGCACCCAAAACGGCTATCACTACTATTCTGGCCGGAGTTGTGGCCGGTACGATTGCCAATATGATGTTTCCGATCAATCCTTATCATGAGATAGAGGCTATAGCTCCCGAACTTTCATTCTCTCTACAGATCAAATTGTTCCTGTTGTTTGCCGTAGTTGTTTCCATCTTCGGAAAATTCTACTCACTACTGATGCTTTATGTTAAAAGGTTGTTCCCTACCATCAAACAGCCCGAATATATAAAGTTGTTGGGGCTATTGATCATGGCGTATGTCATTTCGCTGACAATAACCGATCTTACGGGAGGAGGCGAACAGTTCCTGATGGAACAAGCATTGGGCGGTAAACAAAGTATATTATGGATTACCGGCATGATGCTGTTACATATGGTGTTTACGGTCTATTCCTTTTCTTCCGGATTACCCGGAGGCAGTTTTATCCCGACACTCGTCACCGGTGGTTTGCTTGGAAAGATATGTGCGCTTTTACTGGTGCAACATGGAATTATCGCTCCCGAAAACATCAGTTATGTGATGCTGGTCGGGATGGCCGCTTTCCTGGTGGCTGTTGTCCGTACTCCCATCACAGCTATTATACTGATAACGGAGATCACAGGGCATTTTGAGGTGTTCTATCCTTCAATCGTCGTCGGGGGATTGACTTACTACTTCACCGAACTATTAGAAATAAAGCCGTTCAACGTAATGTTTTACGAAGAGATGATCAAGAAGCCTCTCTTTCAGGAAGAAAAACGGCTCAGGCTGGATGTAGAGGTCATGACAGGGGCCTATTTCGACGGTAAAGAGACTGATACCCTGCATCTACCGAACAACTGCATTATTATAAATATCCACCGAGACCGCAAAGACTTCCCTCCTACCGGCCAAACTATCATGCCCGGCGACCAGTTAACCCTCGAAATAGATGCCCAGGATATCGAAAAATTGTATGAGCCATTAGTTAGTATGGCGAATATCTATTAAATAAAAAAGGTGTCTGAAAACTATTCAAACACCTTTTTATCCTATTATTTATCCTTAATCAGGCAAAGAACAAAATCAATAACTGTGCCGTCAATACACGCAGGAACATTGTCAATGGATAGACAGTTGCATACCCTACGGAAGGAGCATCGTTTCCGGCTGTTGCATTCGAATAGGCCAGTGCAGGCGGATCGGTTGTACTACCTGCAATCAACCCCATTAATGTAAAGTAATTCACCTTACAGAAATAACGGCCGATACATCCGATGATCAACAAAGGAACTGTCGTTATGATAAAACCGTAACCGATCCAGGCAAAACCACCGTTATTCACAATCGTATCGACAAAGCCATCACCGGCACTGATACCGACACAGGCAAGGAACAAGGTGATACCGATCTCGCGTAACATCAGGTTTGCACTCTGAGTCGTATAGGTTATCAGTTTATATTTATAACCGAACCGGCTGATCAGGATAGCCACAATCAGCGGTCCACCGGCCAATCCCAGCTTTACCGGTTGAGGGATACCCGGGAATGTAATAGGTATACTACCCAACACAATACCCAGCGCAATACCGATAAAGATCGTGATCAGGTTCGGCTCGTTCAAACGTTTCATTGAGTTACCTAATACCTTTTCTACATTTGTGACAGCAGTCTCGGTACCTACTACATTTACACGGTCACCAACTTGCAGTGTCAGGTGCGGAGTAGCTACCAGATCGACGCCGGCACGGTTGATACGGGTAATATTGATACCGTATAACTGACGTAGTTTCAGTTGTCCGAGACGTTTACCGTTCAACTCAGGCTTTGTAACCAGGATACGACGGTTGATGAACTGGCTTTCCATACGAATCCACTGTTTGCGTTCCATATCGATCACTTCGCCGACGAAAGTCTTGATGGTATCGGCATCCTGTTCGGTTGTAATTACAAAAACTTTATCGTTCTCATGCAATACGGCATTAGCTGAAGCTATTTCAATCTGTTTGTTGTTGTCATGCCAGATACGGGATATAACGAAATCACGATGTTCCAGCAAACCGGACAACTCCCCTACCGTTTTTCCAAATATTGCCGGATTTTTAACCACCAGGGAAATAGGTTTAGCCTCATTAGCATGAGATGAATCCTCATTATCCAGTTGTTCATTCTCCTTGTCGAAGTTCACACGGAATGCATAACGGATAAACATAATCGAAAGAATAATACCGATCACACCCAACGGATAAGCAACCGCATATCCCAGTGCAATTGTATTATCAGCTGTACCATACATATCGGAATATGCCTGTTGAGCAGCACCCAGACCCGGTGTATTCGTCACCGCTCCAGACAAAATACCAACCATTGTGGGCATTGGAATACCGGTTGTGTAATGCAAGATAACAGCTGTTACTACTCCCAGGAACACAATTCCGCAAGCTAGTAAGTTCAAGGTTATTCCTCCCTTCTTAAAAGACGAGAAGAAACCGGGTCCCACCTGCATACCCACAGAGTAAACAAACAGGATAAGACCGAACTCTTTAAAGAAGTGAATTACATTGTGGTTGATCGTAAAACCGAAATGCCCCAGAATGATACCCACAAACAAAACCAGTGTAATGCCCAGAGAGACTCCAAACACCTTAATTTTACCCAATTGAATTCCGGCCGCTATCACAAACGACAGCAACAGAATGGAGTGGCCAATGCCTTCTCCCCATAATAAATCATTGATCCAATTCATATTCTAATATTAAAAAACCTTGTCACTATTTAATAAAGTGGGCAAAGATAACCATTTAGTTTGTGTTTAACAACATAAATACTATCTTTACCCGGCAAATAAAAATAGAAGGCATGAATAAGATATACTACTTGGTTTTACTACTGTTCGCAATGTCAGGGTCACTTCACGCGCAAGGTGAAGGAAAGACAGTAACAATCCAAACGAATGTGGGGACGATGAAAGCTCGGCTATACGACGACGTGCCTAATCATGTCCGTACTTTCATCAACCGGGCACGGCAGGGTGAATTCAATGGTACGCTTTTTACCCGTGTCATCAAAGAATTTATGATACAGGGAGGTGCTCCCGACTCAAAAACAGCTCCCCCGGGTGCTCGTTGCGGTTTCGGCGACTCGTCTGCCGAGATACTACCGGAACTGAACAGTAAATATTTCCATAAAAAAGGAGCCTTGGCTGCTCCCCGCCAAAACGATGACGTCAATCCACAAAAGAAATCGGATATGTCGCAATTCTTTATCGTACAGGGAAAAGTATACCGCAACGGAGAATTGGATACGCTGGAATTGATTGCAAACCAGAATATCCGCAAAAAGGCCCTCGACGAATTTTACCGTCCGGAAGCCGTAGAGCTGAAAATGCTGAAACAAAGCAACAAACGGGAATACAACAAACGTATCACTACAATCAATGCTAAGATCGACTCCATGATACTGGCTACTCCCGGACATTTGATCTTTACCGACGAACAGCGGAAAGCTTATACAACAACCGGTGGTTGTCACCATCTGGATGGCATCTATACGATTTTCGGTGAAATGACGGAAGGTTTCGATGTATTGGACATTATCGCCAATCAGCCAAAAGACCAGTATGACCGTCCGCAAAAAGATATTAGAATTATAAGTGTAACCGTAGAATAAACCCCATTCCATATGCTAAAAAGAGATTTTATCATGGTACAGATCGAAGAACTGGGCAAAATGATCGCCCAGGTAATCTTCAACCGCAACAACAATACAACCGATAGAAACCCAGAGTTGATACAGGATGTTTACGATAACCTGAAAGTGGATCGTAACTATCTGATGACAACCGCGCCTGACGATATCCTCCGATTCCTCGACAACGAAGATCAAGGAGGCGTATTACGTCTCGAGATCGCGATCAAAACCTTGATCGAAGACGGCCTTCAACAACCCAAAGATCAATGTGAAATGCTTCTTCGCGCAAAGGAGTTATTGGAATATCTGCAAGCTCACGATACAACTTTCTCACTGGAAAGGATCAACCTACTGAATGATATTCAGCAACACCTTCTGCACAGCGTTCACCATCGATAGCCGCAGAAACAATCCCTCCGGCATAACCGGCTCCTTCCCCGCAGGGGAAAAGTCCTTTCAGGGTGATATGCTGATAGGTATCGCGATCACGAAGGATGCGGACCGGAGAAGACGTGCGGGTTTCTACGCCTATCATCAGGGCTTCGTTAGTCAGAAAGCCCCGGGAAGTTTTTCCGAAATGACGGAAACCATCACGCAGGCGGCTGGTTACAAATTCAGGCATCCAGAAATGAAGCGGTGATGCCAACAACCCGGGTGTATAGGAAGACTCCGGCAAATCGAACGAGTTTTTCTTCGTAACAAAGTCATTCATACGTTGGGCCGGTGCCGTCTGTTTCATACCACCATTCAGCCAGCATACTTCTTCCAGCCTTTCCTGAAAAGCCATCAATGCTAAAGGCGAATCGGCAGGAACCTTTATCTCTTCATGCTTCATCAGTTCCGGATAATCTTCTGGTCGGATCTCGACCACCATTCCGGAATTCGACCAGCGCGAACCTCGGTTAGACGGTGACATACCGTTTACAACAACTTGTTTCGGACCGCTTGCCGCCGGAACGACAAATCCGCCGGGACACATACAGAAAGAATACACACCTCTTCCGCCGGCCTGCGTAACAAAGCTATATTCGGCAGCCGGAAGATACTTTCCTCTCCCCTCCCTACGGTGATACTGAATTTGGTCGATCAACTCCTGCGGATGCTCCAAACGAACACCTACGGCAATACCTTTAGCTTCGATAGGGATCTTTTGCTCATAAAGATATCGATAGACATCACGGGCCGAATGACCAGTTGCCAGGATAACCGGGCCAAGAAAGGTCTTTCCTGTATTGGTTTCAATACCGACAACTTCATTGTCTTTCAGGATCAGAGCATCCATACGGGTTTCAAAATGAACTTCACCACCACAACGGATGATCTGCTCACGGATATTTTCTATCACACGGGGCAATTTATCCGTTCCTATGTGAGGATGGGCATCTGCCAGGATCGATGTGCTGGCACCATGCTGACAAAAAACATTCAGAATCTTATCCACCGAACCGCGTTTCTTACTGCGGGTATATAGTTTACCATCCGAATAAGCCCCGGCACCACCTTCACCGAAACTGTAATTCGATTCACTGTTCACGACATGCTCACGACTGATCAACGCAATATCCTTCTTACGATCGCGTACATTCTTACCACGTTCTATGATAACAGGGCGCAAACCCAGTTCAATCAGACGCAGAGCGGCAAACAATCCTCCGGGGCCGGCACCAACCACAATCACTGGTTTACCGCTTGATACATCTTTATATTCCACCGACTGGTATTCTGCCTCTTCCGGTTGCTCATTAATAAATATGCGCAGTTTAACATTTACATAAATCGTACGCTGGCGGGCATCGATCGAACGTTTCAATAGCCGTACAGCTTGTATATCTTTGAGAGGAGTACCGGTTTCCCGTGCAACGACTTGTTTCAGGGATTGCTCATTGACTGCTTCTTCCGGCAGAATACGGAGTTGTAATTCTTGTATCATTATTTATTTGCTTGTTATAAAGAGAAAACGATTATCCAAACAGATGACGGAAAGCCTCTTCCACTTTCTTCACCTGTATAATCTGTATTTTACATTTAGCGGTATCGAAACCTTTCAGGTTGTTATGAGGAATAATTATACGCGAGAAGCCTAGCTTCTCTGCTTCCAGGATACGTTGCTCGATACGGTTGACCGGACGGATCTCACCCGATAAACCGACCTCACCACACATACATACGCCTTGCTCGATGCTGATATCGAGACTCGATGAAAGCACGGCACTGATAACAGCTAAGTCAATAGCAGGGTCATTCACCTTTAAACCACCGGCAATATTCAGAAACACATCCTTTTGTATCAATTTAAATCCGGCACGTTTTTCAAGGACTGCCAGCAACATATTCATTCGTCGCAGATCGAATCCCGTTGCGCTACGTTGCGGCGTACCGTAAACAGCGGAACTTACCAATGCCTGAGTCTCGATCAGGAAAGGGCGAATCCCTTCGATCGCGGCGGCGATCGTCACGCCACTCAGCCCCTCATGATTCTGGGTCAACAATAATTCTGACGGATTGCTTACTTCACGCAAACCATTCTGCCTCATTTCATAGATACCCAATTCCGCCGTACTACCAAAACGGTTTTTAATACTACGCAGAATACGGTACATATAATGTTGGTCGCCTTCAAACTGAAGCACCGTATCGACAATATGTTCCAATACTTTTGGCCCGGCAATACTTCCTTCCTTATTTATATGGCCGATCAGCAAAACAGGCACACCACTTTCTTTAGCATATTTCAGAATAGCGGCGCTACATTCACGTACCTGGGAGACACTACCGGGAGACGATTCCACAATCTCAGTATAGATAGTCTGGATAGAGTCGATAATCATTAAATCCGGTTGCACGTTACGAGCCTGTACAAATATCTGTTCCAGATTTGTTTCACATAAGATAAAACAGTCCGGATTTTCATGAGCCAGACGGTCGGCACGAAGTTTAAGCTGCCGGCTGCTTTCCTCCCCCGAAACATATAGTGTTTTCAACCCGTTCAGCCCCAAAACGGTCTGCAACACCAGGGTAGACTTGCCGATACCCGGTTCACCACCGATCAATACCAACGATCCTTTCACCAGCCCCCCACCGAGGACACGGTTCAATTCCTCATCTTTCAAATCGATACGGGATTCTTCTTCGGATGTGATGTCGCGCAGTAAGACCGGACGAACCTTTTCGTTGTCGGTTATTCCGGGAATAATACGTTTTGCCGAGGGCTCTTTAGTGGTGACGATTTCTTCCACATACGTGTTCCATTCACCGCAATTAGGACATTTACCGACCCATTTAGGAGAGTCTGCTCCACAATTGGAGCAGACATATACTGTTTTTGTCTTAGCCATACATCTTTAAGATTTGGCGTAAAGATAGGAAAAGTTAGCCAAATAAGTCGAGTGTAAGTTGTTTCTTCTCCGCTTCCAGCTTGCGCAGGTGACGCTTACCCTGTGGGGTAACGATTTCAAGTTTATCGAAACGGGTACGAACCACAGTAGTCACCGTATAGCTGACATTGATCGTTTCACCCAATTCGCTTAACTTACGTGCAATCTCCAATACACAGTCGATACACATGCCGCTGGTGAAAGAGATCTTTTCATCGAACATCTGTTTCTTGAAATCTTCGTCGCACATATAAAAGTCGATCGTCTCGCCTCCTTTATTATAGATACCTTTCCAACGGTAACGGCTATCTTTCAATACAGGCGAAATGATTTCTATCGTCGCTTTATTATCTTTGATGGTAGGCAGATCGTCTGAACGCAGGATAAAGTAATCAAACTGATCACGTTTCACATCCAGAGAACCGGAGCGACTACCGTTGTTTGCATTCAGTTCGCGTACAGTTATTTTTGTCACCTTGGGATATCCCTTCAACGCTTCATAAAAATTGGATTTACACTTACTGAACTTAGGCCATGAAGAAAGCAATTCAATCAGTTCATGAGGGATCCGGGCACCCGGATCTTTTAGTTTGAGCGAACGTTTCAGAAGTAGTATTTCCTTTTGCATTTTCTCTTCATCGGCATTCGTCCGGTCGGCAATAGGTTGCCCCCCTACCGACAGGGTCGGACGCGACAGAACCTGCATCAATATATTCAATACAATGGAAATAGCACGCGGACTTTCGCCAGCTATCGGCCATACTATCCGGTATCCACCTGCCAGCGGAACAGGTTCGCAATGAGCAGTCATCTTCACATCCAGCATATCGGCCAATACACGGATCATGGAAAGTATTTCTTTCTCACAACGGTGTTTAATCATAGCGTCCATATAGCTGGACTTATCGTTAAAAGAATAACGAAGTTCAAGTTTGTTTTCAAACTTTATCATAGAATCATCTTGTTATTTGTCCAAAATCCAGCTAATTACTTCACAGGTTGTTCTTTGGGTTTACGATCGAAGAACGGATTTTTAGAAGAGGCACTGACCGGGATAGCCATGACACACTTACTGTCTTCACCGAGCCAGCCCAAACGCTGTGCAGCCAAGCCGGCACTAAACATGACACGCGTATCCAAACGCAGGTCGGAAGCCGTAGCACAAGCTGATCCGATTGCAATACCCAAATCTACGGAATTAATAGCACATGGAACTTCTGCCGGTTTCTCTACACAAGTATCATATCCGCAATGTGCACAATTCAGTCCTTGTACCTGCTGGCGCGTACCGAGTATCACTACAGCCTCGGCACTCAGGATGTTATCCGCATCACGTAAGAAAAACTTTAATCCCGTCTCAGCAGCCACCTTAAGCATCTCTTCGGACAGATGCCGGATATCATCACCCGTTACCATTGCAATCTCTATAATGTCGACACCTTTCCCTTTCGGAGCCGTCCGGGCAGCCGTCATCATCTGACGGACAGCAGTTAACACATATTCGTGTCGTATCTCTCTTTCGTTTTGTATCATTTCTTTATTGGTTTAGCAGGAACAAAGATACACTTTTACTCGTTTTCAAGTTCAAGATTTGTCATCTTTTCTGTGATCTCAAACGGATAATCGGGATATTCATATAAACTGAAACGTGGTTCCGTGACGCCT
This sequence comes from Parabacteroides goldsteinii, assembly GCF_015550595.1. Taxonomy (GTDB): domain Bacteria; phylum Bacteroidota; class Bacteroidia; order Bacteroidales; family Tannerellaceae; genus Parabacteroides; species Parabacteroides leei. Next base: position 73,880 of record NZ_JADNBB010000006.1, read on the forward strand.
TCGCAATAATTCCAGATACTACGGTATTCTTTCACATCCTCTCCCAATTCTTCCAACTGCCGGAGATAGGCTGCCACCGATTTATTCTCGACAATGAACACTTCTCCCATCTGATGAATGATCGGGCTGTGCCGACGACCGGTATCATGGTCGAACTTGAGGATACGCTTGCCTTCCGCTGTAAATCCTATTGTTTTAAATGTCATGCTTTTTCCGATTGCCGGTAAATTCAATACACTCCGGTCGGTTGCAGCAAATAATAAATGATTGTCTCTAAGGAAACTGATCAACTTTTTACCCAACGGACGCTTGTTTGTTACGATATCATCCAGTTCCTCCAGTTTATCTTCAGGAACATGACCGAATACCTTCTCTTCGTATTGTTCCTGCAATGAACGGCTGTTAGGTGTAAATACGGCATAGTTTTCGTTAAAGCCTTTCACAGAAAAGGTATAATAACAAATCACTCCGACGGAATTCAAAGTCTGGCGTAGCTTAGCCGTATGTCCCCGTCGGGATGCAGCTACCGTATAAACCAACTGGTTGGTAATAATCCATCCGGCATCAAGGATCGCCTGTATGGCTCGTTTAGCTTCGGGAGTTACTTCCAAAGGAGACTGGAAATGGGTCTGGATAATAAACTGGGAAACACCAACCGTAGATGCTTTGTCTTTAAACTCCTTGAGAATGGCAACCAGTTCGTCCGTTATACGCAACGGAAGATAGGCAAGCAAACGTGATCCCAAACGTACGCGTTGCAACTCGGCATATTTTTCACCTTTCGGACGTTCTTCGTTGGCTTTCCGTTTACGAACAGCCATTTTATATACTGCCTCCAATATCTTCCGTAGTGTAGCATTCTGACTCATCAGTGCATCTCCTCCGGTGATCAGGATATCTCTTAATTGAGCATCTTCTTCAAAATAGTGCATCAACCGGCGCAGCTTCTTATCCCAGCTTTCTTTTGCTTTTAATGCTTCGAAATCAAAATTCAAACGTTCACTTTGAAAATCGTACATTCGCTGACAGGAAGCACATAGTCCCCCACAAGCCCGGCCCATCGAATCCGGTATCAGGATAGCAACTTCAGGATAACGACGATGGATATTATGCCCTTCGGGCAGCAACCACCCGGCAGCATTGGGTTGCCCGGATACCACTATATCCTCTTTTTCCCATGCTTTGATACTTCCGTATGTCTCCACCAGTTCTTCAGAATACAGTATATACGACCGGATTGTCTCATCATCATATCCCTCTTTTCCCGGATTAAGCAACGACAGATAATAAGGGGTAACAAAGAATGGCATACCTTTTTTCCGGGCATGACCCAGCAATTGCATCATCTCCTCCGACAACGAATCGCCCAAAAAATAATTAAGTTCTTTGGGACCTTTGATGGCCATAGCCAAATGGAAACGTGCCGTATTCCACCATTCCTTCACCTGGTCATATTTCTCCTCCTCTGTCATTTCCGGAGAAAACTGATATCGGGACGATGGTGCGTTACGACGTTCTATTTTACGGATCAGTCTTCTGATTATCCGTTCTTTATTCGCTTCACGAACAGCTACCACTTCCTCATCCAACCCTGTCGGCCAACGACTCATTTGCCGTTTTACCTGCGAGCGGTCGGGAACTATTTCTTCCGGACGTTCCAGCAACATAAATTGATGATACAAATCGATGAAAAGATCGGGAGAGGCATTATCAGTCAGTTTCCCAGTCAATAACTGCCAGAAATAAGAAAAAGTATGTATAGACAGTTGCTCTCCCGTTGAGAGTTCATCCACTGTTGTCTCATCATAATCCAATAAAAGTAAAATACGCTTCGCCACGGCATTCCCCATATTACTGCCCCCTTCACCTGTTTCAAGCCGTGAAGAGACAAAAGAACGAAGAGCTTCTCTAAACAGCTCCACGCTCCGGCTCTCTTCCGCCATTGCTATCAAATGAGGAAAATCTCTGTTAAACACTTTTAGTAAATAAGAATTGTCGTACGTTAGTTCTTTTCTTTTAATCATAAACATCACTGCTTTTTAGATAGATTAGAATAATTCAAGTCTCAGATCGCTCATTCAAACGCGATTATATTATAAAGGATAGTTCATTTCCCGAATCACAAACAACAGACGAAGAAGCTTAGACTTTTACACTTGTCCACAAATATAACATTTTTCATTGAAAAGCAGCGCATATTCACTTTTAAAACATTCTAGTTTATGATGTAGCAGGATCAAAATGACATCTATTTTACTATTTAATTACACTCTGGTTTCACTTTCACCAGTTTCAGTAGCAACCAGCCATTATCTTTTTTACATACGTCTTGAAAAAAAGCGATAGCGCTTGCATTTATCAAATAGTATATATATATTTGTCACAAAGTAATATTTGAGGCTTAGGCCTCTCGTTTAAGGTTAAGGTATTGGTCATTATAAGAATAAAAAAGTCTACTTGTGAAAGTAGACTTTTTTATTAACCAATATCCACCCCATCACCAGCAAAACAACGCCTCCCCACCAAAAAGACGATAAAACCTTTGTCACTTTAGAAGTAACCACCTTTTCTTTATTAACAGAAATATCTTCTTCTTTATTTATTTTACCCGAAATAACACTAAGTTCTTCTGTTTCTTTATCTCCTTCTAACCTCGTTACTGAACGGATATATTGTCTTTGTAAACTATCAGGTGGAAAAAGTTCGATATGTTCAAGACGAAGCTTTTGTTGACAAGTGGCTTGGAGTTGTTGCGATAAAGAAATGCTATCGGAATGAGTAATGGTCTGGGTCAAAACAGAGCTACGCAGGATACGCTGTTTGTTACTGAGTCGTCCGGTATGACAACCAGACGACAGGAGTAAGATAGACAGCAGAATAATAATAGTCAGGAAACACTTTTTCTGATACTTCATACCTAATTCTTTTACTTGTATAATATTTGACGTCTTTGTTTGCCATTCACTTTGTAAGACAAATGAAGGAAATGTTTTTTACGGTAAAGAATAGCCTGGTCGAAAGACAATCCGCTTTTCTTCAGTATATCCAAAAGAAGATAAATATCCGGCACATAACAATCGGCTGCTTCTCCTTTCACATGCTGACTGGAACGGACACCACCGGCCAGACGGTTTACCTCCAGACTGCGATAGCCGCTAGTGATAGCAATGGGTTTGTTATAAGCAATACGGAGGGGTTGAAGAAGGCATTTCACCAGTTCTCTAATAGCATCGCGAGCCTCTTCCGGAGGATCATTTCTCAAACCGTTCAGTACAGCAATGTTGCTGTAAGTCATTTCCTCCCATGTAAAATCTCTGCTAATGTTCTTTTTCATCTTTTATTTGTTTTATTTTGTATGAATAATCGACGCCAAACAGGGCGCCGGCAAAGGTGCTGATCTCACCAAAAGCAACGAGTACGCTATTGTGGATCTCTCCGGCAGGGGCTATCCAAAAACCGGAGAAGAGAAGAACAATCCCACTCACAACGAGTAGGATTGCCATTAGTAACTGAACCGTCAACCGCTTCATCTGACTACTCGATTACCGGACGATCGTCATCATCTCCACCGCCCGTATTCGGTTTGTTTTCTTTCTTGTCCGATTCCTCTTCAAACTTCGTGATCTCGTTCGACCAGCGCAAGCTCGCCCCCGGTGTAAATACAATACGTGCCTTTTTGATTTTAGAAGCATTGAACTCGTCAGCATTCTCCGTACCGGTAGATCTCACCGACAAACGGAAATTACCGAATTCCCCTACCTGTACGATATTTCCCGAACGAAGTTCCAGCCCCATAGCCCAGTTCAACGAGTCGAGTATCGCCTTTACATCCGCGCTCGACATAGCAGAGCGGTTAGAGATCAGCTCACACAACTTTGCCATATCGCAATAGCCTGATGCCTTAGCCATTGCATAGGTTTTCACTTTGTCCTTGTCGAACATGATCTTTCTCTGTACTTTCTTAAATTTTAATGCCATAATTTTATGATTTAAAATGTTACGTACTCTTTCTTGAGCACAATACAAAGGTATTACGGCAGAAAACGGAAGAATTCCTGAACAAAGACTAATAAAAAGCTGATAATCTGATGTAATAAACAAAAAAGTCACATTTCCGCGAACAAATTCAGGAAAGCAAATGAGATGTTTTTTATAACCTTTTAGAAAACTAATCACTTTCCACCTTCACCTTTCCCATCAGGGCAAGGAACTCATTCAATGTATCTGCGTCAGGTTGGGAGTGGCAGAGGTAGTTGTCCAGCGTTTCCAGTTTATAAGGGATGGAGAATGCCAGTAAGAGGCTGGAGGCTAATTGGTGGTACATGACGCGACCCCGGTGGTCGGCATTTTCAAGTACGTATAATAAAGGAAGAAACAGCTCGGGGTTGTGTAAGGTGTAGCGGAGTTTAGCTAAGGGAGTATAATTTAGCAGATAATCGATATATAATTCGCGGTCATGCTTCAGGTAAGCGGCTGTAAATTTTCGAAACGGACCGGGCAGCTGGTCGTAATAGCCGAAGGCCAGGCGGCAGAGGTTCAGGCGATACTGCTGACGAAGAGGCTCTTCGAGAGTTTTCAACTTAGTGTCGAACGATGCAGGAGGTGGTGCATTGCCAAACAGCAACTGCATCTCTTTCAATAGCTTTTTCATGACCTAATCCCTCAAACAAACGCAGTAACTTACGGGACAACAGCGGTTCGCACAGATAAAATACCGGATAACAAGGGAATGATTAGCCCTCGTTATCCGGCACACTATTTTCTTCAGATATTATTTGCTTGCGGGATTCAGGCTCTCCAACAAAAACTTTCAGGGTTTAAACTTTACACTGGTGCGGGCATTTATCATACAGGGAACAAGTACCTCCTGAAAGAAATGGTTAATTTATATCACTGACACACCTGACATGAAGCGATTGCCACGTGCCGCCATAGTCGTTTAGGCCAGTGGTGAACAACACTACTCCATGAGTTTGGACATTGCCATAACTACTCCAGTAATAGTAGTTGAGGAACGGTGCGCCGTAGAGCTGGGTGTCAGGCTCGTTATCTGTAGCATCAGAGTTAGCTCCTTTAGCCTTATCCCACATGGTATACAACTCGATCTGAGTTGGTAAACGCCAATTGGAAAGCCCCCCTCAGAAAGATTCTTACAATAATCCCGAGCTACAAAATCGGCACCGTCTAGATAAGGTACACGGTGCGGGAATTGCGTACTCTGCACTTGGAGACGATAACTTCCGATCATAGTAGGGGTTCCCCAAGTAAAATCGACACCGGGGTGATTGTCTTTGATCCACTGACCTCCATCACCATCTATATCGAACGGAGGATATTTAGACTCTGCAGCATACTTCGTCAATATTTCCTGGTTTATCGTTAATATCGGATTGGCTATTTGCTTGACGGCAACCATCTTTTTATGGTCACCACCCGGGACGGTTATGTTAAATGTATCGGTGCGCGGCGGCCCGAAATTCTCGCGGGCTGAAAACGCTATATTCTGATTCTGACCGGTTACATCACCATTAAAGAGTAGCGGAGCTATCTGTTTCGCTCCATCATGCGGGTTAACTTCCCATGTCAACCCCTTTGTCCCCTTTATAACAGCATTAAAGGTTGTAGCCGTAAAGTTAATTTCCATGGTTGAAGGCGAAATGAGCTCAAAGGTAGAACCCAGCTGGCTCACGACTATCTTTCCCTTGGGACCGGACTCGGGGTTACCTGCTTCAACGGTAATACCTCCCGACCGGAGGGTGGAGTTGGGATTGGCAACTACATCAAAAGTGATAGTCTGGGACGAACCCGTTGTCGGCGTGCCTGAACCGCCACCCTTTACATGGAGCCAGGTGTCGGCTCCAACACTTGTTCGCCAGTCCAGACCCGGCGTAGCTGTGAATGATCCGGTCAAGTTGAGAGCACCCTCGGCGACTATATTATTTAACACCGTGCAGTTGGTTACTTTAGAACCTTTCTGCACGACAGATGCCTCTTTATTAAGCCCCGTATACGTGTTGTCGGCTATAGAAGCACCCGCTTTCAGCACGATTCTACCTCCACGCAATGCGGCAGACGGATTCGCTCCGTCAGCTTTTACTTTCAGGGTTTGCTGCTGACCGGTTGCTTCACCTTCGATTGCGAGATTTTCAGGTGCAAAGATGATCCACCCGGCACTGGGGACAGCTGTCCACGGCAACCCTTTGGTAGTGGTAAAAGTGGCCGAACTTACGGTTTCACCCGCTTCACCCAGCAAGATATTGTTGTTGTCAAGCGTCAATTAGGAACCTGCCTGGGTAAGCTCAAAAGGTTGGGGAGTATTATCGATAGAAAGGTTGACCGTTTCGGTTCTGTCCTCTGCTTTCGGATTGGCTGTGGCAGCCTGTAAAGTCACAAGAACAGGGCCTTCATAGGTAATGGTGGAACCGGCGTCAGCGTTAGTACCGCCCACCAGAGCGGATAGCCAGACGGGTAAATACATATTCCAGGGTATACCCGGGCGGGCAGGAATCTGGACGGCTTTCACGCTGCCCTTTTCTGCCGCCATCTTGCCAGGGTCGACTTCGACAGGGGGAATTTCTCCGATCGTGATGCGGTCGTCGGAGGCATCCAGACCGACCAGAGTAACCTTCATCTGGTAGTGGGCATTACGCACTATATCGTAATTATTCATATTGGCACCCGGGAAAAAGCGAATAACGACATTGCTGTAGGTAACACCGTCCTGCACGGCACTGCCTCGCAGTTCGATGCAGGTGGCGTTGGTTACACCGGTACCGACCTTCTGCTTCTCGGAAGTGACGGCGTTGGAACCAGTGACTGTTCTGGCCATATTTTCGGGCAGATACCAGTAAAAGGTTTTACTCGTAGGATTGGGATTCTTATCGGTATAATGGGTATAAGACATGCCTGCGGCTGTTAATTGTGTCGTGGGAGCTTCCACCTGAGACAAGGCCGGAGCATTCCTTAAGAACACGGAGTCAAGCGTAAACGAGAAACCGGAGCTGCTGACCGCATAAGTAAAAGATATTTTAGCGATGAGTCGTTTTAGCTGCACGGTGATGTTATTTACACCGCCGGAAGGTATGGCTCCGTTCCACTGTCCCATCATCATACAGAGGTTGTTGTTTGGTAAGCCTGCGTCTGTAGAACCATAAGGCAAGGTGCGTGTTTTCAAAGTCGCTTCATCGGCGACTACGCCCAGGTCACTGGTATTTGCCACGAAGTATACATGGCTGGTCTGACCGGCGGTGTTTACTTTCAACTTTATATTAACTGTATTACCGGACAGCCTAGAAAAATACTGGCTGAACAGGCGCTGGCCTGTGGCTGCATCGTATTGACCGACCCACAGGCTGGATAATTGGTTTTCCTGCACCTCGGTTAAAGGGTTGGTAGACTTTGTCCGTATCGAATCTGGGATATTAGGGGCTGCGGTGTCTATCGCCAGGCTGTCTGACTCGATCGTGCCCTCGGCAGTGAAGGTGATACTGCGTGTTTTAGTTGTCTGATTGGCCAGTACTTGCAGGTTGAAGGATGTTTCTACCTCCTGCCCGGCAGAGGGACGGAGGCCGTCTACTACCTCGGTTTCGGTGCAACCGACGATTAGGAGGAAAAGGAGAAGAAGATAAAAATGATTGAAGGGCGGGCATTTACACGCCCCCTGCCCCCTCTCGAGAGGAGAAAAGATACTCCGGACACCGGTAAGTGATCGGTTTCTTGTTATTGATTGTTTCATCGTATATTGTATTTCATTTATTATATCAGACTGCTCAAGATAGAGTAGTTATTGAATTGATTAATTGATTTTCTTAATCCCCGACACACCTGACATAGTAGCTACCCGTTGTGGTGTTGTAGCCTTTGAAATTGCCATTGTCGAAGTACTGTCCGCAACGTGTGCTACTATTGCCACCGTTCTCACAGGCGAACTAAGTCCAACCTGTTCATCCGTCCACGACATCTCATCCCACTGTGCGACCGTTATCGTTGTACCTGTCCCCGCATTGATATCGGGATCGGGACGGGAACCATCGGGGCCACCCACGCCTGTATCTGTAAAAGAAACCGCAGTCCAGTTCAGTATCGTCAGCAGCAGGCTGCTGGTGTTATCTTTTACGTCGAGGGTGAAGATATAGCGTTTGCCGGGGTCGAAGGTGATCTGTTTGTCGATGGTGGCACTCAGGGTTGCCGTTTCATCGTCACGAACCACTGTCAGGGAAACATCGAACGCGGTATTGTTTTTGGGAAGGACAACACCTTTGGCTTTGTTCCGTCCGTCAGGATGCAGGCCGCTTACAGGCTCGAAGTCTGCGGCGGAGAAAGTAACCTCAGAAGCCGTACCTGCGTTGCCGCCCGTTAGAAGAATACCGGTACTTTCGCCTGCTATCAGGCTGGCACCGGAAGTAGATATTTTTTTCAGGATCAGGGAAGTGCCATACAATTGGTCGAAAGGAAGGGCATTGTCGGGTGAAGGGGCGACATTAAAAACAACTAAGGCACATTTTCGGGCGAAGGTATTCAGCGCAACGACGTTAGAGGTTGCCGAGACTTCGACATTACGCTGAAAAGAGGCCATTACGTCCTCTTTATGAGGGATATTAGTTATTTGATATTTGCTGCCTGAACCCTGTTGCAGGGGGCGTGCCGGGGATACGGCATAGAAATCGTAGGTACCGCCGCGGACGGAAAGGCCGGAAGCCGCGCCGTCTATCTTTTTGCCATCGTTATCGACCATGCAGGGCGAGAGGGAACCGTCTGCCTGCACTTCGTAGGTTGCTTCATACGTGGTACCGAAGTGTCGAACGAAGCCGGCTGTATCGCGCCGTCCGCCCCTTTGCGGAGATAATAGGCGGCGATCCGGACAGTAGCCCTCACCGGAAGTCGCTCCGGGACGAGCCCGTCACCGGCACGTGAAACAGGAACAGGCCTGCCCAGGTCGGGTCGGGTAAAACTCAGTGTCACCGGACGGGCGTCTGCCGAACCGGCATCTATAACTGGCTCCGCCGTACATCCGCACAACAGATAAAACGAGACTGTTCCCAATAGATATATCCTTATTCGATACCCTGCCATTTTCTTACTTGTTAGTTTATTTCTGACTATTGTATAATGCATTCATATCTGCCGGCATATAAGTATCCCGTGCGTTCAACGCTTCCAGCAAATACTTACCGGCTTTGAATCTTACACTGGTTCGGGCCGGGATTATGCAGGGAACTCCCGTACGCGGATTGCGACCCAGACGTTCCGTCTGCTTCCACAGTTCGAATTTCCCGAATCCCTGAAGCCCCACAGGCTCTTCCGCTTTCAAGGTATCTTCCAATACTTCCAGAAAGCTGTTGAGAAACCGACCGGACTCACTCCGGTTGATTCTCATTTTTTAACGCTAATGCATTTATTAAATCAGTCTTGTTCATGATCTGTTATTTTATGGTGGATATTATTGCATGGGAATATTAGGGTTCGTAATAGCCGCGTCTTCCCAAGGCGTTACGCCGACCCGGGCCACTTCTATACCGATACCATCGGTAAAAAAAAGAGAGAGGATATGTCTGCTACCGGCTTGAAGACCTCCTTCGACAGAGACAGAGACACGAAAGGTCGTTTCCGTTTCTACACCCTTTCCGTCCTTCGTAGTCGTTATGTTCAGCCACAACGCATTAACCGGGGTACCCAGGTTGCCTGCCACACCTGCTACGGGTAACAGGATATACCCCGTTGCTTTATCTTCGCCAGGCAGCGGATCATCCTGACTTACCTGCAACAGAGGCAACGGATAGGCAATGTCTTGCACCGGCAATGTGCCTGCCGGGCTACCGGCTGCAACACGCAACTTCACCTCCCCGGATACTGACGTCCAGTCCATTTCCTGCTGCAAAGGGATATCCGCGGCTTCAATCTCTACGATCTTACCCCATTTACCGGACTCGTCGCTGTAGCAGACAAAAGAGAACCAGGTCAGCAGGTGACAAAAAGTACATGGGACGGATGCCTGATCGGACGAGGCCTTGAAGTATCCTGTAGCCATCACATCCGTTTGTCCGTCGATGGTAAAGGTAACTTTGCCCGCAGCGAGGTCTGGCACAGCCTTTCCACCATCAGTCGGATAGTAGCCGTGAAGGTAGACGCTACCGCTTGCCGGATAGGTCTGCGTCTCCATGAACACGATCGGACGGCTACCGACCCCGCCGCTACGCACGGCAGAATGTACTCCCCAGGAACCTGTCACATCTGGTAACCCGGGAGTGAGCACGTCCCGGCGGGCAAAGCAGACTTTCAGATCCTCATTATAGCCGGAACCGATCACCGCACGGGTAGACAGACCGATCGCCCCCTCCAGGCGCACGGCTGTCGCACGAACGGGTTGCGGCTCCCGGCCGCTATCGTCCGAACAGGCCGTAAAGCCCAGGAGGGAAACGAAGATCACTATCACTATTTTATTCTTCATTTACTGCTAGTGATTAGTTGGGAGTTACTACCCCACTACTTGCATTACCCGGATTCCAAGGGGCGATTTCAGCTGTAGCTGAAGCCGATATCTCTCCGTCGACTGTAAAGATGAGCGTAATGAGGTGAGAGACACCTGCCTTCACGCCTCCTTGGATGTTACTGATTGTGATTTGTTTACTCAACGAAGTATTGCTATGACTTCCATTCACTTCCAATGTGATCGGAGCAGACACGGAACCCAGGTCGGCAACCGGACAAAGCATCGTATAACCTATTACAGGATCCTGCGCATCCGGATTTGTCGGTATTGTCGGACAGTTATAGACATTCAGGTCAACCGTAGGTGTACTGTTGACCTTCAAACTGGCTCCCGTGGACTTATTCAACAATACCTCCAATGTGGAAGGAACTCCTTTCACTTTGATACTGATATTCTTCCAGGCTGCGATCGCCGCTGCAGAACCGACACACTGGAACTGTAACTGACCAAGCAGATGCTGGAAAGTACAATTCTGAATCGGAGCGGTTTTGGAACCCGTCAAGACCTCTGTTGCCATAATGTCCATATCACCGTTGATCGTATAAGGCACTGTAACTTTATCCTGATCGCTCGAGGTAGCCACTGTTGCACGCGGATAATAACCCAGAAGGGTCGTAGAGGTTGTTTCGTTGTATACCTGTGACGTTTCGAAAGCAACTGCTGTCTTACCGCTACCGCCTACACGTACAGCCTTAATACCTTCGCCGGCCCAGGAACTGGCATTCGCTTCAATACGTGCAAACGCCACGGGAAGATCTTGCTCGTAACCCTGATTGATAACTGCACGGGTTGTCTGTCCGATACCCGCACTTAATTTGATCTCATTTACACCCGCCCCGTTTACCGGTTCTTCATTGTTTGAGCAACTGCTCAGGATCATGGTAGCCAGAAGGCCTACCGCTAAAAACTTGTTTGTTCTCATTTTTACTAGTGTTTAATTTATAAATATAATAACAAAATGAATACTAAGATTTATATCACTCCGGAACCGCTACTGCCCGGTATCCACTCGGCGATACCCGCTGACAACTGGCTGGAACTTCCGGCACGGATCATCACAGAAATAAAATAAGAGGTCCCCGCTACCGGAGTATTCCCTCCCTCATGGAAGGTGACGGGTAGAGATTCCAACCGTGTCGACCGGCCATCGAGATCTTTCAGAACAGCAGTCAGGTAGACGTCTACCCCGGGCTGTATCAATACTGCGTCGGGAAGTTTGGTCCACCCTCCTGTAAGCGGGGTAAGTTCGACCGGCACCTTGAAGTCGCCTTTCTCTCCCGAAAAAGAAAGGCTGTTATCATCGAGCGACAAGGAAACTTCACGCTGCATGCGGGTTACATAAAGACCTTCCAGCTTCCAGCCTCTCTCCAGCGCTTCTTCATCGCCACGGACCTCGAAGCGAAGCTGCGACAGCAAATGTGTAAAACGAAACTCTTTATGCTTTTGCTGGAGCACATCCGTCAGGCAGCCCCTTTGCTCGCCGCTGGCTATCAGGTCTTGTGTCCCATCGATCAGGTAGCCGACTTTTCCATTGTCAAACGATTTCCCTTCCGGAGCGAAGCCGCGCAGGTAGACCCGGCTGTTATCTTCGGGGTAATACTTCGGCTCGTCAAACAGGACACTGCCGTTCGGATCGACCGTTGCTTTCCATTTCTCCGTATAGTTTCCCGATGTCGTTCCTTTGGCAAAAAAGAGTTGTCCCCGCGTACCGGTACCCGACAGGCTACCCGGAGCGATATGGAGTTCCAGGTCACCCTTCCCCATATAGTCGGAAGGGGAACTGTCCGAACAACCGGTAGCTGTGCAAAACAGTAAAGCGAGCATGGCTAAGAGTTTGTATGTCGTTTTCAAATTCATCTGTTTACATTATTATATATGTATACTTATATATCATATTCCATTATCGGTCACACCCGACTCGCCCGTCCCCTCATTCCAGTCCTCCAGGCTGACCGAGAGACCGGTCACCTCGTCATAGGCAACAACCAGGTCGAGGATCACACGCGACGATGTCTTTTGGCGGAACACATCGCCTACCTCACGGGGAATACCGATGCTGGTGGTCAGCTCCTTGCCGTCTTCCTTTTTAAGGGCCAGGTAAAGATGGGGAGCTTCGCTGTCCGACAGGCCGAACAGGGTCAGCAGTGCCCTGTATCTTCCCTCCCCGATACACTCCGGCTCAAACGCCATAAAAGCCGGAGTGCCGGACAAGGCGGCGCCCGAAGGGATACATACCCCTTGTGAAACACCGCTCAAGTGGCCGATAAGCCCGGCCAAAGCGATCTCCTCTTTTCCTCCTTTTGTTATCTTGATATACAATTCCAGCGTTCTGACCAGATCGACCGGATACAATGTCTTTATTGATACTTCCTCACCCGCCACCGGCAGCGTCTCACTGCCACAGCCCAGCAGGTTTTTCGGACCGGTAAGGAACGAAGAGGATGATTTAGATTTCAGTACCGATACGTGCTTTACCATACCGTTAACCTTTTCATAGCCGTTATCCGTTTCCAACAGGATATTATACGGATCGGAGTTGCAGACCATCACACGATAGGTGCCCGAAGGGAGTGTCCCTTCAAAACCATTTGCCCCTGCCCGGCGGATAAGAGGAATGCCGGAACCCTCGCGGTAGAAATAATAGTCCATACGCGATGGATGTCGGGCTCCCTGCCAGTCGAGGCTCAGGCGCACTTTTCCGTTCTTTACCCAGTCTTCATCCGGTGTACCGTATGTACAGGAAGAAAAGATTAAAAGACACGCCATACATGCCGTTGCTATGATTGTCCTTGCGTTCATTTGTTGTGTGTGTATTTATCTGTTCATATCTGCTATTCCTCTCTTTCAGCGCATCCGGAAACGGTAGGAGACGTTCAACTCCAGACCCAACATAAAGCCGGTCGATGAAAAATTCGTCTCCAGGTAATTCATATCTTCCAGCTTGTCGTAGCGGTATTTCTTACCACCGGATACCGATCGGTAACCGGCCTGCAGGTTCGCACCGGCGGAGAAGCCGGCACCCAACGACAACAGGTAGCCCACCGAAGCACCCGCCGACCAGAAACGGCCCGTACGTCCGTAAAGCGTTTCCTTATCCGGGTCGATCGCACTGCCCCGTACGTCAAAGTCGCCATAGCCGGCAAAAAAGCCTGCGTTAAATCCGGTGAACTCACCCGGAAGGAACCATATACGCGATTCGAGAGCAATCTTTGAAAGGGCCCATCTGTCGCGTGATTTATCTTTATAAGCAAAGTCGGAATAAAGGCCGCCGAGCGCAATCGACCAGTGCTCGGCAAAAAAGCACTCCACCTTCATGTTCGGCATGAAGGAACCGGTCTGTATCTTCGTATCTACTACACCCAGACCGATGGATGGAGCCACCGTAAACCAAGGTAACAAGTTCGTCTGCAAAAAAAGTAGACGGGAGATAACGGAGCTTTTGTAATAGCAGGGACAGGGGTAGCAGGAATGGGGGTAGATTGCTCGGGTTGTACCCTTTTTTCATCTTTTTCACGTTGTACCAGATGTAGTGTCTCTCTGGTCGTTATCGTTGTGGCTTCGTAAACCGGGGCTTCCTCTCCCCTGCCATCTTTCACCGGCTCATCCACCACAGAGGCCAGACGGTAGTCTTGTAACTCGGAACGGTCGAACAACAGGTCGTTGATACGATAGACCTCACGATCGAACCCTTTCAATTCGCCACGACGGTAAAGGTCTGCATAAGGGATTTCGCCATATTTCTTCAATTGTATCTTTATTGCTTCCGGATAGCGGCTCTCGCTAAACCAGATAGCCGTGTTAGCAAACCACGGCAGGGGCCCATAAACCAGGTAGACGTGTACGCCGTCACGATAATTGCCGCTACGGTCGATATAAAAGGCGATATTTTCATGGGGAATATCCAGCCGTGTTTTTATATAGGCACGGACGCGATTCGCACGAAGCGAAGCCTCGTTGATCACATCCGGATCTGTATTATTATAAGGGCCCACATGAGAGATAATTAACAAATGATAACGACCTGACAAAACCTGCTCGCAACGCACACGCAACACCTGCCCGAGTCGTTCCAACTGGTAAACATTGTCGCCATAATCGGCCAGAAACATGTCATTATTTTCTTTAAAAGAGAACAATAACGACTCAGCTTTAATGTATGTAGCAGTCTGAGCATGAATCCCTAAAGAGAAAAACAGGAACAGACAAAACAGAATTATCATCATCACCTTATTACTAATACTTTTTTGTTCTTTCATTTTATCCATCCGATTACTAAGTTTATAATTCAAGCCATCTCCGAAATAGTGCCCTTATTTATGAAATAAGGGAGGTGGCAATAAAAAGGCACTTCGTAAGAGAATGAAATTGCCTCCCGGAAGGGTTTATCTGTAGAGGACTGGGATTTTTTTAGAGAGATTTTAGGGAAAACAAGAGGATATAGTTATTGTTTTTTCCAAATGAACTTTAAAGGGATGACAGTTCCGGCCTCCTTTATGCCTGTGTTCAATTAACTTCAGTTTACAGGGAAATAAAGCAAGCAAATATGTAAAAAGTATTTAAAAAGATGCTTATTTTTAATAAACAGCCCTATGCGGTTTGTTTTTTTAAGATAAATCTATCTATATTTGCACAGTTTCCTGTCACAAATAACTCTTCGGAGGGCTCGTAAAGCCTTATATTTGAAATAAAGGAAGCACCTCCCTTATTTCATAAATCAGGAATCGCCCGCTTACGGCTCTTTTCGCGTCTCAGCCGAAGACCGGCAAAAGGTGACACCTGGGGCTTCTTCTTCCAGCCGAGACAGGCACGGTTATACATCGCACGCAGGTTACTCATGTAACTGTTCACGCTATTTACCCGTAGCTCTTTACTTCGCAGCCACTTGATAAAACCATATACTACTTCCGGAGTCATATCGGCGAGAGAGAACTCCCTTCCCCGATTGTAGTTGTTAAAATGATTACGGACGGCTCGGTACAAATCGGCCGTACTTTCATCGCCCGAGGAACGTTTCTCTTGTTCCTGCAAGCACATGTGTCTAAGAAAATCTTTGTGTTTCATTATTTCCTCTTTTTTAAGAAGGACAAAGGTACAACAATCCGGACACACCGTGTTTTTACTTTCTAAATGTCAGGATTTTGCCCTTTTCTTTAACAAGCAAACCGACGATTTATTGGTTTCCGGATAAAAGAAGGGGTTTCGGGAACGTTTTCAAGAGGATCGTCCAGAATCACCTGGATGATTTTCGGATTCTTCCTTATATTTTCCGAAAAACATCCGATCGATTTGATCGAGCTATGCGGATAAATTTATGAGATCATCCGGATGATTTTTTTTACAGAAGGAAAATGGACGGAAAAAAGGCACAAACAGCCCTTTAAGAGTAAAGAAAAAGCGCTTTTTTTCTTCTGGAAGGGGTAAAAACAGAGTCACATTCAAAAGAACAAAATGTCTGTCTATCCTGCTATTCGCCAACAGACAAAGAGAACTCCATTCGTATGGTCGTTGATTTTCACGAAAAAAGCGACAAAGAAAATTGACGAACCCAAGCAATATGTAAATCCTTAACTTCTCCAGAATAGAATATCAGAAATGAAATCCCTATAACCTATCATACAGGCGATAGATTACCTAGGTAAAATGACATTTTGTTACACAGTTCCAGATCTCGGACAAATGTTAAATCGAAAAAGGGAGGGTAGAAATTCTACCCTCCCTCTTTGAAATTAATAATTGTAATCCAAACGAGCCTTCAAGGTCGTATTGGGTTTATTACAATGTACATCCACCGTTATTTTAGTAGAATGCCAGAAACTAGTTTTCAATTTACAAGAGACAGATTGACCGGTAGAGACATTATACCATTCACCGCCACCTCCATCACTTGAGTGAACCACAAGATTAAACATAGCTCCGGAAGGTTCCAATATAGTTGCAGTAGCAGAAATCGTTACTCCCCAACCTCTTTTACTAATTTCATAATGACCGTTTCCATTTCCGTCCAGTCTCAGTTCAAACGGAATAGTACCACCACCATTTACTGCTTGTTCAACAGTGGCTTCACTTACACTATTTTCTGCCAATTGATTTTCCAGAGACTTTTGAATCTGTGAAAAAATTACATCAAAATTCTTTTCCATTGTAATAAATTTAATTTGTTAATAAATAGAATTATTTAAGAATGTTATTGGATTCACTTCTGTAATCGTTTTCAATTCATCTGGATCGAACAAATCACTAAAATTATCCCAATAACATTTCATATCGTCGATAAATAATATATTCAGGTAATAATCACTACCATATAGGAAACGGGATTTTACTGTTTCGGGAGCATCCTGATAATAACGATGCATCATCTCTAATTCACTTTTTACGGATATACAGGATAAATCGGTATACAGATTGGGATAAATATCCATCATTCGCCGAATACAATCCGTCCACTCCGTCTGCTTACCTGCATCCTGAGCACCAAAATGAGCCAGATTTAATTTCAAGGCAGGATATTGTTGCAAAAGTTGTTCCCATATTTTCGGATGATTAAGTATTCTTACCCGCTCTTCAACCCGCTTCATATCGATAAGGCCGTTATGTTCGAACTTATATATTCCTTTCTTCTCTACAACTTTCCCGTTTTCATAAATAGCCCCTCTTACATCTATCGAAGGAGCAAATGAGGCAAAACCACTCGCCGAACAATGTGCAGTAATTGGAATTTGATAAGATTGACAATATTCATAAAGAGGCAACAACCGTTCATCCGATGGAGAATATCCATTAGGTGTATACAACTTAATACCAGAAAACAAACCTCCATTCAAACGTAAACGTGATATAATTTTATTAATTCCAAGCTGCTTTTCCGGATTATCAAACAATTCCTTACGACGGGGATCAATGGCAAAGAAGGGGTATATACGATCCGGATATTTCATTACCAGATCACACAATTGCTGTTCTTGTTTTGCAAAATGATCATATGCTTGTAATTCTTGCATATCTTCCTTATTCAGCAATTCCGATAATTCACGAAAATCGTCCAATGAATCTTGATTTTCTAACAAAAGCAATCGAACTTCTTCCAGCACTTGTTGTCTGGATTGGATTATATTACAATCATTACCAACCCCAGAGACTATCATACATCCTTCCAAATCAAACATCAACGGACAAAAAGCAAATCCTGATTCATCCTTTTCTAACGATTGGTATATTTTTTCAACAGGTAGCATACCTGTCTTAAAGAAATGAAGAGCTCGCTTGAGTGGAGAAATCACAGAGTTTAGACCCTGGTTATCTCTTTGTCCCCTTAACTTCAAAAGCATTCCTAACTCAATTAATAAACGAAGGGATAATATCTCTTTGTTAAAAAAGTGGCAATGGACATCTATCGGACCAAGTTGTTTTAAAGGTTTCATAAGCTATTTAATTATTAGATTTAACTTATTCGTAAATCACATTGCAAATAAACACTAAATACCAATACAATCAAAAGATACAATGAGTTTTAAAGTGACAACAGACGCGTTGTCATATGACAATAATAGATGTCACCTGATAACAGTACACCATCTATCGGATTTGAGTTTATGAGAAAAAATCATAATCGCTCAAAACCCTTCTGAACAAGTGCCTCCAGTAAATTACGTTTGAAACAAATCTCCATCTTAACAGAAATGTAACATCTATTTCATTCATCCGAAACAACAATAGCGTTCCTTTGCGGGAAAATAATTAAATTTGTAAACAATGAAATGAGTTTTTCATTTCAATTAAATAGAAAAGACTATGGACATGCCCCGAATTCTTGTTGTGGACGACGAAGAGGACTTGTGCGAAATCCTCAAATTCAATCTGGAAATAGAAGGATATGAAGTAGATACCGCTTTCAGTGCGGAAGAAGCACTCAAAAAAGACCTATCCGTATATCAGCTACTACTGCTCGATGTGATGATGGGAGAAATCTCCGGATTCAAAATGGCAAGCATCTTACGAAAAGATGAAAATACAGCCAATGTTCCAATCATCTTCTTGACAGCGAAAGATACGGAAAACGATATGCTGACCGGTTTTAACCTGGGAGCAGACGACTATATTTCAAAACCGTTTTCTATCCGCCAGGTTGTCGCACGTGTTAAAGCGGTGTTGCGCAGAACAGCAGAGAAAGATAAAACTACGGCTAACGAGTTGCTCGAATACGAGACACTGGCCCTCGATACCAAACGTATCAAAGCATCCGTTGACGGGAAAGAAATCCCTCTGACCAAAAAGGAGTTTGAAATATTAAAACTGTTACTGGAAAACAGAGGGAATGTATTTTCACGCGAAGAGATCCTGTCACGCATCTGGAAAGATGAAGTATATGTATTGGACCGTACCATCGATGTAAACATCACCCGGCTACGGAAAAAGATCGGCCCTTACGGAAAGAATATCGTGACCCGTCTAGGCTTCGGTTATTGTTTTGAATGCTAATACCCGTTATTTGAATTATGGTAAAAGTAGATAATATGAAGAGCAGAATACCGTTCAGCCAACGGTTGTTCTGGTCTATTTTCGTGATGTTTTTGGGATTCACCGTCTGTTTCCTGTTATTTCAGTATCAACGGGAACGTGAATTCTCGCAGGAGAAGTTGAATAATGTATTAAGCAACTACAATTACCAGCTATTCCGGCGTACACAGCAGGTTGCCGATATGGATAAAAACGTAAAACAATTCATAGAAGATATTCCGCAGAAGGACCTGCGTGTGACGATTATCAACCCCGAAGGGAAAGTTTTATTTGACAACAGCGGAACTGAAGAGTTCAACAACCATAACGACCGCAGCGAAGTACGTAAAGCCCGTCTATATAATGAAGGGTTTGCTATCCGCACATCCGGCTCAAACGGAAGAAGATACTTTTATTCGGCCAGCAATATAGGCGGCTATATTTACCGCTCTGCATTGCCTTACGACCCGTATGTGCAAAATGCACTGTCGACCGATAAGGACTTCATCTATTTCATGATACTGATGACCCTGATCTTCTTCTTCGTACTCTCCCGCTTTACTTTTAGCATCGGCCGTACGATATCCAAACTTCGGGACTTTGCCTTGAATATAGAAAAAGACAGAATACCGGAAACCGATTACATGTTCCCGAATGATGAACTGGGCGATATATCCAGAAATATCATCACGCTATACCACCGTCAGCAAAAAGCAAAAGATGAGCTTTCCATGGAACGGGAGAAGCTGATTAAACATTTTCAGTACGCAAAAGAAGGATTTGCCATGTTCACGGCAGAAGGGAAAGAGATCCTTTCAAATATTCTTTTCATCCAGTTCTCAAACGTGCTTTCCGACAGCCAGATCCGTCAGGCAGAAGAAGTGATAGACATTCAGGAGTTAGAACCTATCAAAACATTCCTGAGCAAAAATATACCCAATACAAACCGTAAGCGGAAAGTATTACGCGAATCTGCCACAATCGATAAAAATGGCAAGATATTCCTGATCGAATGTATCCTGTTCCTGGATAACAGTTATGAAATATCGATCAACGATATATCCCGTCAGGAGGAAGAAAGCAGGATGAAACGCCAGCTTACACAAAATGTAGCCCATGAGCTGAAAACCCCTGTCAGCAGTATACAGGGATATCTCGAAACCATCATCAGTAATCCGGAATTGGCAGACGATAAACGGCAGTTTTTCCTTGAGCGCTGTTACTCACAAAGTACCCGCCTGACCGGATTATTGCGCGATATATCCGTATTGAACCGCTTGGATGAGGCCTCAGACCTGTTCGACTTGGCTGACACTAATATTTCAAAACTGATCAGTGAAATACAAAAGGAATGTTCGAAAGAGATGGAAGAGAAACAGATCACTTCCGAAATCATCCTGCCGGGTGATCCGACCATTCATGGTAATTACTCGTTACTGTATTCCATCTTCCGTAACTTATATGATAATGCGATTGCGTATGCAGGAGAAGGATGCAAGATCACGATAAACTGTTATAAAGAAGATCCTAAATTCTATTATTTCAGCTTTGCCGACAACGGTACCGGCATTCCGGAAGAGCATATCAATCGTATTTTTGAGCGCTTCTACCGTGTAGACAAAGGACGAAGCCGCAAAGTAGGTGGAACAGGTCTGGGATTATCGATCGTGAAGAATGGTGTCAACTTCCACAAGGGCCAGATTTCAGCGAAAAGTAGTCCGGGGAAAGGAGTCACTTTCTTCTTCACGCTTAAAAAGAAGTTGTAAACCATTCCTTAAATTCGGAAACACGCACTTTACTGACCAGTATCTTTTCTTCCACCGGAACCTTCAGATTGACTGATAAGCGTCCGTTGAACCAAAGATCGATATCCAAGACTGCTTTCCGGGATATAAGATACTGGCGGTTTATGCGAAAAAACAAGTCCGGGTTGAGATAATCCGATAATTCATCCAAAGTCTGTGTAAAAGTATATTCCTTACCGCCTGTCACAACTGCTTTCACATTCCCTTCATGGATATAGAAGAATAAGATCATATCAACGGACAGAGGAAGAAGCTTATCTCCCTTCACAGGAACGAGAAAATGCGTTTTATACTTATCCTGCCGTTTTAATATATTGATAAGATTACTATAATCCGGCTCTTTTACAACGGGATCCGATTTTAATTGTTTCAGTTTCCCTATCGACTTCCGGATATCACTTTGCCCGATAGGCTTCAACAAATAATCAATACTGTTTACTTTGAAAGCACGTAAGGCATATTCATCATAAGCTGTTGTGAAAATAACCGGACATGTTATGTCTACATGTTCAAATATTTCGAAAGAAGAGCCGTCGGCCAGGTGAATATCCAGAAATATCAATTCCGGCATTCGGTTGTCACTGAACCAATCCAGGCTCTCGGCTATACTATCGAGCACGGCTATAACCTCTATATCAGGCGCTTCCTCTGCAAGCAAAGCCTTCAGGTTACGAACCGCCGCTTTTTCGTCTTCAATAATCAATGCTTTCATATCAATGGAATAGTTACAAGAAAGGTATTATTATCTTTACGCACTTCGATCTCTTCCTTAAATAATAAGTGATAACGTTTTGCCAGGTTCGACAAACCGATACGCATGCCACCGCTGGCCGTGAGCTTGGGTTGAACCGGATTACTGACCGTAAGCTGCTTTCCCTCCGTATAAATCCGGATAATCAGCGGATGACGATTACTGATCTCATTATGTTTAACCGCATTCTCTATCAGCAACTGAACGGACATAGGCGGAAGTTGATAAAGACCGGCCTCTTCGGCTATCCGGATATTAAAAGACAGATTTTCTTCATAGCGCATTTTCAACAGGAACATATAAGCATGTACAAACTCCATCTCCTCTTGCAAAGTAACACTCTGGCACTCATTCTCCTGCAACGTATAACGAAGCACACGGGAAAGCTCCTGCAGATAATCCTGTGCCTTGTCCGGCATCTCACGGATCAACGACCGCAATGTATTCAACGAATTGAACAGCATATGAGGATTCAGTTGATTCTTTAATGCCTCATATTGATTGATCAGGTTCTCCGTCCGCAGTTGCTGGTTCTCTATCGAAACCTGCTGGCTTTTACGGATCAGGTGGATCATATAACAACTCCCTGTCACTATGCAGGTAATGATAAAGTCGCGCAACGGATGCAGGTAATGGTGCACCATCGCATCGATGGCCGGAATATCGAAATGGTGATGGAGATAAACAAAGCCCTGCCCCAACAGGTTGCTCATCGTCCAGGTCATGACAAAGGAGAGTATCATTTTCCCCCACGTAATACGCGCCGTCGGCCGGTTAAAACCGAATAACAACGTATTAAGAGCAAACAGGATAAGCAACGAGACAAATGTAAAAAAAATTTCATTGGCAACATCAGCTATCCGCATTCCCGGAAAGAGATTATCCTGTCCGGAATGGTCGAAGAGGGAGATCAGTTCGGGAAAATGAGTCAGGAACGCTATCACCACCGAGATGACAACGACTGCCAATACATATTTGTCTATATTTATCTTCATTGTGCAAAGATACTTATTTCTTTTCTACACGCGCTGTTACATACATGCCGGGACGGAAACGTTCGTTATTTCTTTTTACCCGTGCATAGATTTCCAGAGAACGGTTTACATCATCCACCTCCTGCCCGATAGAGAGCAGTGTTGCTTCGAAGGTTTGCTTTCCCATTCCATTCACACGAAATTGTATACGGCTTCCGGGGGTCAGGTCATCCAGATCCTTTTCGTAAGCGGTAAGGCACAACAGGTTTTCCGCCTTATCGATCACCTCGCACATGGATTCACCGGCTTCCACATATTTACCCAGATTGATCGTCATTCCGGTCACGTAACCGTTCAGGGGTGATTTCACTTCCAAAAAAGGACGGATACCGCTTTTCAATAAATCGGCAGGAGAAACGCCCAGGAGAGTCAGTCGGGCCGCAGCCGCTTCGAGACGGCTTTTCATAGACAGATAATCTGCCTTGCTCTGTTGAAAACGCTTTTGAGAAGCAGCTTCCTGTTCACTCAAACGTTCCTGCCGATGGTATTCAGCCTCCAGGTACTCCGTTTGTGCATGGGCATCCAGGTAGGTCTGTTGAAGGGTTATGAAATCCGGATTCTCCAAAGTGGCCAAAACAGTTCCTTTTGTCACATAATCGCCCGGAAGCAGAGAGGTCGTGTGTACGGTTCCTCCCATAGTAAGCGTAACTGTTGCACGACGCTGGGGAGGTACGATCATTTTTCCGTTAAAAGAGGAATGATTCGGCATAGCCGTTGCAGATGTGACGGCATCTATCGGAAGGGTATCGCGGGTAATAACCGCGGGTTCGACTTCCGGGGTTGTTACGGTGGCCTCCCGAGGTTGTTCTTTCTCTGTAGTCGTGTTGCAGGCGCCAAATAACAGGATTGCTGCTATGGGAATAAATATTCTTTTCATTGTCTATCTTTATTATAAATTATTTCTAGTTTACCTTGCCGGAACTCCCAACGATCGTTTTTGCTTACTGTGTGTACAGTTCCAGTTCCAATACGGAGATATTGTAATTATATGCAGCTTCAATATAGCCTTTCCGGATCTCCCTGACACTGTTCAGGCTCTGAACGAACTGCATAATGTCCGTTTCGCTTTCGCGGAACTGTATCTGTGCACTGTTCAGCAATGCATCGGCTTCCGGTAAAGCTCCGGTGGTATAATAACGAATGCTTTCTCCTTGCTGGCGGAGCATCGCCTGTAATTCCTCCACCTTATTACCCAGCTGCCGCCTGTTCGCTTCCGCTTCCGTCCGGGCTATGCCGGCATCTATCCTGGCTTGCTTTGTACGGCTTTGCTGTGGAAAGAAAAGAACAGGAAAGGATATACCGACCATCCATGAGTTCAACCCGTTAAGCGGCGTTATCTTCTGACGGATATAACCTACCGACAACTCGGGAAAGAAACGGCTACGTTCGACTCTGAGTACAGCTTTCTTTTCATCCGCCAGACTTTGAAAATACCCCAAATGCACATCCGACAAGGAAACAGATCCGGTTTCCACCGGGAATAAAACCAGTGTGCTATCGGCCGGGACAACCGGCCCGTCGGAATAACAGGCCCAGGAAAAACGACGGGCAGCCAGTTGCAACTCTTCTTCCGACTGCATCAAACGTGTACGCAAATCGGCAGCCAAAGTCGTTGCCATATTGCGTTCCAGCAGAGTGATGTCCCCCTGCTCATAGCGCAGTTGTCCGGCCTGCTGCAAACGAACAGCCAGTTCATTCTGTTCGCCGTAAAGAGAATGGAGATTGGCTGCATACTGATAATAGGCCCAGGCCCGCTTTACTTCGGCAATAATTTCTTTTTTTACCAGGTCACGATAATATTCGCCGGTCGCGATCCGCTTATTGACAAGTGTATTTTTATAGAATGGCGTCAATAAGGAACCCAGCGACTGAGTAACCTCTATCTGGTTATCGTTGCGTGTTTCGCCATTGATCTGTCCCCACGAATAGCTAACCGACATGGGAGCCGGTTCCCATGATTCGCCACGGGAAGCACGCGAGCGATCGATTGCCGCAGATGCCGTTTTCAGACGCGGATGGTTTTGCATGGCAATGGATAAAGCCTCCTCCAGTGAGATACCCCTTGCCGGAGCCTCCCGGTTAGTTATATTCCCTTCGCCCCAGGCCGGAGATGCCAGGCAAACAAACAGTAAAACGACCGGAAGCACCTTACCTCCTCTCCTTCTCCATCCCTTTTTCCATACGTACGGGAATAAACTCACCATCCGGTAAAACACCGGTATTATTAATAAGGTAAGGATCGTAGAGACAATCAACCCTCCAATCACGACGGTTGCCAACGGACGTTGCACTTCTGCTCCGGCCGACCGGGCTATTGCCATCGGAACAAATCCGAGCGAAGCAACCAATCCGGTCAGAAAGACAGGACGCAGCAGGTGAGGACACCCTTTCACTATAATACGGTTCGTACACATATGATATTTCTTTTGTTTGCGCAACTCATTAAAATGATTGATCATCAGGATTCCGTTCAGTACTGCCACACCGAACAAGGCTATAAATCCCACACCGGCCGAAATGCTGAACGGCAAACCACGTAACCAAAGTGCCACGATCCCCCCGATGAGGGATAAAGGAACGGTAGAGAATACCACCAACGTATACGTCACGCTCTTAAAGGCAAAAAACAACAATAGGAGAATCAAGGCCAATGCGACCGGAATAACGATCAGCAATGTATCGATCGCATTCTGCAAATTCTCGAACTGCCCACCATACTCAAAGTAATATCCGGGCTTCAGTTTAATATTTTTATCCAAAGCACGCTGAATATCGGAAACAACCTGCTGAATATCCGCATCACGTACATTGACACCAATCACGATACGACGTTTGGTGGCATCACGGTTTATCTGAAGCGGACCGTTTACCAGCTCGATATTCGCCACTTCACTGACCGGGATCTGAATACCCTCTGCCGTACGGATAAACAGTTTATCCAGATTCAGATCCGACACTTTATCGTTATCCAGCCGGAGAACCAGATCGAAACGACGTTCATTCTCGAAAATCACACCGGCCGCTTCACCTGCATAAGCCGTGCGGATAATTGTATTCAGTTCTTCTATATTCATCCCGTAACGGGCTATTTTGGCACGGTCGTACTTTATGACCAGTTGCGGCAACCCCATGGCCTGTTCTACGATCACGTCGGCAGCACCGGGTACTTTCCCGACATATTCAGCCGCTTCTTTTGCTTTATCATACAATTCCGCCATATCTTCGCCATACAGCTTGATGGCAATATCAGCCTTAGCTCCCGTCATCAGTTCATTGAAGCGCAACTGGATCGGCTGGCTGAAATTAAATTCGGCACCTTTGACCGAATCGAGGGCTGTTTTCATCTTTTCAACCATCTCCGCACGACTGGATGCTGAGGTCCATTCTTTAAACGGTTTCATGATAATCATTATATCGGCATCTTCCACCGCCATCGGGTCGGTCGGAACTTCTGCCGTTCCGATCTTGGCCACGACATGTTTGATCTCCGGGAACCGCTCCATCAATATTTTCTGTGCCTGCCCGGAGAGTTCGACACTCCGTGTCAGCGAACTTCCCGCCGGAAGAGTCATCTGCATGGCAAAATCACCTTCATCCAATGTCGGGATAAACTCTGCCCCCAACCGTGTAAACAAGAATAAAGAGGCAGCCAGTAAAGCAAAGGCCGAACAAACGGTTGCCCGCATATGATGCAAACAAAATTGCAAGCAACGCTTATACACCATATTCAGCTTCTCAAAAAAACGATCGGCAAACGTCGGTTTGGATGAAATAGTCCGCTTTAAGAATAGAGAAGCCATCATCGGCACATAGGTGAGCGAAAGAATCAATGCTCCGATAATACAAAAAACGAGCGTCTTAGCCATCGGAGTAAAGTATTTGCCTTCGATCCCCGTCAGGGTAAGAATCGGGAAAAAGACGATCAGGATAATCAAAACGGCAAAAGTAGCACTTCGTACCACACCGCTTGCCCCGGCTTCAACTTCCTTATCCATCTCGGCTCCGGTGAGTGTCCGGCCGGCAAGCCTCCTGGTATAAATATGAGCCAGGACTCCTTCCACAATGACAATCGAACCATCCACAACGATACCGAAGTCTATGGCCCCCAGACTCATCAGATTGGCAGACACACCGAATATCCGCATC
Organism: Parabacteroides goldsteinii; assembly: GCF_015550595.1. Lineage (GTDB taxonomy): Bacteria > Bacteroidota > Bacteroidia > Bacteroidales > Tannerellaceae > Parabacteroides > Parabacteroides leei. The sequence continues at coordinate 100,601 of NZ_JADNBB010000006.1, forward strand.
ATAATAAAACCAAACAACATGGCTAACGGAATAACGGAAGCGACAATTAAACCGGCACGGATATTCCCCAGAAAGATGATCAGGACAAAGAATACGATTAAAGCGCCTTCAATCAGGTTACGCACAACCGTCGATATATTCCGGTTAACCAGTTCCGAACGGTTCAGGTAAGGTTCTACACTAAGACCTTCGGGAAGCATTTTCTGTACCTTATCGACACGTTTTTCCAGTTCTTTCGTAACTACATTTGCGTTAGCTCCTTTAAGCATCATGGCAATACCGCCGACACATTCACCTTCCCCGTCTTTCGTCATAGCACCAAAACGTTTCGGAGCTCCAAAGCGAACTGTACCGACATCGCTGATATGAACAGGTATCCCTCCCCGATTGGTTATAACAATACGTTCGATATCTTTCGTACTGCTTATCATACCCTCGGAACGGATATAATAAGCCCGGTTCACCTTTTCAATATAACCGCCGCCTGTATTCTGGTTGTTACTGCTGAGAGCGGAATAAACATCGCCAATCGTAATATTCAATGAGTATAAAGCATCCGGATCGACTGCCACTTCATATTGTTTCAGATAACCGCCGAAACTATTGATCTCTACAATTCCCGGAATACCGGAAAGTTGCCGTTTAACGATCCAATCCTGGATGGTACGCAGTTCCATGGCATCATATTTATCTTCATAGCCGGGAGCCACTTTCAATACATACTGGTAAATTTCCCCTAGTCCCGTAGTAATCGGCATCAATTCCGGCGTTCCCAGTTCGGAAGGGATCTCACCGGATACAGTTTGTATTTGTTCATTGATCAACTGACGGGCATCCAATGTGGGAACACTCTCTTTAAACACCACTGTTACTAGCGACAATCCGAAACGGGAGACAGAACGTATCTCTTCTACATTCATAATATTGCTCATAGCAATTTCTATCGGAAAAGTAATCAGCTGTTCTACTTCCTGCGGAGCCAGGGTGGGCGAAACCGTAACAATCTGTACCTGATTATTGGTTATGTCGGGCACGGCGTCGATAGGGAGCGTCAACATGGCATAAATACCGCCAATCAACAGAAATAAGGTAGTAAGTCCGACAAACAGCTTTTTGCGGATAGAGAAATGTACAATAGCTTTAAACATCACTTTGTAATTTAAGATAATATTACAAAGTTAATGAGCCTCCTATTGAATAGATATAAGAAAATAGCGAAGCTGACAGAAAGGGAAGTGAAATATACCTATCAGCATTTAAAAGGAAAGGAAAAATAAATTCCGGAAAAGGTCAGGACAATGAACTTTTTGAAAAGGGATACATGCGTATGTAAAGGGGTACATGCATTTAGTAAGGGTCTGCATTCACGTGCGTGACCTTTCCCGGAATTAAATCTTATACGACTTCGTCTTTTTCATTAAAGTCGTCTGCTTCCTGATTACCACCTTCGATGGTCTCTGTTACATCTTTAACATCCCCGGAAGTATACGTATTTCCCAACATAGAGTTGTCGGTAGACATCGCTTCATCTGTTAGTTCTGAACTCTCGTCCCACAATGTTTTCATTATCTTTGTCATAACCATTGATTTTAATTAGTTAATACAATAAATAAACAAAACAGGAAAAGGAATTGTTGCCGGAATTATCAAAAACTACAACGTAGTATACAGAATCGAATCTACCGCATGCGATAAGATATATGCAGCCGGGGTTGCATTCGCCTGCGAATAACCCTGTTGCAACTCTTCTATTGCAGCCTCCTTACCTGCACCCAAAACAGGTACAAGCAACGGGGAACCATTCAATATGATCGGACCGGTCATTGTAATACGGAACTGTCCGGTTTCAGGATGCTGGGAGACGGCATAGTTTCGGCTATCCGTCAGCAACGGAAGGTTATCAGGGAAAATAGAAGCTGTATGTGAATCGCCTCCTATTCCCAAAATGATACAATCGAAATAAGGGAACTGCCCGTGACGGGGTAAATATTCCTTTACGATACGCGAATAGCGCATAGCCTCCGTACCGGGTTCCACCTCGCCATGAATGCGATGGATGTGATCCCTGGGGATTTGCAAAGGTTCAAACAGTAACCTGTTCGCATGTCCGAAGTTACTATCCGGATCAGTCGGGGCGACACAACGTTCATCCACCCAGAAGAAACGCAGATTATCCCAATCAACCTTATCCTTGTATTCATCAGCCCAGAGGGCAAACATCTTCTTTGCCGTTTCCCCGCCCGAAAGAGCGAGGTTAAACGGTTTCTGATCTTCTTTACGGGCCATATAATCCATCAATTGGCTGGTCAAAGCCCTAAGAGCGTCTTTACTATCTTTATAATTTTCAACTTTCATACGTAATATTCATTTTTATTAATCAGCCGCAGGAATCGCAGGGAGCCCCCATGGAGTCTGCGCCTAACATCATTCTTTCTATCGGTCCGTTCTGTCCCGGTTCATAGAAAAACAATCGCTTCGCCCCTTCTTCTTTCCAATGATGCAGGATCGGGTCGATAAAACGCCAACTAGCCTCCAAAGCATCGCTACGTGCATACAAGGTAGAATCTCCCAGCATAGCATCTAATAACAAACGCTCATAGGCATCCGGCAAATGAGTCTTTGACAATGAATCGTAACGGAACTCCATTCCGACTTGCTTTACCGTAAATCCGGCACCAGGCATCTTCAGTCCGAAACGTAACGTGATGCTTTCGTCGGGCTGGATACGGATCACCAGCTTATTACAGGAACTACCCGAACATTGTCCGGCAAACAACTGGTGCGGAGTCGATTTGAAATGGATAACGATCTCCGACGACTTCTCCGGTAACTTCTTCCCGGTAAAGAAATAGAACGGCACACCGCTCCACCGCCAGTTATCGATAAAAAACTTCATACCGACATACGTCTCCGTATTCGAATCGGGAGCTACGTTCTTTTCTTCCCGATATCCCTCGTACTGTCCCCGTACCACCCATTCGTTTATCTCACGGATCGTATAAGGGCGGATCGAACGGAAAACCTTCACGATCTCGTCGCGAATCGACTCCGGATCGAATACCGAAGGCGACTCCATTGCCGCAAAGGCCATCAATTGCATCAGATGGTTCTGTATCATGTCGCGCAAGGCACCGGCACCATCATAATACTTACCCCGGTTCTCCACACCCAGCGTTTCTGAGGCACTGATCTCGATCGAGTCGACATAGTTCCGGTTCCACAGCGGTTCGAATATACCGTTCGAGAAACGAAGTACCAGAATGTTCTGCACCGTCTCTTTTCCCAGATAATGGTCGATCCGGTAAATCTCCTTCTCATCGAAAATACGACACAGATGCTGATTCAGTTGCTGTGCTGTATCCAGGCTCGTACCGAAAGGCTTCTCCACAATTACGCGGCGCCAGCCGTCTTCCGAAGCGGCAACATTCATACCGTTCTCCTGAAGATACTTCGGAACCAGTTCATACATCAGCGGCGGCGTGGCAAGGTAATAGATCACCTTGTCGGGAAGGTGTTCCTCCTGCTGCAAAAGATGGATACGGTCTTTCAGTTTCACATATTCGGCGGTATTGGTCGAATCGAATGCCAGGTAGAAAAGTATCTGAAGAAATTTATCCAGATCTTCGCTGTTTGTTTCCTTATTTCCCCGTGCTTCCAGGATATGTTTACGTTGTTCGGCACGGAATTCTTCATCCGTAAATGTGGTGCGCGCAGCACCCAGTATCGCAAAATGTTCTGGTAACATATTGCTGACGTGCAATTCAAAAAGTGCAGGAAGCAACTTGCGGCCTGTCAGGTCGCCCGATGCTCCGAAAATAACAAGTAACTGATCATTTGGTCTGTTCATCCTCACATCCTCCACCGGGTTAAGCATTATAAGTTCCGGAAACGGTATTTCCACCTTCACCCGTCCAGTTGGTATGAAAGAAGAGGCCACGTTCACGGTCGGTTCTTTCATAGGTATGGGCTCCGAAGTAATCACGCTGTGCCTGGATCAGGTTGGCAGCCGAGTACATGGTACGTAATCCGTCGAAATAACTCAAAGCAGAACTCATAGCCGGCAGGGCCACTCCACTTAAGGCTCCTTCGGCAACGACTTTACGCCAGGAAGGTAAGGCTTTCTGTATCTTTGTACGGAAGAAGTCGTCGAACAACAGATTCTCCAACTTCGGGTTCTTGCGGTAAGCTTCCGTTATCTTCTGCAGGAAGACGGAACGGATGATACATCCCTTGCGCCAGATCTGTGCAATAGTTCCGTAATCCAGATCCCAATCATAATGCTCGGAAGCACGGCGTATCAAAGAGAATCCCTGGGCATACGAGATCAATTTGGAAGCATACAAGGCCTGACGTATCTCTTCAACGAACAGGTTCTCTCCCAACTCGACAGGTTCGGGATACAAACCGGAAGCTTTTTCGCGCTCGACATAAAGAGCCGATAACAGACGGGCATATACGGCTTCAGTGATCAAAGTCAGTGGATCGCTCTCATCCATAGCAGCGATAGCACTCCACTTTCCTGTCCCCTTTTGTCCGGCCACATCCAGTATTTTATCCAGCAACGGCTTGCCGTCTTCATCACGGAAACGAAGGATATTCTTCGTGATCTCGATCAGGAAGCTGTCCAGTTCCCCTTTATTCCATTCTTCGAATACGACCGACATTTCATCGTTGTCGAGTCCCTTCCGGTTTTTCAACAATGAGTACGCTTCAGAGATCAATTGCATATCCCCATATTCGATACCGTTATGGACCATTTTCACAAAATGTCCGGCTCCACCGCGTCCGATCCACTGGCAGCAGGGAGTACCGTCATCCAGCTTGGCTGCAATACCTTGCAGGATATCCTTTACAATCGGCCATGCTTCGGGAGAACCTCCGGGCATTACAGAAGGACCGTGCAGTGCCCCTTCTTCTCCGCCGGAAATACCCGAACCTATAAAATACAGGCCTTTCGCTTCCACTTCCTTCACGCGGCGTTCCGTATCGTGAAAGTCTGAGTTACCTCCGTCGATGATTACATCGCCCGGCGACATATGAGGCAATAGTTGTTCAATCATTTCGTCGACCGGCGCACCGGCCTTGATCATCATCATAATGATGCGCGGACGCTTTACAGCCTCCGTCAGTTCTTCAATCGAATGGGTGGCTATAAAATTCTTGCCTTTACCACGGCCATTCACAAAACGATCCACTACTCCTTCTTCACCGGGAAAGTTACGATTATATACAGCAACGGTAAAACCTTTGCTTTCCATATTCAGAGCCAGGTTCTCCCCCATTACGGCGAGACCGATCAGTCCGATATCTGCTTTTTTCATGTTCTTTTCTATTTTATATTTCGTTTTCACTATTTTATCAATGCGAACAAATCGTTCAGCGATTCGCTCATCGACGGGTGTGTATAAATACTATCCCGCAAAAATGTATAATCCTTTCCGGCACGTATGGCAAGCGATACAGTGTTGATCACCTCTGTCGACTCGGCACAGAAAAGTGTACATCCCATTATCTCTCCTGTTTCCGTATCGACGATCGCTTTCAATAGGCCGTCCGTCTGTTCGAAAGTACGTGTCCGTGGGAATGCAGCAGCCGGAATCCGCGCAATGCTTATTTTCCTTCCGGAGCGTAGCGCCTCTTCCTCTCCCATCCCGATGCGCGACAACGGGGGATCGATAAATACCGAGTAGGCAACCGCCACACGGTCATCCTTCGTGCGCTGCCCGTTGCCGAACAACTGGTCTTTTATCACGCGATAATCGTCCAGAGAAATATAGGTAAATTGAAGACCACCGGTCACATCGCCCATTGCCCATATATTCGGGACATTGGTGCGCAGATGGTCGTCCACAATAACGGCTCCCCGATCGGAGATCTCTATCCCCGCAGCTTCCGGATGCAGGTCTGTGGTGTTCGGACGGCGTCCGGTTGCCAGCAATACAGCGTCGGCAGGAAGTTGTACTTCGTTTTCTTCTTTCTCTTTATATGTTATAACAGCTCCGGTGTCATTGTGTTCAATCGACTGTACCAAAGCATTCAAATGGATAGTGATTCCTTTCTTTTCGAGTACCGTTTTTACCGCATCGGCAATGTCGCGGTCCTCACGGGCAATAAACTTGTCTCCCCCTTCCAATACGATCACTTCCGAACCGAAACCGGCAAACATAGATGCAAATTCCAGGCCGATATAACCGCCTCCGACAATCACCAGCCGACGGGGTAGCTTATCTAATTCCATGATCGAGGTGCTGGTATAGACAAACGGATTTCCTTCTATACCTTTGATGGGCGGGATGATAGTAGATGCTCCCGTATTGATAAATATCTTTTTGCCTTCCAGGAGGAGGGTTTCGTTGCCTGCTTTTACTTCTATTTCATGAGAGGAACGGAAAGAGGCGACGCCTGTATAGACAGTCACAGTGTCTTTCGAATCGAGATTGTCAAAATTCTTTTTACGCAGCAAAGAGGTAAGTTCCCTTTTCCCGGCAATCGCCTGGCGGAACTCTTCGGTATATTGTTCGAAGGAAGAAGGTTTACGGTAGGATATGACTTTCGACATATGCACCAGTCTTTTTGTCGGGATACAACCGATGTTGATACAGGTTCCTCCGTACATTCCGGACGAACGCTCGATAATAGCGACATTCCAGCCTCTGTTTCCCAACTCTGCGGCAAGTGTTTTACCGGCTTTACCAAACCCAATGATAATTGCATCGTACTTTTTCATCCAACAATCCTCCTCTTTTTTTAGACTAAGCTATAAACAGAACAGCTGTTTTAACCTAATTGTTCGTAAAATTTTATCTATATTCTGATAATAGTTATCTATCACTCTGCCCTAATAGCAAAGGCTGATGGTACAAAAGTAAAGAATGCAGACGGTTAAGGGGATGTTCATTTTTCCTGAAAAGTTGGCGATTTGGCTATTCTTTGATGATCTTATTCTTCTTCCGGTATTCTGTCGTACTCATTCCCGTCGTATTTTTGAAGAAGCGGCTGAAAGTTGCCTGGTCTTCGAACCCTAACGACAGAGCGATCTCTTTGGAACTTTTGGAGGTGTAAAGCAATAAGCGTTCCGCTTCGGCCTGTATCCGGTTATGGATAATGCGGATAGCCGAAGGTTGTTGGTAAGTAGCCAGCAGGTTGGCTAATGTTTTGGGAGATTTATTCAGCATATCGGCATATTCCTGTACTTGTTTCTTTTCCTTGAACCAGGTGTCGACCAATACATAGAACTTACGGATCGTCTCGAACTGCACCCCGTTCTCTTGTCTCACCCCATGCCGATTTTCCGCCACACGCGTACATAATATAATAAATCGTTTCAGCAAAACACGAAGCATCTCGTCCTGCAAATGGTCACGACTCTCGAATTCCTCGCACATAATACCCGTCAACGTATCGATCTTGCGCCGCTCTTCGTCAGACAGGTCAAAAATCACAACATGCGAAGAGCCGTGAAACAACAAGCCGTTACACGAGACCTCATGATCATTACCATAGATACAGTAGAAATTACTATTGAACATCAATGCCAGATAGGTTCCGTCCACCCGGATAAAATCCAGATGATGCAGGTGAGACAAAGTAAGCAACTGCCCCGCATCCAATACGACAGTCTGATGATCGACATCCAGTTCAAGCCGACCGGAAACAACCCAAATAAACTTATACAATGTTTTGTCTTTCAATAAAGCCGGGTTAGTATCCAGCGAATCCGATAAAATAACTTTTCCTTTGATCTTACTGTTTTCAAATGATAAATTCATGGTATTCCTGTACGTTATATATTATTACCTCCATTCGGTAGGGATCTCCCCCGTATTCCTGCGGAACCAACGGGAAAAAGTATCGTGGTTGGCAAACCCCAGCATCGTAGCAATCTGCGAAGGACGCAGGCGGGTTTTCGACAACAAGTCTTTTGCTTCCAGCAATACGAACTCACTGATCCATTCGGCAGCCGATATTCCCGCACCTTGCTTACACCGGATATTCAGTTCCTGCGAAGTGATCCCTAACTTTTCTGCGTAAAAGTACGCAGGAGAATGATGATATCGGCTAATTAAGGTCGCAAATTGTTGAAAAAAGAGTGAATTTTCTGTTTTGGGCACTTCCGAGACCGATTTTCCCTGTTGCAGATTTATGATCAAAGCTCGGAGCAGCGACTCCACCACTTTGGCACGCATCTCCTTCATCTGCTCGACCTGCGATTCGATCAGCCTCAGATAAGTTCTTGTTTCTTCAATCTCGTCAGAAGGGATATCGCGGTAAACAAGACGTTGCCGGTTAATAAGTAACTCTTCGGATACATAAACGATTATACCGGTAAACCCGGTAGACTGGAAAGATTTTATTTCTGTTACATCATCACTGGCAACCAATAGAAGCTGCCCTGCAGTTACATCATAAACCTGATGCATAGCCTGGCAGCTGAAAGTTCCCCCGGTACAGATCACGGCCAATGTACCCGAGTCCAACGGAAGCAGCTTACAGTTTTCACCATCTTTTACATATAGGATCTTCAGCGAACTTTCAAGCGTTAGCTCAGGTGTCGACACCGTATTGTAAAGATCAACGGGTAATATTCTTTCTGTTTTCATTTTTTAATTACTATTTTTAGCGTATAAATTAAGTATCGGGTAAACATACAAACGTCATTATTAGTTTATTATACAGTAGGATTTTATCTTTAGTTAAAACCATCTTAAGAACATTTTATGATAACAACTCTTATTATTCTGGCTCTTTCGGCCTTCTTTTTCGTAAACGGGAAGATCCGTTCAGACCTTGTTGCTCTTTGTGCGCTGGTCCTATTAATGGTATTCAACATTCTGACTCCGGAAGAAGCGCTCTCCGGTTTCTCCAATTCCGTTGTCATTATGATGGTCGGATTGTTCGTAGTAGGTGGAGCCATCTTCAAGACAGGACTGGCCAAGATGATCGGTAGTAAAATACTCCATCTGGCAGGAACCAGCGAGATCAAACTATTTATACTGATTATGCTGGTTACAGCTTTTATCGGTGCATTTGTCAGCAACACCGGGACTGTAGCCCTGATGTTGCCGATCGTTGTCAGTATGGCGGTCAATGCCAATATCAATCCCGGCCGTTTCCTTATGCCCCTTGCGTTTGCCAGCAGTATGGGAGGTATGGCCACGCTGATCGGTACGCCTCCGAACCTTGTGGTACAAGAAGCATTGTCGAATGCAGGCTATAACGATCTTTCATTCTTTTCGTTTACCCCGATAGGTATCGTCTGTATTACAGTCGGTATCATCGTCCTGATCCCACTGAGCAAATGGTTCCTGGTGAAGAAAGAAGATAACAAAAAAAACGATGTAACCACCGGCCGTTCCCCGCAGGAGTTGGCTACCAAATATAGCCTTTCCGACAACCTATACCGGATTCGGGTACATAAAGACTCACGGATACGTAACAAGAAATTGCAGGAACTCAACATCACGAGCCTCTACAATCTTACTATTCTGGAGATCAGACGCAAATCCTCTTCGCAAAGCCGTTTCATGAAAACGGTCGATCAGAAACTGGCAGGCCCCGATACGGAAATCCATGAAGAAGATATCCTATACGTATTCGGCGACTTCGATAATATCGACAGGTTTGTCAAAGAGAACCACCTGGATCTCACCGAGTCGCAGGTTTCCGAATTTACAGGCGACCAGGAAAAACTGAGTGTCCGCGAGATCGGTATCGCCGAAGTTCTCTTGATGCCCGACTCCAAACTGATCAACCGAGCCGTCAAAGACTCCGGTTTCCGTGATAAATATTCAGTCAACATATTAGGGATAGAACGTAAAAACGAATATATCCTGTCCGATGTAAAAGATGTAAAGATGCATGCCGGAGATATTCTCCTGATACAAGGTAACTGGGACGATATCGCCCGTATGAGTAAGAAACAGTCACAATGGGTGGTACTCGGACAACCTGTCGAAGAAGCCTCCAAAGTTACTCTCGACTACAAAGCGCCCGTAGCCGCCGGTATCATGGCCCTGATGATCGCAGCTATGGTGTTCGACTTTATCCCCATTCCTCCCGTAGCTGCCGTACTTATTGCCGCCATCCTGATGGTATTGACAGGCTGTTTCCGAAATGTGGAAGATGCCTACAAAACGATCAACTGGGAAAGTATCGTACTGATCGCAGCCATGCTGCCGATGTCGCTCGCGTTGGAAAAGACCGGCGCCTCCTCGCTCATCTCTGAAAAGTTGGTAGGAGGACTGGGCAATTACGGGCCGCTTGTCTTAATGGCAGGAATCTATTTCACAACCTCACTGTTAACCATGTTCATCAGCAACACGGCAACAGCTGTCCTTGTCGCCCCGATCGCCCTGCAATCGGCCATTGCCATAGGTGTAAGCCCCTACCCGTTCCTGCTGGCTGTAACAGTCGGAGCCAGTATGTGTTTTGCTTCTCCATTCTCCACTCCGCCGAACGCACTTGTGATGTCGGCCGGTAAATATACGTTTATGGATTATGTAAAAGTAGGGCTTCCCCTGCAGCTCATCATGGGAGTAATTATGGTCTTTATACTGCCATTATTATTTCCGTTCTAAACATTCGTGCATCCTTTTTAGTTTTATATTTGCACGACAAAAAGAAAAACGATGAAGATTCCTTTTAAACCAATTACTATAGAGGATAAGGAGACAATTACCTCCTTTACCTATCCTCACAATTATCGCAATTGCGATTACTCGTTCGCCAACATTTGCAGTTGGCGTTTCCTATACGACACGGAGTTCGCCGTAGTCGACGGATTTTTGCTGATCCGCTTCCTGATAGAAGATAAAAGCAGGATGGTCTACATGACCCCGGCAGGAGAAGGCGACCTGCGGCATGCGTTGGAACTGTTGGAGGCCGATTCGCAGGAACACGGCCATCCGCTATGTATGCTGGGGGTGACGCCCGATGCCAAAGAGATGCTTGAAAAGGCATTACCGGGAGGATTCTTTTATATTGCTGAACGGGATTATTTCGACTATATCTACCTGCGTGAAGACCTGGCACTATTAAAAGGCAAGAAGTTCCAGTCCAAACGCAACCATATCAACAATTTCAAGAAGAGATACGAGTACGAATATTCTCCTATCACTCCGGAACTGATTTCCCAGTGCCTGAAGCTGGAATGTACCTGGTATAAAGCCAACCGTACGGAAGACGATGCGGAAGATCTGAATTACGAACGTATTTCCATGACCTATGCCCTCAATCATTTCGACGAACTCGGACTGTTAGGCGGTGCCCTGCTCGTCGACGGAAAAGTAATAGCCTTTACATTCGGAGCACCGATCAACCACGATACTTTCGGGGTACATGTGGAAAAGGCCGATGTAAACTACGAAGGGGCCTATACGGTTATCAACCAGGAATTCGCTTCCCGGTTGCCGGAACAGTTCACCTATGTCAACCGGGAAGAAGACCTGGGTATCCCCGGACTACGCAAAGCAAAACTTTCCTATAACCCGGTCATACTATTAGAGAAGAATGCCGCGATAAAGAAAACGCAAAACAATAAAAAAGATGAACAAGCAACAAGTAATCGATCTGTGGCGTCTCTCGTTTAATGATACGGAAGAATTTATACGCCTTTATTTCGACCGGGTATATAAAGAAGAAAATACCCTGGTGATAGAAAAGGACGGTCAGGTGGTGTCTGCCCTGCAGATGCTGCCCTACACCATGACATACTATGGAACGGAAATATCCGTAGCTTATATTTCGGGAGCCTGCACCCTCCCCTCTATGCGCGGAAAAGGCCTGATGAGACAACTCATACAAAACGCATTCGAGGAAATGAAATACCGGTCGGTAGCCGTAACGGCACTGATCCCCGCCGATCCCTGGTTATTCGATTATTACCGGGAACAAGGTTATACGGAGGTATTCGACTACTCTGAAGAGACATATATCCGCCCTGCAGAACCGGTATGGGCACCGAAGCTGACGGTTGTTCCGCCCGAAGTTCCTTCGATAGACCTTCTTTATAAATACTTCGACCGCCAAATACGCAAACGTCCCTGTTGCATATTGCACACAAAGGATGACTTTATCACTATCCTGCGCGACCTGCAACTATCCGGCGGACAAATGCTTACCGCGCTCGACGAACAGGAACAGCCTGTCGGAATGGCTTTCGTACTTCCTCCCGACCATGCCTCCGGAATACCGGAAGCAAGCGAACAACTCTATATAAAGGAATTCTTTTACGACGACGACCGGGTTGCCAACCTCCTGCTTCAGGAAGCTACCTTGCAAAACAACGTAAAGAAAGCCGTCTATAAGACACCACCCGTAGTTCCCGGAACACACCCGATGGGTATGGCCCGCGTAATCGATACGGAACGGCTGATGCATCACTGGCTGTCCACCCATAAGGATGCGCCGGTATCTGAAAAGTTATTGAAAGAGCAGGATATCCAAACTTTCACACGAATAGTGATGGGATACTCTCAGCGGGAAGCCTATATGAGCCTGATGCTGGATTAATCCGGCACCAGGCTCATATAAACCACCTCCCGTGTCAGCACGAGAGGTTCTTCTTCTTTTCCAACGCTTCCTTATAAAGCTTTTCCTGCAATACCGCATATTGCGCAATATACTCCTCTTCCATCATTCCTTCCGGTTCACTGGCTCCGTCGGTTTCCACAAACAGACTGATCCTTTTACTCATCTCGATATATTCATCGAGCCCTTCACTGGAAGAATTCAATACACTAATAATAGTCTTGTATCTGGGAGTATCCATACTGTATAAATTTACATGATTAAAATTTCGTTATCCATTCCTTACTTCATCCGACTTCTTCGGAAAACAAGAACCTAAGTTCTTTAAGCGCTTCTGTCGAATGAAACGAAAGTTGGTCAAAAAGCGCATGAGTTTTAAGCTGTTCAATTGTAGCATCAGCCGTCAATGTCCCTTGTTCGTAAAGCAACAAGGTCGCATATAACTTATCATTGGCAACCGGTCCCATCACCATATCGAATAGTTCCGTTTTATTCCCTTTCCGATTTCCAATAACAAATTCCAGCCACTCTAATGTTGCCCCGTTAAAACGACGGATACTATAATCCTTACTCAGAATATTATCATCAACTTCATAAACAGAAACAACAGCCTTAGTTTTATCAGGCTCAACCTCACGATTTCTCTTAATTATGGCCCACTTTCTGGCCTGCTCATAACTGGTAGTCGTATAAAAGCCTTTTCCAAAATCGGTATTCTTTCGTCCTCGCGAAAGGCTCGGCTTCTTCACCGCACTTATGGATCCATGATATAATTTCATTTTCCTGTCTTTTTTCTGTTCTTAATATATGTAGCGACCTCCGATATAATATATTCGCGACTCTGTGTATGCAACATCTCAAATACCTGCTGTAAATAATCAAATACATCATATTGGATGAAGAGTGACAAAGTTTCTTCCGCAGAGAGATGCTTTTCTTCCTTATAGTTCTCAATACAGAATATCTGGAACAATAATACAGCCGAATCTTTTGTCTCTCGTTCCCTCTTCTCTACCTTTTCTTTTTCCAACATATCATAAAGAATAAGCGTACTCAAATACCACATCTTAGCCGAACTATCCATCAACTTATTATACAGTTCCGTACCATATAAATAACATAAAGCATCCTTTAGAGAAAACCTTTTCTTCTCCATAATAAAAGCAACAAACTGCTGAAGCTTAAATGGTAATATTGCATTTTCAATTGTAGTACCCATAATCAATATGATTAATCAATCGTTATCCATTCCGAAATATTCCGTTCTTCCGCACTGAAAGAAACACCCACTTTAATTAAGTACGGTTATCTGCCACATAAGGGATCAGATAGCCTTTCTCGAGCTTTTCGATGGCCAGTCCTTTAAACAACTCTTTCTTTCCCAGGAAATAAGGTTTACCCATCGTCACCATTTCATAAAATACACAAAGATAACATTTTCTTTAAAAACAACCCTCATTTCCCCCTCCTTAGTTTACACACAATCCACAGACAAAACAGCAATAATAAGGCTAATCCGGCGAGTGGCAGGAAAGGGCTCCGGGGCGAAGACCGGGCGGTGTGTTGAGCCGTGAGGTTTTCTGTAGCAAGACGTTCATATTCCGTATGACTGTCTGTAACGGCAAGCAGTGAATCCGTCCAGGAACAGATGCGGGAAGCTTTGGCGGTGGTAACGCTTTGCAGGTATTGCACGCCGGAACTGTCCGGCGGCAAATATACGACCTGCTCCAACTCCCACGAAAGGCTGTCGGTGATCTCCAGGTTCGCGACACGGATCAAACTATCCCGACGGCTTACCTGTACCGAATCCCTGCGCTCTTCCAGACAGGTACCTGCCACCGTACGGCGTGCTCCGCATCCCGCCAGCAAAAAGATAACACATAACATACAGAGAATAACCTGCATACGATTCTTTCCTGAAGTCTTTAACGAGAGATGAAGGAACTTCCTGCGCTTATACAGGATCGCCTGGTCGAAAGGCAAGCCCGACTGTAACAAAAGTTCCAGCAACTTCGCCGGGCCTTCGGGAGTATAACAATCGGCTGCCTCCCCCTTCAGATGCTGGCTCGTAGATACGCCACCCACCAGACGGTTTACCTCATTATTCCGATAACCGCTCAAAACGGCGATCGGTTTCTTATACAACTGCCGCAAGGGTTCCAGCAAACAACCGGTCAGATGTTGCAACGACACCCCTGCTTCGGGAGACGGTGTATTGTCGATCGCATGCTCTACCGCAGTACGACTATAGGTAAGTTCTTCCAATGTGAAATGCTCACTCAACCAGGTCTTTTTACTTTTACTTTCCATTGTCATTGATTTTTAGTTTATATGTATAATCCACCCCGAAAAGAGCTCCTGCAAACGTACTGATCTCACCGAAAGCCACCAGCACACTGTTATCGATCAGTCCCTGCGGATCGATCCAGAACCCGCAAAAGAGAAGGACAATCCCGCTCAATGTGAGCAGGATTGCCATAATCAATTGAATTGTCAGCCGTTTCATCGGATTACTCGATCACCGGTCTGTCATCCTCGCCACCGCCTTCACCTTCATTCTTACCTTCAGAAACTGTCACCTTCTCGAAGTTAGTCCGGCTCTTGGCGATACGCAACGCCTTACCGGGGAAGAAGCAAACACGCGGTTCGCGGATCATACTTACATCGAAATCCTTCGCATCGGTTACTCCATCCGAACCAAAAGAGAAACGGAGATTCCCCAACTCCCCCAGATTGACACGCCGTCCGTTGCGCAAATGACGTATCGATACCACATTCACACGATCCAGCACCGCTTTCACGCTGGCGCTACTCACTCCCGAGCCGTCGGTTACCTCTTCGATCAGTTCCTCGAAAGCCACCAGGTCACCGCAAACCATCTGTGCATACTGCTTTACCGGATGTTCCGCCTGGTCGTCCCCCAGATTCTTGCGCGGAACCATTTTGAATTTGATTGCCATAATACTAATGTGTTTAATGAATAATAATAAGTCCGATCTCGAACACACTTCAAAGATAGAAGACCATTTTACCGGTTTCTTCGCTGATATGGCGGCAGCCAGATGGATGTACTCACTTAAGGGTATAAAAAAACCCTCGATACCTTCCTGTTCAGGATATCGAGGGTTTGAAGAAAATAATCTTATACAAAGCGAACCTTACAGCTTCCCTATTTCTTCGGGAGTCAAACCGGTAGCTTGCGAAATGAAGGGAATGTCACAACCCATTTTTTTCATATTTGCAACAATCTCTTTTTGTTTTTTGAGTTCGCCTTCCACACGTCCTTCCACACGCCCTTCCAGCTTGGCTCCGTCCAGTGCGTCGTTTTGGATCATGATATCGCTCAGGTGTTCGTCGTAGGCGCGGCGTTCCTCGTCGCTCATATTGTAATAGAGCAGCTTTTCGCGTGCTTCGCTCAGGCCGGGGGCGGTCGTATCCGGACGAATGGTGCCGTCTTTCAGATATTCGATCCATTCTTCAAGCGGCGTAACGGCTACCTGGTTGAACTCGTTCACACGGATCAGGTAGTATTCCGGAAAAATCTCTGCCGGAAGTTTATGCACCAGGGCATCTTTCTCCTTGACACTCACTTCCAGACGGTCGCCCGTATGTACGCCCGTAAAGATATTCTGACCGTGGTACAGGTAATCGCTTCCCTTACCGATATCGAAATAAAGGATACTCACGGAGTAGATCTTTTTCACTTCGTAGTAGCTGCTACCCAAAGAAATATGCTCCGTGATGGCCTTGGCCACCCCATAAAGGATACGTTCGAGGAAAGTAAGCTCACGCGTGTTCTGTACTTCCACTATGATGATTTCACCCTTGCTGTTTTTAGCCTTGATGTCTACCCGGTTGAATTTGTCGTCGATAGCTTGTTGATTGCTCTCGCTCTCCAACAATTCGATGATCTCCACCTTTTCGTCCAACAGCACAGACAAGAAACCTTCCAGCACACCGAAATTGGCTTTTTGTCGTAAAAGGCGCTTGATCGCCCAGTCGAAGCGGATGTAATTATCTTTCATAAGGCTATACCATTAATACGTTTACATTAATATATGCAAATGTAATCAATCCCGGGCAATATCCGCCACCGATAGCCTTACTATTTTTCTTCAAACCCTCGAATGCAGATTACGCCATATCAGCGCAGCCGGATTGGCCGTTTATTTAACAACTATTGGCTATTGGGTGCCGGCTGGCCGGGAGAAAGCCGGTGGCCCTCTTCGTTTTTCAGGTCGATCAAATCCACTAATTCGCAGAGGGTATCCGTGTCGGCACACTCTTTCCGGAACTTATCGGCAAAATATTCTACCGAACCCTGATAGTCGAAAGCCATAAAACAGCAAAAAGCCAGATGGATGTACGAAGGGAGCTTCTCCGATTTTGAATGCGGCCCTTCAAACAGGCGGAGCAGCTTTCGGAATAATAACGGTTCGCGCAACCGATAAGTCAGCGTACCGAGCACCGTCTTCTTACGCAGATAAACAATCGTACGTTCCCAATCTTTACGCATCAGGCAAAACAGGAACAGATGATAACGGTCGTCCATCTGTTCCCAGTCACAAAAGGCGGCATCGAAAGCCGCCTTGTAGTAGAACTCCTGTTCTTCTGTGGTTAATACACTTAGTTTCTTCCGAAACTTTCTGACGGAAGGATGCCCGCCTTTAAACAATACTTTCAAATCGTTATACATAAAGTGCCGGACAACGGGGAATGATTAGCCCTCGCTGCCCGGCACAAAAGCCCGTAGGCCATTAATATCCCTGCGCTATGCGAATATTATGACGCGACAGGCGTGGATTCTGCGGCATCGCCTTACGAAACCATGAAACAGCTTCCGACGGATCATTCTCCATCAAAGCCAGTACCCCGAGATTGTTCCACGAACGAGGATCATCGGCAACCTGCTGTAAAAAGTAGGTCGCCGCTTCCTTATCCCCCAAAGCAAGCGAAGCGGCACCGGCATTCAACACCGCCTCCCGGCTACCGGGAAAACGGTAAGCAGCCAACTCATACACTTCACGATACTGTTCCGTTCCCGGACGGTATAACACAGCCACTTGCAACAATTCACCGAGCGTCAGCCTATCCGGATCGGTAACGACCTTTTCCGCCAATGCCTGCAAGTCGGGCGATTGCACCCCCGTCTTTACAGTCGTCTCATACGCGATATCCAACTCCATCCGCCGCAGCCGGGAAAAGAAACTTTTCTCTATATCCTTATATACAGTCCCTTTTTCAAGCGCCTTCAACTGCTTCCTCCGGCTATCGGCATCGGTATAAGTATCCAGAACCGACAACACCTGTGTACGATAGCTACGACCCGATTTCGCGACCAGTTCCCGCAGACCTTCCCAATCCTCGCCTACCCAGTCGATCGTGACCGGCACGCCGCCCGCCAGCTCCGGCAGTTTTTGCAGATAGTTTTTAAAACCAACAGCCCGGTTACCCGCCAGCCGCTCATTCTCCGCCGTGCTCCCGTCGGGCGAAGCAAAGCCCGTCAAGCGAACCGACTGTATCTTCTTTTCCCCATCCTGCAAACGCGACAGGCGTTCTTTCAGTTTCTCCAGTTCAGCCCGGTTATTCCCATATTTCAGGTCGAGCCTGACACCTCCGGCCGGGAAACCGATATAAGCCGTCAACTTTTCACTACTCAATTGTTCTGCCGGACAGATTTCCGGTTCCGGAGAGAGATAACTTATCATCTCCCCGTAAACAGCCTGGGCATCCATCTTCAATAGAGGGATCTCGGTGTGACGCACCAGGATCGCTGCCGATGAATCCTTCTCAACAACAACCGCCCGGGCTCTTTCCATCCGTCCTGCCGTCGGCATCTCCTGCCAGCTGGTCTTACAGGAAGGCAGGACAGCCAGCATACACAAGCCGGCCAATCCTTCCGTTACTATTTTCTTCATACATTATTTGCTTTGAGGATTCAAAGCCTCCAACAAAAACTTTCCGGGTTTAAACTTTACACTGGTACGGGCATTTATCATACAAGGGCTACCCGTACGCGGATTACGTCCCAGGCGCGCTGTCTGTTCCCAAGGTTCAAACGAGCCAAACCCCTGAAGCACGATGGCATCCTGTTTCAATGTCTCTGCAAGTACCTCCTGAAAGGCATTGACGAACTGCCTGGATTGATACTGGGGAATACGCATTTTCGTTGCTAATTCGTTTACTAAATCTGTTTTGTTCATAATCAGTTGTCTTTAAATGTTATGTTATTTTCCAATTGTTTCTTCAACGACGACAGGAAGATCATACACTCTATCGGGGTCACCCCTGCGATGTCATACAGACGCAGCCGTTCCAACACCAGTGCACCGGCATCCGGTTCTTTCCTGACAAGGACAGATTCCTGCAATGCTTCCTTTTTCAACGCCTGCATCGTCTTGGATATATACCGGCTTTTCTCCATTGCAAACTCCTCGTCGCCAAGCAATACCGAACGGATAACCAGCCGCTTTTCATCCGGTTGTTCGTATTCCCGGTCTTCAAGTATCTTCGGAAGAACCGCATCCGGAAAACCCAGCGAGATCACTTCCATATTGACCACTTTACAGAAACGGGTATTTACCTGATAAACGGTAATGGTCTGTATAAACTTAATTGCCGAACGCTCATACGCCTTCCAGAAAAGACCTTCACGATATAAGTATATATAAGTACTTTCGGCTGTCTCCAAAGCCAGCTTCTGTTTCAAGTCCATAAATAATTTCTTTTATTTGATTACACTTTTCCGCCACCCTGTTATTTGTCGCCCGATATCTTCCATCAGCAGAACCAGCTTGGCGTAACTGCCCGTGTCGATGATCCGCAGATCGTTGCAAAGCCGGATTTCCAGTTTAAGGAATTCGAATTCGTCGACAAGCTGCATCAGGTGGGGCGACTTGTCCAACGACACATTCGCCCGGTAGATACAACGGGTCAGGTTCATCGCGTCCTTGCGGATATCCTGCATCAGGGTATATTTATACTCTCTGGGCGCGTGATGCGATACGGCATAGATCATTTTTATCAGTTCAACCGTCCGCAGATAAAGCGGAGTTTCAGTATGTAAAGCCATGATTCAATATTTCGTAACAATTATATCTGGATGCATATATTACCTGATACAATTCGTCGTAATTTCCGGGAACCAGCCCGGCCTTTTTCTGACCTCTTATTATAGTCGAGCAAATATTCCTTACGGTCTGGTGGCGCAACAGACGCACCTTCTCTTTCCGGATTATTTTCTCGGGACTGACATAGTATAATTTGTCGAGTGCCGGCGAAAGCCATTCCCTGACCTTCTTCCGCAAGTTCAAACTACTGTGATGCCTCATCAGCCCCAAATACGAATTCAGGCTTTGTAGAAAATGTTCCTCTTCATCTTCGCTCAACGGGTGTTTGGATACCTTATAATTATATTCTCCTATCACCTTACGCATTCCTTTCACAGCCCGCTTCCCCGTCAGGATAACACGTCCCTTTACGATAGCTCCGACAAAACGGATACCGTTCGTATAATGGGTCAGCCGTATCTTGTTCGGATGCAGGGTCAACCCCAGTTCTTCCTGCAGATACTGCTGAAATAAGGGGATCAGGCTCTTTAAATATTCCTTGTCGTTGTGTACGACAAAAAAATCGTCTACATACCGTCCGTAATAACGCAGCCCCAGCTTGCTCTTACAATAATGGTCGAAACCATTCAGGTAAAAATTGGCAAACAGCTGGCTGGTCAGGTTACCGATCGGCAAACCCAACTCCCGGTTACAGACAAACAAGTCTAGTTGCCGGGGTTTCGTCTCATTCGGCAACGGCATGCCGTTCATCGAAAACAGACTCTTATCTTTCGGCAGGCCTTTCCATAAAGACCGGAAACCTTTTATATGTACCCTCGATACAGGGTTATCCAAAGCGATCAGCCGGGTCAGATAAAGAACGGTTTCCAAATCGTCGCCTTCATACCTGGCACGCAGAAACCTATCCAGCTTATCCGCCAGCAATCGGCGGTCTATATTCATAAAAAAGCCACGTATATCGCACTGAAGGACATAGCAATCTTTCGTATAATTGGCCGAACACTGGGCGATAAACCGTTTTAAGCGATTTATACCGAATAATGTTCCCTTACCGGTACGGCATGAATAACTGTCCAGAATAAATTCTTTCTCAAACAACGGATTGATACGTGCAGCCAGATAATGATGCACCACCCGGTCACGGAACGAAGCAGCAAACACCTCCCGCTTCACAGGTTCCGTTACAATAAATGCCTCCGAACGTGAAATCTTATAGCATCCCTCCTCTATCTCTTTATATAATGTATAGAGGTTATGCTCCGCATCCATCTCAAATTCCATTGCAGCAGTTGTTCTCCGTTTTGTCTTACGGCAGTCGTACCATGCCTGCACCAATGATTCAAAGTCTATTTTCATTTCCTACTTCATTATTTTTAGATTCATAAACGAGTCCCGGACACAGCGAACATAGTTGTTGTTGGTGTCGTTGTTGTTGTTGGTATTGCCATTGTTGAAGTTCACGATCCAGTGTTTGCCACTACTGTAGACCGTACTACTCCAGTACCAATTGCTCACGAACGTTCGTAGTTGCCACTTATAACTTACTGCCGGGGCTCCCCGGGGTAATTTCAACAGGGCAAGC
>NZ_JADNBB010000006.1:121876-216486 GCF_015550595.1 Parabacteroides goldsteinii
AGTACCAATTGCTCACGAACGTTCGTAGTTGCCACTTATAACTTACTGCCGGGGCTCCCCGGGGTAATTTCAACAGGGCAAGCCCTGCGGACAACCGGATTCGTCTGAATCTTGACGCTACCGTATGCCGTAACTAACGGTATTCTGAAGTCCAAACTATTTTCTTATACTTTTCTCTTTTTTATACTAAATAATCACAAACTATCAGGCTTAAAGACTCAAACCAGTCCCGGACACAGCGAACATACCAGCTATTGGTGTCGTTGTTGTTGTTGGTATTGCCATTGTTGAAGTTCACGATCCAGTGTTTGCCACTACTGTTGACCGTACTACTCCAGTAGTAATTGCTCACGAACGTTCGTAGTTGCCACTTATAACTTACTGCCGGGGCTCCCCGGGGTAATTTCAACAGGGCAAGCCCTGCGGACAACCGGATTCGTCTAAATCTTAACGCTACCGTATGCCGTAACTAGCGGTATTCTGAAGTTTAAACTATTTCTTATACCTGTTTTCTCCTTTACTTAAATAATTACATGACAATCAGATTTACAGATTCCAAACCAGTCCCGGACACAGCGAACATATTTGCTGTTGGTGTCGTTGTTGTTGTTGGTATTGCCATTGTTGAAGTTCACGATCCAGTGGTTGCCACTACTGTAGACCGTACTACTCCAGTAGTTATTGCTCACAAACGTTCGTAGTTGTCACTTATAACTTACTGCCGGGGCTCCCCGGGGTAATTCTAACAGGGCAAGCCCTGTGGACAACCGGATTCGTCTGAATCTTGACGCTACCGTATGCCGTAACTAACGGTATTCTGAAGTCCAAACTATTCTTTTATATCATAAGCATACCTCCTTTTTATTTTCAAATTTCGACCGCCTTACGGCGGTCTTTGGGTTTCAAATTGTTAAATTGATAAATTGTTCAGTTTTTATCCCGGACACAGCGAACATATTTGCTGTAGGTGTCGTTGTTGTAGCCGGTAAAGCCATTGGTGAAGTTCACGACCCAGTGGCCGCCACTACTGTAGACCGTACTACTCCAGTACCAACTGCTCACGAACGCTGTGAAGCCGCTCTCTCCCTGTAACGCAGCCTTATTATTATACATAGTTACCAGCTGATCCTTCGATGGCAAATACCAATCACTTTTTCCTTCTGCTGTAAGGTTACTACAATATGAGTTAGCACTACTCCAATTCATGACACCTCCATCCGTTTTACATACTTGAAGGTTACCAACATAAGCTCCGGTTTCCCCAGCCGCCTGCGTAGCACTGAATGCCAGTGTACGCGCAGGACTGGCACCGCTTGCCGATAAGGTAAATGAACCCGTACGCTCAGCACCGGTATTGGCAGCACCCGTAAAAGTGATCGTTGCATTTCCGGTACCACTGGTAGGACTCACCGTTATGCCATTTTGGGTTGCCGGTGTTATTGTCCACGCTAAACCGGCTGTCGCGGTAACCGAACCCGTTACTTTGCTGTTTGCGGCAGCTGCTATTTGGCCCGACGGATTCGTTCGGCTAAAACTAGAAGCAGCTTGCTTGATTTCTACATCTTTTGTCATATTACCGGCTTTCACTGTAACGGTGGCTTTCCGTTCAGTACCATTTGGATTAACAGAACCAGTCTGATAAGTCAACGTCTGATTAGAACCGGTTGTGATTCCACCATTGGTAGAAGCAGTACCATTGGTTATCGTTAGCCACGAAGGAAAGCCGGCAGTGAAAGTATAGGACAAATCCTTGGTTCCTTTCATTGTATATGTACCACTGGCATTTGCTGTTGCAGCCAATGCTGCTGTCGGATTGATAGAAGCAACTAACGAAGAGGGCGACTGGGTCACTGTAATCGTTTTAGTCAACCCCGCATCCGTACTACTGACGGCACTACCCGCTTTTACAGTTATTGTTCCTGCACGGGTGGAAGCATCCGGATTGACGACAGCACTATAAGTGATAGTCTGGGCAGTGCCAGTCGTGTTGTTTGTTCCGTTGGTCGTGCTTGTCAAAGTCAGCCAATTACCGGTAGAAGCTACACCCACATTCCACGACAACCCCGCAGTAGCGGTAAAAGTGGAAGCATTACCCGTAGAAGCTTCCGCAACGACTGTCTTGGTGGCTGCATCTACACTCAAGGTTGCACCCGACTGGTTTAGAACGATATTTCCTGTCGGACCTGTAGAACCATCACCCGCACGAACGGTAATCGTACCGCTACGGGTAGAAGAAGACGGATTAACGGCTGCCGTATAGTTGATCGTCTGAGGCCCTCCGGTAGTAGGTGTTCCCGCTCCTCCGGTATTTATAGTAATCCAGTCACCCTTCGTTATACTCGATGCCCAAGCTAATCCTGCGGTGGCCGTAAACGAAGCATCACCGGTCGCACCTTTTGCAACTATACTGTTAATAGTCGAACCGTTAACGGTCGAACCTGCCTGACTGACAGCTATCTCCTGCTTCAACCCAGTGTAAGCGGCATCACCCACCGAAGCACCGGCTTTCACCGTGATTTTACCGGTACGCACCTGTGCAGACGGATTAGCAGAGCCGGCCTTTACTTGTAATCCTTGTGCACCTGCCGGTGCTTCACTACCAGATGTACCCGGATTAGTAGCCGACCAGGCCAGCCATTCGCCACCGCTCAATGCAGCAGACCAACGCAAACCCTCGGTAGCCGTAAAAGAAGAAGAGCCTTCAGAACCGGTAGTTGCAGCCAAAGAAACAGAACTGCCTTTTGTCAGCGTCGAACCGCTCTGGGTGATCGTTATTTCCTGATCAACTCCATTCACTTCAATGTTAAAAGATACAGACCTCTTGTCTGCTCTGGGATTAGCCTCCACAGACTTAAAGACCACCTTGGCAGGACCCTGGTGCGTAATAGTTGCACCCAAAGGGATGTCTTTTCCGTTTAATACCGCAGACAACCACGCAGGCATATCGAATATCCACTCCTGCCCCGGACGGGCAGTGATCTGTATCTCTTTTTCACCACCTTTTTTGGCAGGCATTTCAGTAGGATCGACCTCGATATCCGGTATCTCGCCAACCGTGATACGCTCGTCGGATACGTCTATACCTACCAAAGTAACATTCATCGTATAATGCGAATTGCGTTCGATATCATAATTATTCTCGTTACGACCGGGATAAAACCGAAACGTAACATCTTTATAAGTAACACCGCCCTGCACGGCATTGCCGGTCAACTCGATACAGGTGGCATTCGTTACGCCACGACCGATCTTCTTCTTTTCGGACTCGACGATGTTGTCACCGCTGACCGTACCCGCCATATTTTCAGGCAAATACCAGTAAACGGTAGCACCAGAACTACTGCCTGTACCGGTATAGTTTTTATATTCAACACCAGTCAATTGTCCTGTCGGAGCCTCCACCTGCGAAACGGATGGAGCATTCTTCAAAGTGACCGATGTAGGGGTAAAAGCAAAATCAGCACCCATCGAATAGCTAAAACTGATCTTGGCAAGGAGACGGGTCAGCTCCACGGTAATATCTTTCACACCGCCGGCAACAACCTCACCTTCCCATTTACCCACCATTTTACACAAGTTATTATCAGGCAAGCCCGTTCCCGATGATGCATATGGCAATGTCTGTTTCTTCAATGTAGTTTCATCGACAACTGCCCCCAGATCACCTGCGTTTGATACGAAATACACATGACTCTTACTACCATTCTGGCTCTGCTTCAGTTTCAGGTTGACAGTAGTGCCGGTCATGGAAGATATATACTGGTTAAACAAACGCTTACCGGTCGTGGCATCATACTGCCCCACCCACAGGCTGGCGATCTGGCTTTCCTGCGCTTCCGACAATGCAGTGGCGGCTTTGGTCTGCACCGAGTCCTTTACTCCGACAGCCAGCGTGTCCGATTCGATCGTACCGGCGGGAGTGAATGTAATGCTACGCGTCACGGGAGTCCGGTTAGCCAGCACATTCAGGTTAAACCCCGCATCCACATCCTTCAAAGCATGAGGCGGGATTACATCCTCTTCCACATCGGTCTGTGTGCAACTGCCGGCAAACAACAGAAGCAATACCACAAACAACCACGCCAACGACAAGCCGATACGTAACCGTCCGATTCCCGTTAAAGGTTTGCGCCTTGTTTTACTTTCTCGTTTCATTGTATTTCGTTTTTAATATATTTTGTTTCAACTATTGTCAGATCTAAATTCTGACAAATAATCAGTTTGCTAATTTCCACCAATAAAAAACCCCAACATTCTTTTGACAGATGATGGGGTTCAGACTACAGGATAATAAAATGTAATCGTTACATATTCATTAAAGTTTCTAGCTTTTTAGCAATAGTATCCGTATCCGGAAGATATTCCCGATAAGCTTCCGGCAACTTGGATGAAAGAGCATAAGTAGCCACACCGATAGGTAAGTTGGAATTTTTCAAAGCATACTCGACAATCATACGACTCTTAGACTTACAGATAATTATACCGATAGAGGAATTCTCATGCGGAAGTTTTACGGTATCATTCAACACATTCAAATAAAACTCCATCTTTCCTTTGTACTCAGGTTTAAACTCACCTATCTTTAACTCCACAGCGATCATTGCCTGTAATCGTCTGTTATAAAGCAGTAGATCAATAAAATATTCTCTATTGTCTACAATGAGCCGATATTGATTGCCAATAAATGAAAAATCTGCTCCGAAATCAATCAGGAAAGCCCTGATATTTTTAATAATAGACTGCTCCAGTTCCTCTTCTGAATATTCATTTTCCAAACCGGTGAATCCCCACGAGTATTCATCTTTTACAGCCAGTATTGCCTGATTCTTTAATTCTTCGGGCAATGTCGTATCAAAATTAGTCTGTCCAAGTAAATACTTTTCAAAGGTCTGCAACTCAATCTTATTGATAAGTAAATCTTTCGTCCAACCATACTTCCGGGTAGCCAAAATATAAAATTGACGTTCCTGTGTATTCTTACACCTGGTCATAATAACAATATGCTTCGACCAGCTAATTTCTCCAACTAATGGTTGGAGAATTGCATCAGCCTGATATTCTTTGTAAAATCGGGCCATATCCCAAAGATTAGAAGTACCAAACCCTTTAATCCCCGGAAACTCTTTCTGAATATCTTTCGAAAGATTCTCAACAACAGATCTTCCCCAGCCCAACTGATTTTGTTGCTCATATATACGCCGACCTAACTCCCAATAAAGAGATATCATTTCCTTATTGACAGCTTTCATTGCTTCATATTGAGCAGAACGAATACGGGATTTAACTTCATAAAGGAATAGGGAATATTCCTTTGTTTCTGAAATGTTTGTGTTATTATTCATAGTTACAGTTTTTGTTGTCTGCAAAGATAACTTTTTTCTCTATTCTAATGAAAATCTAACACAAAATATTCTCTTTTTTCCCTAATCTGAACCCCACCATGTCAAAGAACGCTTCGGTTTTTAATTTTTCCTGCAATCAGAAGAGATCATCAACCTCCACCTACATTCATATCGTTCCAGTTTATCACTTTCCAGGTGGCTACCGTTATCGTCGTTCCGATCCCTTCGTTTATATCGGGATCGGGGTACGGGCTATCGGGGCCTCCCACATTGTCGTCTCTAAAGGCGATTGCATTCCATTCCAGCACCTTCATCAACAAACTGCTTTCATTGTTCTTTACCTCCAAGGTGAAGATGTAACGTTTACCTTCGTCGAAAGAGATATTCTTGTCGATCGTCGCTTTCAGCGTCGCTGTTTCATTATCCCTTACCACCGTTATTTCCACATCGAAAGGCAAGCTGTTTTTAGGCAGGACAACACCTTTGGTTTTATTCAGGCCGCAACCATCCGGATCAGATTCCGGCTCCACTTCTTCAAACTCCTCTGCGCTAAAGACTACCTGTGCTTCCACCCCGGAAGCTCCCCCTGTAGGAGAAATCCCGGTGTCGCTACCGGCAATCAGGCCGGCAGCAGAAGAAGAAATCTTTTTGATCACCAAGTCGGTTCCATACAGCTTCTCGAAAGGAAGGGCATTATCCGGCGAGGGAGCCACATTAAAGACCACCTGCGCACATTTCCGGCTGAACGTACCCAGTGTTACCAGACGGGAGTCCTTCGTCACCGCTACTCCCCGCACAAAAGAGGTCATCACATCTTCCTTATGCGGAAGGCCGGTTATTTTATAATAGCCGTCATCCCCTTCCTGTAGCGGACGCGCCGGAGAGACAGCATAGAAATCGTATACCCCTCCCCTCACGGTTAGCCCTTTGGCCTCGCCATCTATCTTTTTCCCGTTTCCATCCACACAACAGGGGATCAAAGTGCCGTCGGCTCCTACCGCATAGGTCGCTTCAAACGAAGGGGCGGTTGTAGAAAAAGAGGCCTCCTGAGGCTTATCTCCCACATAGCCGGTAAAGTAAGCACCGATACGCACGGTAGCTCCCTCAGGCAGAAGAGTCGGCAACGGAGTAACTTCCTCCCCCGCACGGGTCAGGAGTTCAGGCACGCCCAAGTCGGGTTTACCGAAACTGATTGCTACCGGCCGGCTCTCTTCCGGCACGATCTCCTCCACCGGGCCTGCCGTACACCCCGCCAGCAGACCACCGGCCAGTAGCCTGATCAGATATAACTGTATTCGATTCCGTTTCATTCTATTCATTTTCAATTCTTAATTGTTAGCGGGAGGGGTATCGCTCCCCGCCCGCCCTGTTTACGGCAACCTATTCTACCGGAACGTCGGTGCTTCCACCTTCATTCCAGCCGGCTACTTGTATATCCGCTATCTCGATGCCTTGCGGAAGCATCTGAATATTATAGATATAATTGTTTCCCTTCAACCAGTTGGCGGTAAAAGTACCGGGAGTACTGCTTCCTTCGCCAGGAGCCATCGTAAAGACACGGCCATCATCGAGCGTTAGCTCCAACGTGACAGCTATGCCCGTCACAGGGATCACCAGCCCGAAGGCCTGTACCGACACCTTTTTAGGATCGGTGACATTCGTCCCTATACCACGCATATCTCCGTCGGCCGTGAACCATAATTCATCTACAGCAGTCGTCGTGCCACTCAACTCGCCCGTTTCCAGACTTAACTTGGCGGAAGTAGACTTTTTAAAACCCGCGCTGCTTTTCAATACGACCTTCTTTACAGTGCTGCCCGCAAAAGCAGAACCTCCATCCGCTTCCAGAATACGGAAACTGACCTTCGCCAGTGCATGATGCATCGTGAGCGACACTTCCGGATTCCACCGGTCGACCTCGGTTGAAGCCTTGCAATACAGGTAATCATCCTGATCGGACTCCCACTGTACATCGGTAGAAGCATCCACCGGATTACCGCCGTCGCTGAAGTAAAACTTCTGCTTATCCAATACCTTTATACTACTCATTAAAGGTACTTTCGGATTGCCTGACAGCGACACGCTCTTCTCCACCGGTGAAAAAGCATACACCGTTCCTTTATCCGAATACAAAAGAAGCTGTTCTTCCCCTTCCGCTAGTTGCCAGACAGCCGGATCGACCTGCGTATTGTAAGTGAACACCTGGGTATTATTTCCGCTGGCATAGACACTCACCGAACCGCTGCTGCTCTGCTTCGTGACACAAAGCCCGACCGTAGTCAACGGATTCGGATTGGTGTCACCGCCTGCGGGACCTCCGGTCACCAGGCTTCTCGTTTCTATCTCCACCGACAAGCCCAGGTTCTTTACCGACAAAGGGACACCTTTGTCTTTCCCCCCGTCTCCTCCATCGCCACCGGCTACCGGCAAAACGATGTCGGCCTGTGTACAGGCAGTACACAAAGACAGGAAGACCGCTAGCGGAAATGTATATAGATTCTGTTTCATGGGCTTTGTTTTAATGGAAATGATTACAGCGGGATTTCGTCCTGTTCGTTATCTACCCATGCTTCTACGGTAACATCCATTACCGTCAGCTTATTACGGCCGGCAGAAAGCGTATAGATGTAATTGTTGTTGGCAGCCCATTCATTGGCCGTTAGGGTTACCGGATATTCGACAGGAGTGTTAGCACCTTCCTGCAGAGTAACCACCACGTCGATCTCACCATCGCCGAAAGTTGTAGGATACACAATGGCACTGATCGTTTTGGATACCGATTTACCGTTTATAGAGGTGGTGCTGGTACCTGTCGATTTGAAAGCGTGTTCACCTTCAACTCCCGTTGTCGGATCCACCTGTCTCATCAAAATATAGTTCGTTATCGTACGAGCCATTCCGGTTGTCGTAGACGGGCCGGTAATCGCACCGTCCACCAAAGACATGGTTCCGTTTCCTACCTTAAAAGGATTGGCTCCGGAAGTAGCATTGTTCTTTATCTCGAACTTAGTAAATTTCACGTCATTAGTACTCAGGTTACCGCCGTCGTACACCCGGAAAGAGACCATAGACATGGCATGGTGCATATCGAGATTGATCTTATAACCGGGATTGTCCGTATTCTTATTATCCGGTTCGGCATCCGGAGTGACCGGTGTTTGTCCATCGGCACGTCCGTTATTTACATAACGTCCTTCTGTTCCTGCAAAATAAAGGTAATCCTTTTCAGTTGCCAGCGACAGGTTCACCAGATCCCCCTTGGCAGTCGTACCCCAGCTACCGCTGTTCCAATACTTCTTCGCATTGTTTTTCGTGGCATCTATCTCACCTGTAGTCAATACCGTTACCGGGATTTTCAGGTCAGATTCCGCAGATATAGAAGAAAGAGAGGTCGTAATATCCTTACTATAAGGATAATAGGCATATACTTTACCTACTGTTTTACTCAGGTAATAAGGAGTTTCTTTCGTATCGGCAAAAGTCGCGCCTTTACTATCTTTGACAGAGATCCAGTTACCTCCCTTTTCATCTCCCAGATACCATACATGATGGCCCGTATACTCTGTTCCGTCGGGCGTGTACCAACCGGTAGCACCGCTGTTCGTAACCAATACACCCAACCCCGGGACTTTATCGCTGTTTGCAAAATCATTCTTATCGTAAGCGATCGTCTCACCGCTCACGACAGATTTGGTAGCAGCCTTGGTGCCGGCATCCACTTTCAGATTAGGTGTGATACCCAAGGCTACCTGATCGCCATCGCCTGAGTCGATAATTAAATCTGTTTCTGTCTCCGAACAGCTTACTGCTGTCAGCAGGGCTATAGCCATAGCCCCCATTGTCATTGTCTTTTTCATTTTCGTTCGTTTTAATATAAATACTAGTTATAACTTATTCTATTACTTAAATCGGTATTTCGCCGGCATCCTGATCCGCCCATCGCTCCACACCGACCGTTGTAGCCTGTATCTTCCGTCCATCGGTGAAAAACAGGGAGACGACATGCCGTTTGCCAGGCAGGAAGCCGCCCTCTACGGTAACAGATACACGGGAAAGGGTCTCCACCGCATTGCCGTTGCCGTCCTTCGTTGTCGTCACATGCAATTGCAGCGGAGCCGACGTGGCGGGAAGCAGGACATACCCCTGCGCTTCGGGAAGCTCTCCGCCTTCCTCCACCTCGGGAATCGCCAGGCCAGCTATCTCCTGCACGGCGACAGCCTTAATGTCTTCCGTCGAAGAGGCATCGGACAACACGGGCGATACTGATTGCCAGTCCAGTTGTTGCCGGGTATGTACCCCCGTTACTTCTATCCCCGCGATCTCTCCCCAACGATCTGTCCTGTCGCTGTAACAAAGCAGGCCGAGTTGAGTCAGCAAATGATGGAACGTACAGGTGCGCAGGGGAGCAAAGCTGTTTCCCGACAAAGGTCCCGTCGCCATCACATCTGTCATTCCGTCTATTGTAAAGGTCATCCGGCCTGCCGTAGCATCCGCTTCACCGGTTACCGGATAATAGCCATGCAAACGGATATTGCTTCCATCGGACGGATAGAGCTGCGTCTCGTCGAACACGACCGGACGGTTGCCCGCCCCGCCGCTCCGGACGGCTCCGGATACACTCCACGTACCATACACTCCGGAACCGGTTTCATCCTGACGGGCAAAACACACAGCCAGATCCTTTTCATAGCCGGAGCCGATCACTGCACGGGTAGACACACCGATCGCCCCTTCCAGGCATACCGTCGTTTCGGGGACAGGCTGCGGTGTAGGATCGCTGCCGTCCGAACAGGCGGTTAGTGCCCGAAGGCAAGCGATGGTGGCTATCACTATTATTTTCTTCATCTCCTGCTATTCTAAAAAAGGTTATATTCCGGGAGTGATAGTAGAACTGCCTCCGTTACCCGGCTGCCATTCGGCAATGCCGGCTTCGATGGTGATCTCACCGTCGATGGTGAAATTGAGGGTGATCAGGTGCGACTGTCCTTTCTGTGCTCCTCCGCTGATGTTAGTGATGGGAACCTGCAATGTTTTCTCAGTTCCATCGTAAGTAGCCTTCACTTCCAGATTGATAGCGGCAGACTCCGTACCCATATCCGCTACCGGATAAATCATCAGATAACCGGTCTGCGGATCGGTAGCATCGGGGCCGGATACCTCTGCCGGACAACCGATCACATTCAGATCGGTATTGGCCGAACCGGTTGTCGTCAGCGTGGCACCGCTCGTTTTGTCGAGCGACAACGACAGTGTTTCATAAACGTTCTTTACCGCAATAGAAGAAACTTTCGTCCATTTCTTAACTGCTTCCGCCGAACCGGAACATTTGAATTGCAACTGGGTAAGCAGGTGCTGAAAGGTAAACGGGGTAAACTTGGCGTTCGCAGCACCTGTCTGCACTTCTGTCGCCATAATATCTTCGTCACCGGTGATAGTGTACGAAACTGTAGGGTTGTTTTTTCCACTCAGGGAGGCTTGCGGATAATAACCGATCAGAGTCGACTGCCCATTGGCCGTCATATACGTCTGTGCCGTTGCAAAGGTAACGGAGGTATTGCCGTCACCGCCAAGACGGGTGGCATCGATAGCCGGTGTAGTCCAATCCGTATTTGATACCGGATTATCCAACCGGGCAAACGATACGGCCAGGTCGCTTCCATAACCGGCATCGATCACCGCACGGGTAGCCTCTCCGATACCGGCACTTACCTGCATCGCTTCTCCCCGGCCGGCAATTGCCGGTTCTTCTTCGTTGGAACAACTGCACAAAAAGGCCGTAGCCAACATACTCATTACTAAAAATTTACTTGTTCTCATATTATACTAGTGTTAGAAATTATCAATTATTACTCCGTCACCGTCCCGTTGCCGGAAGCACCTACCTGCCAGGGAGCGACTGTTGCCGTGCCTTCAATCGCAACTTCACCTGTTTTCAGAAAGGATAGGGTCACCAGATGCGAATTGCCGGCCAAGGCATTCAGTCCTGCCTGGGTAGAAGCGTCTATGATATTAATTTCTTTACTGGTTGTACCACCTTCATAGGTCACTTTTACTTTCACGCCATCGAGAGCCTTCACCATAAAAGGCTCGCCGACCTTCGTCACTTCTTTGGTCAGTTGGATAGGAGCGGTAACACCCGGAACAGCCAGGGTAGCCGCAGTCTCATAAGTTACGGCACCATCGGCAATCGTCATCGTCTTCGGATAGGCAGCGTCTACGACTTCTATTTTAGATATCTTCTTATCCGGATTCGCCCCCAGGTAACCATCCGAAGCCTGCACCTGGAAGTTTAGCTGCGTCAGTGTATGGGTGAATGTAAATGCACCTGCGGGAACATCTTTATTTCCACTCACAATACCGCCATACATCACATCTTCCGTTCCTGTCTGCTGAAAGGTCACCACCCCTGATACGGAAGCGATTTCCGGATGCCAGGCTGCCATATATACATTTCCTGCGGCCGGATACACTTTCGATACATTCAAAGGAACCGAAGTTCCTGTCGCCGTTTCGGACGCTACCAGCGTGATACTGTTCTGCCAGGCAACAGCAGCCGTCCATGATGCAGGCGGCTGGGTCCCTTCAATAGCTGTAATAGCGGCCGTAAACGTATCACCCGTAACTACCGGTGCTTTGGTAATCGCTCCGCTCACAGTGGCTCCCACCCTGATCTCTGCGGTTTGAAGAGCTCCCTCCTCAGAAGAAGAACAACCGGATACCACTACCGCCAAAAGAGCGGCACACATACAAACTTGTCTCATATTTTCCTTTTATTAAATGATTAAAAACAGATATTCAATCGATAATTCCCGTTCCGTTATTCCCTCTCTTCCACTCTGACACCTGTGCCGCCAGGGAGTAACTGCCTCCCGCACGGAGTATGACAGATAAAAGGTAAGAGGTACCCGGAACCGTATAACCATCCGATTCGTGAAACGATACCGGCAAATTTTCAAAGCGGGTCAGGTTACCCCGGCGATCTTCCAATACCACCGTCAGGCCGACCGTTACTCCGGATTGTATCATGACCATCTCCGGGACATCCAGCCAATCGGAATCCAATGGCAACCGTTCACCGCCATCCGTCCGGTCGAGAACGGTTACCGCTCCTTTTTCACCGGAGAAAGACAATCCTTTATTTGCCGGTGACAAAACGGCTTCACTTTGTACTCCTTCCACAGACAGTCCGAACAATTTCCAACCCTTCTCCTTCCCCGCCGTATCACACTGGAAACGGAAACGGAGCTGAGTCAATAAATGGATGAATACAAACGCTTTCCCCTCCTGCCAAAACATATCCGTCAGGCAACCGTTTTGTTCGCCGGTTACCAGAATATCCTGTTTTCCGTCGATCGACCAGGCTATCTGTCCGTCATCACTTGGCCTGCCTCCGGGAGCAAATCCGCGCAGATAAACACGGCTGTCATCGGATGGATAATATTTCGGTTCCGCCAGGTCAGTGCTCCCGTCAGCCTTTACGTAAGCTTTCCATATCTCTGTATACTTTCCCGATTCATTGCCTTTGGCAAAAAACACCGTATCGGAAAAAGAGAGCTCTCCCGCCAACTGTTCCGAAGAGGCACGAAGCATCAACTTTTGCCCGTCCTCAACCGGAAATCGACCGTCACCGTCCGAACAGCCAGCCATCATCCCCCACAGGAGGAAAGCCAATAGCGGCAAAGGCCATCGTAGCGTATGTTTGTTTTCTATCTTCATTGTTATATTTAATAGTTCAATTATTGCTAATTACCGACTTCCCCTATTCCTTCTTTCCAGCCTGTGATCGTTATCGTTGCGCCATTTACTTCATCATAGGTGACCTCCAGGTCGAGTACGATATAGGCCGATACACTCGTTTCGAATGCGTCGCCCACTTCTCCGGTTATATTGGTCAATGAAGTGATCTCTTTCCCGTCTTTCAATGTGAGCGTCAGGTAAAGTTCGACCGGTTCGCTTCCCGCTGTTCCTCCTGACAGACCGAACAGGTTAAGGGAAGAGGTATACACCCCCGGATCGGCCTGCTCCGGCTCAAATGACATAAAAGCCGGTGTGTCAAACAACGCTTTCCCGGTCGGGATATGTACCTGCGACGAAACACCTGTCAACCGGCCGGATAGGTTTACAGACCGGACATCCTCCCCTCCTGTTACTTTTATATTTAGTTCCAGGGTTTTGACCAGGCTGACCGGATACAACTCCTCCACGACGGTCTGTTCTCCTCCGGCATCAATCTGCCGGCAGCCCGTACCGTATAAATTGCCGGGATACGCAATATGGACAGTAGACGATTTTAACCCGGACATCTGCCGCGCATTGCCGCAAGCCTGTTCGTAGCCGTTATCCATATCAAGTATGACATTATCGCAATCGGTATTGCACACCACGACCCTATATTGTCCTGCCGGCAGGGTACCTTCGTAACCCGAAGCACTTCCCCGACGAACTACCGGATGCCCGATTCCGTCTTTATAGAAATAATAAGTCATGCCCGACGGATATTCGCTACGCGTCTGCCAATCCAGATGCAGGCGCACTTTTCCATTCTTCTCCCAATCCTCATCAGGCGTATGGTAGACACACGACGATAGGACAACGGCACCTGCAAAAAATACCGCCCAACCCCTAATTTTACCCTTTTTCTGTTTTTTCATATTTCTACCCTTTTCTTATCTGATTTGAAAACGATACACCAGGCTGACTTTCAGCCCAATCATAAAACCCGTCGATGTGAAACGGCTTTCCAGGTAATTCGTATCGTCTATTTTATCGTAACGGTATTTCTTACCGTCAAAGACCGAACGATAACCCGTCCGCAGACTTGCCTCGGCGCAGAAACCTTTCCCCAAAGGCACCAGGCAACCGATCGAAGCACCTACCGTCCAGAAACGACCCGTCCTGCCGTAAAGCACATCAGGGTCGGGATCAATCTCGCTGCCCCGTACATCGAAATCACCGTATTCGACGAACAGGCCGGTATTCAACCAACTGAACTCGCCGGGAGCCAGTGGCCACACACGGGGTTCGACCGAAAATTCGGACACCGACCAGCGGTCGCGCGTTTTATCTTTATAAGCAAAATCGGAATACATACCCGCCACAACCACCGACCAACGTTCAGCAAAATAACACTCTGCCTCTATATTCGGCATAAACGACCCCCTTTGCAGTTTTACATCTCCTGTCCCTAAACTGATGGACGGAGCCACAGTAAACCAGGGCAGCAGATTCGTTTTGACAGCCATGTGTACAGGACTTACCGCCATGCGGGCAGCAGACGGCCGGACGACAACCGTTACCGGATCACTTTCGTTTGCCCCCACATCTTCTGACGGGATTTTATTGACAGGTATCTCCTTCCTGACAACCCGTGTCTTTTCATGGGTTGTCACCATTGTCGACGAACGAGGATTATCTGACGGCATATCCACAACCGAAGCCAGCCGGTAGTCGTCCAGCTCCGAACGGTCGAACAGCGGATCGTCGATACGGTACACCACCCGGTCATAGCCACCTACCTCACCACGACGGTAAAGATCCACAAAAGGATATGCACCGTATTTTTCCAAAGCCGCCCTGACAGCCACCGGATAACGGC
This sequence comes from Parabacteroides goldsteinii, assembly GCF_015550595.1. Lineage (GTDB taxonomy): Bacteria > Bacteroidota > Bacteroidia > Bacteroidales > Tannerellaceae > Parabacteroides > Parabacteroides leei. Next base: position 136,814 of record NZ_JADNBB010000006.1, read on the forward strand.
TTTCACTGTAACAAATATCCGTATTGGCAAACCAAGGCAGCGGAGATTCCACCAGGTAGACATGTACCCGGTCACGGTAATTACCGCTGCGGTCGATGTAGAACGCAACGCATTCACCCGGAATATCCAAACGCGTTTTAAGATAGGCACGGATACGGGCGGCACGGAGCGAAGCCTCATTGATCACGGCATCCTCTTTAGAGTCGTAAGCACTCACATGCGAGACGATCAGCAAATGACAATCTCCACCCAACAGGCGATTACGAAAAACAGGTAACTGCTGTCCCATACGTTCCAACTGGTAAGCATTGTCGCCATAGTCAGCCAGAAACATATCACTACCTTCTTTAAAAGAGAATAAAAAGAATTCCGCTTTCGTATAAGAAGTCGTCTGAGCATTTGCCTGCAACATACACTGCCCACAAAGTATAAACAGACCCAATGCTGCCTCCATGATCCTTCTACATATTTGCTGCTTCATATTACGCATATTTCGACTTACTTTGATTTTCATTATTACCAACTCTTGTCATCCTTATTTATATAATAAGGTAGGAAGGTAGGAAACAGGCGTTTTAAGGAGAGTCTTTTTCCCTTTAGGAAAGGGAAATCAGGCAGGATTGATGTCTTTTTTAACGGCTTGCTAAGGAAAAATAAACAGAAATGGGTATAATTTTTTCCAGGCGGATATGAAAAGATGACAGTCCCGCCCCCCTTTATGTCAACACGACTGATAAATCAGGTTGTGAGGCTACAAAGCAGGCAAATAAGTAAAGTTATGTTAAATCATTGTGCTATTTTTTACAAATACATCTGGAGACCTTGTTTATCCGATATATTCTTTCTATGTTTGCATCGGACTTCATCATAAATGACAAACTATACATAGCCTAAGTCTCTGTATATAAGATGAAAAAAGGGTATTCTACCTTATTATATAAATAAGGGTATCGACTACAGACTCACCAAAGCACCTATCTCTCCGGAAACCAGTCTATTAGCCTCCGCCAGTTTATCCGTACTGAAAGCTGTCAGATACGTATGCGTCATTTTCTCCGAGGCATGCCCCAGAGCCTGGCTGATAATCGATACCGGCACATGACGGTGATAGGCCTCAGAAGCCCAGGCATGACGAAAGACATACGTGGTCAACGTCTCCGGCAAATTCAACATGACGCAGATTTCTTTCAGATAATCATTTTGCTTGCTTAGGCAGTATTTATACTGTTCGTGCGAGGCATCCTCCGGCAAGACCGGAAAAAGATACAACGCATCCGGACGGCTGTAGCGGTCTATCAGATGCTGCATACCCGTTGTTATCTCTATCTGGATCAGTATACCCGTTTTCTGACGGTTGTACGACAAAATCCTGCCGTTTTCGATTATATTCTCCCGCGTAAGATGAACCAGATCGACAAAAGGCATACCGCAAGCCATAAAAGAAAACAGCGACAGGTCGGCTGCCAGCTGTTTTTCAGGTTCCTTTTTCAGATCCAGCGAAGCAATCTTCTCGATCACTCCGATCGATACGGCACGTTTGCGTGTTTCCTCCCGCTTTAAACGGACACCTGCGAACGGTGACTCCTGAGGCTTCTTTTTCCAACCCAGGCACGCACGGTTATACATGGCACGCAGGTTGCTGATATAACTGTTCACGCTATTCACACGCAGCCCCTTTTCACGCAGCCATTCTACAAAGGCACGCACCATCTCACCCGTCACACGCTTCAAGGGCAGTTCACGTCCTTGGTTGAAGTTATTAAAGTGGTTGCGCACAGCACGGTACAAGTCGGCAGTACTCTCATCGCCGGCTTGGCGCTTTTCCTGCTCCTGTTTAAGCATTTGAATTCTAAAATCTTTGTTTTTCATACTCTTTCCCTCTATTTTTTATTGGAGGGCAAAGATATAACATTTGACGAAAGATAAAAGTTACCCGCGCAGGCATTCGTCATTCCCTGCGCAGCCAATTGTTGTTAGCTGCACAGGGAGTAAAGATTAGATGTTATTTCAACCTATTCACCCGCGCCACATCCGTCAACTTTACACAGACTGTTGCGCCCAGTTGCTCCAGGAAGAGCATGAGGTGGTTCTTTTTTATCTTCTTTATCTTTCCCGATACATGCCGCATCGCACCGGTAAGGATCTCTACCTCCTCACCCGGACAAAGCTCATGTTCGGCAGCCTGCTCCAGGAACTCCTTGATAGCATCCACTTCGACCTGGCGGACAATAGCCGGTTTTCCGTTATAAAAAACAATCCGGATAACGCCGTATACCTTCAATAAGTCGCGCAAAACTGCATCCGTACACCTGACAAACACATACGAACTGAACAAAGGTATCTCAACTATCTTCACACGGTCCGACCATACCCGCGGAGTACGATGTAAAGGCAACCAGCATTCTACTCCTAACAAGTCGATTCGCTCTTTTACCTGCTTTTCGGCACGCGGAGCCGTATATAAAACATACCAGTTAGTATCTTGAGGGGATATCATTGACATTTTTTTTTATTCAGGGCACAAATATAGAACTATTTTTCGTATTATTGCAAAGCTGTTTGCGAACACATAATTTTAATACCATGAATAGAAGAAATTTTTTACAAAAGTCCGCATTATCTGCTGCCGGACTAGGTTTATCGCCGTTATTCGGTAGTGCGTACGGAGCTGTTTACGGACAGACGGCTCCCAGCAATAAAGTAAAAGTAGCCCTGATCGGATGCCGCTCGATGGGTTTTTCCAATCTCAGCAATTTCCTGAAATATCCGGAAGTAGAATGCGTAGCCCTTTGCGACATAGACGACGAATGGCTGAACAAACGGGCAGCCGATGTTGAAAAAGCAACCGGCAAGAAAGTCCCTAACTTATATAAAGACTGGCGCAAGGTCATAGACAATAAAGATATAGACGCAGTGATCATCGGAACTCCCGACCACTGGCATTGCCTGCCTACCATATACGCCTGCCAGGCAGGCAAAGACGTATATGTAGAAAAGCCGCTTTCCAACACCATCGAAGAATGTAACCTGATGGAGAAAGCCGCCCGCAAATACAACCGCATTGTACAGGTAGGCCAATGGCAACGCAGCGACCCTCACTGGGACGAGGCCGCCAATTACCTGAAAGCCGGTAACATCGGCCGCATACGTACGGTAAAAGTATGGGCTTACCAGGATGGCAAACCCACCCTGCCCGTCATTCCCGACAGCCCTGTTCCTGCCGGAGTGGATTACGACATGTGGCTGGGCCCGGCTCCGAAACGTCCGTTCAACACCTACCGTTTCCATTATAATTTCCGCTTCTTCTGGGATTATGCCGGCGGCCTGATGTCAGACTGGGGCGTGCACCTATTGGATTATGCCCTCGAAGGTATGAATGCCGACCTGCCCAGCCGCGTATTCTCCGGTGGCGGCAAGTTCGCCTATCCCGATGATGCGATGGAGACTCCCGATACCTTGATGGCAACTTACGCCTACAACGATTTCAACATTATCTGGGATCATGCCTGCGGGATCAACCACGGCCCGTTCGACAAAAAAGAGGGACTCGCTTTTTATGGAGAAAACGGAACACTGGTACTCACCCGTGCAGGCTGGGAAGTTATTCCTGTCGTTGCCGGAAAAGAAGCACGTATGGAAGCCGTTCCGTTCAAAAAAGGGGAAGGTAAAGGGTTGTACAACCATGTCGGGAATTTCCTGAACTGTATCAAAAGTCGCGAATTACCCCATGCCGACATAGCCATCGGCGCACGGGTAGCCAAAATGTCGCACCTGGCAAATATTTCATGCCGTTTGCAACGCGAAGTACGCTGGGACGATACCAACAGCCTGTTTGTAGGTGATAATGAAGCAACTGCTTTATCAAAAGCGTACTACCGGGCTCCCTGGGTATTGCCCCAAATATGACACAACAAGCATTTTCCACATGAAAGCCTTGAAATTCTTTTGGTAATAAATATTTATATGTACATTTGTACAATATACGATTACATATAAATATCATTTACCTAATATGAGCAGCGCATATGCAGACTATTCAAGAGAAGAGTTGATCCGTGAAATTGAGATCTTGAAAAAAGAATGCTCTTCTTTTAACGATGGTGATTTATATAAGAGCCGGATGCTGATAGATATGATCGCATTACGGAAAACGCTTTCCGATGTGCTGTCCTTATTATTAGGGTCGGAACAAAACGAAACGATCGACCAGGCTTTGCTTATTGTCCTACGCTTTTTCAAAGTAGATCGCGTATACATAGGTATATTCGATGAAAAAAGATGTATGATAGACTTCACGCATGAGGTGACGCACGAAGGGGTGATCTCCATGCGTGAAGACTTGTTGCGGCAGTTGTCGACAGAAGATATCCCCTGGTGGATCGAACAGATAAAAGGAGGTAAAGATGTCATCATCCCCGATGTGGAGAAAATGCCCCGGGAAGCTGCGGCAGAACAACATCTGCTACATTTGCAGGATGTTGTCTCCCTTTTGGTCCTTCCGGTTTTCCATATGGGAAAAGTCAGCGGATTTATCGGACTGGACTGCGTGAAGGCCCAACGTACGTGGAATGCCATAGACGTGGAAAACCTGCGGATGCTGACCGATATCGTTTTCATAGCCATCGAACGGGAACATGCACAGGGCATGATGGAGTACTCCATGAAGCAAGTGCTGCAAAGCGAATCCAAATTCCAGATCATATTCGACCAGTTGCCCTGGGGAGTGGAATTGTACGACGAGAAAGGCAACCTGCTCGACCTGAATAATGCGGATCTTGAGATATTCGGAACCACGCGCGAACAGGCCATCGGGCTGAACGCCTTCGATAATCCCAACATCCCGGCATGGGTAAACGACAAACTGAAAAAAGGGGAAGATGTTGCCTTCACGCTGATTTATAACTTCAAAGCTGTTTCGGAAACCGGCTACTACCGGACAACCGTCAAAGATCATATCAAATATTTACAGGTAAAAGGTGTCGTCCTGAAAGATAAACAGGGCGTCATATTCGGATTTTTCTATATCGTATTCGACGATACGGAAAATTATCTCAAGGCGGAGCAGACGCAGTACAATCTGACCAAACTGAAAGTCGCTGTCGACACCGGCGACTCTATCATCTGGGAGTATGATGTGGCTTCCGACAAGCTGAATGTAGATTTCAGCCTGAGTGAAAATATTGGAGATAACAAGCTCCTATCCTATCTAAACCGGGAGAACCTGAACTATATGGAGGATTTTGCCGGAACTTTGCACCCGGAAGACTTCGACAGGGTATACAACCAACAGTTCAAAAGGCTGCTCAACGGTGAAATAAACAGTTATGCGTCGGTATACCGCCGTATCCTCGACGGAAAAACATACTGGATCAACTCGAATGTTCGTTCTTACAAACTGAACGAAGATGGTACGCCCAGCAAAATAATAAGCTACACCTCCAACATCAGCAAGCAACGTGAAAAAGAGATCGAACTGATCAAGGTAAAAGAGGCGGACAAACTTAAATCGGCTTTCCTGGCCAATATGAGCCACGAAATACGTACGCCCCTGAATGCTATCGTAGGCTTTTCCGATCTGATAGCGGAAACGGAAGACAAGGAAGACAGGCAAGCATACCTGGATATTATCCATAAGAACAACAACCTGTTGCTCAACCTGATCGGGGATATCCTGGACTTCTCTAAAATAGAATCGGGCACATTACAGTATAACATAGCACAAACGGATATCAAAGAGCTTTGCCGCGAAATACACCAGGCAGAATCGCTCAAAATGACTTCGGATGTAAAACTGCTGTTCGACGACAATTTACCTTCCGTCATCCTCAAGACAGATCCACAGCGGGTGATACAGGTGATTACGAACTTTATAAACAACGCAATCAAATTTACTTCCAAAGGCAGTATCACCATTTCTTATGCCAGAAAGAACAGTTTTCTCAAAATAAGGGTCAGCGATACCGGTATCGGTATTGCCGAAGAGAACCGGGGCCGTATCTTCGAGCGTTTTATCAAAATAAACGACTTTAAGCAGGGTACGGGACTCGGCCTTACGATCAGCAAAATGATCGTGGAAAACCTGGGGGGCAGTATCGGGGTAGATTCGGTGCAGGGAGAAGGCTCTACTTTCTGGTTCACGCTTCCGCTTGAACCGGATAATAAAGATATACATGAATTACCGGAGGAAGAAGAAACACCTCTCCCTCCACCCGTAGTCGAAAAGCCTGTTTCCAAAAGGAAAAAGGTACTGATCGCCGAGGATGTTCCCGAAAACTATTTCCTGCTACAAACGTTGTTCGGGAAAATATATGAGCTACACCATGCCTGGAACGGGGATGAAGCGGTAGACATGTACCGGAAATATGATCCGGACCTGATCCTGATGGACCTGAGAATGCCGGTAATGGATGGCTTCCAGGCAACCCGTATCATCCGTGAATTGTCGGAGACAATACCGATCATCGCATTGACTGCGTTTGCTTTTGAAAGGGAAAAAGAGATTGCCCGAGAATGCCGTTTTACGGATTATGTGGTCAAACCGGTCGATATTAATAAATTAAGGGAGTTGGTTCACAATAGATTATATAATAGATAAGGCTACACAAAAGAATAGGTAAAGCAACAAAAAGCCGGTTGAAAAAAATCAACCGGCTTTTTATTTATCCTGTATGTCTATTATTACGGCATCGGAGCAGCAGAAGGCGGAGGCGTTGCAGTACCCCATGCTTTATTAGCCCGTGGGCCCATTTCCAATTCCAATAGACCGCCCTGAGCGATATCGCTGTGCCGGAACCAGGGCTGGTTCAGTACTTCACCGTTCAACTTGGCCGACTGCACGTACTTATTCTCTTCGGAGGCATTGTTCGCCTTGATCTCGAACGTATTGCCATTCCCCAGGTCAACCTTCACATCGGTAAATACCGGGCTGCCTATATTATAGGTAGGGGAACCGGGAGTGACCGGATAAAAGCCCATCTGGCTGAATACTACGAAAGCAGACATACCGCCGCCGTCTTCATCACCCGGAACACCCATCAGGTCGTTGCGAAACCACTGGTTGAGCAGCGTACGGATACGTTTCTGCGTTTTCCAGGGCTGGCCGGCGTAGTTATACAGATACGGGATATGCAAACTGGGTTCGTTCGCCATCGAGAACATTCCCACGTTACCGGTATGGTCAGGCAGGAAAGAATAAAAACTCCATTTGGACATACCCAAGGGTTCGTTAAACATAGAATCGAGAGCCGAAGTGAAGACCTTATCTCCACCGATCATAGAGATCAGGTCGCCGATGTTATGCTGTACGTCCCAACGATAGATATAGCCATTGTTTTCGTCATAATAATCGCGTGCACCCAGACCGCCGTCGTAACGGTAATCCATCGGTTCGATAAATTTGCCGTCTTTATCCTTCGGATGGAAGAAGCGGGTGTCGGGGTTGAACAGGTTGCGGTAGTTGTACGATTCGCGCAAGTAATGCTTTGCCTCGTCTTCCTTACCCAATTCGGCTGCGATCTGCGAAAGACACCACTGGTCGTAAGCCGTACCTAATGTAACGGCTACGGGCTGACGTTTTTCCCAGATAGATACATTTTCTACTGTTTCTTTTTCGCCGGGTCTTAAGGCCGGGATATAACCATGTTCCTTATAGAAATCATCCAACCATCCGGCAGGTTTAGCCGACCAGGGAATCAAGGTCTTTTCTTCGATACCTTTCTTCGATGCGATATAGGCTTTCTCCAGGTCGAAACCGCGTACCCCTTTTCTCCAGGCATCGATCACGGTAGCTACGGCATGGTTGGAGTTCATACGGCGGGAGTCGCCGGTTACTTCGGGGAAGGTCGGCATCCAATTTGTCCCCATCTGTTCGGCCATCAATAAGAAGGAGTTGATGATATTGCTTTCTTCCTCGTTGTCGATCAGGATGCGCAGCGGATGAGTAGCACGGTAGGTGTCCCAGATCCAGTCGTCGGTATAAAACGGCCGGCCGCCGTCTTCGTGTATCTTTCCATCGAAAGCGCTGTAATAACGGCCGTCTTCGCTCAGGTTGACCGGACGTTCGTAGCAACGGTAGAGAGAGGTATAGAATACGACCTTATCGTTGTCGGTTCCACCTTGTGTCTGTATCTTGCCGAGAGCTTCGTTCCAGTCGTTGCGGGCGATCTTGGCTACTACGTCGACATCATAAGCGGCAATCTCACGTTCGAGGTTCTTCTTTGCCTGTTCTTCGCTGATAAAGGAGATACCGTAACGAACACCCAGTTGCTTGACATCGTTACCGTAAGCCAATACCAGTGCGGCGTCTTTCCCTTCCACGGAGGTTTCCCCGTACTTCACAGCGTTGTCAGCCAGTACACCGCATTGCTGCGGAGCCATGTCGGTTTCGGCATAAAGATAGACTTTTGTCTTTTTGTCTACGAACTGGTAACCGCTGATATTCTTGCCATCGCTCTTCAACTGACCGTTGCGGCTGTTGAATACCAGATAGGCAGGTCCTTCCCCTTCGAAGGTGATATTATACACGGCACTCTGGTGAGACGGAGCGTAATCTACAGCGATATTGTTATCATCCAGATATACCTCGTAACGGTACGGACGGATCTTTTCATGATCGTAGCTGTAGTTGATAACCGGCTTCAGTCCGGACGCTTCTCCCTGATACGGGCTCAGGTTGAAGGCGGAACTTCCGCGGTGGCTGGTCACGATAATAGGTAATCCGCTTAACATGTCGCCTGTAAAGTCGGCACGCTCCGGATAAACACGGAGCATGCTGTTAGGTAAATGTATCGTCGGATAGGTAGGCACCAATAAGTGGCTGATATTTCCCATATAAGGGTTCACATAATCTACCGGGCTTTTCTGTGTGGAGACATCGCCTCCGGCTGCACAAGAGGCCAGCAGAAATACGGAAGCCAATAGGGCCACACCTGTTTTAATTTTCTTGTTTACGTTCATATACCTGTCTGTTTATTTCTTTTTTGACTTTGCAGCCGGAACCAGCTTCTTAAAGTTCTCGTCGTCGACAGAGAATGAATAAGGAAGGTCTTCCGGGTTAACGCCTCTGTTCAGGTTGGGTTTGTCGCCCATCTTGATGTCGAGAACACCGCCTTTCAGCAGTTCGTTATGGTCGAGATAATTCTTGGTATAGTTCACACCGTTGAACGACATCGACTCGATATAGATGTTCTTGTCGCTGTTTTCAGGAGCATTAATCACCAGGTTCTTTCCGTTCTCGAAATGCAAAGTAGCCTTCTTGAACAACGGAGCACCCAAGACATACTGGGTCGTACCCGGTGCAACCGGATAGAAACCAAGAGCGGAGAATACATACCAGGCAGAAGTCTGTCCGTTATCCTCGTCACCGCAATAACCGTCGGGGGTCGGGGTGTACATCTTGTTCATCACGTCGCGTACCCAGTACTGTGCTTTCCAGGGTTGTCCGGCATAATTGTACATATAGATCATGTGCTGGATCGGCTGGTTACCGTGTGCATAGTTACCCATGTTCATGATCTGCATTTCGCGGATCTCGTGGATCACCTGTCCGTAATAGCTGTCGTCGAACAACGGCGGAACGGCAAATACGGAGTCGAGCATCATAACGAAAGAATCTTTACCACCCATCAGATCTATTAGTCCCTGCGGATCGTGGAAGACAGACCAGGTGTAATGCCAGCTGTTTCCTTCGGTAAAGGCATCGCCCCATTTCAACGGAGAGAACGGAGACTGGAATGTACCGTCGGCGTTCTTACCGCGCATCAGTTTGCTTTCCTTATCGTACAGGTTCTTATAGTTCATCGCACGTTTTGCGTACAGCTCGAGTTCTTTTTTCGGACGGCCCAGTTCTTTGGCGATCTGGTAGATACACCAGTCGTTGTAGGCATATTCAAGCGTACGGGCTGCGTTCTCGTTGATCTTCACATCGTAGGGAACATAACCCAATTTATTATAGTATTCATGTCCCAGACGGCCGGTAGATGAAACGGTAGGATGTACGTTTTCCGTTCCGTGGATCAAGCCTTTATAAAGGGTTTCCAGGTCGTCTACTTTCACACCTTTCATATAAGCGTCTACCAGGACGGAGGCGGAGTTGTTGCCGACCATACAGCCACGGTGACCGGGACTTGCCCATTCCGGGAAGAAACCGCTTTCTTTATATGTATTGATCAGACCTTCCTGCATTTCCTTGTTCATAGTCGGGAACATCAGGTTCAGGAATGGGAACAGGGCACGGAAGGTGTCCCAGAAACCGGTATCGGTAAACATATAGCCGGGCAAAACTTCACCGTTATACGGGCTGTAGTGAACCACATTGCCTGCTGCATCTATTTCGTAGAATTTGCGGGGGAAAAGCAGGGCACGGTACATGCAGGAATAGAATGTGCGGTACTGGTCCAACGAACCACCTTCCACCTCGATCTTACCGAGTACATCGTTCCAGGCTTGTTTGCCTTTAGCCATTAATGTTTCGAAAGAGTCGTTACCCAGTTCCTTCATATTCACGGCAGCCTGGTCGAAGCTGATGAATGAAGAGGCTACCTTGGCATGAACGATCTCTCCCTTACGGGTCTTGAAGCCGATCACAGCTCCCACATGTTTGTCGGTCTGTTCCTTCGCTCCTTCTTTCAAAGAGTTGTCGGCAAAAGTAGCTTCATAAGTGAAAGGTTTGTCGAACTCTATGATAAAGTAGTTCTTGAAGTTTTCGGGTACTCCCCCACTGTTCTTTGTCGAATAACCGATGATCTTGTTTTCTTCGGGGATCACCTTGATATACGAAGCATTGTCGAGTGCATCGACAACGATATAAGAATGATCGTTCTCCGGGAAAGTGAAACGGAAAAGAGCGGCACGGTCGGTCGGTGTCAACTCGGTGATCACATCGTGATCTGCCAGATATGCTTTATAATAATAAGGTTTTACCACCTCACTCTTATGGGAGAACCAGCTGGCACGTTTATCCTGGTCAAACTCGGGAGCGCCTACGACAGGCATAATAACAAACTGTCCGTAATCATTGATCCACGGGCTCGGCTGATGAGTCTGTTTGAACCCTCTGATTTTATTGGCGGTATATACATACTGCCATCCGTCCCCCATCTTACCGGTCTGGGGCGTCCAGAAATTCATACCCCACGGACGGGCAATGGCCGGATACGTATTTCCTGTCGACAGCTCGAAACTCGATTGAGTTCCCATCAACGGCAGTGCGTACTCTACCGGATCAAACGCTTCATTTCCTGAAGCCGCCATGGCGGGCTTTCCTACAAAAGCCAACATGGCGGCCAAAGCGAAAGCGCATACACTTTTTCTTTTCATGATTTAGTTTATATTTGGTTCAATTACTAATACATTCATTGATCTTTAATAAGCACAAAGATAATCACTATTTCATAGCAGAAGAACACAATTAAAATTAATTGCGTTTGAATCTATTAAAGAAATGCCGGAAGTAAACTTCTTCACTTCCGGCATTTTATTACCAATCAAAAGAAACCTGAATGCCTTCCGGAGCATTCTCGAATTTCAACAGACAGGTTCGACTCACGTCATCCCATGCATAGATCGCATCGGCAAGGGTCTGCCCTTTAGCATCCGAGACAGTGACCTTCTCCGGCTTCTGCGGTAATAAGACACGCATCACATTCGTTGTGTTGACCGGGCTTTTAGCAACAAACGAATAAGCATTTTTGTTTACTTTTTCGTCATACACACGTGCTGCGCCGCATAACACCTGTGGCTTGTTCCGGTTTTCCACCCGGTCGATATTGACCAGATAGGCTTGTTCACCCGGATTTATTATCTTCTCGCTCAGAACGGGTAACTCCGGATCAAACAGATCGATCAGTCTGCCTTTTATAATATATGGTTCATTACTAATCATTCCTTCATCCAACACGGATACCAGATCATAATATCCTCTTTCCAGATAGAAATTATTCTTGAACTGAAGATTGCCGGCATTGGCTTTTTCTTCATACAAACGTTTCACCGTAGCCACGAACCCTTTGTCGGCATCTGCTTTCAAGACAAACTCCTTCGGGTCCTGGCGAACAACGAAAACCGTTCCTTTGCCATAAGTATATTCGCCCTCTTTAGCGTCTTTGTCTATTCCCATCAAACCGAACAGGTGCTGAGAAGGTGTTTTATACTTTTCCGTATCCTGGTTCCACCATTCCTGTACCGACTGGAAAGGGTCCGTATCGCGTGTGCTGTATACTAATACTCCTCCGTTTTTAACCCATTCGGCAATATACTTATGTGTTTCCTTTTCCAGAGGTTTCATATTGGAATAAGTCATCAACAATACTTTCGTATTTTCCCAGGTTTCCGGATAAGATACATTCTCGAGATGCAACAGATGTACAGGGACTCCCCGTTTCAGGAAAGGCAGGGCCTGGCCGTAAAAGTTAGATAACTGCGGATCGTCATAACCGGCAACCGGCTGGGGTGCCCGCTGGAACATCAACGAGTTGGCCATCAAAACACTGATACCGGAAGATCCGGATACCTTATTGTCGGATAAAGGCATATTATTCAGTGAATTGATCATGACCTGCATTTGGGTGGAGTAGAAACGCGGGATGCGTGCTTTCTCTTCACTGTTGGCACTTTTACGATATAAACCTTCATAAATACGGTCCGGCCACGGCATTACTTCGTAGTTATTATTGTTTGGGTACAATAGCTTGGCTGTAAAGGTTGCCTGGTAGTTCTTCTTATAGTCTGCCCAGTCGCGAGGCCAGTCTTCAATCGGGTCGGTCAGGAAGAATACCTTACGGCCGGTCGGGGCTGTCATCGATTCCATGCAACCGTATTCCAGGAAGGCGGTTTCGAATACGCGTTCTTTAGCAACCCCGTTGAAGTAGTTCGGTTCGCGGGATGTTCCCGTCCATACCTGGGCGATATATCCATCCACACAAGGCAGAGAGGCCAGGCTTGCTTCCGGACTTACGATCTGCCACTGGGAATAGTTCACCAGCGAATGGGTAGGCACATAACAGCGCACATCCATTCCTTTGCTTTTACCGTATTCCTTCGCATAAGTGAAACATTCGTTCAATGCCCGGTAATACAGATGGTATTTCAGTTTATTGGAAAGATAAGTATTCTCCGCCGATTCATGTTGCGGACGCCAGTCGAAACCGTAATACTCTTTCCATTCCCTTTTGAATGCTTCACTGTAACCGCCACGGGCCCAGAATTCAGGTTCTTCCAGATAAATGGCATCGATACCGGCATCGATCACTCTCTTTATATGTTGTTCCTGCATGTATTTGATGAAATTCTTTGAAGGAACGATATAAGGGACCAGATGGCCATGCCAAATCGTATCCCCTTTCATCGTTACCTGTCCTTCATCCAAATGCCACTTACCATCCCATTGACCGGTAAAATAATCCTGATATTCTCCCCAGGCGATTCCCGTCATAAAATGAGTGGTATATCCTTTATCACGCCAGCTTTGCACACGTTGTTCAAAAGTAAGACCGGAACGTTTTTCGGAAGGGTTTCCTCCCACTCCATAAACGATAGCCACATCGGCACGCACATCGGTTGTCGGTTTCCAGGGTTGACCGGTTTGAAAGGCGGTCTTTTCCCGTCTTTCGGCAGGAGTCGCTTCCGCTCCCTTTTCTCCCCTTTGCCCGGTCAGGCAGGAAGTGGTTAACAAAGAAAAGGCCATACAACTCAATACTAGTTTTTTTACATTTGTCTTCATGATTTAAAATTTAACTGTTCGATATAAAAAGGGCACCCTAAATGTATGAATAATCCAGATAAGGTGCCCTAAAAAAATTACATTAGTCTGCTTATGGGATTTGAATGGTTATCATTTCCGTATAATTATAACGCCTGCTACCTTCTATTTCCTTATCCATACGGGCACCAACTCTGAAATGGTAAGTAAAGCCGGACTGTAAAGCAGTCTTGGTGGTCAGTGTGACCGTTGTTCCCAACATTGCACTGGCATTATCACCGTCGATATAGACAGAGTAACGGTCGTCTTTATTATTTTCACCCACATAAGGAGCCCCGGCAACAACGAAGAAACGAACGTCCGATACTTTCTGTTGATAATCCGGATTGGTTGTTCCCCGTTTAATCGTAGCCTTTACTGTTACGGTTTTATCTGCATTGATCACGGGTTCGCCCACCCAATCGACATTCAGGAACGGTTCGACTTCCAGCTTCAGGTCTAGCGTACCTTTTACTTGATATCTTTCTTCCGGAACCGGGACGAAAGCTCCCATAACAGTAATACCATATTCACCGGCAAAGATCTTTTCATTCTTAAAATCTCCCTCCTGCATACCACCAAAATAGTAAGGAGTAGGACTTTCGCTCCAGCTGTACTCCATCAGTTTAATGCGAACACCCCCTTCACCGACTTCCGTCTGTACGGGTTTCTGTGTATTCTTATCAATTACAACCCCTTTGATGGTTTCTTTAGGCTCTTCGTAATTATCAAATTTAGTACAAGCATTGCTCGTTAGCAGCAACAGAGCCGTTGAAAAATAATATATTATCTTTTTCATTTTATTTCTCTATATTAAATTAATAACCAGGATTCTGCGTAAGGCCGCTCTTGGTAACTTCGTCGTTGGGAACTTCATTGTAATACCATCTTTCGTCGAAAGTAAAGCGTTTGTTCTGATCGTCCGGTCTGGCATCAAAGAACCATTTGTTTGCTTTTTCTGCATAGAATGCAAACAAAGATCTGTAACGTGTGGAGTTTTGTTCTTTATGAGCGGTTCTCCAACGTCTCATATCCCACCAGACTTTGTTCTCGAAGCTGAGTTCTTTACGTCTTTCTACGCGGACTGCTTCTTTAGTCAATTCATTCTTGCCGGTCAATAAGGTTGCACCAGCCCGTTCGCGAACTTCATTGATACATTCGTAAGCATCTTGCAGGTAATCTACGCCGGTTTCACCTTCTTCATATAGTTCGTAAGCAGCTTCGGCACGGTTAAGCAGGATTTCCGCATAACGCAGCTCCAGCCAGGATTGATCCGAACGTCTTTCCATCACCAGCTCGGCAGGCATATCCGGATTGATCCATTTGCGAACCACAAAACCGGCAATAGCACCTTCACCCGAGTTAAAGAAACTTCCGCTTCTACCGCTGGCATTCATCTTTTCACCATTTGGTAAAACGTGGACTGTCTGGTTGTCGGCACTCTGGGAACTAACAAATAAGTCTTTGCAATTGGCATCATTCTCATATTTCTCGGCAGGATCATCGTCTTTCTGCAAACGAGGGATACCATTTGTTACATCGCCCGTATAAATACCACGCCAAAGCTCAACCTGTTCGCCTTTCAAATCATCTCCCGGCAGGATGACAATTGCCCTTAAACGAGGTTCAGCCTCTGCGAAAAGATCCATCGTTTTATCAAACAGCTTATAGGTTCCATCTGCATTAAAAACATCGATCTGACCTTTCTCGTTTTTAGGATAACCTCCGAACATTTCAACAAAACTAAGTGTAGGACTTGTTGAAGCCGTCCATCCGTTTGTACGGAACTGACGCGGGATATTGTAAGCATCATAACCATGTACGGACTCCGGATAGCTGTACTGACGGATGAAAATATTCTCGCTGCTGTTCTCTGCAAAGAACATATCCACATAGTTCTGATATTGTGCTTCCTTGTCGTCAGCCTTCCAGCCATCTTTATACAGAGAATATTTACCTTTCAATAACAAAGCAGCTTCATAACTCTTCTTAAAATATTCCCTGGCTTTTTCCTTAGGGACACCACAAACACGAATGCTATTGTCGTTATTGTCCCTTTTATCGACCTCATTGTACTTTGCAATAGAACCGGCAAACAACATCGCTCTCGATTTAAAACCGGCAGCTACATATTTATTTGCCCGACCTTTCTGATTGCTTTCAGGTAATAGCCGATAGGCCTCGTCAAAGTCTTTTTCCATTTGATCATAAACAGCCTCTTCCGAAGAACGCTGAATCTTCATATCCTCAACCGATTCGCTCGGATAGTTAAGCACCTTATTTACAATGGGGACACCACCATAACGTTTTGCCAGCGCATGATAGGTAAGAGCCCGCATGAAGTAAGCTTCTCCAGTCCAGGTATCTACCTGATCCTGCGAGAAGTTTGCCGCATATTGAGGCAGTGTTTCCATGAAATAATTTATTTCACGGATCAGTTTGTATGCATCGTTCCATATCTGGTTCGACTCGGTAGCCGCTCCACCAATATCACGGTTTAACGCCTCACCTGTCATACCGAAAGTTGACTGAAAAGCATAGGAGTTATTAAATCCACGTGTATGTGAATAGCGGAAATCTTCAATAAATGAATTACTATACAATCTTGACAAATAACTCTTCACCCCATTCTCCGAAGCAAAAACATCGTCATTCTGAACTATATTCAAGGGGGGGATATCCAGATCCATACATGAAGGCATTCCACAAGCCAACGCCAGTAATAATATATATTTTGATACTTTCATAACTTTAGAACAGATTAAAATTTAACATTTGCACCGACAGAAAACGTTCTGTTCAGAGGATACATATTGCCATAACTATCTTCCGGATGTTCCGGGTCAATCTCCACACCTTTTATAGTGAACAGATTATAGGCATTCACATACAGGCGAAGATTTTTGATACCAACTTTAGATACCCATCTTTGTGGCATTGTATAACCAATTTCCGCACTCTTTAAACGGAGGTAGCTTGCATTGTGGAAGTTGAAACGGGAGTTCTCGTCTGCAATCGACCCGGTATAACCGTATTTACCGGATACCCAGGAAGTAGATGGATCATACGGATTTGCGGTAGGATCCACCGGATGCCATCTGTCCATAAAATAGTCAAGTGCATTAGAAAGGTCGTTACCCCACATCGGTTCGCGCAATTGTTCGATATATCTTACATAACTCATACCGGCTCCCTGAAACAGCAGGTTAAGGTCGAAACCTTTATAATCAGCACCAACATTCAAACTGAAGTTGATCATCGGGCGACCGCTGTAACCGATCGGATGTACGTCGTGGTCAGTGATCTGTCCGTCACCATCCCAATCCAGATAAATATAATCACCGGGCAGTACATTCTTATCTGCATAAATCGAACTGTTCAGGATTTGATCGTATGAACCGTAACGTCCGCCATCGCCTCTACCCCATTTGATATCATTATAACGGTCGTTCCCATTGTTTCTCCAGTTCTCATACGAGTTTCCGGCACGGCCACGTTCCTGATAAGTGGTTTTTGTACGAGTGAAAGAGAAAATACCTTTCAGGTTGTAACCCACTTCACCGACTCTGTTTCTATGGCTAAGTTCCACTTCCACCCCTTGAGTAAAGTCTCCATTCAGGTTTTCCTGAGGCAGATCAGCACCAACAACACCGGGAAGACTCAAGTTTCTTGTCGCCAGCAAACCTGTTCTGTCACGGGTAAAGTAGTCAGCAGAAATACCTAACAAGCCATTCCATGCTTCCAAATCAATACCCAAGTTCAATGTTTTGGATATATACCAGGTGATATACGGATTGGTAATACCTTTATTTTGAGCACCGGAAACAAAAGTTCCGTCAAATACAGTACCACTCGATCCCTGGCCGTCAAAACCATTACCCGGATACAGATAGCCGTTTACGAACTGATAGTTAGAAGCACGGTCGTCTCCCATCTTACCATAGGAAGCACGCAGTTTTGCATTGCTAACGAACGATAGTTTGGATTCTTTCCAGAAACTCTCTTCAGAGATACGCCATCCTACAGAGGCAGAAGGGAAGAATCCCCATTGTCCGCCTGTTCCGAATTTAGAAGAGCCATCATAGCGGAAGCTGAACTCTGCCAGGTATTTAGACATATAATCGTATCCGAACTTACCTACCAAACCCAGGTTCGCTTCTTTATATAAATCGCGCCTTGCCGGATCATCAACATCATAACCGGTACTCATGTTCGCCTCCTGATTTTCACTGTTACCCGCAAACAGTTGGTCTAAAGCAAGGGACAGTTCCCTTTGTGCAAAGAAATTATCGCCATTTCTCTTACTTCCTTCCAATAGAATCAAACCGCTGACATTATGCTTTTCATCGAAAATACGATTATAGTTTAACGCAACCTGATAAAGTAACGCCTCTTTGGTGTAATGTTCACGACGGAACTTACTTGTTCCAACACGTGGATTAACCATATAAGTATCAGAAGCTTCATCATAAGTGTACTGATTGTAGCTCTTTTCATAAAGGCTATTGTCTGCTATCTGATAGTCATAGCTGAACATTACTTTCGCTTTCAGTCCGTCGATATAAGGAACATCATAGGTTGCATCAGCCGAAGTCTGGAACCATTTATTATTGTACTTCTTATAACCGACCTGGTTTGCATCCATCATGGCTACAGGATTGTCACCTTCAATCCATCCGTTCATCAGATATTCCGGATTATTGTTAGCATAGATCGGTTGTGTAGCCGGAGCACGCTGGAAAGCACGGATAATCCAGTCGGAATTCTGATATGGCTGATTCTTCTCATCCATAATACCGCTCATATTCAAAGAGACAGTCAGTCGGTCAGTCAGTTTACTAGTAATATTGGAGCGGACATTGAAGCGGTCGTAATCCAAACTTTTACTTTTCAGGAATGATTCCTGATACAAATAACCTGTACTGATATAGAAGTTGATCTTTTCATTACCACCTGTAGCGTTCAGTGTATGTTGGGTTTGAGGTGCCAGCGTACGCATACAGGCATCCCACCAATCTGTTCCCTGCATGTCACCATTACGATACGCATCAATTTGTTCCTGCGTATATGGACGGACACCACCTTCCAGATTATGCATAGCCTTTTCATTCTTCAATACCATCCAGTCGGCAGCACTGGCACTTTTTGGCGAGCCGGTAGGATTCTGCCAACCTACATTTCCGGAATATTCCAATTCCAAGGATCCTTCTTTACCTTTCTTTGTGGTAATCAACACGACACCGTTTGCTGCACGTACGCCATAGATGGCAGCAGAGGCATCTTTCAGGACAGAGAGAGATTCAATATCATTTGCGTCCAGACGGGACATATTATCACGAGGCACGCCATCAATAATGATTAACGGGTTACCCATACCACGGATATCAAATGTATTATTGAAAGAACCCGGTTCGGAAGATTTCTGAACAACACGTACGCCCGGAACCTTACCAGTCAGCATATTCTGCGCGTTTTCATTCTTTGTCGTAATGATATCATCACTTTTAATGGCAGAAACAGCACCGGTCAGTGTTACTTTCTTCTGAGTACCATATCCCACAACTACCACTTCATCCAAAGCCTGGGTGTCTTCGGTCAATGTGACATTGATCATTGACTGATTTCCCACAGGCAACTCTTTTGTCAGATAGCCTATGTAAGAAATCAATAGAGTCGTACCAGTCGTCACTTCCAATGAATAGTTACCCTCGATATCGGTAACAGTCCCATTAGTCGTACCCTTCACCATCACATTCGCCCCAATAATCGGCTCACCTGACTGATCCGTAACCATACCAGATACTTTTTTACCCTGTTGTACGACAGGAAGCATCGCATTCTTTGTCAATACGATATAGTCATTTTCAAAAGTGTATCTGACATTTGAACCGTCAAATACTTCTTTCAGGTACTGCGAAACGGCTTTTTTACCGGTTTTCACAGAAATGGCCTCATTTATATTGACCTCATTTTTACTGTACACAAACAGATAATCCGTTTGTTTTTCAATCTGATCGATCAAATTTCCGATCGTTAAATTACTTCCATTGATATTCACTTGAGCATTTTGCGAACTCGTTTTTGCCGCAAAAGAAGAGAATACGCAAAGGAAAAGAAGGAAGGCTGAAATTCTCATAATGCTTAGAAATTTCGGTTCTTTTTTCATAACTTTGCTTCGTTTACTTGTTAATACTTAATTTATTTAGTGTTAGCAGCGGTCGATGGATGTTCCCGCATCCATCGACCGCTTTTTATATAAAAAGCTCAATTCGTCATAGGCAATTACTGATTTAAAGGTTATACATATATTTGACTCTTTCTATTTGCTTCAACGTATTGTAATCTTATTCAACTCCTCATCCTTAACGAATGAAAAATAATAAATCTTCTGTAAAGTTTTCAGGACGCTTTCTATGCCATCCCTCTGACGGAACTTACCACTAAACTTATAATTATTCAGATTCTTGTTCCTTATTTCTATTGTAATATCATAATAAAGCTCCAGTTTTTTTATTATCTCACCGAAAGGAATATCATCGAAAGCATAAATACCTTCTTTCCATAATAAGAAATCGGTGCTGCTGATCTTACTTTTCACTAATCTTCCGTCTTTCAGTTCCGCATAATCATTCGGACTCATGTACATGGCAACCGCTTCATTGTCCGATTGATACAATTTGACCGAACCTTCAATCAGAGCTGTTGTAAACTCATCGTTTCCTTTATATGCAAAAACATTAAACTTGGTTCCCAGTACTTTTATATCAAGTTTTTCCGTGGAAACGACAAACGGGACTTCTTCATTACGGAAGACCTCAAAGAAAGCTTCTCCATCCAATTCCACCTTTCGTTCCGTACCGGAAAACCGATTGGGATAACGCAACCGGGAACGAGCATTCAGCCATACCACTGTACCATCATGCAATTTTACCTGGGCACGTTGTCCGGGAGGAGTCGAAAACTCTTCGAAAGCAAGCTGTTCTTCGACTGCATTATCGTGCCGATTGTTCATTATTGCCCAAGTTGAAATGACAGCCATACAGATAGCAGCCGCATATCCTACCAGATGCCTGATCAGACCAGCGAACTTCTTTTTCTCTCTTTTATGAGCTTCTTTGAATTGTATAAGTTTACCGACAGCTTTCACCTCATCGTCTTCTACGGGTAATGAAGCCGATAAAGCACACAGGTTCTGCATAAACACGAACTCCTTATGCAATTCCTTATCTGTTTGCATCAAAGAAAATAGCTCTGCTTTTTCCTCTGCCGTTATATCCTTATTGAAATATTTAGTAATTAAACTATGCATTTTCCGACTTTTATAAGGGAGAGCGTTTAAGAATTTATTTCCCCCCAAAGCCACCTAAGGAATAAATATTATTTAACAAATATGAGAAAGAGTAATAAAGGTAGGTAGTCTTTCAGTTCAATTTTCAGTTTCTTCAAGGCGATGGTCATTTGGTTCTCAACCGTGCTGACGGAGATGTCCAGTTCTTCGGCTATTTCACGGTTTTTCTTTCCTTCAATACGGCTTTTCAAAAAGATTTCACGGCAACGTTCAGGCAATTTGTTGATTGCATCCGTCAATATCCGTTCGATATCCTCCTCAGAGGTTAAGGTATAATTCAATGATTCGAGAGAAGATAATTTCGCCTTAAATTCCTGTTGGTATTCTTTTACGACCAAACGATGCCTTAAGTAGTCTAAACATCTATTTTTCACCAAACTAAAAAGATAAGAAATCAGGCTTATACGAATATCCAACACATCCCGTTTTTCCCATAACAACAGGAATACATCCTGTACAATATTTTCTGCATCTTCGTCAAACAGAACATATTCCTTAGCAAAACGATACATACGAAAATAATATGTCACATAAATCTGGTCGAAATTACTTCGTATACTCGGAGCTAACGTATTTGTGTTGTTTAACGGCATCTTGTACAATCTTGATTATATTATTATATCTGTCATTTGCATAAAACGAGTGCAGCAAAGATATAAAAGATACTTTCATAATAAGAATGTTTATTTAAAAGATTTCATTTATTGAAATTGATGTTAATATTTTACAGATCTACATTTATGCCTTTACAACGTTCGTGATTAACACTGTTTCACGCTCTTACAAGGGATAAAAACGCCTTTGAAAAAAAGATATAGCTTTTAAAAACAAAAGACAGGACTTTTGATGACAAAAGTCCTGTCTTTACATTTCAAAACACCGGTCTTTTTTTAGACAGATGTCCGAAGGGGTATCCGGTTCTATTCCGGGACTTACCAGGAAAGCTTTATAAACTTATTTTCCCAGGGAGCGAATGTCGCTTCGGAAGTTCCTTTCACCGGGTCTCCTACTACATCGCAAACGGTTACTGCGGTAAACTTCACCTTATCGGAAGTGACGGCAAACGTTGCCGGCTTGCCTGCTATTTCACGCAACTGGAGCATGACTGCATTTTCGCCTTCCACAGGTTTCATATTTACCAATAGAATATTATCGGGAACGATATTGAATACGGAGGCCGGAGAAATCGCTTTGTTACCTTTCGCACCTGCCGGTAATACGCGGGTCAGGAACGGGATACGGTTCTCCCAGGCAAAACGGGTGGCATAACCTACCGAGTTGTCTTTACTTGAATTGATAAAGTAGCTCCATTGCAATTCACCCATCTGGTCGGCGTTGAAGTTGGTCACCCAATAGTTGTTCATCGGCCAGGAATACATATTGGTGGATTGGGGAACGGCACCTGCTTCATACCGTCCGGTATTGATGGCACCGAACTGCATCAGAGGTATCTCCGGACTTCCCATAACGACCTGCGACTCGTTGTTACGTGCTGTTGCAAAGTTCTGAACGGTATACCAGTCGTTCGATGATCCGGGGATCTGATCGACACCAGCTTCGATGGTACCACCGGGCACGTCGAGCATGATCTTACCCTGGTTCACTTCAAACGGGAAGGAGATATAGACCGCTTCCGGATCGGTAACCGCTTTCTTACGCAAACGGTAAACGATCTCGATCTTCTTATCGACATTGAACACACGGAACTCCACCATCAGGTTGTTCGGTTCGCGTCCGGCAACAGTTTCTCCACGGAAACGGAAGGTATCCCAGATAGCCCCCTTCTCGTAACGTTCGAAACGGATACGTTCGGGACGACGACGCAGGAACTGAGGTTCACGGTATTGTTCCATCGGATGACGGCTATCGATGATCTCATAGATAAACTCACCCATCTCCCATTCGGCATTCGGGGTGGTCAGCTCTTTATTCAGCTCTTTGTCGAACAATTTACTGATGGTTCCTTTACGAGGATTGAAGTCGATGGCATACCAGTTGTTTTCCACATGCGCCTTTTCCAAGGAGGCAGAAGATACAATCTCCGGACGAGGCTCGTCTTTTACCTTGATATAGTATTGCGCATATCCCAAAGCAGGAACAT
The DNA here is from genome assembly GCF_015550595.1 of Parabacteroides goldsteinii. Classification (GTDB taxonomy): domain Bacteria; phylum Bacteroidota; class Bacteroidia; order Bacteroidales; family Tannerellaceae; genus Parabacteroides; species Parabacteroides leei. The sequence goes on from NZ_JADNBB010000006.1 coordinate 159,998, forward strand.
CTTTTACGAACAAAGACCAGTAAGTTCCATCGGAACGGCTTTCTGCCGGCTGTGCCGGGATAACATTACCGGCGGCATCTGTTATTTCGAATGCTTTCTCGCGGGGTAATATCTGATGGTCGATGTAGACTTTGGCAATGCCGCTATACGTCCAGTTCAATGTATTGAAAACGGCAACAGACGGATATTCGGCTTTCGGCACGAAAGACTGCAGCAATCCCATCGTCACCTCTCCCAGCAGGCCGGAATGGCGGTAAGCTTCCCAGGCATACGATTGTTTCAGGGAACGTTGCTCCCAAGTTTCCTTGCAATAAGCATCACGTACGCTTTCGCTGTAACCGAAGGTATGTTCGTCATAAAAGAGCAAGGCTTTGTTGATATCGTCAATCTGGTTATCTACCTGAGCCGGTAGTTTCGCTCCCAGCATACCGGCAAACGAAAGGCCTGCCTGATTGGCGATGATGTCCGAATGGGTGATACGGGAAATAGCCGCTTCACGTGCTCCGGAACCAAAACCGTCGGTCCACCAGTCGGGCCATGCGCCACGGATGGTCTGTATCTTATCGGCATAGTTCGATTCTACCTCTTTGATAAACTCGCTGGCTACAGCTGTACGGAGTTTAGGCCATTCGTATTTCTCGTTCCATTTCATCAGCATCTCGCAACTCTTTGTCGAAGGGGGTGAGTTGTCCGTGAAATAACCGGAGTGCTGGGCGGCAACGATGTCGTACGGATAGTTTTTCGCTTCCATCTCTCCCAGATAATTCAGTACACGTTCCTCAAACTGTTCGAAGTTATCGGTATGGACGCCGAAGAAGTTACCCTGGTTATAATGTTCGGCACGATAAGTCAATACCTTCTTTCCCGAAGGAGACTGCCACCAGAAGACGGTCGGGATATCGAAACAGATCAGGGCACGGTGGCCGTGTGTTCCCATATTGACATACTTCACACCGGCATCGGCAAAGAACTCGCTGAAACACCAGCCGATACCGTTCACATCGTTTTGCATGGCGACTTCCGCCTTCAAACCGGCATCGCGGAATTGCTTCAGGGGATACAGGGAAGCGGCCAAAGTCTGTTCGTCCGGCAGTTCGTCGAAATTTAGATACATGGCAGCCAATTCGATACGTCCTTCCTTTACACGTTGTTTCAGGCGGGCGATCTGTTCAGCGGGACGGCATTTGAGGTATTCGCTGACAGCCCAGGCGATCTCGCAAGTCCAGCGGAACTTGGCGAAGTCCGGGTTATTGTCGGTTGCATCGCAATAGTCGAGCGCATAGTCGATGTAGCGGAGGTGTTCCGCCAGAATCTCGGTTTGCGAACGGGTATAGCCGATATCCGTATGGGTATGCTGTACCATATTCATCTGCCAATGACGGACAGGTTTCACATTTACCAGAGCAGACTCTTTTTCTTTTCCAACCGTTACCGTCAGAGGCAGTTGCACGGCAGACTGCACAGCCGGTATCTCAAAAAAGAACTGGTTAGTACCGTCGTTCAGTTTTTCCTTCCGCGACTGATTCCCCAACGTAAGTGTTGCAGAAACAGGCGCACCGCTATGCTTCACGGTTACCCGTACTTTCTGCACCGGGCCTTTCACCGTTTTGTATAAGGCAGGGAACAGGTGGGTTTCGATCGCCGGAGGTGCTGTCGAAGCACTCCATACGGAGGACGACATAGCGAACAATGCCAATCCTGCCAGAAACAAGGTTTTTAATGTTTTCATAAGCATCTATTTTTTATCGATTCCAAAAGAGATAAGACAAATATAAAAGATACAAAGCAGGAGGATGGATAATCCGGCAACCTGCCCGAAACCGTCGGCCACGATCCCCATCAGCGGAGTGATCAGCGCACCGCCGGATACCCCCATGATCATCAGGGCCGATATTTCGTTCGCCCGCTCCGGTTTATGCTGAAGGGCAAACGAGAAGATGATCGAGAAGACATTCGCACAAGCCAGCCCCACGATAACGATCATCACGAACATGCTCCATGTAGCAGGGACAGCCAGCAACAGGATAAATGCCACGATGGCGACAAACATGCTGTATTTCAGGAAACGGCTTGCCGAAACTTTTGCCAGCAGGAAAGCACCGGCAAACGAACCGATCGTACGGGCGGCAAAATACAAGCTGGTTCCCAATCCGGCTTCGGAAAGAGCCATGCCGGTACGGTCCATCAGGAGCTTGGGAATGGTTGTGTTCAGACCGACATCTATACCGACTATAAAGAGAATCCCCAGGAACAGGGAGGTAATGTATTTATCGCTGAAAAGGGATAGCGTCGTGCCAAAAGTAGCCTTCGCCTCTTCCAGTTTTTCTTTTCCCGGAATGGTAGAGATCAGCCAGACGGTAGAGACAAGTGTCGTCGCTGCATAGACAGCAAAGATCAGTTTCCAGTCACCCCAGAAAGAGGCGGCTGCTCCCGCTATGATCGGTCCCAGGAAAGAAGAGATGGCCTTGATGAACTGCCCCAGAGTCAGGACACTGGTGATTCGATCAGGGTTGACGACATTGGCAACCATCGGGTTCAACGAAACCTGAAGGATTGTATTACCGATACCCAGCAAAGCAAAAGCCAATAGGACTGAAACAAAATCGTAAAGAAACAGGGGCAGCAACATAGCCAGGGTAGTCACGCTCAACGCTATCACAACGGTATTGCGCCGCCCGGCTTTCCCCATCAGGATACCTGTCGGGATCGAGAACAGGGCAAACCAGAGGAACACCATCATCGGGATCAGGTTGGCCATTGTGTCGGACAAGCCAAAATCGACTTTCACATAGTTTGTCGCAATGCCTACGACATCCACAAAGCCCATCACAAAGAATCCGAAGAGGATGGGGTAAATGGCTTTTGAATTTTGTTTATTCATAATTCATGTTATTAATCAAAGTTATTTTATAGCAAAATACAACCAAAACAAATATTACCTACCGTCTCACAGTGAGAATCCTCCAAAATCAGACAGCGAAGCAAGAAAACTGTGAGAAAACTAAAAAAACGGCCGGAGGAACATTCTTACAGTTTTTCTGCTTTCAATAAGTATCTGTTGCCTGATTGCCCATATCCATTTCCAGGCGGCCTCCGGCGGTGATTGTTTCAAAAGGAATACGAGTGGCAGGATATATCTCGCCATTCAGGCGGTATTGCTGCACATAAACGTTTTCTTTACTGTTGTTCTTTGCTTCGATAACGAACTCTTTTCCTTTATAATATTGGTTGTTGAGCCGAATGGTTATCTTGTCAAATACCGGACTGCCCAAAGCAAAAGACGGTGTTGCGTCCGTCAAGCCTTTCACGTCGAACATTCCCAGCGAAGCGATCACATACCAGGCACCTAACTGGCCCTGATCTTCATCCTGTCCGTAGCCGTAGCCATGAATCCCGTCCGTACCATAGAACTCATCGAGGATGGCACGTACCCATTTCTGGGTGAGCGAAGGACGACCGGCTTCATTGAACAGCCAGGAGATATGCAGGCAAGGCTGGTTACCATGGTTATACAGGGTTTGCAGGCCGGCAAAGGCACCAACTTCCGTACCACCGCTAAATATCAGTTTCTGAGAAACCGTGAAGATACTATCCAGACGTTGATTGAAAACATCCGCACCGACCTTGCCGACCAGTCCCTGAGCATCATGCGGCACATAGAAGGTGTACTGCCAGGCGTTGCCTTCCTGAAATCCGCGCCAGACCTGCATCGGGTTGAAGTCTTCAAGAAACTGTCCGTCGGCCTTCTTGGGACGTACGAAATTAGTCGAAGGGTCGTAGATACGTTCCCAGCCCTTGGATAACCACATCAGTTTATCGTAATCTTCCGTCTTACCGAGTTTCTTTGCCCATTGGGCTACGGCCCAGGCGCTATAAGAGTACTCCAGGGTATGGGAAGCAGAGAACATAAACGCTTCGTCCGGTCCATCGCCTTTATCCAGATGGGGTACATAACCATATTCGACGAACTTATCCGTATCGGTCTTTCCGGCTCCCAAAGGACGGTTGTTGCCATCCAGTTCATTCTTGAGGGATGCTTCATAAGCCAGGTCTACGTCAAAGTCGCGGATACCGCATTGGTAAGCGCCTGCCAGGATCGTACTCAGCAGGTTCGTGCCGACACCCGATACGTAACGGCTGTTGGCAATACCGTCTGCCAACCAGCCGGCATCTTTATAGACCAATAAATGGCTGCTGATGTAATCGGAAGCATATTCGGGATAAGCCAGTGTCCACACCTGCGAAAGATTCCACTGGGCTCCCCAGGCGGCATCCGTATTATAGAAATTATGGACAGGCTTGCCATCCTTCTGTTGGATCCGGCCTACCGAACCATCATGGCGGGGATAGGCGCCATTCACATCGTTCACCAGTCCGCGTCCCAGCAGAGCATGATACAGACCGGTATAGAATTTCACTTTATCCTCTTTTACGGGTGTCTCTACCCGGATACGTCCGAGATAGTTTTCCCATTGTTGCGCGGAAGCCGCGGCGGCCTGGTCGAAAGTAAGCGTGCGGGCCTCCGTCTCCCGGTTCAAACGGGCATTCTCGACAGAGGTGTACGAGAGGCCGACCTTAGCGGTGATAGTTTCCCCTTCCCCTGTTTTATAGGTCAGATATAGACCTGCGCCGGGGCCGGACACCTGTTTTGCTCCCGCCTGTACCGTTTCACCGATAAAGGTTCCGCAAGCTTCCGGTTGCTTGTCCAACTCTGCGGAGAAGAACATGGAAACGGTTGCTCCCGGCTGGTATTTCTTTACATACTCCGGCAAGGTAACCACCCAGCCTTCCACGGTTCCGTCGTCGTTGAGTGCCACGAAAGCATCTTTCACATGACCGCTTTCCCCCTGCTGATGGCCTATATCGAAAAGGATACGGCTTTCGTCGCCGGCAGGAAAGGTGTAACGCTGAAAGGCGACACGCGGGGTAGCCGTCATTTCAGCTTTGATGTGATAGTCTTTCAGAAGAACGGAGTAGTAACCGGCAGTAGCCACCTCATCCGAATGCTCGTAGGCGGAGCGGTAACCGACCCCTGTCGAGTCGCCGACAGGGCCGGCAATTGTTTTCAACGGCCCGTTTGTCGGCATCAGGACAATGCCGCCCACCTGAAATTCATGCAGGCAGGGAAAACCTTCGATGGAAGTATCGCGATAGTCGTAGCCCGTAGCTTCCCAACCGGAGTTGTTACCCAAGTGTCCGTTGGTAGAAGGGCCCGGCTTTGCCATACCAAAGGGCATCGCACCGGGAGCAAAATGGAACCAGCGGCAGTGAGCCGTTCCGATACGCGGCTCTACATATTGGGATAAGTTCTCCGGGGTTGCTTCCTCTTTCACCGGCGAACAGCTGACAGCCAGCAAGCCGGTCAGCAGACCCAGAACCGGAGTAAATAGATTATGTTTATTCATGGCGTATTTGTTTATAAATGATTTAATGCATACACATAAGCACCGAGAGCCACCGAACGACTTGCCCCCTGCTTGCTGACAATCACACCGATCCGTTTAAACGGATCATAATTGACAGTACGGTCGGAACCGGGAACAGCGATCTTCACGGCCGCTCCTTTGGCGAACTGCTCGAACTCTGCCGCGTCATCCAGATTGAATGCTTTACTTTGCAGGCGGCTGAAACGGCTACCGTTCATCATCCCCGTTTCGCTGTTCATTTCCTCCAAAAGAGACGGCATGAAATACTTCGCGGCTCCGGTCAGGCCTCCGCCAATAACGATCAGTCCGTCGATCAGCGTAATCGCTTGCGCCAGGGCATCACCGGCCATTTCGCCCAGTTCGGCAAAGGCAGCGCGGGCAGCTTCCCGGTTACCCGGATGCGTACCTTCGGCTATATCGAAGATCTCTTTGGGAGTGAAGGGAGAAGCTTCGCCCGACAATAGCCGGTAGATATGTTGCACGGCACGGATGCTGACACTTTCTTCCACAATATACTGTTGGTATTTCTTATTGCGGAAGCACCAGATATCGCCCCCGGCGGCATTGTCACCGACCAGCAGATCACCGTTCAGTACGACACCCGCTCCAAAACCTGTACCCAGCGTGACACCGAGCAGGTTCTTATAGCGTTTGATACTTCCGGCCTCTTCCAGGCGGCGGTTGATCTCGGGCAAGGCGCCGGTCAGCGCTTCGCCATAAGCAAATAAGTCTCCATCGTTATTGATGAAGACAGGGATGCCGAACTTTTCTTCCAGGTAAGGGCCCAGGGCCACTCCTCCACGGAAAGAAGGAAAGTTCGGCAGGTCGCCGATAATCCCGGCGGGATAGTCGGCCGGACCGGGAAAGGCAAAACTGATCGCTACCGGGGCTTCCGGCAGCTGCTCACAAACACGGGTAAAGCCGGTCAGGAGCTGCCCCAGGCATTGATCCAAGTGGCAGGCACAGGAGGGCAAGGTGATAGGTGTCACTATCTCCTCGCCACCCCGGATGGCAGAGAAGACCAGGTTGGTTCCTCCGGCGTCGAGGGTCATTACTATTCGGTTATCGTTACTATACATTATATATATATGTGTTTTAATTGATATTTGATTCTTGTCAGATTTGCATGTTGCACATTTTTCTAATTCACCCTTTTGTCCTCACATACGCCTTTATCGTTCCACAGTTCTTTCCTTCGGAAATACCATATGGGCGAATCGTATAATCGCCGACGATGGCAGGAACGATAAACGTTTCGGCATAATGGACAATGAAAGGCTCGAACGCATTCGTCGGACTTTCTACGATCAACTCGTCACCTTCCACTACATTCAGAACGTTGACACCCCCACCCGTATTGTGCGGCACCTTTCCGGTAAACCAATGGCGACGGGTTTCGATAAACTCATTTTCATGCAAGCCGGTACGTTCTTCACGCCAGTCTTCTCCCTCGGCACGGGGTTCGAAATGGTTGACCAGCTGGTCGCGTACGAACTCGGTTTGCCGTTCCCACTGGATCACGTGAGAGCCGTGAGCGATATTGATAGGGCGTGGTTTTCCGTCCAGTCCCAGTCGATCCCAGTCCCAGAGTTTGAAAGTAAAGATACTCGGTGTGGCACTGATCTCCAGAACCATCGCTTCGGAGCCGGAGCAGTGGATCGTTCCGGCCGGTATCAGGAAATGATCGTGCTTCTTAGCAGGCCATTTGTTGACATATTTATCGGTATCGAAAGTGGTACCCGACTCCTGCGCTTCATTCAAGGCAGCAATCATTTCATCAGGATCGACACCGTCCTTCAAACCGAGGTAGACGGTGGCACCTTCACCGGCATCTAGCAGGTAATAGCTTTCGTCCTGGGTATAATAGATACCGAATGTATCACGTATATATTGCGTCGTAGGATGTACCTGCAAACTCAGATTACCCCCTCCCATCGTATCGAGAAAATCGAAACGGATCGGAAAGTCCTGTCCGAAGCGTGCTTCTACCGGCGCTCCCAGTAAGTTACGGGTCTGATAGAACACGAGGTTGTTTGAAGCCATTTCGAACAGCTCCCCTTCTACTTTCAGATAAAGACTGTTCTCTTCCGGCACACAGTCGAAACACCAGCCGAAATTATCCCGGCTCTTATCCAGGTCGCATACTTCTTTCATCCACTGTCCACCCCAGGGAGCCGGGTCGAAGAAGGGAACCACGCGGAAAGGACGATGAGCCGTCTTTTCCAGTCCGGCACGCATTGTTTCGCCGGTTATCATTTTAGGCATTCCGGGGATATGGGTATCCAGCCAGTAATCCACCTTCGGAAGTAACCGTTTCTTTAATTCATCACATACATTCCAATCGATAAAATAACCACGTTTGTAATGCAGGGAAGGAGCTTCTTCCCGGTTCTTCACGCCCAGCCCGTCGATTTCCTTACGACGGAAACGTTGCTGTATCTCCCAGCGTGCCATATCGGCATAGATAAGAATATCCGGCTCGGCCACCAACTCGGCAGCACCAGGTCCCCAGACAATAACCAATCCGCTTGCCGCATATATCTCCTTGCGGCACTCCTCCATCCGGGTTTCATCCAGGAAGTCGGGATAACGGAAAGCTGCCCGGCGACCGAAAAGGCGGTCGTCCGTCAGATAAGGATAGGTCATCGTTTCGATCTCTTCTACGCCTTTGAAGAATTTCTCCGAATGAATTATCAGTGAAGGCCGCAATGCTGCCAGGTGTTTAGCTAGCTCTTCCGGATGTATACCCTGATAGCATTCTACAACAACGACTCTATGCGCCAACTCAGGGCCGTTGCACACTTCCTTCAACTTATCTAAAACAGACTCCCAGCCTTTCCAGAGCCTGCCCCCGACGGTTGTCGAGGGAGTTTTATCATAATTACTCTTTCTCATTATCTTATTTATTTTCTTCTGACCATTCATTAAACATCTCGATAGCTTTTGCCAGTACCCCTGCCGATCCTTTGAAATGACCGGAACCGCTGGGTACACCACCCATGCCGTACCATTCGTAGAAACCCTTGTTTTTGATCACCCGGTCGATCATAGGACGTACTTCTTCATAAGCTTCCTTTACCATACCGTTGGCTATAAGCTGCTGTATCATACGACCGCCGAACCAGGTCCAGTCGCCACCATTCTGATAGATATAGGCTTTCGACATTCCTCCACGGAAAAAGTTTTCCGGATAAGTGGGATATAGGGTTAAGCCGATACTCGGCATACCTGACAGGCGGACGTTCTCGAGCATCTGTGCATTGACGGTTGCAATTTCTTCCGGTGATAAAAGTCCGGCTTCGATAGCAATGGCTGTTCCTCCGTGATAGTGCACGTCCAATTCATTGAAACCTTCGGGTATCGGAGATTTTTCGGGATAGATATGTGGAATGAACTTCTGACGTTGCGCATCCCAGAGGTGCTTACGTACATTGTCGGCAATATGCTGGCGGAGTTCTTTCCAACGGAGCTTATCGGCTTCATCGGTAGTTATCTCGTCCATATAGTTGAGAGCGATGATGAACATGGCATTATCATATACGTCGATGGCCGGATCTGACAGTTCGTTCATATCACAACCGAAGTCGTCGTTGGGCTGTACGTCTCCCCAGTCTGCCGTCATAGCACCATAGAGAAGGCCGTATTGCTCGTTATACCGTTCTTTCATCAGATAGTCGATCATTCCGACCATGCGTTGGTAGACGGTACGACCGGCAACCGTTTCATTCAGAATAGAGGTGTCTCCGGTCTTGCGTATATACTTTCCTACGATATGGATCAATGAGGATTCCTGATCGGTTTCGACCGTATTCTTGAATGCGACATGGTCGGGCGCTGCCTCCGAATAATACGGGTGGTCATCACCCCAGGTGAAGTCAGTCTTTAACACGTAGCCGTCGATCATTTCATCGTTGGGTTGCTGAAGGGCAAAGAAAAGAAGGATAGCGTTACGAAGGTCGGCAGGGTTGCTTTCCTCACAGGCTACTTCTATAAATGTGTTCATATCGCGTGCCCATATCTGGGAGTAACCGCTTCCGGCATTGAAACCGCTACGTATCACGGCACGGGCCATACTGTCGACTACATGTAGTGTATTGTCGTTACGGATTTCTTTTGCTAATTGTTGCGTGGGAGTGGGGCCTGCACAGGCGATAAAACCGCTGCACAGGGTCATTAGTAACAAGTGTTTCTTTTTCATATTATTTGTATTCTTATTTGGTGCAAAGATATTCTATTGCTAAGGATTAAATGCTTTCATTTATTGCGAAAGTCTTATACTATCTTACTATAAATAAAAAAGGTGAAAGTTAACCTTTGCCGGAATGTTTGGCTAAGGTTAACTTTCACCTTTCTATTTATATACCGGATCAGAAAATGATCTCTATCTTTCCGTAACAGGGAGTAGCTTCAAGAGTTTTACAATAGTTACCCCAAGCTATTTCAGGGTAGTCCCAGCGGTTATTCACATAGAGGATCAACTGGCCGTCGGCTCGTTTATTGGAGCGGCAGGCTACGGACGCATCGGGGGAGATAACGGACAGTCCGTCTCCGGTAGCTGGCGAAAGGGTGTAGAAGTAGATGTTTTCCTTCATGCCTTTGGCTTTCCGGGTGAGCGGACGGTCACAGTTGGCTCCGGCGTCGGCCCAATAATAGTAGTCGTGGGTATCATCGGCCCAGGGTTGATCGGGACGGGCTCCATAGGCTACTTTATTAGGATTGTAAAGGGAGGTGCTGCCTTCGTTACCTGCAAATTCACCGGCCGGGTAATAACTCCAGTGGCCTTTACGTTTCCATGACAATTGATCTATTGTTTCGGGCAGGTAGAACGAGAGACCGGTTTCACGCAGGAAGCCGTTAGGTTGCCCGTCAGTCAGGTAGTTGATTTCCATTTTCCCCTCCGACGAGATAAGGATACGGATGTCGGTACGGACGTTCCGGTAACTGCCTGTTAAAGAGACAAGGATGTTGCTGCCGCGCTTTTCACAGGTGATATTTTCCTTCTTCCAGTCTGCCTCCGAAGTAATGAACTTGGTTGCGCTCTTGCGTACTTCGGCTCCGGTCAGATGGTTCAGATTGATGTCGAGATTCAGGAAGGGGCCTTTTTCGATAAGGGTCTTACCGTCGACGGTGGCGTTGTCGATCAGTCCGGTTTCCTTGCTGAAGGGGATTTCAAAGCCGTTACCTTTCACCACGAAGCGATCGGAGGTTTCTTCCAGCTGAAGTGCTCCCTTATGAGTTGGCTGCGGAAGAGCAACTACCGGCTGTCCGAGCGTAACAAGAAAGGCATCGATAAGTTCGTTGTCGGCATCAAGGAAGCTGACAAGTAAATCGCTACCTGCTTTCCAGTCTTCCGACGGGATGACCAGAAGGCCTTTCTGATGCGGTTCGACGACAGGAGATACGGCTTCTTTCTCTACACCATTATTATATGTATAGCGGACTTTTACTTCATTGAGGTTCGTATGGTCAAAACGGTTGTAGACTGGAAGGATCAAACGTTCTCCGGTGGTAAAGTCGCTAACCTGTCCCGTTAACAGACGGATGGGCGAATAGGCTTTCTTGGTAGACCAAAACTCCGGTTTCTCCCGGCGCCATACATCTACAATTCCCCATTCACCGTAACCTACACAGTTTCCCTGATAATCTTCGGGTTTGGCGGTACGGGCAAATTCTTTCCAGAAGGAAGTACCCTTTTTAGGCTCGGGCAACATAAATGTTTCGTCGATATATCCCCAGATAGCACCGCCCAGACCACCGGGAGCATCGAACAGGCCGCTCCACATCTTATCGAGGGAGATACCCCAGAACTCGCGGATATTCGGATCGTCCTGCAATGTTTTATAGGTATAACAAGCCGGATGTGCCCATTCGTCGAACAGAGCCGGGATACCATGTCCCTGGAAGTTACGGGTGGCACGTCCCCACTGGTTCAGATTTCCATCCACATCCTGATAATGCATGCTCAGAATATCATATATAGGCTTCTTCTCGCCTACCGACCCCGGATAACTGAAGATAACGGGGCGAGTCGTATCGGTTGCCTTCACCCAGTCCCAACAGAGCTGGAAGTTCTTGCCGTAGACACTTTCGTTGCCGATCGACCAGAAAAGGATGGACGGGTGTGAACGGAACGACTTTACCATCTCACGGCATTGGGAAAGATAGCGGGGGGTAAACTCGGCACTGTCTTGTGTCTTACCCGGAGCATAGTTCTTCTGACGATAGGTATCGACAAAACAAACAGCCGTTTCGCACTCTACGTAGATACCGAACCGGTCGCAATACTCGAGGAACTTTTCAGAAGGGGGATAGTGCGAAGTACGCACGAAGTTCATATTCGATTGTTTAAAACGGATGGCATCGAGACTGTCGAGTTCGGCAGTCGTGGTACGTCCCAGCGTGGGATGGATATCGTGGCGGCAGGCTCCACGTAATTTAACGGGAAGGCCGTTTACAAGCATACGGTCTTTTACTATCTTCACATCACGGAAACCGATCCGTTTACTGAAACGGGTCAGTTCCTTGCCTCCCTCCCGGATGGATACGGCCAGGGTATAAAGGTTCGGATGTTCGGCATCCCATTTCAAGGGATTGCGTACGGACAGCTCGTTGCTATTTCCGTTTTCCTTCAACGGGAAAGTTGCTTGCGGCAATGAAACGTTGCGGCCCGAAGGATCAGTCAGCGTGTAAGCCACTTCGGCATTACCGGATGTTTTACCCTGATAAGAAACTTTCAGTACGGCATCTTTATAAAGAGTGTCGAGATGAGTTTCGGCCGAGAAATCGTAAAGACAGGTTTCCGGTAAGGCAAAAACCGTAACGTCGCGCAAAATACCGCCGATCGGATGATGTCCGTAGCCGGAAGCATAAGAAATATCATCGATACGGTCGGTGATCTCCAGCTGTATCTCATTTTTCTTTCCGGGATGTACAAACCCGGTAACATCGGTTTCCCAACGGGTGAAACCGCCATGATGTTCGCGAACCTCCTTGCCGTTTACCCAAAGGCGCGCATGACTGTAAACGCCGTCGAAACGAAGTATCGTACGTTTCCCTTTATAATCGGCTGGAAGAGTGAACGATTTACGATACAGATAAGGTGTATCATGTTTAATGGCGTAGCCTTGCATAGCCAGTTCGCCGGGAACCTGTACGTTACTCCACTTTCCTTTGTCATCGTAACGGAACTGCCATGTACCGCTCAATAATATCGAAGAGTTGTTCACCCCGCTTATCTCGCAAGGGATCAGGTAAGCCGACTCCGGAGACAATGTCCCGGAAGTATCGGCCGCCAATAAACCCTGCCCCATAAACAGACAGGCACTAAGAAGAAATGTCTTATTCATATGTATGTTGTTTTAATTATTACCACCAGAACCAATAGAATGCTATCAATATAGCTATCACGATCAGTGACATGATATTGAACATGCGACTCGTATGGAACAACCCCGGCCGGTGCGTCGTATAAACATTCTCCATCGGCTTGCGACTACCCAGCAGGACAATCAATCCACAACAGAGGAAGAAGACGATCATCATACGATCCATCCACGGCAAACCGGGACAGAGAAACTTCATCAAGGTAGAGAATACAAACGATCCGAAAGCAGCCGCCAGCGCCCCGTTTGCCGTAGCTCGTTTATAGAAGAACCCGGCCAGGAAGATAGACAAGGCACCCGGACTGATAAATCCTGTAAATTCCTGAATATACTGGAAAGCCTGATCCAGTCCCGACAACATCGGAGCGATCAATACGGCAACCAGCAGCGACAGGAAACTAGCCCATCTTCCGGTCTTCACCAGCTCATGCTGTCCGGCTTCCTTACGGAAAAAAGACTTATAAATGTCCATCGTAAAGATCGTAGATATACTGTTCATCATCGAAGCCAGCGAACTGACAATCGCTGCCGTCAGCGCCGCAAAAGCGACACCCTTCACGCCTACCGGAAGCAGGTTGCTGAGCAGCCAGGGATAAGCCTCATCCGACTTTTCCAGCGGAGCATTCAATGCAAAGGCTGCAATTCCGGGAATAACTACCAGCAACGGTACCAGCAGTTTGATAAATCCGGCGAACAGCATCCCGTTCTGCGCCTCTCCTACCGACTTGGCAGCCAGGGCACGTTGAATAATATATTGGTTACATCCCCAGTAATAGAGGTTTGCCACCCACAGTCCCCCGATAATAACAGAAATACCGGGCAGGTCTTTGTAACTCGGATGCGACTTATCAAGGATCAGATGGAACTTATCTCCAGCCTGTGCATACAGGTTCGTGACGCCTTGCCACACTCCTTCACCGGCTCCCAGCAAGTCTAAAGCAATATAGGTCGTTATCAATCCGCCTCCAATAAGGAAGATAACCTGGACCACATCAGTCAAAGCTACCGCCTTCAAACCTCCGTAGATAGAGTATATGCCGGCAAAAGCAGCCAGCCCGACCACACCCCAAAACAGCGGGACACCCATCACCTTTTCGATGGTAAGTGCTCCAAGATAGAGAATCGAAGTCAGGTTGATAAAGATAAAGACAGCCAGCCAGAAGATAGCCATGACCGTTTTTACCCGTTTATCGAAACGTTCTTCCAGAAACTGCGGCATCGTGAATATCTTCTTCTCCAGAAAGATCGGTATAAAGTATTTGGCAACGATGATCAACCCCAATGCGGCAATCCATTCATAAGTAGCCATTGCCAGCCCGATCGCATATCCGGAACCGGACATACCGACAAATTGTTCGGCAGAGATGTTTGACGCGATGATCGAAGCACCGATCGCCCACCAGGCAAGTCCGCGTCCGGCAAGGAAATAATCGCCGGCATCCCGTTCTTCTCCCTTTTTCTTTCGTGAGACAAACAGTCCGACAAAAAGAATCAAGGCGCAGTAAGCAATAAAAACAATCAGATCTATTGTGTTCATGGTATTAATATTCGTTATCTAATTATTTTGCCATGCCTTTGGCAAAACACTGCCATTACAGTGGCAAAGCTCTGCCAAAGGCATGGCAGAGTTCTGCCACAAGTATGGCAAAACCCTATTCATCTTGCATCAGAGCCGACCGGCCGCCGTCCATCAGGATCGTTGTCCCACTAATGAAACGTGCCATAGGCGATGCAAGATAGACACAGAGATCACCCACTTCCTCTACTGTCCCGATCCGTTTGACCGGATGCAGATTGATCGTACGTTGCCGTTCCTCCCGGGCATCCGGGAAAGAGTCGAACCAAGTATCGTTGCCTGCCGTATCGATGAAGCCCGGAGCGACACCAACCGTACGGATAGCCGGTCCCCATTCGATCGCCAGGTTACGAACCAGGCCGGTGATCGCTGTTTTTGTCACACTATACGGAAAGCATCCGGGAATCGTTCCGAAAGCATGATTGGAGGTCATCAGCAGGATAACACCTTCCCCACTCTGCTCCAGGTAGGGCTTGCATAACTTCGATAAACGCCAATGGGATGCCAGGTTCAAATCAAGGTTATACTGCCAGCGTTCTTCCGTACATCCTCCCGCCCCTTCAAAGACATTCATTCCTGCACTGGAAACCAGAATATCCAACCGTCCGAAAGTACGTATCGTTTCCTCCACCAGTTGCTCCAATTGTTCGGGACAAGTCACATCGGTCTGCACATACAGCGCCCGGACTCCCTGTGATTCGACAGCCTCCCGGAAAGCGACCGCCGATTGATCCTCCGCCGCTTTTCGAGCACATCCGGCAACATGAGCTCCTGCCCGGGCAAACTCTCGGGCAGTACCCAGACCGATACCGGATGATACGCCGGTAACAAGCACTACTTTATCTTTATAATCTATTGTAAAACTCATATGCTTAAATATAGAAGTTTTCAGGAGCGTTCGTTGTTATACCCGGATGTTTTTCCATCTCTTCTTCTACGAGATCCACTCCCAGACCGGGACGGTCGGATAAGTGCAGATGACCGTCGTACACCATCTCAGCGATCGGATGATCGATCACCGTATCTCTCCAGGGAACATCATTGAACATAAATTCCTGACGGAAGAAATTAGGAATTGCAGCACACACATGTGAAGAAGCAAGCGTCGATAAAGGCCCGTTCGGGTTATGGGGAGCGATCAGGACGTTGTAGGCCTCTGCCATCGTTGCCATCCGCTTCATTTCAGACGGTCCGCCGCAACGGGTAATGTCCGGCATGATGACATCGCACACGTGTTTTTCCAACAAAGAACGGATACCGAAGCGGGTATAATGGCGTTCCCCTACGCAGATAGCGACATCGGAAGGGATACGTTCACGCATGGCACGCAAGGTCTGCGAACTTTCCGGTCCGGCAGGTTCCTCATACCAGGTAATATCCAGCTTCGCCAGACGTTCGGCCATCTTCACCGCCACCCGGTAATTCAGCATGGCATGCGTCTCGATCATAATATCGAACTCCGGTCCCACCGCATCACGTACCGCCTTCGATACGTCGAAAGCCAGGTCTTGTTGTTCTGCCGTCAGAGTCAGATTGGAAGCCAGGTCTTCCCCGTAGAAATAGTTCGTATGTGCGAACGGGTCGAACTTCAGTCCGGTAAAACCGGCTTCTTTTACCCGTAATGCTTGTTCAGTATAATCTTTTGCATTATGTCCGCCACCGGTAAACCAGTAGTTCGCATACAATAATATATCTTTCCGGTAAGCACCGCCCAACAATTCATAGCAGGGGACACCCATCACTTTTGCCTTCAGGTCGAGCAAAGCCATGTCGATACCGCTGATAGCACATAAGCTGGCACCGTACGGACCGATCCAGTTAAGATCGCGATAGAGCTTCGTCCAGATAAAATCCGTCTTCATCGGATCAAGGCCGATGATGCGCTGCCCTACATGTTTGGCTGCTTCGAAAACGATCGGGCTTCCCGGCCAGTTTGTAGCTTCACCTACTCCGGTATACCCTTCATCCGTATATATTTTGAGTAACGTCCAATTGTATTTGATACCTTGTACCAACCATACTTTAACATCTGTGATTTTCATTGTCTATCTGATTTTATTACATGATTCCAAACTGATCGAAGGCATCGCGAGCCTTCATTCCTTCCTGTATCTTCTTTAATACCATCCGTTCGCCACGGGCTTTTTCCAATGCGCGGGTAAAGACTTCCTCTTCGATGCTGCGCGGAACAACGCATACGCCGTCTATATCTCCTATCAGCATATCGCCATCGTTAATACGCACACCATCCATTTCGATAGGCACGCGATAATCTATCACCTTTCCTCTCGGTGCCTGGTCTTGTGCATAAGGTCCGTAAGAGAAGCAAGGGAAGTCGAGTGCTAGGATTCCTTTCGTATCGCGTGAATAACCATTCACCACAGCACCGGCTGCTTTGCACTGCATAGCCCGGGCACTCATCAACTCGCCCCACAAGGCGTAACAGGGAGACGAACCGGAACAAACATAGACTTCATCTTCTTTCAGATCATCCAACGCTTCGAGCATCAATCCGAAAGAACGTTTCAATAGAGGATTCTCCCCGCATTCTTTTCCATGTTCCAACACATCTGCTTCCAGCACTGTCATTGCACGTCCGACAACCAGCATGTCGTCACGAAGCGGACGTATCTGCGGGGGAAGAAACTGACGGGTATATCCCATCTTATCCATAATGTCACCGATCACTGCGGTATAAAGCTCTTCTTTTATCAAAGAGAACAGGGCTTTATCATCTTTCCATTCTTTCATTTTTACTATAGTTTATCAGTATTCATATATTCCATTCTACTGATCACAAAGTTAGCCGGAGTATACAAAAAGGGAATAGGAAAACCGATCTTCAATGTATGCAAGTAGGACCTTTTAAGGGGAAAAAGTGTACAAAACGGAAAACTATTTCGTAACCTCCCTCGGAGTAATTCCCATCTGCTGTTTAAAAACTCTCGAAAAATACTGAGGTGATTTAAAACCGCAGGTGAAACAAACCTCCTTGATCGACATTTCTGTATTACGCAACAATTCGATCGCCTTATTGATCCGTATCTGATTCAGATAATCCAATGGAGACAAATTGAGATACTGAGCAAACAGTTTACGCAAGTAGCGCTCCCCTATTCCGGTCTGCCCGGCCACATCGCTGATCGTCACTTCCGACTGATAATTCATACGAATATAAGAAATTGCCTTTTTCAGCGATTCGTTTGTACATATCGGCAGATAGGATTCATCCATATAGCGGTAGATTAGAATAAGCAGTTCCGCATAATACATTACCACCAGATATTGATAGTATTTATTTTTCAGATTCATCTCGTTGACGATACGCTGAACGGCCCGCATGATACGAACATTGTTTACGATCTTGATCAGGCGGTTTTCCTCCGAGAAGATAGTAACGGGAGTCAACTCGCCTGTCTCATCCTGTGCATGCGGATTGAAACGGGAGAATATTTCCGGCAGAAATTCCAATTGCATCAGTGTAGTGCCTTCCGAACCGGCTTCGAAGGTATGCTCCACATTCGAGCAGACGATCATCATCTCGTTCTCATTGAAGCTGATACTTTCGTTTTCGAGGTGCAGAATACAATTACCCTTCTTCACATAGTTGATCTCGATACGCAAATGCTGGTGTGGTCCGAATGTTTCAAACGGCTGAAAAGAGACAAAGCGAAATACATCCGCCAGCCGTTTATGTTTCAGGTTGTCCGTTATCCCTTCCAGGAGTCCCCAGAGGGATTGTTCTGTTGTATTACTCATAGTATTCTCTTTTTCTACATGTATGGAACAAAGATATGGAAAAAGAGAGAGCCGATTTTTACACTTTCAAGAAAAAAGAAGGGCCGAAATGGTATCATTCGGCCCTTTAACTTATACAAAACGGTATTACCTAATTTACTCTTTTATTTTTCCAGTAAAATGATCATGCCGCCCCGTCCCATAATCTCACACTGGGTCAGGGAAGACATCTTACCTTCCCATTGTGTGTTTCTGATTTCCGGCAAAAGATAGGAAGACGGCTTAAAGCCCAGTAACTGTTCGTCCAGGGAAATCTTTGCCGTTTGGGGAAGATCAGTCCAGTTAGCCAGTACGACAAGCGCTTTATCTCCGTTGATGTAAACGGTAGCCGGAATATTCGCATTATCCGTTTTTACCGGACAACGTTCGTCCCAATAGCCTCTCATCACGGCATCCTTCATACCGAAATCATCCCAAAGATGCCAGAGCGGAACAGGATTCCCGCTCCACGGCAGGCGGGGAAGCATACCGTAGATCATTCCACGGAACACATTCCGGGCATCTAACGTTTCACTCATCAATCCGAAAGGAATACCGGACATTTCCACCAGCCAGAAATCCAATGTATTATTTGCAGGGAAGCCTTCACCGATCCAGGTACGGTCTACGTAAGGCAGCAACTCCAGATAAAGATGCAGCGAATTGGCATAGCCGGCCCACTGGTTCATGTGATTCCAGGAATGGATATCGATCAGGCGGCGTTTGCCGTCGGCATCCATTACACGGCGGGCACGTTGCAGCGTTTGATGATCCAAAGCACTGTCGTCGATATAGACACCATCCAGTCCCAGGTTCTTTATCATCCAGTCCAGGCCTGCCAGATAGTAATTGTTCCAACGGGAATCAGGGGTTGTTATGACCGAGATATCCATATCGCCAGCATATTTGCCTTCTTTAAAAGCGTTATACCAGGCCGGGATGAAATGAGTCGTCAGGTTTTTGTTCAACCATTCGTGAGGGCCATTGCGATGGATCAATGTACGGGCATCCTTTCCGGGACCGTCATGGATCACTTCACTGCCCAGGCTACGCAACGCCCATAACTCAGGTATCTTCACCGTCAACTCACGGGTCGTATAATAAAGCCGGACATCCAAATCCTTACTGTGTGCATCCGAGATAAAACGCTTCAGATCCGGAACGGCTTCATCATAATACGGGTAGTTAATGAACGGATAAATATCTTTCTTATGATGTACATTGATCATGTTGGCTCCCGCTTCCAAAGCGGCAGGGATATAACCGGCACTCACGTCGCTGTTGGAATGGAAGAAACGCTTCTCGGCGAGTTCCGGCAGGTTAAGCGGTTTCACCGGAGTAACCAGCATATTGAAATTATAATGAAGGACATCGCCTTTCTTCATATCGCGTTCACCGCTGTAGGCTGTCATCAGAACTGTACCATCTTTGCCGGGCAGAATGTCGATACCGCCTTTATTCGCATTTCCCCACGAAGCTGGCAGGTTCAATTTACCTAATCCATAATAAATATTTACCAAAGGACGGTTATAGTTTTCATCTTTAAAGCAGAAGTTCAGACCAGCATTTATATTTCCCATCCAGATCTTATCCTGATGTTTCTCCACGTTCCATTGCCAGTTGATCACCGAATCCGGACGCAAACCGCCTTTATGGCCTAAGCCCATCATATATTTGGCGGCATAAGCAGTGTAAGGCACTTCCAGACGGATATCCTTCACCTTTACGTCTCCCAGGGATTTTACCTGTATCCGATAATCGACCAGCCCATCAAAGCCGAAACTTCCGGAACACTGTACTTCGAAATGACGGCTCTTACGGCCGGCCGTCCAATTTACCAATGCATTATTCCGTCCGGTGATTCGCAGCGAACCACTCTTCAATACTTCTTCGCCATTCTCCGTTTCGATCACGAACCGCATTTCACTGGCCAAAACAGGGTTATTGCTCTGGTCGTTCAATTGGTTGCCCTGATCATAATGGGTAGAAAGGGATTGAGGCAACCCTTCTTTCGACAACTCCATCGTCCCACCCAGCCAAGAGATCGTTTGCTTCCGTAATTGAACCGGAATATACGGAGCCGTGGGCTCATCGGCATTTCCGATGGAAGAATCCAGCCAGCGAAGGCGGGTTTTACGCCAACCTTCATTATCTCCGTGGTTTGCAATGGGAGAACCTTGCACGGTCAATTCGCAGGCGATCTCTACCGGTTTGGCATTGGCAGCTTTGACTGTAACCGTCCCTTTATAAACACCGCTTGCCGTCACAGGCACATCGGAACCGATCCATAACGCCTGCACATTTCCTTTAGGAACATTTACCGTCTTTTTAAAAGTCCTACCGTTCGTATCGGTTCCTCCCAGGTTAAAGCAACGGAAAGCGGAAGCCGGTATCTTATTCCCTTTTTCATTCTTCCAGTCAGAAAAGGTGACGGACAGGTTCGACATGTCCTTATACGGAGCAAAGATTCCTACCTGCCAGGTATAGAACTCGCCCGGAAGACAATCACCCCTGAATTTTGTCCGTGAATCGGCCGTCCGCTCCACCCAGCGCAAAGGTATCGCATCCGTCATACGGATATCGTGCTCCCGGTCTTCCGTAAAACAAAAATAACCGGCTACCGGATTTTCCTGTATCAACTTCTTCACTGCATCCGGTGAGGCTACAAGGCGCATTTCCGAGTCTTGCTCGTTTACCGTCCCCTGTCTTTTCAAATCGTCGAAAGCATTCGTTACATCATCCTGCGCCTGCATAACACAAGGCAGGGTCAGAAGCGAATATACCATCAGGTACTTAATTTGTTTTCTCAACATTGTAGTATTCTTTTGCTAATTGTTTGTATTTGTCTAACATCTGACGGGCAATAACGACTTCGTCTCCTTCCGTTATCGGAGTACGGGCTTTACCCGAACGATTGACGAAAGCCAATTCCCAGTCAGCCAACGAATCATAAAACTCATTCGCACGGAAAGCCTGGCGACCTAAATCCATCTTTGCATCTTCCTCCCTATAAGTCGTTCCATTATCAAGATGTCCCTGCAACATATCATAGAACTGTTTCCAGCGTTGCAGATAATACCCCTCGATCAAACCGGTCCATTCGCGCCATGAATAATCGAACTGACGAACATCGACCTGTCCCCCCCAGATAGTCACCAGTGAAGAGGCATTCTTTTCAAACAAATTTTGTTCTTCATCAGTTGTTCCCCAAGCACGGGCATCCGTCAACCACTGGTCAAAGTTAAACTCTGTACGCGTACGAAGCAAGATATCTACATCTTTTAATAACTCAAGGAAGCGTCTGGAGTGTAATGCAAACGCCTCTTTATCCTTTTTCCTGAATGCTTCGGCTGCTTTTTTATGTATTTCCTGCCCCAGGTTAGACATGACCTGACGCTGTACATCTACAATATCGAAACGATAAGGTTTGGAACCTTTCAATTGTTCCGCATCCTGCAATAGACAGGCTTCGGCCTCTATCAACGATTGCGGATCGTAAGGAATATTAAAACCTGCATTCGGTCCCGACTTTTTCACATCCACAGCAGGACGGGCACAGATGATCGAACTGGACTCGACCCCGTTCGTCCCGGCGCAATAAGGGCCTGCCAATAATAATTCCCAGGCTTTGCAGGCAGCATCCGAAAAAGCTCCATAGCGACGTTCCGCATATTTACCCAGCCATTCTTTCAGCTTCACCGAATCTTGATGAACCGGCATTTCAAAGGCCAATTCATAAAACACCGGATTCTGTCCGATCGACTCCATGAACAAACCGGATCCCACCACATTCGGCGTTTCCTGCTTTGCTTTCATAAACTGATTGGATGATACCAGCGGCAGATCTCCGTGAAGATTGACACGTCCGCCGAAGTTATGGAGGTTACCAGCTACAAAATCATGGCCACAGAAATGATCATCTCCCCCTAACGCTCCGTTCAGGCTCAATACAAGCAGGTCATGTTTCGGTACGACGGAAGCAATATCTTTACGGAAGCTCCAGGCCTGCATCACCCACAGCGCATTCGGGTCGAAAGCCTTCATCAATTGATGGATAGAAGAACCTACGGCATTCAGATATTCGGGAGTATCCACAGGCGGTTGGCTTTCATGAAAAGGATCAGCCGCATAGAGCCCGTAAGTCCCATATAATTTCTGTTCTTCTTCCAGAAAGGCTTTTCCCAGTTCCGTAAACAGCGGGTCGAGTGGGTCTAACTGGCAGATACCTTCAAAGCCGTACCAATCAGGTTGTTTTTGTATTTTTGCCTCTGGAAACTTCTCCATCATCTTACGAGGTACAGCACCGGAAAAACCTTGCTGCACCGGTGTCATTCCCAATTCCAACTGACGATTTACCACTTGTTTACCCAAAGCAATATGCGAATCGATCCATGATTTTGGCAGCGGTCCGCCAAAGCTCTCGATATTAGGCATCCACTGCCAGGCAAAATGGGCAGGATCGACCAGATAAGAACGTGCTTCCTCATCCGTAAAACCAAAACGAAGCAGTGTATTATACCAAACGCCTTCCAGGCCGACAACCGACAAAGGCGTATTGATCGAGTTCATAGCCATATAATCGATCTCCCGCTGCCAGCGCTGCCAATCCCACCAGGCACCGGTATAGCTCAACGTACAATAATTAAAATAGACACGATACTTTCCATTAATAATCCGATGTGTTGTCTCTGTCGGAACAGGCAATGTTTCCGGTAAACTTAACTGATCGCCGAACCAGGAGACATGGGCCTTGCAGTGATATTTCAGGTATTGGTTATAGGCGGTTGCCAACGATACGGTATTGTTACCGCGCAACACCACTTTGCCATTCTCTCCGGCCACTTCATAGACATCATTTCCGTTCTCCGGCTCGATCAGTTCCAGACAAAACTGTTTACCATACCCAGGACTGATACGTTCGATCAGGTCGTAAGCCGCCTGTATCTGCGGATCTTTCTGACAGGATATGAAAGATAAAAAACAAAAAAGCAAGAATACTTTACTTAGAATTTTCATGGTATAAAACTTTAAATTATTTCTTACTAGACGAAATAAAGCCAGTTTACCCTATGAATTCAGACAAATAAACTTACCTAGTTAAGGTCGACCAGTTTGTCGGGAGGGGTATCTCCCCACCATACAATTTCCTTGCCTCGGCAAAATAACAAACGTCGAATAACAACAAATGAAGTTACCCTATCTGCCGGGGAGCTGGATTCCTCATTAAATCAAGCGTACAACATGGCATTTTAATATAAGACATAAAAAAAATGAATTTAGATATTTCATATCTATCTGTAAAGAAACAAAAACAAGGGGCTTTTGAATTCAAAAGCCCCTTGTTTTATCATCAAAAGTCCTGTCTTAACATTTCAAAAGACCTGACCTTTAAAATGCTCCTGTCTTTATCTTCCGGAATGAAAAGAAATCCGGATCTTACCTTCTACCTTGTCCCCTTTCCGCAAAGGCCTGTATTCTTTCTCAGCATGAGGGATCAGGAAGTTTTCCTTGCCTGCATTATTGTAGCCGGCTACCAATAAACGGATGGCCTCTCCGTCTATCCATGAACGGGTATGCTGTGAACCGTCGGAAATGACCGTAAGTGTTTCTCCTTCCTGATTCTTCAGGTTTACGGAGTAGACATTCTCTTTTGTCGAACGGAAGAGGTTAGAACCTGCAGCCGTCTGATCGAGCGACCATGACACCGAAGGCGATTTTGAAGGACCGGCAAGACCGGACAAGGGCAAAGAAGCATTGAAGGCTTCCGCTTTTCCTTCCAAAGCACCGATATGGTCTTCGGGGTAAACACTCCAATATCCTTTACGTTTCCAATCCAGGCGGGTAAAGGAAGACGGCAAAGTAAAGACCAATCCGGTCTGTCTCGGTGAAACTTCCCGGAGCATCGTAAAATCGTAAATGAAATCAACTTCTCCGTTATTATGGAAACGATATTCAAACGAACCTTCAGCCTCCTTATATGCTCCGGTTACTCTGACACTGATCTCCTTTTCCCCCGATGTGCAGGAGACGGACTGTGCCACCCAGTTTTCACAAAGCGGGTTAAACGGAGTGAACTTCTGGTCTTTTCCTGTCATCTGAATACCTTCACCTTCACCGTTCAGGGGTAATACCATTAATGACGGTGACTGTTGCAATAGGACTTTTCCATTACGATCAGCAGATAACAAGCCGTTACGTTTATCAATCGTGAAATGTCCGGCTAAGGATTCCACCTCGATCCGGTCCGTTTTTTCCCGGCAGGAAAGTTTTCCCGTCAGACGTTGCATCGGCTGTTCGCATTCCGGCAGGATGCGGAAGTTATATCGATCGATAACAAATCCACGTACACCGGTTACTGTCAACTCCATTGTTTCTGCCTGACGCAAAGACTCCGGCAGTTTCACTTCCAGTTCGCCTTCCGAACGGGGAGCAACAACAGCTGTAATCTTACCGGTTTTACCTCCTGCTTTCCATTCAATCGTACATTCGGACAGATTACTGAAATTATGGCGGTTCTCTACATGGAAACGAACAAGTCCGTCTTCTGTCATATTCCCTTTCAACGCTATTTTTACGGGACTGTAAGCCTTCTTCATGCTCCAGTACTCCGGTTTTTCGCGACGCCAGCCATCAACCGGGCCCCAGGTTCCGTAACCGACGGCACGTTCGCCCGGCAAAAAGAAAGTATCGTCGATACCTGCCCAGATAGCTCCTCCCAGAACGCCCTGGCTATGATACATATCGTTCCACATCTTATCCAATAAAGGTCCCCACATGGTTCGCAGTCCCGGATCGGCAGCCAGCTCCAGGCGGTTGTAAGCATTCAGGTGGCAGAACTCATCGAAGGTGACGGGACGTTTGCTGTTGCGATATTTATCCGGCCCGGTTGGTCCCGGATAGTGATGATTGGTTACTTCCAGTTCACCGTTATCCGCATCCGGTCCCCATTGGCTGAAGATACGGGGACGGGTCGGATCTATTTGTTTGACTATTCCCGATGCTTTTTTGAAATATTCATCATATTTCAATGATTCGTTACCCATTGACCACATAATGACGGAAGGATGGCTACGGTTCAGGTTTACCATTTCGACATGCTGATTAACCAATACGGCATCGTGCATTTCCTCCGGCACATTCGTGTTATGTGCCCAACAAAAAGGAGCTTCTACTTCAACCAGCATACCCAGTTCATCGCATGCTTCCAGCAAGGCCTCATCGGGCGGATAATGGGAAGTACGAAAATAATTCACATTTCCGCGACGGAACAACTCCACATCCTTACGCCACATATCATCGTTCACAGAACGCCCGCGCAACGGCATAACCTCATGATGGCATACACCGCGAAGTTTTACCGGCATGTTGTTAATAAACATCTGGTTACCGCGCACTTCCACCTGGCGGAAACCGACACGGCGGGTAGTTTCATGCAATACCTCTTTTCCGTCCTTTAACCGGCAGGTAAAAGTATACAGATAAGGATGTTCGGAATCCCATTTATGGGGATCGGTAATATCAAATGACAGTTGCACCTTTTCTGTATTTCCGGCTGTCATCGCACCGACAGGGACTGTATTTCGTTTCAATGGAATATCTTTTCCACTAGCATCCTTCAAAGTAAAAGAAAGAGACAAGCCTTTAGCCATAGCTGGAGATTCATTCATTATCTCTACCTCTGTCTTTAAAGTTGCATCCGTATAGGTCGAATCAAATGAAGTGGAAACATGAAACATACCCAGATTCACTTCCGGTAATGTAAACAAATAGATATCGCGTGTAATACCTCCCAACGGATGAACGGCATACTGAGACCCGCTCGATGTTGAATCGGCAAGGCTCTCCGATATTACTGAAACCGCTATTCTATTTTCTTTACCTGTTTCCACCAGATTTGTCACATCCAGTTCGAAAGCAGTAAAACCTCCCAAATGAGAACCGGCCTTTTTGCCATTTATAAAAACCTGGCTATCACTATATATCCCGTTACAACGTAGTTTTATCCGTTGTCCGGCCCAGGAAGCAGGAACTGTAAACGTACGGAAATAACCGGCCGCTTTTCCTTTTTCTACTTCAAAACCTTGCATGACCCACTCGCCGGGAACTTCGATATTCTTCCAGTTATTCACTTTCGCTTTCTCCCAAAAGTTCTTTTCCGGAGAAGGGTTGAACTGCCAGTCACCCGCCAACAAGACCTTCTCCTTCTCTACTCTTGTAGGCAAAGGCGAAAGACGTGGAATAACGAAATCTGTTGCACAAACCGATTGCAGACATATGGCCGAAACCAGTAAGTAAAAAAGTTTTCTTACATTCATATAGGAACTTTGTGTTTAAATGATATTAATACAATTTACATCTGCAAATTAACGATATTTATTCTTTTCGGCCCTGATAATAGTATAAACATAAAACTTTTATTCGGAACTAATTTGCAATAAATGCATCAAATTCGGAACTACAGGTATAATAAATGAAAAAGAGCCATTCTTAACTTACTATTAAGTTGAAAAATGGCTCTTTGTTCTCATCTAATTACCATAAACATATACTTCGCTTTCACTCGTATAGGGTTCACGATTACTTCTCAGCAGGATAATTAGCTTTTACGGGCCAATATGGATTCTGATAGATCGGAGAATCGGAATAGGTATCTCTGTCTTCTGTTGAAGTGATCATAAAATGTTGCATGGCAATCGGATTCAGATAGTGTGCCATATGCCAGCCATATCCTTCGTATGCCCGGTTTGTCTTCAAAATTTCATACGGACGTAAATAATTTCCGGTTGATGGAGACGATACATTGGAATTCGGATCCTGATCATAAATCAGATTATAACCAGCCATAGCATATTTCTCAGGAAGATCGGTATTCCATAGTTTAAATCCTTCAATATGATACTTTTTCGTCATTAATTGATCCATCGAACGCCAGCGTTTCAAATCAGGACTACGGAAACCTTCACTCAAAAATTCATTACGTCTTTCTCTGCGGATATTAAACAATGTAGCATCATTCAATATATTTCCGGCTGAATAAGCAGCCCAGTCGAGTTCTGCTTCTTTCTGCATATTAGTGGCCTGTATTGTTTTAGTATAATCTTCATTGACATGGGCACGACGGCGTAATGTCTTCCAATATTGATCCGCTTTACTATCCAGATTTCCATAACATTCGTAATAAGCTTCAATATAATTCAGATAAGCCTCTGCTGCACGGAAAATGTGTACACCAGTTTCACCCTGCCAGTTATTACAATAGAGATGATCCCAATACCAATATTTACGTGATACATAACCGGTATTATTTCTCAACTGTCCCACACCATTTATAATGTCCGGTAAGGCAGGCTCAACGGGAACACCATGCGTTCCTTGCCCTACGTTCAACCAGATATTGATCATGCCCGGTTGTTTCAGGAATAGGCGAATACGATCGTCCCGGTTTTCAACTACGTTTTGGGATGAATTATCCCCTTTATAGAGTGAAGATGCATAATAAGGCAAGCCGTCATTCATTAAATAACTTTGAATCATTCCCCTGGTCAAACCGATAGCCGTACAAGTCGTCCCAGCATCTACTGCCCGATTATTGACAATGTTTTTACCTTTATCAAAGTCTCTCCAAAGCAAAATTTCGTTATAGCCGGACATATCCATTGCGCTAAACATTTCGACATAGGGATTCGTGTCACTCGCTCCCTGCATTAACACACCGGAATTTGTTGTTAACTGATATTTGGAAGCTACAATATCCGAAGCTTCTACAGCCTGCTCCAAAAACCATTTGACTTCATTGTCAATACTGCCTGACGGAAACTGGTAACCTTTGTTGTATTCTTTGTTTGCCCCCGGCCAGCCTTCTCCGTTCGGAACAAAAGCCGTACCCTTAAAATATTTCAGCCAAGTACCTTCAAATAAGGCTACTCTTGATTTCATCAGATAAGCAATATCTTTATACAAACGATTTTTGCGTCCATCGGGAGCAGTCGGCTTCATCAATATGGCAGCCGAATCCAGATCAGAAATAATGAAGCGGGCAACTTCATTACGCGGCATACGCTTGGATGCCTCTGTCAGATGTTGCCTATCGTCTACAAACGTATGGCGTACGATCGGAAAATCACCCAATGACACCAGCTTATTATAATAAGCCACTGCTCTAAGGAAATAAGCTTCTCCAATATAATGTTCAATATTTTCCTTTACACCGGATATTTTTCCATTCTTATACAAGGGTAATACCTTGTCAAAAAAATAGTTCAACTGATAAATCTCCTCAAAGTTCCATTCACCGGCAGTCTCCCCCACTTTCCAGTCGCCATCCGTATAACTGGAAGAAAAATTCATACCAGCCTCATTATCCGTTCCATTATCCAGACCGACACCTCCACCGGAATTAGGTAAAGCTGTATATCGGTTAATTATATAAGAATCTAACTGAGATTCTTCCGTTAAATAATCTTCAGGTATTATTGAAGACGGAGGTGTAATTTCCAGATTATCATTACAGGCCGTTAAAGTACAGCCCAGGAAAAAAGCACCGATTATATATTTTATTCCTTGATATTTCATGATTGTGAATTTTCCATTATTAATAAGTTATACTCAATCCAAATGAATAGACAGCCGACAAAGGATATTTAATCATACCTGCCGGATCTGTAGTCAATGTTTCCGGATCGAACAGATCAGTCAAACTGGTTCCAGTCCATAAGTTTTCACCGGTTACATACACCCGAAGGTTCTGTAGTTTCCATTTATTTACCAATGCTTGTGGAAGCGTATATCCAATACTGAGATTTTTCAAGCGGATATAGGCTGCATTCATCAGATAACGTGTCTGCGCATGTTTATTTTTACTGGAATCAAACAGAGGTCTCGGGTAATATCCATTCAGGTTCATACCTAACGGATGGTTTTCATCTGCTCTGAAATAGTCCATGTGTTGTTCGTAGAAAGTAGAAGACCAGAGGGAACTAGCTCCCCAAAAGTCTGAACTACCAGTAAAATAATCCCTTTTCATAATTCCCTGGAAGAATACACTTACATCAAAGCCTTTATAATCCATTCCCAGATTCAAGCCAAACATATATCGGGGAGTTTCGTTACCTATAACCTTCATATCCCCCAGATCATCATAAGTTGAATTCCCCCAGTCGATCTTTCCGTCACCATTCAGATCGCGGTACATTATATCACCGGCAGCCCAGTTATTTCCCATCGTATTCTGTCCGCCATTAGGCAAAGTGGCCAGATGAGCATCCATCTCTTCCTGGGTCTTGGCTATGCCAACAGTCTCAAATCCCCATATCTCCCCCATGTCTTTACCGGAATAATAACCTGTAACAGTTCCTGTATGGTTAGGATATTCCAGAATTTCAGTCCGTGCATCCGATAAATTGAAAGCTACTCTATAGCCTAGTCCATTCTTCAAACGGTCACGCCATGACACATTCAGTTCCCAACCATTTGTACGTAAACTCGTATTATTCGTTTTAGGAACTGCTGTACCCAAAATCACAGGCATTTCAGGAGCCGGGCCTATCATGTCTTCGGTTTTTCTCGTAAACCATTCAAGGCTTAATCCTAACCTGTTATTCAAAGCATTTGCATCAAAACCAATATTAGTAGTTTTGACTGTTTCCCATCCCATCGTCATACTGATAAGACCTGGTGCAGAAGAAGTATTTTGCTGATTTCCATTGATCAGCCATGCACTGTTAGATGAACCGATAGGCATTGTCAGATAAGTCGGATACCAAACTTTTGTATTTTGATTTCCCAATAATCCGTAAGAACCTCTCCACTTAAAGGTTGATATATATTCCGACAATGAACTAAAAAACTCTTCATTTGCCATATTCCACCCTAAAGACACAGAAGGGAACCAGCGCCAACGTTGATCCGAACGGTAACGTGATGTTCCATCATAACGTAAATTTCCTTCTATCAGATAGCGACCTTTATAATCGTAATTCAAACGTCCAAAGAAACCTGCAGTCGACCATTTATCATATGCTCCGCCTACCGTGGGAGGAACCGACTTTCCGTCTGAATCATTCCCTGAGGTAGCATCTATTACATTTGTTCCGGGAACAATAATACCCAAACGCCCGGCACTTGTCACATCCTGCCAGAGTTGCTCCGACTGCATACCAACCATCACTTTGAAGTTATGCCCGCTCAACTCCTTCACGTATTCGGTATATGCATTTATATTCAAATATTTAGTTCCTTTATAATTCTCTGAAACACTTGAATTGGCACCACCCAGCGTAGATTGATAAGGTTCACCGTTTACATCGTAATTATAAACTTTCTGGATATCTGCATGTACCCGTTCATTATATAATTGATAATTCACATCACCGATAATTTTCCATCCTTTGATCGGTTCCACAACAATATTCACCTGTTGAGTCGTTTCATATGTTTTCTTTGTTGTCCGCCCGCCATCACGCAACCGTAAAGCATGAGTCGCATATTCATATAAATTTCCATTCGGATCATATGCAATCAAAGTAGGCCAGCTTTGACGCGATAAATTTGAAAATAAGCCATCAGTCAAATGAGTCGGTTTTTCATAATCGATCTGATTAAACCTCATATTATAATTAATACTTATATAATCATTTAACTTCGATGTTACTTTCAGATTTGTAGCCACACGCTGGTTATTTTCTGGATTCAAACGCATATAACCATCTTGTCCGAGATAATTTACTGATGCATACATCTGAACTTTTTCACTACCACCAGATACACTCAGGTTATGTTCGTGAGAGAACACAGAATCATCAAAAATCATATTGATCCAGTCTGTATTTCCATAGCCTTTATCATACAGGTCAGCCCATCGGGACGGATTGTTCGGGTCAGGGTCGATTCCTCCAGTCAGCTTGCCATCAATAAAATCTCTGATCTTTTGTAAACGTTCAGGAGAGAAATGCCCTGCTTTTCCAGCATTCGTCGCAGCTTCATTAAAATAATTGGCAAAAGTATAAGAGTCTACTGTCTGCGGCATGTTTGTGGCTTTACTCCAACGGAAAGAGTTATTATAATTAACAGACATCTTGCCGGCTTTACCTTTTTTCGTTGTTATCAGAATAACACCAAAAGGTGCCCGAGACCCATAAATAGATGATGCCGCAGCATCTTTCAATACAGATACTGTTTCAATATCCTGAGGATTCAAACGGTTCATATCCCCTTCCATCCCGTCGATCAATACCAGCGGACTCCCCGAAGATCCTTCACCAATTGTCCCGACACCACGAATATTAATAGAAGGAGATGAGTCCAGGTAGCCTTGAGTCTGCTGAATGTTTAATCCCGGCATTGCTCCCTGTAAGGCTTGTGAAGCATTCGACACAGAACGCCCTTCAAAGACATCAGAGGAAACAGTGGAGACGGCTCCTGTCAAATTCACCTTTTTCTGAGTACCAAAACCAACTACCACAACCTCATCTAGTTTCTGAGAATCTTCCCGGAGAGTAATTTGAAAAGAAGAATTATTTCCTACTGGTACAGACTGCGCCAAGTAACCTATATAAGATACTTCCAGAATTGCATCATCCGGAACATTTAAAGAGAAACGACCGTCTATATCCGTTATACTACCATTAGTAGTACCTTTTTGCACTACATTGGCTCCAATAACAGGAAGACCTGTTTCATCGACAACCGTCCCGGTTATCTTTTTTTCTTTTTTCTGGCTTAGACCATAGTTCAACTCGATCTCTGACCGAGTTGAACTGATCATGATCAGTTCTGGCATAAACATGACTAGAGAAAGGACTTGTGCTTAACAAAGTTGTAAGAAACAAATATCCCCCTCGTTTCCACACACACATTTTTTTGTTTTCCATAATAACAATGTTTAATAAAACCACGTTACATAATACTTTATTTGTAAAAGATTCACGATTACAAAGGAAGTTACTATCTCATTATCAGTTAGTATTATATTTGAAACAAAACCTTTTAAATTCGGAACGGATTCTTCAAAAATGTATCAAATTAGGAACTCGATAAAAAACTTCTTGTTATAGGAACAATAATATTGTATTTATGATAGCCACTATACAATAAACCCCGAAAGCGTCAATCAAACTTTCGGGGCTCATATAGAGAAACTGTTTCACCAATTCTCAAAATCAACCATTAAACCATCAATATCCCGGATTCTGTTCAAGGTTTCCGTTTATATCAATTTCACTTTGAGGTATCGGAAACAGATAATGTTTCGGATTCTCAAAAGTACGCGTCGTCCCTCCCGAACAGCATTGACAGCTTCATAAACAACAATATTATAAAAATTTGTTTTTTCATATTGCCTAACATTATTGTAAATCTCAAAATAACTTTTTCTCTTCCCCTTTTCTTAAAAATACTGTTGTATCTTTTCCACCATAAATAAGTATAACATCACCATCCAACGCTTTCGATCTTATTTTAGCATTCAGTAATTTTCCATCTTTCCAATCCATATCCACTTCGTAACCACCACGGGCACACAAGCCTCTCACAGAACCTGAATTCCACTCTTCTGGTAAAGCCGGTAATAAAACGATTTTCCCTTCGTGGCTTTGAATCAGCATTTCAGCAATACCGGCAGTGATACCGAAATTGGCATCTATCTGGAAAGGCGGCGCAATTGTAAACATATTATCCAATACACAGTTTTGTATCAATCTTTTTACGGAAGAATAGGCTAGCTGTGAATCAGAAAAACGAGCCCCCAAAGAAGTCATCCAAGCCATACTCCATCCCACAGTACCATGCATATATTCAATTCTGCGATCCAATGTTTTGCGGGCTGCTGCAAATAACTCAGGGGTATTTCTATTGATTTGATTGGCGGGAAACAATGCATATAAATGAGATATATGTCTATGCCCCGGCTCTGCTTCTTCATATTCTTTATCCCATTCCATCAAACGTCCATCCGAACCTATTTCCGTTTTCTTCAGGTTCGGCAACATATCCCGAACCTTCCCTAACAACTCATTATCAACAGATAAAACCTCTGATGCAGTAACATAATGCTGGAACAGATCGTCTATCACCTGATGGTCGTGTGCAGATCCGGCACAGATATGAGCCCCTTCTCCGGTTGGTGAAATAAAGGTATTCTCCGGAGAGGTGGAAGGAATGGAAATCCATTTTGCGGTGGCCGGCTCCCAATAAAGCCAGTCTGTGTAAAATTGAGTTGTATTTTTAAGGATCGGATAAATGCGCTTCAGATACTCCTTATCCCGGGTAAAAGCATAGTGCTCCCAAAGATTCTGACAAAGCCAACCGGCTGATGCGACATGAGAACCCCAACCGAAACCTTCTCCCGGAGAAGTGAATCCCCAGGGATTAACGATTGTATGGGTACTCCACCCTTCCGATCCATAATGTACCTGCGCTGTCTTCTTGCCCGATACCTGAATATCTTCCAGCAGATCAACAAAAGGCATGAACATTTCAGGCAGGTTCGTGCTCTGTGACAACCAATAATTCATCTGAAGGTTTATGTTCATATGATAGTCACCATTCCAAGCTGTTTGTATTTTTTCACCCCAAACACCTTGTAAGTTTGCAGGCAAAGAACCTTCGCGGGAGGAAGAAATCAATAGATATCGGCCATACTGGAATAACAATTCCTGCAGATGCAAATCCTCCTTGCCGCTTCTTGCTTCCGCCAGCCGGAGATCGGTAGGTATAGTATCTTTCAGATGTTCAGTAATGCTAAAGGATACACGGTCATAATAGGTTGTATAATCCTTCAGGTGATTATCCAGCAATTTGTCATAAGATTGCGCCATAGCATTCTTCAACAGCTCGGATGTATTTTCCTCATAAGCAATGTCCAGATAAGAAGGATAGCCCGTATAGTTTGTTGCAGATGTCAGATATAGAATTACTTCGTCGGCATTATGAATGGTCAGTTGATTGTTTTCAATCTGCTTATCCCCTCCTTTCAGGGAAGCGTCCAAGCGTGCCCAATATTTCATTCCGTCGCCTCCATATCCGTCATTCATGGCTCCTCTCATAACCAGTTGTCCTTGGTCTTCAACAACCTCATACCGTTCCGGACGGTCCATCCTGACAGAGAAGTTCAGTTTTCCTTTCTGGGCAGATTTAATTTTCACAACGATAACATTATCCGGATAACTTGCGAAATAAGAACGTTCTATCTTATTTCCGTTTACATTGTATGAAACATTCACCATAGCCCGTTCCAGATCCAGCTCCCGATAATACTCTGTATATTCAGACTTATCGGCAAAATCAATATAGAGATCTCCTAATGTCTGGAAACAACCGAACGGACTGTCGGCTGCTGATCCGGAAGTAGAGCCTTTTCCCCGGCAAATCTGCGTACGGCTGGCCAATGCTTCTGCCTCCTTATATTTCCCGGCTAAAAGTAATTTACGTATTTCCGGCCGGGCTTTCAAGGCTTCCGGATTATCTCCGTCCTGTGGACTCCCCGACCAGAGTTTTTTATTATTTAACTGTACCCGTTCGGTAAAAACATCACCAAATACCATCGCTCCCATATAACCATTACCAATCGGTAATGCTTTTACCCAGCTCTTATTGTTGCCCCATTCCCGGGGATTATCTTTTACAGAAGCGTCTGCCGGTGCTTTATACCATAGCTTCATCGTATTATCTTCCATATCATTCGAACTTATACAGCCCGAAGAGAAAGAGATGACTAAGGTTACCATCGGAATAATAATATTCCACTTTTTCCACGTATTATGCATGATTACTTGTTTATTAGAGACTATATTACTTTATAAAAGATTCTTTCACAAAAGTAAAAAGACTCTATTATTGTCATGTTGACAAAATAAGGCGTTTATTTTGCACAATCCGTCCGTCTGGCTTTTTAGTAAGGTGAGTAAAAATTTAGCAAGTTTTAAACTAACTTTTGATCCAAAAGTAGCCAAAAGATCAAGGCTGCACCTGGTTCGCTACTTCGCATCCTACGTTCGCTGTCCCCGGCGAAGCGAGTTTCGGATTTTTAAAGCGTAGTCTTTCCCCGTAGCAGCGAAGCCGGTGCAGCCTTGAACTTTTGGTTACTTTTCTTTCAAGAGAAAAGTAACATTCAATACAGTTTTTTAATATTATAATGTAAACTCTCCGTTCAGCCGGATATCATCCGAAGCCGCTCCAACCATTACTTTGAAGTCGCCGGGTTCTACTACCTGTTTCATTTCCTGATTATAAAGAGACAGTTCCTCTTCACCTAATGTAAATGTTACTTTTCTGCTTTCACCCTTCTTTAAGGCGATGCGTTTGAATGCCTTCAGCAAGATCGGAGCCTGGGAAACAGAAGCGACTTTGTCGCAGATATAAAGCTGAACAACTTCTTCCCCATCACGGTCGCCAGTATTGGTTACCGTGCAACTTACTGTTTGCAAGGCATCTTTTCCATTGCCTTTTTGCATTTC
The DNA here is from genome assembly GCF_015550595.1 of Parabacteroides goldsteinii. Classification (GTDB taxonomy): domain Bacteria; phylum Bacteroidota; class Bacteroidia; order Bacteroidales; family Tannerellaceae; genus Parabacteroides; species Parabacteroides leei. The sequence continues at coordinate 195,609 of NZ_JADNBB010000006.1, forward strand.
CAGCTGGCTGTAATCGAATTTAGTATAACTCAAACCATAACCAAAGGCATAAAGAGGTGTTCCCTCTTCTTCCACATAAGCACGTTGTTTACCCTGCGAATAGAACAAAGGTAACTGGCCTTCGCTACGGGGAACGGATACCGGCATACGTCCGGCGGGGTTGTAATCACCAAATAATACATCAGCAATAGCCGTACCACCCTGTTCACCGGGATACCAAGCCGTAAGCAATGCCTGCGCTTTTTCCGAAGCCAGATTCATGTTCAGGGTACGTCCCTGAATATAGACAACTACCAGGGGCTTACCTGTCGCAGCTACTGCCTCCAGCAACTTCTCCTGATCGCCCAGCAAACGTAAAGTACTGCGGTCGTATCCTTCGCCACAATCCATGTCCGACAGGATCTGGTTTCCGTCGTTAGAAACATCAGCGGCACCGGTTCCTATATATTTTGTCTTAAAATCACGGGCACTGGAACCTCCCACAACCAAAACGACCACATCTGCCGAACGGGCTGCATCCACTGCTGCCGGGATATTACTTGCTGTTACGTCACGGATGGCACAACCTTTTACATAATTAACTTTCGTGGAAGGAGAAACAGCTTTCCGTATGCCGTCCAAAACAGTAACAATCTCTTCACGTTCCTGAGGAGCCGTGTAGTCGCCCAACTGGTTATACATCATATCCGCATTCGGACCGATAACGGCGATGCTTCCGATATTTTTTTTCAAAGGTAATATCCCATCGTTCTTTAATAGGACAATCCCTTCACGGGCTACCTCACGAGCCAGTTCCTTATGTGCTTTCGAACGTACCAACTGCTTCGCCTGTTCCGGAGAAACATACGGATTCTCGAACAATCCCATACGGAACTTTAAACGAAGCACATTAGCTACCGCCCTGTCGAGATCATTCATTGTGATGGCCCCCTCTTCAAAGGCTTTCTTTAAGTTCTTGCCATACGCATTTCCTCCCAGGTCCATATCAAGACCGGCTTTCAGAGCCAAGACTGCGGCTTCCTTATTATCTTTTGCCACCCTTGCTCCGACAATTCCTTCGATACTTGTCAGATCCGAATAGACAAATCCTTTAAATCCCCACTGGTCACGTAATACATCGGTCAATAAATACTTATTAGAAGTGCAAGGCACGCCGTCGATAGAGTTGTAGGAAGTCATGATCGTTCCCACTCCTTCTTCCACCGCTTTCTTGAAAGGAGGCAGATAATCGGAGAAAAGCTGGCGCATACCGACATTGGCACGTGCACCGTTATGTCCGGCTTCAGGAATGCCGTAAGCGGCAAAATGTTTCAAAGTAGAATATAGATGTTTTCCGTCATTCTGCGATTCGCCCTGCATACCTTTCATAAAGGAAACGCCCAGAATAGTCGTTAATACAGGATCTTCACCAAATGTTTCTTCCATACGCGACCAACGCGGTTCGCGGGCAATATCCAGTACCGGACCATAACCGATGTTAGCTCCTTGCGAACGTGCTTCCAAAGCAATCGCCTCCCCCATCCGGTACATTAACTCTGCATTCCAGGTACTAGCCTGTGACAGGGAAGTCGGAAAGACAGTAGTACCGATCGCCATGTGTCCGTGTGGACACTCTTCAGCAAATAAGACAGGGATTCCCAAGCGGGTTTCTTCTACCGCATATTTCTGTAATGCGTTCAATGCTTTGGCCGATAGTTCGGGGTTCAAGCCAGTCTCCAATGTCTTTTGCGTCCAGGGGTCAGCACGGAGAACTGCCCAGAATGAACCGATAGGCATTGCTTTCATCCGTTCTTTATAAAGATCGGAGGCAACTACGCCATTTTTTGTTTTGGTATACATTTCCCACCCCAGCGGACAGCATAGCTGACCGACTTTTTCTTCGACGGTCATACGTCCTACCAGGTCTTTTACCCTATCCTCGACAGGTGCCGTAGCCTGTTTATATAACGGCTGCTGAGCTATAGCCTGTCCCGCACATGCGATAAGGCCGATTATGAAAGATGTTGTTTTACTCATATAACTATATTGTTTTATTTAAGAGATTATTAGTTTTGAATGTCTCAACAATTATCAAAATGAATGTTTCACTATTTGACAGATTTGAGCTATTTTATGGTGTCTGTTCAAGTGACAGATGGTAACTGATTCCCCTCTTGAGAGGGGATAAGGGGTGTGTTAAAGCCTGTTTATGCCGAAACTATAACACACCCCCTGCCCCCTCTCAAGAGGGGAAAAGTTACTCCCGTCACTGTAAATGGATAGCTCATATCTTGCTAGAAGTGAACCATTATTTCTTAACTGTAAACTGTAAAGCTATCGGTTCATTCTTTAATCCTTTCGGAAGAGTAACCTTTACTTTACCGTCTTTGCTGATGTATTTCACGGTCTTGTTTCCTTTCAGCATTTTCATCTTGCCTGTCGGGATATTTCCGCTCCATTCGATCGTTTCAGGCAGGTTCTCTCCTTCCGGCAAAGCATAAACGGCATATAAGGTCTTACCGTCTTTATCCGCAGTAAACCAAACATTACCATCATTATAAACCGGAGTGATACGGGTATTATAGATCGCTTTCCCGTTCGTTCTCAACCATTCTCCGATAACATGCAGACGTTCAGCCACCGCATCTTCGATAGTTCCCTGCGGAGTCGGACCTACACCTAATAACAAACATCCCCCCTTCGCCGTAATCTCAGCCAAAAGATCAATCACTTTAGTCGGTGACTTATAAGGAGCATCAGGAACCCAGCCCCAGTCATTACTCAACGTGATGCAACTTTCCCACGGATTATTCAACTGCGTTTCGGGGATACTGCGTTCCGGAGTCTGATAGTTTTCATTTCTTCCGCGGATCGTACGGTCGACAGAGATCAACCCCGGTTGTGTGGAGGTACGCACCTTTGTCAACAGTTTATCCAGATTGACATCATCACCGGTGACCCAGCCGCCATCCAGCCAAAGGATATCGAAGTTGCCATAATCAGTCATCAGTTCATTCATCTGGTTATAAGTGAAATCCTGATAGTTTTTCCACCAGTCTGGATGATTTTCTTTTTTATAATTCTGACGACGGTTGGCTGTTGCAAAATAAGGATTCCAGAACCATTCGCAATGCCAGTCCGGTTTAGAGAAATAACATCCGATCATAAAATCTTTCTGGCGGAAAGCATCAAACACGTGACGTGCCACATCTTTTTTCGGATCAGTACCGAAAGGACCGTTCGCGATGGAGAAGTCCGTGAACTTCGAATCGAACATACAGAAACCATCGTGATGCTTCGTTGTAAAGATCATATATTTCATTCCTGCATCCTGCATGATATCCGCCCATTTAGCCGGATCGAACTGTGTCGGATTCAAAGAGTCCTTCAAACCGTAATACCACTTCTTGTATTCATCGTAGGTCATATCTTTCTTGCGGGAAATCCAGTCTACGTCCTCGGAGCAGATGGACCACGACTCTACAATGCCGGGAACAGAATATAGTCCCCAATGGAACAAAACACCGAATTTCTGATCTTGCCATTTATCCAGTTTATCCAAAACCTTTTGATCTTTAGGCCACTCATAATCAGTTGAACGTTCGTGAACAAAACCTTGTACCTGTTGGGCGTTTACATTCATAGTCAAAACGGTTCCTGCCAGGCAGCCGAATAGTGTTTTCAGGATTTTCATAAAATCATCGTTTTAATTATTGTACAATATTAATTTTTCGTTTAAGTCAAGCCTTAGATGGCATTAGAAAATCTGTACAATATTACAGATAATATCCCAAATGTCAAAATGTAGCAATGACAATATGTAATAAAAAAATGCATGGACCTCCCCGACCCATGCATCTGTCAATCAATAACTCTAATTATTTTAAAGAACCGTTTAGTGCGATTGCTTTTCCTTTATATCGATCCATTGTCCTTTCCGTGTTTCAATCGTATAAACTCCATCTTCATTCGTTACATCACCCTCATTCCCTGTTACGGACACTTCGCTGCCATCCGCAGGGAAAGCAATGCGCAACTTACCGCCTTGTTCCGGATAGATGCGAAGTTTTACGATCTTGCCCTCTTTTTTTTCGGCAGACACCAGGAAAGCCCCCATAGCACGCAGGTTATCGAATGAGACATCCGACCAAGCAGCAGGAATAGCCGGGAACACACGGACGATTCCGGTATGGCTTTGAAGCAACATTTCCTGAATACCGGAAGCAAAAGCGAAATTACCTTCCAATGTGAACGGACGATAGGTGAATTTTGATTTTCCACTCTTTGTCTGGTCACCATTCACATGGAACGTGTTACGAAGGCAGAAGCATTCGGCAAACGTACGCAGTTCGTCGGCAGCACCTTCGCCATCAAAGGCACGGGCTTTCATATTGCCGAACCAACTATAGGAATAACCGGTCCAGTAATCGGGAGTATACTCTTTCAGTTTCTTCAAAGTTGCCTGGATGATATGCTGCGATTTCTCACCCTGACTCCAGTCTACCAATCCCAGCGGATGAATTGCCATGGCATGGGAGAAATGGCGGTGAGACTGCTCATAGGGGAATCCTTTGGCAAAGGTCAGGGCACCTTCTCTATCAAGGTCGAGATCCGGCAACTGATCATTCAGCTCTTTCCAGTGAGACGACTCGTCGGACAAGTTCAGTTCGGCAGCCAGTTCAGAGGCTGCACCAAAAGCAAACTTCATCAGGGCCAGATCGTAATTGGTCATATCCTTGAACCAGGCATTGATCGAGTTATCGAATATTTCAGGACTGGAACTCATTACCAGTTTACGAACACCGTTGGCATCGACTACGGATATTTGTTCCAGGAAGACAGCCACATCCTTCAGGAACGGATAAGCCCTGTCTTTCAGGAATTCACGGTCTGCCGAATATTTCCAGTGGAGATAGAAATGCTGTGCCAGCCAGGCACCGACGGTCTGCGACATAGAATACTGTATCCACCCTCCCATCGGTACGCCCTGCAAAGTACATACCCCGGGGATATTCATACCGTCTTTTTCAAAATATTCCTTCGTGTACTTTTTATAAACATCCCGCTGGTTCCACAACGTATTCAGATAACCCAGACCTTCAGTCAGATGGTTACCTGTATAAGCCGGCCAATAACTGAGTTGCGTGTTCAGGTCATGATGATAATCGCCTTTCCAGGGTGGAAGTTTCCCGTTATCGGCTGTCCAGACAGCCTGTAAAGAAATCGGATAAGAGTTCTCACGGCTGGCAGAACCGAACTTATACATCTCATTATCATATTGTTTCTGCAAAACAGGATCAGGAAGTGTAATGGATGACTGCACCCAATAATTTTTCCAGAAGTCCATATGAACCTGATAATCGGAGTCGATACCACGGGCCATTGCTTCCTGGGTCTTTTCGACTGCTTTATCTGTCCCCAAAGAAGATGTCACGCTCCAAACACCACAAAGCGTATTTCCTTTTTGCTGCCAGCGAACATTTACATCATACGAGAAGCCGTTCCAACCTTCCTGATGATAGCTGATCTGGTTAGTCTCTTCATTTATTGTTCCTTGCTGATAGCCCAGACGGCGCAAATCCTGTCCGGCTACAGAGTCACCTGTTTTAGTATCTCCCGTACTATATTTCGGGGCTATCAATGATGGGGCTATAGCCGCCGGCAGATTTTCGAATACAAACCAACCGACTGGTTCGGTTGCATGAACAAATGTTTTCATCGTTGCACCATTTTCCCAAGTCGCTTCGCAAAGAGCATTATTCAGATAAAGACGAACATCGGAAGGCGAACCCAGTTGCTCCAATGAGAATTCCAGCGCAGCCCCCGGTATTTTAGACGGGGCAGGCTGTTGCTCATACGGATGATCATATTTCTGCTGAACCGGGAGATAGTCTTTTTTCTTCACTTGCTCACATACCCATGCGAAACGGTTGTTCGGTCCGGAGATACTATCCATCGGACGAAGATCCCACAGATCGGTGCGGTCCAGCGACAGACGCAAAGCCGAATCACGCTGCCAGATTAAGGCGCCGACAGTTGCATTACCCAGAGGCATCCCTTCATCCCAGGTCGTTGCCAGGTTTGGGAATTGCAAATCACTTTCGGAAGGAGTAACCGGCAAATTACTCTTCCCACCGGTACAGGCCACCAACAGCCAGAGACTCGATACTACTAATAAGTTTTTCATCATAAATATAAAGTTAATATTATTCTATTTCATCAGTTTCCCTTTGATACCGAAATCATCGATCACCAATAGACCATTCCCCTGCTTCATGACGGCAATATAAAAACCGTCACTTTGCGGAACAGTAAAACATACCCGGCATTTCCCCGGACGATTCAGATCATAAGAGAAGACGGGCACTGCTTGCGAGGGAGAGATTCCGACAACCTGATAGACATCTCTACGGTCTACTTTATAATCGAACTCAACTTCGTAGGTTTCTCCGGGTACAAAACGGATCATCGCCGGAGAAGTCCTGTACACTTCACCATTCCGTTCACGCCAGGTGGCCAGCGACCAGTTGCCATTGATCGTGTTGTCGGTATAGACACCATGCTTCTCCGCCAGGTGCGTAGTAAAAGCACTTGGTTGACAAGGGATAAACGGTCCCCATCCTTCATCCACATGCTCAAAATCTTCAAAGTAATCGTAACCGTTTTTCTGAGGCGACTGATAGGCAATCACACGCACATCATCAAAAGCCACGGCCGAGGTATCGCAAGAAGCATCGGCACGTAAAGACAACGTCACACGATTACTGCCGGACGGCACACGGAAAGGCAACTTCAACCGTTGCCAGGTCGTTTTAAAACGATCCGTATTGTCGGTATAATTAAACACCTTACTTTCTTCAATCGAGGTTTGTTCATTCAGCAGGTTGCCGGCCTCTACATGCAAGATGGCTTTCTTCCGGCCGGTAACGTTTACCCATACAGAGGCTACATATTCCTGTCCGGGAGTCAGGCCATCGACCTGCTGGCTCACGTTGGCTGCCGGTGCTCCTTTCATCGACAAATAACGCTGACCGTACTCTGTTCTTTCCATCGAAACGGCAGTAGCATCTCCTCCTACCTTCCAATGATCGAACGAACCGCTATCAAATCCGGTGTCTTTCAGCGGACTTCCGGCACTCCATTCCATTTCCTGGGGCTCTTTTTTCTCTTCCTTATATAATACATAGCCTGTCTCCGGCAATGCTTCTATCTCTACGCCTCCGTTACGTACGGAAAGTTTGGCGACAAGCGTCCTTCCGTTGTCTCCCAAACGATACAGCCATGCATTGCTAACAGATTTCCAGGAAGCAGGAAGTTGCCAGGATGTCTTGCCTCCCTGCGTGTTATAATGATAAATCTTTTCTTCCGTTGCAGGATTCCAGGGAATGAACACACTTCCGCCTGACATCAATACCTGGCCGTCTCTACGAATCACCGTCCCCTCTTCCTCACTTTTATAAGAGATCAAACCGTCTGCCAAGACAGCACGAACGGTATCGAGTTGCATTAACGGGTAATGCATCAAATAGCGGTAAGGCAATTGTTTGGTAAAGAAATTACGTACCACTCCATCAAAGTCGCGCCCTTTCTGCCATCCCATAAATCCGATTTCTGCTCCACGGCTGTAACCGCCTAACAGAGCAGGATGTTCGGCATATCCGTCGCGATACCGATGATGTACGAAGCGATGAATCAAACTTTTGGCTTCTGGGTTGTAATGGATCCAAACCGCTTCCTTATCAAATACATCGGCATCTTCCGTCCATATTGCCCAACCGTTTTGATTGAACAATCTGGCCGTCTGATAAGCCAGCCAACGATATTCCCGATAGGTATCGAGATAAACAAACGAGAGGTCGGGTACATCTGCTTTGAGTTGCTCCAGACGCTTCGCAAAAGTTCCCGCAAGCATATCGGCCTCCTTATTGATAAAGAAAGACTGGTCCAGCCAACTCCAGGCCGGCATGTCGGTTACGATCCGGTCGTTGAATGCTTTGGCTTCGGGATATGATTCGCTATGATTGATATGAACACCGATATGCGCATTGTATTTCCGGGCTTCTTTTGCCAGAAAAGCCAGCTCGTCCTTTCCGCCGGCGCGTTCGTTATAGCTACCCGAGTAATCAGGATGCCCACTGTCGTGTCCTTCACTCTGATAGCCTTTCAGTTCGAGCATCTGTCCGAAACCGTCGGTTGCCAGGTAAAATTTCTTTATATTATCCAACTGGCGAAGGAACGGATACTGAGCACAACTGGCAAAGTTCATCGTGATCGTAGCATACGAGTTCTGCACCCGATCCACACCGAAAGGAACCGGATATACTTTTTGCAAAGCCATCGCCCCGTCCTGCCAGTCGACTTTGTTATCCCGATTACAATCGTCTGACAGGATTACTTTTATATAAGGAAGCTCCACAACCTCTCCCGCATGCCCCCGGTAAATCCATTCGTTTCCCCAGATACCGGTTACAACAGAACCTGCCGTTTGCACCGACTGATATAAAAACTGGCGGGTATTATAGATCGAATTACTTTCAAGAGTTGCCACCAACTTATCTGAATTCAACAAAAGGATGGAACCGTATTGATGGGTATGGTCTATCGCTTTATCCTTCAACGGATAGAATATATCGGAACTTACATTATTGGCAATAGACAAACAGGCCTCGGGAGTCGATGCCGCAACAGATACCAGATGATGATCCGGGAAAGCGAATGTCTTCACTTTAACATCGCCATCTTCTTCTATTCCGGTTACGGACAGTTGAAGTACGTTGTCGGTCACTTCACAACAGACATTCAGTGTAACCCCTATTTCTTTTACCTTCAAGGTATAATACACCCGGCCGGCCTCCGCCCTACTCGTCACTTTAGGCAAATAATAATCGCCATTTATCGTGATGCCTTTCACATCAAACGGCTGACCGCCGAGCTGGGATTGGTTCTCCTTCCAGAGATAAGACTGAACCGATGGAAAATCTTTAGTTAACCGAACGTCCATCCGGGAAGAGGACAAGGTATAGCCACTTTTCTTTTGGGCTGCTTCCCTCTTCGGCTCCGTCAGACTACGGCAAACCACATTAGATATTTGTACGTTCCCTTTGTCGTGCACACGGAAACCGGTCTGTCCCGGTAAAAGAGGAAGATCCGGTATGTATTTATGAGCGATCTGTTCTCCATCTACATATACGGTCAGCGTACGTCCGATACAGTTCACCTTGATACGACGGCGGTGATGTGCATACAACTTTGATATGTCGCGGGCTATTTCGGTCTTCCCGTTTGGTGTTTCGACATACCAGAAAGCAAATCCAAAATGGTCTGTTGCCTTATCGCATCCTACATACACCCAATCGTTTTCGTTTACATAACGTAATAATACGCCAACCTGCGCCGACGAGTTCTGTGGCAACAGGTCGAATTCAACCGTACTATTAACAGCAGAGAAATCATCAATCAGAGCCAAACTGTCGAGGTTACTTTTTAAATAATAAATAGAGGAAGAGTTTTTCACCCCTTTTCCCGGTTGCAGAACAGCGAAAGAGCTTGCTGAGATCAGACAGAAAGCCCCTATCGTTAAAATTTTATTCATTTACTTAAGTATTTACAGTGCTTATTTATGGTATATCGACTTGAATATACAAATATAAAGAGTGGAAATATATTTTTCTCATATATTTCCACTCTCTTTTCTAAAATCTCGTATTTTGCAAAATATATCACCAATTTTGCAAACACCGGCCTAAATAACTTTCCTGATTATTCCTCCACAATAGCGACTTTCGAGATAACCAGATCCGGTCCGTTCTTCACCTTTGCTTTAAAGCGGAGAATACCGTCGTTCGAATCCTCACGCATAATATGAAGTTTCACCCATGACTCTTCCTGATCCTGTTTGTCAGATTCATACTCACGACCTTCGAATACAAGATGCCCTGTACGTCCTTTCTTATCCTTGTCGGCAAAACAAACATATAAGGAACCGATTATTCCCGGAGGGCACTGGATAGTCAGTTCCATCTCTTTCCCCTGCCAGTCCGGAGAGACCTGATAAGTAGTCTTCTTTTTGGCAAATGTCTTATCCTTATCGGCACAATCGATATACAGCAACGCATTGCCGAACTCCCCGGTAACGGTGCTCTTCAACGGTTCCACATAGGTCAGCATCTTCTGTAGAGAGGTTATCTCTCTCTCGTAAGCCGGATTGAAATCAGTTGAATTCATGTAATGCAGGATACTGCTTTTCAGCTGGCGGGCTACCGGATTCGATTCGTCTTTCAGGTCAAAACCGCAAACCAGCAGTTTTCCTTTACCGACTTTCAGTTCGAAAATAGATGCCAGCTTGTTGTTACGATGGAAATCGTCGACAGGCTGTGCGATCGGCTTATATTCCTCCGGATAGTCGTTTATGTAGAAAGCACGGGCATCTTTATAGATAGACTGCCATTGCCAGTCGCTATGCGATTCGGTCGGAAACCGGGCAAAGAGCGGATGTTTGTCGCGAACAATCATACCGATCGTATTCTTTCCCTGGCCGGGGAAAAAGGTCAGCGACCAGTATAAAGGATAGAAACTAATCTTATCGCAGGTCTCTTCGGTACCCAAAGCGGCAGCCTGTAATAAAACTTTTTCTCCTTTTTCCAGACGTTTCAGACAGTCGGCATCCATCCGGTCGGTGACGTAGACCGTACCGGTTTCTACTTTTTCATTTGCCGGAAATACCCAGATATTCCAGGTATTGGCAATAGCATCGTTTTGCAAACCTACCTCGACAACCAACTTCTGTGCTGTTGTCACGGCAGACAGGTCACAGGATATTTTACCGGCTATATCCGAACTACCGGCAGGAAACGTGCGGTTTGCCGTACGCCCGGAAGCGACCAGATTGCCTTCCGCATCTTTAATCTTCCAGTATAAGCCATCACTCAGACACGTCGATCCGTAATGAGCCAACTGAAGATCGGCAGTAAACGGTTCGTTATTTGTCCACACATATTTCGGGATACGTAGCAACGGAACCGTACTGTCATGATGACAACGGAACTGTTCGGGTGTAGTTATGCCCTTACTATCGTAAAAGACATCCAGCCAGCCGACCAGCGCTTCTCCCTGTCCCTGATAATCCTGCATGCTGAGCAGTTGGATGCCGGCACAGGAAGGTGTACGCAAAAACGATTCTATCTCATACTTATACATGATTTGGTTGAGTGCACCGGATGCAGCGACAAACTCTTCATTCTGTTCCTCGATCTTGTTCTTACGTGCCTGCTCGCGGAACTCTTCGAAGTTACGCGCTTTCAGTACCCCTTTATATTTCTTTATTTCACTCCACCGAGGGTAGACAGGCCATTGTCCGATCTCATGGGAAAGCACAGGGATATTCGATTTCGAATAAACGTCTTCAAAGTCCCAAGAGGTAGAAGCACCGCCTTTCAATCCGCGGGCACTTCCCAGTCCGTTGATATAATGAGTAGCCATATACTGATCGACCGGCATAATCTTGCGGGCGGTAGACACAGAATACAGACGGCGTGAATCCTTTTCCTTCAATGGTTTCATCCATGATTCCATTACTTCAAAATCAGAATTACCCAATTCATTTCCGATACACTGCATCACGAAAGACGGGTGATTACCGTAGGCATCGATCATACGCGTTAATTCCTGTTGCACATACCGGTCGGCAGAAGGATTCTTACCCAGTCCCTGCGGATACCCTTTCGTATTCATTTCCGGTCTGTCTTTTTGCTCGGAAGACATCCACCAGTCGATCCAAATGGTTTCGGCCTGGATATAAATACCGAGACGGTCAGCTGCAATGAAAGCGGCTTCGGGCGGGCACCAGGAATGGAAACGTACATGATTCAACCCATAATCCTTATAGATACGGAAAATCTTTTCCCAATCTTCCACCTTGCAAGACGGATAACCTGTCAGCGGGAAATGTACACAGTCGAGGTTGCCACGTAGAAAGACAGGCTTCCCGTTCACCAGTATCTTTGAATTGGAATGGGATACCTCGCGGAAACCGAATTCTATTTCACGGCTGTCAAACTGTTTCTTCTTATCTTCCAGCGTCACCTTCAAGACATACAGATTAGGAGTGATATCATTCCAAAAACGGATGTTCTCCGGCATAGTAGCCTCGAAATCAAGGATATTCCGGCCTTTTTGTAAAAGCTGTTCAATGGTTCGGGTATAGACCACAGAACCATCTTCCCTGTCGGTCAGTTGCCAGGTAATACGGGCCGGAACCTTCCGGGAGGATTCATTGATAAGCGTATCCCTCACCTGCAACGTACAAGGGCCGTTGGTCGTACGGGTAAACACCTGCGGATTCGAGAAGCGTATCGGCTCGGATGCCACCAGGCGGATACGGCCGACCGCCCCATTCCATATGCTTTGTGTATACTCGGAATAGACATGACCTTTATCGCCAATATTATAAATCATATCGTTATCAATACGGATAGTCAGCCGATGTTTGCCGGGTGTCAGATAGCCCAAGTCATGCCAGTGGGGAGTAGACAGGGCATCCTGCACAGATACTTCCTTCCCATCCAGAAAGAGACGCGATTCCCATAAGACGCGTTCCAGTTCCATACGGATGTATTTTCCGTTCCATTCGGAAGGAATTTCAATTTCTTTCGAATACCATGCCGGGCCGTAATATTTCCAGGCACGCGTCAGGATACCGAAATCGGACCCGGAAGTCTTCTCTCCATAGCCGGCTTCATCGGTCGTGCCAGGCAAGGTGATATGATCGGTAAAAGAGGTTCCCTGCCAGTTTTCTTTCAATCCTTTGTCTTCCGGATCGAGCCTGAACTGCCAGGTTCCGCTTAGAGACTCTACATCCTGCGCTTGTGTAGGAATGTCCAGACTTAAAAAAAGTAATGCGATAGATACAAAATTTGTAAGCTTCATATATTATTTATATTTCAGATATCATCAGTCAGGTTTATCACTATCCCAGCATTCTCTATTCAGTCATAAACCGGAAGTTATATTCACTAAACGACCAGATTTGTTTGCCTTTCGGAACAATTGCTTTTCCTTTCTTACGGCCTTTCTTGTCGACTGTTACGCTTAGGTCGATACGGGTAAACGCTCCTTTTTCATAATCATAGCTACTGCCATCATCATCGTAAAGGGAATAAGTACCCGGTTTCGTTCCGTAATGCCGTACTTCAAGCGGATATTTCTGGTCGGTAAATTTTGCCATAGCCGGCCACAACGGGATGATACCGCCATCTTTTACATACACCGGTATGTTTGAGTCAGTAGGTTTCATCGTGATCACTTCGCCCTCTCCTGCCAGTTTTCCGGTATAGAAATCATACCATTTACCTTTCGGAAGAATTACTTTCCGTTCCTTCTGTCCGGCAAACAACGGAGCAACCAAAATATTTTCACCTACCATAAACTGATCTTTTACTTCACGACGTATAGCCATTGCATAAGGATTCTCCGTTGCATCCAGCTTTCCCTGTTCCGTTACTGCTTCCACAGCATAACCGTCTTCGAGGTTCATGGCACGTACGGGAGGTGTCCCGTAGAAAGCGTAATCGGCAAAAGTCGAATATAAATAAGGGATCAACCGGATACGAAACAGGGATATTTCTTTAATCTCTTTCTCTACATCCGGGAATGTCCAGGGTTTAGTTCCGTCTGCCCACGCATTCAATTGTGCGATAGGAGAAAAACAAACGGTCTGCATACGGCGCAGCCATTCTTCGGACGTTTTTGACGAACGGACCTCAGGCGTCCACAATACGCCGATAAAGGAGCTGTTTATCAATGCAGTGATAAAACCTTTATGATCGTAATAGTCGTTATACAATACATAAGGGTACGAGTTGGTTCCGGCATTGGCAGCACGAACCTGTCCATACGTACGTTTGTTCTGTTCGCGGTACATCTTTGTTGTCGCATATTGCATCAGGGAACCATAAAGGTTTCGCAACTGTTCGGCCGGGATTCCGGAAGGGAAAGTTGCCACGTCGGGCCAGAGCCAGAAGTCGTAGCCATCGTTTTCGTCCATTTTATAACCGCTGACACCCATATCGAGCTGATGTTTCTTGAAATGACCGGTCATGATACGTTGTACCTCCGGCATGGAGTAATCGGGTACCTCACCCAGCCATACGGTATGCGATCCGGTATAAGGTTTGATCTTGTCGTACACTTCACTGTGTTTAGATACATACGGGTTCATCCACAGGTTCAGTTCGATTCCTTTATCCAGCATCTCTTTTACAAATCCGGGAGCATCCGGGAAACGGCTTTTGTCCCATTCGTAGGTACAGGGATAAGCCTTTGAATGCCATCCCGGTTCAAGGCCGATCACAGAAAGGGGAAATCCTCTTTTTTCAAACTCAGCGACCTCGTTCTTCACATCCTTATCGGAGAAAAGCGTAGGGGTACGATGCCAGAAGCCCAGCCCCCAACGCGGAGGTAACGTACCGCCTCCATTATACAAATTATACCGGCGCACGGCATCCAACATGGTCGGACCGGCAAAAAGCAACATTTCGACACCGGTAGCGGGAACCAGTATCTCTATATTATCCGAATAGGGTTGCGAAGGCCAGTCCGCATCCATATTACGGTCTTTTTCTTCGGGTGCGTTCGGGCTGTCTTTACGAACGGCTGTCCCCACCCATACATCGATATAACGGGCTGAATTAATCAATACACCGTATCCGCGGGAAGAGACAAAGAAAGGGACGGGGGCATGGGTACGGCCGTCATCCTTGTCGCCATAATGGTCCATGTGCAGGCGCATGATACGACCGCGTTGCTCAACAGTTTTAAAATGGAGTCCCAGGCCGAATATCTTCTCCCCTTTTTCCAGCGGGAAACTGATATAGGTTTTTCCATCTCTCAGTTCGACCTTCACATCTGAGGGAGAAATAGGTAAAACGCCTTCCGGCATTTGTTGGAGAGCCTCCCTCTTCGGGGTATTATTAAGCTCACTCAATAGGTTGATTTTTTCAGGTTTGCCAACAGATAGTTTCCAAACTCCGGCACATTCATTAGTACCCCAATCTTTTGAAGTAACATTCGATTGACTAAAAGCTACTGCCGCGTAACCGATAGCCGCTAACAATAAGGAAAGTTTTCTCATGGTATTGTTTTATACGTATTTAGCATGCAAAATAAAAGTTTTTATTCTGAATAACAAATAGACGAACAATGGTCAAAGATGGATAATCTTTCGAAGAAGTCC
Source organism: Parabacteroides goldsteinii (assembly GCF_015550595.1). Lineage (GTDB taxonomy): Bacteria > Bacteroidota > Bacteroidia > Bacteroidales > Tannerellaceae > Parabacteroides > Parabacteroides leei. The sequence goes on from NZ_JADNBB010000006.1 coordinate 210,817, forward strand.
TCCTACCGAATATGCATAAGCAATACGTAATGGTTGCAGTAAACGCTTTACCAGATGTTTCATCGCTATCTCGGCCTCTACCGGAGGAATATTACGCAAACCATTTTCCACAGCCACCCGACTATATGTCATTTCTTCCCAGGTAAAATCCCTGCTAATTCTTCTTTTCATCTTGAATCGATTTTATTTTATACGAATAATCTACTCCGAACAAAGCTCCGGCAAACGTGCAAGTTTCCCCGAATGCCACCAATACACTACTATGGATCTCCCCTTTCGGAGCTATCCAGAAACCGGAGAAAAGAAGGACAATCCCGCTCAATACGAGCAGGATTGCCATTACCAATTGAATTGTCAGTCTCTTTTTCATACGTTCCCCTTATCCAACTAATTAATTTTCAACTTTCAATTCTCTATTTTCAATCACTCGATAACAGGACGATCGTCCTCTTCCCCTTTTTTCTCTAAGACCTTCACATCGTCTTCTTCAAACTTCGCAAGTTCGCTCGTCCAGCGCAGGCTGGCACCCGGCGTAAACACAATACGAGCTTTTTTAATCATAGAAGCATTAAATGCCTCTTCCGTATCCGCACCTTTTGAACGGAGCGAAAAACGGAAATTACCGAATTCGCCCACCTGCACGATACTTCCTGAACGAAGTTCCAAGCCCATCGCCCAATTTAGTGAGTCGAGAATTGCCTTCACATCAGCACTCGACATCGCCGAACGGCTGGATATCAATTCACACAATTTTTCCATATCGCAATAGCTCGATGATTTGGCTACCGCATAGGTTTTCACTTTGTCCTTGTCGTCGCCACTCAGGACCTTACGTTGTACCTTTCTGAATTTTAATGCCATACCTTTAATTTTAAATGATTATGCAGTTGTCTCCGGGGAACGATACAAAGGTATGGGTAACCAGATATGTTAAAAAAGCAACAATCCCAACCAATAAAGCGCTATACTTCAATGTATTACAATCTTAAAATACTTTAAACACCACTTTTAGCGGCTTTTTACTACGGTCTGTTTTAACTTTTATAAACCATTTAGTATCAGCCGTTGTAGTCATCCTTAATTTTTGTTTTGCCTGATAATATCAATACATCTTCAGGAGTAGTCTTTTCTTTACTGATTTTTTCACTCAAGGTTTTAATTTTTTCGGAAAAGTCGAAGCAGATTACCACAGACATAGCCAGGCGACTCAATGATGTTTTTGCGGTACGCTCTACCGCTTCTATTAAATGAAGCATTCGAATAAACAAGGTAGGATAGCGAAGTGTATACCGGATATGACCCATCACGGTTTTTTGTTGCATAAAGTCGGCATATGCCTGTCGGTCATGGATAATCACTTCTTCTATAAAATTCCGCTGATAATCAGGCAACACCGACCAGGTTATAAAAGAAATCTTATAGATTTTCTCACGTAATCGTTTTCTCCCGTCTTCCGACATGGCATCTAAACTACGATTAAATTCATCCACATCAGGAAGTTTTCCATTGGGAAACAATGCCTCAAACTTGTTTCTTTTTTTCATAAGCAGAATAAGATTAGTTTCATTTTAAATAAAAAAGAGGGTCACTACAAAATCTCATTTTGTAGCCCCTCTTTAATCGAATAGTAACATAAATAGCCCTTATATCCGGACTGTAATTATCTTTGTATATCAAGGATTTAAATTCTCCAACAATAACTTTCCGGGTCTAAACTTCACACTCGTACGCGGTTTTATCATACAAGTTTCACCGGTACGAGGATTACGCCCTTGTCGTTCGGTCTGTTTCCATGGTTCAAAGGTTCCAAAGCCCTGAAGTATTATTGCATCATCCTGTTTCAATGCATCTGAAATAATTTCTTCAAAGGCATTTACATATTTCCGTGAAATATATTGAGGAATCCCCAACTTTCCGGTCAATTTGTTTACTAAATCGTTCTTATTCATATATATTCGTTTTATAATTATGTTTCGAATAAATTATTTATTCATTTCACCTACTAATAAGTACCTCGCACACATACTACATTATTAGAGTTATCATTCCAACTATTATTTCCCCCTGAGATGCCCGCCCCAGTATCCATATTTACATAAGGGGCATAAGAAGGGGTTCCACCACCCCCGCCATCTCCCCAGAATTTACCAGATAGAGAAACATTTCCTATTTCACTTTTTCCATAATAAATTGCAGTTAACTCTGCTCTGGATGGTAATCTCCAATCACTATATCCTAAATCCGATAAATTATTGCAATAAGTCGGTGCTGCAGTACCTTGATTATAATACCATCCACGTCCTCTCTGAGCTTTACTGACCATTAAAGAAGTGGTTCCCGGTACATAATTATTTCCATTCTTCGGTTGCGAAACCGTGATATCGAACGTACGAGCCGGTTCAGCACCTGTTACGGAAAGTGTAAAAACTGCTGACCGGGCAACTGTGGCACTTTGCTTAGCTGTTACAACAAACTTTCCATTCGCTACATCGATTCCGGAAAAAGAAAAATCTGTAAAACCGGACTTTTTAGTAACAGTCCACTGTAGCCCTTCAGTTGCAGTTATCCCAGAAACAGTAACGTTCCCTCCCACAGCCGGTATTGTTCCACCATTAGCTGGCACAGTTATATTAGACGGCTGTTGTGTTATGGCAGCAATCTGCTTTTCAAGAGCAGCGTCCGTTCCACTTATAGCATTCCCGGCTTTTATAAATAGATATCCCGTTCGGGTCGAGGCATTGGGATTTACAGTTACCGTATAAGAAACTGTCGGCGTAGTAGTAGCACTTGAAACTACACCGGTAGTAGTACCTGTCAAAGTCAACCAGTCGATAGCTTCAGACAATGCCCATGAAAGACCTTCTGTGGCAGAAAAAGAATATTCGGTGTCCGAATGAGGAATACCCTCAGGACCTATTGTCTTATTTTTAGAAGTAGCCAACAAAACCGAACCTTTTTGCTTTACCGTAACGCTTTTTTCTGCTATTGTAAAACTTTGACTACGTTCTGTTGAACTCGGATTTGCAGTCACTGCCGTAAACTTCACCGGAGCAGGGCCGTTAAAATTCAATGCACCACCCGCAGCACCATTTGTTTCCCCATCTACTAATGCCGATAACCAGTCCGGTAATGTAATCGTCCACGCAGCTCCCGGACGGGCGGTAGCCTGAATGGTTGTTGTCGAGTTAACCGCGGCATCTATATCAGCCGGAGCCACAATATCAGGAACCGTGACCGACACGCGAGGATCGGACAAATCGATTCCGCTCAAGGTCAGATTCACGACATAAGGAGTATTTCTTTTCAGATTATAATCATTGAAATTATTACCCGGATATATACGAAAAGAAACATCCGCATAAGTAGTTCCATTTACAGTGGCATCCCCGACAAGCTCGATATAAGTAGCATGCGGCACAGAAGCAGAACTTCCTCTTTTCTCACGTGCAGAAGTAGCATAACCGTCTTTTCCATTGGTAATAACACCTGCTATATTTTCAGGTATATACCAGTTAAATGAAGCAGAAGTACCGGTCGGAATTGTTTTAGTAAATACCTGATAGGCCGTTCCTGTTACTTGTCTGGCTGGTTCCATACACTGTATTTGTGTAGGAACGTCATATAAGGATAAACGTTTAGGAGTAAAACTAAAACCGGATTTGATAGTATAATTCAATTGAACTTTTGTAACCATACGCGTTAGTACTACTGACTGTTTATAATTTATTGATATAGATTGATTATCTAGCTGTGCGAATATCGCACAGCTAAGGTTTACCGGTAAACCTTCTGAGGTGGTAAGACCTTCGGTTCCCGTTGTATAATCGATCTTTGTTTCATTAAATGCTGTTAATGTTGCAACCTTACCCAAATTACCGGCATTGCCGACAAAGCGAAGGAAACAATCAGGAGACTCTTTCAGCTGGACCTGGATTTCATTTCCTGTTACATCTGTCAGATAATGAAATATCAACAAATTCCCAGAAGCATCATACTGACCCAACCAAAGAGTTTTTACAGAACTTTCATCGACACCCGTCGCTCTGGTTACCATATTTGATATTTCAGTAGTTATTTCAGAAGGGTCAGATCCCAACTCTTCTTTTGATGTGAATGCCACACTACGTGTTATAGGGGTAACTTCGCCCTCTAATGTGAAATAAAAACAAACATCCACATCCTTCATTCCCGAACTCAAAAACGGATCCTTTTCCATATTATCGGAACAACCGGATAATAAACAAAGGGTACAAGCTAATAATATATATATCATTTCCATTATTATGACATTTTTAAAGTGATCCATTTTACGATATCAATTCCCTCGTACACAAAAATAAGAGTGTGGGGTACAAAAATAATTATTGTTTAACGAGCCATTGGAAAAAGAAACGTAGGGAGCATAATGCGGACCGCAACTATTATCAGCAGCCCAAGTAGACTTTCCCCAATAAAGTCGAGTTGAAAAATTACAGTTCATATCATTCTTAACTTTAAACATATTTTGTAATTCAGCCCCAGAAGGCAATCGCCAATCACTATATCCACCATAAGAAAGATTATTACAAGCATCAAATGCGGCTTTGTACAAATAAGTTCCTGTACCCCAACCGCCTTTACAAACCTCTAACGATGTATATCCCGGGACATGCCATCCATCATAAGCAGCCTGATTAACTGTTATCGTATAAGTACGAGCCGGACTTGCACCTGTTACAGTTAGTGTAAATACGGCGCTACGAGCACTTTTTGCACCTTGTTTTGCAGCAATCACAACAGTGCCATTTCCACTACCGGAAGCACCGGAAGAGATAGAAAAGTCAGCCCATCCGCTTGTACGGGCAACAGTCCAACCTAATCCGGTCGTTGCTGTCACATTAAAATTAACCGTTCCTCCTGCTGCCGCAATTGTTCCAACTGTCCCCGGTGCACTAATTGCAGAAGCTGCCTGATCTATTTTTATTGTTTTAGTTAACCCGGCATCAGTCCCTCCTACTGCATTGCCTACCTTAACCGTTATATATTCCGAACGAACCGCTGCATTTGGATTTGTAGAGGTCGTTTCATAATTTATCCCTTGAGATATTCCTGTCGTATTATTCGTTCCGTTTACCGTACCTGTTAATTTCACCCAATTAGCACTTGTCACAGCCCACGACAAACCTTTAGTAGCGATAAAAGAAGTTGTTCCTTTAGATGTTATTTCAGCTTTTACGCTACTACTGGCCGGCACCGTCAGAACTGCCCCTTTCTGTGTAATAGCCGATATTTGTTTTTCAAGCGCAGCATCTGTTGCGCTTATTGCATTACCTCCTCTTGCACTAACCTTTGCTAAGCGGGTTGAAGAAGAGGGATTGACTGTTACACTATAATTTAAAACCGGATTAACAGTCGTAGTAGAAACAACTCCGGTAGTCGTCCCGCTTAAAGTCATCCAGGTAACGTCCTTCCCTAACGCCCACGAAAGGCCATTTGTTGCCGAAAATGAATAATCCGTATCTGTATACGATGCTGCTTCAGGTTCTATCGTCTTATTTTTAGAGGTAGCCGACAAAACCGAACCTTTTTGCTTTACCGTAACGCTTTTTCCTGCTATTGTAAAACTTTGACTACGTTCTGTTGAACTCGGATTTGCAGTCACTGCCGTAAACTTCACCGGAGCAGGGCCGG
>NZ_JADNBB010000006.1:216585-219259 GCF_015550595.1 Parabacteroides goldsteinii
CTATTGTAAAACTTTGACTACGTTCTGTTGAACTCGGATTTGCAGTCACTGCCGTAAACTTCACCGGAGCAGGGCCGGTAAAATTCAATGCTCCACCCGCAGCACCATTTGTTTTCCCATCTACTAATGCCGATAACCAGGCCGGCAAAGCGATCGTCCATGCAGCTCCCGGACGGGCCGTTACCTGCATGGTTGTTGTCGAGTTAACTGCGGCATCTATATCAGCCGGAGCCACAATATCAGGAACCGTGACCGACACGCGAGGATCGGACAAATCGATTCCGCCCAAGGCCAGATTCACGACATAAGGAGTATTCCGTTTCAGATTATAATCATTGATACCGTTACCGGGATAAATACGGAAAGAGACATCCTTATAGGTAGTTCCATTCACTGTCGCATCTCCTATCAATTCGATATAAGTCGCATTCGGTACAGAGACTGTACTTCCTTTCTTATCACGCGTAGAAGCTGCATAACCGTCTTTTCCGCTGGCTATAATACCCGCTTTGTTTTCAGGCATATACCATTCGACTGTTCCACTAGCATCCGATGAAGGAGTTACCGTAAAACTCTGATACGCCACACCTGGTACCTGGCCGGTAGGTTCATTACATTGCATCTGTGTAGGAACACTACGCAGATACAACTGCTTTAGCGTAAATGTGAAACCGGGCTTTATCGTATAATTCAACTGTATTTTTGTTACCATACGCGTTAATGCTACTGACTGTTTATAATTTATTGATATATACTGATCATCAAGCTGTGCGAATATCGCACAGCTTTGGTTTACCGGTAAACCTGCCGAAGTAGTAAGACCTCCTGTTCCTGTTCCATAATTTATCTTTGTATCATTGAATGCTGTTAATGTTGGAATCTTTCCCAAATCACCTGCATTCCCCACAAAACAAAGAGAACTATTGAGAGATTCTTTCAACTGAACCTCAACCTCGTTTCCTGTTATATCGGTCAGATAATGAGCGATCAACAAATTGCCCGAAGCATCATACTGACCAAGCCAAAGAGTTTTTACTGTACTTTCGTCTACACCGGAGGCTTTAGTTTTAACAGGTAAAACCTCAGGGATAGAATCTGAAAAAGACGAACCCAATTCATCTTCCCCCGAGGTGAATGCAATACTACGCGTCACAGGAGAAACTTCTCCAACCAAAGAAAAAGTAAAACGAACATCCACGTCTCGCAACCCAATCTCATTATCGACATTTCTTTCCATATCGCCCGTACAACCAATGTATAAAAAACAGGCTAATGTTAATGACAATGACAAATACCGTTTTGTTAAATATATTATTTCCATATTCAAGCTTTAATTGTTTTTATCCCGGACACAACGGACATATCGAGCTGTATTCACTACATTCCAATAGTCGTAATGTCCATCTGAGAAATTTTTTATACTCCTTTCATTACCACCTCTATGCACAGAGCTGCTCCAATAGTCGTTCTTTTTGAATGCCGCTACTCCATTTTTCATCAATGTAGTCTGATTTTCGTACATGGCATACAGTTCTATTAAAGTAGGTACACGCCATCCTCCGCTTTTATCCTTACAATATTTAACCGCAGCTGCATAACTTGCAACCACTGATCCCCGTTCAGTCTTCTCGACTTCAACTATATACTCCTTAGTCAACGTACGAGTCTGAGAATTCCCGTTCAGATCAGAGCCTTCTGATCCTGATGATACTCCGCCGTCATAATTAAATATACAATGATTACTATTGGGAGGATTATTTTTTTTCAAACTTTCAACTATTGCATTATTTATAGTGACCACATTAGTTCCCGCCTCTTGAATGGCTTTTACCGTAACTTTACGAACCGGATCTGCCCCTACTACCGACACAATAAATGAATCTAAGCGTTCAGCACCAGTATTAGCAGAAGCAGTAAACGTAAGTTCTGCATCACCACTGCCACTAGTTGGTTTCACAGTGATACCATTATTTGTTTCAGAGGATACAGTCCATTTTAAACCGGCAGTAGCAGTTACCGAACCGACAGCACTACTATTTACCTCTTTAGTTATTTTTGTAATCGTACCGGCAGCAGTAAACACTGATGCTTCTTGAATCACCTCAATATTTTTGTCAATTCCATTAACATCTATATCAAAAGATATCTTTCTGTCTTTCGCGTCCGGATTGGCTGAAACAGCTTTAAACAAGACTTCTGCCGGACCTTTATAATTGAGGATTCCACTTGAAGGTACATTTTCTTTTCCATCCACTACTGCCGACAACCAGTCTGGCAATGCGATTACCCAAGCTACCCCCGGACGAGTCGTCACCTGTAGGGTTGTCGTTGAGTCAATCGCAGCATCTATAGCTGCCGGAGCTACAATATCGGGAACCGTGACCGACACACGGGGATCAGAGAAGTCGATACCACTTAGGGCCAGATTCACGACATAAGGAGTATTCCGTTTCAGATTATAATCATTGATACCGTTACCGGGATAAATACGGAAAGAGACATCCTTATAGGTAGTCCCATTCACTGTCGCGTCTCCTATCAATTCGATATAAGTCGCATTCGGTACAGAGACTGTACTTCCCTTCTTATCACGCATAGAAGCTGCATAACCGTCTTTTCCGCTGGCTATAATACCCGCTTTGTTTTCAGGCATATACCATTCGACTGTTCCACT
>NZ_JADNBB010000006.1:219359-239167 GCF_015550595.1 Parabacteroides goldsteinii
GAAGCTGCATAACCGTCTTTTCCGCTGGCTATAATACCCGCTTTGTTTTCAGGCATATACCATTCGACTGTTCCACTGGCATCCGATGGAGGAGTTACCGTAAAACTCTGATACGCCACACCTGGTACCTGGCCGGTAGGTTCGTTACATTGTATCTGTGTAGGAACACTACGCAGATGCAACTGCTTTAGCGTAAATGTGAAACCGGACTTTATTGTATAATTCAACTGTATTTTTGTTACCATACGCGTTAATGCTACTGACTGTTTATAATTCATTGATATATACTGATCATCAAGCTGTGCGAATATCGCACAGCTTTGGTTTACCGGTAAACCTGCCGAGGTGGTTAGACCTCCGGTTCCCGTTGTGTAATTGATCTTTGTTTCATTGAATGCTGTTAATGTCGCTATCTCACCCAAATCACCGACATTACCGACAAAACGAAGCGAACAGTCAGGAGACTCTTTCAACTGAACCTGAACCTCATTTCCTGTTACATCTGTCAAATAATGAGCGATCAACAAATTCCCCGAAGCATCATACTGACCCAGCCAAAGAGTTTTTATCGAACTTTCATCTACGCCCGTTGCTTTAGTCGCCATTTCTGATATTCCAGAGGTTATTTTTGAAGACTCGGAGCCCAATTCACCGTCTTTTGAAGTGAACGCCAAACTTCGTGTCACAGGAGTGACTTCACCCGCTAAAGTGAAATTAAAACAGACATCCACATCCTTCATCCCTGCTGTTAATTTAGATTCTATACCATTATCGCAACCTAACATTAATACAAAGACAGGTATAGATAAAAGAATCAACAGATTAACTATATATTTTCCTTGTTGCATCATTTTCACTTATTAAAATAGTATTACTTAACAGTTCGAACACAACGTACGTTGTATTTATTATTTTTTGACATCCAACTCCATGAGTTGTTACTATCAATTTTTCTATTGTAAGAATAAATGTGTGCATTATTACCACTAGTCTTCGATCCCCACAAATAATCCTTATTTGCATTATTATATGGACTCTTAAGTCCGGCATTAAACAAATTTGTCATTTCACTATCACTAGGCAAATGCCAATCATCAAAATTTTCTGATACTAAATTATTACAATAGTTATTTGCATTAGTCCAATTATAATTTGAGACTTGTGTACCAGACGAAGACACTTGCATTGTTCCGACAGTACTTCCAGCCGGCGGTGTTCCATACTGTGATACCGCAACCACCTGCGAATAACTTTTATCCGGTATCGTTACCGTTATAGAAGCCAGACGCTTTGCCGTTCCGGGATTTTTCGTTGCACCGATTGACAATTGAGTAGGAAATTTCCCACTTGTTGGTGAAATCGTTAATCCATTATTAGACGCAATAGTCACCTTCCACGCCAACCCTTCCGTTCCTGACAAAAAGGCCTTAGTCTCTCCTGCTGAAGCCAGTTCTACCGTAGCGGCAATACCCGTATAAACAGAGGCCGCCTGAGTCACGTTTATAGTTTTTGAAAGTGTTCCCTGACCATCACCGGCCTTTACCGTGATCGTCCCGCTACGAGCAGCATTTCCTGTATTAAGCGATGCACTATACGTTATAGCCTGAGCAGTCCCTGTTGCATTTTCTGTGCCGGAAACAGGATTCACCGTCAGCCAATCCATGTTTTTTGTAAGGTTCCACGATAGCCCCTTTGTTGCGGTAAAAGTACCGACATTACCGGATGTAGCTTTTGCCTCCAGACTCATTGAAGTAGTAGATACATTCAAAACGGAACCATTCTGAGTGATGGTAGCCGTTTTTCCGGAAAAAGAAAATTCCTGGCTACGCGCTGCAGAGCCCGGATTTGCAGTTATCGCCGTAAACCCTACAGAAGCCGGACCGGTATACTTCACCGTACCGCCGGCACCCGTCGTATTTCCATCTACCAATGCCGACAACCAGGCAGGTAACGTGATCGACCAATCTGCTCCGGGACGAGCTGTGACCTGAATAGAGGTTGCTGAATTTTTAGCTGCATCAATAGCCTTAGGAGTCGTAATATCAGGAACCGACACCGACACACGGGAATCAGAAAAATCGATTCCGCTCAATGTCAGATTTACTTTATAAGGAGAGTTACGTTTTATCATATAATCGTTTATATCATTTCCTGGATACATTCGGAAAGCTACGCCTGCATAAGTGACTCCTTTAACGGTCGCATCTCCCTCTATTTCAATATAAGTAGCATTCGGCACAGTCGCGCCACCACATTTCCCGCGATCGGTAGTAGCAAAGCCTGCCTCTCCACTTTTAATTACCCCCGCTTTATTTTCCGGAATATACCAGTCTACCGTAGCGCCACTCTGTGAAACAACCCCACTTATATTCTGGTAAGTCATACCGCTAATTTGTCCGGCAGGCTCTACACATTGCATCTGAACCGGAATACTTTTAATCGATACGCTCTTAACGGTAAAAGAAAAACCTGCATCTATTTTATAAACCAACTGGATATGCGCCAGCATACGCTCCATCGTTACGGAAGGGCTATACGATATGGAAACATATTGATTGTCCAAATATCCGAACATAGGGCATGTATTACCGACAGTATAGGTTACTTTTTTTACATTAAAATCAGTAAGTTTATTTATGTGGCCCAAATCACCGGCATTAGCTACAAAACGAAGGGAACACTCAGGTGATTCTTTCAACTGGAAATTAACCTGATTTCCGGTGATATTTGTCAGATATTGAGCCACCAGTAAATTGCCGGAAAGATCATACTGTCCTATCCATAACGTACTTATCAGGTTTTCATCCACCGACAAAGCCCTTGTCAGAGCACTCACCGTATCAGATGCCATGCTCTTTTTACCTTCAGGCATAAAAGCGATACTACGGGTAACCAGCGAATCGCCATCAGATATTGCAAAGGTTAAGTTCACTTTTACATCTTTCAAACCGGCCGCATGTTCCCCATTTTCCATCTCTTCCCCGGAGCACCCGGAGAATAAAAGCAGGACGAATGCAAATAAAAAAAGTTTCATATTCATGTATTTTCCGTTTTTATAGCCAGACAAACAGTATTACCAGTTACCTTTCAATCCATCCAAGATACCCAGACACAAACGAGCCTGTCGGGGACGTTCAGGCATTGCCTTCTTAAACCAATCCGTCGCACTTGCCGGATCGTTTTCCATCAACGACAAAATACCTAAGTTGATCCATGCTTTCGGATTGTTCTTCACACGGTCCAGAAAGTAGCGGGCAGCTACCGTATCGGCCATACTCAAAGCAGCTGCACCAGCATTCAATTGTGCAATTTCACAATCAGGGAAACGGTAAGCGGCCAGTTCATATACCTCTCTGTATTGCTCAGTTCCGGGACGGAAAGCCAAAGCCACCCTCAATAACTCATCGAGGGTCAGACGTTCAGGTTCTTTCTGAAAGGCAGTCAACAAATGAGCGAAATCAATACAGGTGGCATTTTCCTCTGAATCAACCAGTCCTGTTTCCGTTAGCTGATAAACGACATTCACCTGTATCCGGCGCAAGCCGGCAAACAATGTATTTTCCATATCTTTCCAAACCTTCCCTTTATCCAGGCTGCCTAAGGCTTTCCGGCGGACATCCGGCTGTGACAGGCTGTCCAAAAGCGCCATGACCCTCATCGCATAAGGTTTACGAGCCTCTGATACAGCCCGTTTTAAACCGTCCCAATCTTCCTGCGACTGTCTGACTACAAATATATTTTCCGGCAAACGCATTTCCTTGCCTAAATACCGGCACAGACGCAATGCCCTTCCTGTCGCTAATTCCTCATTCTTCGATGTATTGCCATCCGGAGAAGAATATCCTGTGACTTCAACCGATTGCAATGTGACGTTTCTGTCTGCCAAAAGAGCATTCAGATCATTGCATAGCCCGGCCAGTTCCTTACTGTTCTGTCCATAAGAAGCGGTTAATTCCACACTTCCCGGTTTAAAGGATAGAGAAGCATCCAGCCTGCGCACTTCCGAACGGATGATTTCTTCCGGTACGGATGCCGTATCTGACTTTTCCGGTACCTGGAAAAACTCGATCATCTGCCGGTATACAGTTTCTGCATCTACCTGTACCTGTGCAACAATTTGTTCACGCACCAATGATACTTGTTTATCAGCAATGGTATCCCTATTTTCCCCGGAAGCCGTATGTACGGCAGAACATCCGCCTGTCAGTACAGCCAATGCGGCAACCCATATTGTAATTACGTTATTATCCATTTATTCTCTATTATCTAATGATTTGTTATTATATTGCTCCTCCCATATTATCATCCGTTTCTTCCACTTTCGTATTCCAATCCGATATAGTCCAGTTCAAAGCAGAAGAGTTATTGTCGACCGTCAGCGAAACAACATATGACTTACCTGCTTCAAAAGCCATTGCATCCAGCGTTGCCTGCAACGTTTTTTCTTTAACAGCCGTATCATTCTCATCCTGATAGTCGAGGGTGACCCTTACTCCTATCGACGCATTACTTTTAGGTAATACCAGATTGGTAGCCTGGGTCAGGCCCAGTTTTTTCGGATCATCACTAGTGGGCACTGCAACAAAGTTTGAGAATACAACAGTCGACGCTGCCGTCGGTGTGATCACCTCCGGCTTTCCCGCCACTATCGAACCGGTTGCTGCCGACATTGAACTCAGCTCAACCGACTTGGCTGTTAATTTTTTTAATGCGATTTTCGTTGTTGCCGCCGGTATTACTTTGAATATCAACCGTGCACATTTGCGCACAAACGTTTCCAACGTAACAGTGGCATTCGATACGGTTACCGGCATCCCCGTTCCTATGGAGGTCATCACATCTTCATTCCTCGACAGCCCTTGTACCTGATACTTTGAAGCATCCAACGTTAGCGGACGGGCAGGCGAAATTGCATAGAAGTCATAAGTTCCTTTATAAACATAAAATAACTCCGGCGTACCGTCCGTTTTTTTGCCGTCGGCATCCACCGTGCACTGCGTCAATGTGCCATCCGCATTTACCACATAAGTGGCCTGGGCGGTCGGGGCGGTAACAGCGTAATCTACCGGAACATTCAACTTGCCGGACGGGCGTTGATAGGCAACGACACGGACTGTCGCTCCGGCAGGCAGGTTCTCTTCCGAGGCACGGGTATCTATCCTGTTGCCCACAGCAGGTGCCTGTACATGGAGCTCCACATATTCATTTTCCTGCCCGGTCGGTTCCACTACATCGCCTGCCGTACAGGAAATCAACCCGGAAAAAAGCAAAATAATCCACTTGCCTATATGTTTCATTTTCATTCTTATTTTCTATGCATTATTCGGCAGCTACCGGGTCTTTCAGGTTATCTGTCCAACCGACAAGCGTAACACTTGAAATGGTCAACGCCTTTTCCGTCAACAGGATCGTATAAATGTAATGGTTGCCTTTCGCCCAGTCTAAATCCGTAGAAGTGGTGGTAGTAAACGTACGGTCATAAGTGGCTTCATCTTTCGTTCCGACTTTGACTGAGACATCCAGCTTGCCCTTATCAGCCAAGCCACAAGGGGCAACCAAGGCAAAAGCCTGGGGAAGAACCGATGTAAAATCGGCATTGGAACCGGTTTCCTTATAAGCTGCCACCTGCCGGCAGGCAGTAATCTCTTTAGGGGTGAGTGTAACTGTTGCCAGACGACCTTCGTCGCTAGCCGCCAGATCACCGGTATTCAGTACGATATCCCCTTTTCCGGTAAAGCCCGTTTTACCACCATTCGCTTTAAACGTCAGTTTTACCTCTTTCACATAATCCCGATCGCCCGGAGCCGGAAGTCCCTTTGCTTTCATCACGCGAAAACTGACTTTCGATAAAGCATGCTTCATCATTAACGCTGCCGACGAGTTATTTTTATTGATCTTGGTAACGGGATCGGAATAAAGATAATCCGTCTCGCTGGTATTCCAGTCTGTTACCCCTCCCTGATCCGTAAAATCGAAGGTTTGCGCAGCCGCAAATGTCACACCGGCCAGTTTGGGGGCAGATTTGGCAATTAATGTAGCCTCGTTGGTAGATGGCGCCCAGGCATAAACGGTTCCGTCGGTATCATTCAAATAGAGCGGATCACCCACAACTTCCCAGGTTAGAGGAGTTCCGGCTTTTGCTGTAAACTGTTGCTTGACAGCGTTTGTATCATACCAGGAAGCATTATTTTCCCTTGTTACGCCCACTCCTATTTTATTCAATACATTACCGGTTGTTCCGGCACTAACATCCGTATATACACTTTTTGTTTCCAGGCTGGCATTCGTTACTCCCAAGGCAACCAAGGCTCCCCCGTTATCTATTTCATTTGTTTCAACCATCGAACAACCCGACAAACAAACAGCCAGTAAGGCACATGCGTTATAAATGATCTGTTTCATATTATTATAGTTTTATTATTTTTTGTTTTCCGTTTCTTTTTTACTTGTTTACGGTTAGTTTGGAGTTACACCGTCGGGCTGGACAGGTTTAGTATATGTCGTTTCCGTCCATCCCACTACCTGTGGCTTACTGACCAGCAAACCTGCATCGGTCACCTGAAGCGTATAGATATAATGGTTACCCGATTCCCAGGTGAAAGTAGAAACCTCCGCCAAGTAAATACGATCGTTGGTTGTATTATCCTTAGCCCCCAACAAGACACTGATCGTTCCTTTCACATTCGACACGGGAGCGACCAGTCCGAACATTTTAGCAGCCAAACCGGCATAGTCGGCAGTATAAGCATCCACCTGCCGCAGATCCGAGGGAGATGTTTTTGTGGCAAACGTCAACTCGCCTGATAAGGAAGAAATACCGCTCACCACTCCGTTCCCCAAATTGAAGCTATAAGTACCACCTGCCGGAAACAAAGGGGCATCCGTCGATTTCAGAATAACCTTTTTCACAAAATCATTTGCATCCGGTACCGGCTGGCCATTTGCTTTCATAAACCTGAAACTCACCTTAGCCAGGAAATGGCGCATCTCCAACGAAACCGTATTCTGCTTATGTGAGACAGACGGACGACTAGCCGGTTTGCCCGGCTCTACTCCATACAAGTAGTCGTACTGGCTGACATCCGAAAGCGGTGTTTTATCGTCAGCAGGTGGCGTACAGGTCTGGTTGGCCGAAATTGTACCACTCAGGGACGGTACTCCTGCCGTCAGCGAGACATTAAACGATTCACTATCGGAAGGGACGGAAGCGGTATACACAGTTCCGCTCCTGTCAGCCAGGAAAAGCGTGTCTTTCTTCATACCCCATGTCGATCCGTTATAATAAAACAACTGGGTTTGATTCGTATCATCATAATAATCACCGGAAGAATTTGTCACCACCACACCAATACGCTGCAACTCACCCGCTCCGGTACCGATACCGGTATAAATACTTTTGGTCGACACCCCGACGTTATTCACAGCCAACGGCACTCGTTCCTCCTTATTCGGTTCGAGAACATCAGTCTCCATCACCGAGCACCCGGACAAGACGTATAATGCTACAATCCCGACAGATATGTTTACCGGATATTTCATATTATTTTCTTCTTTTTTTATTTGTGAACAGGAAGGGTATCGCTCCCCGCCTGCCCTAAACGGAATGTAACTTACTGAACCGGTAAGTTTGTTGTTCCTCCGGTGCCGAAATCCACAATTTTTACAGAAACGATTTCCAGCGCAACATCCGAAATATTAATTGTATATGTATATTCTTTCCCTTTCTCCCATTGGAAAGTCACCTCATTGCCGGTTTTTGTCTGATACGACCTGTCTTTGTCCGTTTTCGCATCATTCGAACCGAGTGTCACCTTCACGCTCAAATCTTTATCGGCCGATGCCAGGGGAGCCACCAAACCGTAAGCCTGGGCAGTTATGTCATCATACGTTTCTGCATACTCAACCGCCTGAGCCGCTTTTCCGGCAACTGCCGACATTGTCAGCGTAGCAACAGCCGATGTTCCATCCAAAGTTCCGTCCGTCAGTTTCATTGTTCCGGCTGAAGCTGTCAGAAAACGGTTGGTTTTACTGGTAAGCTCGATCTTCTTTACATAATCGTTCTCATCCGGAGCCGGGTCATTCTCCCCTTTCATGATTTTAAAACTCACTTTGGCCAGGGCATGATGCATAAATAAATTAGCTTTGAAGTCCGTTTTATTAACGGTTTGTTGAGCTGCATCCGTTGCTGATTTTGTGGCATATAAATAGTCTGTCTGGCTGCAAGCCGACTGGCTCACCACATCGAAAGTCTGAGCGGCAACCACGTTCACTCCCGTCGCAGTCAATTTATCGGTGGCTATAACCGGAGTGGCCGATAATGCCCCTTCACCTGTTACCGGAGCCCAGGCATATACAGTCCCGTCATTGTTATTCAGATAAATCTGATTTGTCGCCTTCCAGGTGGTATCCGTATCAGCTATATTTATATCATATTGCTTATACGAATCCTCATCCTTTGTTGTATAAGCCACAAATTCGCCGGAGCTGTTTGTTGCCGCTACCAATACCCCGACAGCCCCCAGTTGGCCGGCTTCACTGCCGACTTTGTCGTAAACAGACTTTGTCGCGATGGTCGCACCACTGAAATTCATACTGACACTTAGCGGGATACCGGTAGCCCCACCCACCGGATCGGTTGTTCCTCCCGTATCTATCTCAACAGAGTTGCATCCACACAGCGCAGCCAATAGGACAACAGCCAGGCCCGTTTTCTTTATTTTTTTATTTACTCCCTTCATTTTCCCTTTCATTCATTATATTACTTAATCGACCGGGAACTCTTCTTCTCCGCCGGATTCAAAATCAACTATTTGTACAAGGTTTACATCCAACACCTGATCGGAAATCGTTACAGTATATATGTATTCCTTACCCCGCTCCCAGTTCACTTTCAGTTTTGTCTGAGCATTGCCGGTTTTATAAATACGGTCTTTGTCGGTTGTAGCATCGTTGGGCCCGATAGTGAGTTCCATTGCCATAACCTTCTCATCCTTTGTCAGAGGAGCAACCAGTCCGTATACCTGTTGAGCGACGTTTTTGAAACCGTCCGTTTCATCATACACAGCCAACTGCTTGCCTTTCCCTGTTTCAACTAAGAAAAACAAGGTATCGGTAGGCGTTCCGCCGGTCAACGTTCCGTTTACCAGACTCATCGTCATTCCCGAACCTTGCGGAAAATCATTTGCCGTAGAAAACAACTTTATTTTTTTGACAAAGTCATTGTCATCTATCGCCGGTTGTCCTTTTCCTTTCCTCACTTTAAACGACACTTTTGCCAATGCATGATGCATATATAAGGTAGTCTGCCTGTCGGCTTTACTAACTGTATCCTGCACCGGAGTAGCCCGAATACTCGAATTCGTCGAAAACAAATAATCTGTTTGGTCACAGGTGTTACGTTTCACATCGGTCGCATCGAAAGTCTGACTGGCTTTTATCACCAGACCTGCCACCGTCACATCCGAATCTGTTATCGAAGGAGCTCCCGATAACGCATCCGATCCTTCCAAAGGCGCATAACCGAAAACGACCGCTTTGTTGTTATTCAGGTAAATATCCTTGTCGGCCTTCCAGATTAATTCGCCCGACGTACTTCCTTCTTTATCGGCTGCCGTATAGGTTGCCGACACACTGCTATTTGCATAAGTAGCATATTGCCCATCTGCAAAAGAAGCCAGCGACACATAAACTTTACCGATATTGTTTGCTCCCGAAGTTCCCACACCATCATAGATAGCACGGCTGGTAACCTCTGTCCCGACAAATCCGAGATTAACCTCCATCTTTACTTCTTCTGCTCCGGGATGATTACCGGAGGAGTCCGGCCCCTCCTCCACCTCCGGCATGCTGCATGAACAACAGACTGCCGAAAACAGAGAAAAGACCATCCCCCTTTTTAAAAATTGCTTAACCGTATCCATTCAGCTATTATAAATCGATTACATCATCTACTTCAACCGATTCCCAATCAGCCACCTTCACATCGACAACGCTCAGGCCTTTTTTAGACACACTGAAAGTATAGATGTAGTTTTTATTGGGTAACCAACCGGTATTGCCGTCAGCATCCGTAGGTACAGGTAAAATAGCTTCCAACGGGAATGTATTACTTGAACCCGGCTCAGCAATCTGGAATTCCACTTTTACCGAATTTTCTGCCAGATCAGCGATCGGATAAACCAATGTACTGATATAGTTGGCTACAGTACGACCGTCTTCACCTGCACCATATAGATAAGTAACTTTTGACGCCTTTTCCGCAGTTCCGAACGGATCTTTAGTACCGGTTGCACGCGCTCTGATCAGATAATAATCTTTCAATGTACGGGTAAGATCCTCTCCTGTAGCAGTCTCCGTATCGATAACATCCGTTGCTGTCGCATCGTCATTACTTATTTTCATTGTTGCATCGCCTACTTTGAATACACCGCTACCCGGTGTTACATTCGAGATTTTGAAAGAGGCAACCGAACCTAATGTCGAAGCATTCGGAGTTGTTCCTGTGGGAGCTTTCGCTACCAGATCCTTATCGTACAAACGGAATGTCACCATAGAAAGCGCATGCTTCATCGACAATGCGATGCTATTGCCCGGATTCGTTTCATCCGTGTTATTCGGATTGGCAGGAGCCGTAACAACACCATCGGCACCAGGATTGGAACCATTATTTACCAAACGTCCATAACCATCATCCGGTCTGAAATACAAATAATCGATTTCGTCAGTCGATATATTCACCGGATTCTTGGTCTTATTATCCACCCAGGATGTAGTAAACGATTTGGCGGCATTAGCAACCGATCCTTCTATCGCAGTTGTAGTTGTGGCAGAAACTGTAACCGGATAAGTAACCGCTCCGTCAGCAATAGTAGCCTTCTTACGGCTGGCAGTTGCTGCTTTATCATAAGGATAATAGGCAAAAATCTTTCCGGGGTTCTTGTCCAGATAAAAAGGTTTTGCTTTTTCTGCAGTAATACTAGTTGGAATTGTAGCCACATCTATAGCCTTCCAATTCGCACCGGTAGCATCTCCCATAAAGCAAATATCATAGCCCGGATTTGTGTAATCGTAACCGATCGCAAAATTGGCCGTTGTTGCTGCATAATAAGAGGAAATCTCCGCATTAGTGACAACAATACCAATACCGTAAGCCGTTTTTGCATAGTTTTTGTCATCAAACGTAATCGCAGTGCCGGTTACGGCTGCTTTCGTTTTGTTTACTCCGACATTGACACCCAGTGTCACAGGCTTGCTGACGGGCTGATCTACAGGGTTGTCGATTTCACTTTGCGAGCAACTTGCTGCCGCCATCAAAAAGGTGGTCATGGCCACCCAAGTCAATTCATTTTTCATCTTTGTTTTTATTAGGTGGATCTCTAATGAAATCCTGTTAATTAATAGGCTGTTTTTAAAGTGGAATAGGATCATCCATTTCAACCGAGGTCCAGGGATCGACTGAAACAGTCACTATTTCTATTTCGCTATTGGTAAAAGACATCTCCACCCGGTGCGAAAATCCGGCTTGCACGCCACTTTCGCCGGTAGCCGCATTTTTGAATACCAGGGTGGCCGTATGCCGGTAGCCACCCGGTTTCTCTATTCCGATCCCTCCCTTCCGGGTCGTAATATGCAATGTCAGCGGATATTGTTCGGTTCCTCCGGCTTGCGCAGGTATCAGAATACTGTCTTGTACAGTCAATGATTCCGGGATAGAACCGGGAGAGCCGGTATATAACTCCAATGCCTTGCCTTCGCTCGTACAAATAGAGGATAACGAAAATGTTTCCGAACTTTCCACAGGAGACAGAACGGGTATATTATCGGACAAAGTAAAAGTCTGTTGCCGGTGAATATCTTCCACTTCTATCTTCGTAATCGCACCCCACATATCCGGCTGATCGCTGAAACAGACAAATTTCAACTGTGTCAGTAAATGGCGGAACGTGCAAGTCGTAATTGGTTTTGAATACGATCCGCTAAGCAAACCGGTTGCCATCAAATCCGTCGAGCCGTCGGTTATGGTATAGACAGGCCGTTCCGGCACGTCACCTGTCCATCCGGAACCGGGATAATATCCGTTTAACCGTACTTCCCGGTTATCGTCGGGATAAAACTGCGGCTCGGCAAAAGCAATAGGAGTTCGTCCTATTCCACCCTTTCGCACAGCGGGCAGTTCCTGCCACAAACTCCCCTGGTCGCTACGGGCAAAACAAACATCCAGATCCTTTTCATAGCCGGAGTTGATCACCGCACGGGTGGAAGTACCGATCGTCCCTTCCAGATGTAAGGCTTTCGACGGCACTTCATGACCGGGACCATCTGAACACCCCTGCGACACAGACAGGACAGCCAACAATAAAAAGGCCGGATATATATTCTTCATCTCCTACTATTTATTTGAAAGTTTCAATATCAGTTACCCGGTTTAACAACCGTACTCGTGCTGCTTCCCGGATTCCAAGGTGCAATATCGGCTTCAATCACAATCTCACCCTGCGCCGAAAAGATCAAAGTGATCAGATGGGCATATCCTTCTTTCACGCCTTCACGGATGTTATTGATCGTAATCTTTTTAGCCGCATTCAACTGACGGGGACTATCCGGATTGGTTCCATCATAAGCGGTCAATACATCCAACGTGATCGGTGAAGAGACCGTACCCAGATTTTCTTCCGGATAGATCATACAATAGCCGATTACGGGATTTTCTTCTTTTGCCGTTACAATCTTCGACGGACAGTTGAAAAAAGAGAGTGACTGCTTCGATGCAGTGCCGTTGATTTCCAGAGTTGCTTCAGTATTAGCCGGAAGCACGTTCAACTTAAGATTAACAGGCTGGTCGTTCACCTTAATCGATTTAATATCGCCCCACGACTTGATCGCTTCGGCCGACCCTACGCATTTGATCTGTAGCTGTGCCAGTTTATGATTGAAGATAAAGGGTTTAAAAGGATTGTCTTTATCGGCTGTCTGACATTCGGTAGCCATCAGATCCATATCCCCGTCGATAATGTAATCGATCGGAGAAGAAACGCTTCCGCTTACTGCCGGACGCGGATATATACCGATCATTTTCGTTTGGGTACTTGAATAAGAAGCATACGTCAATGTCTCGTCGCCGAAAGTAACGAGTTGATTGCCTTCACCGGCCATACGAGTCCCGTTATACCATTTCGTAAAGTTACTACCAGTGCCTTCCAGATAGCCGAACATGACATCCAGTTTCTTGTCGTATCCGGAGTTGATTACTGCTTTTGTTGCTGCATCGGCCAATCCGGCGCTGACCTCGATAGCTGCACTTGCCGGTGTACCGGCTTCTGTTTCGTCATTACTGCAACTTGCCAGCGAAAAAGTGGCAAGTAAACCCATTAGCAAAAAGTTATTCGTTTTCATAAAAACAAGTATTTATAGATTATTTACTGTAATTAATTTATTATTGTGCCATTGCCGCTTTCTCCGGTTTTCCAGTCACTGACAGAACCGGTTGCCACGATCACAATCTCATCCCGTCCCTGAAATATCAGGTTGATCGAATGGGCATACCCTTCTTTCACCTCCAGCGGAGTTTTGCCATCAGCCACATTATTAATCAAAATCTCGTTGCTATCAGTTCCATCAACATAGTACACTTTAATTTTCAGCGCATCCATCGGACCGATCATCAAGGGGGATCCTACGGCTTCCAGATTGGTTGTCAACACATATTGGGCAATCCCCGGTACCTCCGGTTTTACCGATTTGTCCTCATAAACGATTTTTCCATCTGCAATCGTCA
Source organism: Parabacteroides goldsteinii (assembly GCF_015550595.1). Taxonomy (GTDB): domain Bacteria; phylum Bacteroidota; class Bacteroidia; order Bacteroidales; family Tannerellaceae; genus Parabacteroides; species Parabacteroides leei. The sequence goes on from NZ_JADNBB010000006.1 coordinate 233,134, forward strand.
TCGAAGAAGGATACTGCCCGTCGATGATTTCTATTTTCAAGATGGCTTTATCGATGTTATTGCGTAGAAACTCAGTAGTAGCCTGCACACGAAAATTAAGTTGCGTCAGTTTATGACCGAAAGTGAAAGGAGAAGAGACAGGAGTTTGCTTGCTGCCATATACGATTCCGCCATACATCACATCTTCCGTACCTGTTTTATTAAACCGTACGAGACCATTCTCAGAAGGGATATTGGGATGCCAGGCAGCCATATACACATTTCCCCCATTCGGATACACTTTCGAATTATCCAACGGAACCCAATTCCCGGTACTCTCCTGACTGGCAGTCAACGTAATTGTGTTTTGCCAGGCCGGTTGTGCAGTCCAGGTAGGATAACCAGAACTTTCAAAAGCAGTGATAGCGGCAGTAAACTTGTCACCGGTAGTTACCGGTGCTTTGGTAATTGCCTCGCTAACAGTGGCACCCACCTTAATTTCCGCTGATTCATTACTATCCGGCACCCCGTCATTGGATGAACAGGCAGATAGCATAATAGCCAGAAAGGCCACATACATAGATACTTTTTTCATACTTTTTGTTATAATAATTAATACTAGTGTTCCGTTCAGTCTATAATGCCAATTCCGTTATTCCCCTTTATCCACTCTACCACGGAGGCGGATAAGGCGGTAGTGCCGTCTGTCCGGATCGTGACCGACAGGAGATAAGAAGTACCGGGGGCGGAACGGTTATTTTCTTCATGAAACACAATCGGCAATTGCCTATAGTGTCTCCGGTTTTCCAGGCTGTCTTGCAACGTGATTGTCATACTAAGGTGAACCGCCGGCTGAACCATAACGGTTTCCGGTATCTCCGTCCAGGCAGTGTCGAGCTTCTGAAGCATATCCCCGGGACGGTTCACTGCCATTATCAAGCCGTTATCTCCACCGAACGACAAAGACTTATCAGCCAAAGACAAAGAAACGACCTGCTTTACACCATCGATGACTATCTCACGCAGTTTCCAGCCTCCGGCTATTCCTTTTTCGTCGAGACGTAACCTGAAACGAAGCTGTGTCAGCAAATGCACAAATCCGAAGGATTTCGTATCCTGCCAGAACATATCTGTCAGACAACCGTGTTGTTCGTCAGTTGCAATAATATCCCGCTGTCCGTCCATTGGATAAGCAATAGTCATACGATCGGTCAACCTCCCTTCCGGAGCAAATCCGCGGAGAAAAACAGAACTGTTATCAGCCGGATAATACTTCGGCTCTGTAAGGGCAGTACTACCGTTCTTTCCTATATATGCTTTCCAAATCTCCTGATATTTTCCTGATTCATTTCCTTTGACAAAAAATACGGAATCCGGAAAAACCGATACTTCTCCTGACAAGCTTTCAGCATAAGAATGAAGTATCAGCTCTTTTTTACTTTCAGGCCGGTTAACATCCACCTGTCCGGAGTCATTGTCATCCGAACATCCGGCCGCCCCCCCCAACAGGTAAAGCAACATCATGCTACGCAACATCCCATATCTAAAATCCATTCCCCTATACATTATATATATATTCTTTATTACCTATCAATTGCCGGGAGCATCTACTTCGCCTGTCCCTTCTTTCCAGCCAACGTTGGTAACGACCATACCGTTAATCTCATCGTATGCTATTTCGAGATCGAGAACAATACGAACAGCCAGTGTCGCTTCAAAAGCATCGTTAATAACTTCCGTTATATTCGTAAACGAAGTAATCTCCTTATCATCAGATGTTTTCAGTATAAGATAGATATCGACATCGGTATAGCTGCCTTCATCTACTCCGGATACTCCAAACAGGTTGAGGGAAGAGTTGTAAACCCCTGTTGCACCCGGCTGTGTTCCAAAAGCCATGGAAGCCGGCTTGTCAAACAAGAGTTTTCCGGTAGGGATATGGATTTCAGAAGAAATCCCGGTTAATAGGCCTGTCAAACTCTCTATCCGGTCCTCTCCCCCACCTGTTATTTTAATATTAAGTTCTAATATTCTGACCAGGCTTACCGGAAACAGTTCCTTTGTTACCGCCCTGAACCCTCCTATGTTGGAAAGTTCATCCCCCGTTCCGTACAAATAGCCGGGTTGTGCGACCTGTATATCCGATGATTTCATGGCAGATACCTGACGGGCTATTCCGCAGGAGTTTTCATATCCTTTGTTCATCTCAAGCAATACACTCTTATCATCCGCAGCACAAACCACTATCCCATAGTTGCCGGAAGGCAACGTCCCTTCGTACCCCGATGATTGTCCCTGACGAATGATCGGACGATCTGCACCGTCTTTATAAAAATAATAAGTCATAACAGAGGGATGATCTTTATCCTGCCAGTTCAGCGACAAGCGGATTTTTCCATTCTTCGCCCAGTCTTCGTCGGTCAGGCGATAAGTACAAGCCGGCAAAAGGACTATACATACGATTGCCACGACCTTTATACATTTTATATATTGCTGTTTTTTCATCTTAGCTTTCTCCTTATCTGGTTTGAAAACGATATACTAAACTGATATTGAAACCAAGCATAAAGCCTGTAGACGAAAAGCGCGTTTCAAGATAGTTCTTTGCATCTGCATTATCATAACGGTATTTCTTTCCATCATAAACAGAGCGGTAACCGGCCGACAGGCTCGCTTCCGTACAAAAACCGGCACCAAGCGGGATCAGGCAACCCACCGACGCCCCCAATGAGATAAACCGCCCCGTACGACCATACAAATTATCCGGAGCTTTACTGATAAGATCTCCTCTTACGTCAAAATCTCCATATTGGAAGAACAACCCGGTATTCAACCAGCGATATTCGTCGACCGCCAACGGCCAGACCTTTGGAGAGAGAGTAACAGACGATATCGCCCAATGATCTTTCGTTTTATCTTTATATGCAAAGTCTGCATACATACCGGCCAGTGCCACCGACCAACGTCTGCCAAAATAATATTCCACCTCCAGGTTCGGCATAAACGCCCCGGTAACTATTTGTTCATCGCCTACTCCCAATAACATGGAAGGCGCCACCGTTGCCCAGGGAAGCAGATTTGTCTTTATAGCCAGTCCTTGCTCCATCAAACCCGACACCGGTTTCTTTGTCTTTTGCAACGTTTTCTTTTCCGGGGTTGACTTTCGTTTTACAACTACCGGAGCAGCTTCTTCTTCTATAAACGATTCTTCTTCCGGCGGATCTTGCCTGGCAATTTCTCTCTGTACCCGACGTGCCGTTGTTATGACCTGCCCCGTTTCTACAGTAGCCAGCCGGTAATCTTCCAATTCGGAACGATCGAACAACGGATCGGTTATTACGTAAACTTTACGCTCATAACCACCAGAGCTACCCCGCGAATATAGATTCACAAAAGGCACAGCTCCATAACGGTTCACGGCAGCAGCAACAGCATTCGGATAACTGCTTTCACTGCAGCTGATTTCCTGATTGGCAAACCACGGCAGCGGAGCATGTACCTGATAGACATGCACCTGGTCTAGGTAATCGCCACTACGGTCTATATAGAAAGCAATACATTCGTGAGGGATATTCAGCTTTGACTTAAGATAAGCCCGTATACGGCTGGCACGAAGGGAAGCTTCATTGATTACGGTTTCGTCAGTATTATTATACGAACTTACATGAGCTACGATCAACAGATGATATTCTCCTCCCAGCAGTTTAGTACGGGAAGCTGTCAGCGATTCATTCATATGTTGAAGATAATAGGCATTATCACCGTAATCGACCAGAAACAGATCCTTCTCTTCAACGAAAGAAAACAGAAACGACTCCGCTTTCGTATAAGATCTGGTTGTCTGGGCATTTGCTCCCGGCATAAACAAGCTACAAAGTATAAACACACAAAGTACAGTCTTTACTATCCTTCCGGATTTTCGTTGTTTCATATCATGCATACTACCACTCAGTTTAATTATCATTGTTACTTATTTCCCTTACCCTTATTTATGTAATAAGGAATTAAGGCAAAAAACAACTTCTTTAAAGAGGGGATTTTGTCATTTTCAAGTCACAAATAAGAGAGGATTGAAGTCTTTTAAAGGTCTTTTCGGGGAAAAACAGACAGCAATGAAAATGTTTTTTTCCCAATGGATATTAAAGAGATGGCAGCCCCACCCCGTCTCATGTATCACTACAGGAAAATATCCATCGGATTAGTTAAAAACAGGCTATTATGCAAATTTATGTTAAATAAATATGTTTATTTTATCAAAAGAATAACAACTCCTTGTTTTTCATTCGCATTCTTTCTATGTTTGTGGAGTCTTTTATCACATTTTATTATTTATACATGATCTAAAGGACTGTATATGAGATGAAAAAGGGCATTTTACCTTATTACATAAATAAGGTTATCTCTCACGCTCGGAGTATATTCTCTATACCACTGGTTACTAAACTATTAGCCTCTCCTACTTTATCAGCATCAAAAGCAGTAAGATAAATACTCGTCATCTTTTCAGAAGAATGTCCGAGGGCTTGGCTAATGATAGCAATCGGTATTCCACGGTGGTAAGCCTCAGAAGCCCACGCATGGCGGAAGACATAAGTAGTTAACGGATCCACCAATCCCAGTTCGAGACGAATCTGATCCAAGTGACGATTTTCGGTCGCAAGACAGTATTTATACTGTTCGTGCGTGGCGCCTTCCTGCAAAACGGGAAAAAGATACGGTGCATCGGTACGGCTGTAACGGTCGACCAGCAACTGCATACCCGGAGAAACCTCCATCTGGATCAATACATTCGTTTTCTGACGGCGATACGACAGTACTTTACCGCCTTCAATCAGGTTATCCTGTGTCAGATGCACGATATCCACAAAAGGCATACCGCAAGCCATAAAAGAAAACAACGCCATATCGGCAGCCAACTGTTTCTCCGGCTCATCCTTCAAATCCAGCGAAGCGATATTTTTGATCACGTCGACCGGTACGGCCCGCTTTTGCGTATCCTCCCGCTTTAAACAGATACCCACAAACGGTGACTCGCTCGGCCGCCCTTTCCAACCCAAACAGGCACGGTTATACATCGCACGAAGATTGCTGAGATAGCTGTTCACACTATTCACCCGCAGCCCTTTCTTACGTAGCCAGTCCTGAAAATTATGTACCATAACAGGGGTTACTGCTTTCAAAGAGAGTTCCCGACCGCCATTAAAGCTTTTGAAATGGTTCCGCACAGCCCGATACAGATCGGCCGTGCTCTCGTTACCCTCAGAACGTTTTTCCTCTTCCTGCAGCTTCATTTCATCATAAAACACTTTGTTTTTCATATCATTTCAAATTAAAAAAAACAAAGATATAACAATTGCAGGGAATAAAAGTTATTCACCTCAGATTACAAAAAAGACAACAAAAAACGGCTTTTATCTTTCATAAAGTCCTAATTTTATAATTTTAGGCAACAGTAATTCACCTCCGACAAGGCGTTTAAGCTCTATACATGGCCTTTTTTCCACCCAAATTCATTCTTTCCTAAAATTCATCACAATCATTTTTTTAATCATCACAATAGTTTGAATAAACCATTGCAATGACTCCCGACACTTATCACAATAAAATCAGCAAATCATTGCAATCATTTTTTTAACACGCCTCCCCAAAAGGTCTGAACCACAAAAAACAACCTCCCGAAACGACAAAATCATCTAATCAACACGCTGGAAGTCCTTTCCGAACCGGCATTATCCGACTGACATATCGAAACCGATTAGCCGTCTTAACTATCACACATCCGATAATCATTACAATGATCTTTTCTCCCTCTTGCCAAACGTTACTATAAAACAACAAACATACTCAATCCGCTATTTCTTAACTCCGGCTCAGACGGATATAACAATCCCCTAACCTCTACGCTCACGTACAGAGCCAAGAAATCAGGGGATTATTGACAAAATGACAATTTGATAGAACTTCGTGACTAATCAATACTTGAGTTCAACTTATAAATGCAACTTTTTGGGTGCGGATAATAAGCAATAAAAACATTTATTTTTCAGAGAGGAAA
>NZ_JADNBB010000070.1 GCF_015550595.1 Parabacteroides goldsteinii
TGATTATGACAAGTAATATGTTATGTAAAGTGCAAGACTTATAAAGTGAGCAAACTTATTGAATATTAAAGAATTTATTTAGTCCCTTCGTATAAAAACTTCTCATTATATTGCATTCTGTATATATCCTAATTATTAAAGAATGATTTTATGGAAAAAGTAGAAATTAAAAAGCTTATTGAGCAATGTCTCAATTATTTTTATGAAAGTGGTTATGCGAAGGGCACTATTGACTATTACAAGTGTTTGTGGACAAAAGGCATTTTACAGTACATGTCGGACAAAGAGATTGATATGTATACACCTGATGTAGGTGCGAAGTTTATAGAGTCCACTCAACATCAAGACATGAGTAATCATGAATGTGAAAGGATACGTAGTATACATGCTCTTAATGACATTATGACTGTCGGATATATTAGAAAGCAATGTGTTAGAGCAGCTTTCTACCCTCTTGATGGTGCTATTGGAAAACAGATGGAGAAGTTGGTTCTACATTTGATTTCTTTACGCCGTGGCAAAAATACGTTAAAGCACTATCGTTCATGTTTGGGTAATTTTTTGTATTACTTAGATATGATTGGAGTACAAAATATAAAGCAGATAACAGAGGAACATGTTATACGGTTTCTTTCTTCCCAACAGCTAAACAGGGAAAAGACTTTGTCTATTATTCGATGCCTCTTTCTTTTTTGGAAACAAGAGAACATTATAGATGGACGATTTGAGGAATTCTTCGCTACATATAAATTACGAAAGAAAGAACGTATACCATCATATTATACAACGGAAGAGATTAAGGTTATAGAAAATTCTGTATCGCGAAGTAGTGCTTTGGGCAAGCGCAATTATGCAATGATTTTATTAGCATCAAGATTGGGCTTGCGTGCTTCAGACATTATGAGTTTGAAGTTCTCAGATATAGATTGGGATAATGATCTCATTAAATTGAGGATACAAAAAACAGGTAAAACCATTGAACTTCCATTATTGGCAGATGTCGGTAATGCCATAATAGACTATCTTAGATATGGACGTCCAGCATCTACTTCCCAAAACATATTTCTATCAAGTCGTGCCCCGTATATTGCTGCCACTCAGTCTATGGTTTGTGGTAATATCAATAAAATAATCCGCCTGTCTGGTGTAAATATTGATAAAAAACGCCATGGTCCTCATTCTTTACGGCATTCCTTAGCAAGTAATATGCTTGAAAATGGGGCTACCATGCCTATTATATCAGAAGTTCTTGGACATCGCAACACTGAAACAACTATGACTTATCTAAAAATAAACCTTGTAGCTTTAAGGAAATGTGTATTACCTGTACCTCCTATTCCAGATAGTTTTTATACGCAGAAAGGAGGAGCATTTTATGGCTGAACAGTTCAATTACAGTAGTGTTTTATCTCCATACATTAAACGAATGTTGGAAATCCGGAAATCAATGGGTATTGTTGATTCTCGTGTAAGATGGATACTTAAAGAATTTGATGATTTTGCTAATTCCATAGGATTGCAGGAACCACATATAACAGAAGAGTTTGTTAAGAGATGGCATAAATCACGGATATCAGATAAAGAGATCACTATTTATGGCAAATATCTTGTATTGCGCCAACTGACCTCATTGATGTGCCGCAATGGATGCGTATGTTATATACCGATTATACCAAAGCAACCAAAATCGGAGTTTACACCTTATATATACACACATGACCAAATATCTCAATTGTTTACAGCTGCCGATAGCAGCCGTTTGTTTAACAATTGTATGAAAACAGCTATCATTTCCATGCCAGTCATTCTTCGATTACTTTATAGCACAGGAATGCGTGTGTCCGAGGCTTTATATATGCGTAATGAGGATGTGAATCTTGACTCTGGATACATACATCTCCGCAAGACAAAAAACAGATGTGAACGCCTTGTTCCTATTGGTGAATCTATGGTAATTGTGTTAAAACAGTATATAGAATATCGGAATAGAATGCCTATAGAAAAAATTTCTCATCCCAATCATCTGTTTTTTACTAAATTAGACGGGACAAGCTTCAGGGTATGTACTCTTTATGTCTTTTTTCATAAACTGCTAAAAATATGCAATATACCATATATAGGAAATCGACAAGGGCCACGTATCCATGACTTGAGACATACTTTTGCCGTACATTCGCTTGTACAAATGGGACATAACGGTATGGATTTATACACAGGGCTACCAATACTTTCCGCATGTCTTGGGCACCGTTCTCTTTCATCTACTGAAAAATATGTACGACTTACCTGTATGATGTATCCGGAGTTTGAAAAACAGTGTTCTCCTATAAATGCTTTTGTTTATCCAAAAATAACAACAGATTATGACTACCAGGACTGATTTTGCAAAATATCTAACGAGATTTTTATCTGAATATTTGCCACATCAACGAAATGTGAGCAAAAACACAATTGCTTCTTATCGTGATTCTTTCGTACAATTCATCAATTATATGAAAGATATCAATGGAATACCCGTTGAACGACTTCTATTGAAACATCTTACACGGGATAATGTCATCAATTATCTACAATGGCTTCACAATACTAAAAAGAATACTTCAGCAACATGTAATTATAGACTTGCTGCAATCAGGTCATTCTGTTCGTATCTCCAATATATAGTAATAGATAATATGGTAGAATGGCAAAGTATATTGTCGATAAAGGCAAAAAAAACAGAAATAAGCCCTCCTAATTATCTTTCAATGGAGGGAATAAAATTATTATTGGCACAGCCTGACACAACTTCATGGAAAGGACGTCGTCATTTAGCATTATTGTCATTAATGTACGATACTGGTGCAAGAGTACAGGAAATCGCAGATCTCACAGTAGATTGTGTACGTATTGATACAACACCATACACTATACGATTAACAGGGAAAGGACGTAAAACCCGTATAGTCCCCTTGGCAGAAGCACAAGTTGACATTTTGCGTAGTTATATGGAAGAAAACAATTTGAATGATCCCAACATGATGAAAAAGCCTTTATTTTTCAATGGTAGGCATGAAAAATTAACAAGAGAGGGTATTACGTATATTCTGAAAATCTATGCAGACATGGCAAATAAACAGCAACCAGAAATTATTCCAAAGAAAATAAGTTGTCATTCTATTCGACATAGTAAAGCAATGCATCTTTTACAGGCAGGAGTAAATTTAGTATACATACGTGATATTTTAGGGCATGTTTCCATACAGACTACTGATATTTATGCACGTGCCGACTCCAAAGCAAAACGTGAAGCACTTGAAAATGCCTATACCAGATTAACCCCTAATACTATAACAGAAAAAGAGTGGGAACGAAATAAGAACCTATTAGAGTGGTTAAAGGGACTTGGACATTGATAATATTATGTAAAGTGTAAGTGACAAGTTGGTTCATAACAACTTGATTATAAACCAACTTTTACTCGCACTTTACATAACATATTACTTGTCATAATCAAAAT
>NZ_JADNBB010000071.1 GCF_015550595.1 Parabacteroides goldsteinii
CCCAAAGGGGGAGCGACCAAACGGCAGCTTCACTCAATGGAGTGTTACTTTTCATCAAAGCCAAGTGATAATTGTCGTTTCTCTGCTTCTTCTTTCTTTTGGGCAGCTAAAGTCTTTTTCCGAACGTATGTTTTAGCAAATGTCACTCGGTCACCATTGAATACTATCAGAGGATTAATAAACCAAAGATTATCGGCTGGTCCTCGGGCTATGATTTCAGCTTTTACAAGTTCTGCAAGTCCTTTATAAACGGCTTTGTCTGTTTTGTATTTGGTATATTCTAGGCATTTTTTTCTATTGAAGATGATTAAATCATTTTTGGGTTTCATGCAGGTCATAAAGTAACCAAAAACCCGAATAGCTGCTTGTGATAGGTCAAAGAATGCAGCAAAGTTAGAAAGATACAATTTAGTGAATTGTTCTTCATCTACTTCTATTTGACGGATAAACGAAGTCTTAAACACTTCTCCAGTTTCAGTGTCGGCTAAAGCTACTACGGCTCTCTTATCGCCACCACTATTACTCTTATACTTTTTAACAACATGATTTTCAATACCTTCTATAGCTTGTTTCATAAAAGGATTTTCTTCGTTCTTTTGAAAATCGGTTAACTTAACTGCTTTTTTATTTTCCATTTTGATGTGTTTTTGGGAAATATTATTCTCCACAAAGTAAACTATTATTTTCCATAAAAACAATATTAAGGGAAATATTATTTTCCTGTTTAGTATTATATTAGGAAATCAGTATTTTCTAGATTGGAAAATGAGAATTTCCAATATGGAAAATGCCCTATATTGTGTATCAAGTACTTAACTTATTCTATTTCTTCTATTCTTAATATACCCCCAAAACAGCACAAAATCAGTCACTTAAAAATCATCGGTCGGGGAGCGCCCAGCGGCAAGGGGCGGGACCACCCGTCCCGACGAGCGCCACACCATAAACTTTTTTTAGAATAAGCACACAACCGTTTTCCGAACCCTGCAAAATTTCTTCCGAATCCGAACGACGTAACACTCCATTGAGAGAGGCTGCCGTTTGGTCGCTCCCCCTTTGGGGGCGGGGGGGGTTACATACCCATACCGAAACCTCTGCTTCTGGTGATTTGCTTGAGTAGGTCTTTCCCCTCTTCCATAGCTTTTGATATGTTTGGGAAATGATGCCTTAAAGCCTCCAGTTGTTCGGAATTGAACAAGTCTTTCATCTTACCAAGTTCTTTTTTCAATTCCTTGGTTTCGGTCTTTAGTTCTTGGTTCTCCGTCCTTAATCGGTTACTGGTTGTCCTTGCGTTGTCCATTTGTTGTCTATAATACTCCTTGTCATTCTCGGCTTTGAATGCCTTTGTGCCGTTTTGCTCTTTTTCAAGTATAGCCTTTCCCAGTCTATCGGATAGCTGTTCATTTTCCCCCTCTAAAGCCTTTACTTTGGCTTTTAAGGCATCCTTTTCCCTATCGTTGACTGTTTTTCCAATCAAGCCGTAAAACTTCTCTGAAGCCTTAGAAATGAGTTTTTGGACGTTCTTCTTTGTTTCAATGGAACGTAGTTCTTTCTGAAGCTGAAGAAGCTGGTTTTGTACGTCCTTGTGTTTGTCTAATGCACTGGATATATCGTTTGATAGTTCCTGAAGCTGTTCTTTCGCACATTCGGTCTTGTACTGCATAGCCGATAAGTGTTTGCGGTCAGAAGAAACGCCACGTTCCATGCCCAGTGTTTCAGATGCTATGGTTTGGAGTTCTGCCATGTCATCACGCGATAAACGCACACTTTTCCCATTCGGCTGCGTCCAATCGAAAACTACATGGGCATGAAGGTTAGGTGTCCATTGCTTTGCGTTCATGTATCCTTCGTCCTTGTGTATATGGATTTGAAATGCTTCGATACCGAAACGTTCTTTGCAGACCGTGGCAAACTGCTGGAGTTCCTGCATGGTGGTTTCTTGTTTGATTACTATTACTCCCTCTCGTATGGGTGCGGCTTTAGCCTGCATCTTCTGCCCAACCGTATCGAGATATCTTTGTTTCGCACTTTCCAGCCGATGGGAGATGCTATCTCCAACCCAGCTTTCATTCAAATGACTAAGTTCGGGACGAACATAGTCCAACTCTTTTTCCCTAAAGTTGTGAATCTCACTCCCCGGCTTCACTGCTTGTACATGAATACTTGTTGCTCCCATAAGTTAACATTTTTGTGACAATCGATAACAGCCGGTGACAGCCGGCTGACAGGGGGTTAAGGGGGCTTGTCCCCTTACACACGCACCCTTTAGGGTGCTAGTGTGCTATCACCATACTGCATAGGTGCGAAGTTAGCAAATGTTCTGTAAATGCACAAATAAAGGGGAAAACATTTGGATTTGCGACAATAAAGTACTACCTTTGTTGCTGACCAAACGGTAGCCGACCGATACGGGAGAGTTACCAAAATACAAGCCGCTGGAGTTAATTGACGGACATCCGACATCTCCAGCGGCTTTATTTTTGCCTATCTGCTTCGTCTAGGCATACCAGTACCTCTACTAAAAATGTACTTCAAAGATACTTATTTTCTACCGACTTGATAGTTTTTACCCCATATTCTTGGACATTTTTCCCCCATGAGGTTATCTTTGTAGGGTGAAAGAGAAACCCATAAACGGGGATAGATTGAATGCTGGGAAGCATAAACAATCGGGGTAAGGTTAGCGAACCTTGCCTTTCATCCCCCATTATAACTTTACATAGAGGAACTTTATCTATCCCCCCCCCCGCCCCCAAAGGGGGAGCGACCAAACGGCAGCTTCACTCAATGGAGTGTTACTTTTCATCAAAGCCAAGTGATAATTGTCG
>NZ_JADNBB010000072.1 GCF_015550595.1 Parabacteroides goldsteinii
GCTCATAAACTCAGATGGGGCATGAAAGCTCAAAAAAAAAGTCGGCAGAAAGAAAAGGCCATCCCGGAAAGGGGTTTTAAAAAAAGGTCTTTAAATCTAGCTGAAGCATAAAATTAGAAGTTTAACAATCCCAAAAAACAACGAGTTATGTCACGAGTACACTATTTAGAAGGAGATTATGAACAGTTAGTTATTAATGAAACGATAGACGGTCTTTTTTCCAGTTATCGTATAGACCGCAATTCATTGCCAAAAGGATTTTTCCTTTATGAGATTAGATGGGATGACAGCTTATCTTCATTGGCAGAGATTAGCCCCTCTGTGGTGGTGAATCATGCAGGTTCATTCATTACAAAGTCACCCCTTGAATTTGATGCAAACAATAGCATACGGATAACCTATACCAATTTTATCGAGTTCTGCCAGTTTGGTGAGTGGGCTTATGAGAAACTGGCTGTATTGGATTGTAATTCCGGTAATGTTGCGGTGATAAGCCCAGACAGGAGATTGCAGACCACTGAAGAGATTGAGATTTTTTTGAGTGGGCATTGTGGCTATCATCTGAGTGAGATTAATTGGATGGTGATGAAAGGCGATGTGCTGTTTTTGAACGAGAACGATTTTTAATGAGTATAACCGTAACTGCCTCTTGGAATGGGGCAATTACATAAAATATTATAAGTATGAAGTGGATAGATAAGATGGTAGAACGCATTACCCGAAAAGAAACTGCTTTAAATGACCACTTTTGTGTAAATCGGCATACGGTTGTATGTCAGAGTGGTATGACTGATTATGTTTCTGTAACGATTGATAATACCGATGGTTTTGATTTCGATTTTTGGACAAAACAACTTTGTTTTGAGAAGGACTGTAAATATCGCTCGGAGATAAAAGCGGCTTTTGATAAAATCTATGGCACAAGGAATATAGAATGTTGTGAATAATGAAGTCAGAAAAGTATGATACCAAAGGAGATAATGAAACTTTATGAAAAGCTTGCTTTCAGTCGGGGATATGAAGAAGCCTTTCGGGATTTTTTGGATGTTTGTCTTTACTATTTGTCTGTCGGGATGTTGGCGGAGGATTATCGTAGAGTGGAAAAAAGATATAAGCCATATGAAATGGAACTTTTTGTTCAAATGTTTTATAGGGTGTCTGAATATTCGGAAGGATTTTGCGATGTCTTGGGAGATATGTTCATGGAGTGTGTCAGTCATGGGAATAACGGACAGTTCTTTACCCCGATACACGTTGCTGATTTGATGGCATGTATGGGGGGAAATAGGCTGAAACCTAAACAGTCGGTCTGTGATTCGTGCTGTGGTTCCGGCAGGATGCTACTTTCCGCTGTAAAAAAATGTGCGGAAGAGAATGATGGAGGAAGGCTTTTTTGTTATGGCTCGGATATAGATTTGATTTGTGTAAAGATGACCGTTGTCAATCTGATGATGAATAGCGTACCCGGTGAAGTCGCATGGATGAATACATTGACAATGCAGCATTGGAGAAGTTATCATATAGATTTACAGCTGATAGCCGGAGTATGGTTGCCTATTTTAAAGATAACGGAAGCAGGTGACACTTCTTTTATTAGGAAACTTGAAAATGCAATGGAGGATAATTCTGAATTGAAGAGGTCGATTCAGAGCAACGCAAGGGCTACGCAGCTGACTTTTGATTTTTGACAAGATAAATATGTAAAAAGGATTTTGGTATGAAAGCAATAAGAACAAAAGAGGTGAATGAGAACGTCAAAGCGGCGAACAGTTGTTTGCGTAAAGCGAAATGGCAGGCTAAGGAATTGGCTGTTTTTACAGGTGAAGTAGTGCGTCTGATGGATAAGGAAGGGCATTCTCTACAAGGGTTCTTTAATCGGGTGGAGTTTGTTCTGGTGGACGGCACTATTAAATTCCGTGTAGTTATAAATCCTATTCTTGAATGTGAGAACTGTATAATGGCTTCTTGCCATGAAGACTATCTTTATGAGGTGGTCTCGGTGGAAAAGTTTACCTATAAAAATTATAGGTATCATTTGTAATGATATTGTATTTTAATGATTATAAACTGATTTATATTATAACAATGATGGGCAAAATTAATAATATTCCCGTTTTGAATGAAGATGTTATTCGTTTGGTTGTACTCAATGAGGAAATTATTGGGTATATCTATCCACGAAGGACTTCTTATGTGGTGGCATTGGAGATAAAGCCGGGACGTACTACCTCTTTGGCTACATCTGTCAATAAACAATGCATGGTTTTGTTGAGTGATAAGGTTCGTTTGGCCACGGAACAGGATTTCGATGATTTTCATATATGCTTTGATGGTTTCAGAAATAACACTATGTATTGTTATAATCAGGGAACGGAACCTATATACCTTCAATGAAGCACATTCTCCCTTCTTTTGGATTAGGGAAGGGAGGGTATTTTGCTGTCCGCTACTTTTTGGCAAGCACCCCAAAAAAGTAGCAAAAAACGCTTGGAGTTACTGGTAATCCCATTAATTTGCGTTCACGCAGTATTCTTTCCCACCCTCCCCTTCATCGGAATGACTGTTCTCATTCCCGGTTTACCCGTAATCATCCGCTATGCGGCTGATTATGGGTAAACCGGAAAAGAGAAGTTCCAAACGTGGGCGGGATTGCAATGGTCATCATCCGGAGCTTCGGCATTGCCGAAACAACCTCCT
>NZ_JADNBB010000073.1 GCF_015550595.1 Parabacteroides goldsteinii
GATGCCATATACTGTAAAATGCTTTGACGGAACTGGCGGGCAGCAGGACGCTTATCCAGATCCTTTTGCAAATCAACACTACATACCATCAATTTACCGTTACCGATCTTGCCTTCCAGCAGGATTCCCAGCTTCCGGTTCGTGAACCAATCGTCAATAATATGTACAACCGGACGGTAATCTGCCGGAAAATCATCCAGAACCATTGCGTTGCAATTGCTCACCAGATCCCACCATTGGTAATCGCTGTAACCCTCTGTCGGGAAAGCTGCCAGTGCCGGATGTTTGGGATCACAGAGAATACCTAATGTATGAGGAGGTTGCTTGTTTGTCCA
Source organism: Parabacteroides goldsteinii (assembly GCF_015550595.1). GTDB lineage: Bacteria > Bacteroidota > Bacteroidia > Bacteroidales > Tannerellaceae > Parabacteroides > Parabacteroides leei. The sequence goes on from NZ_JADNBB010000073.1 coordinate 336, forward strand.
GGCTGTGTTCCAGAAAATAGACGAAAAGCCGACACGAATATCTCCTCCCTTTTCCGGCAAGATACTTCCCGGAGCCAATAAAAGCAAGACATTTTCGCCTTTCTCCAATCGGTTCATCACCTGATCGTCGAGTGTTGAAGCAATATAAGGAAGCTTTTCAACCGCTTTCTGCTTGGCCGGATAGACCCAAATATTCCATCGGTTACTATTGTTAGCCTCTTTCACTTCCACACTGACCGTGAGTTGAGACGGCTCTTCTATGCCTGATAACGCATATTCGATATTACCTGCCGGAATACAGTTGGCAATCGGAAGGTCTTTCACAAAACTGCCTTGTGCCAGCTTTTCTCCTGATTGGTTGCTGATTTTCCAGATGATATTAGCCCCCTGTAAAGCTTTTTCTCCGAAATGAGCCAATTCGACCGGAACATTCAGTGTTTCATTATTCAGCCAAACCATTTTCGGAAAGCGGATAAGCGGAACAGTCTTGTTACAGAATGTGCTGTATTCTTTAGGTGTAACATATCCTTTTTCATCCCAGAAAGCATCGAGTACCCCGACCAGTGCTGACCCTTGTCCCGGGAAATCATGTAAGTCGAGCAGCTGGAAGCCTGCAAATCCGGGAGTCCGGAGTGCTCCTTCAATCTCCGCCTTATAACATAATGTTTGCAGACGGCCAGATGCATACAAAAAATCATCGGCCAGGTCAGCCATGTGGTGATCTTTCAATGTTTCCCGGAATATCTCGAAGTTCTTGGCCTTCAGTACGCCTGTGTATTTCTCTATCTCTTTGAAGTTTGGATAGACACACCATTGACCGACTTCGTGGCTGACTGTCGGCATATTCTTTTTAATAATATCTTCGAAATCAAAGTCGGTACGGGGCTGTTGAGCATTGATGATACTTCCCATACCTTCAGCCCAGCGTTGGATACGCGGTTCCATCGGATCCCAGTAGTCTGCATTTTCTACATAAGGCCAACCTCCGGCAGAAGTATAAACACGACGGAGATCCTTCGATTTCCAGTAATCGATCAGGCCAGACAGATACTTACCTTGATTGGCTCCTCCCGGCTCATTTCCGTAGGCCATCATACAGAAAGAAGGGTGATTGCCATATTCCTTCAAGATACGGTCGCTCTCATCACGAAACCACTGGTCGGAATAAGCGCCGTCACCTACTGTCGTCCAACCGGCACATTCAACTTGCAGATAGACCCCCATGCTGTCGGCTACTTCAAAAGCAGCCTGCGGAGGACACCAAGAATGGAAGCGGACATGGTTCAGACCGTGTGCCTGGCACTGGTTATATATTTTTGTCCAGTAAGCATTGTCCATTGCCGGATAACCTGTTAGCGGGAAGATACAACACTCCAGTGTTCCCCGCAGGAATACCGGTTGTCCGTTTACTTCAAAACGTGTACCGTTTGCCTTAAATTCACGAAGACCGAAAGTTCGGCATTGCTCTTCTTTATTTCCTTCGGTTTCAACAACAACACGCAGGTTGTAAATATTAGGGCTGTGTTCTGACCATAGCAAGGCATTATCTCCCATTGACAAGATTGCTTCCTGTTTCATTCCGGCTTCTGGAGTAACGGTTATTTTGTAGGGTTTTCCTATAGCTGTTCCATCTTTCTTTTCCACTTGAAGAAGAAGAGAAGAACCTACTGTTCCAATTATCCCATCCAACGAAACAACAGCTTTTATCGTTTTATCTGCAATATTCGGATAAATCTGTATATCGTCTATATAAAGAGAGGGCTTTACTGTCAAGCTAATTGCCCCGACTACACCGTTCCAATTTGATTGTGTATGGTCAGAAATACTATGCGCATTAACTCCTACTGCTATATTCACCCGGTTATCCACTCGAAGTGTCAGGGTATGTTTTCCAGGTTTTAGTTCCTGGAAAGTATATCTGTAAGGAGTAGAAAGTGACTCGTGCTTACCCATTTCCATACCATCCAGGAAAAGAGTTGTTTGCCAATGTGTACGCTCCAGTTCGAGTTCTACGGGATGCCCGGACCAAGTCTCAGGTATATCAACCTCTTTCTGATACCAGGCAACTCCGACATAGTGCTTATCCGGATTTAGCCAGAAAGGGACTTTCATATTTCCCGGCTGACGAAATTCCTCATATTGAGGAGCATTATACCAGGATTTATCCACAACCCATCCGGTCCAGGGCGTTTCTATTCCTATATCATTACCATAACCTTGTTCTTGTAATGAACCGGGTAAATGGATGGTGTCGCTCAATGATCGGGTATACCACTGTTCTGTCAATCCCCGGTCATTCGGATCTAGGGCAAAGCGCCATTGGCCTTG
>NZ_JADNBB010000074.1 GCF_015550595.1 Parabacteroides goldsteinii
AACTAAAGAGGTCTTCGTGTGACCTCCAGGTCATATGAAGAACCTGTTGTACTAATGCATTGTTGGGATACTTATGGGGTTTGTGCCTTGATTTGGATGTTTTTTATGGCATTGTACGACACTGCACGAAAGGAATATAAACGGATTTGGCAGTGACAAGCTGTCCGTAAAGTATATAACCGGCCGGGAAACCATCCGGAATCGGTCTTTGACATACTGAAACTGTCACGTAAGGGCATAAGGGGTACCCCCGCCAAAAAACGTTGTTTTTGACGGGCTAAAAAAGGATTCTCATGGATGTGCCGTTGGCGACAGGATGGATTTTGGGGGTGGCGCCCGCGCCGGTGCGATTATCTCGACGACTGCCATCGGGCATTTGCAATCCGGGCACAGGCCGATATCCCAACCTTTCCCGGCGCATATCTGCATGTAGGTTTTTTTCTTCCGTTCTTTGGGCACGGGTGTTCCTCCAAGCTGGATCTGTACTTTCCGCACTTTCTCCCGGTTGGACGGGGAGAGAAGGCCGTAGTGGCGTATCCGCACGAATGCCGGGGGCAGTATGTGCATGGATAGCAGGTGCAGGAACTCCCTGGCATGCATGGTCATCTCCTTGTGCTTTCCGCCGGCGCGGTAGTCCTTCCAGTCATAGGTCACCAACCCTTCGGGGGTGACCTCCCTGATGCGGGAGTTGCTGATGGCGGCGCGGTAGGCGTAGCGGCCGACGTACTCGAGCACCTGCTCCACGCCCTTTGCCGGCGGACGGCTGTAAACGACCCAGTCTTTCGACATCGCCGCTTTCCGGATATTTTTCGCGATGGCCGCACCTGTCCTTGACAATTCCGCGGTCAGGGCCGACATCATCTTTGCCCGGAACACCCTGCTTAGGGCATGCACGGGAAACAGGAAGTTCCTGCCACCCTTGCAACCCTTCAAATGGCGCCATACGCCATCCCTGTCCACACCCCCGCCGGTCACCACGCAATGGATGTGCGGGTGGTAGGAAAGGTTGGATCCCCAGGTGTGGAGGATGGCGCTCATGCCTCCCTGCAGGCCCTGCTTTTGGAAGAATTTGCGCAGGGTGGCCCATGCCGACCGGAACATGCAGGTGTAAAACAGTGCCTGCCCGGGCATGGCCAAGGGATGGAGGCAATCGGGGACGGTGAACACCACATGGAAGTATTTGGCTCCCGGGATGACCTCCTCGCGCCTCATCCCTATCCATTCCTCCCGCTCCTTGTGCTGGCACTTCGGGCAATGCCGGTCGCGGCAACTGTTGTAGCTCACATGCGCCTGCCCGCAATCCGGGCACGCCTCCACATGGCCGCCAAGGGCGCGGGTGCGGCATGCGGCCATCGCCGAGAATGACTTGCGCACTTGCGGCACGACGCGGCAGGTATTGAAAAAATCCCCGCCCCAGTCCCGGATGATCCGTCCCACGTCATGCTTTGTCCGCATCCTTGAAAAGCGTGTCGACCAGGGAGATGCAATTGTGCTTGTCAACCCTGGCCACATGGAGGTAGACCATCGTGGTCTGTATGGAGCGGTGGCCGAGACGGTTTTTCACGGTCTGGATGTCCTCCCCGTATTCCAGCAGGTGGGTCGCGAACGAGTGGCGAAGGGAATGGGTGGTGAGTCCCGTGTCAAGCCCGGCGCGCGTCAGGACTTCTTTGAGCCGCATACGGATGAAATGGTTGTCGACCGGCCCGTCCGATCCGAAAGCCTTGAACACAAGGCCCATGCCCGGGTAGCTTTTACGGTAGGCCTTCAGCACGAGAAGCGTCTTGTGCGAGATGGGGACAACCCTGTCCTTGCCGCCCTTGCCGCGCTTGACGTGGACCATCCGCCGGTGGATGTCGATATCGGTCCACTTCAGGTTGCATGCCTCGAAGGCGCGAAGCCCGCAATCGTAGATTGTGGAAAACAGGGCCTTGGAATACAACTCGCAGGAACGGAGCAAAGCCTTCACATCTTCCGTCGACATCACCCGCGGGAGTTTCTTCTCCCGACGGATTTTTGGAAGGGCAAGACCGGCGGGCACCTCATGGCCCAAAGAGAGGAGATAGCACTTCAACCCGTAGATGAAATGCTTGAACTGCGCCTGGGCGGGTATCGGCTTGCGGCACAACATGGATTGGAGGTGACCGTCAAGGTCTGCCTGGGTGAACTCCTCCGGGAGTTTGCCCACATGGAGTACCGCCTTCGATAACGCGTGACAGTAATCAGTGATGGTACCCGCTGCATATCGGCTGATTTGCAGCTTGCTCGTAAAGAGCGATACGCGGTCCGCAAAGGCCGGAACCTTTGCAACCGCCTTGTCTGAGATTTTCTTGGACATAGTATTTTATGTGTGTGAGAATTGATGGCGGACGCCTCAGAACCGGTCCGCCTCGGTTCTCCACCTAAAATACAATACGGGAATAATAAAAATGAATGATTAACAAAAAATCCTCATGGTTGATAAAGGCCTTTAGCTTTTACGCTATGCGGAAATTAGTACAACA
>NZ_JADNBB010000075.1 GCF_015550595.1 Parabacteroides goldsteinii
TGGTGAAGGTCGCTCCGGGCAGGTAAGCCGTACCGGTTCCGTCGGCCTTGGTCGTCCATTTCAGGAAGATGTAGTTCGGACGGTTGGGCAGGCTCGTGGCCGGATAGGTGGCTACAACAACTTTACCTTCGTCATAAGTTTGTTTATACGTTTTATCCGGATCGAAATTAGAATGATAGGTAACCTCTAAAGCATCCTCTTTCCATAGCGCTTTATATTTTTTATTTTCTGTTATGGAAGCCGAACTTACCCAGTCCTTCTCTTCTGCATCGTCTGTTACCCACTTATGGAATTGTTTTCCGTCGGGATGAACAAGCTTGTCTGCTGCAGTGGTAGGACTGCTTATTTTACCTCCGTGATTGGTCACTTTATAATAATAGGTCGTTTTACCGTCTTCCAGATTATAGTAATCGGTTCCAACGTAATCGTTCTCTCCTAAATCTTTCCAGTTTCCACCATTGGCATTGAAGCGAACCCAAAGAATTTCGATAGAACCGGAATCGGAAAAACCGTCATTAGCAGTAATACGTGTGTTGTCATTTTGGTCTTTATTTAACAGATCGCTTAAAGTAGAGTTATCGACAGTATCGTCTGCGAGACCACTAGGTAGTATATCGACCAGACTTTTATCATTCGGTAGGATCGGGATTGTTCTAATAACGCTGTAAAGATTCTCATTTGTTCCGTCCCATCGTGGGTCTCCAGCCTTTTTGCTACCATAGGCGATTGGCTTCGGATCATCTAATCCGAAAATATTAACCAGGGGTTCTCCGATGATATTTGTTCCTGTTTTGGATGTCCATGAAGTGGATGTAATAACTGGGTATATATCTGTGGTATTTGTATTATAATAATCATCTTTGTTTCCACTTATAATGTTATTCTTTAAAGAAGCTTTTCCTGCACCAGTCATGGCTATTCCTCCACCGGCATTACCAATTATACCATTTCCTCTTAGTGCAGTATTTTTAATAATTGTATTATTTTCGAAAATAACTGTGGCTTTTGTATCTACCTCCATGGCTCCTCCGCCATCTCCACCGTCACTTTTTTGTGCTCCTCTTGCTACATTATCATAAAATGTATTATTTCTGACCTCGGCATTGACCAGATATTGTCCGACGAATGCGATTGCGCCTCCTTCGTCAAAAGCACTGTTTCCCGTGAATGTACTGTTTGAGATATTGATTTTAGGTCTGTTCGGATAACCGCCTCCGGCGTTATGATGGTAAAAATAGATTGCACCTCCGTCTGCAGTATTTCCAAGTTCACCAAACGAATCAATTTCATTTTCAACAAATTCACAATTTTCGACAATGAATTTTTCAGGATAAGCATCCTTTACAGAAATAGCACCGCCTCCTGCTGCACCATCTTTAACAGCCGTACAGTTTGTATTCTTGTAGAACCGGCTGTTTTTAAAAGAGAAAATTTCTGCCACGTTCACAGTTATATAAATAATACCGGACGGATTTGCCCAGGCGCCTCTGGCGAAATTATAAGCGAACGTACAGTTTTCTACCTCATAGGAAGTGGACCCCCTGGTATAAATAACGGAGGCCCCGCCAGTTACCTCTGTTATTCCTAAAGATATGAATGATGATTTTTTTACTGTCACTTTTTTAGCTGTCACATTTAAGCCGCAAGATGCGGGTCTCATTTTGGATAGGAGACAGTTCTCTATCGTCAAATATCCGGAGAAACTACCGGTTATTCCACCACCAATTTTAGAAGCATTCGGATTCCAGTCTTTCGGAAACTCCCCATTAACCAGGTCGGTATCTTCTATTAATCCGGTGAGGATTATATTTTGGATGGTCAATGTACCCTCTCCTGATCCGCCGATTTTGAAATGGTCTTTACCAACAGCCGCTTTCAGAGTTAGATTTGCTCCGTCTACCGTGATCTTTGCAGATGAATTTATTACTAAACTTATGGCAGAAGCCTGGTTGTTAAAATCAGCCACGAAAGCGTCTGTCAATGTGAATTTACTATCTGTGGATGCAGTACTGACCAGAGACTGTAACTCTGCAACTGAATTCACATTCGTGTTGGTCTGTGCTATGGCAGGCACAGTAGCCCATAATACTATCTGAAATAGTATAAATAAAATTTTGTTCATATTTTCGATCTCTTTTATTTATCTGCTTATAAGCAGATAAGTGAGGGGGATCCCCCTCACTTAAATTAATTCTAATAAAATAAAGTTTTATATGACTACCTTTTCCTTTGTGGGGATGGGTATAACACGTTTATTCCACGTAAACTGGCTTTATCAATTCAGCTTGAACCTAAGCCCTAGTTTCACACCGAACGACATAACCTTCACTTTGTCGGTCACATCCGAGTTCAACATGCCGTT
>NZ_JADNBB010000076.1 GCF_015550595.1 Parabacteroides goldsteinii
ATAATAGTTATGAAAAACATTTCAAGAAGAAGTTTCCTGAAGACCGGGGCTGTGGCTGCGGCCGGTCTGACTATCGTTCCGGGATCCGTGCTCGGCAGAACTTTCGGGCATACGGCTCCAAGTGACAAACTGAATATAGCCGGTATCGGCGTAGGCGGTATGGGACGGCGTAACCTGGCGAATATGAACACGGAAAACATCGTGGCACTCTGTGACGTCGACTGGCATTATGCCGACAAGACCTTCAAAGATTACCCGAACGCCAAACGCTTTAAAGACTGGCGTGTGATGTTCGACGAGATAGGCAAATCGATCGATGCGGTGATGGTGGCTACCCCCGACCATACTCATGCAGGCGTAACTGCCCATGCCATCACGTTAGGTAAACATTGCTACACACAAAAACCGCTTACCCACTCTGTTTACGAATCACGTTTACTGACCAGGCTGGCCAAGAAATATAAAGTAGCCACACAGATGGGTAACCAAGGCAATTCATTCGACTGGTGCCGCCAGATCGCAGAATGGATACAGGCTGGTATCATCGGCGAAGTATATGAAGTACATTGCTGGACCGACCGTCCTATCTGGCCGCAAGGACTAATGCAGCCTAAAGATATGCCTAAATGTCCGAAGACTTTGGACTGGGATCTCTTTATCGGCCCGGCACAGAAACGTCCTTATAATCCGGTATATACACCCTGGAACTGGCGTGGCTGGTGGGATTTCGGAACAGGTGCATTAGGCGATATGGCCTGTCATATCATGGACCCGCTCTACTGGGCACTCGACCTGAAATATCCGACCAGTGTTATCGGTAGCTCGACATTAAGCAATTTATATTCTCCACCTCATGCTCAGATCGTTACTTATACTTTCCCGGCACGTCCGGCAAAGGGAAGCGTCAAAATGCCGGAAGTAAAAGTTTACTGGTACGATGGCGGCCTGATGCCTCCGCGCCCTGAAGAACTGAAAGACGGTCAGATGATGGGAGATGAAAACGGCGGTATCATCTTTGTCGGTACCAAAGGAAAGATCATGACCGGCTGTTACGGAATGAATCCGACCCTATTACCCATTTCCGCCATGGAACATTTCAACCAGCCAAAACCGACTATCCCACGAATCAAGGGAGGTAACGGTGATATCTGGTCGACCAATGCCCATGAACAGGATTGGATACGGGCTTGTAAAGAATCGCCGGAAAACAGGACGGAAGCTTCTTCCAATTTCCAATTCTCCGGTCCGTTCAATGAAATGGTCGTGATGGGAGTTCTTGCCGTACGTCTGTCCGGTTTGCAAGGTTTACACCGGGAACTGCAATGGGATGGCGAGAATATGCGCTTTACCAATATATCTCCGACCGACAAAATAAAGATCGTAACGGTAGACGATTTCAAGGTAATAGATGGCGATCCTCGCTTCGACCGGCGTTTTGCCGAATTCAATGCAGCTGAAATGGCCGACGAATGGATCAAGCATACCTATAATAACGGGTTCTCTTTACCCGATATGCCTAAATAACTCAAATAGAATGAATAAATTATGATAAAACGAATGTTCAACAGCTTATTGACAATGGTTTGTTGCCTGCTGGCCTTCTCGGCACAGGCACAGACCAAAGCCGAAAAAAACGGCTGGCGCCTGGGAATGCAATCCTATAGCTTCCACCTCTTTTCCCTGACGGAGGCATTCGACAAAACCCAGCAATTAGGCCTGAAGTATATAGAAATATATCCCGGACATAAACTGGGCGGTACATGGGGCGACCGGGTTTTCGATTTCAACCTGGATACCCAGACCCAGAAAGAACTGAAAGAACTGGCAGCCTCCAAAGGCATAAAAATTATCGGAACAGGCGTTTATGTAGCAGAGAAATCATCCGACTGGGAAAAGATGTTCCGCTTTGCCAAAGCGATGGATATGGAATTCATCACTTGCGAACCGGCTCTCGAGGACTGGAACCTGGTAGAGAAACTCTCAAAACAGTATGGAATCAAAATATCCGTACATAACCATCCCCAACCTTCCGATTACTGGAAACCGGAAAACCTGTTACAAGCGATATCCGGCCGTAGTCACTCACTCGGTTCCTGTGCCGACGTCGGTCACTGGCGCAGGGAAGGATTGGATCAGATCGAATGCCTGAAGAAACTGAAAGGCCGCCTGATCTCCCTTCACTTCAAAGATATCGCACCTAAAAAAGCCGGCGAGAAAGAACAGCATGATGTAATCTGGGGAACCGGTATACTTGATGTCAAAGG
>NZ_JADNBB010000077.1 GCF_015550595.1 Parabacteroides goldsteinii
AAGAGGTTGTGTCAAAATGCTGGCACAACCTTTTTTATGCGCAAAGCCCAGACTTTCCCAAGCCCGGGCTTTGTTATTACCCAAAGTTTATGTAACTTTAGGCATAAAGTTTTTCGTTATGGCAAAGTTACATTTTCGTCCTTACATTCCCAACCAAACCATTCTTTTTCCACAAAGAATTGATGAAAACATAGCTGCGAACGACCCTGTCCGCATAGTCAATGCAGTTGTTGATAATCTCAATCTTGATAATTTCAAGAAACTTTATAAAGAAACGGGCCGTTGTGCTTATCATCCTAAAATGATGCTCAAGGTGATTATCTACGCCTACATGAACAATATCTATTCTTGTCGTAAAATAGAGAAGCTTCTTTTACGTGACATTCATTATATCTGGCTTGCCGGTAATGAGCATCCGGATTTTATTACCATCAACCGTTTCCGTAACCGTGTAAAGGAGGAAATAAACAACGTCTTCACGCAGCTGGTTCTTGTCCTTGCCGACAAGGGTTTCATCAGTCTTGACGTGGAGTATATCGACGGCACCAAGATTGAGTCCAAGGCCAACAAATATACTTTTGTCTGGCGCAAGACAGTCGAAAAGAACCGTACAAGGTTGCTGAATAAGATTCGTATCCTTCTGGAGCAGGTGGATGAAGCCATAGTACAGGAGAACTCTGTAAAAGACACATCCGTGGAGTTGACTCCCTCCATGCTCTCTAACATAGTGAATGAACTTAAAGAAGTGTTGGAACATCAACCTGCAACACAGGACAAGGAACAAAAGAAAGCCCTGCGAGAAAAGAAGAAACAAGTCAGGGAACTTGAAGGGTATCGTGACAAGCTGATGGAATACGACAATCACCTTGAAGTCCTTGGAGAACGTAATTCCTATTCCAAGACCGACCCTGATGCCACATTCATGCGTATGAAAGAAGACGCCATGAAGAACGGACAGACCAAGCCCGGGTATAATTTACAAACAGGTACTGAAAACCAATTCATCATAGACTTCCGACTGTTTCCCAACCCTACCGATACGCTGACCCTGATTCCTTTCTTCCACTCCTTCCAGTACCGCTATAACCGCTTACCGGGTATCGGTGTGGCAGACTCCGGTTACGGATCGGAAGAAAATTACCGGTTCATGCAGGAAAACGGGATAGAGGCCTTTGTCAAGTACAACTACTTCCATAAAGAACAGCGTCCCCGTTATACTCCCAACCCGTTCCATGCGGAAAGTCTCCATTACAATGCGGGGGAGGATTATTACGTTTGTCCGATGGGGCAACACATGAAACGTACAGGAACCAGACGTGACAAAACAGCGAGCGGGTACATCACCGAAAGTGCCCGGTATAAAGCACAAAGATGCGAAGGATGTCCTTTGCATGGAAGTTGTTTTAAAGCACGGGGGAACCGTATGATAGAAGTCAACCACCGGTTAAACCAATATAAACGGCAGGCACGGGAAAGGTTGCTCTCAGAAGAAGGAATCAGGCATAGAGGCAGGCGGTGTATAGAACCGGAAGCTGTTTTCGGACAAATGAAATACAACATGGCGTACAGGAGGTTCCGGCATGTGGGAAAAGACAAAGTGACAATGGACTTTGCTTTCTTTGCTATAGCGTTTAATATCAAAAAGATGTGCGCAAAACTGAGAAAGGTAGGAAAGGACTTCATTACACTTGCTAAATCTATGTTTATTGGGCTATTTATAACCCGATACAACAGGAATATAGCAACTTGTTACCGAATGAATGAGAAAAAAGCCGCATAGGCAAAAGGAAATATACGAAGACTGTAAATCATGAAAAAAGGTTGTGTCAGCATTTTGACACAACCTCTT
>NZ_JADNBB010000078.1 GCF_015550595.1 Parabacteroides goldsteinii
ACAAAACACCGCAGTATATGCACCATCAGAGGCAAATTAAAATTAAAAGTTATAAAAACAAACAGTTCAGCAAGGCTGGCCTTGCTGAACTGTTCTGAATGTTTTATTTTTGTCCAATAACTGTAACGGTTATTTAGGACTAGTCAAATTACCGAAACCAATACCTGAACTTTATCAATTCAGTTTGAATCGTAACCCTAATTTCACACCGAACGACATCACTTTCACCTTATCGGTTACATTCGAATTCAATATGCCGTTGTATGGAATACCTTGTCCGACGATCTTATTCCCTTCCGGATGATAAGACGCAGGAGTCGACAGCAGGCCCTGATCCTTCTTCTTTTTCATGTTGGTGAAGCCGTAGTCGATATAGCCGCCCAGCAGCAAGTCGGTGTCCTCGCCCAGGGCAACCATAAAGCCCAGTTCGGCCGTTCCGGCTATGCCCAATTTCAACTTGTTCTTGCCGCTCCAGTCGAGCTCCTTACCCGGGTCGCTGATCGTGCCGAACCCATGATGAGGTACGGGCGACTCGGACGGCGAACCCACGTCCGAAGGGATATGCGGGTAGTAACCCGATACGTTCAGTTCGCTGACTGCATTACCCTGCACCTTGTATTTTGTCTGGACAGGGATTTGAAGCTTCACACCCAGGCCGGCATACAATCCCCAGTTTTCCTCTTCCCCGAAACGCGTCTGGTACATCGCCATCAGCGGGATATCCAACAGGAAAGCGGTCTGTTTCTCTTCCAGGCTCTTCAGGCGGGCACGCAGTTCGAAGTCACGCGGGTGGCCCGAGAAGTCGTCATCGTCAGTCATTGTTCCCAGTTTCATGTATTTGTCGTCCGACATATCGCCCCTCAAACGACCTACTGTGGCGTAACGGGAGATTCCTATCCCCGTAGCAAAACCCCAGTGAGGATTGAAGAAATAACTGTAACGGATATCGACTTCATAACCGAGCTTGCTGTCGCGGTTGCCTTTTTCCTGGAAACCTTCGATCCGATAGTCAAGGTCGTAACGGAAGGAAGAAGAGCCCACACCGCCGGAGACGGTGAGGTAAGACGTTTTTGTGCGCGTCGTGTCACGCTGCTCCTGCCGGTACTCACGCTGCTGTTGACGGCGTTGTTGCTGCTCTTGGTGGCTGTACCGGCCGTGTTCCCTGCCACCCGTTCCCTGTTGGGCGGAAACGGTAGTGGACAGGATGCCGGCGGCAAACAATAGAATGCTTTTATTTATCTTGGAAATCATTGTTGTCATATCTGTTGGTTTATTTTACGATGATTTTATGGGTGGTGGACTTGCCCGTCTCGGTGGTCACCTTCACCACGTAACTACCCGAAGCCATGTCGGCAGGGATCGTTGTTTCAGAGGTCAGGGTGGTCAGACGCTCGAATAGCTGTCCGTTCATGTTGTAGATCTCGATCACGGCCGATTCGGGAGCTTCACCCGGCGTGCCGAGACTGACTGTGATCGGCGTATTCTTATTGACCATCGTCGGATAAACGCGGGTACTCTGGAACTGCGTCAGTGTCTCGAATGTGATCGGACAGCTTACCACGTAAGTATCATCGGCGCG
>NZ_JADNBB010000079.1 GCF_015550595.1 Parabacteroides goldsteinii
ATCCTGGCGGATGATATGGGATTCTCCGACCTGGGATGTTATGGTGGTGAAATCCATACTCCCAACCTGGATAAGTTGGCCGAGGAAGGTCTTCGCTTCACTCATTTTTATAATACAAGCCGTAGTTGTCCTACCCGTGCATCGTTGTTGACGGGGCTCTACCAACACCAGGCAGGTATCGGGCGTATGACCTTCGACGATCATCAACCGGGTTACCGAGGAACTATGACACACAACGGGGTTACTATTGCCGAGGCTCTGAAAGAGAACGGTTATCAGACAGCCTGGGTAGGCAAATGGCATATTGCCGAAACACCTTTACGCCCTGATCAGCGTCAGTGGCTGGCACACCAGGTACAACACGATGAGTTTACCCCGAAGGAAAACTACCCGATCAACCGTGGCTTCCAGGATTGTTATGGTACGATCTACGGAGTGGTGGATTACTTCGACCCGTTCAGCCTGGTCAGCGGTGACAAGCCTGTGAACACTGTCCCGGAAGATTACTACAGCACGATCGCATTGGCCGATACAGCCGTCGCCTATGTAAATAAATATGCAAAAACGGATAAGCCGTTCTTCATGTATCTGGCTTTCCATTGTCCGCATTGGCCGTTGCATGCACTACCGGAAGATATAGAAAAGTATAAAGATACTTATAAAGACGGTTGGCAGGCTATCCGCGAAGCCCGCTACCAACGAATGAAGGAGATGAAGTTGTTCGGTGATGCCGATGATTTCCTTTCTCCGCGACAGTTTACCGACTCATGGGACGAGAACCCGACCAAGGAATGGGATGCCCGTGCGATGGCCGTTCATGCAGCTATGGTAGACCGTATGGATCAGGAGATCGGTCGTGTGATAGAGACGCTAAAGAAGAACGGCCAGTTAGATAATACCCTGATCCTCTTTATGTCGGACAACGGTTGTAGTAATGAAGACTGCCAGAATTACTCGGAAGGAGAAAATGACCGTCCTGCTGAAACGCGCGATGGCCGTAAGATCGTTTATCCGAAAGAGAAAGAGATAATGCCCGGCCCGGAAACGAGTTATGCCTCTGTGGGTGCCAGATGGGCGAATACCGCCAATACGCCGTTCCGTTTCTGGAAAGCGAAATCGTATGAAGGTGGTATTTGTACTCCGATGATCGCTCACTGGCCTGAAGGAATTAAGCAACCCCAAGGAACGGTTAATACCCAGATGGGACATGTGATGGATATAATGGCAACCTGCCTTGATATATCGGGTACCGACTATCCGACGGAATACAATGGAAATAAAATCATTCCATTGGCCGGCAAAAGTCTGGATCCGATCTTTAAAACGGGGACCCGCCAGGGACATGACGAATTATGCTTTGAGCATTTCAACGAGAAAGCCCTGATCGATGTCTCCGGCTGGAAGATCGTATGGCCGAACAATAAAAAGGACTGGGAGCTTTATAACTTAAATGAAGATCGCAGTGAGATGCATAACCTGGCCGATCAGTATCCTGAAAAGGTAAAAGAGATGGTAGCCCGGTATGAGGAATGGGAGAAAGACTATATGGTCGTTCCCCGTCCGAAATAA
>NZ_JADNBB010000007.1 GCF_015550595.1 Parabacteroides goldsteinii
AAGTTACTAAAAATCAGCGACATGTACAACTTTTTACTCATATTTATCAACTTAAATTAATTCCGCCAACGGGTTTAAAAAAATAGAGTTATATTTGAACGTGATAATTCTCAGAAACTAGTATAAGTGTTAACCAAAAAAATTAAATGATTATGCAACGAAAGAAAGCGATTTATTCTTTCAAATGCTGCAAGGTAGGGATACTTTCAGCATTAATGTCACTTTGTATGACAGCTGTCTTTGCTCAATCGGGCACTGTTAAAGGAAAAGTTTTAGATGAACTAGGTGAACCGATCATCGGAACAAATGTAGTAGAAAAAGGTTCGACCAATGGTACTGTCACAGATATAGACGGTAACTACACGCTCACATTGAACGACCTGTCGAAAGCCGTTCTTCAGTTTTCATTCATCGGTTATAACACAACGGAAGAAGCCGTAAAAGGGCGGAAGACAATTGATATCAGGCTGGCTCCGTCTGTTGTTAATCTGGGTGAAGTCGTAGCCATCGGTTACGGGACACAGACACGTAAAGAAATTACAGGTTCCGTTGCCAACGTATCAGAAGAGAACTTCAACAAAGGCGTAACCAGGGATGCCTCCGACCTGTTGCAAGGCAAAGTAGCCGGTCTGACAATCACATCCGGCTCCGGTGACATAACCAAAAGTTCAACCATCCGTCTGCGCGGAACATCCACCCTGCAAAACGACCAGGGGCCGCTGATCGTTATCGATGGTATCCCCGGAGGTGATATGACAACCGTAGCACCATCCGACATCGAATCGATATCGGTGCTGAAGGATGCATCTTCAGCCGCCATCTACGGTTCGCGCGCAGCCGGCGGTGTTATCCTTATCACCACGAAAAGAGGTTCAGGCTCGAAAACACAGATTTCTTACGATGGATACGTGGCCATGGATCATCTGGCAAACAAACCCGACCTGATGAATGCCGACGAATGGAGAGCATACGCCAAAGAATCAGGACAGGACGCCAGCGTATACGACCAATACGGGGCCGATACCGACTGGTTCGATGCCATGACCCGGACAGGTATTTCACAAAACCATGCCATCTCCCTTTCCGGAGGAGGTTCTAAAAGTAATTACCGTGCTTCGTTCACCTATCTTGACCGCAACGGTATCATGCGCGACAACGACATGAACCGTTACAGCTTCCGTTTCCAGTTCCAGCAACGGGCCATCAACGACCGCCTGCGTATCGGTTTGCTCGGATCAGCCACCTTAACGGATGCACGTATCCCTTACGGAGACAATTTCGTGTTAGCCTATAGCATGCTTCCCGTTTATCCGGTTTACAATGCCGATGGTTCTTATTTCACCAAAGTAAATACGGAGTACGACCAGGGAAACCCTGTGCAAAACCAGGACCTGAACAGAAAAGATATGAATAATATCTATTTCTATGGCGCAGGAGATATACAATTCACAATTATCGACGGCCTGAACGTGAAAGCGAATTTATACAAAAGCCGTTATTCCAGCGAGTTCAGCCAATATGACAACTCTGAAACCAAGCAGGGACAAAGCAATAACGGATATGCACAAAAACGGAACCGCACCTGGAACCGCAACCTGATGGAATGGACAGCCGACTACGAAAAAACATTCGGAGCCGCCGAAGAAAACAAGATACAAGGTATGATAGGTTATTCCTGGGAAGATAACAATTATTCCTCATTCACTTCACAGAACCGTAACTTCCTGACCAACGACCTTGGAGCAAATAACCTTCAATCAGGTACCGGCCTGAAAACCGGTGACGTGTCGTCAGACAAAAACTCCTACAAACTGATCTCCATGTTCGCACGCGCCCATTACAGCTATGCCGAACGCTATATGATTACGGCAACGGTACGCCGCGACGGCTCTTCCAAATTCGGGGCCAACCATAAATGGGGTACATTCCCTTCCGCATCCGCAGCCTGGGGGATCTCGCAGGAATCGTTTATGAAGGATGTCAAGTGGGTAAACGATTTGAAATTCCGTATCGGCTACGGTGTAACCGGTAACCAGGACGGCCTGCAACCTTATAAGAGCCTTGAATTATATGGTTCGGAAGGTATCTATTATAATGACGGCAGCTGGCAGACGGCCTATAAGATCAACCAGAATGCCAACCCCGACCTGAAATGGGAATCTACTGCGATGCTGAATGTGGGCCTCGATTTCACCTTGTTCAACAGCCGCCTGAACGGTACCATCGAATGGTATAACAAGAAAACATCCGATATGCTGTACAATTACGAAGTTCCGACTCCCCCGTTCGTGTACAATAAAATGCAGGCCAACGTAGGCGATATGACCAACAAAGGTATCGAAATCATGCTGAACATGGATATCCTCCGTAAGAAAGACTTCTCCTGGAACATGTCATTGAACCTGGCCCACAACAAGAATGAGATCACCAAACTGTCGAGCGACGTTTATACGACCAGCCGTCTTTACACAGGCGACCCCTGGCTGCGCGGCGGTTCAGGCGTTACCTCACATGTCATTGAAGAAGGTCGTCCGGTAGGACAATTCTATATGCTGATCTGCGAAGGAATCGACGAAAACGGCAAATACATCATCAAAGACAAGAATAAAGACGGACAGATAACAGACGACGACCGTGATTATTGCGGCGATGCACAACCGGATCTTACATTCGGATGGAACAACTCATTCAGCTGGAAAAGCTGGGACCTGAGCTTCTTCTTCCGCGGTTCCATCGGCCAGAAAGTATTCAACAACCCGCGTGCCGCCTATGGCAACAATACCTTCCTGATCGGTACCAATGCGCTGAACGATCCGCTGGTTCATCAGCTCACAGAGTCTTCCCGTATCTGTTCCTACTACATCGAGAATGCTTCCTTCATGCGCCTCGACAACATGTCACTGGGTTATACGTTCAACACAAAGAAAATCGACTGGTTGGATAAAGCCCGTGTCTACGTAGCCGGACAGAACCTGTTTGTAATCACCGGCTACAAGGGTGTCGACCCGGAAGTAGAGATCTTCCGCGGAGAAATCACAGATGCGGATGCCGGCCTGTCTCCGGGTATCGAACACCGCCAGTTCTTCCCTAAATCAAGAACTTTCACTTTAGGCGTTAACTTAACATTCTAACTTACTAATTAAGCACATTCTTATGAAAAAGAAATCATTGATAATATCACTCGCCGGAGCAACTCTTCTCCTTTGCTCTATGCCCTCGTGTATGGATCTGGGCGAAACAGTGTATGACAAAGTGCAGGCCGACCATTTCGGCAAGAACGAAGCGGAAATTGCATCCATAGTCGGGCCGGTTTACAGGAGCCTGAACCAATATGTCCCTTACAACTTCATGGCATTGTCCGAATGCAGCGGCGATATGGCCATTGTCCCGACCCGCAAAGGGGGCGACTGGTACGACGGCGGACAATACCGCGAATTACACATGCACTCATGGACAGCCAACACCAACCAGATAAAGAATTGCTGGAGCATGGCTACCAAGTCCATTTCTACCTGCAACCTGGTCTACAGCATCGTTGAAAGCAACACTTTCATCAGCGACGAACTGAAACAAAGAACATTGGCCGAGATCAGGGGCGTACGCGCCATCTGGTTCTACATTATGATGGATAACTGGGGGAATATTCCTCTTATCACCGACTTTAAAGACACCAGTCTCCCCACCGTGACACCGCGCAAGGAAGTCTATAATTTCATACTGAAAGAACTTACCGAGATTAAAGATGTCTTACGGGAGGATGTCAGTACGGCTTCTTACGGAAAATTCACTAAAGGAGCCGCTTATGCACTATTGGCTAAAATGTATCTGAATGCCGAAGCATGGGGTGTCGACGTTCCACGCTGGCAGGAAGCAGCAGATGCCTGCGATGTAGTGATGAAGCTCGGCTATACCCTCGAATCGGACTGGAAAGCCAATTTCGCAAGTAACAACGAGTCGTCTATGGAAACCATTTTCCCGATTTGTTTCAGTGCAAACGACCAGGATATAAACAACACGGACTACCGTAACCGACTGTTTGCCTGGACCCTGCACTACAAGGACAATCTGGTTCTCGGACTGAAAGTGACAGGTGACAACGGCGTCTGCGGACAGCCGGATTATGTAAAACTGTTCGACGATGCCGACATACGTAAAAAAGGTTCTTTCCTGTTGGGTGAAATGATCGACCCGGCTACCGGAAAAGTAATCATTACAGCTCACGACCGTCCATTGATCCACACGGAAGACGTTACGATCATCCCGGGAACGGAACGTGACGGTACAGCCTGGGGAGATGTGAACCAGGAAGATGGCGGCCGTGCCATCAAATGGCCTTTCGACAAATCGACTGTAGACGGCATAGAAAACGACTTCGCCTTGTTCCGCCTGGCCGATATCTATCTGATGAAAGCCGAATGCCTGGTACGTATGGGTATAGACAACGGAGAAGCGACCCGCCTGGTCAATGAGATCCGCCAAAGAGGGTTCGAGAATTCGGAGCACAATTATGCATCTGTCACACTCGATGAAATTGCCCTGGAACGTAAACTCGAACTTGCCTGGGAATGTTACTCCCGTCAGGACTGCATCCGCTTCGGCACTTTCCAGAATGCCCGTTTCCTAAAACCGGATACGAAAGGTGAAGATTACAGAAACTTGTTTCCCATCCCGCAGGATGCCTGGCAAACGAATCAAAACCTGAAACAGAATCCGGGGTATCCGGCATTCTAACAAAACACAGACAACGCGGAACACGTGAAAACCCATGTATTCCGCTATAAAGAAGTTATCTAACACACGATTTTTCGAGATGATTTTGCCGTTATCGGCAAGAAATCGGTATATTTGCATCTAAAATATACACATTTCTTGCCGATAACGGCAAATTACGTTTATGAAATATTACTCAGTCAGCGAATTTGCAAAAAAACAAAATCTTCCGGAAAGGACAGTACGTAACTATTGTGCCACAGGAAAAATAGCTGGAGCTTTTCTGACCGGGAGAACCTGGAATATTCCGGAAGAAGCAGTAATCTCTGATTCTAAAAAACAGAAAAGATTCAGCGAAAACCCACTGCTTAATACACTCAAAGAACAAAAAGATATGAAACTGAACGGAGGAATATATTACCGTGTTCAGGTAGATCTCACCTATAATTCCAATCATATCGAAGGTAGCCGGTTAACCCACGATCAGACACGATTCATCTTTGAGACCAATACGATCGGGGCGACAGACGAAATGATAAATGTCGATGATATAATCGAGACAACCAACCATTTCAAATGTATCGACATGATTATCGAAAAAGCTAAAACCAAAAAGTTGACAGAAACTTTCATAAAAGAACTCCATTATACATTAAAGTCCGGAACTTCCGATAGCAGGAAAGACTGGTTCCTGGTGGGTGACTATAAAAAGCTCCCCAACGAAGTCGGAGGGAATAAAACCTGTCCCCCCGAAGAAGTGTCCGCCCAGATTAAAACGCTTCTGGCGGATTATAATGCCATAAGCAATAAAACCGTTGAAGACGTCATCGGCTTCCATAGAGAATTTGAATGCATCCACCCCTTTCAAGATGGAAACGGCCGCGTAGGACGCCTGATCATGTTTAAAGAATGCCTGAGTAATAACATTGTACCTTTCATCATAGACGAAGATTTAAAATGGTTCTATTACCGTGGTTTGCAGGAATGGGATAAAGCACATGAATATCTTGTCGATACCTGCCTGACTGCACAGGATAAATTTAAAACAATGCTTCAATACTTCAAGATCGGTTATAATAACTGATAGTAACACTCAATTTTGTCAATCATAATTGACAAAAACATATTATGCGGCATTTTCGTCCATTATAATGGATGAAAATGTTATATTTGCAAAAAACATCCATTATGATTGACAAAAATAACTTTAAACGAGATTACATTGAACGTCCTATTTATACAGCGGTAAAACTTACGGCTGTATAATTTGATTACGCAAGAAATATCCTCTTTTGCCGGATTATTCGAAATGCAGATGGGGATTGGTCGAAAAACGTGCCATTCTTCCACTTAACTCCCCTATTCCGTACTAAACAGACCTAAGTCGATTTGCAGTTTTTAGTGGGATATATCTTTGTCATGTTTTCGAGAACAAACAAAGTATTATCCATTCACATTCAAAATTAAAAGATTATGTCACTAAAGTATCGTTTAGTAGAGAGAAACAACCCGGGTAAGGACAAAGACGAAACCCCGAAAAAATTGTATGCACAGCCGAATAATATTAATAACTTTAGCCCAATAATAACAAATTCAAAATGAAACAACTACTTCTATTTCTTATCTTATCCGTCCTTGTGATTTCATGTACGAGCGAAAACGATGGATTATTGAAAAGTAAATACGGCAATTTTATTTCTCTGGATAAAACAGAAATGAATATTAATATAGATGAGAATACGTTTTGCTCATACCAGACATTTTCTGCATTCAAAGAAAACAATAACGAAGAAGTACTCTTCGCTTACAATAACTCAATGCATTCGCTTGATATTTTCAACCCGAATGATAAAAGTGTTTCTCATATTCAATTAGAAGCAGAAGGCACAAATGGCATCTTGAATAACGTATCAGGCATCCATATTCATAAGAGAGACAGTATCTGGCTTTATAGTCAAGGTTTTCTTTATCTTGCTGATTCTCGTGGAAAAGTTAGTAAAGCTGTTCAACTCCCCTTCCCTACCGGTGGTTTTACCTGGGTAGAGACTAATTTTTCAATGGCTACCAGCAAATTATTTTATCATCCGACAAGAGAATCCATATTCTATCTGACAGTGACTCCAACGAAAGACAGTGCCGATTACCTTGTCTATGAATATTCTATAAAAACAGACTCATTTAAAACATATCCTCTTAAGGGCGGTATTCTTGAAAAGAAAGCCGGTAAAAATTTCGGTTGGATGCAATTCCCCAATGTCACCTATACTCAGAACAATATACTATACAATTTCCCTATCAATTCAAACATATACAAAATCAACATAGAGACCGGAAAAGAATCTTCTTTCGGGGGACAAAGTAAATATACATCCAATACAGCTTCCGAGTTATGTATGCCTTATAGTTTTCAGGACGCAGATAAGCACCTCATTGAAAACGTCCATTTTTTTGAAATCCAATATGAGCCTCAGAAAGACATCTATTACAGATTACACCTCGATAAAGCAGTTTTCTCAACTAATACCCAAAGCAATTTACTCTATGATAGTAAAGATCTATATCTTACCATCTTTAATAAAAACTTTGAAATAATATATGAGAACAAATTGGATAACAAAACATACAGTTATCATAATAGTTGGGGAATCTTGAATAATAAGCTTTTTATTAATAAAGACAATATATTAAACGATAACAAAGACCCCGACTCCTTTGAAATGGTTCTGTTTGATCCCATTCTTTAAATCGTTATCACATTAGTCTATAAAAATTAATCACATCATCTATTTGCTTCTCTTATTTATTGGCCTGACCGTTTCATGCAATCAGGCAATCATCTTCCGATCAAATATTCTATCTGAGCGATAAAGTATGGTGCTGTATACTAGACGATGAAACAAACAACTGCAATGTTCAATTACAAATTATAAATCTGAAATAAGATTATAGCAAGGGTAAACGAATCTAGCTATATATATATAATTCATATTTTGTTCTCATACAATTATTCATTTGGCAATTATCAAATGAATAAAGCATATATATGTTTCTTTCGTTTGATATATGTCAAACGAAAGAAACACGATTGTAGAATGAATTATCCAATGAGATAATTTTATTTGTAGGACGTAATAAAATATCATTATAATAAACTACGCCAGACTGGATATTATTCGTATTTTTATAATTTATTTTATTAGAGATATGGAACCTCTCTTATAAACCATTAAAGAATAGACTTCAAATGAATCGCCACAATTCAATCATTCTTAATATAATCCTGGTCATGGTAATTATTCTTTTGACCGGATGTAATGATATTGAGAAAAAACAATTGGCTTTAGCCCTTCAAACGGCTGGAGGTAATCGTCAGGAACTGGAAAAAGTACTGCAACATTATCAAGGAGACGAACAGAAAGAGGCTGCTGCCAGATTTCTGATCCGGAATATGCTGGGGAAATTTTATCCGGAAGGAAAAGCCGTTGATGAATTCCATCTGTTTATCGATTCCGTATACCAAACCGAACAGGAAGAATATGATCAGCAAACGATAAATAAATCATACCGGACCCAAAATAACAATCTACAAGGTTTTGCAAAGCAACAAGCAGACTTGCAACAATTAAATGCGGAATTCCTGATCACCCAGATAGACGAAGCATTCCGGATATGGCAAAAACCCTGGAACAAACATCTTTCTTTCGAAGATTTTTGTGAATGGATTCTCCCCTACCGTGTTGGAAATGAACTGCCGGAAATATGGCGGACACAATATTACAACACATTTGCCCAATTACTACCGGACAGTATATCAACAACACTGGAAGCCTGTATAGCAATCAATAACGAACTGATCAAACAACCGATCCACATCTTCACTGATTTTCCTAAACCTGCCGATATAAAACCCAGTAGCCTCATTCATATAAAATTCGGTTTGTGCGGAGACTATACGAATCTGGCGATATATGCCATGCGCTCCGTCGGCATCCCTGTGTCAACCGGGTTTATACCTCATTGGGGACGTGGTAATAACAGCCATTCGTTTAACCTCCTATATGACGAAAGCGGCAACTATCACGATTTTGCCGGGGGAGAACAAAATCCCGGCGATCATCTAAGACGTTTTGAAGACATACCGAAAGTATATCAGAAAACATTTTCCATACAACAAAATTCCCTTATGATGACAAACACGTCTAAAGAAGAAATTCCAACCTTTTTCAAAAATCCTTTTATGAAAGATATCACAGGACATTTCCCTTTTATTCAACCTCAAACCGTCTCCATTCCGTTGAACAAAGGAAATACCCATAACAAATATGCCCATCTATGCGTATTCGATCCGCAAGGGTGGTTTCCGGTAGATTGGGGGAAAATAGCCAAAAAGAAAGTGACCTTCAATCATGTCGGTCCGGATATAATCTATCAGGTTTGCAGTTATGAGAATAAGAGCCTACGGCCGTTAAGCGCACCTTTTGTGGTCGATTCTACCGGAAAAGTCACCACCCATGAATGTCAAAAAGAAAAGGCAGATCTGTACCTTGAACGTAAATACCGTACCCCCATACATTTGGCCGCCATACCTCCGGCATTTGTCGGTGGAAAATTCCAGGGATCGGATTACGCAGATTTTCAAATGGCAGAAGATCTGTTCACATTCACAGAAGCTCCCGACTTTAAGTATACAACAATTGAAGTCAATCCTAAGAAAAGTTACAAATATTACAGATATCTGTCCTCTCCCAATATTCGTGGGAATATGGCTGAATTGGAGTTCTATGAACCAGGCAGCCAGAAGATACTAACAGGAGAAATTATCGGAACAGATATTACCAGTATTTACAATCCACACGCCACTAAACAAAATGTATTTGACGGCGATCCACTCACCTTCTTTCATACCCGCGACAGCATGAGTTGGGCAGGTCTGGCATTTTCAAAACCCACACGTATCGATAAGATCCGGTACATCATCCGGAACGATGACAACGGCATACGGAAAAACAATCTCTACGAACTTTTCTACATAGACGAATCCGGACAATGGGCTTCTGCCGGACAACAAACGGCCGACCAGGATGATTTGCTTATATACAAACAGATTCCCCAAGGGACTTTATACTGGCTACGTAATTATACCAGAGGGAAAGAGGAACGGATATTTACATACGAGGATGGGAAACAGGTTTGGTGGTAATCTCTCCATACAACAATTACTCATGTAACCTGTTTGTACATTCAGATGAGAGAAGTTAATACAATTTTAGTTCTATTCCTGATAATAATAACAGGGTGCGATGGTAACAAATAATCAAACAGTCAAAATAATGACTCCAGCGCAGTTGTTATGCCGGATACTTTCATCACAGTTGATGTTAGTAAAAAATGTCATTAACGACGGAGAGATTTTTATCTTTAGCAGAAATGGCAAAGGTCTGAGAAAGATTAACAAAAAGGGGCAAGGTTCTGAAGAATATATATTCAACCTAAGTGTTTTCTTAGATGAAGATAAGGGTGAAATATATGTTGACGAAGTTATTAGAAACGTATTAGTATATGATTTTCAGGGAAATTTTATAAGAAGTATCCACAGAGACGATGTCAAATGGATTAATGCAACTAGTTATAACTCTGATTATTTGATTGCCAGAGAATCACCTTCTGTCCACATTGAGAAAAAGACGGATAATCAGCAATTTGTTCTTATATCCAAACAAGACGGAAGCATTGTCAAAGATTTTCGAATCTATTTTGAAAAGAAAGTAGAGTGGGGAATAACCAACCACGCCGGAAATGCGGGAGTTGCTCCTCGTCCTTACCCTATCGTCCCTTACCACAATAGTTGGTTGCTCATGGAACCTTCTTCTGATACAATATTCAGAATCTCACCAGATTTTAGTTTGATCCCTTTCATAGCAAGAACACCGTCCATACAATCCATGAAACCGGCCGTATTTCTTTTACCTTGTATCTTTACCGACCGTTACTATTTATGGAAACAGTAAAAATGGATGCAGACTTTCTAAGAAAAGGGGGGAGTCCAAAAACATATTTGGCGTATGACAAAAAAGATAATACTTTATTCGAATACACTATACTCAATAATGATTTTCCAGAAAAAGGACCTATGAATATTACAGTACAGGAAACGACCAACAGTGAAATCGCATTTTGGCAAAAATTTGAGCCCAGCGAACTTATTGAGGCTTATAAGAAAGGACAATTGAAAGGGAAGTTGCAGCGGAACTGGAAGAAGATTCAAATCCTGTTATTATGTTAGTAAAATATAAGAAGCAATAGCCACACTATTGTTGTACGCCATTTTTTACTGCTAAATCTTCAGGGTTCGAAATAAGCATCTGATACCCTGTACTTCTGATTGATTCTATTTGAATAAAAGAAAGCGGTTTCAAATGTGTCCGCAAGTTACGAATTGTACTCGCAACAGCATCCCGGTCCGATTTGGATAGTTCATTTTTTACTGGTCGTGCCAAAATATCAATACAAATCCTTTCATAAGTTAGTTTATATTGTTCGGCTTTTATAAAACAACGGAATAAATTTAACAAATTCCCAGTCAAACGGATATTCACATCTTCTCTATAGCACAAATCACCATGTTCCTCATCAAAGAACAAATCTTTCGACAACTCCACCCATTTAATTGTCTTATCCTGAATCAATTGACTAGGTAATTGCTCTTCCTTTTCCTGCAATTTTTGTTGCAGTTGTAGTAATTTTTCTTGTCGCTGTTGCAGTTCCAGCCGCTGCTGCTCTTGTTGCTGCCGTGCTTCAAGTTGTTGTAACTCTTGTTGCTGTCTTAACTCTAGTCGTTCTTGTTTTTGTTGTTGCTCCTGCTTTTTCAACTTTTCTTGCTGCCGTTGCAGTTCTAGTCTCTGTTGCTCTTGCTGCCGTTGCAGCTCTGCACGCTGTTGCTCGTGTTGTTGATTCAATACCTGCCATTTTTGCTCCAGTTGTTGTAACTGCAATTCTTGTTCAGTAAGCCTGTGCATCTTTTTATACCAGAAACAATACCCACCAATAATCGCACCAAATAACAAAAGGCCCAAACCCGAAATCATCCACATAAGATAACTATGTCTCCAAACCGTTCCAAAAGGGTACTTGATATAGGCTTGTAACGTGATATTTCTATCAGGATTTTCATCTCTCCGATAAACAATGAGTTTTAAGGGAAATGCCTTTTTATAAAAAGTACTGTCTAAAGAAGTATCAATAACACGACCATTCCGTATGCAACGAATAGCCGTCTCGGCCTTAATTTTATATTCTAAAAGTGTCGTTCGAAAGAGACTATCCAAAAAGAATCGGCTGGAATCACGATAAAAAAGGAAATCCTGATCGCACCATTCACTTTTTTCTGCCCATGATATTTCATTTGGGGAATTCATTGGATTATAGTTACCAAATTCCCGTTCTATTTTTATTTTTTTTTCTTTTTGTATCACTTCTGCAAACACAAGAGACGACTCTGAACATAATTTATTTTGCTGCATATGGAAAGCACTCCATAACCACCAACCAAATAAAAAAGTCAGACCGACACAACTCAATATCATCCAAATCTTTTGTTTCATATCTAAATCGTTTCATTTTACTCTCGATCACTGACTCAGTTTTCTGACAATTCGCTGATATCAATACTGTAAATCAACAAATTAACGCCACCCCTCTTCTATTTTTCTAAAGACAGTTGCCTAAGTCAATTTTATATATACTTTTGCATCACACATCTTATTGCTATTAAAGTAGTTTCAAGAAACAAATATATTAAAAACAAATTTAACAAATAGAACAAATGAAAAGAAAGACTATTAAATCAGGCATCACCCTTCTATGTTTATTTGGAGGTATGTATTTTTACTCTACTCATCAGTCAGAAAAAAAGGTATTGAGTGATCTGGCATTTGAAAACATCGAAGCTTTAGCTCTATCAGAAGAAGACCCAGATGAAAACTTTAAATGTTATGGTTGGGGCGACGTTGAATGCCATGGAAAGAAAGTCGAAGTAAAATATGGTGGCCTCAGATAAAAATCAGAAATGAAGACCCTCCTATACATATTACTTATAGGAATAAGCACATTAATCTCCTGCAGTGGTTCACCCGATCCCCTCTACCCTCGGTATACGACTTTTCCCGATGAGAAAACAGTAACCACGCAGGAGATTACTATTGATTCTGTCTTTTTCCGTTACCCTTATCGGGTATCAGTAAAGGATAGTATCGCCATTATTATGGACTTACATAATGATAACCATTACTTTTACTCTTTCACTTATCCCGACTGGAAACCCATAGCCCCTTTCGGCAAACGGGGAGAAGGTCCGGAAGAAATGCTTTCCGCCGAAATGTTCCAATTTTGTTCATCCGATTCCATTTGGACACTCGATGCAAACAGGATGCAGATCACACGTTGGGCAGTTTCTCCCGCTGAAAAAACAGTATCCCGTGTAGAAGAAATAACATTAGACAAAAGTCTGGTTCGCTCACTGGACTTTTACCGGACAGATTCAGCCTTTCTGATCACCGACTATCAGGGAGATTTCCGTTACAACAAAGTCAGCCATAACGGTAAACCAATCAATAAAATTGGTAAAATACCTACCGAAACCAATTACAAACAAGATATACATCCAGCCTTAGCACAGGCTTGGCGTAGTTTTACAGACTACAATCCGCAAAACGGGATATATGCAATGGCTACTCAATTAGGGGAAACCCTCGAAATATATAACCTGAAAAACCAAACACATAATATTATATACGGTCCCGGTGGAGAACCGCAATTTAAGGAAAAAGGGGGAGAAGGTATTCCTATCGGTATAAAAGGCTTTATGGATATCCAGGTTACCGACCGGTATATTTATACCGTTTTCGATGGAATGTCATGGAAAGAACGGGATGAATTTTACCAACGCGGCGAAGCAGCCCCAAAAGGAGGACATTACTTATATGTGTTCGACACAGACGGTAACCCCGTTCGAAAATACACACTGGACAATAATATTTTCGGCATTTATATAAACGAAGCAACCAATACATGTATCGCGACATGTGTAGAAAGCGATAATCCTATATTAACATTCAAATTATGATAAAGCAAATTCTATTTATATTAACAATTCTATTACCGATCTTCTTTTCCTGCAAAAACGAGCAGAAAGAGAAAGAAAAACACATTGTGCAATTGGTGAACGAATGGCAAGGGAAAAATATTATATTCCCAGAAAACCTGATCTTCACACGCTATCTGACAGACACTACAGATTATCAGATTCCGCAATCCGATTACAAGGTATTAATATATGTAGACTCTATTGGCTGTACCAGTTGTAAACTGCAACTACCTAAGTGGAAAGAACTGATCGAATACACCGATTCGGTAACACAAGGAAAGATACCTTACCTTTTCTTCTTTCATCCAAAAGACATAAAAGAAATACGTTACCTGTTAAAACGTGATGAGTTTGATCGCCCGATATGTATCGATATGAATGATCGACTGAACAAACTGAATAAATTCCCGGCAGATATGACATTCCAGACATTCCTGTTGGATAAAGATAATAAAGTAGCTATACTGGGAAATCCGATACATAACACAGCTGTAAAAGACCTTTATCTGAAACAGATTACCGGAAAAGACAATCCGAACAAAAATCTGTTGAAAACAATTGCCGAAGCAACAGAGCTAGAAATAGACTTCGGCACATTCAAGAAATCAGAAATAAAAGAGGCTACTTTCGAAATAAAAAACACTGGGGATAATCCCCTCGTGATAGTGGACACAAGTACTACCTGCGGCTGCACGGCAGCCACATATGAAAAGCATCCCGTAAACCCCGGAGGATCCCTTCGGGTAGGGATCAAGATGACACCGAAGGATACAGGTTTCTTCGATGAAGTCATAACGATAAAGTACAACAGTATGAACAATCAACCTGTCAAAGTAAAGATAAAGGGGAATGTTCGGTGATCGAACGAAAGGGAGTTTGTTGCACGACGGCAAAATTGTACAAACAAACTCCCAGAGACCCCAAAAGGAGGTGTATCATGATAACTTAGCTACTAGTCTTTCGCACTCTCTTAGAGAACAAAGATATGAAGAACTCGCAAAAAAACGGCAAAATTTGGATAAATAAAGTAAGTGTTTGGTATTGAGGAGAGTTAAGCCAAATTCTTCTATGCCTTTCCAAATCGCTAAAATGCAGGATAATGAAAGGTTAAGAGAAAGATTTGCTACTTATCCGTTGCCTTTTTTAGCCCCGGATAATCCGGCAAAATAACGCTTAACCACCTGCGGTTTTACCGTTCACCATGCAAAGAACCCTATATTTTGCCCGTAAAGATAACCGTTTTTTTCCGTTTTTCATGGAAATACAGGTTATGTTACCGGCATCCGGGGTTTTATTCTTTGTTCCGCTATAATTTTCATAACTGTAAATAACTCTATATCAAGTAATTTTGCAACATAAAAAATAGAGTTATGAAACAGACGGATGTAACGGTTACGTTCTACCTCAAAAAGAGCGAAATGAATGACGAGGGACATTGCCCGGTCATGGCGAAACTTGTTGTCGGCAAATTTTCAGAAGCGGCTTTTAGTGCGAAAATGTCCGTACCCGCTGCACTGTGGGCATCCGGACGTGCCACGGGTAAAAGTAACGCCGCGCGGGAAATCAACCGGCAACTGGACGATTTGCGAGCTTCAGCCATTGCCATTTATGACGAACTGTCAGCCACCCGTGAGAATGTAACGGCTGAAGAAATAAGGAATCTGTTGTTGGGGACGGCTTTCGGGCAGGAAACCCTGTTGGGTTATTTCCGGACGTTCATCGAACATTTCGAGAAACGTGTCGGCGTGAACCGGGAAAAGGGAACAGCGCAATCTTACCGCTATGCTTGTAACTGTGTGGCTGCTTTCATCCAGGAGAAATACAAGTTGTCGGATGTTCCTTTCACGGCCCTGAACCGTTCATTCATCGACAACTATGACCTCTACCTACGCACGGAGCGCCGCTTTGCCCTGGGAACTATCGTGTTGCTTGTCACACGGTTGAACACGATTGTCGGGGAAGCCATCGCGGAAGGGATTATCACTGCCGACCCGTTCGCGGGTTATGAAGCCGAACATCCCGAGCGGGAACAGAAATACCTTACCGCCGCAGAGTTACAACGGCTGATGACCACACCCCTGCATGACCCGAAGCTCTACCATATCCGCGACCTGTTCCTCTTCTCCTGCTACACGGGTATCCCTTACGGGGACATGTGCCGCCTGACGACGGAGGATCTGGAAGTGGCCGAGGACGGTGAGGTATGGATCAAGACCGCCCGCAAGAAGACGAAAATCGACTATGAAGTGCCGTTGCTCGACATCCCGTTACTCATCCTCGACAAGTACCGGGATATGGCCCCGGAAGGGAAACTGCTGCCGATGTACAGCAACAACGAACTCAACCGGACGCTGAAACGTATTGCCGCCAT
The DNA here is from genome assembly GCF_015550595.1 of Parabacteroides goldsteinii. Classification (GTDB taxonomy): domain Bacteria; phylum Bacteroidota; class Bacteroidia; order Bacteroidales; family Tannerellaceae; genus Parabacteroides; species Parabacteroides leei. The sequence goes on from NZ_JADNBB010000007.1 coordinate 16,224, forward strand.
TTGCGGAATTGAACGGAAGCTCGTCTTTCACTGCGGACGCCATACCTACGCCACCGAGATCACGCTTTCGCATGGTGTCCCGCTTGAAACCGTCAGTAAAATGCTGGGGCATAGCCGCATTTCCACGACGCAGATTTACGCCAAAGTGACCGATGACAAGATCGACATGGATACCCGGTCTTTAGAGGAAAAGATTGCCGGCCGCTTCTCCGTAGCTATTTAATCTATCATTGACAATCAAATTCACAACGATTATGGAAACGAATAATAAAGAGATAAAACGTCGCAGCACGTTCTCCCTGCTGTTCTACATCAACCGCACGAAAGTCCGCAAGGACGGAACATGTAAATTGTTATGCAAGGTAAGCATCGACGCCAAGTCGGCCCCGATCAATATCAACGCGTTTGTCGATCCATCGCTCTGGAATCCGGAAACCAAAAGGGCGAACGGACGAAGCGAGAACGCCCGAACGGTAAACCTGGCAATAGAGAAACTGACCGAAAAAATCACCGGACATTACCGTCATATTCGTAAAAGCCTCGGTTTCGTGACGGCCGAGCTGGTCAAAAACGCCGTGGAAGGAATCGGGCAGAAACCGTTCACCCTCCTTGCCTTGTTCCGCGAGCATAACGAGGAGTTCCGCAAGCGTGTCGGCGTGGATCGCAAGGAAGAAACTTATGAAAGTTACGAGAACTCCTATAATATTTTAGCCTCCTTCGTGAAAAAAAGGAAGGAAAAGGAGGATGTAGCGTTGCGGAGCCTTGACCGGGAGTTCTACGATGATTTTGAAATATTCCTGCGTACAGATCGTGAAATGAAACCCAAGACAGTACACGAGCATCTTTACCGGTTGAAGAAAATGACCAAGCGGGCTGTCAGTCAGGGTACACTCCGGCGCGACCCTTACGGGAAGCTGCACCCGGAACTGCCCCGGCGCAAGAGCCGCCATTTGAAACTCGAAGACCTCAAAAAACTGATGGAAACTCCCGTCGGTAAACCCAACCTCCAGCGGGTGCGGGACTGGTTTCTCTTCGCTACCTTCACGGGGTTGTCCTACGCCGACCTGAAACGCTTGTCCGAAAAAGACATCACGCAGTCGGACGACGGAACGTACTGGATACACATCCGGCGCCAGAAGACCGAAACGCCCTCGGCCATCCGCCTGCTGAACGTGCCGTTGCAGATCATCGAGAAATACCGCCACGAGCGTAAAAGCGACAGGATTTTCAACCTCTATTGCCGGGGGTATCTCATCAAGCTCACCAGAGAACTGGGACGGACATACGGCTTCGACATGACCTTTCACAAGGCGAGGCACAATTTCGGGACACATATCACGCTCTCGCTGGGTGTGCCTATCGAAACTGTCAGCCGCATGATGGGACACAAGAGCATTTCCACCACGCAGATTTACGCCAAAGTGACCGACCGCAAGGTGGACGAGGACATGAAACGGCTGAAAGAACAGACCAAAGGCCGGAAAATAAATCTCTACGAGGAGGACGAACCGGAAACGGCAGATATTATAACGGTAAACGGTTGAACAGTATAACAAAAATTGATAAATTTGTATGACTATGACGACAAGAGAACCTATCAGCATTGAAAACGGGCGGGTGGAAATCCACACGCCGGAGAACCGTGTATGGCTCACGCGCCACCAGATTGCCGACCTGTTCGGAGTCTTCGTTCCTGCCGTGGGGAGCAACATCCGCTCCATACTCAAAAGCGGCATACTCTGTGAGGAGAGGGTTTACCGCCGGGAGCGCAACCGTGACGGCGGTATTGTCGAGCTGTATTCGCTCGAAATGATCGCCGCGCTGGCTTTCCGCTTAAAATCCGGGAATGCCGAAGCCTTCCGACGGTGGCTTGTCCGAAGGGCCACGACGACCGCTGTCGTCTGGCAGCTCCCCGGCATGAACACGATATTGAACTGAAAAAGAAGAACGGCCAACGTTTTGGCCGTTCTTCTTTTATACCCATTCCTGTCCCCCGATACATTTCTTCCGGGAATCTTCCAGGAATTTCTGTATCTCGGATTCCATGTATAGTACCTTGCCCTGAATCAAATAATAGGGAATGATCCGCGCCGTGCGGTATTCCTGCAATGTACGCCTGCTGATTTTCAGCAGCCGGGACAATTCCTCGTCGGTGACGAACCGCTCTCCCTTGAGTGTCCGGCCTCCGGAGGATTCCAGTTTATCCAGTGCCTTGCCGGCCTTTTCCAAACGCCGGAAGAGATCCGCCACACGCGGATCGTGCTTGTCGATGAAATAATGGCTCATAACGCGGCGGTATTAGGATAGTGCGACGATTGCAGCAGTTTCCCGACATCTTCCGGTTTGTAGAAGATTTTGTGACGGATGCGGCTGAAAGGCAGCAACCCTTTCTCCCGGTAGGTTTGCAGGGTACGTTTCGATATACCCAGCACGTCACAGACATCCTGGTTGTCCAGCCATTTTTTCAAACTCACGTCCTCCTGCCTGCGGCATAACGCCTCGGCTTTTCTTTCAATGGCTTCCACGTGCCCTGCCAGCGCGTCGAAAGCCTTCACGTCCATACTTATTATTTCCATGTTCTGTTTCATTTTTTGTTTCCCGGATGCCCAAAAGTACACAAATGGACAGTATCTTGTTATCAGCCAGTGGCATATGGACGTATCCGTCTTAAAAGTGGCAGCGAGTGGCGCCACGTCCGGCGGAAACGATCCTCCGCCGATACGGGATCGGCACGCTCCGATACGCCAATCGCCCGTGAAAGGAAATGTTCGCGGGCGATTTATCATTCCATGCAGGGTGAGCCGTGAACCGACTTTCGCGAGCGTTCACGGCATATCGTTTTCTCCCCGTTTCTCTCCCATAACCTTTTCCTCTCTTTTTTTTCATGCCGCGGAGCGCGGTATGGAAATCTGTTGTCAGTAGCAAAGGTAGTTACGGGGCTCACGCTGCTGCAAGATCGGGCCGCGGGGCGGTTTGCCGCAAAATCTTCCTCTTTCCCTGCGGGCGAGCGTATTTTCCGACAAAATCTTGCAGCAGCTATCCCCGACACCTTTTGATGCTACCGAAACAGATTCCATCCATACCGGCTCCGCTACGGCATAAAAAAAAAGTCAAAGGTTATGAGAAACGAAGAGAAAAATAAATGGAAACAGAAATCCTCCAACCTTCCACTTGGCATAAAGGCAAAGGTCGGGTTGGCGGTAAAGGTCGGGGCGGTGGCTTTGGGCTTCCACGTGTGGGGTATCGACTTTATTTGGGTCGTTTTGGGCTTCACGTTCTGTTATGACATCCTGCGGGGCATTTTCTCCTGCCTTGTTTCTCTCGTGGCTCTAATCGGCTTTTTCTATTTCCTATTCACTCACATCTTCTAAATTTTTACAGGTATGACAAAGTACATTTCATTATTCGGAGCGACTACCACGGACACGCAGGTGCAGGTAGTCAAGGAAAACCAGGTTATCATCGGTATCGGTGCGGGTGCGAGCAGAAAGCGTTACGTCGTTTACAAGGTGGAACACACCGCCCGTGGCTACGTGTACCACATGGTCGATACCGAAACAAAGGAAATCAGCCAAACGGACATTCTGCGACCCCTCTCGCAAACATTCGGTATCGGCAGGTACTACGACGACGTGAACCCCGAGTTCATGGACGCTTTCGAGGTGGCTTTGCTCGTGAGGCAGGCGGAAGAGCAAGCCACGGCGCAGGCCATCGCCGCCGCCAAAGAGAAAGCCGAGCATGACCGCATAGCGGAAATAGGAGCGCAGAGGTTACGCCGCATCATGCCCGAAGGGGTGCAGGGCGTAATCATCGCCGAACTCAACGAAACGGAATACACTGACCCCTCTTACGAGTGTTCGACCACCCGAAGCGTGCGTACCGTCATTCTCGGCTTTTCGGCCACCTCCCGCAACGGCTTCGGGGAGTTGAGAAAGGCGGCGGCCAATTTCCCGCAAACGGCGCACCTCTCCGAATACGACCCCAAGAACGAACACCGCTATCCCGTTTTCACGCTCGGCAAAAGTCCGAAATACGGGTGGAGTGTCTGCAAACTGACCCACTACACCCGTGAAGGGTACATCGACAGGCTGGCATATATCGCAGGAAACGAGGAGAATATATGTCTGCCCGAGCCGAAAGACGAAAAACGGGCGGAACGCACTGAAACGAGCGTGCAAGGCGGGTTTATCATCGTGGACTATTCCGAGAAGGCGATAGCCGTATTCGGGGACACCAAGCCCGTCAAGGACGCCCTTCACGCATTCGGGGGACGCTTCAACGCACGGCTGACGCATGACGGGCAGAAGAAAGCGGGATGGATTTTCCAAAAGACCAAAGAGGACGAGGTGCGACGGCTTCTCGGAAAGGACGAATAAATGTTGAACACGGGGCGGCTCGCCGCCCCACAATACCAAAAAATCATGGCACAAGGAACAGATTATTTCAAACTGACGATACAGAACTATCTCGACGCACGGGCACGGGAGGACGAACTTTTCGCACCCCGATACGCCAACCCGAAAAAGAACATTGACGATTGCTGCACTTTCATCATCAACCAAGTACGGCAGAGCGGTTGCAACGGGTTTGCCGACGAGGAAATATACTCTATGGCACTCCACTATTACGACGAGGAGGACATCGACATCGGCAAACCCGTCAGTTGCAAGGTAGTGGTCAATCACACCGTTGAACTGACCGAGGAGGAAAAAGCCGAGGCACGGCGGAACGCCATACGGAAGGCCGAGAGCGAAGCCTACGCCAAGTTGGCGAAAGCCAAGTCCAAACCCAAGAAAATCGAAGATAACAAACTAATGCCCAGTCTATTTTAGTTATGAAACCGAGAACAAAATTCCAACAGAACGTCGTGGCGGCAAGCAAACACCTGCCGCCGCTTACCCCCGCACAAATCGAATGGGGGTACAAGAACTGCATCGAGCATATCGGACGCCGCACGCCGAAAGGACTTATCACCTGCACCGAGTGCGGCCACACGTGGCAGAGCGAAAACGGAGAACTCACGGACAATCTGTTAGGGTGCGAGTGTCCGCATTGCCACACCACGCTGAAAGTGGAAACCACCCTGCGCCGCAAGTTCAACGATTACGAGTATTTGTGCATCGTAACCCGCTGCAAGGGTTTTCAAGTCCTGCGCTTCGTCTATATCGAGTGTTGGGCGAAAGTGGGACAGACGCCCGTTTACACCCATATCGAAGCCGTACAGCGGTGGATTGCCCCCGACGGACGCTCCGCAACCTTCGCACGGCTGCGCCCGATGGGCTTCTTCGTTCACGGGTGGAGTTGGTCGAGCGCATTGGAACTGCGGGCGGAGAACGACGGGAAATACAACATCACGCCCACACGCATCTATCCCCGGCAACGGCTTATCCCCGAACTGCGCCGAAGCGGCTACGGCAAACAACTCCCCGATGTAACCCCTTTCGACCTTATCCACCTGCTGCTCTCGGAGAACAAGGCCGAAACGCTGCTTAAAGCGGGACAAACGGCACTCGTGCGATTTTTCGCCCGTTCCTCCCGCAATATCGCAGACTATTTGCCGGCCATCCGTATCGCCATCCGTAACGGGTACGCTATCGGGAAACCGACGGAATGGTGCGACTACATCGACCTGCTGCGATTTTTCGGGAAAGACCTGCATAACGCCCATTTCGTGTGTCCCGCAGACCTGCCCGCAGCGCATGACCTCTACATGGCTAAAAAACGGCGGCACATGCAAATGGAACGGCGGCAGGAGGAACGGCGCAAGGCGTTGGAACAGGAAGCCTCGTTTGTCAAAGCCAAAGGGCGGTTTTTCGGAGTGGAGTTTTCCGACGGGGAAATCTGCATCAGGGTATTGGACAGCGTTGAAGCCATACGGCAGGAGGGCGAGGCCATGCACCACTGCGTGTTTACCAACGAATACTATCTGAAAGCCGACTCGCTCATACTCTCGGCCACAATCGACGGCAAACGTATCGAAACGATAGAGGTGTCCCTAAAACGCATGGAGGTCGTGCAGAGCCGTGGCGTGTGTAACAAGAATACCCCATACCACGGGCAAATACTGAAACTGATGAAGGGGAACATGTCCCTTATACGGAAACGAATGACAGCATAAAAATCGGGGCGGCGAAAGCCGCCCGCAAAAACAAAATAGAATGAACCAAATAGCATATAAATTCGTGTCGTGGGATGTTCCCGCACTCGAAAGCCTTGCAGGCTCAAAAGCGTACATATTACGCAAACGGCTCAATGACGGGGGAACGCTCACCCGTGAGGAGAAAGACTGGATTACCCGTGAGGTAAACCATAACACCTATTTCAAGGACTCCATTCCGCTTTTAGGGTATCGTTTCAACTTTGTCGATGTACTGAAAACATTCGTGGTAAAGCAGTACGGGCATTACACGGAATACAAGGGCGTGGACAAGACGAGCATACGCTCCATGTTGTACGGCAGAGTGGAAAGGATTGTCGAATTATAAAATCGGGGCGGCGAAAGCCGCCCTACAAAAAAACATAACAATGAAAATCATCTATAAAAGCTACATGGCACGCCCGCTCAAACCCTTCGGGGAGTGGGATTGGGAAGTTCGGGAAGCAGTCAAGACCGCCCTTGCGCTCGTCGAGGGGAAAAACGGGTTCAAAACCCATTCCGAGATATGGCGAAGGTGCAACCTCGTCATTACCGTGGGACACAACATCTACACCACGAGTATCGAGATACGACCACCCGAGCAGGACGTGATACGCCGTAGGAGCAACTGGCATAACGGCTACGCCTACTACTGCAACGGCGTGTTCTGGGCGAACATGAGCAGGGTTAGAGTGGAACTTGTCTGATTAAAAAATTTCGGGGCGGCAAAAGCCGCCCGTAAAAAGCGAGAATATGAAAACGAATGAAGTAAACAAGGAAATCTCCTATGAAACGCTGCTCGTAACCTTCGGCGAGGGTATCGGGCGGCTCAACACCATGTTCGACGACCCGCAGGTGTGGGGCGTTGCCACGCTGAAGCAGTGGATCGACGGGTATGAAACTACGCGCTTCACCGAAATCGACGACCGAACGGCGGTTATCACATCCGAATACAACATGGACAGCGTGAAGGAATGGCTGCAAAAGAACACACCGATTATCAACCTGGAAAAACGATAAAATCATGCGCAAGTACAAATTATTCATCGGCTACCGGCTGCTGGGAGAGTTTTCCGGTATATGGGAAGCTAAAAATTTCGCCGCTGAAAGCGGCATGAGCGGAATTTTCTCGCTCGTGGGAGAAAATTACCGGGACAGTTGGTACGAACCCAAAAAACAAGAAAAGAATGGAAACAAAGATTAAAGACATCACGGGAGCGGAAATAACCGTTACCGACTTAAAAGAGGCGGTACGCCAATGCCGGGAGTGCCTCGCAAGTCCCTACCTGATGCCCTCGGGGCATACCGTGGGGGAAAACCATGCCTACATGTTGCGGCAACTGCTCGCCCTGCAAAGGCGGAAACGGGAACACGGCGGGCAACGGCCGTGAAAATACGACGCGAAAAAAATCGGACGATAACAACCGTCCGATTTTTTTGTTTCCCGTCAATCGACCGCCGTATGGTCGCCCAGCTTCCCGTGCAGTTCACGCCCGATATGTCCGGCAATGCCACGGGGAGAAATTTCAGAGATTGAACCCCACCCGCCATGCGTGTATATGCACGTCTTGAGCGGTTCGGTACGGGAAAGGTAGAACAGATAGCCGTTGCGGAGCAGGATGCCCACGAACACCGAGCCGACCTCGATGTCGGCGATCTCGTCAAAACGTATCTTCCCGTCATTGTATAATACTGCCGTGCCATCCGCATCGGGAATGACGAACAGATCGTCTTCCATGACAATCCCGTGCAACTCGATTAGCGACCCCAGGCATTCACTCGCCGATACCCGGTCGTAATCACCCTTTACCTCATTTGTCGATTTCGTTTCCATATCGCTTTTCTTTAGGTTCAGACAAATACCATACGAAAAAGGCGTGAGAATACGTTAAATACCGGCATTGAGGTACAGCCAAGCACCCATCCACTCGATAGATAATTTCTCCCCACGCCGCTATCGCATACGCTTGACGCATATAGACACGACGATGAAGAAGAGAACTACCCATTATTTTGCGAGCGGATTAAAATTTGGCTGTTTTCAATGCCCCACCATAATGTGTTCCTTCCGTATGTAAATCGCCCGGCGGCACGCCGCCGGAGGATTCGATTGCAAATATAACGATTTCATCCGGGTATCGGCGACAACACGTGCGATTTTTAACAACCTTCCTGCCAAAGAACTACCCGCCGTCCTACAATTTCGGCCCCCGGGCGGGTTTGCGGGGCGCGACCTTCGGCTGCGCCTTCTTCTCCCTGGGCGGTTCGACGATCCGCAGTTTGAGTTTCTCCGTCTTACGGTCGTAACGCACCTCGCAGCAGTCAATCTCACCCGCAACCGACGTCCACACGTTGTTCACACGCACCGCGCCGCCCGAGTAGAGGGTCTTGTATTGTTCGTATTCGAGCGGCTGCCGCAATTTCGCGTCCACCTGACGGTGGAACGAATAGATATTACGTCCCTTTGCTATCTCGTCGGGAACGTAAACCCGCAACTCGGGATGGGTGGCCTCGGCATAGAGGCACAGATCCGCCGTGCGAAGCTCCCTCGGAACCCACTGGATCATCCTCGGGTCGCCCCGCACGGCCGTATCGGCCACGAGCGGCGTGATGGCCGTCTGGGGAATGTCGTACAGCACCCCCGCATCCTTGCGAACGGCCTCCAACGCCACCTCCTCCGTTACAAGCCGGCGGTTCAGGTGCAGGACACTCATCAACCGGTGTATCTTTTGCGGGTCGTCCTGCTCGCGGAACACCTGCAAGACCAGGGCGGGGTCGCTCAACGCGCTGATAACCGAGAAATCGGTTTTGTCCTTCCCGTAGGTACGCTCGAAAGCCTCCCGGCTCATCTCCGGCGTCCGGGCTTCGCGGGGGACGCCTTTCAGGTTTTGCGGGTTCTCCCGCACCAGGCTCATGTATAGATCCGGGCTTTTCATGCTCTCGGGCAGGTGGGCGATGGCATAGGGACTGCGCCGTATGGCCTCCATGCACAACTCCGGCGTTTTCCACTTCTCGGGGACATATTGCAGGTAGCTCCCGTCGTGCCCGACGGCCCGGCGGCACATCTCCTCGTTCTTGGCGTGGTCGGGAAGGTTGTAGAACAGCTCCGGCTCCAGGGCGAAGATCTCCCGGGCCACCCTCGGCGTGACGTGTGCCGGGTTCATGTGCTGCAAAAAATCGAAGGTCTTCTCGTAATTCGTGCAATAGAACCCCAACGCCTTCATGTGTATATCCTCGAAAGGGATATAGCGGAGGACACGCAGGTCGTCGGCACGGATCAACGCCCGGTTGCAGACCTCCGGCGTGAGCTGTTCGGGGTTGAAAAAGCGGATGGCCAGGGGATCGCGCTCCAGCGCCATCCCGCACAGACGGTCGGTTTTCAGATGCTTCGGAACGTACTCCAGCGCCAGGTAGTTCGAGGACACGGCGGCCTCGCAGACCCGTTCCGTGCGTAACTCCTCCGGCACTTCATGGAGCAGGATGCCGTCCCCGCTGACGGCACGCAGGCAGACTGCCTCCGTGCGCAGTTCCACCGGCACGAGCGAAAGGCAGGACGCGTCCATCCCCACGCCGTGAAGGGCCAGTTCCCCGGTCATGACCTCCGGGGCAATGGAGGCGAAAATCTCGAACTTGTCCACGAACGACATCCCGAATTTTTTCAGCCCTTCCAGGCATATATCGGGATACGGAATGTAAGGGAGTATCTTGTAATCGGCACTGTCCACCGCTTTCAACGCCGCACGGCATATTTGCGGCGTCCTCAATTCCCCGGGAACGGCCTCCAGCACCAGGCCGTTGCGCTTCACGGCCGCCATGCACAGTTCGGGGGTCTTCAACCCCTCCGGAACGTAATACAGCGCGTAGCTGTTGCTATCGACGGCGGCACGGCACATTTTCGGTGTCTTCAGACGGTCAGGGACGAATTTCAGTGTTTCGCCCCGGTGGCCGGCCGCGGCAAGACAAAGTTCCGGCGTTTTCATCGCTTCGGGAACGAACTCGATGTTGAAAGCCGATTTCTTGATGGCGAAACGGCAGACTTCCGCCGTTTTCCGATCCTCGGGCAGCGTCTCGAAAAGGTTCTCACGCCACGGGTTCTCGTACACCCCCGTATCGAGATAGGCTATATCTATTCTCTCTTGCTCTGTCATGGTTTTCAGTATTTATGGAAAGCGCCCGGGTGACGGGCGCCTCTCTTGGTTAGACATATTCCGTTATCGTTCCGTTTCCTCCGTCCCGTTCTCGCTCTGGAACGTGAAGGAGGTCTTCACGACCTGACCCGTGTTGTCCTCGACATAGACGTCGATGGCCTGCTGGTCATCGCTGCGCGATGTGTAATAGAGGCGGAACACCTCACGGTCGAGCGGATAGCGGTCGTTGGGCAGGAACACCGTACCGTCGTCCATCCTCAACTCACCGCGCCCGTCGGGCTGGAAATAGCGGATCGTGTAACGCGCGCCGTCATATCTCCCCTCCCGCACGAGCGTGCAGCGGATTTCAGCGGTTTCACCAACGGAGATTCGCTTCTGAACGGGCATCGTTTCCAGAGAGAACGTGTACGCCTGCTGTATATCCAGCCCGTTGTCGCAGGATGCGCATAAAAGACCCAGGGCGGCGATCCAGACCGCCAGGGCCAATATCTTTTTCATCTTTTTCATGTCGCTTGCAAGTTTAATGGATTATGAATTTCACGCCCAGGCCGAACTGCGCGTGGAAATGTCCCGTTGTAGTGCCCCATAGGATACGCTCACGCCCCGTCAGCGAGAGGATAATCCTGTCGGTCAGGTACGCATCGACCTCCAGCGTGACGGCCCCGCCATAGAGGAAACGGTCGCGGTGGCGGAGCGTAGAGCCGTCATAGAGCCGCCTCTCGCCCCGGTTCACGCTCTCGTAACCGGCCAGCGCCGAGCCGCCGAGGTAGAAGAAAAAAGTCCTGGACGGGTCGGCGAGGAACTTGTAATAGTAACCTCCCTCGGCCGTGAACTGCGCCACCGGGATACGTTCCGACTTGTAGGGGTAATAACGGTTCAGGAACTCCGCGCCGAACACCCACTTGTCGGCATTCTTCGCGTAGCGGCTCATGGCCAGCCCGAACCAGTAGCCCGTTTCGCTGCGGCTGTCCCGGGTATAGAAGCCGTCGGCCATGCCTCCCCGTATTTCCAGCCCGCGCATGGCGGGCAGGGCACGCTGGGCGTGCGCCCCGTCCGAAAGGAGGAGGCATAACCCCAGCGTGAGAATGAATATCGCCCGTTTCATATCACTTTACCTTTAACTCGTTGATAACACGTGCGCGCACCAGGTCGGCATTCTCCACCGTGAAAGTCTGGTGTCGCCCGCCTTGCTGCTCGTGCAGTTCCACGACCAGCTGCTTGTCGTCGGCCAGCGTGAACTTCGGGAGCGTGAAGACCATGCGCTCGGTACGCTTGCCGCCGATGACCTGCACGTTGTTGTACGCACGCACGGGCCATACGACCTGCTCCTGGATGGCCGTGCGTTTGGCCACCTTCTTGTCCGTAATCTTGAACGTCAGGTAGTCCACGTTGAAAGGCACGTTGGAGGAGTTTTTCAGTTGGAGGTGGAAATAAAGCAGGTCGTTATGCACGTAGATACCTTTGAGGAGGTATTGTACCCCGAAACGCTTGCAACCGATATGCTTGATCTCGCGGCGGTCATTCTTGTAAATGGACTGCATGATCAGTTTGACCAGCAGCGGAGATTCGCATCCCAACTCCTGCAAATAGATGTCCAGCGCGTTATTGGGGCGGTTTACCGCCTCCCCGTCATGCAGGAAGTCCGCCATCTCGACCGACAGTTTCACCGGCTCGTCGGCATACTTGACATTGAAGCTGTAATAGGCCCCGTCCTCGGTAATGACCGAAAGGTTGCTCTCGCGCGAGAAATCACGCAGGGCCGCCTTTACACGCAGCACGTTTTCCGTGCCGTCGGCTTTCGCCGCCAGAAGATCCGAAGACCCCAGATCGACGTAACGGATGGCCGAGGGGAAAATCACATGAACGGTCTTGCTGAACGTCACCTCCAGCGCGTAGGGCGGGATAACCCGGTTGAAGGTCAGCGGACGGGTAAGACCGTCGTACAAATCGCCCGTGGAGGGCTTTTCCTGCGCGTGGGCAGCGAACATGCACCCGATAAAAGCGAGTGCCAGAAGAATCTTTTTCATACTCGATAAATTTTTGATTGTTGATAAAAATGGATTTTTTCAGTGGTGTACGGAAGTACGTCGTTTGTACCCTTATTGAAGGGGCGGGAGCAGCAGGACGCTGTAACCGGCCTTGAGCGTGACCTTGACCGAGCGCATCTTCTTGCTCACGTATTGCGACACGCCCTGGATGGCGCTGCGCCCCAGGTCGGAGAGCAGTTGCGAACCGGCATCGTCCGTGATCGTGATACTGCTGCCCATGCCCGCACCCATATTGGCGGCGATCTCCTTCACGGCATTGAGTTCTTCCGACCCCGGCACGGGAATACCCTCGTTGCCGTTCGTGTCATAGACCGACAGATCGACCGGAACGACCGCCCCGCCGTGCTGGACAGCGCTGACCTTGACCGTCAGCCGTTCGCCGTTGATCCTCGCCGCCCCCGTTACGGGCGTACCCGAGGGGATGAGCAGATCTCCCGCCATCATCGGTTCCAGCAGCCGGAAAGTAACCTCCCCGCCATCGGTGAGCGTCACGGTTTGCTGCACGGCGGCACGGATACTGTTGCGCTCGGGCTCGCGAAGGTCGCTCCCCACCGTGTTGAAACCCCAGTTCCGGGGCTTGACGAACTCACGGGCGAAGACCGAATCGGGCAGCGGGGCGGCAAGCAGCGACACGATGTTACGGCGCACCTGGCGCACGGGCTGCACGGAAGCCTTGCCGGAAACGGAGGCTTTCTGACGCGGGGCTTCAGGGGCCTGACCGCCATTCATGTAGCGGGCGGCGATCTCGTAGGACTTCTCCAGCAGCGCCACCTGCTCCTCCTGGGCCGTTTTCTGCGCCTGCTGTTCTTCCAGGCGGCGTTCCAGTTCCTCGATGCGGGCCTGCATCTCGCGCTCTTCCCCCGTTTCACCGGCGGTCTCCTCGTAGAAACTGCCTAACTGGCGGTTGATGTCGGCATAGGCGGCACGGGAAGTCCGGAAAGCTCCCGACGAACCGCCGGCAGGGCCGGAAGACTTATCCGGCACGGCAGCGGGCATGACGGGCTCTTCCTCCTCGTCCTCCATCCCGAACGCGAAATCCTGCAAGGAGCGCATCTTTTCCCGCTCCCTGCGCCGCATCTCCTCCTGCACGTAGGCATCACGCTTGTCCGAGAGGATACCCTCCGATTCCGGGGTCGGCAGCTCCGTGTTGAAACCCGCCGAAGGCTCCTCCCGTTCTTTTTCGCCGGGGGAGAAGATCAGCCACATGCACCCGGCAAAGGCCAGGAAAAAGAGCGGGAAGACCACCATCTTCTTCCGCATCTGTATCTGCCGGGGCGTGAGTTCCTTTTTCCCCGCCTCCGGCTGTTTATTCTGTTTTTCGTTCGTCGTCATAATTGAAATCTTTTAGATGTTTTACACTGTCGGCCTCCTGCCGTTGTCTTAATTCCAGCTCCAGCCGCTCGATATGCCGTATCTGCATCCGTTCCCCGGCTCCCTTGCCGAAGCGGTAGATGGAAGACACGGTAAAGTAGAGCGACAAGACGGAAAAGAACAAGAGCAGCGTGAGGATCACGATAATCCGCTTATCGGGCGAGAGCGCCCCGCAAGCGCGGCGCAGGTGGTCTTCGACCCACTCCCCGAAAGCCTTTATTCTCTTCTTTGCCATAGCCTTATCTTTTTAATGTACGTAAATCGCGGTTCTCCAGAATCTCGAATTTCTCCATGATGAAACCCTGCGGGTTATTGTCCGAACGCCCCGAGTTGATCAGCTCGCAGCGCGTGACCAGCGAACGCTCGGTGATGTTGCTCTCGCGGACAATCATTTGCCGGGCATAGGTCATGGCCCGGTAGGGATAGGCGTTGAAGTCGCACACCACGGAGTCCACCTCGATACGCTGGCTGATGTTCCCCGACACCACACGGTTGTAGTAACCTTTCTCCTGCATGTCCTGGTAATAGGCGAAGGCGCTCTTATCGACCAGGAACAGCGCGCGGTTGATGTTGCTCTCGATGGCCGCACGGTCGGGCGAGAGGGTGAAGAACAACTCGTGAAAACGCCGGATATGTTCGCGCGCCTCCACGGGGCGGTTCTGGCTCAAATCCTGCGAGAGCGCCAGCATCAGCGACTTGCCCCCGTCCAGGACGTAGATCTTCTCGCGCTGCTTTTCGGCGAAACGGAAGCTCGCGACCACGCTGAACACGGATACCAGCGCGCACAGGCAGAGGAACACGATACCGAAAAGCCGAATCTGCCTGAAACTTGTTTCGATGTTTTTTAATGACTTGAATTCCATTGTCCAAATTGTTATGAATGATTATTGTTACCTTGTGTTGCCAGGTTGCGCCCGTTGGGGGCACTGCCCGAAGCCGGGCCACCGCCGCCGTTACCGGAGGAGGAACCGCCACCGCCGCGACGCCCGAACGTGCGGCCGATCATGTTGCCGGCGATACCGCCCGCGACACCCGTGGCGAATGCCCCGGCCTTGTTGATACCGCCCATAGCCCCGCCGGCTCCGCCCGACTGGATCACCCACTCGGCAACGGTGGGGATCGTGAAATAGCCTATGATACCTATAATCAAAAAGATAATATAGACACCGCTGCCGCTGTCGGGAATGTAGTTGGGGTCTTGCAGGGCCAGGACGTCCGCCTGGAGCATCAACGTCTGGATCTTGGCCAGCACCGCGGAGAACAGGTCGGCGATGGGAAGCCAAAGGTACACGCTGATATAGCGGGAAATCCAGCTCGCGAGCGTCGAGTGGAAGCCGTCGTAAATGGAGAGGGCGAACGACAAGGGCCCCAGAATCGACAGCACGACTAAAAAGAATGTCCGCAGCGTGTCGATGGTAAGCCCCGCGGCGTTGAACAACAACTCGAAGAAGTCCCGGACAAGCTGCCGGAAACCGGCCTTGATGTCGTACCACGTGCGTTCGGCCCACATGCTGATAATCTCGCCCAAATCCGTGATACCCATATCCGCAAGCCGTTGTTCATACACCTCGTCGTCCACTAACCAAGCCTTGCCCTCGCGCCTGCGGGCCTCGGCTTCCAAATCGTCCTTCTGTTGCTGGTATGCCTGCAAATCCAACGTCTGCCCCTCCAGTATGGCGTGCGTGCCCTGCACCACGGGCGACATCACGGCGTTGATCGTCCCCAGAACCACGGTGGGAAAGAACATCACGCACAAGCCGATGGCGAAAGGCCGCAGGAGCGGGAACACGTCGATAGGCTCCGCATTGGCCAGTGCCTTCCATACCCGGTAAGCCACGTAAAAGAGCGCACCCAGGCCGGCGATACCTTTCGCCACCCCGATCATGTCGCCGCATAGCGGCATCATCTCCTGATACAGGTTCCGGAGAACCTGGTGTAAATTGTCGAAATCCATGACTGCCTCCGTTTTCAGGTTACCAATATCTGTCGTTCGGGTTCCCGTAAAGTGCCAGCACCCGGTGCGCGTCGCCCTTTTCGCGGCCGCGGATGAAGGACACGGAGATGGTCTTGCGCGTGTAATAGCGCGTGAGGTTGCGGTACTCCAGCATCTTCGTGTAAACCTGATCCACCACGTCCATCCGCTCCTTGTCCGAGAGCGAGAGGCCGTTGCCGCCGGTTATGACCGTCTTGAGTTCCGCCACCAGCGCGCCGCCCTCCTCCAGCAGCCGGGCGTAACCCGCCGAGATCGCCGCCAGCTCGTCCACCGTGAAGTTCGGGTCTGAAACCATACGGTTGAATCCCGAGGTGTAGATTTCCGTGATCTCGCTGACCATTTCGAGCGTCAGCTTCACCTTCCGGGCATCCTTGATGATGTTATGCACCGATTTGAGGGCGTCGTAGTAAGCCTTGCTCTGGTTATAAATCTTGATACTCTCTTGCAGCGACTTGACCATGTTGGTCGCCGTGGTCGAGCTTTGAACCGCGCTCTTGATGTTCTGAACGAGGTTCGACGGGTCGATGACCGTCCACTGCGCTTTTGCCTGGTACGTGAAGCAAAGAAGCCCCACGAACAGCGTTAAAATCAATCGTTTCATCCTTTTCATTATTTAATTCGTGAATACTTGGGCGGTCATTCCGACGCCCGGTAATAATCCCCGTAGGCGGAGAGCTGGAGCACCTCGCGCCCCGCATCGTAGGCCAGGGCGACATACCCGTAGAGGTCGAAGTAACGGATGCCTCCCCAATACTTCCTCACGGGACGGGAGAAGCGTGTCCCGTCCTTGTAAGACACCTCCACGTAAAAACCGCCGCCCCGGCGTCCCGGGTTGCGGTAGATGCGAACCCGGGGAGAACCCGAGCGGCTTTCCCACTCGCCCGCCACCTCGTACAGCGCGAAGTCCAAACGCGCCGCCGTGGGGTCTGATCCGATACACTTGCGATACATGGCCTGCCCTCCCTTTAACGTTTGCCCTCGGCGAGCTGCCTGATCGCCAGTTCCATATCACCGCCCAGCTCGCCGGCAAGCCGCTGCACCTCCACTTTCTCCGTTTCCTCGGTCGTGTAGGCCAGGTACTCCGGGACGCTGACCTCCGTGGCATAGACCGCCGACTGAACGCCGCCCAGACCGATCCAGACCTCCTTGTATTTACGGGAAGGGTCGTTGGACTGGTTGATCGAGAGAATCTGCGCCTTCTCCTTGTCGGTCAGCCCCAACAAGGACTGAATCGCGTCGAAACGGTTCATGAACTTGCGCTGGTCGAGCAGGATCTTGCAGTCCGAGTTGTTGATGATCGCCTCCTTGACCACCGGGCTGGAAATGATGTCCTCGACCTCCTGCGTCACCACGATGGCCTCACCGTAGTATTTGCGGACGGTTTTATACATATAACGCAGATATTCAGCCATATTGGCCGTAGAGAGCGCCTTCCAGGCCTCCTCGACGATGAGCTGTTTGCGTACCCCCTTGAGCCGTCTCATCTTGTTTATGAAAGCCTCCATGATGATGATGGTGACCACGGGAAAAAGCTCCTTGTTTTCCTTGATGGAATCCACCTCGAAGACCACGAAGCGCTTCGAGAGCAGGTCGATGTTGGCCCGGGAGTTCAGAAGGAAGTCGTAGCGTCCGCCCTTGTAATACTGCCGCAGGGTGATGAGCATGTTGTCGATGTTGAAATCCTCGCGGCTGACCCGGATCTCCCGCTCCTCCAGCTCGCGGCGGTAGTCGTCCCGCAGGTACTCGTAGAAACTGTCGAAACACGGCACGATATTCCGGTCGGCGCGGATACGCTCGATATAGGCGTTCACGGCACTGCCCAGCTCGCCGCTCTCGGTCTTCGTGATCTTGTCGTCCTCGGTTTTCCAGAGTGTCAGCAGCAGCGTCTTGATGCTGTCCTTCTTCTCCACGTCGAAATAGTAATCGTCGGTGTAGAACGGGTTGAAACTGATGGGATGTTCCTCGGTATAGGTAAAATACACGCCGTCCTCACCTTTGGTCTTACGCCGGATCAGCTCGCAAAGACCCTGGTAGCTGTTACCGGTATCCACCAGCACGACATGCGTGCCCTGCTCCCAGTATTGGCGGACTAAATGATTCATAAAGAATGACTTGCCTGACCCCGAGCCGCCTAACACGAATTTATTCCTGTTGGTAATGATCCCTTTTTTCATCGGTTCGTCCGAGATGTCCAGGTGCAGGGGCCTGCCGCTTACGCGGTCGCACAGCTTGATGCCGAAAGGACTGGACGAGGATTTATAGTTGGTTTCCTCCGTGAAGAAACAGACCGCGGGCTCGATGAACGTGTAGAACGATTCCTCGGCGGGGAAATCCCCCGCATTGCCCGGCATACCCGCCCAGTAGAGCGTGGCGGCGTCCACGGTGTTGTGGCGCGGGCGGCACTCCATCAGAGCGAGCTGGCTGCCCACATCATTGCGGATATGCCGGAGCTCCTGCACGTCGTCCGACCAGGCCAGCACGTTGAAATGGGCCCGGACGGATTGAAGACCGAACGAGTGCGCCTCGTTGAGATACTGGTCGATGTCGAGTAGGTCAGCCCCCTTACGGGAGCTTTCCCCTCTAAGAACCGTACGTGAGAGTTTCCCCTCATACGGCTCAAGCAATTCAAAACTTTTATTTGTAACTAAAAGCCGGCTCATAGTAACTTCCATTTATTTCTGTTAGTAATTCGGCTGCAATGGTCATGTATTAGGACTTTCGCCTTTCTACTGCTCCCTGTCATTTCAGTAATTTTCCAGGGAGTTTCCCGTGTGATGTGCTTGCCACACACAGGGCAACATTGCATTTGCTGATTCCACAGGCGATAGATATATTGCTTGCCGTCTAAGTGTGCAAGCATTCTTCGGGTCTTGTATTGATCGAAGAAATCTTTCCAATCGGCATCATATGGGTTGGCCTCACTGCGGATTTTGATATGTCGCTTTATTTTCGTATCCGACAATCTCACAAGAGTGTGGTATTTATCCACTTTCCTGTTTTCAAGCGGTACGGCAAAAGTCCAGCTTCTACCTCTTACAGTGTGATAATACTTGTTGGCAATCCATCGTTTACCTTTTTTGGGATGTCTTCTGCGAGACCATCGCCATAGTTTGTTGAAAATTTGTGCATCTGTTTTACGGAAAGTTTCCGATGCAGAACACCCCTTGTAGTAGTTCGCCCATCCTCTAATGACTGGGTTTAGCAATCGTATCAAAGATTGTTGCTTAGAAGACTTGTTCTTGTCCACTATTTCACGAACCTTATCTAAAAATCTCTTTCGACTCTTCTTGGATGGTTTTGTGATAAACTTGCCTTTATATTTTCTGATATTGAACCCAAGAAAATCAAACCCTTCTTCTATATGAGTTATCTTAGTCTTTTCTTCTGATAAGGTAAGCCCTCTTGCTTGAAGAAACTCAATGACTAATGGTTTAACATGGTTCTCCAACAACTCCTTACTCTCTCCTGTGATAATAAAATCATCCGCGTAGCGAACAAGATTTATCATAGGAGTATAGTAATTTTTCTTCGAGCGGTTTATCGGAAAGCTATCGGCAAGCAGTTTTTCCAGTCCGTCCAAAGTCATATTTGCAAGAGTTGGGGAGATGATGCCGCCTTGAGGAGTTCCCTCCTCTGTCGGAAAAAGTTGCTTGTTGAAAATAAATCCACTTTTCAACCATTTACGGAGCAAAACTTTATCCATAGGGATATTGTCAAGCAACCATTCATGACTGATATGGTCGAAACAACCTTTGATATCACCTTCTAAGATCCATTGTGGGGATGTCGTCCTTGCCAGGTCATTGAAGCATTGTTGAACGGCATCTGCCGTGCTCCTTTCTTTTCTGAAACCATAAGAATTGGCATCAGCCGTTGTTTCAGCTACGGGAGCCAGTGCCATCAGATACAATGCCTGCATAGCCCGGTCTTTCATAGTTGGTATACCCAATGGTCTTAATTTCCCGTTACTCTTTCTGATATGTACTCGTCTCAGAGGTTGGGGTGTATAACCTCTCCTTTTCAGTTCGGTTATTGCACACACTTTAGCATCTGGCGTTTTCCATGTTACCATATCGACGCCAGCCGTTTTACTCCCATTATTGGAAGTTACACGTCTTACCGCTAATGCTTTAGCGTAAAACGAGTGGGTCAGTGTCCACTGCAAGGCTTTGACCTTGTTGTGGCGACCCTCTTTTTGAGCCTTTACAATACGCGCTTGTAGCTTTTGAACCGCAGCTTCGCATTTGAGCCAATTTATACTGTCCCATTTGCTCTGCGTTTGGTCAGTCGATGCACACGATTTTTTAATTTCGTTCATTTGCTTTTCTCCTTTTAAAAGTTCTAAAAGTTTCTTGTAAAGAATCACCTACCGCAGAAGTCAGCCTGCTTTCGCAGCGGGATGATGTTTCAATCCCTATTCACCCCATTACAGGGTGGCATTCGCTTTTTCTGCAATCCTATACCCGCACTCCATTCGGCATTCCTTACGGTCTGCTTACCTGTCATTGGCAGGAGAAATACGGGCTTACTACGTTCCGTGCAAGTAACTTATAAGTGGGTTAGGTTCTGTCTATTACACCGGCAGTACTCTGTTCGTGTATTCCCAGAATGGAGAGGAATAACCGACTGCTTCCCTTTTGGGCTGAAGCCTATCAGTATCTTTGGCTTCTTCAACCTTACGACGTTTAGACGACAGTTCGCTTACGCTAACCATACCACCCAAGCCAAGCTCCCTGACTGTATGATACTAACAGCCATTGTCTTTCCCTCACGGTTCTGACTGCTCCTTTCGGAAGGGCTACCTTGTCTGGACAGCTTTGATACAGTATATTACTATTGGTGCATCTGTCCATAGGCTACCGTTGACGAAACAACGGGTTAAATCTAAGTTTAACAATTACTTACACAGCGACGTATCGCACCCACTCCTTGTTTATCTGGTTCCCGCGGGAGTAGCGGGAAAGGGACTGCATGTTACGCGCACGTTTCTCGAACATACGCAGGTTTTCGTCGCTGTCTTCCAGGAACACGTACTGGTTGTAAAGGTGGTCGCAGGAAAGCAGAAGCCCCACGGGGGCCGCGAACGAGAGCAGGCAGTCCGAACGGTCGGTGGAAAGACGCTCGTAACGGGTGTCCGTACCCACGCGCCCCGGCAGGTCTTCCGTGTCCGAGAGCGTGT
This sequence comes from Parabacteroides goldsteinii, assembly GCF_015550595.1. Classification (GTDB taxonomy): domain Bacteria; phylum Bacteroidota; class Bacteroidia; order Bacteroidales; family Tannerellaceae; genus Parabacteroides; species Parabacteroides leei. The sequence continues at coordinate 37,099 of NZ_JADNBB010000007.1, forward strand.
GCAGGCACACCCGTTTGTTACCCACGCGCAGAACCTCGGCCCCCAGCTCGATGTCCTGAAGAGAAGTCGTCTCCGAGAGCGAGAGGGAAAAGTACCGTTCCAGCAGGCCCGGACAATCCGCCGTACCCGTGATCTCGTCCCCCGTGAGGCGGACAAGGGTCAGGAAACCCGAATCGTTCAGAATACGCTCGAACTGTTCCGCCGCCTCCAGGAATTTTGTCGCCGATTCCCGGTTTACCTCTTTGGGAATGATGTTGCCCCGGCAGAGGGTCGAGAAGTCTGAACGCATGTGCATACGCTCCCTCGTCGTTTTCGTCAGGTAGAGGAAGCAGGCGTGGGTCAGGAACGGACGCTCGTTGAAATGCCGCTCGTAACTGCGGGAGAGGAAACTCATGTCCCCCTCGCCCGTGGCCGGGCGGTAACGCTCGCGGATGAACCAGTCCTGCTTGTGTACCACGCTGTATTCGGGCAAGACCTTCAGGGCCTTGCACCAGGCGGCGTGGATCGCCTCGTACTCGGCGGACGTGACGGTGAACAGCTCCGGGAGTTCGACCCGATAGACGACCGTTATGTCCGCGTCCTTGCTGATGATACAACCGCCTTCCACGGCCAGGAGCGGGAACTTGCTTTCCAGCGTGGTGGCTTTCAAGATGTTTCTCATACGCGGCCCCCCTTTCTTTTCAGCAACCGGCGCAGGGACTTGCGGTTGAGCAGGTAGCGGGGATGCCGGCGCGCGGCGAGCAGCTTCATCAGCCCGTGTTCCCCGTAACGGGCGTTCAGGCGGAAGGTAAGCCAGACCAGCACCGAAGCCGCCGCAACGCCGAAAGCGATACATACCCACTGATCGACCCCTGCCATGTAGAGGATGACGAACACCACGAAGACGGCCAGCAGGCCGCCCGCGAAGATGAAGAGGTACTGCGCCTTCAGGCCCCGGAACTCCACGCTCTTGCCGATTCCCTTGTTGATTCCATATTCCATAATTATTTGCATGACAGGTTGGACTACAAGAAGAAAGAGCGTAGGATCGTCGCGGCGACAATCAGGAAAATACACGCGCCGAACCAGCTCGCGGCGGTCTTCGACGTGTCGGGGTCGCCGCTCGAAAACTTGTTATAGACCTTGATGCCCCCGATAAGGCCGACCACAGCCCCCACAGCGTACACGAGTTTCGTGCCGGGGTCGAAGTAGCTGGTTACCATGTTGGTAGCCTCCGTAATGCCGGCGATGCCGTTGCCCTGCGCGAAAGCGGAGGAGATGGCGGCAAAGAGAAATGCCGCCGGAAGAAGAATCTTGTTCTTTCTCATAACTCGATAATGTTTGAATTGTGGCGCGGGGATGGATAGGCCCCGCACCGGGTTAAACTTCTTGATTCGGATTTTTTCAGTGGTTCGAGGATAGCCTCATGCGCTACCCGTAGTCTTTTTCTTTCATCGTGATGTCATTATGGGGTTAAACAAACTCACGGACGTCGAAACCCGTGGGAACCGAACCCTGCGGAGATGGGCTTTCCGCAGACCTCTCGGACATACGCCGGTGAAAGGCCGAGAGGTAGGTGTCGATCAGGGATTTTACCCTGTCGTTCCCGTCGGGGCGGCCCGAAACGATGACCTCGAACATGTCGGTCTGTTTCAGGCCCAGGAGGACACGTCCCGTTTCCTCCCTTTGCTCGTCTGTTGAAGGTGGATCATGTACCACGTGGCGGTAGGCTTCGCCCATCTGTTCAAAACTAACCCCCTGGGCAAGCGAGCGGCCCAAAAGGGGCAGCTCTTCGGTGTCGTCTTCATCCTCGTCATAATCCGGCTCCTCCGCGTCCGCATCCGGGAAAGATTCATCGTACAGCGGAAAGTCGATTTCCAGAGGTTCGTTAGGCTCCCCCTCGGGAGCGACACCGAACACTTCATCCAGGTCTTCCGGCGGAATCTGCCGGGGGTGTTCGGGTACATTCGTGGGCACAAATATATCGGCTTTTTCCGTAACTTTTTCAGTTTCAGATTCTACGGCAGCTTGTGGCCGGGAGTGGCGCGGGGCGAGGACAAAGCGGCTCCTGCCGATGATCTCCTGCCGGCAGGGCGTGTCTTCGGCAACGATCCCGTCTGCCGGTTCGTTACGTTCCATCCGCCGCAGGCGGAAAAACGCCCACAAGGCATACCCCACGGCAAAGAGGGGCAGCAGCCACAACGCCCCGTTCATCGCTCCTCCGCTTTGGGTTGCCGGGAGGCCACGGCCTCACGCTCCTCGAAAAGCCGCTCGATGGTTTCCCGGTTATCGTCCAGGTGCGCCTTGAGAACCTTGTCCACGTAGGCCGTGATCGTCACGTCGCCACGACCGATGACACGGGTGATCTCGCGGATACGCTCGTGATACGACGGACGTATCTTCACGTGCTTGTTACCGGCGAAAGGCAGCCGCAGCAGGCAGATGTAACGGGCCAGGTACTCGGCCTCGGGGGTGGGGACAGTCCCCACGGCGACCTCCCCCGAAGGGCCGTCGGGGACGATAAGGGCTTTCATCCTGCGCCGGTAGCGGCACACGCGGAAGATGAAGGGCACGGCGACGCAAAGGACGGCCGCCAGGATAACAGATAAAATAATTGCTTTGTCTGACATGATGGATTGTTTTTAATAGGTTGTAAATATTGGGTTCATAACTAAAAAATATCGGAGTTCCGTTTCTTGTAGAGTTCCGAAATTTCCTCCTGATAGGTCGCGAAATGCTGCTCCAGCACATTGTCCAGGTAACTATACAGCGAGAGTTCGTTCTTACCGATAACCTGCACTATCCGGGTTATACGCTCGTGAAACTCCTTGCGGATATACACCGTTTTGCCGCTTCGGGTATTGGAGGGGGCGTTCCGGATAAAAAGACGCTCGTAATCCTGGCCTTTCCCTCTTCGGCGGCGGCCCTCCTCTTTCGTAGCCGGCGAGGCGGCGGCCTCGCCGGACGGTTCCGATAGAGCCGATGCCTCCTCCTCTTTTTCCGGCGTGTAAGGATGTAATGGCCGGTTTCGGCTTTTGGCCTGGCTGATGATGAAGGAAGCGTCCAAACCGTCGTCATGTTCTTTTCCGCTCATAAGATCCTACTTTAACAGTTCGATCAATTCATCCACGAGTTTATCCAGGTTGCTGCCCCGGATCAAAGAACGGTCTGCCGGGAAGAGCGTGGAACGGAAGACAGAGCGACGGCTGGCGTTCTGCTCACGACGAAAACGCTTGGTGTCAGGCAGGAAGGTCTTCAGAACAGGAAGCCCCAGCTCTTTCATTACCGCCTCGTAAACCTGATATAACTCTGTCTTTTCACGTCCGTCCACCATGTTCCATAGCATATACAGCCCTTTCATCCGGGACTTCTCGCGGCCCATGATATGCTCCTTTACCACAACCGCGTAATTCAGGGTGCTTTCCATGACAACCCGGTCGGCACTGATCGGGGCGACGAGATAATCCATTCCGGCCAGGGAATGAATCAGATCCTCGTTATTGATCGTACCGGGAAGGTCGAAGAACACATAATCGAAATCACCTTGCGGCAGAAGGTAGTCGGCATCGGCCAACGCCTCTTTCGTGTTGCTTTCCACGACAGGATAGGCTTTCTTTTGAAGCCGGGTGAATTGTTCGTAAGCTAACCTCTTGTAATGTTCGTCTTCGAGGGCAAGCTTCAGGTCACGTTCCCGCATCTCCACGATGGAGTGTTGGGGATAATCGCAGTCGATGACCGCGACATTGAAACCCTTTACATAGTGCAGGTAAGAGGCTGCCAGCACCGTGAGGGTGGTTTTGCCCGCTCCGCCTTTCTGGGTGGAGAAGGCCACGAATTTCGTTTTCTCTTTCATTGTTCCATGCGTTTTTAGTTATACAATCGGGTAATCGTTCATCTCTTCACGTATTCGGGCAAGTGACGGCATGAGATTTTATGCAGGTATGCCGGCACGCATATATGCTGGTGCGCTGGCAGGCTGTTACGCCGGTATGCCGGTGCATGGGCGCGTGTCCGATTTTATACTCATGCACAACCGCATTTGCTTATCCGGACAAAGACCCGCTTTTTCCTCTGCACACGGTGTTTTCTGCATCCGTCCGCACGTGTGCGGACAGGGGGATGTGTCATTGCCCGTATCCGTTCTCACGTGCAAAGTAAACCCTTAAAAACACGGGTTGTATGCTCTTTTTCCGCTATGGCCGCGTGTGGCGTCAAAGTGGACGCAAGTGGCGTAATCGCTTGTAGTACAAGAGATTGAATAGGTAGGTATCTTTGCCTCGTGAACGATCCCGACGCTAATGAAGCCGTCCTTGCCCCGTTTTACGGCGGCTCTTTCAATGTTCTGTCCGCGAGCGGGCAGAAGGTATTTGCAAAGGGCAAATAGCAAGCTGTGTTTTCTGCTGCACGATTCTCGTTTTGCAGCAGAAAACAGCTTGCCCGCAAGGGGGAGAAAGCACCTCCGGAGTCGGTGCTTTTCAGAAGGGCGGCAAGCCGCGAAGGGATCGGAATTTTCAGGAACCGGTGGGGCCCTGGCCTCTCCTTAAAATTTCGATGCGATGGAAAAGAACAGAAAGCCCCGAGGGGGCAAAGGGGGACGACCCGCGAAAAACGACCCGGCCGTTTACCGCTTTTCGGTAAACTTTTCAGCCGTGGAACATGCCCGTTTCCTCGACCTTTACGAGCAGTCCGGGCTATTGTCCAAAGCCGCTTTTATCAAAGCGAGAGTGTTCAACGAGGCGTTCCGGGTGGTAAAGACCGACCGGGGAACGCTCGAATACGTGGCGAAGCTGACCGCTTTCCACGCCCAATTCCGTGCCGTGGGAACGAATTACAACCAGGTGGTGAAGGAGCTGCACGCGCATTTTTCCGAGAAGAAAACACTCGCGCTGCTCTATAAACTGGAGAGAGCGACACGTGAACTGGCGGCCGTCGGGCAGCAGGTCGTGTCGCTCTCCGAAGAGTTCAAACAGCGATGGTAGCCAATATCACCACCGGAAAAGACGTGTACGGCGCGCTGGCGTACAACCAGGAGAAAGTCGATCGGGGCGACGGGAAGGTGCTGCTGACCCACATCGTGAGGGAGCCGGCGGATGGGCGCTTCAACGTGGCCGCGACGGCAGAAGACCTCCTGCGCTGGATGCCCTCGCACTACCGGACGGAAAAACCCGTCGTGCACGTGTCGCTCAACCCGGCTCCCGAAGACCGCCTCGACGACGGGCAACTCGCGGAGATAGCCGGGGCCTACATGGAGCGCATGGGCTGGGGAGGACAACCTTATATCGTATTCAAGCATACCGACATCGGACGGGAGCATATCCATATCGTGTCGGTGCAGGTGGCCCAGGACGGGCGCAAGATAAACGACAGCAGGCGCAACGAACGCAGCGTGGCCGTTACCGAGGAACTGGAACGGGAGTACGGACTGCATCCCGCCAAAGGGAGAAGGCGGGAGAAAGGGCAAGGGATCGTCCCCGCCGATTACACGCGGGGCGACCTGAAACGCCAGGTGGCAGCGGTAATAAAACCGGCCGTGGCGACATACCGCTTCCAGACCCTCGGCGAGTTCCGGGCATTGTTGTCCTTATATAATATAGGTATAGAGGAAGTCCGGGGAGAGCGGAACGGAACCCCCTACCGGGGATTGCTCTACACGCTGCTGGACGAGAACGGGGACAAGGCAGTGGCCGCGCCGCTCAAATCCTCACTGTTCGGTAAAGAGGTCGGGTATGACGGGCTGGAACGGCACATGGAGCGCAACGCCGAACGGTTCGGGAAGGACGACACGAGGAGGCAAATCCGTGGCCGGGTCGATAAAGCGCTTCGGGGAGAACCCACGGAGGAAGAACTGCGCGAACGCCTGCGGGGAGCCCGGGTGGATCTCTACATACGACGCAACGAAAACGGCCGCATCGTGGGAGTGACGTTCATTGACCACGAAACACGGACGGTCGTGAACGGATCACGGCTGGGAAAGGCATACTCGGCCAACGCCTTCGAGCTGCGCTTCGGCGGGAAACGGAATCCCGGGGAAAACACGAGGGACTTGTCCCCGAAACAAGCGCCTGCCGGACGGGACGGGCAACGGAAGCGGAATACCTCACGACGGAGGAAAGTATAACATCTCAATTATCATTCATTTATTAAATTTTACGGTTATGCAACAGGAAGACGACCTTCGGGGTCTTGCAAAAACAATGGATTTCATGCGGGCATTGAGTATCTTGTTCGTGGTTATCAACATCTACTGGTTCTGTTACGGGCAGATACGGGAATGGGGAATCAATATCGGCGTGGTCGATAGGATTCTGCTGAACTTCGACCGCACCGCGGGGCTGTTCCGGAATATACTATGGACGAAACTTTTCGCCGTCGTGTTCCTCGCCCTTTCATGCCTCGGGACAAAAGGAGTAAAAGAGGAGAAAATTACCTGGCGGAAAATCACGGCATCGCTGGCCACGGGAGGCGTGCTGTTCTTCTTCAACTGGTGGCTGCTGGACTTGCCGCTGACGGCAGCGGCGAACGCGGCTTTCTACATACTGACCCTATCGGCCGGGTATATCTGCCTCTTGATGGGCGGCGTGTGGATGTCCCGCCTGCTGAAGAACAATCTCATGGATGACCCTTTCAATAACGAGAACGAATCATTCCAGCAGGAAACACGCCTGATCGAGAACGAGTACTCCATAAATCTGCCGACGAAATTTTACTATAACAAACAGTGGAACAACGGGTTCGCCAACGTTGTAAACCCGCAAAGGGCTTGCATCTGCATGGGAAGCCCGGGCAGCGGGAAGAGTTATTGTGTTGTAAACCAGTTTATTAAACAGCAAATCGAAAAGGGCTATACCCAATACATCTATGACTACAAGTTTCCCGATCTTTCGGAAATCGCTTACAACCACCTGCTGAATCACCAGAAAGGTTACAAGAAAATCCCGACTTTCTACGTCATAAATTTCGACGACCCGCGCCGCTCGCACCGCTGTAACCCCATTCACCCGGACTTCATGACCGATATTTCGGACGCCTACGAGAGCGCCTATACCATCATGCTCAACCTGAACCGAAGTTGGGTGCAGAAGCAGGGCGATTTTTTTGTGGAAAGCCCCATTATCCTTTTCGCGGCCGTGATCTGGTTCCTGCGCATCTACGACAACGGGCGGTATTGTACCTTCCCGCACGCCATCGAGTTCCTGAACAAGCGGTACGAGGATATTTTCCCGATTCTGACATCCTACCCGGAACTCGAAAACTACCTCAGCCCCTTTATGGATGCCTGGCTCGGAGGCGCTCAAGACCAGCTCCAGGGCCAGATAGCATCGGCCAAAATTCCGCTTTCCCGCATGATTTCGCCCCAGCTATATTGGGTCATGTCGGGCGATGACTTCACGCTCGACATCAATAACCCGGACGATCCCAAGATACTCTGCGTGGGGAACAATCCCGACAGGCAAAACATTTACGGAGCGGCTTTGGGATTGTATAATTCCCGGATTGTCAAGCTCATAAATAAGAAAGGCCAGCTCAAATCGGGCATCATCATCGACGAGCTGCCGACAATCTACTTCAAGGGACTCGACAACCTGATCGCCACGGCCAGAAGCAACAAGGTCGCCGTGCTGCTGTGCTTCCAGGATTTTTCACAGTTGAAGAGGGACTACGGGGACAAGGAGGCCGCCGTCGTGATGAACACGGTGGGCAACATCTTCTCCGGGCAGGTCGTAGGTGAAACGGCCAAAACACTCTCGGAACGGTTCGGTAAGGTATTGCAGAAGCGGCAGAGCATGACGTTGAGCCGCAGCGACAAATCGACATCCATATCCACGCAGCTGGACAGCCTGATCCCGGCCTCGAAGATCTCGACGCTCACGCAGGGAATGTTCGTCGGGGCCGTGGCGGACAATTTCGACGAACGTATCGAGCAGAAGATTTTCCACTGCGAGATTGTCGTGGACAACGAAAAAGTGAAAGCGGAAACGGCCCGGTACAAGAAGATACCACAAATTACCGACTTCACGGATGAGAATGGGACGGATCACATGAAACAGGTCGTGCAGGAAAACTACGAACGTATCAAGGCAGAGGCCGGCCGCATCGTCGCCGAGGAGCTGGAACGTATCAAGAACGACCCGGTGCTTTGCAAGCTCCTGCCGGAACAGAACTAAATGAACACAAACACCCCGCAAACACCCTCCGTTACCTTAACGGGGGCTGTTTCCTGGTTTTATAACCGCACAGCTGGTGTTTTGGAGCATAAAGTAGTGATTATGTGAACGGAAAACATTATTTTTGTGTTCGGAATCCTTTTAATTATAAGTATGACAGTTACCGATATATACGAAGCAATGAACAGCAAGGCGGAAACGTTTTTCGAGTGGTTGCAGGCTCACCCGCAATACGGGTTGCTGTTTGGTGTCGGGTTGCTTGCCCTATGGCTTGCAGGGTTGCTGTTCCGTTGGAAATGGGCGTGTCATTGGCAGTTTAACAGCAAACTGTGGTTATTTGACGATTGCAAGCCTGAAACACGCCGCAGGGTTCAGATTGTGTTGGTCAGCGTTCTGATTATACTTATATTGGTTGGTTTCTTTGTATGGAGATAACGGTATGGAAAAGGACAATCGCAAATACCGGATCTGCTTCATCGACTATATGTGGTATGTAGCCGAGATATGGCACGAAAGGGAGCGTACCAATCTCAACGGACGTATGCTACTGTTTTGGTGCTGGCTCTTCGTCCTACTCATACCGCTTGGGTTTCCACCGATATTGCGCCTTTTCGGCTGGATGATTGGTTTGGCCATAGTGATTCCTCTCTGCTTTCTTCCCGATTTATTCTGCAAGCTACGCTATACAGCCGGACGGCGTGAAGCGCTCCGTGAACATTACGGGAAGATGAAACATCCCGGCAGGAAGCTCGCCAAAATAGTTCTTATCGCTATCGCCCTGATCGTGGCAAATGTAGCGCTGATGTTCCACCTCGGATTTATACATTGGGCATGATGAAACGGCAGGAGAATAAGCAACGGTTTTATCTCTGGGATTACCTCTGGTGGATGGGGGAGAAATGGAAGCAGGCAAGACGAACAGGCAGGGTCGATGGCGAAATGATGCTCTCGATTTATATCTTCGCTCTTTTGATATTCCCTATGATGACTGTTACTATCCGGCTTTTTCCAGGTGTGTCGGCATTGTTGCCATGTGTCGTTTTTAGCATTGTCACATTTGCCGTTATGTCGCTCGTCAGCAGGATTTACAAATGGCGAGGCAAAGCAGTGATGTCTCACTATGCCAAGTGCAGGTTTAACGAACTCCTTGCGGTTCTGTTATTTTTCCTTGCGATGGCCATTATCTGCTTTATGATGTATCTTCTTGACAAAAAGTGATACATACTTTGATACGAACTCCGGGCCGTTATATCGAATGGTCTAACTCGATGTACCAGTTTCCCTTGATGGGCTTGTAAAGCGTGGTGTCGTTGTACGTCCTGCGGTAGATCTCGTTCAGGTCGCCATGTTCGGTGATACGGATATTCCGACGGCTTCTCAATCCGGGATCGTAAACGAAACTCTTGGAAGTTCCCGCATCCACGATGCCGTGGGAGTAGTACGGCATAACGAGGCTCACATATACCGAATCTGCCGTTCCCCATTCCCTGCGATCAACAAGGATAAAACCGCATCCAATCTCTGATAACAGGGAGTCGAGTAGGATTCGCTCCGGCTTCAACAGTCCATATACCGGGATGTCTTGTTCATCATTCGTTTCATGGGATGTATCGCTTTGCTCCATTGAATCAAGTATAATAACCTCTTCCGGAGAAAGCGGCGGGTAGTGAAAACTACCTTCTGAACTCTCTGCCATGATTTCGTACACCTTACGGAACGCCACCTCGTGCGTGGTGAAATGGCGTATCATTTCCTCGTCCGACGGCGGCATGGGAGGCTCTCCGCAGCTTACGGCAAGCAGGATTACAAATAACAGGATTATGACTGGTGTTCTCATTTTCTAATGTTTAATGTTCTGTGGCTAACCAATCTTGTTTAGGGAGTTGAGCCATTTGTTAATAGCATCCAATCTGTTATTCTGTTTAATGGTATCTTCATTTCTACATAATTTGATTTGCCGAATAACGGAGTTCTGCATAATTGAATCGGATTTGAAAAGCAGTTCTAAAACGGCTTCATAACATTTGGAATATCTGGACAATTCATCCAATATATTTGCGTCTTTTAGAATATACAGGTTGAAATTGTACACAAATGACTTGTAACTGAAAATCTCCGACTGTAATGCTGCTGCATCAAGACAAGTATAAAACAATTCCTTATCGTGCTGATATAGCCACATATAATCAGATGGGTTCAGGTTGTAGTGCAATAAAGTTTCCGAACGGACAAATGGAAGCCCTGTATTTGAGCCTACCAGATAACGGTATGTCTCATTGACTATTGACTCAACTATTTCAATGGATTCTGATTGTTTGTCCGATTCCCGTATTTCTGTAAATGTATCGGCAATAAGAACTTCCACATCCTGCGATTTGTAATATATACCGTTTTTTTGCCAGCGGAATCTACGGATATATTCTTCAGAAGTCGGACAACAGAACAGTAAAGTATTTAACAATCGGCTCAGATATATTCGCTTATCTGGAATATGACAACGGTGTAACCCTATTATGGAGCCATAAGCGTATAGCTTTCCAAACTCGTTTTCCTCCGAATTTGAATTTTTAGGCATGTAATACAACCGCACAATATTGTCAATGAAATAATATATATCAAGATATTTCAATGTATCAGCCGATTCTCCATATTTGTTAAGTAAATGCCGCTCCAGTTTCTCGCCATACCATAAGTAGTCATCGGGATTTATTTGAAACAACCGATGAAACTTAGGTTTTGATAATGAAAAGTTCTTGTTTCTACTTTTCATTCGTTCCAGTAAGGCGACAATAATTCTATTCGTTATATCCATAGCTGTAATGTTCGGTGGATAATCAATCTTTCAGAGAGATTTATCTGCTTGTTATAAACCTATTTGAAATTTGTCAGTATATCATTCTTTTTATTGGAAGACAACATTTCTAATAAATGATTAAAGCTATCGCAAACAAATTCTGCCGAATCTTCAAATTCAGGTTCAACTCCATAATAGATTTTACCGTAATTTTCCGGAGATAAATCTATGCACAAATATTGGTATCCATCTTTTACTGACATAAGAATAGGAATATGGCTATCCCAAAACAGGCGTATCATATCACAGGATTCCTTATCATCTGCCAACGCCTCAAGTCCCATCAGCTCAAATTCATTCCAACGGAATCCGCTATCGCTTTCTCCGTTAAAGTCCTCTATGGAATTAAACCAAACATTATCACTTTCATTCGTGATTGTCTGAAACCGTTGTAAAAACTCCTGATAGTCCGCAGGAAGTTCGGAGTACCGATTTTGTAAATCAGAGCTTAAATCTTTTCTTTCCAATCGTTCTGTAACGATGAATCCTATATTTTTCAGTGCTTCAATCATATTTTTATTTTACGAGTTTATAATGGTTGGTGGCTAACCGACCTTTTCTGGGGAGGTTTAGCCGCATGTTAATCGTCTTTATTGGATTAAATGTATTATTAAAGATACTTCGTCTTTTTGGTAATGATAAGTTTTTATTATACAAGATGTTTTTTGTAGTGATAAAAACACTTTAACCGATGCTTCACAATAGGGAGACAAAGAATCAAATAGGACTAATTCAGTAGAATCCCATTTTACTTCAACTTCTTCTATCGGTTCTGCCCCAGTTACTATATCATTCTCCAGAAGTTTTTCCACCGTTAGATAATCGGGAGCATACTTCCAACGAATTATTAAAATTGCTCCATCTTTATTTACTATGCGTGTAGCCATCGGTTCATCTCCCATTACCAATAAGACATGATTGTCTATATAGATTTTCCCCAAGTAATCTGTTACGCTACATATAGCATTGTAGTTTTCTTGACCCTTCCATTGATGGGCATATTGTTGCTCAACAATGACAAATGGGCTTCCTGATGTTTCAATCCAATTATTCATATTTTTTCTCAGCGATTAATGTTCGGCGGATAAACCACCTTAAAAGTTTCATCTGTTTGTTATCGACCTATTTTATTTTTAGTTTTTGACTATATGCAAGTATTACGAAACGATTATCTAATCCACAATCAATTACATCATTCTTTTCTAATTGAGAATAGGCTTTTACAAATCTATTTCGACATTTACTTGAATGTATGTAATGATTGAAGTAGTTCTCGGCTTGTTCCTTTTCACCATATCTCAACATATATGGCAGGGCAAGGAGAGAGTCTTTCGTGTATTGATTGAAACAACAGCCATGTTGCGTAATGAAGTCAATAGCCATTTGTCTATTCTCAAATAAATCAAATATCGGACAAGCATATTTTTCAAGTAAATCAATTATTGTTTTTATTGATGGAGCATAGCTTAGTCCGGCAAGATCCCAAGATTGATATTGATTTATTGGCGATAGGTATCCAATATGATTATGATATACTAAGCCATCATCATTGACATTAAGATTTTCTTCTTGCACCCACTTTTTCAAGTTTTTACAAGTAATCGTAATCAGTGGATATATAGCCACACTACAAGATGAATTATATACACTTGAACGAAACCATATTTCAAAAGTCAAATCTTTGTCTTTTGAAATCTTTTTTAGGCATTGTCCATTTTTAGACGGCTTAAATCCCATTGCAATAAAAGGAATAGCTATCTCATTGCAGGCTTTAATAAATATATCTCTTGGTTTCATTTCTTGTTCTTTTCAGGTCGATAATGTTCGGCGGATAATCGACTGTTAGGGAGATTAATCCGCTTGTTATGCGCTTTATTTAATAATACAATTATTTACTTTTATAAAATGACTTCCTTCAATATCTTTTAGTGCGGTAGGACTTATTTTCACCTTAGTTCTATGCACATTTTCACCTATTGTAATCGTCAGATTTCTACATAATTGCTTTATCCTTTCTACTACCACTTGGTACACGTCATTATAATTTTCCAATTCGTTACATAGTATTTCTCTATTTTCCTCTATTGAATATATTTTCTTAGGGTACTCTAATTGAACCCCCATTATATTCTCTGGAAAATTTATGTAACTGAATTTGGTTTGTAACTTATGTTCTTCATCAAGATAGAAGGCAAATAGATTGAACCCGACGCAAGGCTCTATGAAATCCTCTGTTTTATACCATAATCCATCATTTGAATCTTGAAAGGGGACTTTATACGCACACTTACTTAGATTGTTTGAAAAGCCCGTGAGCAAATTGTCGATTACAATATGCTCGATTTTTTCACCGGACGTTAGTAAACGGTAAAAAGATTCGTAATCCCTTACAAAATTTGCAAAGTTACTTTCTATATAATCCGCAGGTACTCTACGGTTGTATATCACAATGTGAAATCCTCGCAAAATGTCTTTCAATTCTTGCGGTGTAACCAAGAACTTGTAAGTATGCCATCCTTTTGGATAATATTTCATGCTCATATTGTATTAGTTTCTAAGCGCATAATGTTCGGCGGATAATCATCATTAAAGGAGATTGATCCGCTTGTTATCTGCCCGCTTTATTCCTCTTCTTCGATGAAATGATTTATAAAGTAATTGAATGACTGGGCGATGTAACGAGTATTTGTTTCAAAGTTGTATTCTCTTGAAGCGTTTTCGTCCCACTCGTCAGTCAAGTAATAGTAAATCTTTTTATTCTTCAAGTTCAACGCATAATAGTTTCCACCCGAATCCATAGCAAAAGGCAACAGATTGCATGGCATTAAATTCCTACTCCATATATCTTTGGCTATGACTTCAATTGTTTCAAAAGCATTGGTGCGTTCCTTTATCGGAAAGAACGCATTTATCTCCACCCGATCCAAATCCTCGTCCTGCGGTTGATAACAATATGGTGATGGCATACCACCGTTGAACTTGAGGTAAAAGTTCTTCATGCCTGCCGGAATCTTTACATTCAACTCAACCTCAAAATTCTTTATATCTTCTTTTGTTAGCGAAGCCGAACAGTCCGAAAGTTCAGGCATTACACCTGCTGTCTCCGTTTGTCCCTCTTCGATTTCTTCTATTGCTGGAATTGCTTTGTGCCCGTCCAAAACAACGAGATTGTCAAAGAAATCATCTATTGAATTTGCAACAAGTCGTGGCTCTCCAAAATTGAAGATTACATCTTGCATCCCCACAATAGGGTAAAGATAGATCTTTCCATTAACCAAGTCTATGGTAATCCGACCTTCATCGGTAGATTCCATAGCAAAAATAAGAATGCTATCAGATATAGCTCCTGCTTTTCTTAACTCTAATGTTTCGCCTTCTGCCGTATATCTGGGGTCATTCTTAAAATCCTTGTTATATTTGAATGGGAAGAAATCTTCAATTTCCACCTCTTGATATTTATTTATGCTTGCGATCTGTTTCGTAGAACCTCCATTATATTGTAAATAGAACTCTTTCAGTCTTTCCGGCAAGGCATAACCCAATTTACTCTCTATTTCTTCAAAATCTTTGAGAGTAAGACTTTTTTGGCAATTTTCTAATTCTATTTTCATATTCATTCTTTTTATGGGCAGATAATGTTTGGCAGCTAACCGACCTTTAAGGGGAGGTTGAGCCGCTTGTTATTCTTTCAATTTGGATATGGAGTGTAATATTACAGCTCTTCTATTGGTTATACCGGTTTCTTCACATATACAAGCAATTCCATCAGACAATATTATGGCAAAGCCAAAATTCGACTGTATTCCTGCATTTATAGCCTCTGATATATCTGCCCATTTTTGATCCAGCTCAAAAAAACCGATGCAATATCCTTCTTTCTCTTTAGATAATTCACGAAGTCTATCTGTCAAATGGATTAAATCCGTAGAATTATAGACCTCGACAATCTTATTCTCATTTATAATATCCATCATATTATGACAAATTCGACTAATAGCTTTTACTCTTTTTTTGTTTGATGACAGTTCAAAAAAGAAACGGTCTTGATAACCAGACTTAATGAATTGCTTACAAAAAAAATCTTCTATGGTATTTCCTTTATTCATATCCAATTCTTTTGAAGAATAATGGGTTGTAAATAGCAACTGTTAGGGTTGCTTATTTACTTGTTATCCGCACATTAATTCTCTTCATCATTGCCATAGGCTAATTCTATATCAATAAACTGAATTACCAACTGACATATTTCGCCGCCTTCGTCTATGCCCCAATAAACCGGATACGTACCATCTCCGAACCCTGATTGAAAAATGGGAATATGATACTCCGTCCCCGGCACTTGCCAATTTAACCAGTCTCCGCCTGCACGTTGATATTCTGGATGGAGATAATAGTTTTCTTTGAATAATGCAGCAAAATATCCATCATAAGGATTATCATCGGGATTATCTTTGCGCCATTGTTCATCCCAGTCGCAATAAATACGGTGGATAATTTCATCACATACACATCCTAAACCAGCATCTACACAAAATCCAAAGTAATCACCCTCTTCCAATGTTTCAAGGTTTTCATTCCCAACTAATGCTTCATAGAATCGAACAGCCCGCTTTTCATTGAAGCGCAAACGTACTGCGGCATAACGGTCGCAATCCTCGTCGTCAGATTTGATTACACAAATTTCCGTTTCATATTTACCCGCAGGAGCGTTCTGAAAATATGGACGTTCGTTTCTGTTTGGGAGATATACCAATGGATCTCGTACCAAAAGATTTCCACTCGGCAAATCGCAAGAACCGATATTAATCGTCGTTAACGATTTTCCTGCAATTTCTTCTTGCTCAAAATAAGTATTGAGGTCAACAGGGCAGACGGTTTTTTCTTTTACCGATTCCCATTTTTTCATCCAGTTGTTTTCTAATTCTTTCATATTCCTTTTTGATTTTTAGTTGCGGATAATGTTTGGTGGCTAACCGACCTTTTTAGGGGAGGCTAAGCCGCTTGTTATATGCCATTTCCAAATTATTAAAGATATTAAAACCTATATATGATTCTTTGTTGGGGTATCTCGACCTATAATAGCAATTCCAATAACTAATCATTTGATTTTTAGTTCGATCAAAGAATTTTTCATTTTCTCCGATAAAACGAAGGTATCTATCCATATTACACTCCAAATGCTTCTTCACATCGTATAAAATATTATCTACATATTCTCCTAATAGCTTAAAGCAAAATGGTATAGTCCAATATTCTGTGCAGGAGATTAGGTTTTGTAGATGGTGTTGCCTTACAAAACCATTATTATGTCTTGTGAAAATACAGTCAAGAATATTTCTTTGTATTGCTGTCATATTGGACGGTGTCTGTTCTCTCATATATACCCGTTCTGGAATTGCTATATTCAAACCTCCAAGATTGACGATATAGTATCGGCTGCTTATATCATCATTTTTCATCACAAGCATATCCAATACTCTCCGTACATCTTTTGCGAGATCCGGAGGAAATGAATTTAATATTTTATCCTTTTCATACATGGCATATAATGTTTGGTGGATAATCAACCTTTTAAGGGAGATTTATCCACTTGTTATGGTAGTTTATTCATATTGTTCACACTCTCGCTCTATGTCAGCAATTATCTCTTGAACAGTACGAATTATACCTTTCCCCTTTGACAATGGGAATACAGCCAACATCACATTGTCTTTTTCTAACTTCGGTAATAACTTCTCAATGAAGTCATCAAGAGGAATAGAATTGGGTTGATAGTTATCCCATTTACACAATTCTGCAAATTCCTTTTCGCTCCATACAGGAAATAAAACTTGCTCATTATTTCCCATTAAAGCCCAACCTTCTTTATCCTTTAACCCCCAAACTTCTTCAAAGTCTGAAACTTTACGAATAAAGTAGCCATATCTTTCTGCTGCTGAAAGATTTACTATATTTTTAATCCTGCTATTGTTCATTTTTCTACCATAATGGTTTGGAAAGAAACACCGTTTAGGGGTTATCTTTCCTTGTTATGAACTTCTTCCCAATACTGCTCTATGCTAAAAATGTGAGTATCATTATTACACCGCTCTAAATTCTCGTTGCTATCGTTATCAACTTTTCGGAAAGCAAATAGATAAGCATAATTTTTATTGCAGCTCTCTCTATCTGTTTCCGAGTAGGGACGCTTTCGTTTTAACCCGTAAATGTCAAAGCGATAATTACCTTTGGATATTTGTATTTCATCAGAATGATAAAACGAATGTGGATTATCATTTATATCAAATACTTCTCCCATAAACACACATTGACTTTTAGCTATCAAATCACGGTGTTCTTCAAAAAACTCAAAGGAAGAAAAGCAAAGTTTATCATCTGTTCCGATTGTAATAAACCAATCTTTATAAAGATAAACTTGTTCCCAATCCTTTGGAATATTCACATCTTTTTCTGTTGTGATATAGATTGAATATTGATACGTTGGTATTTGATAGATAGGCAATGCTATCCCTTTGGCAATCATTTCCAAAAACATATCCTTATGCTTATCAAGATACGACAGCATTTTCTTTGCCCGGCATTTCTTCTCTTGCATCCATTCATTGAATGTACCGGGCGAATATATGAATAGCCCATAACCGAAAGCATAAATGCTATTTAGTTCTTTTATACTCATATTTTTGCGCTTTAATTGTTCATAATGCTTGGCGGATAACCGACCTTTTCAGAGGAGGCTCATCCGCTTGTTATCAATGGTTTTACTTTGTGCAATCAATTAACTTTTTTATTTCTTCGACACGTTTTGCATCGGTAAACGATTTAGATTTAAAATAATTATCTGTAAATTCCTGATTTTTAATTCGTAATATTCGTTCTCTTAACAACGGAACTAAAACTATGGAATCGAGATTTTGAAATCGTTCCTTATATTTTATCAATATCTCTTCCAAACGATTAAAAACAGCATCGCAAAGTTGACATCTCATTTCATTTTCTGACAACTCTATATACTCATCCAAAGCCAACATTTGATCTATGTTAAGTATATCTTTTTTTTGAATATATCGAGCATACGATTTTAAGCTATTTTTTTTAATATCTTCTCTGCGAAATAATCTTAAAACAATAGCTAATGATATATGGTGTTTATCTATTCTTTGCACCTGATTAGATATTTCCTCTTGCCAAATCATATCCCCCAAGTTGGTAGCTATATAGTTTACAACTTTGTCTTGTTTCACATTGGCTTCAAAACTTCCAGCCCACCTTAAATCATATGTTATTGATAAAAAAACTCCCATATTATTTATTCCGTTAAAAACAAACTACATTTTTAGACATCTTTATTGATAATGGCTTGACGGGGAACGGCGTTAGTCCGTTATCCCGGCTTGTTAATATTAAATTTATGTTTCCTGATAGATTGTTTCAGAATATAATTCAGTCGAAAGAATAATAAATTTTAATTCTCCATTAGGCTTATAATCAAATGAATGTTGTAACGTATCCTGTTCAATATCATTTCTATCAAATTGTCTTATAACTATTTTTTGTAGGCGGTCATTTTCATAAAAATATGTTTCTTCTCTACTTCCACGAGTGCCCTTTGAATACATCTTCTCTATTTTACCATTACTTCCATATAGATAATATCGGACATTCACAATACGTTTGCTATTATCATATGCAATAGTTTTCATAAGTTCCTTTTCGTAAATGAAAAAGGTATAATAGAATTGATTTTTAAGTTCCAACCCCTCTCGGATTTCTATAATTTGATTTTTTGCATCGAAATAATAAGTAAATAGGTTATTAGTTGTTTTAAGAGAAGTTACATTTCCAACTATTTTCCCTTGCTTAAACCTATTTCTTTGATAAGAATAAGGAGCTATTTCGTAGAACTCACCTTTGTAATTCTCTTCCTTTACAACATTCTTATCAATTTCTCTTTTCAATTCATCAAACATATTTCTCAATGAATTAAAATCATTTTTCAATTTATCAGGTATCATAGTGTTTCCTTTTAATATTAATGTTTGGCAGCGTTCCGCTTGTTCAGTCGGTTTGCTGCTTGTTAGTAACCTATTTTTTAGATTTCCACCAAACTACATTTCCTATTTTTATCTTATTGAGTTTATTATCAACGTATTCTAAATCATATTCCGTTTGATTATTCCAACCTGAAGCATATCTGAAAATTTTATCGACTTTATTTTCGTTGCCTACATGATAGGCAGTTGTACTCCAATTATGTTTATTATCTGATACGCATACATGTGCTTGTAATAAATCATTGATTTGAAAAAGAATACCTATTGATACTAATTTGCTATTATACTTTTTAGACGGATAAGATCGTAGAATGAAATACTCTATACATCCGCTATTGTGATAATCGTAAACTTGTGAAATAATGCCAAAATCTTTTCCTAATGAATGTTGTGTCAATAAAAGTTTTTCTTCTTTAGAAAAGCCGAAGGAGAAAATATAAGGAGAAGCAAATCTTTCGTCAAATTGAATATTTTTCAAGATGCGTCCTTTCTTCATCTTATTTAGTTCCTTTTCAAATGGAATTAGAGTATAAAATTCATCCGTTGCATATTTCCAATTTGAAACGGAGCGTTCTTGTATCGTTATTCGTTTCTCTAAAAAAGATATATCCTGTTTTAACTTATCAAACAGCATATCTTTTATTTCTACTATTTTATCATTTCTTATTATATCCATATTTTGATATTCACAAGGTTGCTAATGTCCGGCGGATAATCGACCTTTTAGGAGAGATTAATCCGCTTGTTAGCAACTTCTTTTCGTTTTATAGATTATTTCAGAATATCCATTTGGAAATGATTTGGTAATAGTTTCTAAAGTCCCATCGTCTTGATATTGGAATATGTGAACTAAATCACTACCACTTTTACCATCAATATCATATTGTTTGATTTCAATATGTGTCAAAGCGTTTTCTTTATAGATATAATTCTCTTCACGGCTACCATGACTACCACATAACTGTAACCGTTTCAACTTTCCGCCCTCGAAAAAGTTATGGCATACATTCATCAAATGTTTACCATTATCATATAGAATACTTTTCACAAGATTGTCTGTATAATATAGGAAAGTGTGATAAAACTGATTTTCAATCGAACAACCAACCTTAACTTCGACTATTTGATTTTGATTATTAAACCCGTAGATACAAAGATTTTTGGTGTTTTTTACTGTATCAGGACGCTTTACAGGTTTTCCTTGTCTGAAACCATGACGCTGATAGGAATATGGGGTAAGCTCATAAAACTCGCCCTTATACAACTCAGTCCTGACAACATCGCTTTCTATTTGTTGTCTTATGATTTCAAAGTCATTTTTCAATGCTTCAAATTCAGTTCTTAAAGTCTCTTCAATCATTTCCATTTATTTTGGGTTGCTGTTTGTTATCAGAACAAAATAAATGATTTTATAAAAGCATAAATTCACTTGCTTCCACGTCAATAGCCCTGCAATTCCAATGCGAGCATAGTTGTTTCACGAAGCGCAAGATTGTTTCTTCATTTTCACCTCCATGAAAACATAAGTGTATATTTTCGATACTTTCGTTATCGTCCCAAGAAATCTCCACGCCACACTCGTTGTCTAATTGCAGTATCATTTCGCTATCCGACAAATTATCATCGGAAATAAGAAAAGTGTTCTGCATCCAATCCACGAACGCATTTCTATCTGTTATAGGCAGTATTTCATCCACTTCCGACAAATCTGATTCATCGTTCAATGGCGTTTTTATTAAAATGATAGACCAACTCATATTTTTTTTATTTAATTAGTTCATGTTCTGTTTTTTATTCTTTTTATGCACTGATAATGGGTTGCAGCTTGCCGCCGTTAAGGCGGAACAGGTGCTTGTTATACACATTTTTATACATAGTAATAATACCAATTACTATTAAAATTGGTATCAAAATTTTCTTTACTATCCAACTTTACATGGAAATTTTCTTTTGTGAAAAATCCAAATTCATCATAGCGATTCAACAAACCTAAATACATTTCCGACCATATATCTATAAATCCTCTTTCTTTATATTGTCTTACTTGCTTATCCTCATACAAGAAAAAAACAACATTAGCCAAACAGCGAGAAATATCCCATAAATCATTACAATGTAATTTTTCTTTTAATTCCAATATTTCAAGTTGAGTAATGCTATTATTAGCTTCCTCTTTTGCTAATGTTTCAAATGCTTGATAGGATAGATAAATGCTATCGGCTTTATTTTCTATATTCGCAATTTGTTTGAATTTATTCAATATCGTATTTCTTTTTCGAGAATCGACAACAAACCGTCCTTTATAAAAATAATTTACTTCATTTTCATATTTGAACCAAAGAGTAAGATTAATAGAATCTTCCCCTTTTGCACATATCACATTGATTACTTGTACAGAAAATCGTTCCTGTATAAAATCGGCAAGTTGAGCATATTCTTTATTCATGCTTTCTTGTCCGAGTAGAACTCTTTTGGTTTGTTGAAAATCGTTATCTGTCATTTCTTTATGTGTATAATGGGATGCAGCTTGCTGCCGTTAGGCGGCACAGGTGCTTGTTATCAACCTTTCAAAAATTCAGAATAGCGTTTATTACAAATTTCTTTTATCTCATTATAGTTTTCTTCTGAATTTTCCACATAAAAATATGAAGTGTCGGGATTATATTGACTGCCTAACTTATTCTTTACCCAATTATCATAGTCAGCTAAATAGTAACCAAACTTCTTTGCAAATTTGGTTTTGTCTGAATGATAATAGGCTGCTGCAAACTGCTTACCTTTAGTATTAAATTCATTTGATGTAAGAACTCCGTCCATATCATCAAAGAAAAAATCTCTACAATCCAACTCTTTATTTTTAATTTGTTGGAGCTCTTCTGCACAATCTTCTTCGATTTCTCGTGACATTAAATCATTTTCAACACACCACCTTACGAAGAAAGCAATGTGTGTTGCACCTGCTATTGCAGGTAAATCTTTAGGCATATCTTTTGAGTCATAATGCCATTTGGCTTTGTCATAAACTTCAAACTTCATATTTTGTTTTTTTAAGTTAGTTGATAATGTTATACTATCAGCCGATTTGGCTGTTATTTTCTTTAAGTATCATTTATCTATTTCTTTAGGTCTGTTAGCAAACAACTTCAACCGGAAGTCCTGTTCTTTTTGAGCTAACTCTTTCGGTTGTCCCCAGGGGTTGACGATGAGATACCAAGCTCGAAAAGTGCGCTTCTTCGGATCTGTTTCCTGCTGGTAGAGCTGATAGCTCGCCTCGTCCTCCTGCGTCCACTGTCCTGTCTGCCGCTTGGCTTGCACAAAGGGTTCCACCACCTGGTTCAGTTCCTCTCTGGTGCGGCTTGAGGCCCAAGCGTGATCCACATCATCGGCATGGGACTGGTAGAACAACAGCAAACCCGTCCGGTTCTTTGCCTTGCACTCCGGCGTTCCGCACAATTCAACCTGACGTCGGTACTCATCCAACTGTTCCGCTGTTCCGTACCGTTCTACCATCTGCTCCCGCACATAGATGCGCCAGCTGTAATCCTCTGGCTGGGTAAAGGGGGTGCAGACCGACTGGAGCGCCTCTGTCGGGTCTGCTTCAAAGCAGTCGATAAAATCGAGGTAGTGGGCTTTGATCAGGGGCAGGAAGGTGTCCAGCAACCCGGTGTCCAGCCGCAGGTCCTCTGTCAGCATCCGAAAGAATGAACCGCCTATTGTCGGTTCTATTTTGAAAGAGTAGAGGTAATCATCTCCCTGCTTTATGATACAGGTGAAGCCCACCTCCACATTTCCATGACCGATTTCGTAGTCTATGTAGTTGTAGTGGCTCCGGTTAAACCAGATCTGATAGGTCAGCCCGTTTTTCATTTTCTTTTTGAAGTCGCCCTTTTTCAGACGCTTCCAGCCCTTTTCCTCCAGGCCCAGACCGTTCCACAAGTAGTCCAAAGCATCCTCAAAGATGTTTGCTGGACGTTTTTGTTCTTTTGAAGTCATAATATTAAACTTTCAAATCATACAATAAAAACAACTAAACTCACATTGATTCTATTCCTCCTCCAACAATAGGTCATCCAACGGGCTTTTGATATTGCTTTTGAAAGTGTCGGCTATGTGGACATACCTTTCCGTTGTCTTGATGTTGTTATGTCCCATAAGTTCCTTTACAATCTTAATGTCTGTGCCTTGCTCAAGCAAGTGGGTGGCGAACGAATGGCGCAGCAGGTGCGGATAAATCCGTTTCGTGATTCCCGCTTCCCGGGCCGCTGCCTTCAGCCGTTTCGACACGATACTCTCGGTGAAAGGTTCTCCCGGTCTGTGTTCAAAAAGCCACACTTTCGGTTTGTATAGTCTGTTATATTCCGTCAGCTTTTTCATCAACGGTTTTGACAGCAGGGTGTAGCGGTCTTTTTTCCCTTTACCCTGCCGCACCCGTATCAGGGAGCGGGATTCGTTGATGTCGCCGGGTTTCAGTTCCAGCAGTTCGCTGATGCGCAATCCTGCGGAATAGAGTATGGAGAACATGCAGAAGAAGCGCAGGTCTGTCACCGTCACGTCGAGTATTTTCTTTATTTCCTCCTTGCTCAACACGTCGGGCAGCGTCTTCTCCCGTTTGGCACGGTTCACCTTGTAACACCGCCGTTCCTGACCGAGAACTTTCTCGTAATAGAACTTGATGGCGTTGATACGCTGGTTTTGCTGGCAGGAGGATATGTTTTTTTCGTGGATGAGATACAGCAGGTAGTCGTTTATCTCGCCGGGGGTAACCGTTTCAATCTTACGCCCCTCGAAATATTGTTGGAAATCGCGGAAATAGGAGGTATATACCCTTATGGTATGGTCACTGTAACGCACTTGCTGAAGTTTTTCCAGATAGCCTTCCGGCAGTGGCGGCCGTTTGTCTCCCTCTTTACGGGGTGCGGTTTCCTTGATGGCAGAATAGTCTATAAACGCCATTTTTACATAGCGGTCGAAGAACTCGGCAAGCACGAAATCTTCTGCCGGCAGATAAGCCCTGCCGCCGACAAGCAGTACGTTTTCTTCCTTCGACAGCGACAAGCGGATGTCATTGTCATTACCGAAAGTCACTTCGACAAATTCTCTCCCGTTTCTTATCACCGGAGAAAGTTTGATCTTGGTTTTTGGGGTATATATTTCCATGCCTCACGTTTTGTCGGATATTGAAACCCGTTTTCGCAAATTTATAAAAAAACACGGGTTATCCATGCGCTTTATTGACATTTAACAATAGATCCCGACTACCTGACAAATAAGGTGCGGAGCCACGAAAATACCCACTGCCAAATCCGTCCTTCCCGGCACTCCGTTTCTCCGATTTCCTCTGCCCTGCGCCACAAGCGGCCACTTCTGTGCCCGATGCTTCCATAGCCGTTCCAACTATTTTACGTTCAGCTGGTTCCCCTTACTTTCGTTCCCGCATCGCTATTGGTGCTAACTAAAAACACTCGTAATTATGGACGAAAACGTAAAGAACGACGCTAAACAAGTCATGCTCGTTCAGAATGCCGACGACGGACGACTACAAGCCGTTACCGGCGTGGATCAGGACGGCAATATCCAGACCGCCGACCCCACGGATCAGAACGTGGCGAGCCTGCTGAACGTGAACACGCAGGATTCAGCCCTCGAAGCCTTCTTCAAAAAGTTCATGGAACAGGCCCAGAACCCCGTCCACACGGGTATCTTCGTCATGACGGAGAATGCCCTGAACAAACTTATCCGCATCGACTTCGACCCGGAGATTCTGGAAAATTACCGTATCGACCCCTCCGAACGGCTCCAGACGCAGGAGCAGCGGCAGTTCGAGCCGCTGGACGTCACGAAGATAGACCTGGCGGATATGGAGAAGAAAGGTATCCGCATGGAGGACATCGAGCCGCACCTGAAAGCCATGTCTTACGGACATAAATCCAACGGGCTGGTGGAGATGAACCCCGAACTGGAGAACGGGATGCGTGTTTCCACCAAAGGGCGCGTGTCGCTCGAAGAGCAGGCGGACGGCTCGCTGCGCGTCGTGCCGCATTACTGGCAGGAACGACCCGACCTCGACGCCCCCTTCCACGGGGTGCTGCTCGATGAGGAGGCGAAAACGAACCTGATGAACACCCGTCATGCCGGGAAAGTGATCGACCTGGAGCTGGAGCCGGGCAAGCTCACGCCCTGCTACGTGTCGATAGACAAATGGACGAACACGCTGGAACCCATGCCCGTTTCGCTACTCGAAAAACGTGCCCGCATCAAGGAGGCCGACCTCTCGGAAGGCAAGCAGATGGATTTCTACGGCGGCGGCAAGGTGTTGCTCGAAGGATATACCACCCGCGCGGGTTATAAGCGGGATGCCTATATCCAAATCGACGCGGCCGAACGTAACTATTCCTTTACCTACGACGGTTTGGATCGCAACCGCTACGCCCAGGAGAACAAGGAGATTTACCGCCAGAAGGCCGCCGAGAAAAACGGACGGCAGGAAACTACGGCCTCCGAACGACAGCCCACGCTCACGATTCACCGGACAATCCTCAAAGCCTCCGTGCCCAAAGAGGCTTATGACCAGTGGACGGAAGCGGTGAATGATCCCTCCAAGCGGGCGGATGTCAAGGCTTTCTACATCAAGGGCATGGTCAAGGACGGGCAGGGTGAGCCGTTCAACGCCTGGGTCAAGCCCAACTTCGAGCGTAACAAGATGGACTTCTTCCGCTGGAATCCCGACCGTGCGAAACGGCAGGGGGCGGAGGTCAAACCCGCCGTTGAAAGCCGTACCCAGGTCGCCGTCAATTCCGAGGGCAAGACCGTCGAAGCGGTCAAAGGTGTGAAAGAGCCGCTCAAGCAGGGACAGCAGGAGGCCACCCCGGCGCAGAAGAAAAATTACCGCAGCAGCAAAAAGAGCAACTCCAAAGGTGCCAAGGTATAACGTATGAAATGGTTCTACATGCAGGCCGGAGCCATGCCGCTCCTGATCGCGGCGCTGGCTGCCTTGTACCTCCGGCCGGGTAAACGCAGCCCCCCGGAGAAGGCGGACGACGGACGGCTGTATTACGACGGGAACGGCAACCATGTCTATTACGACCGCCGGCTGATCGCCCGTCCGGAAAAAGAGAAAGAAGAAGAACAACAAGAAAACAACCACTGAAAAATCCGAATCATCATGCAAGTAATTATCGCAGAAAAGCCCTCGGTGGCGCGTGAGATCGCCGCCATCGTGGGAGCCACGAACCGTAAAGACGGTTTTATCGAGGGAAACGGCTACGCCGTAACCTGGGCCTTCGGCCACCTGGTCGGGCTGGCAATGCCCCAACAGTATGGCATCGCGGGTTTCCGCCGGGAAAACCTGCCTATCCTGCCATCATCGTTCATCCTCCTGCCCCGGCAGGTTCGGGAGGGTAAAGAGTATAAGGCCGACCCGGGTGTCGTGAAGCAGCTCGGTATTCTCCGGGAATTGTTCGGCATGGCCGAGCGCATCATCGTCGCGACCGACGCGGGGCGTGAAGGGGAGCTGATCTTCCGCTACATCTACTCTTACCTGGAATGCCGCACCCCTTTCGTGCGGTTATGGATCAGCAGCCTGACCGACCGGGCCATTCGCGAGGGGTTACAACACCTCCGCCCCGGCAACGAATACGACAACCTCTACCTCTCGGCCAAAGCCCGCAGCGAAGCCGACTGGATCGTCGGTATCAACGCCTCGCAAGCGCTTGCCGTGGCTGCCGGGCGGGGTGTCTGGTCGCTCGGACGGGTGCAGACCCCCACGCTGGCGATCATCTGCTCCCGTTACCTGGAGAACAAGGCGTTCAAGCCCGCCGCCTATTTCCGGCTGAAGCTCTCCACGGCAAAGGAGGGCACGGAGTTCACCGTCCTCTCCACGGAGAAATTCGACGGCAGGGAGAAGGCGGAAGCAGCCCGCGCCGAGGTTATCGGCGCCCGAACGGTACGCGTCGTGAACGTGGAGCGCAAGGAGGCCAGGGAACAGCCGCCTCTCTTGTACGACCTGACGACACTCCAGAAAGAGGCCAACAGTCGGTATGGTTTTTCGGCAGAAAAAACGCTCGACATCGCCCAGTCGCTTTACGAGAAGAAGTTCATCACTTATCCCCGTACCGGCTCACGCTATATATCGGAAGATGTGGCCGAGGAGATTCCGGCACTCATCGGGAACATGACACGCTATCCCCGTTTCGCGGAATACGCGGGCAGGATGGATACCGCATCTCTCTCCCGCCGAAGCGTGGACAACGAAAAGATCGCCGACCACCACGCGCTGCTTCCCACCGAGAACCTCCCTTCCGAACTGGATGCCGACCACCGCATCGTCTATGAGATGGTCGCGGGGCGGATGCTCGAAACCTTTTCCGGGGCCTGCGTGAAAGAAAACACTTCCCTTACCCTGCAAAGCGCGGGACATGATTTCACGGCCCGCGGCAGTATCATGGTCGAGACGGGCTGGCGGGCCGTCCTGAATGAACCTGTCGAGGAGAAAGAGGAGGACATGACCCTCCTTCCCGACATCGTGCAAGGCGACGAGCTGCCCGTCAAGGGATGCGTCACGGAACAGAAACAGACCCGGCCGCGCCCCCTTCACACGGAATCGAGCCTGCTGGCGGCGATGGAAACCGCCGGACGCGAACTGTCCGACGAGGCCGAACGCGAGGCGATGAAGGATGCCGGCATCGGCACGCCCGCCACCCGTGCCGCCATCATCGAAACGCTCTTTGCCCGCGAGTATGTCAGGCGAGAGAAAAAGTCGCTTGTACCCACGGACAAGGGACTGGCCGTGTATGCCGTGGTCAGGGACAAGAAGATCGCCGATGTCGCCATGACGGGCGGCTGGGAACTGGCCCTCTCGAAGATCGCCACCGGGGAGATGGACGCCCCGACGTTCCATCGCGGTATCGAGGTCTTCGCCTCGCAAATCGCCAAAGAACTGCTGGAAGCAAGAATCGACGGCGCGGAGAGTGACACAGCCTGCCCGCGTTGCGGCAGGCCCGTGGTGTTCTATCCCAAACTCGCCAAGTGTCAGAATCCCGATTGCGGCCTGACCGTATGGAGAACCGTGGCCCGCAAGGAGCTGACCGACAAGCAGCTCGCGGAACTGCTGACCAAAGGCAAAACCGGCACGATCCGGGGATTCGTCAAAAACGGCGGCGGGACGTTCGACGCGGCCCTCACGCTCGATGACCAGTTCAAGACCTCGTTCGTTTTCGAACCGCGCGATACTCCCAGGCAGGGAAAGAGGAACAAACGGAAATAATCGTTACCTTTGCCACTGGAAAAGACCTGTCATAACGAGATACGCTTGTTTGATAAGGATTTTTTCAGTGGTCGGCGCTTCGGGTGGGAACCCGGGGCGCCTTTCTCTTCCCCGATTATCAACGACCACTAAAAATTCTTATCATGCCAGACAAGCAACACCATACCCCCACGGGGGAATTGTCCTATTACGGACTTTCGTTACTATCCTACCTCAAGGACAGCCACCCGGAACTCATCGCCGAAAGTGAGTTCATCGCCGAGCGGGCCGACAGCGCCGCCCAAGCGTACAGCGAGGCGATCCGTTCGGGCTGCAACCACATCGAGGCCGAAGAAATTGCCCGCGAGGAACTCTGCCGCGGACTGCACTTTTCACCCTACAACACGCTGGTAAACATCCTCTGGAGGGAATTCGAGGCGGAGATTCCCGAGGATACCGCCCGGCAGGCGGCTCTACGCCTGCTGCCCCTCTGCCGCGGGGTGCTGGAGAAGTACGACCTCACGGACGACTTCGCCGACACGCCCGACTATGAACTGTTCTATACCGAACTGACGGGAACCGTCCAAATACTTCTCGAAGATGGCATTCAATAAGAAAACCCACCTCCGCCAGAATATCGACGCGCTGAAGACGGCCTTCACGCTCGACAGGGAACGGCGGGCGCCGACTCCCGAAGAAGAAAGGACACTCGGCGCATACAGCGGCTTCGGCGCCATCAAGGAAGTGCTGGAAAACCCCACCGGGAAACCGGACAAGGACGGCATGGCAACGCTCGTGGCCGAGTTGCAAGAGGTCATCAGGGCGAACACCCCCGACGAACGGGAATACAAGCGCTACATGGACGGGATCAAGAACTCCGTCCTGACGGCTTTTTACACGCCCCCGAAAGTGGCAGACGCCATCGTGGAGGCGATATGGGACACGCGGATCGTCCCCAAACGTATTCTTGACCCCAGCGCGGGAACGGGGGTTTTCGTCAGTGCCGTGGATTTCCACGACCCCTATGCGGAGATCACCTGCTTCGAGAAAGACCCCGCCACGGGGTTGATCCTGAAGCACCTGCACCCCGAAAAACGGGTGCGGGTACAGGGATTCGAGCGCATCGAACCCAAATACGCCGGTTACTACGACGTGGCCGTGAGCAACATCCCTTTCGGGGATGTGGCGCTCTTCGACCCGTTCTTCTCCACCCATACCGACCCCGTGCGGCGGCAAGGCACACGGGCGCTGCACAACTATTTTTTCATGAAGTCCGTCGATATGGTACGCGAGGGCGGCCTGGTGGCATTTATCACCTCGCAGGGAGTATTGAACGCCGAGCAGGGACGCCCCGTGCGCGAGTGGCTGATGAACCGCTGCGAGCCCGTATCGGCCATCCGGCTGCCGAACAACCTCTTTACAGAACACGCGGGGACGGAGGTCGGCAGCGACCTGGTTATCCTGCAAAAGAAAGCCGCCACGGGGGAACTGTCCGAACGGCAGCAGGATTTCATCGAATCCCGCAAGCTGTCGAACGGCATCCAGATAAACAACCTTTTCCAGTCGTTCGACAGAGTGATCCATACCGAGGCCAAAGTAGGCAAAGACTCCTACGGCAAACCGGCGATGGAGTTCACCCACGCGGAGGGCGTGGACGGCATCGACCGGGAGATGCGGCGTATGCTCTCGGAGGATTTCAACCGGCATTTCAACGAGAGTTATTGCCTGGAACATGCTCCGGAACAGACACCCGGCACACCGGAGCGGGAGTTGTCCCGTCCCCGTCAGGCGGAACGCCAGCGTGCCGAAAGACACGAGCCCCGCCTTGCCGGAGAAATCGTCAAGGAAATTATCGCCGACGCCCGTAACCTTCAGCAGCAGCGGGAAGAGGAGGAAAAACGCCGTGTCGTCGCCGAAATGGCGGCGCAGGGCTACCATGTCGATACCGAAACCGGGGAGATTACCCGAATCGAAAACAAACCCGGACAAGCGTTACCGGATTCTGCCGCCACACCCGCCGGAGAACCGACCGGGGAGGATCTGGCCGACTTCGGGGCCTGGTCGAAGGAGCGAGAGAATCGCTTGTGGGAGCAGCACCCGCCGAAACCCGAAGATTTCGGCATGGCGGATACTCCCGTGCAGCACGTGGGCGGAATAACGGAACCGAAACCGCGGGAGGGCTTCGCCGGGTCGCTTTTCGACACGGTGGAAACGGCGGCTGCCGAACCGGTAAACGTGCAGCAGGAACCGTTGCTGACGCTCTACGATCTGTTCGGCTTCAGCGCCGAGGAGCGGCGGCAGGCAGAACTCGGTATATCCAAGAAAAGGAACAGCCGCCGGGGAGCAAAGCGAAAGACGCCCCGACAACCCTCGTTATTCGCCCCGGCCTCCTCTCCGGAGGAACAGAAGAGCGAAATGCCGAAAACGACGCCACCGGAGCGTGATCCCGAAGACTTGTATGCCTCCCTGAACTGGGAGGACAACCCGCCGATCAACGGCTTTTACGAGATGATGATGTCGCTTACCCCGGAACGGAGGGCGGAACTGCGCCGGCAAAGCGTCCGGCAGCAGGAAACCCCGGAACAGCGGGAACGGCAGGCGGTACGCCCCCCGACGGAAGCCCCGAAAGACAGACGGAAACAAGCCGCCGGTACGCCGAGAACGGGCAGCTTGTTCGACACGCCGGAAAATCCGGAGGAGGAAGAACCCGGTAAAGAAATGCCGCAGATACGGGAGGCGGATATGAAACCCCGCCCGTTCGAGGGGGAGGTCGCCCCCTATTTCCGCGAGGGGACACTCGTCACGGACGGACAAAACCGGGTCGGCTACCTGCGGGGGATTGAATCCCTGCAACCCATGTTCCACCCGCTGGAACTCACGCCTGCACAACGGACGAAAGCC
This sequence comes from Parabacteroides goldsteinii, assembly GCF_015550595.1. GTDB lineage: Bacteria > Bacteroidota > Bacteroidia > Bacteroidales > Tannerellaceae > Parabacteroides > Parabacteroides leei. The sequence goes on from NZ_JADNBB010000007.1 coordinate 68,290, forward strand.
TCCATGTATATCGAGATACGCGATGCCTATTACCACCTTTATAACAACGAGGCGGAAACACTGACGGCGAACCCCGCCCTGCGGGAGATGCTCAACCGGCTTTACGACAATTTCACCGAACGCTTCGGACGGCTCAATGACAAACGCAACCTCGACCTGATCAAGATGGACGCGCGGGGGACGGAGATTCTATCACTGGAGCGTTACATCGACGGCAAGGCACGCAAAGCCGACATCTTCGAGCGTCCCGTGGCCTTCAATCCCGATGAGATCACGCACGCCGACGACGCTTCGGAGGCCCTTGTGGCCAGCCTGAACAAGTACGGCCGGGTGGAACCGCACTACATGGCTTCGCTCACGGGAACTACCGTGGAGGGAATACTCGGGGAACTGAAAGGACGTATCTATTACAACCCGGAAACGGACGGCTACGAGGTGGCCGACAAGTTCATCGCCGGCAATGTCATCGGGAAAGCCGACCGGATCGAGGCGTTCCTGCGGGAGAATCCCGACCACGCCCCGGCCCGGGAATCGCTGGAGGCTCTGCGCGAGGCGACGCCCAAACCCATCGCTTTCGACGACCTGGATTTCAACCTGGGCGAACGGTGGATTCCAAAAGGTGTTTACGAGCGTTTCGCCTCTTCGCTCTTCGATACGGAGGTGAAGATCACCTTCGCCTCCAACCTGGACGAGTACGGCGTGAAGGCGGAAGCGACGAACGTGAAGATCACGGAGCAGTATGCCGTCAGCGCGCAGACCCGTAAGTACAACGGCCTGCACCTTTTGAAACACGCCCTGCAAAACACTTCGCCCGACATCACCAAGACCGTCCTCAAATGGGTGGACGGCGAACGGCGGGAGGTCAAAGTGCGTGACGGGGAGGCCATACAGCTCGCCAACAGCAAGATAGACGAGATCCGGGGTGCTTTCCCCGAATGGCTGCGCGAGCAGTCGTCCGACTTCAAAGACCGCCTGACAGACCTCTATAACCGTACTTTCAACTGTTACGTGCGCCCGAAGTACGACGGGACGCACCAGGAATTCCCCGACCTCGACCTCAAGGGGCTGGGGATAGACAATCTGTATGACAGCCAGAAGGACGCGATATGGATGGACAAACTGCTCGGCGGCGGGATAATCGACCACGAGGTGGGCGGCGGAAAGACCCTCATCATGTGCTGCGGGGCCTACGAGAAGAAACGCCTCGGGCTGGCCAATAAACCCATGATTATCGGGCTGAAAGCCAACATCCATGAAATAGCCCGGACGTTCTGTACCGCTTACCCGATGGCCAAAGTCCTCTACCCGGGCAAGGAGGATTTCACGCCCCGGAAGCGTGAGCGCATCTTCCGGGAGATACGCAACAACGACTGGGACGCCGTGATCCTCTCGCACGAACAGTTCGGCATGATACCCCAGTCTCCGGAGATACAGCAGGAGATATTGCAGGCCGAGCTGGACTGTGTGGAGGAGAACCTCGAAGTGCTCAAAGCACAAGGCAGGGACGTTTCCCGCGCCATGATGAAAGGGTGTCAGAAACGCAAGGCCAACCTGGAAGCCAAGTTGCAGAAGGTGGCGCACGCGCTGGAAACACGCAAGGACGACGCCGTGGACTTCCGCCTCATGGGTATCGACCACCTCTACGTGGACGAGAGCCATAAATTCAAGAACCTGACTTTCACGACCCGGCATGACCGGGTGGCGGGCCTCGGAAATCCCGAGGGGTCGCAGCGGGCGCTCAACATGCTTTTCGCGCTGCGTACCATACAGCAGCGCACGGGCCGCGACCTGGGGGCGACGTTCCTCTCGGGAACGACCATCTCCAACTCGCTCACGGAACTGTACCTGCTTTTCAAGTACCTGCGCCCGAAGGAACTGGAGCGTCAGAATATCCGCACCTTCGATGCCTGGGCGGCCATATTTGCCAAGAAAACCATCGACTACGAGTTTTCCGTGACCAACGAGGTCGTGCAGAAAGAACGGTTCCGATATTTCATCAAGGTTCCCGAACTGGCCATGTTCTACTCCGAGATTACAGACTACCGCTCGGCGGAGGATATAGGGATCGACCGACCGCAAAAGAACGAGATATTGCACAATATCCCGCCGACACCCCAGCAGACGGAGTTCATAGAACGGCTGGTGCAGTTCGCCAAATCGGGCGATGCCACGCTCCTGGGCCGCCTGCCGCTCTCGGAGCGGGAGGAAAAGGCGAAAATGCTCATTGCCACAGACTACGCCCGCAAGATGTCGCTCGATATGCGTATGATAGACCCCGAACTATACAGCGACCACGTGGACAACAAGGCGAGCCACTGCGCCCGTATGATTGCCGGTTACTACCGCCGTTTCGAGGCGTACAAAGGTACGCAGTTCGTGTTCTCCGACCTGGGAACCTACAAACCCGGAGCGGGGTGGAACGTCTATTCCGAGATACGGCGTAAACTCACGGAGGATTACGGCATACCCCAAAGCGAGGTGCGGTTCATCCAGGAGGCGACCTCGGAGAAAGCACGCAAGGAGATGATCGCCGGTATGAACGCCGGGAAAATCCGCGTACTCTTCGGATCGACCGAGATGCTCGGGACGGGAGTGAACGCGCAGAAACGTTGCGTGGCGATACACCACCTGGACTGCCCCTGGCGTCCCAGCGACCTGGAGCAGCGCGACGGGCGGGGAATACGCACCGGGAACGAGATCGCCAAACTCCATGCCGACAACAAGGTGGACGTGATACTATACGCCGTCGAGAAGTCGCTCGACGCCTACAAGTTCGGGCTGTTGCACAACAAGCAACTGTTCATCCGCCAGCTCAAGACCAACAACATGGGAAGCCGTACCATCGACGAGGGGGCCATCGACGAGAAGAGCGGCATGAATTTTTCCGAGTATGTCGCCGTCCTCTCGGGAAATACAGACCTGCTGGACAAGGCCCGCCTGGAAAAGAAGATCGCCACGCTCGAAAGCGAACGCCAGGCATTCGTGCGCGGCAAATCATCGAGCCGCTACAAGCTGGAGCAGATCACGGAGAAGATAGAGAAGAACAACGACCTGATACGGCGTATCGGCAAGGATCTGGAACACTTCAAGGCCCGCGTCGAGTTCAACGAGGACGGCTCGTACCGCAATCCCGTGAAACTGAACGGGCTGGAAACCTCCGACCCCAAGCTCATCGGGAAACAGCTCAACCATATCGCCGAAACGGCACGCACGCTCGACAGGCTCGAACCCATCGGGAGCCTCTACGGGTTCGAGCTGCTCGTCCAGAGCGAAACGACCGAGAAAGACGGGCTCGACCTGGTGCAGAACCGTTTTTATGTCCGGGGTGAAGGGGATTATCTATACCAGTACAACTACGGGAATATCGCCTCCGACCCGCGACTGGCGGCGATGAACTTCATCCACGCGCTCGCGACCATCGAGCCGACACTGGAAAAATTCCGGAAAAAGAACGAGGAACTGGAGAAAGATATTCCCGTCCTGCGGGAAGTGGTGGAAAGTTCCTGGCGCAAGGAGCCCGAACTGACGGCCCTGAAAACTGACCTGACGGAAATAGACCGCAGGATACAGCAAAGCCTCAAACCGATAGAAGAGAGCGAGGGAAAGGAGGCGGAGGAGGATAACGACGTGTGCCGGGAACGGCATGACACGGCGGAAGAGCTCCCGAAGGAAGACAACACGGCGGCCCGTATTCCTTCCCGGCTGCGGCAGATTGCCGACGCCTCCGGGGGGCGCATCGTGATCGCGGGCGTGGGCAGCCCGCCGGAGAACGGCCCCGCAAAGAAAGGGATTAAGATGTAAGCGAAAAGCCGACGGAAGTACAGATTTCCGTCGGCTTTTTTCATATGCCCATGAGCGTTGTTGTCACACTTCCTGCAAGAGTGTTTGCAGCTCCTCCTGCGTGGGAAGATAGGTCATGTACTGGGCGGCGAAGACCTGCTTTTCATCTTCGGGCAGCGTATAACGGACGACCGCGTCGTTTTTCTCCGCGCAGAGGACGATACCCACCGGAGGGTTATCCCCGGGATTCATCAACTCACGGGTGTAGTAATTGACATACATCTGCATCTGCCCCAAATCCTGGTGGGTCAGCTCCCCGGATTTAAGGTCTATTAAGACGAAACAGCGAGCCAGGTAATTGTAAAAGACCAGGTCGATGTAGAAATGCTTGTCGTCGAAGGAGATACGCTTCTGTCGCGCGACGAAGGCGAAGCCTTTCCCGAGTTCGAGCATCAAGCGCTGCAAGCGGCTGATGAGCAGTTGCTCCAGATCGGTTTCCAGAAAATGCTCTCCCTGGGGGATACCGAGAAACTCCAGGATATACGGGTCGCGGATGATCTCTTTGGGTTCGACACGCCCGGGTTCGGTACGGGAAATCTCCTCTTTCACGGCTTTCTTGTCTCGGCTGGCCAGCAGGCGGTCATAGAAAAGCGTGTTGATTTGGCGGTCGAGCTGCCGGACACTCCAGTTTTCCTTGACGCACTCGTGCAGGTAAAAATCACGGGCGGCATCGCCCGACACCTTGAGAAGCGTGCGGCAATGCGACCAGCTCAATTTATCACACAGCGTGTGATATTTCGGGTAGCACTGGTAAAACTGCCTCATGTACCGCAGGTTGGTGGCCGTGAACCCGTTTCCGAACTCCGCCACGAGCCGCCTGGAAAGGGTGTTGATGACAGCCTTGCCATATCCGGCACGGCCGGTTCCCTGCTGCTCGTACTCCACTATATATTTCCCTACCTGCCAGTAAGCCCTCACGAGGGTCGAATTGACATGATGTATCACCTTCGCGCGCGCTTCCTGCAAGATATGGCGCACGTTATGCAGTAGCTCTTCCTCCCCTTTGTCGGCAGGATATATTTTATCTGTTTCTTTCATTGTTCATTATTATATAGGCTTCCAAGTGCAAACATACTGATTTTACGGCAAATATCGAACGGTTGTACCGCCTTGTCGTGCCTTATTCCATGTATCTCCGCGTTTTTCCATGACGCCGGACGCTCGGGACAGGGCCTAACCGGAACCGGCAGGACGATCCTTTTTCAGCTTGCGGAAATTACTGAAGTTACGCTCGATGAACCGCAGGACGTCCGATTCCCGGTAGAAGGTCTTGTGATAGATCATCTCGTAAGGCAGCTCTCCCGAGGTGCGGTAACGCTGGAGTGTGCGCTTGCTGATATTGAGCATACGGCACAGGTCGTAATTGTCCAGAAGACGCTCCCCGTCAGGCAGGATGGAAAGCGGTTGCTCCACGTCCCCCGCGCACAGCTTCTCGATACGTTCCAGCCGTTCCGAGAGCCGCTGCATCCATCCGTCGAAATATTCCTTATCCAGAAACATGGCCTACTCCTTTGGTCGGTTTTTGCGCCGCACGGAACGCTCCTTCAGCACACGGCGGATTTCCGTGAGGGAATAATACAGCTTCCGGTTGATGGCCGAATAGGTGATCACGTGATCCGAGCGGAGGCGTTGAAGGGTACGCCCGCTGATGCCCAGGTAACGGCAGACCTGCTCGCCGTCCATCCATTCGTCGTTTATATACTCCTTATTCCATGCACGCCCCTTTTCAGGGAGAGAGGCGATTGCAGCCTCTATTTTCTCTATACGCCCGACAAGCTCGTTATAGGCTCGCGAACCGATCACTATGATTTTCATACTCCTTTGTTTTTTAGTCTGTTACAAAGGTCGGGCTTATATGGACAGCTTAAAACGAGGTCGGTACGACTTTTTTTTGATAATTTGCAGTGAACTGATTCTCAACGGTTCATGCGGTGAAGAAGGCAGTGTTTTTTACCGAAATCCGCGGCCCGTACTCGGTATTTTTATTGGCAGAAATGCGATAGCATACTGTGATTCAACGCTTAACGGTGTTCTAATCCGGACGGGGCTACAACGGAACACCCGTATCGGCTCCTTATACGGGTGCAAATACGGGCGTTCGGGAAAGTTCCTTTCGAGAGTTACGGGGGAAAACCGACCTCGGTTCTTTTGTTATATACAACACTGATTATCAGTGCTTCTATAAGAAATAGAGTGCTTTACCGGTTCATGTTCTACTCGGAATTGCCGTTTTTCTTGTTTCGCTTCCACGTCTGCATACGTTTAAGCAGGGCCTCTTTCGCCTTGTCAAGCCACGGTGTCGGGTTGTTTCGGATTTTCATATCGCAGAATGTCCTCGAAAGGTTCATGTCGAGGTGTACGTTGAAAGCGTTGGAAATGTAGCTGGCAAGTTGCGTGAGTGGCACATTGCCGAAACAGCCTTTACTGTCGAGCAGGTAAATAAGTTCCGTCAGATCCGTCTTCGAGTCCTGCCATGTCGGACGCACGTCAGGCAATGGCAGAACCATGTTCCGGAGGTTCGTGCTCTCCAGTGATTCCAATTCGCCCATAAGATAAACCGACAACATATCGTTGGCCAGGATTTTCGCCACCTTGAAATCCGCGTTTGTCGAAAACTGCGGGTCGAGTTCATAGTAGAAGGTTTCCAGGTATTGCTCCGTGTCGGTCTGCCCGCGCAGGAAATAGAGGCTGTCCAGGTGTGTAGCGCCGCTGCGGAAATAGCGGATAAAGTCGAGGCGTTTCTGCGTGTACGCGTTGATGGCCCGAACATGGGCGTCCAGGTACTCCCGTTGTGCCTCGATACTTCCTACCGGACGGTTCATCTCGATATTGTAGAGCTTGCGGTAATAGATCAGACGGCAAAAAAGACGGGGTTTGATTTCTTTGAAGAACTTTATTTCCTCGTCATCGTTTTGAAAACGGTAGCCGATGATATATTGTTTCAAACGGTCGAACGCTTCTCCCAGGACACGTGACGCTTCAAGCGACTTTTTCAACACGTCGGTATCCCGCGATTCGATACGTTCGATACTCCGCAGGACTTCGCTGTTTAATTTTTCTATAAATGCAATCATAATCCGTCTTGTTACTTTCGCGTATAAAGTTAGCGAATCGAAAAACCGGCGGATTACGATTTTTATCTTTCTCTTCGTTTTTTTATCACGAGGCCGATTTTAATGTCAGATCCGGCCTTCCTGACGGATGGAAGTGGGATTGCTCCCCATATTCCGCTTGCAAAAGTCCGTAAAGTGGGATTGGGCGGAGAAACCGCACATGTAGGCTATTTCCTGCAACGTGTAGTGTGTCGTCCGCAGCAACTCCCCGATACGTTCGATACGGCGCTGACGCAACCACGAGGAGGCCGAGCAGCCGAAAACCCGCTGGAAACGCCGGCGGAAGGTAATCGTGCTGGAATACCCGCAAACCCCGGCGAGTTCCGTGACGTTATCCGAGGCAAGATAATTCGATTTGACACGGGAGATGAACTCGTAATCGTCCCCCAGGTGCAACAGCTCCTCGAACTCCCCGACATCGGCGGGAGTGAGATGTTCATAAGAGGCGTCGAGCATTTTCAGCATGACAGCAGCGTTACATTCAACGGGCATACCCAATGTCTTACGGGCTTCACGCAGGTAATTCTTGAACCGCAGCCGCAGCGTGTCGTGATGCGGGTAGGAACACTCGGACAGAATGGTGCAGACCGTCCGCAGTTCATCGACACAACAGTAGCCGAAATACCACGTTACAAGACGCTCGACGTAATGGACGGCATGAAACTCCTCCGAAAGCATCAGAAGAAGCAGGAACGGGGTGAAATCCTGGTATTCCCTCGTTATGGGACGGGGTGCTTCGTCAAGCAAGGAGGCGATGTCCCGCATCAGAAGAGAATCTCCCGAGTACGCTTTTATTTGTTCGGAACTGCGGGCATAATCCCGGTAACGCGATATGACCGCCGACAAAGCATTGAACTTCACGGCGTGAACGCCTTCTATAAAGGAAGGGCGAAGACTGTTGTAAATGGATAAGTCGGTTTGCATAAGTCATTTCTATAAAACGGAGCCGCATCCCCTTGTTGCCAAAACTCCGCAAGTCGTTACTTATGAACCGCTTGGAACACGGTACGAATCCTAATTACAAATATATCGCATCTGATAATCCGGAACAAATATCAGCAGGTAAAAATGAAAATAAACCTCGTTATTTTTGATTATTACCTGCAATAATATTATATTTGCAAACAAATAAGAGTTGTTTGACAGCATGAGAAATATAGTGTATCAAAGCACTTTACCAATTTCTTATCCGTTGCCTATTCTCATGCGAGTTTCTTTTAATCTATTTGTAGTCAATTAAATACCTTCAGACTACATCAAATATAATAAAAACAATAGAATTTGAATTTATAAACCCCAAAAGATAAACACCATGAAAAAAATCATGAGTATCACCCTTATAACTATAGTTGCTCTAACGGCAGGTTGGAATTTCAGCCAGAATCAAAACGAGGTAGAGCTGTCAGACTTAGCATTAGCCAATGTAGAGGCATTGGCTAATGAAGAAGGTGGGGGAGGCAATGCCTGTTGGCATGGATCAAATGGATATGGTGGAACTCCTATTCACTATATAGACTGTGAAACATGTGCTATAAAAACTGCAACTTATTTGTAGGGAAAAAGCAATTGTTAACAATACTAATCATAAAACAGAGAAAAGTCATGAAAAGAATCATAAGTCTCATTCTCATAACAATAGTTGCAACAACAGCTAGTTGGAATTTTTACCGAAATAATCAAGATGTAAAACTCTCAGAGTTAGCACTAGCTAATGTGGAAGCTTTAGCACAAAATGAAGGAATTTATCCCCATGGTATATGTTATCAAACATTATCTTTTGAGTATGTCTTTCCATCATACTATGTTATTTACTGCTTAGGTTGTCAAACTGTAAAAGCGGTTTTATATAGTAATATAAGTAATTGTTAAAATTATTCATTATGAAAAAAATATCAATTCTATCATTCATTATAGCTTCTTTTTTTATTTCCACTTCAAATCAATCTAAAAAGACAACTGATTTAACATTAATGAACATTGAGGCATTAGCTCAATCCGAAGGTAGTTTATTGGGAGAATGCTACAAGTATGTAGATTCTCATGCAGGATATCCAGGTTCCTCTGTAATATATTGTGGAGGGGTCAACGGATGTACTGAATTACAAGCATATAGTTATAGCAATAAATCAATCTGCCTATAATTCAAAATCCAAAGTATAGAATTGTATTCTATACTTTGGATTTCAATAATAAAAAACATATTATGAAACAGAATATATTTCAAATTATAAATATCACAATAGGTTGTTTATTTTTATCAACATCCTGTTCACTCAATAATAAAGAATTAAAAGACACACACATAAATGATGATAGCTTCCAAAAAGATATCAATAAATTAGTCGCAAAAGAAATTTATTTAAACGAAATATTTGATATTTCAGATTTAGCTATAGTGGAAAATAACATAATATTTCAATCAATAGCATCTGACACAATTATACATGTATACCAAACACCTAATTTTCAACTATTAAACAGTTTTGGCCACAAAGGCGAAGGTCCTATGGATTTTTCGAATCCACACCTATACAAAGGAACAAACAATCAATTTCTCATTGGAGGATTTAATAGCGGAAAAAATGCTTATCGTTACGATTTAAAAAGTAACAATATTGATAAACAAGATCAATATAATATACTCAATATAGGTGAACCCATGAATAATGTATATTCATTTGATAAATATCTAATATACAATAATATTTTTCAATTAAATATTTGCAAATATAATTTTGAGAATAATTCTACAAACATATTATATTCATTTCCAAAAGATGATCACCTTGAAAGTTTTTTCTATTCAAATAAAGGTATATTAGTTGCTAACGACTCTGTAATAGTCTATGCGTATTTTTACAAAGACAAAATTGATTTTATTGATTTTAATGGTAATTTAAAAAAAAGCATCTTGGGAGAAAAACAAAAACCACATATTAATATCAATAATTTCAATTCTAATACAACTACATTTATAAATGCATTCGCCTCAAAATCATATATTTTCCTATTATACAGAGGTAAAAATCATGATGATTTCATGAAAGATCCTTATAAGGATAAATTACTGATATATGATAATAATGGAAATTACATAAATGAATATAGATTTGACATTTCTCCTATATTATTCGTATTCGATGATATAAACAATACTTTATACGGATATAACGGATTATATAAAGAATGTATTCTTTCTTATTATATCAAAATATAACTATAAATAAAAACAATTTCCAAACAATAAAAGAAGATGATGAATCGAAAAATTATCCTATCTAAAATCTCACAAAAAAATAAGAATAATCACTTTTCATTATCTTCTTTATAAAACAATAATAAGATGGAGAAATATTATTTATACTTTTTTCTAGATTCTCTTATTTAAATAGGATGTTTCAATAAAAAACATCAAATAAAGAAGTATCATACCAAAGTAATTATTCATTAAATAAAATAAATTTCATCATTTATATTATCATACTAGTTATATGTTCTTCTTGTAGTACCCCTAAAAAAATATATAAACAATGTTTGCATAAAATTGAATAAAGTAAATGAGGACTTACATAACTATTCATACATAATTATAATTCCGGAGTCAGAATATTCTGGGTGTATTACAAAAGTCGAAGACTTTTATAACAGAAACAAAGAGAACAAAAATATTTTCTTTATATTCAAAGACATTTTATCAATCAAATTAAAAGTAGGGAAAGATGTTATCGAAAAAGGAAATGTCTACTTTGACAAAAGTAACACTTTTTTATCAAATGATTATAATGGGAATGTATATCCCCTAATTTTCAATACAAAAGACAATATTAATTACCATTTTTCAATCCTCATGAGAAACTATTTTAGTCGGTTACTTTATAGACAAATACAGAAATGAAAGGTATATTCATATCAGGAATCTACATATTCTTAACCCTCCTCTTGACGGCTTGTACCTCTCCAGACGACAAACGTCTGGAGCAGGCTCTGTTTCTTGCCGAAGAGAATCGGAAAGAATTAGAGAAAGTATTGATATACTATCAAAATGATTCATTAAAACTAAAAGCCGCCCAATTCCTTATCAAAAATATGCCGGGTCATACAGGATACGATCCAGCCATCATCTCCCTCTTACAGCCGGTTTATAATAAACATATAGCCATATCTGAAAAATATGATTGGAAACGGCCGGATGACTGGAGAAGGGATGTCAAAGAGCTATGGAATGAAGAAAGCCAGAAAATCAATTTACACAAATATCCTGACAAGCAGGATATACAAACCGTCAAAGCCAATTGGTTGATAAAAGAAATAGATTTGGTATTCAAGGCATGGAAAGAGAATGCTTATACCAGAGACACTCCGTTTGAGTTGTTCTGCAAACACATACTGCCCTATCGCTTCAACGACAAGTTTTGCTTAGATAATAACCGGGAGGTTTTTTATAACCGTCATCACGGGATATTCAGCCATGCAGTAAAAGATTTCAGGAAAATTACAGATTCACTGCATTTTACATATGACGAAATCATGAACAGCGTCGGCTATGCCGCCTCCATGCCCATATGCAATATAGCCAGTTATGAACGGATAAAAAGGGCGACTTGTGACATACAGACACAATTCAACGCACACATGATGTCGGCACTTGGAATGCCCGTCACGATCGATTTTGTTCCCATGTGGGGAAACCGGACGGAAGGGCATAGTTGGAACACCTTGATTATCGACGGAAAAACATATCCTTTCGAACCGTTTTGCGATAATGAAAGATGGAAATATGATATATTGTATAACAATCATTCATTTGACCTGAAGGCGGGGAAATTCAGATTGCCGAAAGTATTTCGAAAATCGTTCGAATACCATTTGGACGGACCAATGGTAGACAAAAACGAAGAGATGAACAATATTCCGAATTTGTTTAAAAACCCTTGGATAGAGGATGTCTCTTCAGAATATTTTCAAACGACAGACGTCACAATTTATATAACGGAAAAGATTCCCGGCAATACCGGTTATTGCTATTTATGCGTCTATAACGCACAGAATATGACATGGAATCCCATCCAGTGGGGAAAAATAAACAGGAAAAAGGCGACATTCAAAGGAATAGGGCGCGACATTGCCTACTTACCGGCTTTCTTTCAGAACGGAGCAGTCATACCTGCTGCGCCAGCATTCATTCTTGACAAAGAGGGGGATTGCAAACAACTAAAGCACAATCCACGCGAAAAAGAAACAATCGTAGTCAACACGACGACTCCTATAAGCACGCATTTTACGCCAATGCTTGCCGGAGCCCATTGGATTGGATGTAACAGCTTCGGTAGTGAAGAACGGAGGGATACATTATACACATTAACCGATTCGATAGATGCTAGCTATAACTATATAGAGCTTCAGACATCTAAAAAATATCGACAAATCCATTTGACATTGCCGCAAAAACATATCGCATTAAGTGAAATCATCTTCTATGAAAAACAAGACGGCAGGTTAAAACCTGTCACTGATGTCAAAGTAACTGCAAACATAAGTAATGATTCAATCAAAGAGCTTTATAGAATTACAGACGGTTTGTCCGGAACAGGCTTCCTGGGCTCTTTCAACAGTAAAAATTCAAAAGATTGGAACATATTGTTCGATTTAGGCAGAGAGACGAAAATTCACTCCATATCAATCATTCCGAAGTCAAAAATACAGGTAAATAACAATGAAGACTTCACTTTGTATTATTGGGATAATGAATGGATTCAGGTAAAAACAATGAAAGGCAATCGGGAAAGCATTATGTTTGATAATATTCCTTCTGATGCTTTATATTTGATAAAGACGTCCAAAATGGAAAGTTCTTATTATGCAGAAAGAATATTCACTTATAAAAACGGAAGGATATATTGGTGGTAATTGGCAAATTACATAAGAAAGAGGTTAAAATGGTTTTACAAAACTGGATGAACAAAGTGGTCAACATAGTTTTCTGGCTATGTATGACAGCCGCTTTGTGGTTTGTCATGCAGGTATTCGTATGGGGTTCTTTCAAAATCCCCACTGACTCAATGGAACCGGAGTTGATGACCGGCGACAATATACTGGTGTGGAAACCGACCATCGGACCGCGTCTGTTCAACTTGTTTGCCTCCATGCGGCTGGAGCAGACAGAAATTTACCGGATTCCCGGTTTCAAAAAGATAAAACGAAATGATATCCTTGTTTTTAATTTTCCGCATCCTAACGGTTGGGACAACATTGAAATGCATATTCTGAAATATTACATCAAACGATGTATTGGGTTACCGGGAGACACCCTATCGATCCAAAAAGGATATTTCCATGTTGAAGGGGTACAAACACATCTCGGCAACATAGATTCACAAAACAAAATAGCTACAACAGACAAATTTGGAGACGGAATTTATCATAGTTTCCCATTCGATAGCGTGATCAGCTGGAATATTAAAAATTTCGGACCTCTCTATGCACCGGGGAAAGGCGATTCTATTACTTTAGATCGCACAAATTTCCGGCTATACAAAAAAGTAATAGAATGGGAACAACAAACAAATCTACAATGCAAAGACTCTACGTTTTTTCTTAACGAAAAACCGATTAACGGTTATCGTTTTCTGAAAAACTATTACTTCATGGCAGGTGATAACGGGATGAATTCACAGGATTCACGTTATTGGGGGTTGCTGCCGGAAGAATATATTGTAGGAAAAGCTTGGATTATTTGGAAATCAGTTGATCCGTATACAAACAAGTTCAGATGGGATCGTTTTTTAAAAATAATTCATTAAACCGAAAGCCATGAAAAGTCTATTTATTATAGGATTAAACATATTTGGCGTGTACAAAAACAGTAAAAGTTGAACTCCAAACTCCCGTTTAAAATTCAACCCTTAGACTCTTTATGCGGTAAACATAGACAAATATATTTTTAAAACCTATTTTTCCGGTAAAAATCAGGATAATATGCTTTTAGATGAAAAAAAAACATATCTTTGCATCGTAACAATTTAAATATGAACAACTATGAAAAATGATTCTGCTTTGGTCCGTTTCGATTGGGCTGTAAAGCGCCTTTTACGTAATAAATCAAACTTTGTTGTGTTGGAAGGCTTTTTGTCCACTTTACTTGGGCAAGAAATACGCATTCTCAAAATGCTGGAAAGCGAAAGCAATAAGGAAAATGTCGATGATAAGTTCAACCGGGTAGATATGCTGGCAGAAGACAGTAAAGGGGAACTCATCATCATTGAGGTACAGAACAACCGTGAACTGGATTATTTCCATCGTATGTTATACGGAGCATCCAAAGCCATTATCGATTATATCAATGAAGGCCAGGAATATGGTGTTATTCGTAAAGTATATTCAATCAACATCGTTTATTTTGAATTAGGCCAAGGAAAAGACTATGTCTATCATGGTCGTACCAACTTTAAAGGAATCCATTACAATGACATTCTTCAGTTGTCCGTACGCCAACGTGAACAGTTTGTACGGCACGAAGCCGGAGATATTTTCCCTGAATATTACGTATTACGAGTAGACGGTTTTAACCAACAGGCGAAAACTCCTTTGGACGAATGGATTGCTTTCCTGAAAACCGGCGAGATCGACAAAAACAGTACGGTTCATGGCTTACAGGAGGCACGCGAACGTTTGCGTATCGACCAGTTAGATGAGAAAGACAGACGGCAATATTACGCAGACATGGAGGCTATACGTTATCAACGCAGTGTGATCAAGACCGGATGGATTGAAGGCCGGGCCGAAGGAATAGCGGAAGGTAAAGCAGAAGGTAAAGCAGAAGAGCAACGACTCATAGCAATAAACCTGAAGCAAAACGGAGTCGACCCTCTCATTATTGCACGATCTACCGGCTTGTCGATAGAAGAAATTGAACAGTTCTAAAGACCTGACACGGCATAAAACATATTCCCGGGGAGGTTCTTCTCTCCGGGATTTTTATAACAATACATACAAAATCCCAAATTGCCATTTTGATAGTAAATATCGACATCCAAAACCTCTTTGATACGTTAAAAAACATTATCCGGTCAAGTAATTTCATTTTCCCGGTATAGTAATTGAATATTTCCTGATAGGTCAGCACAAAATTTTCTTTCCGAATGAAATTCTGGAAATAGGTCAAACTATCACCGGATAAGACGACTTCCTTTGTGCCCTGTTTCAAGACAATTATACCAGGGGAAAGGAAGAAAGGATATTTACTTATAAGGATGGAAAATAGGTTTGGTGGTAAATATAAGTTAGATACTTTTGCGTCAAAAAATAAAACAAATGATTCAAAAGCCATTACAAATCAAGACTGTCATTAAAATGTCATTATTCAATGGCAATGAATACAGAATTAAATAAGTTTATTTGTACGCAAATAACATATACATGAAAAATTTCATTTTAACACTCTTATCAATCATTCTTTTTTCCTGCCAGTCATCAGACGAGAAACAGATGAACGAAGCTTTAAAGTTTGCCGAAAAAAACAGGAGAGAATTGGAGAAAGTATTAAAATACTACGAAAACAGCCCACTTAAACTCAAAGCTGCAAAATTCTTAATTAGAAATATACCATTTTATTTTGCATACGAAAGCGAACAACTCAATCAGTATCGGAACAATCTATACAAAATTGCCATAGAAAACGAATGTTCAGATGATGAAGCAATCCGGATTGCTCAAAAACGTTTCGGGATCCTTTCAAACAATATGTTCAGGAAAGTATATGATGCACATATCATTACAGCAGATTATCTGATAAAGAATATCGATTTATCTTTTAATGTATGGAAAGAAAAGCCTTGGGGAAAATACATATCATTTGATGAATTCTGCGAAACCATACTTCCTTACCGAGTCGGGAATGAGCCATTGGAAGATTGGAGAGAAACATATTATAATCGCTATCAGCCATTATTAGACTCTTTGCTCACAGAGGATGATCCGGTACAAGCCTGTCAAATCATTTTTGATAAGATTAATGAACAGACATGGGTTTTCAATTATAAACACCAATTTCCGCATTTAGGAGCATTCGCTCTATTAGATAATAGATTTGGTACATGTGAAGACCGTTGTGACATGAGCATCTATATAATGCGCTCACTGGGTATATCGGGAGGTATCGATTTCATTCTCCAACATCCGGATAGAATGCACAAAGGACATACCTGGAATTATGTAAAAGACACTACCGGAAAACAAGTTGAATTTGAATTATACGATCTACGTCCCGGAACAAAACCAGATCCCGAAACAGCTATAAAACGAGGGATAATTTACCGGAAATGTTTTGCTGTTCAGAATAATAGCTTACCAGTTGTTTATAGTAAAAAACCAATACCTCCTACTCTAAGCAACGCATTTATGAAAAACGTATCTTCTTTATACTTCAAGGAAGAAACACACATTGAAATACCCTACAATGAAACGGATGAGAAGATTCTTTATCTCAGTATATTCGATAACAAAAACTGGATTCCCGTAGCCTGGACTGAAATTAAAAAGGGGAAAGGTGTATTTACCCATCTGGAATCTGAAATTGCATATATTACAGGCTATTACCAAGATTCCCAGTTTATCCCGGCATCCAGTCCATTCATCGTCAAAGACAGCAATGTAATAAACTATCTAAAACCAGACTATGAGCATTATCAAAATATGATTTTGACACGCAAACACTCTATTCCTAAATGGTGGAGCTGGTATAATAAAAGGACATTGAATGGAAAATTCCAAGGAGCGAATCGTATTGATTTCAAGGATTCGGTCACACTATATACAATTACACATGAAGCGACAATGCATTCTTATACTGTCGACATCCATGAACA
The DNA here is from genome assembly GCF_015550595.1 of Parabacteroides goldsteinii. Taxonomy (GTDB): domain Bacteria; phylum Bacteroidota; class Bacteroidia; order Bacteroidales; family Tannerellaceae; genus Parabacteroides; species Parabacteroides leei. The sequence goes on from NZ_JADNBB010000007.1 coordinate 85,106, forward strand.
GAGGCAATTCAAATACCTCAGATATTTATCCGGAATATATGGCTGTTGTAATATGGCAGAAGTCAGATTTTATACGGATGATAATGACACCCCCCTGGAAGGAGATCTCATAGGGACAGAAGGTTCTTTTCAAAACGATCCGAACCGGACAAAGAAAGCAGTATTTGATAATGACCCGCTTACCTTTTATGATGCAATGGAGCCTAATGGAGCTTGGGCAGGTATTAAATTAAATGAACCTCAGAATGTAACAAGGATTTATTATCTATTCAGAAACGACGATAATAATATCCGTATTGGTGATACATACGAACTGATGTTCTGGGGAAATGATAATAAATGGGAGTCCGCTGGTAATATAGTTGCAGACAAAGAACAGGTAACTTATTGTAATATCCCCTCGCAAACACTTTACCTACTTCATAACCATACCAGAGGAAATGAAGAACGAATATTTACGTATGAGAACGGAGAACAAAACTGGTGGTAAAGTGAATCAAAGTATATCCAAGCGATAACCACCATTTTCAAATACGATCTTCAAATCAGGAATTGACTTCAAACTAATTCGTAACCTCCTGATGGTGGTATTTAAGGTATCTGATGTAGCTACGGTCTTGCCCCAAACCATTCTTTTTATTTCTTCGGAAGTTTGAAAATGTTGAGGACTATCTAACAAGACAATAAATAGTTTCAATTGAATATTTCTAAGTGGTATCTGAGTATCTCCATTTATATAAAAAAGTCCTCTTTCCCGATCGAATAATAGATTTTCTTTTATCTTTAATAACTCTCTAGGCTTTTCTTGAATAGATTTCAAAAATTTCTTACTATACCAAGTAGCAAACAAAACTACTAAAATCAGGCAAAACATGACGAAAAGAATTATAAAATGTTCTTTATTCCTGGCGATAACATAGGAAAAAGGAATATCAACATACGCCTGTAAAACAATCTCATCTTTTATACCGGTAGTAATAGGAAGTAGAGCTGTAGCAGTGTGATAAAAATTCGAATCCGGATTACTATATATAACAGTATCATTATTCACGGTATAAACCATTGCAGTTCGCACATTGACCATATTGCTCTCCCGTAAGGTTAAATTAAATAAACTATCCAGAGCCGCGATATTAACAGGGTTCTTTATTAAAAGATAAGACTGATCAACTCTATATTGTTTTTCTTCAGCTATTAAATCAACCTTATTTGCATTTTTACTTATCTTCTCCATATGACCATTTGAGTATAAGATAGTAGAACTATCACAGCCAGACGCCTTATATCCGGAAGAAGATAAAGTATTTGTCTCTTCCAATCTATTTTCCTTATCCTGATGTATGACCTTATCACACAAACCACGAATCTCCGACAAGGCAGATTGCCGCCCTTCACAAAAGATATATCCAAAATCGAAAAGAAGCATCAGTAGACAAAAGAGCAGACTACCTGTAAACACCTTTTTTTTCATCAGTAGGATCATTGCTATTATCAGTTTTATTGTTGAGTCAAAGGTAAGAATTCTTATCTAAACAGGGTCACAAATTACCGAAAATGGATCAAAAACGACTCAATCTTAAGCTGTCAGTGAAATGTCAGTATCAAAATTTGCTTCCTAATAAGAGCTCTCATACATTTGTGAACAAAAAAATGGAAAAGCAATGAAACGAATTCTAAGTAAAGTGACAGCAATAGGAATGCTCCTAGCTGGAAGTATCTATTTCATGGAAGAAACAACAACTTTACCTGATGTAGCTTTAGATAATATCGAAGCTTTAGCTGCAGGCGAAGGCAGTAGTATGTGGTTTTGTCGCGGAAGCGGTTCTCTCGACTGCCCTAATGGAACCAAAGTAGAATATATTGTAGATAATTACAGTCTGGATTAATATTCATGAAACATCTCTTATATATATTAATAGGCATTATAAGTATAAATGGTTTAATCTGTTGTACCGGTTCCCCCGGTGCCCACTACCCCCGCTATTCCACTTTTCCCGAGGAAAAAGCAATACGTGCCCAGATTATTCCTCTGGATACTATCCTGCTCCGTTACCCGTTTCGGGTGACGGTCAGAGATGGTATAGCGGTGGTTATGGATCTACATAATATGGATCATTATTTACATGCGTTTACCTATCCGGAATGGAAGCACATTGTCTCATTCGGCAAACGTGGGGAAGCTCCGGAAGAGATGTTATCTGCAGAAAACATCCAATTCAACTCTTTAGACTCTTTATGGGCACTTGATGCCAATAAGATGGAGATTACACGTTGGAAAATATCTCCATCCACTGGCGCTGCATTGCGCGTAGAGGAGATTAAACTTGATAAAAAATTGGTCCGTTCTCTAGACTTTTGTACGATGGAATCGGGCTTTTTGATTCCAGACTACATGGGAGAACACCGATTTTGTGAAATCGATAATAAAGGTGAACTAATCAAAAGTAATGGTAAAATACCAAGTGAAACAATTAATGAAGAAACTATCCGACCAGCATTAGCACAAGCATGGCGTAGTTTCATTGATTACAACCCCAACAACGGTGTACTTGCAATGGCAACACAACTAGGGGAAACACTGGAAATTTATAATTTAAAAGATAATACTCACAAAATACTGTATGGCCCAGAAGGAGAACCTCTATTTAAAACAGGAAAAAATGGCTCAGGTATTCCAAATGGGATTATGGGATTTTGTGACATAAAAGTAACAAGTGAACATATTTATGCTGTTTTTCAAGGAATTAAATTTAAAGATAAAATGAAGGCTTATCAACAAGGCCAAGAACTGGAAGACGGAGGTCGATTTATCTATGTATTTGACTTGCAAGGAAATCCTGTTTGTAAATACACACTTGATCATGCTATATATGGGATTGATGTAAATGAAGAAACGAATACGATCATTGCCACTGAAGTAAAAAGTGATGATCCGATCATAGAACTCAAAATTTAAAGAACAAGATGAAAACTTTAAATCTAATCATACTAATTTTATTATCAATCTTCTTCTCCTGCAAAAATGAACAGAAAGAGAAAGAAAAACACATTGCCCAATTGGTGAATGAATGGCAGGGTAAACAAATTGTATTCCCTGAAAACCTGATCTTCACTCGCTATCTGACAGACACTACAGATTTCCGGATTCCGCAATCCGAATATAAAGTATTGATATATGTTGACTCTATCGGTTGTACCAGCTGCAAACTACAACTACATAAATGGAAAGAACTAATAGAATATACCGATTCCGTAACGCAAGGCAAAGTTCCTTTTCTCTTCTTCTTCCATTCAAAAGACTATATGGAAATATGTTATCTGTTAAAACGTTATGGATTCGATCGCCCGGTATGCATTGATATAGATGATCGACTGAATAAACTGAACAAGCTCCCGATAGATATGACTTTCCAGACATTTCTACTGGATAAAAACAACAAAGTAGCTGCTTTAGGAAATCCAGTACACAACACGGCTATAAGAGACCTCTACCTGAAACAGATAACAGGAAAAGAAAGTCCGACTAAAACGATGTTGAAAACAACCGCCGAAGCTATTCAAACAGAGATAGACTTCGGCACATTCAACAAATCAGAAATAAAAGAAACAACTATAGAGGTAAAAAACACAGGGGACAATCCCCTCGTGATAGTGGACGTAAGTACCACCTGTGGCTGCACGGCAGCCACATATGACAAACGACCCGCGAAGCCCGGAGAAACTCTTCAGGTGGGAATTAAGATGACACCGAAGGACACAGGATTCTTCGATGAAGTCATAACGATCAAATACAATAGTATTAACAACCAACCCATCAAGGGAAGGATAAAGGGGAATGTTCAGTGATCGAACAAAAGGGAGTTTGCTGCACGACCGCAAAATTATACAAACAAACTCCCGAAGATCCCGAAAAGGAGGTGTATGATGGTAATATAATTGATAAAGCCGAATAAATCATTTCGACTATCTGAACTGAAAAGAGTAGGCAAAGATAGAAAATAAACTAGATTATTAATTTAATACTGAATAAGATCGTGAAGAAAAAGATCTTTGGAGCAGCTTTTATCGCTGCTATGGCTCTTGTAACCGGCTGGAATTTCAACCAGAGCAAAAATGAAGTGGAACTGTCAGACTTGGCATTAGTTAATGCCGATGCATTAACTAGATCGGAAATTGGTGATAAATGTGGTGGCTGCAGTACTTCATATTCCTATTTTTGTTGTACCCATTCACTAAATGGTACAACATTTATTTTAAAGAAAAACTAATTAATCATCTAACTATTATTCCGGCATAACTCTTTAAGTAGGATTATGCCGAAATAACATTCAAACTTATGAAAATCAATCAATATTACTACATTATATTACTAATAATTGGAGTTAGTTGTACTAATACAGCCAATAATAAAATATTATTTCCTACCGACAATTTCACAACAATAAAAGGGAAACAGATACTACCCGACCTTTTTATTGGTCAGCCTCTTAATATGTTGCTTATTAACAACAATCTATTACTCATTGATATATATGATGGATTTGAAGTCACACTAATAAATACTAAGAATAAAACTTCAGGACGAATAGCCCCGAAAGGAGAAGGGCCTCACGAGTTTCTAGACATACGCAATATAACTTATAATTCAAGGGATAACACATTGTGCATTTTTGATGGAATGACTCGTTTTTGCTCTTTTTACAAAGTAATAAACAATGAAATTTCATTAAATGAGTATGATTTTATAGATAAAATACGTTTTGACAATAATTATCCTTATGATATTATTCCATTTGATAATAAATTCATTACTAATGGATGCTTTGATCAATATCAATTTGCTTTATTGGACAAAAAAGGTAATAACATCTTAGACTTTGGAATATATCCTGGTGATAAAAATGGGATTGAAATAAATGGTTGCTTCTTCTTGAAAAATCAAACGATCATTACTGCCAGCCCTAATCAAGAGCATTTTGTAGCAGCAGGTGTTTTTCATGATCAACTAGTCTTCTACAAAAACAACGATAAATTGACAAAAACTAAAGAATATTTCAGTATAGATTCCAAAATAAATACCGACCTAAATAAGGAAGGTGAAGCGATACAATATAGTTCATCTGAAACTCCTGAAACGACAAGAACTTATAGGGTTCTTTACCCTACAAATTCTTACATGTATGCACTATACTGGGGCATTAAAAACAAAGATATAGACAAAGAAAATATCTGTTATATCTTAAAATTTGACTGGAATGGTAATTTAAAAGAAGGTTTCAAAATCGAACAAAGATTAAAAACATTTGCAATAGATGAAGATAAGAATTGTATTTATGGCATAACATATTCCGAAGAAGATGAAAGTCTTTTACTGCAATATGACATGTAGAGATTAGAAATCATGAGTTGCGAATTCCAGGGCCGGTTAGCCCTCAACACACTTACAAAATATTTGAACGACCGGATATAGTTCTTAACTCTGCAAGTATAAGACAACGAGCAACTTTACAAAAACAGATAGCCGCATTGTGTACATTAGTACCATTAAATAGAATATGAAACAGCTGCATAAAGGAATAACAACAGGAGTATTGTTTTCATTTTTAATCATCTTGCTTTTGAATCTTTCAGCTTGTAATTCGCAAAAATCGAAAATAGAGTTTGCGCTAAAAGAGGCCGGAAAGAACAGAGGTGAACTTGAAGCGGTGTTATCACACTACACAAGACTGAACGACACATTAAAACTTAAAGCAGCCCAATATCTTATCCGATATATGCCTTATCATTTTTCTTATGGAACAGGCATCAAGGATTACTACCATGCCATAGATTCAGTAGTTGCCTTATCTGATAATAAACTTGAACAGGAGAAACATATCAAACTCCTTCAACCGAGATTTGAAAATAGGTATAGAATATATCGGGATATCGAGACCATTAATGCTGATTTTCTAATTAAATCAATTGATGCAGCCTTCAAGCAATGGCAACAAGGTAAATGGGCTACACATCTGAATTTCGATGAATTTTGTGAATATCTTTTGCCATATAAGTGTTTCGAAGGACAACCGCTCGAAGATTGGCGAAGTGCCTATTACGACCTTTGCATGGGGGATATCGACAAGGCTTATTTGTGCGATGACTATGAACAGAGTTCATTCTTTGCCACAATGGAAGTAAACCGACGGATGAAAGAGTCGACTCCCCAAAGCTTTGGCCGGCTGACGACTCTGCCGATTTTCGATCCCGCCATTATCTTCAAACTACCATACGCCTATTGCAGCACTTACTGCCAGGGATGTGTATTAACCATGCGCAGTAAAGGAATCCCTGTCGCCTATGATTTCACACCACACTGGTCCAATAGGTCCAAAGGGCATTCATGGAATACCGTCTATACATCACGCTTCGGGAACCTGGAGTTTGCCCCTCACGAAACGGATCCTGGCAGCGTTCATTATCCATACTTGAAAATGCCGAAAATTTTTCGATCGGTTTATAAGCCGAACGAAGAATATCTGGAGATCGCCTCCCGAAAGTATATTCCACCAGAAATCAGGAATATGTTCATTCGGGATGTAACAGCCGAATACATGCCAACCTTAGACGTCCCAATAAGCCTGAATCAGGCTTTACCCAGCAAACAGTATCCGTTTATTGCAGTCTACGACGGTGAGGATTGGAGACCAGTTTACTGGGGTAAAATGTCTGGTAAAAATGTGACTTTCGAAAGGATGGGATTGCATACTTATTATATGGCTTTTGCTTATGATACGAACGGAAACCGTTTCCCAATTTGCAAGCCTTTTGAAGTCACACTGTCTAAACAAATCCAGTTCATGAAACTTGACACATCTTCTTTCAGGACTATCAGACTGACTCGGAAATTTCCACAAGGCGACCATATATTTACCATCCACGAACAAATCTCTGGAGGTATTTTTGAAGCTGCAGACAACCGGGATTTCCATCATGCAAAAAAAATGCAGGAATTACCTCAATGGAACTTGACTAATGGTTCTTTTTCTCTTACGACGGAAAAGGCTTATCGTTACTGGCGTTTCAGATCTTCCGATACGAACCGTTGCGATATGGCAGAAGTCTATTTTTACGATTTACGGGATTCGATCATCCGGGGAAACGTGATAGATCACGGAGGTGTACAACCAAAGAAAGAATGGAAGGCAGACAATATTGCTGATGAAGATCAATTGACGAATTTTAGTGCAAAAGGAGAACAAAGTTGGGTCGGATTCGACTTCGGAAAACCGGTAAATATTTCAAGAATTTCATATATTCGCCGTGGTGATGGCAATTCGATCCAACCAGGACTGATCTATTCTCTCTACTACTGGGATACAGATCGTTGGTTATGTATAGGAACAAAGATAGCAACAGATGTTTTTGTTGAATTTAAACATGCTCCGCGAAAGGCCTTGTTCGCTATCAAATGTTCACAAGGTGATGAACAGAGGATTTTCACTTGTGATGAAAACAACAAAATATGCTGGTATTAGAGTTCTTACATGTTATAAAAAAGAATCGATATATTTTCCTTATAGAATAGCAGACATTGAAAATTTATTAATCAAATGAAGATAAAAACACATATACACAACTTGATCAATAATATGTTCAACATAATCTTCTGGCTATGTTTGATAGTCGCTTTATGGTTTGTGGTACAGGTATTCGTGTTTGCTTTCTTCAAAATACCCAGTGATTCAATGGAACCGGGTTTAACCACAGGTGATAATATATTGGTGTGGAAGCCAACCCTCGGCCCGCGCGTATTCAATCTGTTTGCATCCATGCGAAACGAGCAAACTGAGATTTACCGAATCCCTGGCTTCAAAGATATAAAGCGTAATGATATCCTGGTCTTCAATTTTCCTCATCCAAATGATTGGGATAAAGTTGAAATGCATATCCTCAAATATTATATCAAGCGATGCGTAGGGCTACCCGGTGATACCCTATTTATACAAAACGGTTTTTTCCATGTTAACGGAGTAAATACACCACTTGGCAATCCGGATTCGCAAAAAAAGATAGCCGCCATCGAAAAGTTTGAAAACGGTATATTCCTTAGTTTTCCTTATGATAGTATTATCGATTGGAATATCAAGGAGTTCGGCCCACTACATATCCCAGCTAAAGGTGATTCAGTCAGGATGAACCGGACAAATTTTGTTTTGTGCAAGAAATTAATCGAATGGGAACAGCAAAAAAAACTTGAATACAGGGATTCAACTGTTTTCCTAAATGGGATTCCGATCAGCAGTTATCGTTTCCAGAAAAACTATTACTTCATGGCAGGCGATAACGGCATTAATTCGCAAGATTCACGTTATTGGGGACTGTTACCGGAGGAATATATTGTAGGAAAAGCCTGGATTATATGGAAATCAGTTGATCCGTATACCGGCAAATTCAGATGGGATCGGTTTATGAAAGTTATTCAATGAATATCTTATGAAAAATATATATTTTATTCTATTCATAATACTACATACAGCCTGCTCATCGGTTAATGATGAACAGCTACAATACATAATGGAACTTGCAGGTAATAACAAAACGGAACTGGAAAAAGTATTACAACATTACCAAAATGACTCATTAAAACTGGAAGCTGCCAAATTTTTGATACGCAATATGTTCCATTATAGCTATCAGCAAGGAAATGTCATGGACAGCGTTAAGGAAGCTCGTACACATACCAATTCTTTCGGACAATTAGAGAAGAAATATGTGTATAAATGGGGAGGATATTCTTATAGGAATCTTCCTAAAATATATGATGCTCAGATAATCACAGCAGATTATCTTATCGACAACATTGAACAGGCATTTGAGAACTGGGAAAAAAGGAGTTGGAATAAACATCTTTCTTTCGATGAGTTTTGTGAGTATCTGCTGCCTTATCGGCTTGGCAATGAACCTTTGGAAGAATGGCGCGATCTTTATAAAAACGAATATGCTTTTCTACTGGACTCTGTCAACCAGGGCAGTGACGTTATTGAAGCAGCCAATCTGGTTAGCCAGTATTTACTTAAACCGGTATTCATCTATTGTGAAGATTTTGATTTGCCGCACGTGGGGGCACGATACTTATTCAAATACCGATATGGAACATGCGTAGACGCAGCTGATATATTTGTTTACACTTGTAGAGCAATAGGCATTCCTTGCGCAGAGGACACAGAAGTCAGAGGTGGTCATACGTGGACTGTTGTAAAAGATACAACAGGTATGGACGTTCCGTTTTGGTATTTTAATATTATTGCCAAACGTGGGAACAAAGATATTAACGGTCATAATAAAGGTAAGGTATATCGATTCACATACGATATGCAAACAAAAAAATTATCCTATTCATCCAGTGAATGGAAAAACATAGCACCTTTTTTACGAAATCCTGCTTATAAAGATGTTAGTAAATATTATTTCCCGGACACACTCAAATTAACTACTAAAGAATTGGATATCGCCAATAATGACCTTATTTATCTTGGATTCTTTCATAGCAACAGGTGGTGGGGATGTGCAATGGCAAAAACCGTTGACAATTATGCTCTGTTTAACAATCTGGAAGAAGAACAGGTATATGTCCCTTTAATCTATAAAGAGAGAACCTTCAAACAATGCGGGTATCCGTTTCTGTTTATTGACAAAAAATCTCACTCATTCATTCCAAATAAAAAAAATTACCAAAAAGTAAAATTATATCGAAAATATCCTTTCTATGAATGGTTGCATCATCGACTTTATTACATTCTCGGAACAATATTCGAAGGCAGTAATTCTGCCGATTTCCGGAAAACCTCAACGCTTTATTGTGTAACAGATACTCCCTCAGTGGCATACAATACAATCTATTTTGATAAACCAATCAAAATGCGTTATATCAAATGTCGAGTACCTAAACAAAAAGTTGCAGAAATCTCTGAAATTAATTTTTATTATCAAGGGAAACAAGTTAAGCCTCTTTCTTTCTGGGGAAGTCAGTCACAGGCAGGTCACAGATATGCTGTCATTGAAAATATTTCCGACAATGATCCTTTGACTTACTATATATCTGAAGAAAAAGGAGGTTTCGTTATTTTTGATTTAGGGACAAATAATCCCATTGATCAAATAGTATATATGCCTCGTAATGATGATAATTTTGTTCGTAAGGGTGATTTCTACGAATTATTTTACAATATAGGAAAAGACGGATGGGAATCACTAGGGAAACAAATAGCAGATACAACTTATCTTGAATATGACATTCCTGATAATGCTCTGCTGCTATTACGTGATTATACACGAGGCCAGGAAGAACAAATATTTTTTATACAAGATGGAAAACAAATATTCCCGACATACTAATATTAACCGAATTGTTTACACGTTATTTGTATTCAATGGAATTCTCCTAATGTGCACTGCCTTTGCTACAGATGCCAGTTTAGCAAACGGAGTAGTAACAGGGAAGGTCCACTGGTTTCATCTGGCAATGGCAGTCATGGCGGTATGCAGTTTAATTACATTCATCCTTACAAGGTCGACAACACCATTCACTTTTTCGGTTGCAGATGGAGGAATTTCGGTTTTGACGGCTATCATTGCGATTACTTATGACTGGCAACTGAATCCCGAACCGGAGAAAATGTTGTTCGGAGGACAACTGGTCGTATTGTGGTTCCTGCTGCAGTTTCTGTTTGCCGGATGGCCGCAGTTGAAGCTGTTTTTCCTGGTGATGGTGATTATTACCGGACTGATAGAAGCAATATTAGGAATACGTCAATTACATGGATTTGAAGGTTCGAACCATTCGCTGTTCAGACTGACCGGGGATTTTTATAATCCGGGGCCTTATTCGGGGTATCTCGCGATGGTACTACCGGTTTGTCTATGGATGATCCTACGGTTCGATGGCTATAAGAAAGGGGGATGGCGGCAGGCAGAGGTTTACCTGCACTATCTGGGTTGGATCAGTTTGCCGGCTATTATTGTCGTGTTGCCTGCCGGGATGAGCCGGACGGCCTGGATTGCGGCGGCGGTTTCGTGCGGATGGGTTTACTGGATACAACGTATCGGATGGGAAAAGACTAAGCGATTTATAAAAGAACACCAAACCTTAACTACAGTATCATCTTTTTTGATACTGCTTCTGGTAGCCGGTGCATTGGCTGGTATTTACGTGCTAAAAAAAGATTCGGCCGATGGCCGCTTACTTTTATGGAAAGTAACGACGCAAGCAATAATGAAACAACCCTGTACAGGAACCGGGCTTGGAGGTTTTCCGGCAGCTTATGCCGAAACGCAAGCGGAATATTTTTCTTCCGGTAAAGCTTCGGAGACAGAAAAGCTGGTGGCCGGATGTCCGGAATATGGGTTTAATGAGTTCTTACAGATAGGAGTGGAACAGGGAGTGTTTGGTTTAATGGTTTTTGTATTGTTGTTAAGTTATTCCTTGTTCCGGGGGGTGAAGAACAGACAGATCGGGGCAGCTGGGGGGATATTGGCATTGATGGTGTTTAGTTTGGCTTCTTATCCGTTACAGTTGCCGGAGTTCTGGGTGGTGTTGGTGGTTTTGATGGGGGTTGCTAATGCAACTGTCTCCACTGACACACCCCCTACCCCCTCTCGAGAGGGGAAAAAGTTACTCTCAGTCGCTGTAATCGGGGGGATGGCAGTATGTTGCGGATGGCTTTTCTGGCAGCAGAAAGGCTATTACCAGGGGTATAAGAAATGGAATACATTGAAAATGTTATATAATAGCAAAGCTTATGAAGCGGCGGCAGACGGATATGAAAAGTTGGTACCGTTGATGGGACATAAGCCGGAACTACTATTTGAAACGGCGCAATGCTTGAGTAAGACGGAGCGGTTTGCAGAGGCGAACCGTTTGTTAGAACGGGCAATGAAACTGAGTGGCGATCCGATGATACATTATATGGCGGCAAAAAATGAACAGGCCCTGGGAAATTATCAGAAAGCAGAAAATTTATTGCTACATGCAATAGAAATACTGCCGGAACGGATCTATCCCTATTATCTGTTAACTAAACTATACTCGGAACCTACTTTCTTTCAGAAAGATAAGTTTCTCAATGCTGCTGATGCCGTATTGAAAAAAGAGCCGAAAGTGGAAAGTACAGCTATACGGGAAATGAGAACAGAAGTTAAAAACATGCTCAACAACATACGATAAAATCGTAATTAGTTTATTTATATATCAATTACGAGAATATCGTAATAATTAATTTGTATATTTGGAAATTGAAAACAGAATCACAGTTTATATGGATATGAAATACTACAATTTGCTGGCAATACTGCTCCTTTCCGGAATGATAGCCTGTTCCGGCGAGAAAAAAGGAGACAGTGCAGAGGAAGAAACTGTAGAAACAGTTCTACCGGATGAAACCAATGAAGTGACCGTGATGACACTGAAAACTACGGAATTCAACCACGAACTGGTGAGCAACGGCAAATTGTCGGCCCGCCGCCATGTCGACCTGCGGTTTGAATCGGCCGAACCGATCGCTTCCATCTACGTGAAGAATGGCGACCGGGTAGTCAAAGGGCAAAAACTGGCGGAACTATCGACCTTCCGGCTGAAAAACAAAACGGCAGTAGCAAAAGATGCATTGGAAAGGGCCAAACTGGAATTGCAGGATGTCCTGATCGGCCAGGGATATGCGTTGGCAGATTCCGGTAAGGTACCTCCTGCCACTATGCAACTGGTCCGGGTAAAAAGCGGCTACGACCAGGCACTGGTTCAATACCAGCTGGCGGAATATGAGGAAAAGAATGCGGTACTGACCGCTCCTTTCGACGGTATCGTTGCCAACCTGTTTGCCAAACAATATAATACGGCTTCCACCTCCGATGCATTCTGCACGATCATCGATCCGCGTAGCCTGGAAGCGGCATTCACCGTACTGGAAAGCGAATTACCCCTGATAAAGAACGGCGACCGGGTGGAAGTGACTCCTTTTGCTTTCAACGAAGGAAAAACGGAAGGACGTATCTCCGAGATCAACCCGCTGGTAGACGAGAACGGGATGGTACAGGTGAAAGCAGCCGTTACCGACAAAGGGAAGCTGTTCGAAGGGATGAATGTGCGTGTCAGCATCCATCGTTCGGTAGGCAAACAATTGGTGGTACCGAAGGAAGCGGTGGTTTTACGTTCCGGCAAACAGGTCGTGTTCATTCTCGACAGCACAAAGACAAAGGCATACTGGACTTACGTACATACCGGACTCGAGAATGCGGAGAACTATACGGTGGTGGACGGCCTGAAAGAGGGCGATATCGTAATAACCAGCGGTAATATCAATCTGGCACATGAGGCTCCGGTTACGATAATTGAGAATTGAAAATTGAAAATTCATGGTTAAATTCTTACTACAACGTCCTATTGCAGTACTGATGGCTTTTACGGCCTGTTTTATCGTGGGGTTGGTCACTTACTTTACCATCCCTATATCATTGTTGCCGGATATTGCAATACCGGAGATCACGATACAGGTATCCGGGCAGAATACATCGGCCCGCGAACTGGAAAACACGGTCGTAAAACCGATCCGCCAGCAGTTGATGCAGGTTGCCGCCCTGCGTGATATCCAGAGCGAGACACGCGACGGGGCAGGTATTATCCGGTTGAGCTTCGATTTCGGGACAAATACGGACCTGGCTTTCATCGAAGTCAATGAGAAAATAGATGCGGCAATGAACTATCTGCCACGGGAGATAGAACGTCCGCGGGTAATCAAGGCCAGCGCAACGGATATACCGGTGTTTTGCCTGAACCTGACACTGAAAACAGATGACAGTGAAACCGCTTTCCTCGATCTTTGCCAGTTTGCCGAGACTGTGATCAAACGGCGTATCGAGCAGTTGCCGGAAGTGGCGATGGTAGATATTACGGGAATACTGAAACGCCAGTTGCAGATCGTACCCGATATCAACATGCTGGAAATGGCGGGTATTACGCTGAGCGACCTGGAGTCGGCATTAAGCTCGAACAATATCGAACCGGGAAGCATGACCGTACGGGACGGATATTATGAATACAACATCAAATTCTCGACCCTGCTGCGTACACCGGAAGATGTACAGAATATCTATATCCGGAAAAACGACCGTATCTTCCAGTTGAAAGAGCTGGCAAAGGTGGCGGTAGTACCGGAAAAAGAGGTCGGGGCTTCGCTGTCGGGCGGCAAACGGGCAGTGACGTTGGCGGTGATCAAGCAGGCGGACGAGAATATGGATAATATGAAGGAGGCTCTCAGCGAGGTGACGGATTATTTCGCCACAGTCTATCCGGATATCGAGTTCAGCATCAGCCGTAACCAGACGGAGTTGTTGGATTATACGATTTCAAACCTGAAACAGAACTTGTCACTCGGCTTCCTTTTCATTTGTATCGTGGCGATACTTTTCCTGGGAGACATCAAAAGTCCGGCGGTGATCGGGCTGAGTATGATAGTCAGCTTGGTTATCAGTTTTCTGTTCTTCTATATGTTCAAGATGTCGCTGAATATCATATCCCTTTCCGGATTGATCATGGCACTGGGTATGATGATCGACAGTTCGATCATTGTGACGGAGAACATCACGCAATACAGGAACAAAGGGTATTCACTGGAAGAGGCATGTAATAAAGGTACGTCGGAAGTTATAACCCCTATGCTGAGTTCCACATTTACTACGATCGCGGTATTCGTGCCGCTGGTATTTATGAGCGGGATTGCGGGGGCAATCTTCTACGACCAGGCGTTTGCCGTAACTGTCGGGCTGATGGTTTCATACTTTACCGGTATCATGTTGCTTCCCGTTCTTTACAAACTGGTTTACAGCATTCCGGATATCAAACATACCGGGTTCAATCTACGGATCAACAACCTGGTGAAAGAGCATACGCTCGATCGTTTCTATGATGCGGGAGTCGATTTCGTATTCCGTCATAAAAGGTCGAATATGTTGTTTCTTATTCTTATGCTTCCACTTTGCGCACTGCTGTTTTATGAAGTACCGAAAAGCAGGATGCCGGAGATCGACCAGAACGAGTTGATCGCACATATCGAATGGAACGAGAACATCCATATCGACGAAAACCGGGAACGGGTAAGCAAGCTGTTCGCCCGGATGGAAGAGAATGTGCAGGAATATACCTCGTACGTGGGACAACAGCAATTCTTGTTAAACCGGGACCGGGAGTTATCCAGCTCGGAAGCTGAGTTATACTTCAAGACAGAGAACACGTCGGATATTGCTCCGTTGCAGGAACAAGTAACCGGGTGGCTCAACAAGAACTATCCGCAGGCTGTATTCTCCTTCTCTCCGCCTGTGACAGTGTTCGAGAAGTTATTTGTAACCGGTGAAGCGGATATCGTGGCTGAGTTTTACGCACGCAACAAGGCGGAAGCTCCCGAGGCACAGGTGTTAAAAACGCTGGAGTCGAAGATAAAGGCAGAAGCCGGACAAGCCCCCGTTGGCGTCGCTTTCGAGAATCAGATGAATATATCGGTCGACCGCCAGAGGCTGCTGCTCTATAATGTGGACTACAACGAGGTGTACCGTTTGTTGAAAACGGCCTTCAAGGAAAATGAAGTCGCAACCCTCCGCTCCTACCAGCAATATCTGCCGATCACCTTGGCCGGTGACGGCAAGACAGTCAATAGCGTATTGCAGCAAACATTGGTACAGACCCGTCCGGATAAAGACGGCAAGAGCCGGTATATACCCTTACAATCGTTGGTACGGGTTACTCAGGGCGAGGATCTGAAAACGATCTCTGCCGGGAAGAACGGCGAATACATTCCGTTCAGCTTTTATAATGTAGAAAAGGCAGAACCTTTGATGGAAGAGGTGAAAAAGTTAGGCGGGCAGGAATGGGAGATAGATTTCTCCGGCAGCTTCTTCTCCAACCAAAAGATGTTGAGCGAGTTGGTCGTGATCTTGCTGATATCCCTATTGCTGATGTATTTCATCCTGGCAGCCCAGTTCGAAAGTTTCCTGCAACCGCTTATCGTGCTGCTGGAAATACCGATCGACGTGGCGGCTTCACTGCTAGTGCTTTGGATATGCGGACATACGATGAACCTGATGAGCGCGATCGGTATCGTGGTGACCTGCGGTATCGTTATCAACGACTCGATCCTGAAACTGGATGCGATCAACGAGTTGCGGAAAGAAGGTACCCCGTTGATGGAAGCGATCCATGAAGCGGGGCGGCGGCGTTTACGTCCTATTATCATGACATCACTGACCACGATATTCGGTATGGTTCCGCTTCTGTTCTCTTTCGATATGGGTAGCGAGTTACAGAAACCGCTCTCCATCGCCATGATATCAGCCATGCTGATCGGTACCGCCGTCAGCCTCTTTGTCATCCCGCTGGTATACTGGTTTATTTACAGGAAACATGACCGGTCGCATTTGACGATTGAAAAACAAACGGAAGTTTAACGAATTATATAAAATGCCGTTATGAAGATAGGTAAGATAATATTATCATTTTTGTTATTCACCTCTGTCTATTTGCAGGCTCAGCCGCTTGCCCTGTCGCTCGAAAAGACGATTTCGCTGGCGGCGGACAGTTCGCTGGAAGCATTCAGGACAAAAAATATGTATCTGGCCGGGTACTGGCAATACAGGACGTATAAGGCAGACCGTTTGCCGAGCCTGACACTGAACCTGACACCGGCACAGTATTACCGGGATATTACGCGAAGATATAATTCACAGAAAGATGCTGATGAATATAAAAAGCAGGAATCGTTCTATGCCAATGGGAATATGGAGATTAAACAGAACTTCGACTTATTGGGGGGTACATTCTATCTGGATTCAGAGCTGGGGTTTATGCGTAATTTCGGGGACGATGCGAATAACCAGTTCACCACCGTTCCTATCCGGCTCGGTTATCAACAGAGTCTGTTCGGCTACAACCCTTTCCGGTGGGAACGGAAGATCGAACCGCTTAAATACGAGAAAGTGAAAAAGGAACTGCTCTATAATATCGAACAGATCAGCGAACAGGCAACGACCTATTTCTTCGCCCTCGCGATGGCGCAAGCCGAATACGACCTGGCTAAAGAGAATGTAGCTTCCACCGATACGCTCTATCGCACCGGTCAGGAACGCCATAAGATCGCATCGATCAACAAGGCCGAACTCCTCACCCTGAAACTGGATGCCGTCAATGCCCGCAACACCTTGCAAAATACAGAGATCGCTTTGAAAAGAGCAATGTTCAGCCTGGCATCCTTCCTGAATTTCGATAAGAATACAGAGATACGGTTAACACTGCCGGGCCGCCCGCGGGATATGCAGATATCGGTTGATGAAGCGTTGGCACTCGCCCGCGAGAACAACCCGAAATTCCTCGGTCTTCGTCAGGAGATCATGGAAGCGGAACAGCAGGTGGACAAGACAAAGAAGGAGGCTATGTTCAATGCGTCCATCAATGCCAGTATCGGTTTCAACCAGGTATCGAGCAAATTAAAAAATGCCTATCGCGATCCGTTGCAACAGGATATTGTATCCGTATCCGTATCCATACCGCTTGTCGACTGGGGGGTACGGAAAGGGAAACACAATATCGCCAAAAACAATCTGAACGTAACACAGATCTCCGCCCGACAGGAAGAACTGACCGTAGAGGAAGATGTTATCATGACGGTAGGCGATTTCAATATCCAACAGAACCTGATCAGCAGTGCGGAAGAAGCACTCGACCTGGCTCTCATGGCTTACAGCGAAACCAAGCAGCGATTTATGATCGGAAAGGCGGATATCAACAGCCTGACCCTCTCCCTGAACCGCCAGCAGGAGGCACAGCGCAACTATATCTCCGCCCTGCAAAACTACTGGTTGAGTTATTTCAAGATACGAAAACTGACGTTGCACGACTTTGAAACAGGGATATCCCTGTCCAGTGAATTCGATTATGCACAAGGACTGTAAATACTGATAATGAATACATCTCCTAAAATATCATCCTTTACCATCATCGTCACCTTTCTTTGCGTGGCGCTGACAGGACTGGCATTTATTCCTCTCCTGCCGATCAAGTTATCGCCGTCACGCACGTTGCCACGGTTGACCGTCAGCTATAACATGCCCGGCAATTCGGCGCGTGTGATCGAAATGGAAGTGACTTCGCGGCTGGAGTCGATGCTGGCACGTATCAAAGGGATCAAGGAGATCAATTCCACTTCCGGCAACGGCTGGGGGTATGTGACGCTGGAGTTGGACAAACATACCAATATCGATGCCGCCCGTTTCGAAGCCTCCACGATTATCCGCCAGACATGGCCAGGGTTGCCCGACGGACTTAGCTATCCGGTACTGGAAATGAGCCGTCCCGACGATAAGGAGTCGGGGCCTTTTATGACCTATACACTGAATGCGGCCGCAACCCCGATCTTCATACAACGGTTTGCCGAGGATCAGATCAAACCGCGCCTGGCAGGTATCCCGGGAATTTACCGGATCGATGTGCGGGGAGCTACCCCGATGGAATGGCGGCTGGAATATGACAGCCGGCAACTGGTCACGCTCGGTATCACGACCGAAGATATACAGTCCGCCATCAACCAATACTATAAAAAAGAGTTCCTCGGAACAGGGAATGTCAAGATGAAAGGGCAGGAAGAATGGATCCGTCTCGTCCTGATACCCGAAGCCGGACCGCAGGACTTCGATCCTTCGCGTATCACCGTTACCAATAAAGAAGGAAAGCTGATCCGTCTGGACCAGTTACTGAATGTGACCCGGCAGGAAGAAGCACCGCAAAGTTATTACCGTATCAACGGACTGAATTCGATCTATTTGTCTATTCGGGCCGAAGAAACGGCGAACCAGCTGGAACTGGCCAGGCAGGTGAAAGAGGAAATGGAACATATCCGCCAACTGCTGCCCCAGGGATACGAGATACATACCAGTTACGATGCCACCGAATTTATTCAGAATGAACTGAATAAGATCTATATACGTACCGGCCTGACTATCCTGATCCTGTTGCTGTTCGTTCTGCTGATCACGCGGAACGTGCGTTACCTCTTCCTGATCGTTGTCAGCCTGAGTGTAAACCTCTGTATTGCGGTTATCTTCTTTTACCTAGCCGGACTGGAAATGCAACTGTATTCGTTGGCGGGAGTCACCATATCCTTAAGCCTGGTGATCGACAACACGATCGTCATGACCGACCATATCCGTAACCGGCATAACCGGAGGGCTTTCCTCTCCATTCTGACCGCTACGCTGACAACTATCGGTGCGCTTGTCATCATCTTCTTCCTGGATGAAAAGATCCGGCTGAACCTGCAGGACTTTGCCGCAGTTGTAATTATCAACCTGGCGGTATCGCTGGCGGTTGCCCTGTTCTTTGTTCCGGCCATGATAGAAAAACTGGGGCTGGGACAAAAGAAAAAGACGGAACGGAGAAGAAACGGGTTAGCTACCGCTAGTACGACAACCCGGTGGATACGTTTCAAAAAACAGGTAAACAGACAAATAAAAAGATTTCCGGTTCGATTCAACCGGCTTTATCTGGCACAGATCCACTTTCTCTGCCGTTGGAAAAAAACGGCTTGTTTCATTCTTGTTCTAGCCTTCGGCCTCCCTGTATTCCTTTTACCGGAAAAGATAGAAATGGATGACAAAGACAAGGTATATACTGCTACCGACTCATTGCTCATCGAGAAATATAATAAAATAGTTTCCAGTGAAACATACAAAGAGAAAGTAAAGCCTGTGATCGACAAGGCACTCGGAGGAAGCTTGCGCCTCTTCGTCCAGAAAGTGTATGAAGGCAGTTATTTTACCCGTAACGACGAAACGGTACTTTCCGTCAGCGCTTCGCTCCCCAACGGGACTACACTGGAACAGATGAACCAGTTGATAGGACGTATGGAGGCCTATCTGAGCACATTCAAGGATATACGCCAGTTCCAGACCAATATTTATAGCGCACGGCAGGCAGGGATACGGATCTATTTCACCAAGGCGGCTGAACGGAGCGGTTTCCCATATACCTTGAAAAGCAGGATTATCAGCAAGGCACTCGAACTGGGTGGCGGTAGCTGGAACGTATACGGATTACAGGACCAGGGGTTCAGCAACGACGTACGCGAAGGAGCCGGTTCCTTCCGTATAGAAATGTATGGTTATAATTATGACGAACTCTATGAATGGGCCGACCAATTAAAGGCGAAGCTCCTCACCTACCGCCGTATCAAAGAAGTGCTTATCAACTCGGAATTTTCGTGGTGGAAAGACGATTACCAGGAGTTCTATTTCAATCTGAACAAGGCACGGATGGCACAGGAAAACATCTTGCCGATCGAACTGTTCGCCTCTATCAATCCGGTATTCGGTAAAGATATTTACAGCGGGACGATCATTGTGGATAACGAAACGGAGAAACTGAAACTGAGTTCCCGCCAAGCCCACGACTATGACGTGTGGAGCATGCAATATGTCCCGCAGGAGATTAACGGAAGGTCCTACAAACTGTCGGAACTGGCTACCGTAGAGAAAGGCCAGATGCCCCAAAAGGTGGCAAAAGTGAACCAACAATACCGCTTGTGCCTACAATACGAATATATCGGAGCATCCAATCAGGGAACAAAAATCCAGGAACGCGTACTGAAAGAGTTTAACGCCTCCCTGCCGATGGGATATACTGCCAAGTCGGAAAGTTACTACTGGAGTTGGAATACAAAAGACAATAAGCAGTATCTGCTGTTATTGCTCATTATCGTAATCATTTTCTTTACGACCAGTATCCTGTTCAACTCGTTAAAGCAACCTTTGGCAGTTATTTTCGTCATACCGATCTCTTATATCGGGGTGTTCCTGACATTCTACTGGTTCAAGCTGAATTTCGATCAGGGAGGATTTGCTTCTTTCGTCCTGTTATGCGGTATCACCGTTAATGCCAGCATCTATATTTTAAATGAATACAACCAGCTACGTACCAATAAGCCGTTGATGCCGGCATGGCGTGCCTATCTGAAAGCATGGAACGCAAAGATAACTCCGATCTTCCTGACAGTGATATCTACTATCCTGGGATTCATCCCGTTCATGTTGGGACCCGATAAAGAAGCATTCTGGTTTCCACTGGCAGCAGGTACGATCGGGGGACTGGTTATGTCGATTGCCGGCATCTTTATTTACCTTCCTATTTTTACCTTAAAAAAATAATCATATTGAAGTAATTTAGACTATCCAAAACTATTTTCTTTCCTAATTTTGTGATATCAATGGACAAATTGTTATTTTTTCAAACCCTTCTTGTCCTCTGCGTGTTTAATCTAGGAGCTGAGAAGTAGCACTAAAGAGAACGTCACAACTTGTTTTTTCATCGATCTTCTTCGGGTATTTACATCAACTCATGTAATAACCGGAAAAGATAGTTATCGATTTTCATAAACAAAAAACAGAGTCCGATATCACCCTAAAATAAATTAAAGATGAAAATTTTATTCAAGTACCTACGACTATTATCCCTCTCTACGAGTGGAGCGTTACTATTATGCATTGTTTTTGCCGCCAATCCAGACATTGCCGAAGGAACAATTGCCGGCAAAATATTCTGGTTTCATTTCTCTGTTTTATTACTTGCCTTCAGTGTGTTTTTTATGGAAGCCACTATCAAAAAAAGTTGTTTCACATTTACACTGCCTGACGGACTTTTACTTCTCTTTACCGGACTGATTCTGATCACCTACGATCGTGACCTGAACCCACAACCGGAAAAACTGCTCTTTGTCGGTCAACTGACCATGCTATGGTTTATGTTACGAGCCGTCATACAGACACATCCCGAGCTCAGACTCTTTTTCATTTCGATCATTATATCGACCGGTGTTTTTGAAGCTATGTGGGGAATGGGGCAGATACACGGCAACCCGGCGGAAGACCATCCGCTGTTTAATGGCAGCGGACTGGTTTTTAATCCCGGTCCGTTTTCCGGTTATCTGGCTATCGTACTCCCTTTATGCCTGAATCTGGCACTGCGATTCCGTGATTGTGATAAAATAGCATGGTGGGAAACCAGAACCATGTTGTTTTACCTCTCAGTCATCGGTGTACTAATTATCCTGATCGCCCTTCCGGGAGGGGCAAGCCGTCCTGCATGGCTGGCCTCCGTTGCCTCCTGCTGCTGGGTATTCTTTTTACGTAAATCCGGATGGAAAATTCTGAAACAAAGAGTAATAATGCACAGTAAGACTGTCGTGACCGTTTGTGCTTTATTATTTCTGGGCATTGCAGGATTACCCACCCTGGGTAGTTTTATCCACCCGGATCAATCGGCCAGTCGTTTACTGATGTGGAACGTAACAACCAAAGCTATTTTGGAACAGCCCGTGACAGGAACAGGCCTGGGAGGCTTTTCCACTTCCTATGCAAAAACACAAGCCGACTATTTTTCATCCGGGAAAGCTTCCGACATGGAACGACAGGCAGCCTGTTGTCCGAAATTTGCATTCAACGAATATCTGCAGATGGGACTCGAGTTCGGTATCGCCGGACTGTTACTTTTCTCATTGTGGATCGGGTTCAGCCTTTACTACGGACTAAAAAACAAACAGATCGGAGCGACGGGAAGCATTATCGCCTTACTCTTTTTCTCTATGTATTCTTATCCGTTACAATTACCGTCTTTTTGGGTATTACTGTTATTCTTCTCGGCCATTTGCGTGACAATACCCGGTAAGTTGCAAAAATCTTCCCCGAAAACATTTCCCTACATCGGAACTTTTGCAGCATTAGCCGCCTGTATGCTATTCTTCGGTCAAATAGGTTATTACGATTCTTATAAGGAATGGAAAACATTACGACTGCTCAAACAGAAAAATGAACAACAAGTGGCCACACAAGGATTCCAGTGTCTATATCCACGTCTCAACCACAAGGTCGAATTCCTGCAGGAAGGAGCCAGATGCCTGTTGCAGTGTAAACAATATTCGGATGCCATCGTCTGGAGCCACCAGGCAATCCGGTTAAGTGCCAATCCGGAGTTCTATTACATCCTGGCTGAAAGTTACCAACAGCTTGGTCTTTATAAGCAAGCCGAGAAATATTTATTACAGTGCCTGCATATCCTGCCGGAAAAGATAGACACCTATTATCTACTGACAAAGTTATATTCGGACGATTCTTACTACCAACCCGACAAACTCAGGTTGGCGGCCTACTCTGTTCTTACCAGACAGCCTAAGGATCAATCGAAAACTATTAAATTGATGAAGGAGGACGTAAACAAACTTCTTCAATACGCAATAATCAAGAATAAATAACAAATAGAATATCGGACAAGCAGCACCATTTCCTTTTTATAAATCATTTCCATTAATACAACGTAATTATGAGTACAAATTTTAAACCACGATTCCCTCCTATTTTATTGCACATTCAAATTATATCCCCTATCTTTGCCGAAATTTTGCAAGGAAGAGTTTCATGACGAATAAGATACATACGTGTAATCCGATGTTTATTTCCGGTTCAACGCCGGACATTGAGGCTCATTTCTTTAATTTACGGGATTATCATTTGGTTATATAAGATGCGTTGGTTATTTTTACTAACGCATTTTTTTTGTGTCCCGCGGATAGCGATAATTAAGGTATAACATTCTATAAAATCAATTAATAAACAAAACAACCCAATTACTATGTCGAAAATTGGAATCAAAAAGGTGATTGTTCTGGGCTCGGGTGCCCTGAAGATCGGACAGGCCGGAGAGTTTGACTACTCTGGTTCACAAGCATTAAAGGCACTGAAAGAAGAAGGTATCAGTACCGTATTGCTGAATCCGAACATTGCAACTATTCAAACATCCGAAGGGGTAGCAGACAAGGTATACTTCCTGCCTATCACTCCGTATTTTGTTGAAGAAGTAATCAAAAAAGAACAACCGGACGGAATCCTGCTGGCTTTTGGTGGCCAGACTGCCCTGAACTGCGGAACTCAGTTATACACCAGCGGCACACTCGCCAAATATGGTGTAAAGGTACTGGGTACTTCTGTTGAAGCGATCATGTATACAGAAGACCGCGACCTGTTTGTAAAGAAACTGAATGAAATCGACGTAAAAACTCCGATAAGCCAGGCTGTTGAAACGATGGAAGATGCAGTGAAAGCTGCCTACAAGATCGGTTTCCCGGTAATGATCCGTTCTGCTTATGCCCTGGGAGGTATGGGTAGCGGTATCTGCAAAGACGAAGAAGAACTGCGTACACTGGCGGAAAGCGCTTTCGCTTATTCTTCACAGATCCTGGTAGAAGAATCATTGAAAGGCTGGAAAGAAATTGAATTCGAAGTAATCCGCGATAAAAACGACCATTGCTTCACGGTTGTAAGCATGGAAAATGTAGACCCGCTGGGCGTACATACCGGTGAAAGTATCGTGGTTGCTCCTACCTGCTCTCTGACAGACAAGGAACTGGATCTGTTGAAAGAGCTGTCGACCAAGACAATCCGCCACCTGGGTATCGTGGGCGAATGTAACATCCAATACGCATTCAATTCCGACACTTGCGACTACCGTGTGATCGAAGTAAACGCTCGCCTGAGCCGTTCTTCCGCACTGGCATCCAAAGCAAGCGGTTATCCCCTGGCATTCGTTGCCGCTAAGCTGGCATTAGGTTACAGCCTCGATGAAATCGGCGAAATGGGTACTCCGAACTCTGCTTATAAAGCTCCGGAAGTAGACTATATGATCGTAAAGATCCCGCGTTGGGACTTGACCAAGTTCGTCGGTGTAAGCCGCCTGATCGGTTCAAGCATGAAGTCTGTCGGCGAGATCATGTCGATCGGTAAGAGCTTCGAAGAGATTATGCAGAAAGGTCTGCGTATGATCGGACAGGGTATGCACGGTTTCGTTGGAAACAACGACCTGGAATTCGACAACCTGGACGATGCACTGGCTAACCCGACCGACCTGCGTATCTTCGCCGTTGCAAAAGCATTGGAAGAAGGTTATACCGTTGAACGTATCCACGAACTGTCAAAAATCACTCCGTGGTTCCTGAACGGTTTGAAAAATATCGTAGATTATACGAAAGTATTATCTCAATACAACAAAATCGAAGATCTGCCCGAAGATGTTCTGAAAGAAGCTAAACGCCTGGGCTTCTCTGACTTCCAGATTGCACGCTATGTGGAAAATCCGGAAGGCAACATGGAAAAAGAAAATATCCGTGTACGTAACCTGCGTAAGAAAATGGGTGTCCTGCCGAGCGTAAAACGTATCAACACGATCGCTTCCGAACATCCGGAACTGACTAACTACCTGTATATGACATACGACGGTAGCGAACATGATATCCCTTATTACAAGAACGACAAGAGCGTGGTGATCCTGGGTTCAGGTGCTTACCGCATCGGTTCTTCCGTAGAGTTCGACTGGTGTTCGGTGAACGCTGCACAGACTGCACGTAAGCTGGGCTACAAGTCGATCATGATCAACTACAACCCGGAAACGGTTTCTACCGACTACGATATGTGCGACCGTCTGTACTTCGACGAACTTTCTTTCGAACGTGTACTCGATGTAATGGACCTGGAAATGCCGAAGGGTGTGATCGTATCCGTAGGCGGACAGATCCCGAACAACCTGGCAATGAAGTTGTATCGCCAAAATGTTCCGGTACTGGGTACTTCTCCGCTGTCTATCGACCGTGCTGAAAACCGCCACAAATTCTCAGCCATGTTGGATACACTGGGTATCGACCAGCCGGCCTGGGCAGAGTTGACCAGTATGGAAGAGATCGACGGCTTCATCGAAAAGGTAGGCTTCCCGATCCTGATCCGTCCTTCTTATGTACTTTCAGGTGCAGCCATGAACGTTTGCCACAACAAGGAACAGATGATCGAATTCCTGGATCTGGCAGCTAAGGTATCTAAAGAATATCCGGTTGTCGTATCTGAATTCCTTCAAGGAGCAAAAGAAGTGGAATTCGACGCAGTGGCCATGAACGGCGAAGTGGTTGAATACGCTATCTCCGAACATATCGAGTTTGCCGGTGTTCACTCCGGTGACGCAACACTGGTATTCCCGGCTCAGAAGATCTACTTCGAAACAGCACGCCGCATCAAAAAGGTAAGCAAGATGATCGCCAAAGAATTGAACATCAGCGGACCGTTCAACATCCAGTTCCTGGCTAAGAACAACGACGTGAAGGTAATCGAATGTAACCTGCGTGCATCACGTAGTTTCCCGTTCGTTTCAAAAGTACTGAAACGCAACTTCATCGAAACTGCAACCCGTATCATGCTGGACGCTCCTTATACAAAACCGGACAAAAGTGCTTTCGATATCGACTGGATCGGTGTAAAAGCTTCTCAGTTCTCATTCGCCCGTCTGCATAAAGCGGATCCTGTACTGGGTGTGGATATGAGTTCTACCGGTGAAGTAGGTTGTATCGGCGACGACTTCAACGAAGCACTGCTGTCTGCCATGATCGCCGTAGGTAACAACATTCCTAAAAAGAATGTCCTGGTTTCTTCAGGTGCAGCCAAGAGTAAAGTAGATTTACTGGAACCTTGCCGCCTGCTGAGTGAAAAAGGATACCAGATTTACGGTACTGCCGGTACTGCTAAGTTCCTGAATGAAAACGGTATCAACACGACTGCCGTATGCTGGCCGGATGAACAGGGCGACCTGAACATCATGGATATGTTCAGCAACCACGTATTCGAACTGGTTGTAAACATCCCGAAAGACCATAGCAAACGCGAGTTGACCAACGGTTATAAGATCCGCCGTGCTGCGATCGACCATAATATTCCGCTGATCACCAACGCCCGTCTGGCAAGTGCATTCATCGAAGCATTCTGTACAATGGATGTAAAAGATATCCAGATCAAAGACTGGCAGGATTATAAATAAGCAAATATTTTTAGTATATTTGTAACCAAAATACGTAGAGACAAGGCAACACCTTGTCTCTACACGTTTAAATCAATTCGAGCGATGTATAAACTACCGATAGTATTCCTGGCCTTTATGCTTAGCGTGCTGACTGCACGTGGATCGGTAGATATTCCCAATATTTTCATTAAAAACTTTACAGTAGACGATTACAAAGCCAGTTGTCAGAACTGGGGATTGTCCGTTGCGTCCGACGGCGTATTGTATGTAGCCAACAATATGGGGCTACTGACCTTCGACGGAAACACCTGGAAGCATTTCGAGACACCGGATAAATCGCCTATCACCGGCGTCACATTCCTGAATGATACGATTTATACCATCAGCGAAGGGTCTTTCGGAGGCTGGACACGCGACAACCTCGGAGTGATGCGCTATCACAAACTGAACAAAATACCGGCCGAAGTCAAATTCAAAGAACCGCCGGCATCCATTCCTTTCATTCTCCCGGACGAGATACTCCATGCCCAGCCATCTGTCTTCATGACCATAGATGACATGTATTTTATCGGTACACAGAACCGGGGACTGTATATCACAAGTCCGGACGGAACGATCCTGCGTCATTTATCCACACAAGACCAGACCTTACCCGACAATATCGTACGGGCCATCTGTATACAGGATGCACAGCAGATATGGATCGCTTTCGACAACGGACTGTCGCAGATAACATTCGAGCCATCCCTTGTCAGACTGGGAAAACGCAGTGAAATAGGTAAACTCAAAAACGCCTCCCTACGTAACGACACATTATATATCCAGACAAATACCGGATATTTTAAAAGGACACTAAAAGGCGGAGACAACTTCGAACCGGTCGATATCAGTAAAGAACAGATCCATCTCCCTCCACAAAGAATTGCTTACGACACGCTGCAGATCTGTTCGATATTCAACAATGTCGAAGCATTAGGTAATTTTGCACATGCCGACCAGATCTATCCGATCGGAGACGATATGTACTGGCTCTGTGTTAAGAACGAAGCCGGATTATTCCATAATGAAAACGGCAACGGGACTTTGAAATGCAGATTGCTCCTCGATAATTACAATATGAATATGGTCAGTCGCGACAGAAGGATGTTTCCGCTCAGCGACTCTTTACACCTGATATCCGCCATGCAGGGCGTGTTACTGATAAACATACGTGACCTGATAGGCAACAGCCTGGGAGCAGGAACTCCTTTACAGATATCAGAGATAGAATATGTGGATAAAAACGGTGAACACAATCTGCCGGTCAATTCGGAAAAGATCATACTCCCTCATAACTTCCAGGAATTATCCGTTTATGTGGGAAGTACTATCTTCACACCGAACCATTTGGTCAGTTACAGGATAGAAGGAGTATCGTCCGATTGGTCTCCCTGGCAAAAAGACGGCAAAATATCTTTCCTGCAATTACCGGAAGGCAAATACACCCTGAAAATCCGGAAATATGTAGTCCGGGGTCCTTATATGGAAATAGAGATTCCTATTACCGTCCGTCCACCGTGGTACAACACAATATGGGCATGGCTGGCCTATATCATCCTTACCGCATTAATAGTTAAAGCCATACTCGGTTATCATCTGAAAAATCTTCGAAAAGAAGAACTGGCCAGGCAGGAAGTGGAAAGACAGGCGGAAGAACAGAAGATCCAGCAGATGAAAAGTAAAATGCTGGAAGCCGAACTGCAAAATAAAAACAATGAACTGAGTTTGCAAACCTCTGCCCTTGTCAAAAGGAATCAGGCCATACAGACATTGCTCGACGAACTGGAGCGCCAGAAAGAGACATTGGGCGACCGCTATCCGAATAAACTATATATGCGGATGAAAAGCCTGATGGAAGAATCGCTAAACGACCAGGCCGACTGGCTATTGTTTGAAAGCCACTTCAACAGTGCACATCAAAATTTCATAGATCGTTTACGTCAACAATATTCGGATATCACAACAGGCGACTTACGTATCTGCTGTTTGTTGCGCATGAATCTCTCCACAAAAGAGATAGCATCCCTTCTAAATGTATCGATACGCGCAATAGAATTACGCAGATACCGATTAAGAAAGCGTCTGTCACTGGATGGCGACACCAATCTTATCGATTTCCTTATGAGTTTCTAAAAAATATTTTCTAGATTTTCACCCTACACATACCACTGTATATCAATAGAATATAAACGATCCGGATATAGATGAGAAAGTATTGTAGCAATAAATTTTACTTCACAAATTAATTGTGCAAGTAGTGTAGTAGTACTTTTTAACCGATATATTTCCAAATACGCTTTCTTTGCCGATGCATTCATATCTTAAATTCTAAAGACACGATGAAACACGAGCTGGAAGAACAACTTGAAGAGTTGGAAAGGCAAGGCATTGGTCGCCGCCATTTCCTAAAAACATTAATAGCAGCGGGTATTATAACAGCTGTAGGTACAGAGAAAGCACATGCCTTTTCAAGTAATGCAAAAGGTAAGATCGTAGTTATCGGTGGAGGAGCGGCCGGAATCAGCATGGCAGCACGCTTGATGCACTGGCTGGATAACCCGGATATCACTTTGATTGACCCAAGCGATCGCCAGTTCTACCAGCCAGGTTTCACATTAATAGCTTCCGGTGTTTATCAACCGGACGACGTTTGGAAAAAACAAGAGAATTGTATTCCCGATGGAGTAAAATGGATTAAAGATTCGGTTGCAGCAGTCGACCCGGTGATGAACCAGGTTACAACAACCGGAAAAGAAAAGATACCTTACGACTTTCTGGTACTGACACCGGGAGTGCAAACAAACTGGGAAAAAGTAGAAGGTATTACACATGATACATTAGGAGCAGGAAACGCTCATAGTATATATGATTTCGAAGGTGCACAAAAAACCTGGAAAGCGATTCAGGAATTCTCTAAAACAGGTGGCCGTGGTATCTACACCGATACATACACGAAGCACAAATGCGGAGGGGCACCGAAAAAGATTTGCTTGCTGACAGAGGATTACAGCCGCAAACAGGGAACACGGGATAACATCAAACTGGACTATTTCACAGCAGCTAAAGAGCTGTATGATATTCCTTTTTATACACCCCGTCTGTTGGAGATCTATAAGGAACGCAATATTCCTATCAATCTCAATGTGCGTGTAAAAGGTGTCGATACAGCAGCCAAACAAGTACATTTTGAAAAGGTTGAAACAGTCGGAGAAGAAAAAGTAATTACTCCTTTCGTAGAAGATTACGATTTCTTACACTTCGCTCCTCCTATGTCGGCTCCCGATTTCGTTCGCGAAGCCGGATTGGGATGGACAGAAGGTAAGCTGGCCGCCGAGGCTTGGGTGATGGTCGATAAAGCGACACTGGTCCATAAGACGTATCCGAACATTGTCTCATTGGGAGACGTTGCCGGGATACCGACCAGTAAGACATCTGCTGCCGTACGCATGCAAGTGCCGATCGCAGCAAAGAACCTGATCTCACTGATGGAAGGCAAAGAACCCGTTGAGAAATACAACGGATATGCAGCCTGCCCGATCGTTACAGACTATGGACACGTGCTTTTGTGCGAGTTCGATTATGATAAAAAACCGGTTCACTCGTTCCCGTTCAGTATGCTGGACACATCGAAGGAACAATGGGCGGCCTGGTTACTGAAAGTTTACTTGTTGAAGCCGATGTATTTCTATGGAATGCTGAACGGCTATGCATAACGGACCAAAATAACAACTCCCTATAATTCAAATGCCAAACTACAGAAAATCCCCGGCTCAAGCTCTTGAGACCGGGGATTTTGTTCTTCTGCCGCTCTACAACAGGCCTATTCTTTCAGTAAAGGCAACTGATCCAGCATATTCCTGATCTTGATAGCGATACGCGGCATAGGTTCGGCCACGGTGAGCCCCACCAAATCATATTCGGCGGCTATGTCATTGATCACACGAACCACTTCCTGTATTTTCATTCCATCCGGCTCAACACCTACGCCGGCAATAATTTCGTTCGGGTCGAGCACATCCAAGTCAAAATGAACAACAACTTTGGACACCCCTGTTCCTTTCAGCCATTCCAGGACAGCCGTACTGTCGGCAGCCACTTCCACAGGCGACAAACCTTTTATACCTAATTCCTCCTGGCGGTCTTTCATCCCTTCATCCCAGGAGCGTAGTCCCACAAGCAATGATTTTGAGGCTTCGATCTTTCCTGGCAATACATTCATGATTTCTTCATCCCCCATACCCAGGCATGCCGTCAGCGCCATTGCATGATAGCCCTTATAATCATCATAAGGCAGGTTGACGTCAGGATGTGCATCGATCCAGACTACAGCTACATCCCCGGGATACTTTTCTGCTAAATAGGTAAACGGAACTACGCTCACGGAGCATTCGCCTCCCAATGTTACGATCCGGTCGGGGTTATTCTCCTTGAGTTTTGCCAGGGCTACTTCGGTCTGTTCCAGAATAACCCGATGGGCACTCACGCCTTTTTCCGTTTCCCGGTCATTTATATCCAGGGAGACAGGCACCACCACTGTCTTTTGCGAACTTTCCGGTGCCAGTAAATTCAAAAGTTGAGCCCCCAGGTAATACCCTCTTGAAGCATCATCTGCCGGAATATCAGGCATCCAATGGGCCACTATCCCTCCCTGCCACTGCGGGTAAATCAAACGAAGAGTCGATGTTTTCTTTTCCATATCATTCACCTTTATTTGAAACGAAGATAAAGAGTTCTCAACAATATAACAAACAAAAACAAATTACTCCAGCGGAAAGACTAAATAAAAGTCGGCTCTTGTTAAGAGGGAGAACATCCATATTTTATCAGATTTGAATGTTTCATTATTTGACAGTTTTGAATGTTTCATTAATTTGACAGATATAAGCAATCATTGAAGCTATCCCCTTATCAAAGAGACTTCGCCATTACAGGTTCATTTGCCGTCAGTTTTAACTGACGGATTACAAGTTGTTTCTCCTTTTTTGGCTTTAGCCACATTTCTCTGTAAATAAAGAGACTGTTTAAAATGGGACTAAAGTCCAGAGAAATAGATCATTTACTGATCCGTCTGTTAAAACTGACGGCAAATAAACCTGTAACTGGGTTTGTCTTATTTATGACTGATAGCTGATGGACAGACAGGGGCATTTTCCTATATTATTGACTCAGTTATTTCTACATTTGACTCATATCTTTCTAAAAGTGAGAGATTATAATACCAAACAAGGAGATAGTAGAAACCCCTCTAGCAGCTTTTATGTATTAAGACAGGAGGAACTAAACGTTAAGACCTGAGATATTATTTCTACCCTGTACATCCTGGAAAATTAACCTGTACACCATACAAAACCAGCCTGTACACCCTGTCAGGCCACCCTGTACAGGGTGGTTTTAACAGATCGGGATTCTTGCACTAGTATCTCCCTTATTAACAGATAGTTACCTGCCTATTAACACATAGTCTTATACAGATAACAGGTGACAGATGACAGATGCAGTTACAGATAAAAAGAAACGTCTGCCACACTCTATCTCCTGTAAACCTGTATATTACACCATAGTGTGACAGATGGCAGATACTTTTTGAAAACTTTGTGTATATATGACAAATGACAAACGCCATTGCAAATAAAAGAAGTATTTGCAATGGCGTTATATTCTAATAAACAAGATATTATGACCCTTTATTGCAAATGACAAATAAATCCGCAAAACTTTTATGCAGAATTATGTTATTCCATCTTCCGGTAATAACGCGGTGTATAACCGGGCAGTAATTCGGGATGGAATACCCATACCAGATCTTTCAACAGATAGTCGGGATGAATCGGGAACTCCTCATAATAAGGGACAACACCCGTATTACAGGTATATATCCGACGGTTCTTAAAGGCATCAAAGTTCTCGTAGGGAGTATACTCGGTACGCAGGTCTTTGTATGTCATATCATTTGCCTGATTATATTTGATCAGCCATATATCGGCATGGATGGCTTTATCGAGCACGGTTTCAAAAGCCAGCGGCGTACTGCCTGCTCCGGGAAGATCTTTAAAGATATAATCGGCACCGGCATCGGTATACAGATGGGCGATGTAGCTATCGCCGGCCGGCATATACCAGGAAGAGCCGAATTTCTTTTCAGAGATGACGGTCGGACGGTTGGTCACGGTCTTTGCGAGCTCTTTCAACTCCAGGTAGCTTTGTTCCGTTTCGCGGAAGATGGAGTCTGCCATCGCACTCTTTCCAAACAACAGGCCGTAGAAACGTATCCATTCGGTCCGTCCCAGAGGCAACGACTCCATATAGTCGGCTGCTTCAATAATGGGAATACCCAGTTTCTCAGCCGGGCCATATCCCGCATTCTGAAATGGGGAAGCGATAATGATCTCCGCCCCTATATCAATGATCTTTTCTATATTCGGAGAGGTTGCTTCACCCAGATCGACAATTTTTCCGGAACGAAGACCTTCTTGGATAGAAGGCGTATCCATATACCGGGGTTCGCATACGCCAATCACCTTATCGGCTTCATTCAGCTGGTCGATAATAGCAGCATGCACGGAGGTATAGACGACGATATTACGGATAGGAGTTCGCACCACTGTTCCTTTCGGCAAGCCATCCGGTACCGGCTGCTCACGGTCTACCAAAAGATACCGTTGCAGGATACGGATACTGTCCCAGGGATCACGAACTTCAACAGAGGTATAATCGTCGAAATATTGAACTGTAAATCCTTGGGCGTAACGGATGGTGTCGGAAGAGAGGGATTGACGGTCAGATGAACTTTGCTTCACATTACAACCGAATGTGAGGCAAAGCATCAAACCTATTAAAACTTTATAAAGCTTCATTAGACCTTTACTTTCTTTTCTTATTTAAGAAAGCCAACTCCCATAGGGTTAAGACCGGAAACTGCCAATTGATTAATCTTTTTACCCTCAGCCGAGAAGATAAACATATCTCCGGTACTTACATAATCGGAAGTACCAATATAAATATCACCGGTAGCCGGATTTACATTCAGGCTATAAGCACCATCCACAACTGTTCCGTCGGTAATAAAATTCTTTGAAGTTTCCGTATCGCTCTTCGCATCATAAGAAACGAATTGTGTATTGATAGGCAACCAGTTTGCATCATTTTCAGATTGGATGACATATAGTTTATCAGCAGCCATTCCCATCATAATATTATCGTTTGTATAAAGAGATGTTGATGTTTCAGCCTTCAAATCAACACGTCGGAGGGAAGCCTTCACATCTGCAAAATTACCACCACATACCACATAGAGTTCTCCGTCACTGTCAGCATTCATATACATCGGGTTTAAACCTACAACGATCTTCTTTTCTTCAGTGAAAGAAACCGGGTCGACAACCGATAAAGTAGAGTCCTTTACAGAATTATATCCTCCGGAGTTAGCAACATATAGTTTTCCTCCTACCTCGCGAACCTGATAAGGATTAGGACCTACTTTCGTCTTCTTTGTGATCTCCATTGAAGTTGTATCGATCTCTGCCAGATGACCGTCAAACAGCGTTACATATACTTTTCCTTCATAAGCAGCCAGATAACGGGGAGACTGAGGCTGTCCGCTATCATCTTTCGGTGCAATTGTTTTCAATGATTTAGCAGTAATATCTGTAATCTCGATTGTATTAGACTCACTTACGGCTATATACATTTTAGAACCATAAACCATAATATCATTGGCTGTATCACCCAAGCCGCGACCGTTGACAGAAGCAAACACTTTTGTTTTCAGTTCTTTTGTATTTGGATCATAATAATCTAAGGTAGCGTTATTGGATTGCCATTTTCCTGAGTTCATAAAATAGACTCCCGGTAAAACAGGCACAGGTTCTTCTGTGAAATCAATCACCTGTACTTTAGCAATAGCGTTCGACTCACCTTTGACATTAGCTGCAATTACAAGGATATAAGAAGCGAAATCCGTATTATCAGGAATTGTGAAGCTATTTGTTCCAACTGCTGTTTCTCCCAGTTTCGTGTCTTTACCATTACCATCAGAAGAAAGATACAGTACATACTTTGTAATATCTTCCACAGAAGTTGGAGCTGTCCAACTAAGCGTTCCTCCGATCTTTGATACATTTTTATCGGTATCAGTAAATTTCACATCGGTTACAACACCGGTAGGGACTCCTTCTTCTTGTTTATTATCGTCGTCATCATCACAAGCGACGAAAGAAAAAGACATCAGTGCACATAGTGCAGACAGAAAAAGATAATTTCTTGTTTTCATCTCTCTTCTAGTTTTTAATATTAATAATTTATACTCAGAGTTATTCTCCATGACCGCCCCGGCATGGGATAATATTGTATGACATCATACATTTTATTTGTCAGGTTCACAATCTCTCCCTGCAAGCGAAACATACAATTCCTGATTTGAAGTTCACGATTCAGTGAGATCGTATGTTCTGTATATCTGTCAATTCGGTTATCTTCAATATTTTGAGGCAAAGCATATCTGTCACCTACCATTGTAGCCGAATAACCGGCATTCACCCAGGGAGTTTGTAAAGACAAAGCAATCATACCCGAATGTTTAGGAGTATAGGGGATCTGGTGACGATAGTTCTTTGCCGTTTCCTTTGTTATGTCTATTGCTTTCTGGAATGTATAATTGGCTTGTATTTGTGCCTCTATTTTTTCAAACAATGGAATTTCTGCCAGAAGATTGACATCAGCCCCTCCGATAGATACTTTTCCCATGTTCATCATCTTCCATACAAACATAGTAGGCATGGCTACAATCTTATCGTCTACCTGGTTGTAATACCCATCAGCAGAAAGACTCAGGAAACGAAAAACAGAAAAATCTCCGCTCCAGGTCAGCCCTAAATTATATTGCGTCGCCTTTTCCGGTTTTAGATTTGTATTTCCCATTCGCAGATAGTACAGGTCATTAAAAGTAGGAACACGGAATATATCTTTATAGGAAACACGGACACGCAGATTTTCTTCAGGCAGAATACGCCAGGATGCACTCACAGCCGGAGATAACCGCTTACGGTCGGCCGGACGATCACCGGATTCCACGTTTTCCGTCATATAAGTACCTAAAACACTTGCTGTCACTGTCAACCGATTATCTTTATACTGTCCTGCCAGATAAGTTAGAGAGGTATTACGGGTAGGGAATGGGCATTCAGGCAAGGTATTATCCAATGTATTTACAAAAAAATCTTCTATAAGCGAAAAAGAGAGACGATCAGACAGTGTATACAGTCCGGATACCGAAGCATAATACTCCCGCTGCGTGTAGTTATCGATCTGTACTCCATTTTCATATTTATTGTTCACATCTTTGAAGCGGTTCCAGGCATAATTAAATTTAGCCTGAGCTTGCAATGCGAATTTCTTACTTAACTGATTTTTATAATGAGCCTGGACAAAAGCATTCTTATCCCATAATCGTTGACCGGCATAATCATTGTATAAAACGACAGAACCAGGTAACCCTCGCTCGGAATCAAAATAATACCCTTTTACAGACAAATTTCCTCCGCGTCCCAAATCTCCCCAAAGGTTTAATTCCGTACGCCAGGATTCGATATCGCTATTGTGCCGCTTCAGGTTTTCTACTTGCGACACATTCGTCAGTGTAAAAGGATAATTTCCGTCCGCCCTCAAATAATCTCCATTCAAAGAAGCGACCCATTTCTTTCCCAGCTTTTGTTCGTAAAGTATATAAGGATTCACCATACCAAAAGAACCGGTCTTTACCTGAGCTTTCAGATGAAACGGTTTTGTAAGAAAATCCGGACGCAATGATTTCACACTCAACGCCCCCGCCGATGCATACATCCGGGCCGTCTGGAAAATATCGTCGGTCTGTCCGATCGAAAGTGAAACCATTTCTACATTATCCAGTGAGAAGCGGCTGATATCGACCTGTCCGCTCTGGGCATCCGTTATCGTTACGCCATCATAGCTGACAGCCGTATGTTGTGCACCCAGGCTGCGCACCGAAACAGTCTTCAATCCCCCTATCCCACCGTAATCCTTTACGGTAGCACCGGAGAAACGTTTTACCGCTTCCGACAAGTCCTGTATACCCAACCGCTCGATGCCGGCACGATCCATCACCTGCAAAGGAGCCGCTTCGCGGGTAGTGGACGGACGCGCCTTCTCCACCACTTCCACCTCCTTCAGTTGATGATAAGTCGTTGTATCTATCTGCTGTGCATTTACCGGCACAGACGCATACAGCCATGCGCCAAACAGGCATAGAGTTCTTATTATGTATAAATTTCGCATATATTACAGGTCTATCAATACCTTACCCGAGGCATTGCATATCGAATGATGGCAGGTTTTCTGACTCGTTCTCCCATGATCGGCCGCCTTCCCAACTTTTCAGTCAGTGGCAACAAGATTTGCCGGGGTTATAGAACTTACAGCTACGGGTACAGTTCCGGACTTTCACCGGATTCCCTTTTACTAACGGTCAGCGACAGCCAAACCGTTACACCATAATTCGATGGCAAAAATACGAAATATATCGGAATATGAAGATAGAACAGGCAAACTTTATATCATTCGTATCGATGCGAACCTGCTGTTTACCTCTTCCCGGGGAGAATATGCCTTTTTACATTTTGATTATATAATCACCCTTTCCCTGTCCGTTTAATACGTTAAAAAATATTACCCGTAATATTAATTCTAAATAGTCGCTATATTAATCCGATTTACATGCGATAGTAATAGCATTTTGATAATCGGAAAAAAGCTGTACCTTCGCGCCCGAATTGGACCCGAATTAAACAAAAAGATGACAGACAAGGAAGTATTGTTATTACGACGCAAACTAGATCTCTTGCTTCGTACCGGTAAATTATTGATGGAAAGTGCTGCCGACACGAACCGTATTGAACGGAACATGAAACGAGTAGCTGCATTTATGGGTATTCCGGAAGAGAAATTACATCTCGATATCCGGTGGACGATGATCATGGTAAATGTCAGTGACGAAAGAAACTCATTCTCCAAATTCCAGAAATGTGAAAAACATGGTATTAACATGACCGCAATCTCACAGATCAGCGATCTTTCATGGCGCGCTATCGAGGAAGATTATTCACTGGACGAATACGAAAATGAATTGGAGAAAATTGCGGCAAAACCGCGTAACTATATTCCTTATGTAGTGGCCATCGGCGCCGGATTTGCCTGCGGAGGATTCTGTAAACTGTTTGGATGCGACTGGATCGCTTTCCTGTTTGCTTCCATTTGCGCATTCATCGGTTTCAGGGTACGTGCCCGTTGCGTCGAAGCCGGCCTGAATGTCTATATGAGCATAGCCCTCGCCGCTTTCGTATCCACCTGCCTGGCCTATGTTTCCTCTTTCTCGGGACTATCCGATACGCCCTATCATCCGTTGCTGGCATGTGCCCTGTTCATCGTACCGGGAGTGCCGCTGATCAACTTTGTGGACGATATGCTCGACAACCATTTGCTGGTAGGGATCACCCGTGCGGCGAATACGGCCATGATGGTAGGCGCCATGACTTTCGGTATCGCGTTTGCCATGCGTGTACTTGTGATGGGGGACATCACGATCGACCATAAATTCAGTGAACTGAGTATGGTTCCTCACGACCCGTATTATGTATATGCAATTGCTGCGGCTATTGCTGCGATGGGATTTTCGATGATCTTTAATATACAACGCCGCTTATTATGGGTGGTAGCAATCGGAGGGATCATTGCCGTATGTACACGCAACTTTGTGAATTTCGAATTGGGTTACGGTCCTGTGATCGGTTCGTTTATGGGAAGCTTCGTAGTGAGCCTCCTCGCAGTGAAAGCCGTGCATTGGTTCCATGTACCCAACCACGTACTGACAATACCCTCCGTCATCCCGATGATCCCCGGGGTCTTGATGTACCGGTCATTATTGGCATTCATCGACCTGCACGGAGTAGTCGGTGAAGTGACGAATGCATTCTTCAACGGCATCAATTCAGCCCTTATCATCCTCTGTATCTCGCTGGGGGTTGCCGTTCCGAACATCTTTGCCCGCCAATACATCGCCAAAGACCGCAAACGGTATCTACAGGAAGAGCTGGAGAAACGCCGGCAACGCGGAAAGTTCCTTGAATGGTAAAATAAATCATAACGATACAAACAACAAGAGGCTGTTCATTTAATATATGGGGCAGCCTCTTAAACATTTTATACGATAGCGACTGAAACAACTATATTTTTAACAAAGAAATACACAACAAGGAATTTCACCCTACTTTAGATTGGAACCAAAAATAATTAGTTCCGGATGAAGATTTTAAACAAATGAGCTCCGAATTGTTCCATATCAGAAAGTTATTGGTCTATTTAGGTACACACCTCAAATTAGTTTAAAGTTTAACTAAATGCAAAAAAGCCCAAAAAGTAATATGTTACAGTTTCCGGCAGGTTGTTTTCGTAATATTGCAACCTTGAAAACAGATTGAAAAGGTTAATTAGAATTGTATGGGAGAAACAAAAGGTTATGTTTCGCAGGTTATCGGGCCGGTTGTGGATATTCACTTCGATACTGAAAAAGAAGGAAAAACAGTACTACCCCGTATCCATGACGCCATGGAGATAGCCCGCCCCAATGGAAAAACGTTGATTGTAGAAGTACAACAACATATTGGGGAAAACACAGTCCGTACAGTCGCTATGGATACGACAGACGGACTGCAGCGAGGAGTAGAAGCCGTTTCATGCGGCTCGCCTATTACCATGCCGGTCGGCGACCAGGTAAAAGGGCGTTTGATGAATGTTACCGGTGATTCGATCGACGGGATGGAAGAACTGGACCGGAAAGGGGCACTTCCCATCCATCGCGAACCGCCGAAGTTTGAGGATCTGACAACCAGCAAGGATGTTCTTTACACAGGTATTAAAGTGATCGACCTGCTGGAACCCTATTCCAAAGGGGGTAAGATCGGACTTTTCGGAGGAGCCGGTGTAGGTAAGACCGTTCTTATCATGGAACTTATCAATAACATTGCTAAAAAGAATAACGGTTTTTCCGTCTTTGCCGGCGTGGGCGAACGTACCCGCGAAGGTAACGACCTGTTGCGTGAAATGATACAGTCGGGTGTGATCCGCTACGGCAAAGAGTTCAGGGAAAGCATGGAAGCCGGACATTGGGACCTGTCGAAGATAGATCACGAAGAACTGGCTAAATCGCAGGCTACATTGGTATTCGGACAGATGAACGAACCGCCCGGAGCGCGTTCGTCAGTGGCATTATCCGGATTGACCATCGCCGAGTCGTTCCGCGACCTGGCACCCGAAGGGGAAACACGCGATATCCTGTTCTTTATCGATAATATATTCCGCTTCACCCAGGCAGGGTCTGAAGTATCCGCCTTGCTGGGACGTATGCCGTCGGCCGTAGGGTATCAACCGACACTGGCTACCGAAATGGGGGCCATGCAGGAGCGTATCACCTCGACAAAGAAAGGTTCGATCACTTCGGTGCAGGCTGTTTATGTACCTGCCGACGACCTGACGGACCCGGCACCGGCAACCACTTTTACGCACCTGGATGCCACCACCGTATTGAGCCGCAAGATCACCGAATTGGGTATCTATCCGGCTGTCGACCCGTTGGAATCGACTTCCCGTATCCTCGACCC
This sequence comes from Parabacteroides goldsteinii, assembly GCF_015550595.1. Lineage (GTDB taxonomy): Bacteria > Bacteroidota > Bacteroidia > Bacteroidales > Tannerellaceae > Parabacteroides > Parabacteroides leei. Next base: position 125,705 of record NZ_JADNBB010000007.1, read on the forward strand.
GCTGGTCGTTGGAAAGGAACATTATGAAACGGCCCAGCGCGTAAAACAGATCCTTCAACGAAACAAGGAACTGCAGGATATCATTTCTATCCTGGGTATGGAAGAGCTTTCGGACGAAGACCGCCAGACAGTAAACCGTGCCCGCCGCGTTCAACGTTTCCTGTCGCAGCCTTTTGCCGTGGCGGAACAGTTCACCGGCATACCGGGTGTTATGGTCTCTATTGAAGACACGATCCGTGGTTTCAATATGATCATGGATGGTGAAACAGACAATATCCCAGAACAGGCCTTCCTCAACGTAGGTACGATTGAAGACGTGATCGAGAAAGGGAAGAAACTGGCAGAACAAGCAAATTAATAACGTATGGAACTGGAAATCATATCTCCCGCAGGCATCTTGTTCAAAGGTGAAACAGACTACGTCTCTTTTCCGGGTATCGCCGGATCGTTCGACGTATTACCTCATCATGCCTCCATGATAGCCGCGCTGGAAGAGGGCGTTATCCGGTATCAGACAAAAGAAAAGAAAGAACGACAAGAAATAAAAATACAGAGCGGATTCGTTGAGATAAAAAACGATATCCTGTCCGTATGCATCGAATAAACAATACGATCATGAGCGGTAGATTAAGAATGAAGCTAATGGGCTTAATCACTTTTATTAATGTAGTTATTGGTGTCACTTTAGGAGGGTTGTTATATACCATCTGGCCTTCGGTCTATTTTGACTGGTACCCATCCATCCCGGTTTTCTACTGGTTGATGGCCATGCTGATGACTTTCTTTCTGGACCATGTAAAACGAAAACATGGCGATGTCACCATTGTTACATATATGGTAGTCCGGCTATGCAAAATCATACTTGCGCTCGTCTTTCTATGGTTATATGCCGCGATGGTCGGCCAGAACCTGAAAGCTTTCGGATTTACGATGATGTTGTTTTATTTCATTTATCTCGTACTGGAAACATATACAATGTATCTGTTTGAGAAAAAAAGAATGCTAAGAGAGAAAAGAGAAAAAGATGAACAGAATAAAAAATAAATACCTGTTTTGGTTTACCTTTCTCCTACTGGCCTGTATCGGTGCCCCTATAAATGCGGCCACCACAGGCGACGAACCGGGAAAGGTAGATGTGCAGGATATCGTATTCTCGCATATTCGGGATGCCTATACCTGGCATATTACCGAATGGAACGGCAAGGAAATCTCCATACCGCTTCCCGTTCTGGTCAGGAGCGAAGAGCGCGGATGGGATATGTTCCTCTCCTCTCACCTGCATCACGGCAACGTACATCATAATTACTACGTGGCAGGAGAAGGCGAACATGCCGGAAAAGTGGTGGAGAAGAACAGCCGGGGCGAAGAGGTAAAGCCGCTCGACCTGTCGCTCACCAAAAACGCAGTCGGCCTGTTGCTCAGTTGCGGGATATTGCTTTTCATCGTCCTCAGGACAGCCCGCTGGTATAAGAAGCATCCTTACGAAGCACCCGGCGGATTTACCGGACTGATGGAGATGGCGGTCATGTATATCAATGAAGGAGTGGTAAAGGAAGGGATCGGAAAGGAATACAAACCTTTTTCATCCTACCTGCTGACGGTATTCTTCTTTATCCTGATCAATAACCTGATCGGTATCATCCCGATCTTTCCGGGAGGAGCCAATGTCACGGGCAATATTGCCGTCACGGCGGTACTGGCAGGATGCACGTTCCTGGCGGTAAACCTGTTCGCTACCAAAGAATACTGGAAGGAGATATTCTGGCCGAATGCACCGCTGTTCCTGAAGTTGCCGTTGCCGATCATGCCCTTTGTGGAATTTTTCGGCATACTAACGAAGCCATTCGCCCTGATGATCCGTCTGTTTGCCAACATCATGGCCGGCCATACGATCATCCTGGCACTTACTTGCCTGATATTCATCACCGCCTCGATGGGAGTAGCCATAAACGGGACAATGACGGTCGTATCCGTACTGTTCACCGTGTTTATGAACTGTCTCGAGTTGTTGGTGGCATGTCTGCAGGCCTATATATTTACCCTGCTGTCGGCCAATTATATCGGACTGGCTAAAGTAAGAGAGTAAACAAACATATTTATTAAAAACAAGGTTACTAATTAAAAGATTAAAAACTATGTTATCAGCAATTTTATTACAAGCAGCAGCCGGCGCAGGCTTAGCTAAACTAGGTGCAACAATGGGAGCCGGATTAGCAGCTATCGGCGCAGGTATCGGTATCGGACTTATCGGAAAAGGTGCAGTTGAAGGAATCAGCCGTCAACCGTCGGCAGCCGGCGATATCCGTACATCCATGCTTATTATGGGTGCGTTGGTAGAAGGGGTTGCCCTGTTTGCGATCGTGGTATGTTTCTTAGGATTGTTCCAATAAAATAAAGTAAACTATGTCATTGCTCACACCAGACGCAGGGCTTTTATTCTGGATGATCCTTTCCTTCGGAATTGTCTTTGTCATTCTTTCCAAATATGGATTCCCGGTGATTATCAAAGCCGTGGAACAACGGAAAGAATACATAGACCAATCCCTCGAGTCGGCCCGCCAGGCAAACGAACAGCTTGCCGGCATACAGGCCGAAAGCGAAAAGATCCTTGCCCAGGCAAGGGAGCAGCAGAATGAGATCCTGAAACAAGCCCTGGTTGAAAAAGAACAGATCATCAGCGAAGCCCATCAGAAAGCTTCCGCTGAAGCCCATCTGCAGGTAGAAGAGGCAACGCGGCATATACGGGAAGAAAAAGAGAAAGCGATCCGTGAAGTCCGTACCGAAATAGCCGATTTGTCTGTCGCTATTGCAGAGAAAGTAATGAAAGAGAAAATCAGCCGCACGGATGAACAGGAAAAGATCATCAACGGGCTGCTCGACAATGTTTCGTTTAGTAAATCATAATATATGGATGTAGGTACAATCTCTTCCCGGTATGTCAAAGCGCTCTTTTCACTTGCTAAAGAGAAAAAGCAGGAGACCCGGGTATATGATGATATGAAGATGCTGATGGTCAGTTTCGAAGAACAACCGGGACTGAAAACGGTACTCGACAACCCGATCATTCCCGAAAAGGAAAAGATCCGGTTGCTCACTACCGCCGCCGGCCTGGAAGTATGCGACTTGTTCGCACGCTTTATCCGCCTGGTGTTGCAGCGTAAAAGGGAAAGCCTGTTACCGCTCATGGCATATATATATATCCATATGTACCGGAAAGACAAGAAGATCACCCGGGTATTGTTCAAGACACCGGTACCGGTGGACGAAGCGACCCAGGAGCATCTGAAGAAGCGGTTGCAGGAAGAAACCGGCGACACCATCGAGTTTACGGGAGTGCTCCGGCCGGAACTGATCGGAGGATTCGTTCTCCGGATCGGCAACGTCCGGATCGACGCCAGTTATTCACGTCAACTCCGGGAGATAAGAAACAAGCTGATCGAAAGAAATTAAAAAAGAAAAACGTATGACAGACCAGATAAAAGTAAGTGAAGTTTCCGCCATATTACGCGAGCAACTGGAAGGTATCAATACCAGTATCCATCTGGAGGAAGTAGGTACCGTGCTTCAGGTAAGCGACGGGGTGGCACGCATCTATGGACTGGATAATGCGGAAGCCAACGAACTGCTGGCTTTCGACAACGGCATGGAAGCCATCGTTATGAACCTGGAAGAGGATAACGTAGGTGCCGTATTACTCGGCCCGACCGACCAGGTAAAAGAAGGCGATACCGTAAAACGTACCCGCCGTATCGCTTCCATCAATGTAAGCGAAAACATGATCGGCCGTGTAATCGACCCGCTGGGTAACCCGATCGACGGGAAAGGTGAGATCACAGGAAAGAAATACCAGATGCCACTGGAACGGAAAGCGCCGGGCGTTATTTTCCGCCAGCCGGTCAATGAACCGCTGCAGACGGGAATCAAGGCTGTAGATGCCATGATACCTATCGGACGCGGCCAACGTGAATTGATCATCGGCGACCGCCAGACAGGTAAAACTTCCATCGCGATCGATACCATTATCAACCAACGCAGCAACTACGAAGCAGGCAACCCTGTTTACTGTATCTATGTTGCGATCGGACAAAAGGGTTCTACTGTTGCCTCTTTGGTCAATACGCTGCAGGAAAAAGGTGCTATGGACTACACGATCGTTGTCAGTGCCACGGCTTCCGACCCGGCAGCCATGCAATATTTCGCTCCTTTTGCCGGTGCGGCTATCGGTGAATACTTCCGTGACAGCGGACGCCATGCCCTGGTCGTTTACGACGACCTGTCCAAACAGGCCGTTGCTTACCGCGAAGTATCCCTGATCCTGCGCCGTCCTTCCGGTCGCGAGGCTTATCCGGGTGATATCTTCTACTTGCACTCCCGTTTGCTGGAACGTGCAGCGAAGATCATCAACCAGCAGGAAGTGGCTTGCGAGATGAACGACCTGCCGGACAGCATGAAAGAGATCGTGAAAGGTGGCGGTTCATTGACTGCCCTGCCGATCATCGAAACACAGGCGGGTGACGTCTCGGCTTATATCCCGACCAACGTGATCTCCATCACCGACGGACAGATATTCCTGGAAACAGACCTGTTCAACCAGGGAAACCGTCCGGCTATCAATGTAGGTATCTCGGTATCCCGTGTAGGCGGTAACGCCCAGCTGAAAGCGATGAAGAAAGTGGCCGGTACTTTAAAGATAGACCAGGCACAGTTCCGCGAACTCGAGTCGTTCACCAAATTCGGTGGCGAGATGGATACTGTTACCGCTTTTACCATCGACAAAGGACAAAAGAATACCCAGCTATTGATCCAGCCCCAATACAGCCCGATGCCTGTCGAACAACAGATCGCGATCCTGTATTGCGGAACAAAAGGTTTATTGAAGGAAGTGCCGCTGGAGCATGTTCACGATTTCGAGAACGCATACCTGCAGACATTAATCACCAACCACCAGCACGACGTACTCGACGTACTGAAATCGGGTGTGATAAACGATGACGTCTGCCGTATCCTGGAGGAAACAGCCCGCCAGGTAAGCGGTGCATACAAAGCTGGTTGAATATAGAAACTAAATTATGGCATCACTGAAAGAGATAAAAATCCGTCTTGCATCGATCAGGAACACGCAGAAGATCACTTCAGCCATGAAGATGGTATCTTCTGCCAAACTACATCACACGCAGACGATTGTCGAACATATGCTTGCATACGAAAGTAAGCTGAGCGCCCTGCTGAGCGGAACCCTGGCAGCCGAAAGCGAACTGAATTCACCTTATACCGCCCAACGGGAGGTAAAACAGGTTGCTATCGTCGCCTTTTCGTCCAATACGGGTCTGTGTGGTGCTTTCAATGCCAACGTATGGAAGGAACTGTCTACCCGCCTTCACCGGTATGAGGCGGATGGTATCGCTGTGCGCCTGTATCCTGTCGGTAAAAAGATAGCCGACGAACTTCACAAAGCAGGGTATCAGACAGACGACAGTTTTCTGCTGATCGCAGACAAGCTGAATTACGAAGATGCCAGCAAGCTGGCTACTGCGCTGATGACACTTTATATTTCCGGAGAAGCAGACCGGGTAGAATTGCTCTACCATCATTTCAAGAATATGGCGGAACAGGTACTGACCGAAAAGGTATTCCTGCCGGTCACTCTGCCGGAAATAGATCCGGCACATTCATCGGCCAACTATATACTCGAACCGTCATCCGAACATTTGTTGGCCTTGTTGCTCCCGAAAGTACTTCACTTACATATCTATACGACATTGCTCGACACCGTTACAGCCGAACATGCCGCCCGTATGCTGGCCATGCAGACGGCCAACGACAATGCGAACGACCTGATCCAGGAACTGACACTCCAATATAATAAAACCCGCCAGCAAGCCATCACCAACGAATTGTTGGATATCATGGGAGGAGCGGGATAATACAACCTCATTACCTCTATAAAGAACGAAGCTCCGGCGAAATCACTTCGGCGGAGCTTCTGGCTTTAAAATTATTATTGAACAATATTCTAACAACCAAATTTCATAAATTTAATAGAAGAATAATATCATTAGTTGCGCGGTTAATACGCGTAAAAACATAGTCAAAGGATAAACCGTTGCATACCCCACAGCCGGTGCATCATTTCCTGCCGTTGCATTTGCATAAGCCAGCGCAGGAGGATCGGTCGTACTTCCGGCCAGTAATCCCATCAACGTATAATAGTTCAGTTTAAAGAAATGCCGTCCTACCAGTCCGATAATCAATAAAGGCAACATCGTGATGATGAAACCGTAACCGATCCAGGCAAAACCTCCTTTATTCACGATCGTATCCACAAATCCATCCCCGGAATAGTGAATGGGATACTACCCAGAATAATACCCAAAGCAATACCTATAAAGATAGGGATCAGGTTAGGTTCATTCAGGCGTTTCATTGAGTTACCCAATATCATACTCACCTTGTCGACGGCCAGTTCACTACCAACCACCGTCACACGGTCACCCACCTGCAATTGCAATCCCTGGGTAGCCACCAGTTCAAGTCCGGCACGATTCACACGCGTCACGTTGATACCGTGCAAACGCCGCAACTGTAAATCCCCCAAACGGGAACCTGTCAGTTCCGGTTTGGTAACCAGGATACGACGGCTCACAAATTCACTTTCGGCAGGAATCCACTGCTTACGGTCCATTTCTATTTCCTGGCCGACAAATGTTTTTATTGTCTCCGCATCATGTTCAGTCGTAATCACAAAGATCTTATCATCCTCTTCCAGAATCGTATTGCCGGTGACTATCTCCACCTTACTACTTTTCTTTCGCCAGATACGGGATATAACATATTGCCGGTGTTCAAGAAAAGCGCCAAGCTCCATCACTTTACGACCAAAAAGAGCCGGATTTTTCACAACGAGCGATATAGGAGTAGCTTCACTGTTATGTACATCGTTCTCCGCTTCCAGTTGCTCTGTCTCTTTTTCAAAACTAACATGAAAAATATACCGGACGAACAACATGGAGAGGATGATACCGACAACTCCCAATGGATAGGCTACGGCATATCCCAGCGCAATCGTTTCATCCGATGTACCCGTCATATCCGTAAACGCCTGCTGTGCAGCCCCCAAACCGGGAGTATTCGTTACAGCTCCCGACAAAATACCAACCATCGTCGGTATAGGAATATCCGTTATAAAATGAATGGCTAATGCTGTTATAACACCGAGAAAGACAATTCCGCAAGCCAATCCGTTCAAGGTCATCCCCCCTTTCTTAAAGGAAGAAAAGAACCCCGGTCCTACCTGCATACCTACCGAATAGACAAACAGGATCAATCCGAATTCCTTAAAAAAGTGGATAACAGCGGGATTGATGGTAAATCCGAAATGCCCCAGTAAAATACCGACAAACAAAACCAACGTTATTCCCAGAGAGATACCAAATACCTTGATCTTTCCCAACTGGATACCGACAGCAATCACCAGCGATAATAAGAGGATGGAATGTCCTATTCCCTCTCCCCATAGCAATTCATTTATCCACTCCATAGCAATTTATTTTTTAACTCTTTCTATAACGGCATATTACCATGTTTTTTCGGTGGATTAGTCAGGCTTTTATTTTTAGGCATTTCCAATGCCTGTATGAGTTTGTAACGAGGATTCACTTCGCAAGCATAAAAATATTTCTTTATTTCATTCAGGCAGGAATTGCACAAACAACCCGGATAATGCATTTTCACATAGGCCAGTTGAAGCTCATCCAAATTCACAGGTGCACATTGGCAGGTAGTAATATTTTCTACCCGGCAGATAAAGGAGACACCACAACGCGGACAATCTTTCTCCATGATCTAATAACTTTTATAATAAATAATCTTTTCGAATTCGTATCCTAACCCACGAGGATATGAACCTTTAACGAACGGCAGGTCTTCTGACTGACTCCCATCCTGAAACCTTCCCGACATACGTCAGTGGCAATAAGTAATTCTCAGAATGTTGAACGGAGCTTCACAGCAGCGGGACTGTCCGGGATTTACACCCGATTCCCTTTTAATCTGTATTTCCGGAACCGAAAACACAGAACCATTTCAATGCAAATGTATAGAAAAATTACTCATTAAATACTCCTTTTTCATATATTTTTTTTGCCTTCCCGTAAAAGCCTCTGAAACATAAGAGCTAACGAAATAGAATTACAGATTTTACTTTTGGACAACAAAATAACCAATCTAAATTACAAAGTTTCCCATTTCCCAAAACAACACATATGATTACCAGATAGTTGACAAATATTAACTAGCAAAAAGTTTTCCAAAAAGAACACCGTATATAGTAACAGTATACCTTTGCAAACATAAAAAAAAGTATTACACACCAATAGAGCTATCATGATACAAACAGTTATTAAACGGGATGGACGTATCGTCGGATTTAATGAGGAAAAAATTGTAACGGCAATCAGAAAGGCCATGTTACACACTGAAATAGGAGACGATTTGCAGCTGATTCGCCAGATCGTAGACCATATTTCATTCAAAGGAGAACCACAAATGACAGTGGAAGCGATTCAGGATGCAGTCGAACTGGAACTGATGAACAGTAGCCGTAAAGACGTAGCACAAAAATACATCGCTTACCGTAACCAACGCAGCATTGCCCGTAAAGCGAAAACGCGCGACATGTTCCTGGAGATTATCAATATCAAATCGAACGATATCACCCGTGAGAATGCGAATATGAACGCGGACACACCTGCGGGTATGATGATGAAGTTCTCCAGCGAAACGACCAAACCGTTCGTCGATGACTATTTGTTAAGCGAAGAGGTAAAGGAAGCTATCTCCAACAATTACCTCCACATTCATGATAAAGATTATTACCCTACCAAGAGTCTGACCTGCGTACAGCATCCGTTAGACCGTATACTTAAATATGGTTTTTCTGCCGGACATGGTGAATCGCGCCCGGCTAAACGTATCGAAACAGCCAGTATCCTGGGATGTATCTCACTGGAGACAGCTCAGAACGAAATGCACGGCGGACAGGCAATCCCGGCTTTCGACTTCTATCTGGCTCCTTATGTACGCAACAGTTTTATCGAAGAGATTAAAACACTGGAAGAGTTGAACGGAGCCGATTATTCGCATCTCTACCAGATAGAAGTTGATGATTACGTAAATACTCCGTTAGACGGCCTGACAGGCGACCAGCGGATCATACAGCATGCTATCAATAAAACGACCAGCCGTGTACACCAGTCGATGGAAGCCTTTATCCATAATATGAACACCATCCACTCACGTGGTGGCAACCAGGTGGTATTCAGCTCTATCAACTACGGGACAGACACTTCGGCCGAAGGACGTTGCATCATCCGCGAAATACTGAAAAGTACCTACCGTGGCGTCGGCAACGGCGAAACGGCTATCTTCCCGATCCAGATATGGAAAAAGAAACGTGGCGTAAGTTATCTGCCGGAAGATCGTAACTACGACCTGTATACGCTGGCCTGCAAAGTTTCTGCCCGTCGCTTCTTCCCTAACTTCCTCAACCTGGATGCCACATTCAACCAGCACGAAGATTGGAAAGCAGACGACCCACAACGTTATATGTACGAGGTAGCCACTATGGGATGCCGTACCCGCGTATTCGAGAACCGTTTCGGACCGAAGACTTCTATCGGACGCGGAAACCTATCCTTCTCAACCATCAATATCGTACGCCTGGCTATCGAATGCATGGATATCGAAGATAAGGAAGTTCGTATTGCTCGTTTCTTTGCGAAACTGGATGATATGTTGGAAGTGACCGCCCGACAGCTTCACGAACGTATGGAATTCCAGAAAACGGCTTATGCCAAACAGTTCCCGCTATTGATGTCTTCACTTTGGTTGGGTAGCGAGAAACTGAAACCCACCGACACGATCGCCTCTGTTATCAACCAGGGTACACTGGGTATCGGATTTATCGGATTGGCAGAATGTTTGGTTGCGCTTACCGGCAAACATCATGGTGAAGATGCAGCTTCCCAGGAATTAGGCCTGAAAATCGTAACGTATATGCGCGACCGTGTCAATCAGTTCTCCGAACAATATCAACATAATTATAGCGTATTGGCAACTCCGGCAGAAGGCCTTTCCGGCAAATTCACCGGAAGAGATCGCAAGAAATTCGGCTCACTTCCCGGTATTACCGACCGTGACTATTATACCAACTCCAACCATGTTCCGGTATATTATAAATGCAGTGCCCGCCATAAGGCAGAAGTGGAAGCACCTTACCACGCATTAACCGGTGGTGGTCATATCTTCTATGTCGAAATAGACGGCGACGCGACTCACAACCCGGAAGTAATCATGAAGGTAGTCGATATGATGGACAAATATAATATCGGTTACGGTTCGGTAAACCACAACCGCAACCGTTGCCTTGACTGTGGTTTTGAAAACGCTGATGCTCATATCGACACATGTCCGAAATGCGGCAGCCAGCATCTGGACAAACTGCAACGTATCACCGGTTATCTGGTAGGAACAACCGACCGTTGGAACAATGCTAAATTATCAGAATTGAATGACCGTATTATTCATAACTAAAAAATAATTGAATATTCTTAAGCTATGCTTTCGATTATCGACATTATAGAAGACACAACCGTAGACGGTCCGGGCTTCCGGACCGCTATCTATGCAGCGGGATGCCCGAACGAATGCCCGGGTTGCCACAATCCGGAATCGTGGGATATAAAGAAAGGTAAACCGGTTCCTACAGAAGAAATATTGGAAAAGGTACTGGCCGACGAATTTGCCGATGTCACATTCAGTGGCGGCGATCCGATGTTCCAGCCGGAAGGATTTACCGAACTGGCACGCGCCATCAAAGCGAAAAGCCGGAAAAATATCTGGTGCTACACCGGATATAAGTTTGAAAAACTATTGGAAAACCCGAAACAGGCAGCCTTGCTTCAATACATTGATGTACTGGTGGACGGGAAATTCAAACAGGCTTTGCACGATGAAAGTTTATTATTCCGTGGTAGCAGCAACCAACGGTTGATCGACGTAAAGAAATCACTGAAAGAAAAGAAAGTGGTTTTCTACAATTATAATCCGTTTATCTGAAATCATAAAAGGATATTTTCACTCACAAAAGGGCTATCATTCAAAATGATAGCCCTGATATATTTATATGAAAAAATCTTACAAATTATTGATTTCTTCTTCGGAAAGACCGGTGCACTTCATGATAAAATCTAAAGAAAAAGTTTATTCCTTCCCTGTGGCAAACTTACGTTTGAATAATATAGGCGATACCCCCCTGTGTTTCTTAAAGAATTTTCCGAAGGATGACTGATCGGAAAAATTCAGCATGTCGGCTATTTGCTGAATGGACAAATCCGGATTCCGCAAAAGTATCTCGGCTTCGCGCATCAAAGCCTCACTGATCCATTGGTTGACAGTCCTTCCACTGAAACTTTTCATTATACGCGACAGGTACTCGGGAGTAATGCACAATTCGCCGGCATAAAAAGAAACAGTATGTTCTGTCCGGCAATGTTTGTTCAGCAACTGGATAAACAGGAAAAGCAATACATCTTTTGCCGGTGGATTCGGATTTACTTTATGGCGGTTTGCCTGATAGACGATGTTATTCATCTCCAGTAAAAAGCCACGGAGTTCGTTCAGGATGATATCGCGTTGCCATGCATGTTCCGTACGGTCGATATTCCGCTCGATACGGCAGAGGCAATTCTCCAATAAAAGACCTTCCTCTTCATTCAGATGTTGGATAGGACGACTATGCAGGGAAGCGATATAAGCAGCAGGCATACGTCGGCTGTTCAACATAATCTCGGAAAACAGATTGCGTTCGATGATCAGATGGTACCCCTTGAAATCGGAAGAAAAACGAAAATTCTTTACCGAGTGCATATCCATTATATTCAACAACAGATTATCAGATAAATGATAGGTAAAATCATCTATGGTAATCTCTATGTCTCCTTGCCGAACCAGAAAGATGGAAAAGGCATCCAGGCGAATAGAAACATCTTCTTTGAATCCCGGATTCCTGTGATTGTTACCATCCATTCTCACAATAACCAATTTATCCTGATAGGACTTCAGATTCATTTTAAAACGAAGCAAGTCCGCAATACTTAGCTGTAAAAAAGATTCTTCCATATCCATTTTCATAAGGCTGCAAAGATAGAAAATATATCCGAAAGCAGCTCCGGGTTGGTTTTATACAACCATTTTGCGCACGTCCGCAAAATGATCGCACAACATATTAATCAACCGATAAGAAATAATTATATAGAAATACATGCTTTATTCAATATCTATTTTTATATTTGTAACAATTTAATAAAAACGGAGACTATGAAAACAGAAGAAATTAAAGAGTTATTTACTCAATTTGAGAGTATTGTTTGTGATTACAATGGAGTAGAGTGTTGGAGTGCAAGAGAATTATATCCCTTATTAGGATATTCCCAATGGCGTAACTTCCTACCAGCCATAGAAAAAGCCAGAATAGCATGTAAAAATGCAGGCGAAGATACAACCTATCATTTTGCGGACGTCCGCAAAATGATCAGCCTAGCCAAAGGTGCTGAAAGAGAAGTAGATAACACTCTACTCACCCGCTACGCATGCTACTTAATTGCGCAAAATGGCGATCCCCGGAAGCCTGAAATAGCTTTTGCACAAAACTATTTTGCCGTACAGACCAGACGCGCAGAGCTTATAGAACAACGCCTATTAGACTATGAACGCATCAATGCACGCACCAAACTAGCCGAAACAGAAAAGCTACTTTCCGGCGTTTTATACGAAAGAGGCATAGACAGCAAAGGCTTTGCCACCATACGTTCCAAAGGGGATAAAGCGTTGTTTCGTATCGATACCAAACTACTCAAACGCAAATTAGGAGTACCCGACAGCCGCCCTCTTGCAGATTTTCTGCCTACAATCAGTATAAAAGCTAAGGACTTTGCAGCAGAAATGACCTCCGTCAATGTGCAGCAGAACGATTTATACGGACAAACCTCCATCGAAAACGAGCATGTGGATAACAACCTGGCCGTAAGAGACATGTTGGTTAGCAGAGGCATATTTCCCGAACAATTTCCTGCCGGGGAAGATATAAAAAAGGTAGAGAAACGACTGAAGAAAGATGCTAAAAAGCTAAATGACCCCAAGAAGAAAAAGTAGTAGGCGGCTTCCCCGCCGCTGTTCAAATTTGGAACAAATATATTCATTTTTCGACCATCGTTGTTTTGCTAAAAAGTCGGACATTTGCACCGGTTATTAGTTAAGGCAGTAAATATCAAAGAGTAGAAAACTATTCTCATTCGAATATCACCCTATTGATATTTTAATTTTGGAAGAATCCGCTGCCGGGATTTTAAATAAACAATTACGAAAAAATGAAGAAAAATTTATTTGCCAGATGCCTGAGCGGCATCGGGGTAGGGCTTCTTTGCCTTATAGCCAGTTCTTGTAAGGAACAACCGGCTATGCAGGTGAACAATGAGTACAAAGTACTGAAAGTGTCCACAACCGACAAAACCCTGAGCAGCCTCTATTCTGCTACCATCCGCGGACGTCAGGATATCGACATTTATCCGCAGGTCTCAGGATTTATCACCCGGTTATGTGTAGAAGAAGGACAAGCTGTACAGAAAGGTCAACTACTGTTTGTCATCGACCAGGTCCCTTATCAGGCGGCCCTGCAAACAGCAATTGCCAATGTGGAAGCTGCACAGGCTGCACTGAACACGGCAAAACTGACGTTCGACAGTAAAAAAGAACTGCATGCACAAAATGTAGTATCGGCTTTCGACCTGCAAACTGCTGAAAATTCATGGTTAAGCGCCAAAGCACAGCTGGCCCAGATGAAAGCACAGGAACTGAGTGCCCGCAATAACCTTTCATACACAGAGGTAAAAAGTCCGTCCAACGGAGTTGTCGGAACACTCCCCTACCGTGTCGGAGCGTTGGTCAGCGCCAATTCGCCAAAACCGTTGACAACAGTTTCAGATAATTCGAACATGTATGTCTACTTTTCCCTGACGGAAAATCAACTATTGGCCCTCACCCGCCAATACGGTTCCAAGCAGAAAGCTTTAGAAATGATGCCGGAAGTCGAATTGCTACTGAATGATAAATCCGTTTATCCGGCAAAAGGGAAAGTCGAAACGATCAGTGGAGTCATCGACCGCAATACCGGAACAGTCAGCCTGCGTGCCGTATTCCCGAACGAAGAAGAGATCCTTTACAGCGGCAGTTCCGGAAACATTATCCTGTCTACAGAGAAATCGGGCAGTATCGTGATCCCGCAAACAGCCACATTCGAAATACAGGATAAAGTATACGTTTATAAAGTCATAGATGGCAAAGCGACATCGGCTCAGGTCAATATCACCCGTGTGAACGGAGGCCAGGAATATATCGTGAACGAAGGCCTGAAAGTCGGTGATGTGATCGTTGCCGAAGGTGTAGGTTTGCTACGCGAAGGAACTCCGATCCAGGTTAAACAATAATAGGAAGAACGGAATATGAAATTAAGAACCTTTATAGAACGCCCGGTACTATCAGCCGTTATCTCTATCGTGATAGTATTTATGGGTATCATCGGGTTGACCAGTCTGCCCGTCGAACAATATCCCGATATTGCCCCGCCTACCGTTATGGTGAGTACAACCTACTTCGGTGCCAGTGCGGAAACCCTTCAAAAGAGTGTAATCGCCCCGCTGGAAGAGGCCATCAACGGTGTAGAAGACATGACCTACATGACATCTACGGCAACCAATGCAGGAACCGTATCCATCATGGTATACTTCAAACAAGGTACCGATCCGGATATGGCAACCGTAAACGTGCAGAACCGTGTGTCCAAAGCCACCGGTCAGTTACCCGCAGAAGTAACTCAAGTGGGGGTCACTACTACCAAGCGCCAGACCAGTATGTTGCAGATCTTCTCGATTTACAGTCCTGACGATTCATACGACGAAGGCTTTCTCGCCAACTACCTGAGCATTAACCTGAAGCCGGAAATCCTCCGTATCTCAGGTGTCGGCGAACTGATGGTAATGGGAGGAGATTACAGTATGCGTGTCTGGATGAAACCGGACGTGATGGCACAATACAACCTGATCCCTTCGGATGTGACCGCCGTACTGGCCGAACAGAATATAGAATCGGCAACCGGTGCATTCGGCGAGAACTCTACGGAGACCTACCAATATACGATGAAGTACAAAGGCCGCCTGATACAGCCGGAAGAATTCGGAGATATCGTAATCCGTTCGACCGAAGACGGTGAAGTTCTGAAACTGAAAGATATAGCAGAAATAGAGCTGGGACGTGAAAACTACTCTTACATCGGCGAACTGACCGGGCATGTCGGCGTTTCCTGTATGGTATTCCAGACAGCCGGTTCCAACGCAACCGAGGTAAACCAGCAAATCGACGCTTTCCTCGACGAAGCACGTAAAGACCTGCCGAAAGGAGTTGAGATCACACAGATGATGAGCTCGAACGACTTCCTGTTCGCTTCCATCCACGAGGTGGTAAAGACATTGATCGAAGCGATCTTACTGGTTATCCTGGTAGTATATATTTTCCTGCAGGATATCCGTTCGACCCTGATCCCGCTGGTAGGTATCATCGTGTCGCTGATCGGAACATTCGCATTCATGTCGATTGCCGGATTCAGTATTAACCTGATTACTTTGTTTGCACTCGTTCTCGTGATCGGTACGGTGGTCGATGATGCCATCGTCGTCGTCGAGGCGGTACAGGCCCGGTTCGACGTCGGGTATAAATCTTCGTACATGGCAAGTATGGATGCCATGAACGGAATCAGTGCCGCCATTATCTCTTCTTCACTGGTGTTTATGGCCGTGTTTATTCCGGTATCGTTCATGAGCGGAACTTCAGGTACGTTCTATACACAATTCGGTCTGACGATGGCGGTTGCCGTAGGTATCTCGGCGATCAATGCATTGACTCTGAGTCCGGCGTTATGCGCACTGATACTGAAACCGTATATCAATGAGGACGGTACGCAAAAGAATAACTTTGCCTCCCGTTTCCGTAAAGCGTTCAATACTGCTTTCGATGCTCTAATTGCCAAATACAAGAAGGGCGTACTCTTCTTTATTAAACGCAGATGGCTGATGTGGTCGATGTTGGCTTGCTCGGTTGTCCTGTTGTTCTTCCTGATGAAAACGACGAAGACCAGTCTGGTACCGGACGAAGACCAGGGTGTATTGTTCGTCAACGTAACGACGGCAGCCGGTAACTCATTGGCAACGACCAACGATGTGATGACCAACATCGAGAACCGTATTAAAGACCTGCCGCAGATTAAGGATTATAACAAAGTATCCGGTTACGGACTGATCTCCGGACAAGGAAACTCATTCGGTATGTTCATCATCAAACTGAAACCGTGGGATGAACGTACAGATAAGGAAGACCATGTACAATCGGTTATCAACCAGGTGTACGGGCGGACTGCCGACATCAAGGATGCAAACATCTTCGCCATGTCGCCGGGTATGATCCCCGGTTACGGTATGGGTAATGCACTGGAAATGTATATGCAGGATAAAAAGGGAGGCGATCTGACCGATTTCTTCAATACGACACAACAATATCTGGGGGCCTTGCGCGAACGTCCGGAAATTGCAGCCGCCTATTCAACCTTCTCTATCAACTACCCGCAATGGGAAGTGACGGTAGATGCAGCTAAATGTAAGCGTGCCGGTATCACTCCGGATGCCGTACTGAGTACCCTGTCAGGTTATTACGGAGGACAGTATGTATCGAACTTCAACCGCTTCTCGAAAGTGTATAAGGTGATGATACAGGCTTCCCCCAATTATCGTCTGGATGAATCTTCACTGAATAATACTTTCGTACGTATGGCAAACGGCGAAATGGCTCCGTTAAGCCAGTTTGTAAACCTGACAAAGGTATATGGTGCCGAATCGCTGAGCCGCTTCAATATGTACAACTCGATCGGGGTTAATGCGATGCCTGCGCCAGGATATAGTTCCGGTGACGCCATCAATGCCGTAAAAGAAGTAGCGGCAACCAGCCTGCCGAAAGGGTATGGTTACGACTTTGCCGGTATCACCCGCGAAGAGAACCAGGAAAGCAATACGACAGCCGTGATCTTCGTTATCTGTATCCTGATGATCTACCTGATCCTGAGTGCGCTTTACGAAAGCTTCCTGATCCCGTTTGCCGTAATCCTTTCCGTACCGTTCGGACTGATGGGTAGCTTCCTGTTCGCCAAGATCATGGGGCTGGAAAATAACATCTATCTGCAAACCGGTTTGATCATGTTGATTGGTCTGTTGGCTAAAACAGCCATCCTGCTGACTGAATATGCTGCCGAACGGCGTGCCGCCGGTATGAGCCTGACATCTGCCGCACTGTCTGCCGCCAAAGTACGTCTGCGTCCGATCCTGATGACGGCGTTGACCATGATCTTCGGTCTGCTTCCATTGGTAGTAGCGACAGGTGTCGGTGCAAACGGTAACAGTTCATTGGGTACAGGTGCCGTAGGCGGTATGTTGATCGGAACACTGGCACTGCTGTTCGTCGTGCCTTCCCTGTTCATCGTATTCCAGTATCTGCAGGAAAAAGTGCGCCCGATACAGTTCGAGCCGACTCACGACTGGCAGATCCAGGAAGAAGTGGTAGAAGTAACCGCCGAGCGGAAAGACTATCTCGAAAGTAAAAAGAAAGGAAATCAAGCAGATGAAAAATAATATCATTCTATTATCCGTCGCCACCCTCTCGTTACTGAGTGGGTGCGGCATCTATACATCCTACAAACCGGAGACCTCCGTTCCTGACAACCTGTTCAGGGACGAGGCGATGGCTACGGATACGACCAGCATCGGCAGTCTCGACTGGCGGGAACTCTTCACAGACCCACAATTGCAGACGTTGATCGAAAAAGGACTGGAGAATAACACCGACATGCGCACCGCCCATTTGCGGGTACAGGAAGCCGAAGCAGCCCTGATGACTTCGCGTCTGGCTTACCTTCCGGCACTGAACCTGAATCCGCAGGGTACGATCAGCAGCTTCGACGGTTCGAAAGCCGCCAAAAGCTATCAGTTGGCGGTAGCTGCCAGTTGGGAAATCGATATATTCGGGAGACTCACCAATGCAAAAAGAAGTGCACAGGCAGCTCTCGAACAGACTAAATCATACAAACAGGCCGTCCGGACACAGCTAATAGCCACTATAGCCAATTCCTATTACACTTTATTATTGCTCGACAAACAACTTGTCATCAGTGAACGGACGGCCTCTCTTTGGAAAGAGAACGTACAGGCGATGCGTGCGCTGAAAAAAGCAGGTCTGGCAGACGAAGCCGCCGTTTCCCAGTCGGAAGCGAACAGCTTGAGTGTGGAAGCCTCCCTCCTGACGCTACGCCAGCAGATCAACGAGATGGAAAACAGTCTCTCCAACCTGCTCGGAGAAGTACCTCACCGGATGGAACGGGGAGAATTGGATCGACAGGAATTTCCCCAGACACTATCCGCCGGCGTTCCGCTCTCCCTGTTAAGCAACCGTCCGGATGTACGGCAGGCAGAATATTCATTGGCACAGGCATTCTATGCAACGAACGGAGCACGCAGTGCTTTCTATCCGAACATCACCCTCAGCGGTGTTGCCGGATGGACTAATAACGGAACGGGAATGATCACCAACCCGGGCGGCTGGCTGTTGCAGGCGATAGGCTCGTTGACGCAGCCGTTGTTCAACAAGGGCGCCAACATCGCCCAGTTGAAAATAGCCAAGGCACAACAGGAAGAGGCCTCTCTGGCTTTCCAGCAGAGCCTGTTGAATGCCGGAAGCGAAGTAAACAACGCTTTGACACAATGGCAGACGGCACGCGGACGCATCCAACTGGCTGACCAACAGATCACAGCTTTACAAAAGGCCGTAAAAAGCACCCAGTTACTGATGCAACACGGAAACACCACTTACCTGGAGGTGCTGACTGCCCAGCAAGGCCTGTTGCAAGCGGAACTCTCGCAGGTAGCCGACCGTTTCGACGAGATACAAGGTGTTATTAACCTCTATCACGCATTAGGCGGAGGACAAGAATAAGTATTACAGATAGACACAGAAAAGAAAGGGGGATGTCGCGATGATATCCCCCTTCTTGTTTCCTGGATCTCGGATGCCACTCTAAATCCTTACTGTTATATAATCGATAATATCCAGGCAGAGATCGGTTGTCAAGTCATTCGTATCTAACTCGGGATTGAGTTCCACCAGATCCATCGACTTCACCAGATTCGTTGAAAGGATATGATCGACAAAATCCTTAAACTCATCCGGCAAAAGTCCTTCACTCACCCGTGTCCCTGTTCCCGGAGCAAACCGCGGATCGATACTGTCCACATCAATACTGAAATGGACATTACGTATTTTTCTTTCCTTCAGCTTCCGCTTAATATCTTCGGCCACAAAACCGATTCCTTTCAGATGGATCGTATCCATGGTGTAAACGCTCAGGTGCTCCCGTTCAATCAGTGCCTGTTCGCCTTCGTCCAGGCTGCGGGTTCCAACGAGGAACACATTCTGCGGATTCACCTTATTTCCTTGTCCATAGACATTGACCAGCTCCTCGCTCCCCATTCCCATCAAGGCACTCAACGGCATCCCATGAATGTTTCCGCTGGGAGAAGTTTCATTCGTGTTGATATCGCCATGCGCATCCAGCCAGATGATCCCGAAATCGTCGAAACACTTCCCTACACCGGAAGCACTTCCAAGTCCAAGAGAATGATCGCCACCGATAACAAGCGGGAATGCCCCGCCGCGCAAGGTATCATACACCAGCTCCGCCAGATTATTATTCACCTCGACGATAGCGTCCAGATACTTCATGCTCTTGCCACGGGCAAATTTATCCGTTTCCGAAACGGGAGGAACATACAGATTCCCCAGGTCGAAGGCACGATGGCCGTTCTTCCGTATCACCTTCATCAGTCCCCGTTCGCGCAGATGATTCGGGGCACGCTCCACGCCTTCCCGGTCGCAACCCAGATTCAAAGGAACTCCTATTACGTTTATTTTCATATAATAATGTGTTAATGTGTAAGGTAGGGACGGTTCACGAACCGCCCTTACAAAAACCGGGACAATGTTTCCTTTATTATACCGATCGCTTCCACCATCTGTTCGCGGGTAATAACCAGCGGTGGTGTGAAACGAATGATATGATCATGTGTCGGTTTGGCTATCAAACCGTTTTCTTTCAGTGCCAGACAGATATCCCAGGCAACCTTTCCTCCGCGAGGCTCGGTAACGACAGCATTCAACAAGCCTTTTCCGCGTACCAGCTTAATCATCGGATTATCGATCTTCTGGATTTCACTACGGAACAATTCCCCCATCTCATAAGCATTCTCCGAGAGATGTTCATCGCGCACCACTTCAAGGGCAGCTATTCCGACAGCGGCAGCCAACGGATTTCCCCCATACGTGGAACCATGTTCGCCCGGAGCGATCGTCAGCATGATCTCATCGTTCGCCAATACGGCGGAAACAGGAGTGACACCACCGGAGAGGGCTTTCCCCAGGATCAGTATATCGGGATGAATATTCTCATAATCGCAGGCAAGCAGTTTACCGGTACGCCCGATGCCGGTCTGTATCTCGTCAGCAATGAACAGGACATTATGGGCATGGCATAAGTCATAACAAGTACGGAGATAACCTTCGTCGGGAACAACCACGCCTGCTTCCCCCTGGATAGGTTCAAATAGGAAACCGACCACGTCGGGGTCTTTCAAGGCTTCTTTCAGCTCTCCTACATTATTATATTGTACTTTGATAAAACCGGAGGTATAAGGCCCGAAGTCCGCATACGAACTGGGATCCGTGCTCATGGAGATGATCGTGATGGTACGTCCGTGGAAATTCTCGCTGCATACGATAATCTTCGCCTTTCCCGATGCAATACCCTTAATACGATACCCCCAGCGACGCGCCAGTTTCAAGGCTGTCTCTACCGCTTCGGCGCCGGTATTCATAGGCAGTAATTTATCATAGCCGAAGAACTTGCAGGCAAACTCCATATACTCGCCCAATACGTCCGAATGGAAAGCGCGCGATACCAGTGTCAGCTTCTGTGCCTGGTCGGTCAATGCCTGGATGATTTTAGGATGGCAATGCCCCTGGCTCAGGGCGGAATAACCGGACAGGAAATCAAAATAACGTTTGCCTTCCACGTCCCACACAAATACGCCTTCTCCTTTCTCAAGAACGACAGGCAGGGGATGATAGTTGTGTGCACCAAACTTCCCCTCACGGGTGATGTAATCTTCCGGTCTCATACTATTTCAGATTTAATTGTTTTGTCAGACTGTAAGCGTTTCATACAGCCATAGTCCCAAAGGTAGTGATTTGAGTGACAGTATGTCACGGAAAAGAATATGTTAAGAAACACAATGAACAGATCGCTCTCCGGAAGTTATGTCCGAAAACTAAAAAAGGGATGACCCTCGTCATCCCCTTTTTTCATGTTTGGCGTAAAAAATATATATAGTCTTGAGAATTAAATGCGTATTATTTATCTACAGTTTTAAGGCTTACCGGTTTGAACAGGAATATGAACAAAAACAACAGTACTGCTGTGCAAACCGAAGAGATCATAAACAGTACCGGCCAGTCGCACTTGTCACCATCCCGGAAAAATCCTATCAACCATCCATTCCATAACGTACCGATCAGGAAGCCGACACCCCATACCAGGAAGAAAAGCAAGCCCTGCGCCTGTGCCTTCATTTCTTTCGGGGCCACATTGTCCGTATAAACCTGTCCACCGACATAGAACAATCCGAAAATCAGCCCATGTACGATAATTCCAATATAATAGAACCATTGCTGACCGGTTTCCGCACCGAAAAAGAAAGCTCCGTAACGGACCAGCATAGCTATCATACCAAAGATTAATGTATTCTTAATTCCCGACTTCACAAGGATTGTCGTAGTGATAACCAGGAAGAACATTTCGGCCAACTGCCCGAAGTTCATCGTCACCGTAATATTCCGTACCTGTTCGTCTGCCAGGATCATGGAACCATATACATGATAAAGTGTAAACGGTATGATAGACAGGAAGGTCAGGATCATAAACACCCGGTAGTTCTTATCCTTCATCAGTGAAAAGGCACTGAAACCTGTAATATCCATCACCGAGATCTTCGAACTTTTCGCTACCGAAGGTGGTGTATGCGGTAGTGCCAGATTGGCAAAAGCGGCAACAAAACAAACACCAGCCCCGCAATACATCGGCAGGTTCGTATCATCGAATGCCTCCATTCCTAATAAATGAATAGCCACCAGGCTGAATATCCCCGAAGCGACCCAACCGACCGAACCGAACATACGGATACGCGGGAACTGCTCCGACGGAGCATGGCTCATCGCGATCGTACTTGTCAGACTCTGTGTCGGCATGTGACAAAGCATAGCCATTACGACAAAGAACATCAAAGGAGGAAAATCCTTTTGCTGGGCCGCCAGTAGGAGAAAGACACCCGTCAATATATTCAATACTGCTAATATCTTTTCTGCGGCAAAGTAACGGTCGGCAATCGCCCCGATAAAAGAAGAAGCCATTGCACCGATAGCCATCGCACTTAATACGAAGGAGACCTGATACACTTCCAGCTTAAGTGTGTGTGAAAGATAGGCGGCCAGCGGCACCCACCAGACAGCACTTAGCATGTATTGAAGAAACATCATCAGGCAAAGCTGAACTTTTGTTCCGATTCTCGTATTAGAATGTAGTGTACTCATGATAGTGAATAAAAAGGTTACTTGTTGTGTTTTCCAATTTTGTTGATCAAAAGTACTCCTTCCTGAAAAGAAACTCTGTCCGTTCCGGTTGCATTAATTCCCGTATTTATCTCATTCTATGGTATTCTCATCAGGTATGATACAATTTTTGAAATCCGTGATACAATAAATGAAAAGTCGTAATACAATTTTATATATCTTGCAGTGTCAAACAACAAACTTATTTATGAGCTATCTGAAGTTGATCTTATCTATACTTTTCCTGTCTTGTTCCCTCTGGATATTTGCCGACGAAAGCAACTACCTTTTTCGCCATTACCAGGTGGAAAACGGATTAAGCGATAATATGGTGACCTGTTGCATACAGGATAAAAGCGGTTATATATGGATCGGGACACGTGACGGTCTGAACCGTTTCGACGGCTACACATTTAAAGTATTCCGCAACGATCCCGATGACGCCGAGTCGCTTGGAAATAACTGGATCACCCATCTGAACTGCGACTACGACGGAAATCTATGGGTAGGAACCCTCTCCGGATTATACCAGTATAACGAAACAAAAGAGTCGTTCCTGCATGTACCCTTTACAAAAAATAAAGGGATCGACCTCTTTCAGTTTGATAAGAACAACCAGTTGTGGCTGTTGATGGACGGAACATTGATACAATATAATATCTCCGACGGACAGTTTCGCATCTTTGCCGGCAACAAAGGGCAGACCTATACCTCTTTTTGTATCATGGCCGACAACTCTATCTGGCTGGGAGACTCGGAAGGTCTTATTTCCCTGTTGAACACGGAGGATGGGACACTCGACTCGTACGATCTCTTTGCACATTCCCCGGCTACAACTTCCCGGAAACTGTCTATGCTCTATCAATCGCCTTCTTCCGCCAACATTTATGTAGCCTTCGAACATGACGATGTAAAAATATTCAATGTACTCTCAAAAACCTATCAGGATCTGAACATACAGGAAAAGAATCAACTGACGATCCTGATCAACTGCTTCCTCGAAAAAGACAAAGAAGAACTCTGGATAGGAACAGATTCAGGTTTGTTCATCTACGACCTATTATCAGGAACCTGCAAACGGATCCGGCAAGACCCGCTCGACCCGTATGCCCTTTCAAGCCATTTCATTTCCGCCCTCTTTGAAGACAGGGAGGAAGGGGTTTGGATCTGCTTCCATCAGAACGGGCTGAACTATTACTCACCCTTCCGCCCGTTCAATGTATATTATCCCTGGAACGAACCGCATTCTTTGAAAGGTGAAGTTATTCGTGACATTTGTAGCGATGCCTATGGTAACAGGTGGATCGGAACGGAAGACGCCGGAGTGAACTGTCTGGAAAAGAAAACAGGGACATTCACGAACTACCAGCCCGTTCCCGGCATGAAAAGCCTTTCCCATACCAATATCCGCGGACTGGCCGCCTCAGGCGACAATCTTTGGATCGGACATGTAATACACGGCATCGACCTGATGGATATACGGACCCGGAAAGTGATCAAACATTACGACCTGTTGAAAGACGCCCGGACCGTCAAAAACAGCACGGTACGTTGTATCAAAGTTCTTCGCGAAGGGGAAGTACTGGTCGGCACGGAAGACGGTATTTTCCGTTACGATTACCTGAACGACCGTTTCGTATATGCCCCCCAATTTCCTCCCTTTGCCGTAAACTGCCTGTATGAAGACCGTTCGGGGAAGATCTGGCTCGGCATGTTCAACCGGAGCTATTACTTCAACACGACCAGCAACACCGGAATGTATCTGCAATACGACAAACTGAATACTCAACGTCATAACTCCGTGAACGATGCCTGCGAAGATAAAGACGGAAATATGTGGTTTGCCACCGTAGAAGGCGTCATCAAATATGACTTCCAGACCGGAGAATCGTTACACTATACCGTAAAGAACGGAATGCCGAGTAACGTAGCTTTCCGTATCCTGCCGGACGACAACAACAACCTTTGGATCAGCACAGCCAATGGATTGGTCTGCCTCAACACACAAACAGAAAAGATCATGACCTATACCGAGGCACACGGCCTTGTCACCCGGCAATTCAACTATAACTCGGCTTTCAAGGATAACGACGGGACCCTTTATTTCGGTACGGTAAAAGGCTTTATCCATTTCAAACCCACCGATGTAAGGCCGGCCGCCGAAAAAATGGATGTGCACATCAGCTCGCTCGACATACAGAACGGAACAGGCGGAAGAAAAATTATCAACAGCTCTTCCTCCTCCGATGTGAAAAAGATTACATTGAACCACAGCCAGTCCACGTTCAACATAAACTTCTCTTCCCTCAACTTCATCGCACCTGGTTCCATACAATATGCCTACCGGATGGTGAGTCTCGACAAAGACTGGATACCGCTTGGCGAACGCAACATCGTGTACTTCACCGAACTGCATCCCGGTGACTATACCTTTGAAGTAAAAGCTGCCAATCTTTCCAATAACTGGGGAGATAAAATAACCCGTCTGCACATAACCGTATTGCCACCTTGGTGGGTTTCCACTACGGCATACATTATATATTCCGCATTCATTCTGGCCATTATCATTTACTTTATCTTTTATTGGCGCCGGAAGAACAAACGCACCATGGCATACAACATGCAAATGTTTGAAAGCAAAAAAGAAAAGGAACTCTACCAGGCCAAGATCGATTTCTTTATCAACATCGCACATGAAATACGTACCCCACTGACCCTGATAAAGAATCCGCTCGAACGTCTATTGAAATCAGATAAGATCGGCGAAAAAGAAAACAATTCGCTGACATTGATGGACAAAAATGTATCCCGTCTACTACTACTGGTCAATCAATTACTGGATTTCAGAAAAACTGAAATAGAAGGATACCGCCTGAATTTTGTCCGCACAGAGGTTGTATCGCTACTGACCGAGACAGCCAAACGCTTCCAGGAAATGGCCACAGAAAACAATCTATTGCTCAACCTCGACCTGACCGTACAGGAACTATATGTTTTTGTAGACCGCGAAGCACTCACCAAGATTATGAGCAACCTGTTCTCGAATGCCGTCAAATATGCAGCCGGCAGTATCGTGGTCCGCCTGCAACCGTCCGCCGATTACGAAACTTTCACGATCGACTTTATCAACGACGGTATTCCCGTTCCGGCAGAAATGAGGGATAAAATATTCGAACCGTTCTACCGTATCAAAGGGAATGAGGATAAACCCGGAACCGGTCTGGGCTTGCCTTTGGCACGCTCATTGGCCGAAATGCATCACGGAACGCTCGAACTGGCTGATACTTCGGGTAACCAGACTGTATTCCGTATCACCTTACCGATCAAACTGGCCAGTGCAGTCAAAGCTGCCGAAGAAGAGCCACAGCCGCAATCGGAAACCAGAAAAATCTCTTATACCTGGGAAGAAACTCGTCCGACCCTCCTTATTGTCGAGGATAATAAAGAAATGAGTGCTTTTATCGCCGACGAAGTCAACGAAAACTATAATGTATTGATCGCCGGCAACGGTGTCGAAGCATTGGAACAACTCAAAAAACAAAGTATCCAACTGATCATAAGTGACGTTATGATGCCTGTAATGGATGGTTTCGCTTTACTTCAAAACGTAAAGACAGACCTGGAATTCAGCCATATCCCGGTCATTCTGTTGACGGCTAAAAACACGATGCAGGCTCGTTTGGAAGGGTTGGAGTTGGGAGCGGACGCATATATCGAGAAACCGTTCTCCACGAGCCTGTTGATGGCGCAAATATCCAATCTGCTTTCGAACCGGAATAATATCCGTAAGTTCTATTTCAACTCGCCGATAGCGAACATGAAATCGATGGCCTACACCAAAGCCGATGAAGGCTTCCTTGAAAAGCTGAACGAAATTATCAACGAAAACATCGGTAATCCCGATCTGGATGTAAACATGATCGCCGACCTGATGCACCTGAGCCGCCCGACCTTATACCGTAAGATACGTGCTATATCAGACCTCACCCCCAACGACCTGATCAAAATCAGCCGTTTGAAAAAGGCAGCGGAACTATTACTACAAGGAAATATGAAGATATACGAAATTTCAGAAGCGGTAGGTTTCAGTTCGCAATCTTACTTCTGGTCAGCCTTTATCAAGCAGTTCGGAATGAGTCCGTCGAAATATGCGAAAGAAAACCGATAAGATAATAACCACAACAAATCAAAAGGGACTGCCATGAATATGACAGTCCCTTTTCCATATATCTCAGTTATATTTTTCTTATTCTTGGTTTGCCAGGTGATTCTTCAAAGGATTCGTATACATCTCAAGTATCTTCGTCCGCAGGAATGCTTCGTCTTTGTTCGGCAAGACAATCTTATCCAATTGTCCCTGCAGATACTCTTCAAAATGTTTTTTGTCTCTCAACCCGTAGTTACCGCTGAAACGTTTTGTACCGGTCAGCATATCATAAGCTACATAGTTGCAAGGATAGAAACGATAATGTCTGTAGATTTCCTTATCGATGATAGAAGCGATGGCAGCTACCAATTCATTCTTTTCCATATTCTTATCGAGAGCGGCCAACTGATCGTTGATCGGTTCCGTCAAGGTGAAGTGAACACGTCCTTTATTATTCAGGATACCCGTCTCCATGCTCAGTAAATCGTCACGCTGGCTCTTCACATAATCAGGATCATCGCGTTTCATCTGGAACTCTTTTGCTTTCAGGAAGTCGCACGGATCGTACTCGTAAGAGATAGCAACCGGGAAAATATTCAAATCCATGATGTTGGAAACAATATCCTTATCCCCGCTCATATTCAACATTTTCAAGACACTACCCTGTGTGCGGTCATTTGAATCTTTGGCACGACCTTCACGCTGTGCAATCCAGATAGATTCCTTCGTTTCATTTATCGTATGACGGATATATGCCGAAAGTTTTTTACTTACATCCAACATCTGGCGTACGGAGACACCACGTTTTACGATAAAACTGTTATTCATGCGAACCAGAGTTTCGATCCAGGGACGGATCATCAGGTTGTCACCTATCGCAACTTGCGTCATACCATAACCCACATCATACAACATTACATTCAGGAACGAGGCATCCAGAACAATGTCACGGTGATTGGAAATAAACGTACAAGGCTTTTTATCTTTCGGAAGACGGCTTCGTCCGGAGATTGTCAGTGAGAAAGTCGTCTTATTGGCAACCATCATCACAGCTTCATAAGCCAGCTTCGATTTAAAGTCTTCTTTTGTCTTGAACGAACGCATCGTTTCAGAAAACTCTTCCCAGTTCACATCCGGTTTGATGTACCGGAAGGCCCGCTCGAAATCTTCGTTGGTTACCAGTGCTTCAATAGCATCCTTCACCTCGTCGTTGTTCAGCGGACGAATGTCGTCAAAATTATAGGAAACTTCTGTATCCATATCTTTTTATTATTATTTACCTACCTTTTGCAGTTCATTTTCAATGATGTCAGTCATAACATCCTTGATATCCAATCCGGCAGCCCGAACTTGCTGCGGGATAAAGCTGGTAGCCGTCATACCCGGTGTCGTATTTACTTCGAGCATTTTCGGTTTCCCGTTCGCTTCGATAATAAAATCGACCCGGATGAGTCCTTTGGCGCCCAGTATGTCGTAAATCTTCGATGCTTCGCGTTGTACTTTCTCCGTCAGTTCGGGAGAGATACGAGCCGGAGTTATCTCGTCGGACTCGCCATTATACTTCGCGTTGAAATCAAAGAACTCGTTCTTTGTAACCACTTCGGTAAGCGGAAAGACAACTTCCTTCCGGGCCGTCTCCGGGCCGCCACCTACCTTATAACAACCGCAAGTCACTTCTGTTCCTGAAATAAAACTTTCCAGTATGACCTCGTTGCCTTCGGCAAAAGCCTTTGCAATAGCAGGTTGCAATTGCGAAACTTCCTTCACTTTTGTAACACCGAAACTGCTTCCCCCATCATTCGGTTTCACAAATACCGGCAATCCCAAACGGTCTACAACTTCCTCGTCTGTCACAGTCTGTCCTCTGAACAAACGGATAGAGTCAGAGACATTGATACCGAAACTACGCAAATAATTATTACAAACAAATTTATTGAAAGTAAGAGAGCTGACCAACTGATTGCACGAAGAATAAGGCATTCCGATCATATCGAAGTAGCCTTGTAATCTTCCATCCTCTCCCGGAGTACCGTGAATAGTGATATAAGCAAAGTCGAAATGCTTCACTTCACCATGTTCCCGGAAACTAAAATCATTTTTATCAATTGGTGTATATTCCCCGCCAGGAAGTTTAACCGCCCATTCGCCTTTCTTAACGATTGCAATATATAAATTATATTTGTCTTTATCAATAAAAGAGTAGATTCCTTCTGCACTTTTTAATGAAACAACAATCTCGGAAGAATCTCCCCCGGCTACAATAGCAATGTTCTTTTTCATTTTTATATTTCTTTAGTATTTGCATATATCCGCCACTTCTCTATCAGTTGTGCCATATCAGCGGGAATTTCGGAATCAAAAAACATTTCCTCACCGGTAGTAGGATGCACGAATCCCAGCGTTTTGGCATGCAGTGCCTGCCGGGGACAGATGGCAAAGCAGTTCTGTACGAATTGTTTATATTTAGTAAAAGTTGTTCCTTTCAGAATTTCATTTCCGCCATACCGCTCATCGTTGAAAAGGGTATGACCGATATATTTCATATGTACACGTATCTGGTGCGTACGTCCTGTTTCGAGGCGGCACTTCACCAGCGACACATACCCCAAACGTTCCAGTACGGAATAATGGGTAACGGCCGTTTTCCCCTGATCTCCTTCAGGAAAAACCGTCATCTGCATCCGGTCGCGCGGATCGCGTCCGATATTTCCTTCTATACGACCTTCGTCCTCCTGCACAATTCCCCAAACCAGCGCACGATATTCGCGTTTGGTAGTCTTATTGAAGAATTGCAAGCTGAGGTTGGCCTTCGCTTCCGGTTTCTTGGCAACAACCAGCAGCCCGGAAGTATCTTTATCTATACGGTGAACCAATCCCAACCGTGGATCGGAAGGGTCGTAGGTCGGATCGTCTTTCAGATACCAGGCCAATGCATTTACCAGCGTACCGGTGTAGTTACCGTGTCCGGGATGCACAACCAGGCCTGCCGGTTTATCCACTACCAGCAAGTCTTCATCTTCATATATTATTTTAAGAGGGATATTTTCCTGAACGATTTCCAGTTCACGACGGGGACGGGTCATTACAATCGTCACCACATCTTCCGGCTTCACGCGGTAATTACTTTTTACCGGCTTACCGTTTGCCAGTATACATCCGGCTTCGGCAGCGAGTTGTATCCGGTTGCGGGTCGATCCGAACATACGGTCTACCAGGAACTTGTCTACCCGCAACAAAGATTGTCCGCGATCGGCAACGAAGCGGAAATGTTCATACAGTCGGGGAGTACCACCCTCCTCTTCCTGTCCTAACAGGCCGTCAGCCTGTTCATCATCCATTTCGTCGAAAAATTCATTCATCATTAAAACCAGTTTTCTTCTTCACTATCCAGCGACTCGACAGGCATAGTCGACAAAGAATCTTCGGGAAGGACTTCGGCCTCACCACTGCTCACTTTCAGAATCAAAGGAGCGGTGAGCGGGACATGCTCGCCTTTTTCCAACGTTCTTCCACGTAAATCGACAGAAACAGCCAGGTCTTTAAAGTCACCCGGAACATATTCGATCTCCACATTCTCAAATCCACGGGCTCGCAATAAGGCATAGGCCTGGCGGAACGACAAATCTTCCACTTCGGGAATAGTAGCCATCTGCGATGTCAATGCATTTACCGTGATAAATACGATCCGACCTTCTTTTACCTTCGATCCGGCTGAAGGTACCAACTCCACAATTGCTCCCGGACTAACTTCCTTGGAGAATACAGAGTCGATCACATTATAACGTAAGTTGTTATTTTTGAAGAATTCAGCGGCTTCTTCCACCTTCAGGCCTTTCACATCCGGCACAACAACAGCCTCATTATGCCTCGTATACTTATCGAGCCATTTCAGAGTGCCATAGATCAGGCCACATGCCACGACCACAGCCAGCAGCAAGTTTAAGACGTACGGATTCTTTATCAGTTTAACAAAAAAGTTATTCATTTCTATTTTGTGTTTGTAGGCGGGATCAAAAGTAGAAAACAAAGCCGTTAAAACAAAGAAAGTAAAGGCTTTTTAGTAAAAACCTCTACTTTCTTTATGAATAATTTCTTTAAAACGGGCTGATTATCCGTTGTATTCGTCAGAAACAGATAACTTAGCTCTTCCTTTAGCACGACGAGAAGCTAATACTCTACGACCATTAGCAGTTGCCATTCTTGAACGGAAACCATGCTTGTTTTTTCTTTTTCTGTTGGAAGGTTGGAATGTTCTTTTCATCTTTCTATATATTTATTTATTATTATCTTATACCAATTCGGGCTGCAAAGATAGAGGCTTTTTTTTAATAAACAAAGAGTTAGCTGTTTTTTTCAACACGAATGTACAATTTCTCCCAAAGGAGAACAAATCACCCACTGCATAGAAATCAACTAATAAACTGATATGTAGCTGTTAAAAAATACCCCCTTTGTACATATTATCGAAATTATGCTGTCCTTCAAACTTCTTTGCCTCCTCTCCTTCCGGATTCAATTCGATCGATTTTTTCAGATCATCGAAAGCACCTTCCTTATCGCCTTTCAGGTTCTTTGCCCGGCCGCGTTCGGCGTAAGCCTTGGCAAAATCGGGTTTGATATCAATGGCATCATCAAAGAAAGCGATCGCTTCATCCAATTGCTCTTTCGTAATCAGAAGGGTTCCTTTCAGGATACAGGCATCTTCGTTGAACGGGTTCAGGTCGAGCGCCTGCTGGTAATCAGCAGCGGCGGCTTCCAGGTCGCCCAGGGATTCATGGATCTTTCCTCTTACCAGATAGGCTGTTTCCTCTTCGGGAGCCAACGAGATTGCTTTTTCGATATCAGGCAATGCTTCTTTTCCCTGTTTCATAGCCAACAGGATCTCTGCACGGAGCAGGTAAGCATCTGTAAAATCATCTTTCAGGACGATCGCTTTCGTCAGGTCGGCAATAGCACCCAGCGGATCGCCGGTCGTTCTTTTAGCTTTCGCCATCAGGAACCAGGGAAGATGGTTGGAAGCATCGAGCTCGATCACGCGCATACAATCGGCAATCACTTCCTGATCCTTGTCCAGCATAAAAAGCACGCTCACCCTTGTCAGCAAGGTATTTACATGCTCCGGCTCCAACTCCGCCATGCGGTTCAATACATCCAATGCCTTTCCGGTTTCATTGGTCATGGAGTATGCCGATACCAGATAGTTCATTGTTTCAAAATCTTCTTCGATATTCAACGCCTCGGTAAAGCATTTAATGGCATAAGCCACCTGCCCCATTTTCTGGGCACGAACGCCATCATATTTTAATATGTCAAAGTTTTTCTGATCGTTTTTCACTTTCTCTTCCACTGTATCCTCATTTTTTTTAGAAGAAGAGAACAAGGATGTAAAGAAATTTCCCATGATAATGTATTTTATTCTGAGGGGCAAAGGTAAAAAATAAAACAAAGATATTCAGCATTAACCGGAGAATTCCGTGATTAACAAAATGACAGCAACATTCCGTAGACCACTATAATATCAAATTGTCAATTCAGCCAGCTCCTAGAGAAGCTGTACGGATACAAATCAAGGCTTGTTGTTTTTTACGCAACTGTCAGCGATTTAGCAAATAACATTTCAACTGATTCAGACTCACAAAAGCAACATTGTGAAGCATCCAGAGAATAACATAGAGCAGCTAGCTGCAAATTACCCAAACATACCATCAATACGATCTTTCATCCATGACACATATTCACCTTGCTACAGAAAATAAAAATGTTATTCAACATGCATTTCCCGCACAAAAAAGCCTCAAAAAAGACGACGACCAACAGCTATTAACATATTTTTCATCTAAGACAAAATTTCATTTCGCTTCAAATGAAAAAAATTTCGTTTAAAACGAGTTGAAAATTCGTTTTAAACGAATCGTGAAAGATATATATCCTGAGATAATTGTTAAATATTGTATCTTGGAATCTTCTACAACATCGATTTGACAGAATACATACGCCACAAGAAACCGATATATAGAATCTTTTTACTCAAAAAACACCCTATATCACTTCATTTTGTTAAACCCACTACTTCCAACAATCAAACCTCTAAAGCGTAAATATTATCTTTGTAAGCGTTTCAGAAACTTCATCTCATAAAATAACTATTTATCACAAAAGCCCGCATTAATCCTACGAAACAAAACATTCAAAAGAGCATATCTTCTATTCTTTCACTTTTTTTATAGTCCTACAGCACATAGATTTACGAGATTTTGTTATTTTTGCATGCAATTTATAACTTGGCGGAGATTGTTTTGATCGCTTCCTACAACACTTATTGTCATAAATATTAAATATGGAAAACATAGAAACTGGACTTTTGTTAATGGTAGTCGGAATGACCACGGTTTTTGCAATTCTTTTGATCGTTATCAACCTCGGAAAAGGATTAATCGCACTGGTAAACAAATACGCACCTGAAGAAGTCGTTGTAAAAAAACAAATTGCAGCAGTACGAACCACCGCAACACAAGCCGGAAATATCTCCGGTAAAACAACGGCCGCTATTGTAGCCGCTGTGAGCATGGTAACCGGTGGACAAGGAAAGGTTACCAAAATTAAAAAAATATAATACTAGCTATAAATATCATGAAAAGAGAAATCAAATTCAGTTTGGTCTTTAGAGACATGTGGCAATCTGCCGGAAAATATGTCCCGAGAGTAGACCAACTAACCAGAGTTGCCCCCGCTATTGTTGAGATGGGCTGTTTTGCCCGCGTTGAAACCAACGGAGGAGGATTCGAGCAAGTTAATTTACTATTCGGAGAAAATCCAAATAAAGCCGTACGCGAATGGACGAAGCCATTCCATGAAGCAGGTATCCAGACACACATGCTGGATCGTGCCCTCAACGGGCTTCGCATGAGCCCGGTTCCCGCAGATGTACGCCAGTTGTTCTACAAGGTGAAGAAAGCACAGGGTACCGACATTACCCGTACATTCTGCGGATTGAACGACGTACGCAACATCGCTCCTTCTATCCGGTATGCAAAAGAAGCCGGAATGATTTCCCAATGCTCGCTGTGTATCACCCACTCTCCGATCCATACGGTTGAATATTATACCAAGATGGCGTTGGAACTGATCGAACTCGGAGCTGATGAGATCTGTATCAAAGATATGGCAGGTATCGGCCGTCCTTATTCACTGGGACAGATCGTTGCCAATATCAAAGCCAAACATCCTGAAATCCCTATCCAATATCATAGCCATGCAGGCCCCGGATTCAACGTGGCTTCTATCCTGGAAGTATGTAATGCCGGCTGCGACTACATCGACGTGGGTATGGAACCGCTTTCATGGGGCACGGGACATGCCGACTTATTGACCGTACAGGCCATGTTGAAAGATGCCGGTTACAAAGTGCCGGAGATCAATATGGAGGCTTATATGAAGGTACGCAGTATGATCCAGGAATTTATGGACGATTTCTTAGGCCTGTATATCAGTCCGAAAAACCGCCTGATGAACTCCCTGTTGATCGGTCCGGGACTTCCCGGCGGTATGATGGGCAGCCTGATGTCAGACCTGGAAAAGAATCTGGAATCTATCAACAAAAACAATATCAAAAACAACAAGCCGCTGATGTCGCAAGACCAGTTGCTGATCAAGCTGTTCGACGAAGTGGCTTATGTATGGCCGCGCGTCGGTTATCCCCCATTGGTAACGCCGTTCAGCCAGTATGTTAAGAACCTGGCCCTGATGAACGTGATGCAGATGGAAAAAGGCAAAGCCCGTTGGAGCATGATTGCCGACGACATCTGGGATATGCTTCTCGGAAAAGCAGGACGTTTACCGGGTGCGCTTGCTCCGGAAATCATCGAAAAAGCAAAAGCCGAAGGACGCGAATTCTTTACCGGCAATCCGCAAGACAACTACCCGGATGCACTCGACAAATATCGTAAGATGATGAACGAGAAGCAGTGGGAAACAGGCGAAGACGACGAAGAACTGTTCGAATACGCCATGCACCCGGCACAATACGAAGCATATCGTTCAGGGAAAGCCAAGGTTGAATTCCTTGCCGATGTAGCTAAAAAGAAAGCGGATCTACACGAAAAGAACAATCCGGCTACTCCGGCTACTACAGGAACACCTGTTCTGCCTACAACGCCACAGGTACTTACCGTAGATGTGGACGGACAGCCTTACCGCGTAACCGTTGCTTTTGGGGAGACCGCCAATGCTGCACCGACAGCTGCCCCGGCTCAGCCCGCCGCACAACCGGCAGCAGCTCCTGCACCCGCCGGAGCAGGAAACGAAGTACTTTCACCACTGGAAGGTAAATTCTTCCTTGTGAAAAATGCATCGGATGCACCCGTAAAAGTGGGTGACGCAGTGAAAGAAGGGGATGTACTTTGCTATGTGGAAGCGATGAAAACATACAATGCCGTACGTTCGGAATTCAGCGGAACAGTGACTTCCATCAATTATGCTTCCGGCGACGCCGTTTCCGAAGATGATGTATTAATGACAATACAGTGATGAACGAGATATTTCAAAATCTGTACGATATGACTGCGTTCAGCAATATTATTGCCGAACCGCAGTTCCTGATCATGTATGCAATCGCATTTGTATTGCTTTATCTGGGTATCAAAAAACAATATGAACCTTTGCTACTAGTCCCCATCGCTTTCGGCGTGTTGCTGGCCAACTTTCCGGGAGGTGACATGGGTGTGATCCAGGCTGACGAGAACGGATTGATCAACGTACACGGAGTGATGAAGAACATTTGGGAAATGCCTCTGCACGACATTGCGCATGAACTGGGTATTATGAACTTCATCTATTATATGCTGATCAAGACAGGGTTCCTTCCTCCTATTATCTTTATGGGTGTAGGAGCCTTGACCGACTTTGGTCCGATGCTCCGTAATCTTCGCCTGTCTATTTTCGGTGCAGCTGCCCAGTTGGGTATCTTCACCGTATTATTAGTGGCTATCCTGATGGGATTCACACCGAAAGAGGCCGGCTCGCTCGGTATCATCGGAGGTGCTGACGGACCTACTGCTATCTTCACGACAATCAAACTGGCTCCGCATCTGCTGGGACCGATCGCTATTGCAGCTTATTCGTACATGGCATTGGTACCGGTCATCATACCGATGGTCGTAAAGGCGCTTTGTTCTAAAAAGGAACTTTGTATCAATATGAAAGAGCAGGAGAAGAAATACCCTTCGACTGTGGAAATCAAGAATATGCGTGTGCTTAAAATCATATTCCCGATTGTTGTAACGACTGTCGTGGCATTGTTCGTTCCCAGCTCGGTGCCTCTGATCGGCATGTTGATGTTCGGTAACCTGGTAAAAGAGATCGGAACAAATACATTCCGTCTGTTCGATGCGGCATCAAACAGTATCATGAACGCAGCTACGATATTCCTCGGCCTATCGGTAGGCGCCACCATGACAGCCGAAGCTTTCCTGAACATGACAACGATCGGTATCGTGATCGGCGGATTCCTGGCCTTTGCCCTGTCTATCGCCGGAGGTATCTTCTTTGTAAAACTGTTCAACCTGTTTACTAAGAAGAAAATCAATCCGCTTATCGGTGCAACCGGATTGAGTGCCGTTCCGATGGCTTCGCGTGTAGCCAATGAGATCGCACTGAAATACGACCCGAAAAACCATGTGCTTCAGTATTGCATGGCCAGTAACATTTCAGGTGTGATCGGTTCGGCCGTTGCAGCAGGTGTATTGATCTCGTTCTTAGGATAAGATCTGATAAATAAGCAATAAAAAATCCCTGTAACTGGTTTAGACCGCGTTACAGGGATTCTTTAATCTGCAAAACCGACTACAGGTATAAGCCATTACAGCCTTTTTGCAGGTTTATTAACCTTTTCTAATAAATAAATCGTCGTCAAATGCTGTAATCCAAAAATAATTACTTTAATTTGTGACTTGATATAGGAATGTATTTATCCTTTTCTTAAATGTGATTGAATATGAATGACACTCATGAAACTAATTTGCCTGCTGAAGAAACCGGCAAATTGGAAGAAACTAAAGCACCGGAAGTAACTCCGGAAAACACTGCGGCTGAAGTTGAAGTAACCGAAACAGTGGAAGAAGCAACTGCTAATGCAGTCGGTAAATTATCAAAAGAAGAAATTCTGGAAAAATTGACCGGACTGGTAAACGCAGCCGCCGAAGCAACACGCAACGAAGTGGAAGCGTTGAAGCAGGCATTCTATAAAATCCATAGAGCCGAAGTAGAAGAATTGAAAAAGGCATTCCTTGAAAATGAAGGAGAAGAAAAGGATTTCGTAGTTCCCGAAGACGAAGATGAAAATAAACTGAAAGAGTTGCTGGCTGTTTACAAAGAAAAAAGAGCTGCAATCCTGGCAGAAGAAGAACGAGTGAAAGCTGCCAACTACGCACTGAAACTCCAATTGATCGACCAGTTAAAGGTTCTGACCGAAAGTCAGGACGACTTCAATAAACTATACAACGACTTTAAAGACATCCAACAAAGATGGAAAGAAATTAAAGCCGTACCACAGGAACATGCGAATGAACTGTGGAAAAGTTACCAGACTTACACAGAAAGATTCTACGACATAATCAAGATCAACAACCAGTTCCGCGATTATGACTTCAAGAAGAATCTGGAAATGAAAACCGCTTTATGCGAAACAGTTGAAAAACTGCAAACAGAACCGGATGTGGTATCTGCATTCCACCAATTACAGAAACTGCATCAGCAATGGCGTGAAATTGGCCCGGTAGCAAAAGAATTGCGTGAAGAACTGTGGGCACGTTTCAAAGCAGCCTCAACAGTGATAAACAAACGCCATCAAGACCATTTCGAATCGTTGAAGTCGAAAGAGCAGGAAAACCTGATCGCAAAAACAGCCATCTGCGAAGAAATCGAAGGTATTAATTTCGAGGCATTGAAGACATTCAAAGACTGGGAAGATAAGAACAAAGAAGTGATCGCTTTGCAGGAAAAATGGAAAACAATCGGTTTCGCTCCGAAAAAATCGAATGTGAAGATATTTGAACGTTTCCGTGCCGCCTGCGATATTTATTTCAATAAGAAAAGTACCTTCTACAAGAGTATCAAAGAAGATATGGAGAAGAATCTGGAGCTGAAAAAAGCATTATGCGAAAAAGCAGAAGCATTGAAAGACAGCACAGAATGGAAGAGCACTACGGAGAAGATGATCGCACTCCAGAAGGAATGGAAAACAATCGGTTCGGTTGCCCGCAAGCATTCGGATGCCGTTTGGAAACGTTTCATATCTGCCTGCGACTATTTCTTCGAACAAAAGAACAAAAACGTTTCTTCTCAGAAAAACGTAGAACAGACAAATCTGGCAGCCAAGAAAGAGTTGATCGAAAAGATCAAAAACTTAGACGAGACACTGGGTGCGGATGATGCGATGGTTGAGTTGAAAGCGATGATGGCTGAATGGAATACGATCGGTCATGTTCCTTTCAAAGAAAAAGATAAGATCTATAAGGAATATCACGAAGCAGTAGACAGTCAGTTCGATCGTCTGAAAGTAGACCAGAGCGACCGTAAGATGCAGAGTTTCCGTAGCAATCTGAGTGACATGGTAAGTGGCGAACGTGGAAAAGGCAAACTCTACGGCGAACGCGAAAAGCTGATGAGAATGTTTGAACGTATGAAAAACGAATTGCAGACTTACGAAAACAATATCGGCTTCCTAAGCATCTCGTCGAAAGGCGGAGGCGGTCTTGTCAAAGAAATGGAGCGCAAGATCGAAAAGTTGAAAGAAGAGATGGCGCTCATTGTCAAAAAAATCGACGCGATAGATGAAAATCTTGAATAAATAAAAACGAAGCCGTCTCATTCCAACAGACGGCTTCGCTGTTTCTATACCTATGATATCTCAAATACACTATTTTAATCCTGGACATGAAACTGCAGTTTTATTAGGTTCAGAAAACTATACTCCTCCAACCAATGTGCAAAGGATGATAAAGGAATTATCATGCCTTCCCATTTGGTATGCCAACAGTGATGATTTTGTTTTTGCGGAAGAGATTGTTTCCCCGCGTTTTTTCTCTTTACAACCGAAAGAGTTCAGGCCGTTCGCTACGCTTATTTCCAGAAAAGAGCTAAAAGCAAAAGGAAGTGCCCTCCCGGAGACGGTTGCAACTCCCTGGGGGCTATCTCCCCAAAGCCTGCGCCTGTTTGAAGATTTAAAGAAGAGTTACCGGTTAAACTTATCCGTTCCTTCCTGGAAGGAGGATTATTTTAAACTGACCGGGCGCCAGACTGCCGCCGAATGTCTCGAACTGATCCGCCAGCAATTACCGGAGCTGCCGATTCCCGTTGCTCCTAAATTTTGCAAAAAGATCAGGGAAGTTGAAAAATATCTGATTTTGCAAAATGCTCCCTTTGTATTGAAAACCCCTTACTCTTCTTCCGGACGCGGATTACACTGGTTGCCCGAACGCAAACTAACTCCCAAGGACCGTACATGGATAGAGGGGGCAATCAATAAGCAAGGCTCTGTCAGCATCGAATGCGGACTGGATAAAGTGCAGGATTTCGCTATGGAGTTCTATTCTGACGGAAAAGGGAATGTTACCTATGAAGGTATTTCCGTTTTTGATACGGAACGACAAGGTAGTTATTCCGGCAATATGCTGGGTAACCAGGACTATTTATGTAAACAGATCACACATTGGGTGGGGGAAGAGGTTTACAGCCAGATACAAAATGCCGTAACGGAGGCGTTGAAAAACTTTTATGGAAATATATACCGTGGATATCTCGGGGTAGATATGATCGTTTATAAGACTTCAAAAGGGGCTTATGCCATTCATCCCTGCATAGAGGTTAATATGCGTTATACTATGGGAATGGTGGCTCTTCGGTTAAGCCAGAAATATCTCGCACCTACTGCGATCGGGGATTTTCACGTCGCTTACGAGAATAAAGACGGAGAGGCTTACGAACGGCATCGTTTTATGAAAGAGACTTATCCGCTGATAATCGAGGACGGCAAGATAAAGGAAGGATATTTATCATTATGCCCGGTAACTAAAGAAACACGGTACAGGGCGTATATATTGGTTATGTAGACAGGTTTAGCCTATCTACATAACTAATTATTACAATACATATCCTAAAGACACGCCTAAAGTAAATGAACGCGTAGTCATTGTAACATCGGGAGCAACAGGAGAAGTCCAAGCCTTTGTAAAACTTGGTAAATAGCTAACGTTAGCTCCTAAACGAAAATGATCATCCAAGTCAAACCAAATACCAGCTTCACATTTTAAACCAAACACTACCGTATTTAATTCAGGCATCTTCCCATTGACATATTCAACACCTTTAGAGCTATTGTCTTTTGATCCAACTTTAAAGTCCAGTCTGGGTCCTATGCCAAAGTAATAAGTTTGTCTATGATTTGTCTGTTTTATATTAAATAAAGTATTCACAGTCAAATAGTCTACAAAATATTTATGTTTAAAGTCAGGATCCAATATTCCTCCATCTTCATCACCTATAACCACTTTATTTCGACCTCCCGTACGTAGATAGCCAATAGAACTGGATAAATTAAAATGTTCTTTATCCCAATATTCCAAGCCGACAGACATCTGAAAAGGCTTGACTGATTTATCAAATATCTGTCCACCATTTAGACCTTTTGTCCTTAACTTCGAAAAAGCCATTCCTCCTTCGACTTTTAACATCTGAGCACTTGCCGTTGCAACAAAGCCTAACAACAAAACAACCAACCATACACAACTCTTCTTTTTCATAATCTGCATTTAATTTATAATGCTAATAGAACGACAGTCAAAAGAGTTTCGTATATCAACCAGCTGTTTTTAGGACAACTACAGGGGATTTTTTATTATACGGGTAAAAACTTGCTCCCGATAATTACGCGCAACAGGTATTTCATGGCCTTCAATATTCAGGATGTTGCCTTCGATCAAGTTAACGCGATTGATATTAATAATAAAAGACCGATGAGTCTGGATAAAGTCACTTTCCGGCAATGAACTATATATATTTTTCATCGTCGAATGAACCAACGTCTTATCTGAAGCGGTATAAATGCAAATATAGTTCTCTAATCCCTCAATAAAAAGAATATCCTTCAAAAAAATCTTTTTCATTTGCTTATCACTCTTTACAAAAAGGAATTCTTCTGCTCCGGGAGGTGTTTCTTTCAATAAAAGATCATGTACTTTATTCACTGCTTTCAGAAAACGTTCGAAAGGGATCGGTTTCAACAAGTAATCTGTTACATCGAATTCATACCCTTTCAAAGCATACTGTTCATAAGCGGATGTGATGATCACCTTCGGTGGATTAGTGAGGGTGGCCAATAAATCCAGACCTGAGAGATAGGGCATCTCTATATCCAGAAAGAGTAAATCCGGACGCTCGGTTTTCAACAGGGTATTTAATTGAATGGCATCTTCACAAACACCTGTCAGTGTCAGAAAATCGACTTTCTCCACATACGACTGCAACCCTTTACGGGCTACAGGTTCGTCATCGGTTATGATACATTTTATATTCATACGTTATCCGGTTCAATAATCAGCTTTACAGTGAAACGATCCGGTTCATCTTTTATTTCCAGTTTGTGTTTATCCGGATACAACAGTACGAGCCTTCTTCGCAGGTTATCTAATCCTATTCCCTGCCTGGTTGGTTTGTGAACACGATCCAAGGGTTTAGAATTCATCATATCAAAAATCAGTTTACCTCCTTTCCAGGACATGGTCAGATCGATGTGATAATCGCCTCCCACATATTTAAAAGCATTTTCGACCAACGGAATAAACAATAGCGGAGATATTTCCTGCTCCTTCAATGCCTCATCAAAAGATGTTTGCAACTGTAAACGCTCCGAACTGCGAAGTTGGCACAAGCTGATATACCTTTTCAAATAATCGATCTCTACCTGGATGGCCACTTTATCCCCTGCATTGTACAACTGATAACGAAGCAGGTCGGACAAGATTTCCAGGGTATGACGCGGCGCTTTATTCTGTTCATCTATTTGAAAATAAACCGTATTGAGCACATTGAACAGGAAATGAGGATGATATTGCGCTTTCAGGAATTTCAATTCGGTCTGTAACTGGTCATTCTTTATCTTTTCCAATTGCAAACGTTGCTCGGCATACTCTTTTTCTACGGCCTGGTTACGCATAAAGGTATAGGTTAAGAATATAAACAAGACGGCAATAACCTCGGGAATAGCCACATCCTGCAAAGTAAACATCCGCTCATTTAATCCCCAGGTAAAGAGCATGGTTCCGACACACCAGCAGGTAGTAAGCAGGAATAACCCGCCATATTCCACCCATAATCCTTTCTTCTGTTTGCGGTTCCATCTCAACCAGATATACAGAACCGTAATCAACAGGTATGAAGATACTATAACGGTACCTATCTCTACCAACATAAAATAAGGAGTATTTCCCGTCCAATAGTACTGCTGATTAGGAACATCAGTTACCAAGCGAATGCAGATGAACAACAATAATGCTGTCAATACCGGCATTAACCATTTATATAAGTTCTTTACCATCATATCACAAATTTACTCTTTTCGTTTCATCCGTCCCATTTTTCCATGCTCTTTCTTTCGATTCGCTCCCCTTCTTGAAGCGATAGGAAAAAGATATGCCGACGACCGTGTTATCATTACGTTCGTAAGTAGAAGCACGTTGTCCAGGCACTTCAAGGCTCATTTTATAGCGGTAAGAGTGAAACATATCTCTTACAAAAAGATTTATAGAACCGTTGTTCTTCAAAATCTTTTTCTGCAAGCCGGCATGTACCTGCAAGATAGGGCTGATCGTAGCTTGGCCGGCGGCCATCTTTCCGTTGTAGGAAGCCGTGAGTTCGGCTCCCCATCCTTTTCCAAAGGAGAACTGATTATTCAGTCCGGCAATCCAGGTAGCATGCTTGTTCACTTTATTTTCCAGTTCCTCCGACCATTGATAACGGTTGAAGATAAAGGCAGCATTGGCATTCAGATTCCAGAAAGAGGTCAAAGACAGAATTCCGGTATTGACACGTGGGCCGAGCGTGCTTGCCTTGGTTAGATTCAGGGGAGTAACGAAAACCCGTTTGTTTTCTTCCAGAATATAACTTTTTACGATTGCATCATGGGTATAAGAGAACAGGAAACCGGCCTTAAATAATTCTTTAAAGGCATAAGCGACTTCTATATTGTCTGTTGTCTCCGGCTTTAACAGGGTGTTTCCCCGTTCATAAGTATAATCGTCGAAGATATAAGCAGAAGGATTCAGGTCGCCATAATTCGGACGCACGATACGCTTTCCATAAAACAAGGATAATTTTCCT
Organism: Parabacteroides goldsteinii; assembly: GCF_015550595.1. Lineage (GTDB taxonomy): Bacteria > Bacteroidota > Bacteroidia > Bacteroidales > Tannerellaceae > Parabacteroides > Parabacteroides leei. Next base: position 169,086 of record NZ_JADNBB010000007.1, read on the forward strand.
TTTGAAACAGGATATTCCAGTAGTAGGGTAGGAAAAAGATTCGTATAATGATCTTTAAAGGAAGAATCGCTGACTGCATCCATCTGCCTTCCTTTTATACGGGTGTTCTCCAGACGCAAACCGGCCTGCATGGATAAAGACCCGAATTTGGCATTTCCCTGTACATAAACAGCATTGATATTTTCTTTATAGGAAAAAGCCTGGCTATAGGAATTAGGAACCCAGCCGTCTTCATACCGGTTCGCATACAAGGCTTCATTATCAATAGAGACATAAGAAGACTTACCTCCGGCACTCAGTACCCATCCGTTTTCGAACGGTAACGTCAGATTTATCTGGCCCGTATACAGGTTGATGTCTCCGTTGATATCTCCTCTTATCGAGTCCTGCCTTGTCAACTGATTGATTTTATTCCGGAAAGCGTTGTACACATATTGATCTTCCACATTATCGAAATAGAAATAATCAAGTGAAGCGTCCAGCAATCCTCCTTCCTGGTTCAGGTGATGAGTCAGATTGACACCACCGGAAAAGTTGTTCTTTTTCCTATCGCTAAGATTCCGGGTAGAAAGGGTAGAGTCGGGCGTTGACAACGGGAACATATAAAAAGAAGAATGCATTGTCCCGTTATTTTCGCTCCGAAGCAGATTGCCGCTTGCCGTAAACCCCAAGGTAGTTAGAGGCGAAAGGTAAATATCTGCTCCCACCCGGTAATAATGAGACTTATACGGAGATTCACGATAAGAGTCCTGATGCATATTCAACTCTTCGTCAAGCCCTGTAAATGAAGTAGAAAAGATACGATCCACTTCAAGATCATTCTGGCTGGTTCCCTGGTAATAAGAATAGGTCAGGAAAAAATTAAGTTTTCCACTTCGCCGATTTAAGGAAAAACTTCCGTTTCCTTTACCGAACTTTCCTTGGGAGAAACTTCCGTTCACGGAAAGATTCAACCCTTGCAATTTGATCTTTTTAGTATGGATATCGATAATACCGGAATTACCACTGGCATCATAGCGGGCGGAAGGATGGGTGATCAGGTCGATCTTGTCAGCGGTCGATGCAGGGGTTGCTTTAAGCAGGTTCACCAGCTCCTGTCCGGAAAGATAAGTCTGCTTTCCGTCCATCAGGATGTTGATTCCACTCTTCCCATTCATATAGATGGTTCCATCCTGAGTAACGACAACTCCGGGTAGCGTTTCAAGCACTTCATATAAACTGCCTTGTTTACGCACGACAGAGGCATCCAGGTGATAAGTCATCTTATCTGCCTTTATTTCCAACTCCGGAGGTTTAGCCACAACTACCACTTCTCCGATATCCTGATCAGGTATGGTGTCCGGCATAATAAACTGCGCCGATAGATCTCCCAGATAAAAGAGCCCCGATAATGTGGCTAATAAAAATTTACTTCTACTCATATCCCTTTGTTTTTTATCCAAAAGTAAACGAGCAGAAGCAAGCAGGGAAATTATTGTGACAAACGACAGGAGTTCGTTGACGAATGGTTTATTATTCTTTAATTTGTTGATACAAAGAAATTACGCAACTTTGTAACTATAATCATTTAAAGAATAAGTAATATGGATACGACAATCAAAAAAGTAGAACTTTCCATTCCGGAAGTAGATATGGCTTTGTTGAAAGAGCTGGCTAAAAAGTTCGGTTGGAGTATCGGGAAGAAAAAATCCGGTATCGAAAAAGGATTGGATGATATTGCTGCCGGAAGAGTGCGCAAAGCTAAAAATGCAGAAGAGATGTTCAAACAAATACTTGGATAGCATGTATGAGTTAGAATATGCCAACAGCTTTGAGAAAGACCTTAAAAGGTGCAAAAAAAGAGGTTATAACCTGCAACTTCTTCAGGAAGCTATTGATATTCTTCAAGAAAAAGGAGAACTACCTGCCTAATATCGTCCCCACAAACTCAGCGACAAACTTGCCGGCCTATGGGAGTGCCATATCAAAGGCGACTGGCTTCTGATATGGCTACAAAATGATACGGAATTAATCCTGATCATGACCGATACGGGGACGCATGCGGATTTATTCTAAACAGTTTCCTCTTCCTCAAACTCCTGTAATTCCTCCAGCCCTTTTTTCATTGCTTCCACCTTCGAAGAATCCCATCGATACTCGATAAAACTACCTACAAGTGCTATAACAGATGCTGAAATAAAGATAAAAGTTATTCTGTTAGTACCCAATTTCCCATACGAAAAAAAGAGAACTGTCATCAAAACCAAGCCTGATATGACAATAATAGGATAGCCCAATCTCATAAATTTCTGATATAATAATAATCGCCGAAAAGAGTCCGTCAACGGCTTTTCCACACTAAATCCGTAAAAAGTAATAAAAGCCGGCAGTCCCCCCAATATGATAGCAACCATAAAGCCGACCAAGCAACAGGCCATAAATAACGGAGTTCCAAATAAGAAAGGACTGAAGACTGTCAATAGTATGCAAACAAAATATATACAATATCCGATTATAATCTTCCACATTAAACGTTCCCTAGCCGTTAATATACGGCTGGTGATCATATGTTTAACAATCCTTCTATTCAATATTTCATTCTTTTGCAAACGTTCATTTAATATATTCCAGTTCGCTTTCAATTCATTTAAATCCATAAAGCTGTTTTTTTATTCGTTCGACATCTGTTTCAGTTTCTCTTTAATACGATTGAGCTTAACGGCCACATTATTACGTGATATACCGGTGATATCCGCCATTTCCTGATAACTTCTTTCTTCCAGCCAGAGCAGGATCAAAGCACGCTCCAAACGTCCCAGACAATTGATCATCCGGTAGAGTTCATGAAGTTGAGCCGTTTTATCTTCTTCCTCTGCCACCGCTTCCAGATCGACCGAGATAGGTACCACTTCCGGTCGTGACTTGGATTTGCGGAAAAAAGAGATACAAGTATTCAGTCCGATGCGATACACCCAGGTCGAAGCCTTACACTCGCCCCGGAAGCGGGGAAAAGCTTTCCATAGGTTGATCACGACTTCCTGATACAAGTCGTTCAGATTGTCCGGATCGGTAGCGTAGATATAGCATACCTTATATATCACTTGTTTGTATTCCTCTACAAGTTCTATAAACTCCTTCTCTTGTTGTTGTGCATTCATTAAGCTTGCTCTATCGTATTATTTACTATATCAGTCGTCAAAGAAATCGGAAAATTACAGTAAAGGAAGGAAAATTAACAAAATAAATAAAGTCGATTACTGCAAAAGGGCTATTTTTGTCCTTATCGATAAGTAGACCAATCTATTACACATTCAAAGACGTAGCATATGAAAAACTACAAGCTAATCTTTATACTCCTGGCAGTTGTGTATGGCGCAAACATACAACTCCCTGCCCAGCAAATGGTTCCCAAGACAATTACACTGACCCAAAAGGCAAAAGAACAACTGGCCGGTAAGCAGATATTATATATAGAGCGGGAACAGTATGCACCCGACCATCACAACACAGCCACCCTATTCCAGAAGGGAGAGATCAACGAGAGCAGTTTCTTTCCGGGAGGGGCGATGCGTATCTATGATGTCGACAGCGGGAATATCACGACACTGATAGAATTGAAAGACGGCGTGGTTCGTGACCCGGAGTTATCTTTCGACGGGAAAAAGATCATCTTCTCCATGCGGAAGAACAAGGACGACTTTTATCATATCTATGAAATGAATGTGGACGGCAGCGGTATGAAACAGCTCACCTTCGCAGAAGGAGTATCCGATATCGATCCGCTTTACCTACCGGATGGAGGAATCGTATTCAGTTCTACCCGCCAACCGAAATACTGTATGTGCAACCGCCATATTATGTGTAACCTCTACCGGATGGAGGCTGACGGTGCCAACATCACACAGATCGGCATCAGCACATTATTCGAAGGGCACTCTTCCCTATTGAGCGACGGAAGAATATTGTACGACCGTTGGGAATATGTAGACCGTAACTTCGGAGATGCCCAAGGATTATGGACGGTAAACCCGGACGGGACAAAGCATTCCATCTATTACGGTAACAATACCCAATCGCCGGGTGGTGTCATCGATGCACGACAAATCCCCGGAACCGATCAGGTTATCTGCATCTTCGGTTCCTGCCACGACCGCCCCTGGGGTGCACTGGCTATTATCGACCGCAAAAAAGGAGTGGACGGCGTAGAGCCAGTCCTGCAAATATGGCCGGAAGAAAGCCTGAAGCTGGTGGGTAAAGGTGACCTGGACTCTTTCAAATGGATCGAATACTTCTTCGAAGACCCTTATCCACTCAATGAGAACTTCTTCCTGACCTCAAGAACGATCTGGGCAAAGCCCGGCGGATGGATGCACCTGGACTCCAAATCGGGTATTTACCTGGTTGGCCGCGACGGTACACAGGAGCTGATACTTGAAGGCGACCGGAGCCTCTTCGACCCGATGATCATCGAATCGCGTCCCAAACCGCACGCCATTCCTTCGAACAGAAATTATACTGATAAGAAAGGAACCTTCTACGTGCAGAACGTTTATCAAGGTACACACATGAAAGGTATAGAGCCCGGTACCGCAAAATATCTGCGAATCATCGAATCGCCGGAGAAAAGAACCTGGACACAGAGCGGCTGGGGCGGACAAGGTGAACAGGCCCCTGCTGTAAACTGGCATAGCTTCGAAAATAAACGTATCCTGGGAGAAGTTCCGGTAGAGGCGGATGGCTCCGCCAACTTTGAAGTTCCTTCCGGCACGTTCGTCTACTTCCAGTTGCTGGATAAGGATAAAAAGATGATCCAGTCTATGCGAAGCGGCACAATGCTTATGCCGGGTGAGGTAAATGGCTGTATCGGTTGCCACGAAGACCGCCTGAGCATACCCAGCACCATGGGCCCAACCCCGTTGGCTCTGAAAAAAGCACCGGTCAAATTGAGCGGCTGGATGGGTAAAGCCCCAAAGAACTTCTCGTTCATGGAACAGGTACAACCCATCCTGGATAAAAGTTGCGTCCGTTGTCACGACTTCGACCCGAAGAACCGCGACAAGCTCGTACTGGCAAAAGACAAGAACCCGTTCTTTAATGCTGCTTACGTAAACCTGTACGTTAAGAAAGAAATCAAGTTGGTAGGCGGCGGCCCGGCCCCGATACAAGAACCTTACACCTGGGGATCGCATGCCAGCAAACTAACCAAAGTGATCGACAGCGACCATCACGGCGTAAAGCTATCGGCCAAAGAGAAGGAGATCCTTTATACCTGGATGGACCTGAACGGCGTTTACTACCCGGTTTACGAGTCGGCATTCGACTCGACACTGGCAGGACGAAGTCCGCTCTTTAACCAGGAAATAGAAGAGCTGAAACAACTGACCAATATAAACATATGGGATCTGAACCACCACGGACGGAAACTGACCGCGCAAATATCCTTCGACCGCCCGGAGGCCAGCCCTTGCCTGGACGGCATACGGAACGATAAACAGAAGTATTCGCGCGCTGTCGAGATCATCCGGACCGGACAGAAGCGCCTGAAAGCCACGCCGCGCGGTGATATCGAAAAAGACCTTGTCCCCTGCGAACGCCACAAAGCGCAACTCCGCAAATATGCCGAACGGCTTAAGATCGAACAGCAGAACTGCTCGGTCATCGGGGAATACGGTAAAGTATACGACAGGTAAGCCGGAAAGTCTACCCGCCTGCGCTCAAAAATATTTTGCCATGCGGTTGGCAAAACTTTGTCACGCACAGGGCAAACTCTTGCCATGCCAGTGGCACAACCTTGCCAACCGCATGGCATGACTCTGTCACTGGTATGACAAGGCTTTGTCTCTAATATGGAACTATCTGTTGTTCTTGATAAGGTTCATAAACTCCTCGCGGGTCTTTGCCTGCTGGAAGAAGCCTGTGAAATCGGAAGTAGTAGTCAGGGAGTTTTGCTTTTCCACACCACGCATCTGCATACACATATGTTGTGCTTCGATCACGACCATTACACCCAGCGGATCGAGTGTCTGCTGGATACAATCCTTGATCTGCATCGTCAGGCGTTCCTGGATCTGCAAACGACGGGCAAAGATATCCACCACCCGGGGTATCTTGCTTAAGCCTGTAATATATTTCTTAGGAATATAAGCGACATGTGCCTTCCCGAAGAATGGAAGCATATGATGCTCGCAAAGAGAGAAGAAATCGATATCTTTCACAATAACCATCTGCTTGTAATCTTCTTCCTGAAACATGGCGGAAGCCAATACTTTCGCAGGGTCTTCGTTATATCCTTTGGTTAAAAACTGCATAGCCTTCGCTACGCGTTCCGGCGTCTTAAGCAAACCTTCGCGTTCGGCATCCTCACCCAGCAAACCGAGTATTCCTTTGTAATGGCCTGCCAGTTCTTCACGTGCCGCCAAGGTCTTGTCGTTTATTTCTTCTATCATTTTTGTATTATATAATAAAGGAAGGCGAAAGAGTTTTCGCACCTGTTAATTCAGAGGGATCTTTACTTCTTCTCTAACAATATACATTTCCTTTCCGAACGAAGGAAAAGCAGTCATCAGCTGGCGCTGCATATGGTAAGCTTCTTCGTGCGAACGGAAATCACCTACACGCAACCTCCAGAATGGAGCGGTATAAGTAACGTAGGTCGGGACGTCAGGGAAAAGTTCTTTTACCTTCTTCTCTTTCTCAAATGCTTCATCTTTCGACTTGCGCTGGTTGTTACCGGAGAAGACCTGTGTCCGGAAACCTTGTATCTTAAGGAAAGCAGTGCTATCCGTCTTCTCAACATTATCACCCGACAAACGTACTCCTACTAAATCCCGGAGAGCCTGGGGCTGGTTGATTATCACCTCGCCTTTACCCGGCTTCGAAGTCTGGAGGTCATCGAAGATTGTCTGAACCGATCCGTCGACACTTGTCTGTGCAGACGCTCCGGTCACACAGGCCAGCAACATGAATAATAAAATGATACAAGGGAAATTCTTCATTGTGATTGTTTTTATGTTCAAATCGAGAGGGAGGGAGCAGAACCGCTCCTTCCCTACAAGATAATGTCATTAAAATGCTTCGATGATCGGCATGAATTTATCAACAGCCAGAGAAGCACCACCGATCAGACCACCGTCTACGTTCGGTTTAGAGAACAATTCTTTAGCGTTACCTGCATTTGCGCTACCGCCATACAGAATTGTGCAATTGTCAGCTACTGTGTTACCGTATTTAGCAGCCAGTGTAGCACGGATGTGAGCGTGGATTTCTTCGGCCTGTTCAGCTGTAGCAGTCTTACCTGTTCCGATAGCCCATACCGGTTCGTAAGCCAGAACGATCTTACCGAAATCTTCAGCAGAAAGATCGAACAATGATTCTTTGATCTGAGCGTCTACCACTTCGAAATGTTTGCCGGCTTCTCTTTCTTCCAATACTTCACCGATACAGAAGATCGGAGTCAGACCGTTAGCCAGAGCCAGTTCAACTTTAGTTTTCAGGATAGCCGGAGTTTCGTGATAGTAAGCACGTCTTTCAGAGTGACCGAGGATCACATATTTAGCACCTGTAGAAGCAACCATTGCAGCTGAAACTTCACCTGTGTAAGCTCCTTTTTCCTTATCTGCACAGTTTTCAGCAGCTACACCGATCTTGTCTGTATCGATAGCAGCAGCGATGCTTGCCAGGTGAGTGAACGGAGTACCGATGATTACATCACAGTTGATAGCCTTGCCTTTCAGGGCTTCGTTTAATCCTTTTGCTAATTCCAGGCCTTCCTGAAGAGTTGTGTTCATCTTCCAGTTTCCTGCAACAATATTCTTTCTCATGATTTAATTAATTAAATATATAAATAAAAATCTTCTATTCTGCCTTGTCTTTCCGTCTCCGGCGGAAACGGAAAAAGTCATATACCCAAACGAGCAGCAAAGGTACGGTAAAAGTTAATAGGATGGTTATTAGCCAGCCATCTTCTTTTTCTTTTGTTTTATTTACGTCGAGATGCTTCTCGATTTCAGCCTTCACATGTTCCTCGTCGGGAATATCGTTGTAATGCCATTTACCCAGTACAGAACCGTCTTTCAACAGGACAAGCCCCGGGTTGGAACGGATGATCGTCTTCAGTAACACTTCATCGGCCATACGGAACGGATATTCGGCTCCGGTATTATCGCTCCATTCGTCGATCATCTCCGGAGAAGAGCCTGTGACGCAATAGAACGGCAATTCATATTCGAGGGCATAATCGTAAATACTGTTGATCTCGTCGATACGTTCATCGTCCGCTGTTTCCAGCTTCGGGGCGACTAATAAAAGAACAGGATTAGGATTATGCAATATATCGTCTGTGACATCGTCTCCTTCGGCATTATAGATATTGAAAGAGGCCACCGGCGGTTCGTATCCCTTTTTCAGGAGTTCGGTCTTCGACTCCACGAAAGTCCAGGTACTGTCATTCTCCGGGTAGTCTTCCAGCGAGAATTCTTTCTTGACACCGTCTTTCTCATAAACAAAGGTGTAACGATATTCGTCTTCCGGTGCTCCGTCGGGAATAGCCATCAGCGATGGGATATTCGCCCCGATCTTATACGGACGGAAATCTATGACCGGCAGATGGTTATAGTTCCAATAGGCGAACCCGATACCGGAGAAGTAAGAAAACAGGGCAACAAACCAATACACTTTAAAGGTAAAGCACTGAAACATCTTTCCGGAATTCATAAACACCATAATCGCCGCTGCGGACAATACCAGGTTCTTGAAGAAGGTCTCCCAGTTGGAGATAACGATCGCATCACCGAAACAGCCACAATCGGAAACCGGATTGAACAGGGCCAGATATAATGTCAGCGGCGTCATAAACGCCATGAAAAGTAAAACCAGAAAAGAATTATAGCGGCGGTATACGCCGAGCAACATACAAATACCCATCGCGAATTCGGCCGCCGATAGGGCAAAAGAGGCTAGAACGGTAAAGGGCTGCAAGAAATCCAGGCCGAAAGAAGTCAGATAATCGCCAATCTTAATGGCTCCCCCCATCGGATCGACCGCCTTCACAAAACCGGAAAAGATAAACACTACCCCGATCAATAGACGGCTGCACTCTGTCAGTATTTTTATCGCAGTCTCTTTATAGTTCATATATTATTCTTCGCCGTATTCCAGTTTGATCAAACCGAACAGGGCATAATTGATCATATCCATATAGTTGGCATCCACACCTTCCGAGACGATGGTCTTACCGCCGTGGCTTTCGATCTGCTTCGTACGGTAAATCTTCATCAGGATCAGGTCGGTATAAGAGCTGATACGCATGCTGCGCCAGGCCTCGTCGTAATCATGGTTCTTGGCATACATCAACTCCTTGGTCTCCGTAATATACTTATCGTACAATGCCAATGCTTCCTCATTCGTCATATCGGTGGTATCCGAAAAACCTTTGGCCAGCTGGATCAATCCGATCACCCCGTAATTAACGATGGCAACGAACTCGGGACGTATCCCTTCATCCACCATACTTACCCCTTTTATCTCGAGGCTGCGGATACGGTTTGCTTTAATAAATATCTGGTCGGTCAACGACTGGGGACGCATGATCCGCCACGATGGACCGTAATCTTTCAACTTCTTTTCGAATAACTCCCGGCACTGGGAGATCACTTTCTCAAACTGTTCTTTCGTATCAGCCATATCCAACATTATTATGCCGCAAAGATAGTAAAAAAACAACAAAGGCACAGATGTATGATTTCATCCGTGCCTTTCCTTTATCTTAAAAATAACTTATTTACAACGGATGGAACGACCTAATTTTAACACGGTTGTTTTAGATATTCCGTTCATTTCGCACAACTTGCTGACAGTTGTTCCGTATTTGGCAGCTAAAGCTCCCAGTGTATCGCCACTCTTGATACGGTGATAAACCGGCTCTGCAACCTGAGCAGTTGAAGCATTTCCTGTCAGTGAAGCAACAGGAGTCACAGCTTCTACAGTAGTTGTTTTAGTAGTCTTAGCCGCTGTTGTCTCAGCTTTCGCCGTAGTCTGTTTTGCGGCAGGCTTAGCTGCAGCTACTTCTTTGCCGGCACTGCAACGGATAGACTGTCCCAGACGAAGCATGCTAGTACTCTTGATACCGTTCAGACGACAAAGTTCGTTCACAGTTGTTCCGTACATACGGGCGATCTTGCCTAATGTATCGCCGGATTTCACACGGTGATAAACCATCTGGTCGCTTGAAGAAGTATAGATATTACTCTTACGACCGTTAATCTTTATATTATGGAATACATAAGTGTCCTGGTGGGGAACTCCGTTCTCAAAGTCAATAATATCGGCCGGATTGAGAGCCTGACCTAAAAAGCGTGTTTCGAAATGAAGGTGGGAACCGGTAGAACGTCCGGTATTTCCTCCTAATGCGATCGGGTCACCTGCACGTACAATGTCATTTACATCTACAAGCGATTTGGATAAGTGACCGTAAACTGTTTCCAGTCCATTCGGGTGGCGAACCACCAGGTAATTACCATATCCGCGACGTTCGAAATTACGGATACGAACTTTACCGTCAAATGCCGCACGGATCGTATCGCCTACCTGAACTTTCAGGTCGATACCTTTATGCATACGACGACGACGGGGACCATATTTGGAAGTTACTTTAATCTGACTGTCGATAGGAAGGGTAAAAGCGGAACAATCGATAGCACAAGAGTCTGGCATCTCGATCTTGGAACCTCCGCGGAAAGGATCTACCCAACGGGTATCCCAGTTTGAGCCGTATAATTCATCTGCCGGGAACAATAATTCTTCGTTTGCAGCAAGTGATTCATCCACTCTTGCATTAATCTCTGCTAATTCTTTCAGTCCCATATCTTTTCTGATCGTTACGCGGTCAGCCATCAGTTCCGACACGCGCTTGTCCATCTTTACGATATGGATTGTCTGCTTTGGTGTATCTTTTCCTTCAGGATCTTTGGCCGATACAGCCGACACCATCAAGGAGGTACAGCAAATAAAAAGTAGTGCTTTTATCTTCATTTTTATCATTTTTCGAAATATGGAATTCAGGAGTAAAATAAGCCGTGAAACAGCCCCTATTTTTACAAATCGACCAAAGTTCGTTATTTTGAGTAAGTTGACAAAATTCAATCCGGAAAAATTTCCGCAATGAAAGTGAAGAAATTCAAAAGCACCGCTTATTCTTACTGAAAAACAACGCATTACGCAAAAACATGTTTCACAACATATTAGCTAATCATACCCCAATTTATCTTCCGGGCAAAGAGTATTTTTAACCTTTCGTTCAAAATCCGGTTAGGTTCGGACAACAATTCCGGGTCTTTGTTCAAAACTTCCAATGCGATATCCCTTGCATATTGGAGGATCTGGCCATCGGCTGCAAGATTGGCTATTTTCAGATCGAGCCCTTCCCCGCTTTGCTGGGTTCCTTCCAGGTCGCCATGCCCGCGAAGACGCAGATCGGCTTCCGCTATTTCAAAACCGTTATTGCTGTTTACCATAATCTCCAGCCGTTTACGGGTATCGTTACTTAATTTATAAGAGGAGACCAGGATACAATAGGACTGTTCCGCACCACGTCCTACACGCCCGCGCAACTGGTGCAACTGCGAAAGCCCGAAACGTTCGGCACTCTCAATAACCATCACGGAGGCATTCGGCACGTTCACGCCTACTTCAATCACGGTCGTCGCCATTAATATATGTGCTTCTCCGGATATGAACTTCTGCATTTCGGCATCCTTGTCCGCCGCCTTCATCTTTCCATGAACCATGCAGACCTTATATTCCGGGAAAACTTCCTTAAAAGTTTCAAAGCCGTCTTCCAGACTCTTGTAATCCAGCTTTTCGCTTCCTTCGATCAACGGATAAACGACATAGACCTGGCGCCCCAATCCGATCTCCTTACGCAGAAAATCATAGAGTTGGGCTTTTTTGTTGTCGTACCGGTGCATCGTCTGGATCGGTTTACGTCCGGGAGGTAATTCATCGATCACGGAGACATCCAGATCTCCGTACAAAGTCATGGCCAGGGTTCGGGGGATAGGTGTTGCCGTCATCACCAGTACGTGCGGAACAATGGCATTCTTTTTCCACAGGCGCGAACGTTGTTCCACACCGAAACGATGTTGCTCGTCGATAATGGCCAGCCCCAGTGAAGAAAAAACGACAGTCTCTTCAATCAGGGCATGCGTCCCTATCACAATCTGTATTTCTCCCCGGGCAATAGCCGGAAGCAGTTCATTCCGTTCTTTCTTTTTCGTCGAACCGGTCAGTAGTGCAACACGAATATCCATATCCTTTAGAAACTCCATAACGGTGGCATAATGCTGAGTGGCAAGTATTTCGGTCGGTGCCATCATACAGGCCTGGCAATGGTTATCAACAGCCAATAGCATGGAGAGCAACGCCACCAATGTCTTTCCGCTTCCCACATCACCCTGCAAAAGACGGTTCATCTGCCGCCCGCTTCCCATGTCGGCGCGGATTTCCTTGACAACTCGTTTTTGTGCTCCGGTCAGTTCAAAAGGAAGATACTCTTTATAGAATGTATTGAAGTAGTCCCCGACGGTAGGGAAAACGATTCCTTTCAGTTTCAGTTTCCGAAGACTGGCCGTACGGAGGATATTCAACTGTATAAAGAAAAGTTCGTCAAACTTCAGGCGTAACTGTGCCTGTTTCAATTTCTCCGCCGATTCCGGGAAATGGATATTCCGGATCGCTTCTTTCAACGGCATCATACGGATACGCGACAGCACATCCGGGGGAAGTGTTTCGGGCAACTCCCAGTTCAACGCACTTAATAAGGTATATTGCAGATTCTGTATCGCCCTCGAATTGAGGAACGATTTCTTCATCTTCTCCGATGTATTATAGAAAGGTGTCAGACCACCGGCCACCTGCTCTGCCTGATCCACCGGATCGATATCGGGATGGGGAATATTATAGATATGCCCGAACTCGGCCGGCTTACCGAAAACGATATAGTCGGTCCCTGTCTTATATTTATCCGTCACATAGTTAAGTCCCTTGAACCAAACGAGGTCGATCGTCCCGGTCCCGTCTGTAAACTTAGCCACCAGGCGGCGGGTCCGCCCCTCTCCGACCGTATCATAATACAGTATACGCCCTTTCAGTTGGATATAAGGCATATTCCCCGTAATCTCCGCGACCTTATAAAAACGGCTACGGTCAATATATTTATACGGGAAATAAAACAACAGATCTTCATACGAAGATATTCCGGCTTCTTTCCGTAATATCTCCGCCTTCTTCGGGCCTACACCCGGCAGATACATGAGGGATCGTTTGTCGAGATCAAGCATAGCTGTCTATTTGGACAGCGAATTTATTATTTTTATGGTCATAATGCAAATTTATAGCCGATAGAGAAATGCAGACGGGCACAATTTTGATTGATAAAGTTTTGAAGCCAGGAAACGCCGACATAATATTTATGATATTCGATACCACCTTCCACTGCTGTTCCTAGATTTAGAGGAGAAGCAAATCCGATAAAAGGCCCTGCATTCAAACGAACTTTCAAAGTATTATTTACAGGTATCCGAAAAGAGGCATACAGAGGGATATCCAAGCCAAAATTCCAATCGCCGGTTTTCTTATAAGTACCACTAACGGTATTAATCAAAGCCCCTGGTTGAATATAAAACAGATCCGACATCTTAAAAGACGCCATTGCCCCTAAATGAAGCCCCCAAACTTCCGAATAACTGGCTCCAATACGAGGCTCCAACTCGATCCCTTTTGCATTCCCAGCAGTACACAACAAAATCATCAACACCGACAGCAACAATACTTTTTTCATAACCTTTCTATATTAAATGAATAACAACACTTCAGTTAAAACGAAGTGTTGTTATTTTTATTATAATCAAATTCCCACAAAGGTAAGATTTTAAACGTCTCGCTATCAAAACCAGATTGATTATAAATGGAATTTATAGCCGACAGACACTCCAAACAGGAATTCCTGACTATTTATACAATTTTGGAAGCAGTTTACGCCAAAAAATAATCTCTTCACTTCTACTCCTACATCAGCAGTAGCTCCCACTTGTAATTTATGACCAGTACCAATATATGCACCACCATTCAGACGAAGATTAGCTTTCTCACTCAATGGAATATGAAAGGAGGCATAAACCGGGACATTCAAATCGATATCCCATGTATCAGAATTCCTAATTGTCCATTGATTAGCCGTATGCAACAACAATCCGGTTTGAATAGAAAATAACTTTGATTGCGGAAAGTTTATATAGGCTCCTGCATGAAGTCCCCATACATCACCGCCCATAATTCCCGTACGCGCCTCTATATCGGCAGCTTGTACCTGACTAAGAACAGAGGATAACATAATCCCCAATAATACGAATGTCTTTTTCATTGCAGTCTAATAGGTAGATTAATAATTAATACTTTTACAAAAGTAAACTTTTATCAGAAAGTTGTTTCAGGCAAATTAAATACATAGTTTTTAGTCACATTAAACCCAACATATTTAACAGTAAAATTACCGCCTATCTGAGTTCCTATTTTATTATTAATCGCTTGTCTCCACCAATTTTGACTACCTCTAGCAATATAATGATCATGTGAAGAACGACCGCTCTCTTCTTGATAAAAAGTTTGAATAACAGGACCTTGCTGAGGGCTATAATTACCTGTTGTCTGGGTTGTCTCCTTATAATTCATCCAACCAAAGACTCCTTTTTTTCTAAAAGATATTTCTATATGCAAAGCTATTTCTGTTTTTTTGACATCCATAATTCTACGACCAGCTTTCAATTTACATTTTCTGCTACCAAACTCACTCCAACCTGAATCATATTGATTTCCTATATAATCCTTATTACTCAATATTGGCTGTATTTCCAAATCATATAAAGCATTCCCTGTTAGCTGAAGATCTCCATAATTGAATATATCTTTCATATTAATAACTTCGTCACCAATCATCACTTTTCCATCTTTATTCAAAACAGAAGCTACTTCTTCATCACTTATAGGTAAATAAACTCCATAGTCCTCTTTATACTCAGGAAAATACAAATAATTTTGATATTCATCTTTAAGACTATAGTAATCTTCAGCAGAACCTTCCATTACAGTCACTTCATCCAGCGCTTTCTCATAAATAGAGTTCAAAGAAATAAAATTCATCTCTTTCTCCCATTCCAAACGTTCTTCGTTAGTCATTTTTTTCAAACGGCTAATTGTTTCATCTAATACTGTTCGATCTTTAAACTGAAGAATATTATCACTCTGATCATTTGAAGATTTCGTTAAAGAATTTTCATACAATAACACAATATCTTTTTTCTGTTCACCCAAAGAAACTCCCTCCGTTGTTTCCAAATCGTTCGTACATGATGTTATTGCCATCAACAGCAATAATAAAGATAATACTTTTTTCATACTTTAATCTTTCAATTGTTTATAATAAAAATTTATATCACATTATAATCACAAATATTAATCAACACAAAAATCGCCCTTAAGCATATGTTCTTTGCTTGCAATAATAAGTACATAATCTCCTTTTTTCAAATCCAATCCCAGAGGAACAGAACCATTATTTCCATCAATTACTGAGTCGAAAACCACATTTCCGAAAACATCTTCTATTAACAAATCCAATATTCCCAAGTCTTCTGAAATTTCCAACTCTAACATTCGATCATCGATATACGCTTCGATCGAAGGCATTAAAGACCGTGCTTGATCCATTAAATCGATCTTTTCCCTCTTTGCAAAACCAGCCTTTGTTACGCATAACAACACCATAATTAATAAAAATCTTTTCATTGCTCTAATTGTTTCATTATATGCCAGCAAAGGTATGGAGTCTATTAACAAAACGACCAATGCAAAACAGTAAATAGCATGTACAGAGTATCAATTTCACAAAACAAGCTAACAGGCTGATTATAAAACAACAAACACCCTCTACACACATGGTTACATATGTACAGAGGGTGTTTAATCCATCTCGAAGTAATATTTAAAGCCCTGCAATAACTTCTTCCAAGGTTGTTTCTGTATTTTCCAAATTTCCCTTTTTCCGGATCCTATAACGCTTACGATCAACAGATGTTGGTTGTATATTTAAGAATACAGCCAACTGCTGATTGTTAAAACTTAGTTTCAGTAAACAACAAAAACGCTTTTCTGCCTCAGTCAAACCAAGAAATTTCTTTTGCAGGCTATCCATAAAAAACGGATATGCCATTCGTAATAACTCATACAATGCCAGCCATTCCTGATCCGTCAACGGATTTTTTTTAGCTTTCTCTATTGATAGGGCATTCTGAATCATTTTTTTATACACATCAGAATTTTCCAATATACTCTTTCGAATACCTGATATTTTTTCACTTAATCCCTGCACTGCATATTCTTTCTCCTGCAATACATTATTTATTTCCATTTGCTTATTTCTCAACTTCTCATTTTTTTTAGTAAGACTATATTTATACTTAGCAACAAGAATAACAAACATCAAAAACACAAAAATACTACCAACAAAAAACCGATAATATTCCAACTCCAATTTCGTATTTTCATTCAAAACCTCCACATATTCATATCGTTTTTCAGCTTTTAATACATCTGTTTTTGCTTGTAATTCAGCGATGGAGTCTGCAAAATGATTAAAACGTTCATAAAAATCCAACGACAAAGAATAATTACCTAATTCTTTTTCCAGCATATACAATCTGTATAATATTCCACCGGTCAGTGGTCGGTCAGTCGTTTTATGCAAAATAGCCATTTCTATATATTCACGTGCTTTATCGTATTCTCCTTTTTTTGTAAACAAATTAGCCAATGCCAAATAGGTCGGTGCACTGCCTGCTTCATCATAAGCAATCGATTTAAACAGATAATCTTCTGCCAATGAATAGCTATTCATTTCTTTATAAGTATTCCCTAACCGATTCGTTAAAGAGCTTAGCAACAACGAATCATTCAAAGGTAAAGCTAATCGATAAGCATTCTGGAAATACTCCGAAGCCTCTCCATATTCTTCTTTTAGCACATGAAGCCACCCTATATTCCGAAGCGAATAAATATAATTCACGCTATCATTCCCTTTTAAGTAATACTCACCACTCAACAATTGGTAACGTTCAGCCTCATCATAATTATCATCAAAATCATACAATCCGGCAATCTTGTTATACAATTTCCCTGTCAACAAATATTTTTTCTCTACTTTCGCCATCTCCACCGCCTGCAAATACGATTTCATCGCCCATTCGAAATCCTTTTCCTCTTCGTAAGACATTCCCAAATACAGCAGGCAATTCATCCTTTCCTCGATTGTACCATATTTTTCATAGTACGTATTCGCTCGTTCCATTTGCGAAACAAACGGCATATCCTCCTTCAATTGCTCAGACAGTCCGGCATAGATAAGACAAAAATGCGCAAACGCTTTATCATTCAGCACATCCGGATTCGCGATCCCCTCTAAAATCGTAAAGGCACTATCCGGCTGTTCGATCCGGATCAATTCTTCTGCTTCCTTTATTTTCAAATGAATTTCACTGTTCCTTTGGCAGGAAAAGAACAGACAGAATAGGATAAATAATAAGATAGCGTTCTTCATATCAATACTTGTGCGTCATTCGAAACGCAATATCCGAATAAAACAGAAAATACACAAATTATCCGGAAGGATATTCGGCAGGCCACAGTCCCTACAAAATTTCCTGTGGAAGAAACTCGCGTTTCCTGCTTTGGAAACTGCAGTTCCCTCCGCAGGAAATTACAGTTCCCCGCCCAGGAAACTGGAGTTTCCAAAGCACGAAACTACGAGGAAACTGTAATAGACTGACAATCACCACACAAGTCTGTTTTATCAAATCGAATATAAACAAGCTTACATTTTATGAGATTTGGATCATAATTTATAGTAACCTCATCAAGAGATTACAATGAAAATTTATATCCGATGGAAAGATTTACCCTGGAGTAATCATTACCGGCTATATCTTTGAACCAGAAAAAACCGGCATAATATTTACGGTATTCCAATCCGGCCTCAACAGCTGTTCCTACATTAAACGCTAATCGGGATCTACCGACAAAAGGTCCTACGTTCATACGAATATTCATTACTCTGGTAACCGGTAGGATATAAGAAGCATATAAGGGGACGGTTACCCCTAGCTTTGCATTCGAAAGGCTAAAAAGATACTGGCTTCCACTATCCAGGTTTAAGAGAATGCCAGGTCGTAAATAAAACTTATCCAGCATCTGAAAAGAGGCTAACGCACCCAGGTGCATATCCCAATGTCCGTAATATCCGAAATATCCTAATCCGGCACGGGCTTCCAGGTCTATCGCTCTTACATTCTCAACAGCACACAACGCAACAATCATCATCAACAATAAGACTCTTTTCATAAACTTGCTTATTTAAGATCAATACAATCATTCAAACGATGCTTTGTATTTCTTATTGTCTATGATTCACCCAATAAAAAGAAAAGTTAGCAATTCCTTGCCTTCACAAGGAATGTGCCAGTATTTCAAGCATGCTTTTTCTTGAACGGAAGCCGGGGGAATAATTTCCTGAAACGGATCAGATAGGTTGTGATATTACTTCCGGCAATAATGAGTGTTACAGCCAGGATGATCATCACGATTCCACAACCCAGTCTGGGTGTCAGTACTTCACCGAAAAGGGTTACACCGAAAAAGACAGCTGTCAGAGGTTCCAATGCCCCGAGGATGGCTGTCGGGGTTGAACCGATATACTGTATGGCCTGAGTGGTACACAAGAATGATATTGCAGTGGGAAAGATAGCCAAAGCGATCAGATTACCCCACAGGTACCAGTCGTTGGGAATATGCAGGCTCTGCCCGAAATCCACACGGATCAGGAAAAGCGAAACACCGAAAAGCAAGACATAAAAGGTCAGTTTAAGAGTCGCTATATCCTTCAGTCTCGGCCGGTTCACACCTACGATATAAATAGCGTAACTGAGCGCCGATCCCATAACCAGAAGAACACCCATCGTACTGAGCGTCGCACCGCTACCGGTTTGGTAGAGCAACCCTATACCGCCTAATGCCAGGAAAACACAAAGAATGGTCTGCAAGGTCAATTTCTCCTTAAAAAGCACCGACATGATCAGAGCAACCATGATCGGATAAACAAACAACAAGGTCGAAGCAATGCCGGCTTCCATATAATTATAACTCTGGAACAGGGCAAGCGAAGAAAAAGCGACCAGGAATCCAAGGACAATCAACGGGACGAGGTCTCTCCGGCATAATTTAAAGTTCCGCCCTCTTGCCTTAAGCATAATACCCAATGCCGGAATGGCAAACAAGTATCTGAAAAACAATACAGAATCAGGATCCATTCCCGCTTTATAAAGGGGAAGAGCAAAAAGAGGATTCATGCCGTAAGTGGCGGCAGCTATAGCCCCCAATACGTATCCTTTTACTTTTGCATTCATTGATGTAAATATTTGCTTATTAATAGATCGATAATGGCCGGCAAATGTAGAGTGTCCTTTTTACATATACAATACCATCAAACGATATTTTTCTAAAAAATATAAACCCCTAATGTCAGAAAAAACATTAGGGGTTCATCTATTTTACAATATCAACGTTCGCAAGGAATTCGCAGGATCGTAAATGAATTAGGCTGGCAAACCATTTCGAAAGAAGGTTTTATTCCTTTCAAGACGGTTTCCACCGGAACGACTTTTTCCGGATTTGCATAACTGTTCTCATCATCCGGATCCATGCCACTTAAAGTGATCTGCATACCTTCCGACTGAACCGATTTCATATTGGACAGGTTGATCGAAGTATTCCACGGTGTATTCTCACCATTTACCAATTTGATAACAACCTCGTTAGTCTGCTTGTCATAACCGGAAACAGCATAATGACGGATTACCGGCTGATAAGTATATTCATACTCCAACTGGTTATCCAGGTAACATTTCCAGTGATTTCCCTTAATCCCGATTCTGACATAAGTTTACTTTGGTTTTTTGTCAACTTATTTTAGGACAGGACTGTTTCATTTTTCTTTAAGCAATTTTACATCTGTCTTCTCCTTTAACAGCACTCAAACAAGCCCCAAAAGCTGCCTCCTCCTGATACAAAGAAAAAGACAACTTACATCCGAATAATTCTTCAAATGCCTGACACAGGAGCGGATTTCTTTTAAGGGCATTCCCCGAACCAACGATAACATCTTTTTCATGACGGATATTCTCCGGAAGCCTTTGATAAAAATTATACAGTTCACGACTGATGCCTTTCAGAAAACCCAATATCAAATTTTCCGGAGTAAAATTAGAAAGAGATATATTTTCAATATGACCACGTTTGCACGGAGCAAAACGGGTTCCGTCAAATAAAGTTTCCACTATGGGAAGACCACTAACGTCTTTTTTATAGGGAACAGAAGTCATCACTTGGTAAAAATCCAAACCGCCGGTCTGGAGTTGCTCATCTGATAATGCCGGTAAAAAAAACCGTAGAGTCTGCTCAAAAAAGTTTTTCAACAAAACGAACGCCTGACCGCCACAAAGAGCGGCTCCCACCAATATATATCCACCGCCGGGGAAAGGCCTTGTATCCAGTTCCGGTATTTTTATAAACTTATCCGAGTAGACAGAGATCTGACTGCTTGTCCCAACGGTTATGTGAATTGAATGATGGATATCCTTTACCGAACCGAGGAAAGCAGCCTGGTTGTCTCCTATCGCAGAATATACAGGTATCTGCTGCTTATTATAACCACAACAAGTGGCCGATTCCGACAATTCCGGTAAAATAGAAAGATCGATTCCCACTTTATCCAGAGCGGCATGATCAAAGCACAAATTTTCCGTATCGAAAAAGCCGATGCTTGCACCGTTCGAGTAATCAGTAAGAGGCGTTTTCTGTCCGGCCAACTTCATGACAACATAATCCATGATCGTACAGATCTGTTTCGCATCACCGGGAACCAGCCCATTTACCTGATTATAGAAATGCGTCACCAGACCGAAACCTGTTGCCAGCGCATAGCCTGTTTCATCCGACAAGTAAGCTGCATAGGTCTTATTATCACGATATAACTGATTACCTCTTCCATCCTGCCAGGTATAAAGCGGACTGACCGCTTCGCCTTGTTCATTCAAATAAAGTATTCCATGCATTTGTCCCGTAACACCAATGCCTTTAATATCCGGGTAACGCGAAGAGAAATCATCCATTATTTCTTCCACGATCTCAATGATTCTGCCGGGAGATTGGGTTTTCTCCCAAAGAACCTCCGAAACAATCGTTGAGTCGTTGGTAATTGTGACCGATTCTATTTTATTTTTTTTCAGATCATAAGCAACACTACTGATAGAACTGGTTCCGATATCTATTCCAATAAAGCACATATTTTATTTCTTTAATTACTAATCATTAAATGTATATTCTGGAAAATCCAATCTTTATATTTCTTTATAGAATTGTGTAGTACAGATAATTAAATGCAAAGTTACGTATTTTCATAATGAATGTTCACCCAATATCTATATTTCGAGAGGATTATATCTTTTCATGTATAGATTTAAACTTCAACATAAGAAATACGAGGTAAGCCACACAAACTGTTAACACAACGACAGCTCCGACCTGGCTACCGAGATTATCGGAAGCAAGTCCCATCAACAGCGGAAAAACAGCCCCTCCGGCTATTCCCATGATCATCAACCCGGAAATCTCATTGTTACGTGCCGGCTTATACATTAAGGCACGTGAGAAAATGATCGGAAATACATTCGAGTTTCCTAATCCGATAAAGGCCACACATATATAAATTGTCATTGCATTAAAGCTGAAGTACAGACCAAGAATACCTAAAAGCATCAAACAGACGCTTATGATAAAGAAATTTCTCGAAGAGAACCTGGCCAGAATGAAAGTACCTGCAAAACAACCGCAAGTACGAAACAGGAAATATAAACTGGTTGCATATCCAGCTTCAGCCAGCTCCATACCGGTTCGTTCAATCAGTAGCTTCGGTGCTGTAATATTCACTCCGACATCGATCCCTACATGAACCAATATACCCAAAAACAGGATCAGAATGATCCGATCCCCCAGCATTCCGATACATTCTTTAAAAGAAGAAGTCTTACCTTCGATGGCATGTTCTTTAATATCGGTAAAATAGAGGTAAAAGATAGCAATCAGGGTAATAACGGCAAAGAGCGGGAAAAGTAGCTTCCAGTTGCCATAATGAATCAATGCCTGAGCTGCAATAATCGGAGCAGCAAAAGAAGCTATAGCTTTTACGAATTGTCCCAATGTCAGGAAACTGGGTAGTTTATTCCCGCTTACGATATTGGTTAGTAAAGGATTTAATGATACTTGCATCAATGTATTCCCCAGTCCGAGAAGAGAAAAACATAACAGCATGGAAATGCTGCTGTAAGCGACAAAAGGCACACATAAAGCAACAAAGGTGACTATCAGACTCAGCAGCACCGTCTTTTTCCTGCCGATTTTATTCATAAGTATTCCCGTAGGAACAGAAAAGACCAGGAACCACAGAAATACCATTACCGAAAAGGCATTGGCTGCCGTATCGGAAAGATCAAAATCACTCTTCACATAATTCGTAGCTATCCCGATAAGATCTATAAACCCCATCGTAAAGAAGACCAACATCACCGGGATAATTTTTGCTATCACATTTTCATTTTTCATGGTATTTGTTTATTTATTTGTTTGTTTCAATACTTATCAAAGAGGCTTCTTTCAAATTAATATGCCCTGACTCCGCATAGCAATCTATTGATTCTATAGCCTCATCCGTAAAACAGAGAGAGGTCATAGCAACTTTATTGTCTCCTGCAAACCATTCAGCCGAGCCCCGATCGACAAGAATGTACCATTCATCAACCGGAGGATTTACCCGGTAGGCTGCTCCTAACGGACTTGTATAATCTTCCGAAAAAGAAGTGTCCGACAATCGGGAACGATCCATATAGTAATAATTCATTTCAGCCCGATATGCAAAGGCTATTTCTCCGCCGGAAACTGTTCTCAAACGAATGCCATATTCACGGGGATGCCACATCGCATAACGATCGGAGGCATCGAAAACCAAATGAATAACGAAAGGATATCGGGAGACTGATCTTTTATTGAAAATAGTTTGAATACCTGCTATTTCCGTATTTTCAATTTTCCGGGTCTTGCCGTATAAACTGTTCAGTTCACGCACCGGCTTTGAGCAAAGCGTATAATTGTTACCTTCATAAACCAATGTCAATTCACGGGGGAATGTCATACTTCCACGCTTCCCTGTTTGTGGTGTCAGATTTGCATATAACCAGCAATTCATCCAACCGACCATGATGGTACGGTCATCCTGTAAATTATTACATAAGATGCCTCCATAATTATCTTTTCCATAATCAACCCACAACTCTTTCGATTGTGTCATATGAAAACCGGAGTTATTGAAATCGCCAATAAAATAGCGTGTGCCCGGTGCCCCATCCGACACACCTTCGTTTACATTGATAAATAATACCCACTTCGTATCATCCGAGCCCTCTATCTTCAACGGTCTAAGCGTCGAATTTTCAAAGCTTCCCGTTATCTCCATTTCCCCGCCGAACTCATTCAGGCTTTTCCAGTGGATAGCATCCTGCGAAAAATAAAACCGGATTGTACGCCCTGTAGAAACAGTCATTACCCATGCATCTATTTGTTTATTCCAGCAGACATTGGGGTAACGCTTATTATCGGAACCATCTTCCCACTCCATAGTAATATCCGTCCAGGTCATCCCTTCATCTCTGCTGTATGCCATTCCAACCGAATAGGGAGAGGAATTACTGCCTGTACCTTGCTCCGGTTTATAACGGGTGTAGTAGGCGATAAAGACCGGGTGATCCGCAGAGCCTAGCCCGGAGGTATTGTTCTTATCGACAATCACACTACCGGAATAAACCTGGCCGTTCTCATCTGCAGCGATTGCGATCGGGCATTCTTCCCAATGGATCATATCTGTACTGACAGCATGCCCCCAACTGATATTCCCAGAAACAATATCCGACGGGTTACATTGATAAAACAGATGATATTTTCCGTTATGATACACCCAACCGGCCGGTTCTCCCGTCCAGTTCTGTTCCTGTGAAAAATGTATCTCCTCACCGCCAGAAACGTTTCCCTCTCCACAAGAGGACAGAAGTCCGGTTATTATCCCTATAATAAAAAGAGCAAACTGTTTCATTTTACTATTACATTAAATGTGCCAGTCGATTTTAAAATTACAAAAAGGAGCCATACTCAGGAAACTGAGCACAGCTCCTACAATCACCGGTTATATTACCATCCGGTATTCTGCTTGTATAATCCCTTCACATAACTGATCTGTACCTGAGGGATCGGGAAATATTCATCCCGGTTCTTTGTAAACTTCGCATCCTTTAGATAAGAACGGCGAGTCTTCTCCACTTCGAAATATTCATTCATGTATTCTGCGGCAATACCCCAGCGTACAAGATCGAAAAACCATTTACCCTCTGTTGAGAATTCAAGGTGACGCTCCCAGCGAAGAGCCTGCATTGCAAAGTCTTTTGTCCATGCGGGGCAGTTCACTCCCGGTCGATAAGGTTGAACATCAAACTTACCGGTAGGAGTGCCATCTTCAAACTTTAATCTATCTGTACTTGCTGCTGCACGAAGACGAATCTGGTTTATCAGGTTTAGAGCCTCGTCCATACCTTCTCCTAATTGAATCAGCGCTTCCGCTCTCCACAACATCACTTCATCCAAACGAAGTACATCCCAGTTCAAGCCGGCTCCCATAAACGGATTGGTCTTTTTAAAACAATCGCATGTCGGTAAAACAAGCAATTTCTGACTCATGGAATAACCATATACTTCAGGCGTACGTGTCCAATTCTCCTGCATCACATAAGAAGGTTCGTACTTCCAGGGCATTCCTGGAACACAAGCGGTATGCATCAAACGCGGATCCATCGGTGTCTTAGCAAAAGCCTCTTTGTTATCCAGCGTTTCGCCTTCGTTGAACTTTTCGAAATCAGGTACTCCGTTCACTGTTTTATACCGGTTCATCATATTTACAGATGGCTGCAGGAATCCGCAACAGCCATAGTCCGAATTAACGGGAGATACCAACCAGGAATTCAATCGTCCCTGAGGAGTATCTGCTGTATATTGAATTGCCCATATAGATTCAGGACCATTTTCAAACTCACACAAGAAGTTTTCCGCAAAATCTGACGCCAGACTCTTACCGGAATTATCGATGATATCTTTACACAGACTTGCGACTTCTGTTAGTTTCTCACGATTTATATTAACGACATTGTGCTTTTCATCCTGTTCATAGGCTGCAAAAATCAGTACTTTCGCCAAATAAGCCTTTGCCGCGAATTTATTCGGGCGTCCTACTTCATCTTGTTTTTCAGGCAAAGTACTCACCCCATAACGAAGATCGTCAATCAATTTTCCCCAAAGTTCCTGATCGGTCAACTCATCGTTGCTTACCTTATCATACATATCTTGCGGAGTATCCTCATCGATATAAGGGAAGAATTTGAAACATTGCTTCATATACATGTAGATATGCGCCCGCAAGAAACGTAACTCTGCGATCCGCTGGTCTTTTAGCGGGTATTCCTCCGGTGTCAAGGCTTTTACTCTTCTCAAAGCATCATGTATCCTACCTATCGCTACGTAATGAACCCACCAAAGGTTATCCAGGTCTCCTACATTAGTCGCCTGCATATATGTGAATGTTTCCCAACGGTTTCTTTCCGCATTGTCATTTGTACCCGAACCTCCTTTATACGCTTCTCCACCACGGACAGATCCTTCTTCATAGGGCATACCCATCTGTTTATTGAAATGGTTTTGTCCGCAAAAAGAATAAGCTGCATTCACCATCTGCTCAACTCTTTCAGGTGTATTTAGGTCTTCATCGGATACAACTCCCTGTGGCTTCGTATCCAGCATGGAATCACATGAGGTACAGAAGAGTAGAGATAAACCGAAAATGGCTATTGTTATCGCTTTCATATTTCATTATATTTTAGAAGTTATTAAAAAGATACATTTACCCCGAATGTCATGGAGAATGGTAACGGGTATCCATTGCCGGGAGTTTCCGGATCAAGGCCGGTATAGGCATTGTCGCCCCAGGTTTTCTTCAAGGTGAGCACATTATCGGCTCTCAATGAAAGTCTCGCTCTGCTCATTCTCACTTTTGCCAGCACATTCTTGGGTATAGTATATCCTAATTCGATATTCCGGATTTTCATATAAGACCCACTTTCCACATAATAGGTAGAAAAACGTCCTTCGTCATTATAGTTATTAATTGACATCGCCGGAATGGTGGAACCGGTATTCGTCGGAGTCCAGGCATCCAACATACGTGTTCCATAATTCTCACCGGAAGTACTTAACGCATAGATATCGGTCCATGACTTCCATCCGCTGACATCCAGTTTTTTTCCAAATACTCCATTGAAGAATACAGAAAAATCAAAGTTTTTCCAGTTTAAGGCAACATTAACACCATATTCAAGGGCCGGATTTTGATCGCCTAACCATGTTCTGTCTTCACTATCGATCTTTCCGTCTTTATTGATATCCTTGTATCGAATACGACCGGGAGCAGCACCTACCTGCGTAGCATGTGCATCAACCTCTGCCTGAGACTGGAATAGTCCGTCAGCGATATAACCATACATAGAAGATTTGGGACGGCCAAGAATATTCTGGTCTGTACCGTTACCTGCAAAATTGTTTATTACCTCATCGGGAACATGGATTATTTTCTGCTTATTATGTGAGAATACTCCACTTACGTCAAAGCCTACATCACCAAACTTATCGGTATAGTTCAAGGTTAATTCAAACCCTTTGTTATCAATATCAGCACCATTCAACCACATCTGGGCTCCTTCACCTAAAGTGGCAACAGTACCCGGCTTCATCAGGATATCGGATGTTTTCTTTATGTAGTAATCAAACGATCCTCCGAACTTTGAATCAAAGAAACCAAAATCCAATCCAAAGTTATGCTGTGCGGTTGTTTCCCATTTCAAGTTAGGATTGTCTCTTTGAGTCCGGCGAAAACCTGAAGGCAGATTATTTCCGCCTTGCCCTGTAAAGTCATAAGCCGTACCCCAGTTCCAATCTTCCGCATAATGATCGTAGAGAGCCTCGTACATCAAATAAGCTGCATAGTCATCTATACGTGAGTTACCGTTTTGTCCCCAACCGTAACGAAGTTTCAAAATAGAGAAGTTGGATAATGCATCTTTCAGGAATGCTTCATTATTCAATACCCAACCCAATGAAAATGCAGGGAATGTTGCCCAACGGTTATTCGCTCCGAATACAGAAGAAGCATCCCGGCGGAGAGTAACTGAAGCGAGGTAACGGTTTCCATAATTATAGTTGAATTTACCAAACCAGGATATCAGCGTATTATAACTGGAAGAACCTCCGTTATCCCTGTCTTCTTCACCTGCACCCAATTGCATATAATCAGGAGTCTCCAATGCAAATACACGTCTGCTTCCCCAATGTTTTTGATAGCTATGGTCCACTGTTTCCTGCCCCAACATAATATCGAAACCATGCTTATTTATATCAAAGACATATTGCAAAATATTACTGTTATTCCAGTCGAAATTATAGTCTGAAGTCTGGGTTAGCTTGTTACGGCTTTCACTCATAAAACCGGAGCTATAAGTCAGATTCATTTCTCTTCTCCAGAAACCGACAAAATCAGCTCCAAAAGAAGAACGGAAAGTCAGTCCCTTCAGTATCTCAATACTGATATAGGCATTACCGAATAAACGCAGGTTATCCTGATAGTTCTGGTCATTATCCTCAATTAAGCGGACGGGATTTTGACGGTCACTCATACCGCCTATAGGGCCACCCCAACCAATTCCATCGACCGTATGAACAGGGACAATAGACATCAGGGATTTGCAGCCACCCAAGTTGCCGTCCCCGACATTAGAGCTACTCCTCCATTTGGATACAGTAAAATTCTCACCGACTTTCACACGTCCGCCCAACCAACTGTAATCAGTATTTACACGGGCATTGAAACGATTAAAATAACTTCCTTTTATCGTACCTTTGTTATCATAGTAGTCAAGAGCAAAAAGAGCATTTCCACTATCTGTACCGGATGATAAAGTGACATTGTATTGCTGGATCTGTCCCGTACGTAAAATTTCTTTCTGCCAATCCGTATCAGCCGAACGCATAGTCTTTTCGACCGGGTCCAGATATTCTCGCCAGGAAACATTATCCAAAACCCAATTTCCGTTCGAGTCCTGATGATCCTGGTATTGGTACAAACCACCATAACCATTCACATATCCGATACCCACCTGGTTGGGATCAGCTTGGGAATTATCATTTTTGATCGCCCAGTATTGAGCAATACCGCGCTGTTCGGTGTTCATCAGTTCATAAGGCTTCTTACTGCTTGCCACTGTATAGGAAGCCTTAAAATCGACTGTCGTTCCTTTTTTCCCTTTCCGGGTAGTAATAATGATAACTCCATTTGCAGCACGCGAACCATAGATAGAAGCAGATGAAGCATCTTTCAACACCTGGATCGATTCAATATCCATCGAGGACAATTCTTCCATGGAACGGGTCGTAGGTGTTCCGTCAATAATATACAACGGGTCATTGTTGTTTAAAGTACCTTCTCCACGTATACGGATAGTTGCCTTGGAATCCGGAGACCCATTAGTAGAGACAGCCATACCGGCTACTTTTCCCTGGATGGCACGCATAGCATTACCTGCGATATTTGAACGAATCTGGTCTACTTTGACAACAGACACGGAACCGGTCAAATCCGCTTTGCGCTGGCTGGTATAACCAGTCACAACTACCTCATCCAGATTCTGTGCATCTTCTACCAATCTGATCGTTATATCTTTCGCTGTCGAGATTGGAATTTCCTTCGTCTTATATCCGATAAAGCTCAAAACTAGCGTGCCTTGGCTTCCGACATTTAATGAAAAACGTCCGTCGGCATCTGTTATAGTGCCATTACGATCTCCATCTTTTTCAACAATAGAAACGCCGGGCATAGGCTCTCCGGTCTCATCTAAAACAGTACCTGTCGCAACTATTTTCTGCTGATTGACAGTACCTACCTTATCCACGGCAGATGCATGTCCGGTAATAGCACACAGGGAAAACGCAAGTGTCAGGTAACACATTGCTTTTTTCACATGAAATGTTGTTTGATTCATGAAATAGATTTTTAATTGTTATTAAACTTAAGGTGCTTTTTAATATTCGCCTTTTCACTTTGCTCTCAAAGTATTCTTCATACTTTTCAAAATCAGAATCATCCACTATTTAAATTTTTCATATATATAAATTTGTCACTCATTTACCATTTACCAAACCTGGCTATTATTTCCCCTGACAGAAAAATATCCAATCAAAAACTCACCTTTTAAAGACAAAAGGGGCCCTGTCAACCGGATAATCCGGATGATTTCACACATTTATATTCAAATAAGTTTTCCGGGTCTAAACCCTAATGGAAAGAAATAGAAGTTTCTAATCTAAAGCCATAAACACTAATTTTTAATTTTCTGAATTTGTATATCACGAATAACGGCATTGCCGTTTTTTACATAGAAGAAGAGGTTTTTCCCCTTTTGCTCCGGCAAACGATTAAGCACACATCGTTTGTTATTTATTGACACATCAAAAAATTCTCCATTCACAATCAAATCCAGCAAGATGGGTTTATCCAATTCTTTTACACCATGAATAAATGTATTATGCATTAAAACCGTTTGATTATCCGGGTTTAACTCCAAACGATACCCATTCTTCCGACCGTCTGTTGCACGCAAAAACAAACCCAACTCTTCATAATTTCCTTTAGGTTCTATCTTCATCGAAATGCGATAATTATCCGGAAGGTCGGAAAGAGAAGCTACACCGATATCGCCCGAAGCATTCATTGTTATATTTCCCTTGGAGACAGAAACTATATTTGCGGGTGAAGAAATTTGTATGGCCGGAGTCGTTATCGGATGCATAGCCGGTAAAACTTCTTTTAAAAATTTGGTTGCTAAGGTTCCATCCGGCTCCTGATATACTTCCCTGAGCAAAATAGTTCCACCCCAAATCCTATCCCCGTTATCTTTATCATCCTTACGACAGGGAGAATAGGCCACTGCAATACGGCGTCCGTCTTTAAAACCGGCTGTTTTATAGACACTCCCGAAATATTCAATCAAGGCCTGTGACTCCGGATATATCCAGGGGCCATACGTATCTTTGGACATAAGATAATAAGTGTGTCCACCAATGCTGTATAATAAATAATACCAATCGTTCCACTTAAAATAATCCGCGCATTCGGGAGTTCCGCGTTGTCCTTTCAACGGAGACTCCACTTCCTTCCAGTTCTTCAAGTCAGTAGATGTAAGATGTACCAGATATCCTCCAAAACCACCTAAAGAAGGCTCTTTCAAATTACCGGGAATAAACAAATGAAAAAGACCGTTTTCATCCTTAAAGACTTTCGGATCTCTAAAATCACGGCTTATGCATTCTTCAGGGGCATAATAAAACGGATTAGGTTCTTGCTTTTGGTAAGTATATCCGCCATCGGAACTTATCGCATAGCTCAACTGTTCATGTACTGTTCCGTTTTCCTGTACACGAGTGGCATAAAACGCATAGAATTTATCACCTTCCGCAATAACTGATCCTGTACAGATCGATTTCTCCGATTCCTGGTTTTCAATACCTAAAGCTACCGGATAATGTTTCCAGTTTATCAAGTCGGTTGTAGTGCTCAATGCCCACTGATGACCACCCAAACCTCCGAGACCTGCATGATGCCCTTCGTCCAACAGCCAATACAAATAAAACGTCCCATTATGATAATAAGGCATGCAATCGCCGGAAAACAGATGTTCCTCTACCGGTTTAAAATATTGCATATGAGTAGTACGTTGAATAGACGGATTATAATCTTTTACAACCTGTGCAAAAGAAGATATCGTAACTAATAGAAAAGTTGCTAAAAGTCCTTTTTTCATTCGAGTATTATTTAATTTTTATAGATTAGTTATAAAGTAAATAACAAAGCAGTATGATAGACACATTACATTTAGCTAACAAAACATCCCTTGTATCCTGTTGCAAATATAGAGATCTGATCATAACAAACAAAGAACAATTTACATTTTAGCACATTTTAATTTATCATATTTATTACATTTACCATCATACACAATACTTAAAAAAGAGTAAGCAGAAATATAAGGCACTAGGGCAAAACAGAAGCAACACACAACCTAACAATATATAAATCAACATATAAACATCAAAATAGCTTTAAATAAAATATCTTATACCTTACAAATATTACATTCATCAAATGTAAACACCAACACGTCACACTTTAACATTTCAAGAAGAACAACTTACATCCAGCAAGGTCTATATTTTACATTTCCAATCCACTGACAAAAAAAAATCACATTTACCACCGACAAATGCAAACTATTTGCAAATAATAATTACATTTGCACATAACTTTAAAATCACCTTTATGGAATCTAAAATAAGCTACAAGGTTATTTACAATACATTGAAAGATCAGATATTGAAAGAAGCATTTGCCCCGGGGTCTATGTTACCTACCGAGCAAACTCTGGCTCAAAAATATTCTGTTTCCAGACCGACTATTGCTAAAGTATATAACCAGTTACAGGAAGAAGGTTTTATAAAAAAGACGAAAGGACTTGGTACGGTCGTTATATACCAATGTAAAAATACAACCTATACATTTGGCTTACTTTTACCCGGAGCAGGTGAATCGGAAATATTTTCCATTATTAATGACCAACTCTTGAGGCAATCCGAAATCGGTAGATTCAATTGCCTTTGGGAAGGAGCTACAGCAAGCAGTGCAGAAATCAGAAAAACACTTATTGAAACGTGCTGTGAAAGCTACATAAATAAAAAGGTCGATGGTATTTTCTTTTCCCCGCTGGAAAGAGTTCCGGATGCATACAACCTGAATTTAAAAATCTGTGCAGCTATACGGGAAGCCAATATACCATTAGTTCTTATTGACAGGGATATTCTGACTTTTCCCGAACGAAGTGAATTTGATGTGGTATGCCTGGATAATTTCAGTGCCGGTTGCATCATGGCAAAACACCTGATCGATCAGGGCTGCAACAAACTTCATTTTTTCTACCGTCCTGATTCGGCCAGTTCTGTAGACTTACGCCTTTCCGGTGTTCGTGAAACTGTCCTTAAACATCAGTATCCGTTTACTGAGAATAATATTTTTTGTGGGAATCCCGAAGATCTGGATTTTGTTAAACAAATGGAGATTGTTCCCGGGAAAACTGGTATTATATGTGCGAATGATTCCACAGCAGCAGTGCTCATGTCTTCTTTGGATGCTTTAGGCATCAAAATATCATCGGATATTTTGATGTGCGCATATGATGATATGAAATATTCCAAGCATCTCAAACATTCATTGACATCTTACAGGCAACCATGTGTGGAGATTGCCAACGTCAGCATTGAGTTATTGATGCGGAGATTAAAAGACAACAACCACATTCCCATTACAGCAAACCTGACAGGAGAAATAGTGATTCGTGAATCCAGTCAATTTCTCTAAAATTATACAAATTACATTCTGATCCTTTTGACTTACATCAGGCATCAGAGATTACAAATTATTAAATTCTAACAGTCACAGTCTCTTAAAAGATTGTGACAGATAATTGTTACACTCAAATTTCTGGAAAAATGAATACTAAATTTATTACTTCGTTTACCGTAGTCATACTCATTATCAGTAGTATTATCGGCTGTACCGAGACACAAAAGCCGGTTCAACTCGAACTCCGTTCTTCCCCCTGGAATTTTACAACCCAGGATACCCCATTAAATACCCTTACGCAGCAGAATACAAAAAATAACTTTGTATCACCGGGAGATAGTAGTAGTTTCACTATTAAACTACAGGTCAACCTGACAAAAGTCACTTCAAAAAAATCGTTACTTACAATTCCGGGGGTATTGGAATTAAATACATATCAAAACGATCCGGAAGACCGCAAACAACAAAATTACCCGGCCTATCCTATGGCTGACGGTTCCGTGCCTGTATTGGAGGCTTCCCTCCTGCTCCATCTACCGGTTCAACCGGAAGAAGCCCGCTATATGCCAGTCGGTATTCCGTTGGCAATGTTGGATAAGCCTGAAGGAGAACATGAAATTGTCCTTCATTTTTCAGGAGTTCGATGGACTATGTTTGTCGACAATGAACTCCTGGATAATGACTTCCCTTTAGGTTATCCGCAATGGGGAGAACAAACAACCTGGGAAATAGATCCTTCTCTTGTTTCGAAAGCTGAAATTTATTTTCCGGGAATTGAACCTCAAAAAACAAATTTAGATACACCACGCACTTCACCGGAAATCCAATACTGGACACCTGAAGGGCATAATTCCTGGGTAGGTGATGTAGCAACTTTCTTCTACCAGGGACGTTATCATGTATTTTATTTGTATGACAGACGCGGACATGCCAGCAAATTCGGCCGGGGAGCCCATTATTTCGAGCATATCTCAACAACTGACTTCAAGACATGGACTGAACACGATCCAGCTACCCCTATTGAAGAACAATGGGAAACATTAGGTACAGGTACACCTTTTGTTTTTAATGATAAACTTTGTATCAGCTACGGACTTCATACGACCCGTATTTATCCCAAAGAAAAGACAACCTTACCACAGTTATGGGATTACTATAATGAACATGGTGCAACAGGCTCCTTCCGTTACGATACGATGCCCGGATTTCCTGCCGGTTCGACTTACTCTATCAGCCAGGATGGTATAAGTAATTTCAAGAAGACACATATATTATTTCACCCATGCGAAAACCCTAGTGTATATACCGATCCGGAAGGACGTTTACGCATGTTGGCCAACTATGGAGCCAAAGGAACCTGGGAGTCCGGCTCAATCGATGGTGGCTGGTGGTCTGTCAATCCCGGATTTCCTCCGGGAGGTGACTGCACGTTCTTTTTCCGCTGGGGAAATTTTGATTATGTAATCGGTGGATTTACCGGCTTATGGTCAAAACCATCTAATGCAGGTGAAGATGAATATACGGATGTAGTCAAACAAGGACTGGATTTTTATAACGGGATGTGTGTACCCGCCATCACTGAAATTGCTGGCGGGCGCTTCCTGATGGCTGGTTGGATTCCAATGGTTAACTGGGGCGGGACATTAAACATTCATGAGATGATCCATTACCCTGACGGCCGTATCGGAACAAAATGGATGGAGGAAATTATTCCAGCTACTGAAAAGGCAAAGACTTTGGCTAAAGAAATAACAGAGCCATCTTCTTTTACTGTTGAAAATCCTTCATTTATGTTGACATTCGACGTTGAGCCCGGAGATGATCTGTCCGGAAAACTCGGAGCTTTACTTCTCGGTGCCGACGAAAACGATCACGCTTGTGAAATTCAGGTTAGTCCCAAAGCAAAGAAAGCACAGTATGCAAAAGGAAATCTGCAGAAATTCGCAGAAGCAGAAAAGACTTTACGTGAAGGAGGTTATCCAAACCATGCACGCGATTATGCCATTGAAAACTTGATCGATACCGACAAACCGTTTACAGTTCGTATGATTGTTAAATATGAAGACAAATTTGGCGGTTCACAAATAGATACGGAAATTGCCGGCCAACGTACCATGATATCTTTCCGTCCGGGTTTGAAAGTGGAAAAATTAATTCTTCGCTCCGAACAAACAGAAATAAAAAACTTGAAAATAGCTCCCCTCAAATAGTTAATATAATTATTCTATCTGTCCGGATATAAATATACCTGCCGAAAGTCTTTTTGTAAAGATTCCGGCAGGTATTATATTTACTTGCTAATCGTGCTTATCGTTCGCAAGGAATTCGCAGGATCGTAAATGAATTTGGCTGGCAAACCATTTCGAAAGAAGAATTCAGGCCTTTCAGTTTTGTTTCTACCGGAACTACTTTTTCCGGATCAGCAAAGCTGTTTTCTGCATCCGGATTTACGGAGCCTAAGGTGATCTGCGTTCCTTCCGGTTCTACTGATTTTACATTTGCCAGATTGATGGAAGTACTCCAGGGCGTATTCTCTCCATTCACCAA
This sequence comes from Parabacteroides goldsteinii, assembly GCF_015550595.1. GTDB lineage: Bacteria > Bacteroidota > Bacteroidia > Bacteroidales > Tannerellaceae > Parabacteroides > Parabacteroides leei. Next base: position 204,358 of record NZ_JADNBB010000007.1, read on the forward strand.
TTTGATCACGATTTCGTTAGTAGCCTTATCATATCCTGAAACCGCATAATGACGAATCACCGGTTGATACGTATATTCATACTCCAACTGATTATCCAGATAGCATTTCCAATGGTTCCCTTTCACTTCTACACGAACATCATACCAGTGATCCGTATGCACACTCGTTGAATTACGGTAATCGAACAGGGAAACATTTCCGGCTGCATTCCTTTCTCCAAAGATTACAGACTCGTTCGTATGGCTACCGATATCGGCCATATAATACTGTTCCTCCCCTTTGGAACCGAAGAAGATGCGGAAACCTTCGCGTCCTTCGATCTTCCGTGCTTTTAATTCGATCGTGCAATCGCCAAGCTCTTTTCCATTCAACCAGAGATAAGAGTCGCCTTCTACCTTCGACTGTTTCAAAACTCCGTTATCCACCTTCCATTCACCTTGTGAGGCAGTCCATGCGGAAGCCAGATCGTTCCAGTCTGTCGAATAGAAGGTTTTGCCATCCTGAGTCACTTTAAAGTCTTTGAATTCGGCTACCGTATTGCAGGTTCCGATACCAACAATTCCTTGTGTCTGGAAAACAGGTTGTGTTTCGGCGGAAAGAACCTGTGTTTTCAGATTGACGTCCGGACGGTTCTCGGAGAACATTTTCAAAATATGATAGTTGGTACGGCCATATACCGAGTCATTCTTTAAAACGATCAGGTGATTACGGCCATGCCCGTCTGCATTCTCCAACAGAGGAGCGTAAGAAACCAGCTGCACTTTATCGGCATTGCGTTCCACGCCGGTCAGGTAAGCGGCTTCAGCCAGCGAAGAATATAAAGAAGAACGTCCGGTAGCGGCATATTCACCTACATAAATCTTATAGGGATAATCCGCCGGAAGTTTATCATACAGGTCGCCGTTGCGATAGAACCAGTCGGCCATCTCATAATAATGCGGATCGATGATGTCGATCGGTCCGGCTTCTTGCAGATAAGGGCTGAACATCAGGGCACAGATCGGTGTGATCTGAGGATATTTCTCTTTGATAGCCGCATAGAACCGTTTGTAATTGGCAGCATAACGGGAACCGATATTTTCGTTTCCTATCTCGACATATTTCAACGGGAAAGGAGCCGGGTGACCGTTCTCCGCTCTTTTCTTTCCCCAATAAGTATCTGTATCGCCGATGGCATACTCGATAGCATCCAACGCTTCCTGGATCAAGTCGTCCACCTGTTTATCGTCACAGAAATCCCCGTTACGGAACAGGCAAGCCATACCGGCATTACAAACGAACATACCGTCTGCATGCACATCCTCGCAGAATTGCAGGAACTCATGATAACCGAAACCATACGTACTGCGATATCCCCAGAGGTTATATTCGCCCGGACGGGTCACAGGATCACCGATCGTTTCTTTCCATTTAACACGGTTTGCCATGTTCAGTCCTTCCACAATACAGCCACCCGGCCAACGGATAAAGGCTGGATGAATATCTGCCAGCATTTCAGCCACATCTTTACGCATACCGTTCGGACGATCCATAAATGTTTCTTCCGGGAACAGGGATACATAATCCAGATAAATAGTACCTTTGTTCCTGAAGGTCAGTGCCAAACGGTATTTGTTTCCTGTCGAAGCAGAGACAAGTGTTCCGTCGTAACGGTGCCACTGGTTATCACGGGTGATCTTAAAGTTCTGTGAAGCAGCCGGCTGATTATCCTCATCGATTAAAGCGACAGACACTTCTTCATCGCTGGCAGCATCCGCTTTCAGGTAAAAAGCCAGCTTATAAGAACTCCCTTTGGTAAGGGCCATATGCCAGTATCCATTGTTGATAACCTGTATGTCACCTGCCGACTTTCCCAGTTCCAACTGCAAAGCATGCGGGGTTGCCGAATGCAGGGGTTGGTTATCCACGATCTTATAAACAGGCCGGCCGGCCGCACAAACGACTTCCCAGCCGTTCATAGCCTTTCCATCCTGCCATTTCACCTTGAAATGATTGATCGAGTCGTTGGAATAGCAAGGTAAATCTTTCGATACGGCATATCCATCCTCGTAAACAGTCCCTGACGGCAGGTTACCGTCTTCAAACCCACGGTTAAGCACCATTTCCGCATATAAACCGCCATCCCCGGAATGTGTAATTTCTTCGAAAAACACACCGTACAGTGAAGAGGGCACTTCAGCCCCTTCCTGAGAGACATCCACAATTATCTGGTCCGACTTATTACAAGCGACCATCGACAAGCATAACGATAGTCCTGCCAACCAACCAGATCTTTTATACCATTTATTATCCATTGTATTTAAAATTGAGATTAATTATCTATGTATTCTACGGTTTGTCGGCATTGTATATCTTCCGCCGATTTTGCAAACATAAATTCAAACTCACCGGGCTCCGTAACGAATTCCATCCGGGAATTCCACAAGCCGAGTTCTATATAGGATATTGAGAATGTAACACGTTTAGATTCACCAGGTTTTAGTTCAATTTTCTTGAAACGTTTCAATGCAATTACCGGAGTAGTGACGCTACTCACTTTATCATTCACATAAAATTGTACGACTTCTTTTCCCGTCCGGTCGCCGGTATTCTTTACGAGCACGGAAACCTCTACACTTTCTTTACCGAAAGTCTTTTTAGAAACCTGCATATCGGAGTATTCGAAAGAAGTGTAAGACAAACCGAATCCGAAAGGAAATAAAGGAGCTGGAGATGAAAACACATAATCACGCCCGGCCTTTTCTTTTGTCCCCGGTTCACGGTTGATCCCTTTTGCGGAGGGTTTATAATCATAGAAAACAGGAATATGTCCCACCGACCGGGGGATCGTCGCATTTAAACGACCGGAAGGATTCACCTTGCCGAACAGGATATTGGCAACGGCAGCACCTCCTCTTTCACCCGGATACCAGGCTTCGAGTATAGCCGGGACATTTTCTTTTTCCCAGGAGATACTCCACGGACGGCCATGTACCAATACCAGGATGATCGGCTTGCCGGTTGCTTTCAAGGCCTGTACCAGTTCACGCTGAACGCCCAACGGATTGATGTCCGTCAGGTCATATCCTTCCCCGCAGGTAAACGGGTCGCCTACCTCATTCTCGCCCGGTCCTCTTCCCCAGCCCAGTCCCGAAAGGATCACACTGGTTCCGCCTAATACGACAACTACGGCATCGCTTTTCTCTGCAGCCCTGACGGCTTCCGGGAAACCTTCTTTACTCAATCCCGAGATATCGCAACCTTTGGCATAATGCACATTCACCCGGTCTCCTACTACCTGCCGGATTCCTTCCAGCACAGTAACTCCCGACTTATTATCACGCGTATAGGAATAATCTCCATACTGCACCTGATCGGCATTCGGACCAACCACGGCGATATTCTTCAGCCGGCCGATCTCCAACGGAAGCGTCTTGTTCTCGTTCTGCAACAGGATAATGGATTCTTCTGCCACCTTTTGTGCAAGTTCTATATGAACCGGCAGGTGAACTCTTTTCTTTATATTGGCTGCTTCAGGATAAGGCTTTTCGAACAGGCCGGCTTTAAATTTTGCCGTCAGGATACGACGGACCGAATTATCGATCAACGACTCTGATACTTTTCCTTCTTTCACCAATTGAACCAGATGAGGATAGATATCCGGACGGGCTGCTTCCAGATCGAGTCCCGCAGTTACGGCCATTTTAGCCGCTTCCGCTTTATCACTGGCTACCTTATGGAAGTTATAGAGCTGGGAAGCACCCCCGTAATCCGAAAAGACATATCCCTGGAAATCCCATTCATCACGTAAAACCTCTGTCAGCAAGAAATGATTGGCATGAGCCGGCACACCGTCCACTTCATTATAGGATGGCATAACGGCATATACATTTGCTTCTTTTACGACTTGCCGGAAAGGAGGCAAATGGAGAGACCGCATTTCCCGTTCACCCAATGATGCCGGTGCCAGGTTGATGCCGGCCCACGGCTGGCTATATCCGGCAAAATGCTTGGCTGTACACATCAGTTTACCGGCTGGAATACCGATACGGGTCTGTTCCGGTTTTCCCTGCATACCGATAACAAAGGCCGATCCCATCTGTCCTACCAGGTAAGGGTCTTCGGCATAACATTCCTCATTCCGTCCGTAGCGTGCGTCACGGATCAGGTCGAAGAGCGGAGACAAAGCCTGGTCCACTCCCGAAGCAGAAGCTTCATAGGCGATGACGGAGGCCATTTCTTCTATCAGTTCCGGATTCCAGGTGCTACCCTGCGCAATGGCCTGCGGAAATATCGTTGCCCCGTAAGCCAATTGTCCGTGCAGACATTCCGCGATCTGGATCGGAGGAATACCCAAACGGGTATTTTCGCGGGCATGCTTTTTGGCCTGTGCGGATTGTTCGACAATCTTTTCCAGACTTTCGAAAGGACTGTCGCAAACGCCATACACACCCGAAGAGCGTGGGAAATCACCCAGTCCTGTCATCGACATTTGTTCTACTTTTTCTTCCAGCGTCATACGCCCGAGCAGGTCTTCAACACGGTCTTTTACCGGGGCTTTCGGGTCTTTATACAACTGCGGGTAAGCCGCATGTCCGCAAAAGACAGCCAAAAGAATACATATACTTTTTCTGATCATATATTTCTCTTTATAAAAAAAGGGTAAAAGCCTTGTTTGATAAATCATTCCCAAAACCCTTACCCTTTCTATTATTTAAACTGAATGATTACCAACCGGGGTTATTCGGCAATAATTTCGGATTCGCATCTGTCTCTGTTGAAGGGATAGGCCACAACAGATATTTCTCACCGAAAGTAACACCGCTTTCGTTAGCAAAACCATCGTATGCATCATAGCTGTTAGCTTTCACATTATATGCCTTACGGGTACGCTGAATATCGAAATAATCTTTGTTCTCGAAGCATAACTCATGTGCACGTTCTTTCCATACGGCCTGTAGGAAATCGTCTTTGCCTAATCCTGCTACAGGAGCCAGGTTAGCACGGCTGCGGATAGCGTTGACCATATCGTAAGACAACTGGTCGGGAGCACCGTTTGCCTGAGTATAAGACTCTGCATAGATGAACATAACTTCCGGCAGACGATACAAAGTAAAGTTGATATCACACAGACCGGTCTTTAATGCACCTTCGATGTCATAATACTTGTATAAAGCCGGTGAACCGAATTCGATAATATTGGTCTTATCATCACGATGTCCGTCTTTAGTAAAAAACATTTCCTTTTCTTCAGTACGTTTATCTCCTTTTTCGTAGGAATTATAGAAATCCCAGGTCGGCATCAGAGCACCGAACTCGTCGTAGATCTTGATGATCTGCTTCATAGTCGGTACAATCATGGAAGTGATCTGGTTCGTTGTGATACCTTCTTTATACTGGATCTGGAAGATCAGTTCACCACGGTTCTTGTTTTCATCATCATGCAGTTTTTCATAAGAATCGAACAAAGAATACCAGGCTGAACCTGCTGCACTGGCATTATAATCGGCACTGGCTGGAGAAACACAGTAAGATTTGTCAAGCACCTCTTTTGCTTTCTCGTAAGCCAGTTTATAATACTCAGCACCCTTGTTCAACGGAGCACCTGCCATATACTGATAAACATCAGCCATGATCGTTTTCACCAGACCTAAAGAAACACGGCCTGTACGATCGGTTTCAGGAAGACCGGATTGTTCAGCCAGTTTCAAATCGCTCAGGATCGATTCGAATACTTTCTCTTTTGTGGCACGTTCCGGATACAGGAGTTCAGAGTCGGCTGTCACCGGTTCGAGGATCAGAGGGATATCGCCGTACAGACGTACCAGGTAGAAATAATAAAGGGCACGCAACGTATGAACTTCGCCCAGCAGGCTTTTAGTGTCGCCACTAACCTTCTGGATACCGGTGATACACATGTTACAGTCGGCAATTCCTTCATAGAAACCTTCCCAGATATTCTTGAAAGAAGGGCTGTTCGTTCCTGTTGTATGGCGGATATAACCGTTGTTATAAGTACTTTGTCCCAAAGTAGTTGCATGACCGCACAATAACTCCAGTGTTACCCACGGGCCTTCACCATAGCCATCATATGCCTGCAACGCCCTCAAACGTTCGTAAGCGCCGTCTACCGCAGTCTTAGCCTGGTTGATATTCTGAAAATAACTATCCTGACTAAAGTTAGTTTTAGGATTTTCTTCCAGAAAATCCTCACAGGAGGTACCTCCTGCTAAAAGCAAACCGCTCAAAGCGAATATATAGAATTGTTTTACTGTTCTTTTCATGATCAATATAGATTATATTAAATTAAAAACTTGCACTAAGACCAAAGGTGTAGCTTCTTGCTTTAGGATAATCATAGAACTGGATATTCTGTGAGAATCCGGTATCCCAGGTAGAAACTTCAGGATCGTACCCGGAATAAGATGTGATCAGGAAGAAGTTCTGGGCAGAGAAAGAAACACGAAGTTTAGTGAAACCGATCTTACTGATCAGTTCTGTTGGCAGAGAGTAACCGATAGAGATATTCTTACCACGCAGGAAAGAACCGTTTTCAACCTTATGAGAGTCGATCAGCGTTGTATATCCGGCACTGGCCAGACGAGTCTGTGCGATCGGTGTATTCTGGTTTTCTTCTGTCCAGGCATTCAACACAGTCTTTTTAGAGTTGGCAATGCTGGTACGGTCTTCCGAAGAGTGATTGGTATTGTTCAATACATCGGCACCGACAGAATACTGTAATTCCAAAGAGAAGTCGAAGTTCTTATATTGCAGGTAGTTATTGAATGTACCATAGAAGTCAGGTGTTCCACGACCGATGATCTGTTTATCTGCGTCATTGATCTGATTATCATTATTCAGGTCTTCATGTTTCAGGTCACCCGGTTTCTTTCCGTATTTAGCGGCTTCTCCGGCTTCATTACTACCCCATGTTCCCAGCAGTTTATAACCCCAGAATGATCCGACAGGTTCTCCGACACGCAGAATAACGTTCTTACCCAGAAAGTCGGGATCTACCAGTTTGTCTTCATTATTTACGCCTAATTGGGTAATTTTGTTCTTCAGGAATGAAATATTGAATGAAGAAGACCATTGGAAGTCGTTGGTTTTGATATTGACAGTGTTCAATGTCAACTCAATACCTTTATTTTCCATGCTACCGATATTAGACATCATAGAACGTTTACCGCTGGTAGCAGGAACCGGAGCTTCATACAATAAATCTTTTGTTTTCTTGAGGAAAAAGTCGGCTTCCAGAGAGAGACGGTTGTCAAGTACACCGAAGTCGAAACCGAAGTCCCACTGTTCTGTCTTTTCCCATTTCAGATCAGGGTTAGCCAACTCGCCGATAATCATACCGGGAGCTCTGTCGCCTCCGAATACATAAGTAGTTGACCCCAACATTGACAGTGAACGATACTGGCCTATATCGGAGTTACCGGTCAAACCATAGCTTAAACGCAGTTTCAGATTAGATAACCAGTCTTTTGTATTTTCCATGAAAGCTTCGTCTACGACACGCCAGCCTAATGCAGCTGATGGGAAGAATGCATATTTATTGTTCTTACCGAATTTGGAAGAACCGTCCACACGTCCTGTCACAGTCAGCAAATATTTGTTTTTCAGACTGTAGTTGATACGAGCGAAATAAGACTCCATCTGCCATCCCATAAATTCGGAAGCAATAGATTGTGATTTTGCCTGTCCCAGATTGTTCCAGTTGAAGAAATCGTCAGACAGATCCTGTCCGGTTTGTTCCGTACGCAGTTTGTGATATTTCTGATACTCGGCACCGACCATCGCGTTGATCGAGTGGATATCATTGATCGTCGTATTGTAAGTCAAGTGATTTTCCCACTGCCAGAAACGGCGGCGTTCACTGTTTACATTCGCTTTGTTTTTACCCACACCTGTACGTAAGCTGATCGTGGTAGGAGCAAAGATAAATTCATGCCAGTCTGTATTGGAGGCACCGATAGTCGTTCTGAATTCAAGACCTTTCATAAAAGTAATGTTCGCATAAGCATTACCATTGAATACGGCACTCTTGTTCAACCACTTCAATTCACTTGCCAGGCTGGCAGGAGTATCGGCATCTTCCATTCCGGCAAAATCAGCAGGACGGGCAAAAGTTCCATCAGCCCATTTGGTAGGAATGATCGGAGTCGTTTCAATCATGGTTCTCGGGATATTACCTGAACCCTGTTCCTGATCCTGGAAGCTTTCACGAATATCACTATAACTTAACATTGTTCCGACCTTCAACCAATCGGTGATTTCAGTATCCAGGTTCAGACGTCCGGAGAAACGTTTCTTATAAGTTGACTTCAGGATACCTTCATCATCCGTATAGTTCAGGAAAGCAGCATAAGATGTTTTTTCCGATCCACCTGTTACCGACAAGTTATGGTTCTGACTTACAGCCAGACGGGTTGCTTCATCCTGCCAGTCTGTGTCATATAAAGGCTTGCCGTTGGCATCGAACAATTCGCGGTTGCCATAAGTATTCCCTACTTTATAATGTTCGCGAACATACTCAGGACTGAATGAATTGTATTTCCCTGATTTCCAACCTTCCGGGTCGAACTTTTCTGCATTCTTGCAACCTGTATCCCATACCTGCATGAATTCTTCTGAATTCAATACATCGATCTTACGGGCCAGTTTGCTGAATGATACGTTAGCATCATAGCTGACACTTGCCTTTTGACCCAGTTTTCCTTTCTTCGTTGTAATAATGATAACACCATTAGAACCACGTGTACCGTATATAGCAGTAGAAGATGCATCTTTCAAAACATCGACGCTCTGGATATCATTCGGGTTGATAGCATCCAGGCCTCCGCCTTCCCATACAACACCGTCGACTACATAAAGAGGGGTGCTGCTTGCATTGATAGAGCTATAACCACGGATCTGTATGCTGGTTCGTCCACCCGGGCGGCCTGAGTTGGTAGATACATTTACACCGGCTACGCGTCCTGCCAAAGCCTGTTCGACAGTTGTTGCCGGACGTTCCATCAATTTCTCCGATTTAATGTTGGCTACCGAACCAGTCAGGTCTGATTTCTTCTGGACACCATAACCTACAACTACGATTTCGTCCAGGTTTTGTGTATCTTCCACCAGCTTGACAGCAATCCGGGAGTTGTTTCCTACAGGAATTTCTTTTGTCAGATAACCGATATAAGAGATCGTTATAGTAGCCGATGCAGGAACTTCCAACGAGAAATTACCATCGATATCAGTTACCGTACCGATGGTCGTTCCTTTAATTGAAATGTTAGCTCCGATAATAGGTTCTCCCAAGTTATCGGTAACAACACCCGTGATTGTACGGTCTTGCTGCTGAACAGCTACTGCTACTGCTGCTTTTTTAGATAAAATAATCTGTTTGTCTACAATTTTGTACTCAACATTCGTATTATTGAATATCTGGGATAGGATATGATTGATATCGCCTCCGTTTACCTTCAGGCTTACAATACGATTTACGTCCACTATATTATCTCTGAACAAAAAAGAGAAACCTGTTTCTTTTTCTATTTGGTCAAGCGCCTGTTCAACCGTTACGTTTTTCAAAGATAACGAAAGTGAAGTTGTCTGTGAATAAGATACTCCTGCATACAGCTGAGTAGCCAGCAGGAATGAAAACACTACACTTAACTTCATAATACGGAAAGATTTAAGCAAACATCGGGCATAGATGCTCTTGCGTAATTTAAATAACTTCATAACTTTGTAAATGATTTATATTTATTGTTTTTTTGACAGGTTGGCGCCTGTCAAAAGATGTTTCACACGGGCAAGAATAAGTTGGCGCTTATTCTTGCTTTTTTAAGGCACATTTCTTTATTACACCATAGGCATATTCGATTTAAGTTCAACTATATTTTATTCGTTTTTATTTCTGATACACATCGATCCGTTCCCTGGCAAAAGTGGCGTCGTTATTTTGCTCCAGGCCTTTCACGGTCCATTCAATAGGCGCTGTCAGTTTCAGGTAATTCAGGATCTGTTCTACTGTTTCTGTCGTGAATGCTGCACGATATTTATATTCTTTGTTACTAGTTTTATGCAATACGATATCAACATTATATCGTTTGGACAATTTCTTCAATACCACATCCAGCGGTGTATTCCTGAAGACCAACCGTCCGTCTTTCCAACCTGTTTTTTCCTCCAGGTTCACTGATGACACGGTAAATTTTCCTGTTTCCTTATCAAACAGAGCTTGTTTCTCCGGCTCCAGCGAAACAGTCTTATTCCGGCTGATCACATCGATCTTGCCTTTAGCCAGGACTGCCTCTATACAGGATTCGTCCTCATACGCATTGATATTGAATTTCGTCCCGTAAGCCATCACCCTGACACCTCCGTCGGTGGAAACGTAAAACGGATGTTCCCGGTCTGATTGTACTTCAAAATATCCTTCTCCCGATAATTTCACGTCCCGCTCCTTACTACTGAAGACAGACGGGTAGCTCAACGAACTTCCGGAATTCAACCATACTACGGACTGATCCGGCAAAACCAACCGGGTTACCGTCCCCGGAGCAGAACTTACCTGATTGTAAGTGACCTGAGCCAGCTGTTTTTTCTGATCCATATATAAATAAGAAAAAACAATCGAAGAAATCAACAATGGTAATAGCAAAATAACGGCTATACGGGAAATGGTCTGCATATAGATCCGGCGACCTTGCTTTTTTTGCATCCGCTTTCCTATTCGCATATATCCTTTTTCCACATCGACCGACTGATATTCCAAAATATCTTCAGTCAATGCCTTTATTTCTTCTATCGTTTTTTTATTATCTTCCATTTTCCGAGCCTTTGTATATTAGAGACACACGAAAATAAAAATCACGACAGCAAAATCCGTTTTTTTTCAAAAAAAGAAATACATTTGTCAAATCATGGAAAAGGAACACGCTGGTGCAGTTGATATTGAGCTCTTATTTCGGAACATTTCGACCCAGGATGATGAGAGATCTTTTCGTAAATTATTCGAATATTATTATCCGGCATTATGTCTCTATGCAAAGCGCTTTATCAAGGAAAGAGAAACCCGGGAGGACATCGTCCAGGATGTATTTTTTTCTATTTGGGAAAATAGGAAATATATCTCTGTGCAAACTTCTGTCAGGAATTATTTACTGACTTGCGTTCGAAATCACTGCCTGAATTTCCTCCGCCGCCAGCCAACAGAATCGTTCGAACAGGTCATTCAGGAAAATATTCCTATATACGCAGAAAATAATGACGATTTTTATACACTGACCGAATTACAGGAATTACTGGCGAAAGCACTTAACAAACTCCCTGAAGACTATCGCCGTGTATTCATACTAAACCGCTTTGAAGATAAAAGCTACGGAGAAATAGCCGAATCGATGGATATTTCGACACGGACAGTTGAACGGTATAAAAATAAAGCGATCGAGCTTCTCAAAAAAGACCTGAAAGATTACTTACCGCTCCTTATCGGGTATTTGTTTTAAAATCAAACTTTCGGCAACAAGTAAATCAAAAGGTGTCGTAATCTTTATATTCTCCCGGTTTCCGGTAACCATGTGAATGACTTCCCCCATCGCTTCCACGACAGATGCATCATCCGTAAAAAGAGCAGAAAACTCTTGTCCATAGGCTTTCAACAACAGCTCAGAACAGAACACTTGAGGTGTCTGTACGGCAAAATAACGACTACGGTCTACCGGATGAGAGCCTTTTTCGTCTGTTTCGCGTAAGGAGTCGATCATCGGTATAACAGGAATAGCGGCTCCGCTTTTTTCCGCTTCACCGAAGCAGGCAGCAATCACTTCGGAAGAGACAAACGGACGTACGCCGTCATGCACCGCTATCAGGACTTTTTCATTTCTTCCGGATGTATTTCCAATTTCTTCCGAAAGGAATTGCAAACCGTTCCGAACGGAATGAAAACGCGTCTCCCCGCCACTGGCAATCCGGTGAGGTACTTTACAGCCGATTTCGCGGCAAAGCATATTCCAATAAGACTGATGATCTTCGGGAAGAACCAACACCAGTTCAGCCGAAGCATCCCACCGATGAAACGCTTCCAGTGTATGCATCAGGACAGGTTTCCCTTCCAGCGGGATAAACTGCTTTGGCAGGTCACCTCCCATCCGAAGCCCTTTCCCTCCGGCAACGATCAGAACGTATTTACGCATTATTCCAGTTCCTCCAGTACCTTTTTAACTTCTTCATCTACCTTATATAATTTCTCTTTACACAATTTGATCAGCCGGGTCGCTTCCTTCACTTTCTCGGAAAGGACATCCACATCCAGTTCGCCGTTTTCTATATCGGCTACGATCTTACGCAGTTTCTCTACTGCTTCATTGTATGTTTCCTCTTTCTTTGTCATATATCGGAATGATTTATTTTTTAACGATACTCTTCACATCCCCATCCGCAAACCGGGTGACCAGTTCGTCACCGGAACTCAGTTCAGTGGCATGTTTAATTATTTTGCCGTCTTTGAGGGCCAGGCTATAGCCTCGCTTCAGTACATAATCGGGAGAAGCCATTTTGATGAACTGCTCCGTCAGCTGGATAAAACGGGTACCCTCCGTGATCCGGGAAGTTACACGATTCTGTAATTGCAACTGCAATGTGTCCAACACGGAACGACGACGCAACAACATGGCTGAAGCAGATACCGGAAGCTTATTACCCAGCATCTGCAAAAGAGAGCGGTTGCGTTCAATCCGGTTGATAGTGATTGCAGGAAGACGGGTTCCCAACAATTGCAGGAAGTTCCTTTGCTTCTGCAAGATCCCGGTAGCCAGTTCGCTGACATCCTGTTGAAGCTCCTCCAACTCCATCGCCGCCGCATCCATACGGCCGATCAGGAATTCCGCCACAGCCGTCGGCGTCTTCATCCGGGTATGAGCCACCATATCCAGAATCGTATCGTCACGTTCATGACCGATACCGGTAATAACCGGCAAAGGGAATTGGGCACAATTAGCTGCCAATAAATACGAATCGAAACTATTCAGGTCGGAGGTCGCTCCACCTCCACGAATGATCACCACCACATCAAAACAATCGATATGATGATAAATACGGTCCAGCGCCGCAATAACCGACTCTTCCGTTTTTTCTCCCTGCATCAGAGCAGGAAAAAGCTTTGTATAAAAAGGATAACCGGCCTTATTATGTGCCAGTTGGTTCAGGAAATCTTCATATCCTGCCGCAGTAGGCGAAGTGATAACGGCAACACGTTTAGGTAATTCAGGAAAAGGCAACTCTTTGTTAAGCGTAAATACACCCTCTTCCTTCAACTGGCGGATGATCTCCATCCGGCGTCGGAGCATATCGCCCATCGTGTAAGCCGGATCAATATCCGTCACAGTCAGGCTATATCCGTACAACTCATGAAACTCGATGGAAACCTTTACCAGCACTTTCAGCCCGGAAGCAAACAATTGCCCCGTCTCCATCTCGAAATAAGGCTTCAGCATCCGGAACGTCTTCGCCCAGATAGAGCCTCGTGCCCTGGCAACCAGTTGGCCGGTTACCGGATTCTTTTCTATAAATTCCAGATAACAATGACCGGAGGCTGCATTGGTCCGCACATCACTCATTTCTGCACGTACCCAGCAAGTACCGGGAAAAGCGTCACTGATCGCTCCCCGTACCAGATTATTCAATTCCAGTAAAGAGAACTCCCGACGTTCATTGCCTGTATATTCCGGATTAATGTTCAGCCCCGGCATATTGAAGTCCTTTCTTATAAGCTTTGTACATATTGGGAATACCATATCCCAGCTCGGCATCAGGCCGTTTGGATTGGCTTGACACCTGGTGTAGCAGGTCTATAATATCTTTGTTGCTCAACTTGGGTAACGCCTGCCACAGGCAAATACCCAGACCTGCCAGGATTGGCGTGGCAAAAGAAGTTCCGCTGGCATAACGCACATTTCCTTTCGGGTCGATCACACAGCTACCCGAACCCAGTGCCACCACATCCGGTTTCACCCGATAGTCGGCCGTAAAACCGACAGAGCTGAAAACACTTTTCTTCTTTTCTTCCGTGATCGCTCCCACTGTCAGCACATCCGATGCATCGGACGGGAAAGTGATCTTTCCCCAAACCCCGTTACCCTCATTTCCTGCACTGCAAAACATCAGGATACCTTTCTGGGCAGCCATATGAGCCGCCTGGCTGATCAATGTTGTCTTGCCGTCAAGGGCAGATTGGTCATACGATAATTCATCGACATCAAAAGCAAAATACCCGAGCGATGAAGTGATCACATCGACTCCCACACTATCGGCATACTCAACCGCAGCCGCCCAATAGTCTTCCTCGATGGGATACTCGGAATCGCTATCTTCGCTCTTAATCAGGAGATAAGACGACTTAGGGGCTGTCCCCACCATGATACCCGGCATATCGGCAGCCAGGCAAGACAGCACTTTCGTTCCATGATCGTCGGCATTATATACGCTCTGTCCCGGGCAAACCACATTATGCGTACCGATCAGCCTCAACGAATCAAACACACTGATACGGTCTACATTCTGAAAACCGGCATCTATCACAGCCACCCGCATACCTTCTCCCTGGAATCCGGCCTCATGTAATTTGATGCCGTTAAGCATTTTAATCTGTTCACTGGCATATCCATATCTGTCTTTTAGCGGAGTATCTGCCGGAAAGAAGCGCTCGTCCTGCTCCTCCTGTTCGGCAGTAACCACATTACTGCCTTTCCATACCCATTTTACGGAGTCGACAATAGTCAGCTCCTTCAACCGGTCGGCAACAGTACTGTCCTGGCTCGTCACCACCACAGTAGAAAACCATTTACTCTGGACAACCGGTTCAGCCCCTGCCAAAGCTAATGTATCCAGGTAAGAACGTGCTATGGGGAGATCGGTGACCGATACAGGCGTACCGGTTTTCTCACGACGTTGGATAGATTCTTTCGAAAGGAATGCTTCCGGTTGGTCTACTGTATAACCGGAATCGCCTTTATCTTTCAGATAGACACGAAAGCAATAGCTTTCCCCGGCAACAAGCCATGAGGAAAAACAACTTAATAATATGATAAGTCCTACATATCTTTTCATGGAACAAATAAACTCTGTATTACATTGGTTTTACAAAGGTAATAATTGCTATGGATATAAAAAAGCCCGGCAACTCTTCAGGAGGCCGGGCCGTTTATTATGTTACAAATTATTCGTTGACATTGCAAATAGGAATCTCACGTTTCACGCTCTGGCGCAATGAGATCAACGTTTCTGTAGCCGTTACACCCGGTATTTCCTGAATCTTCGAGTTCAGAAGCTCCATCAGGTGCTCATTATCGCGGGCATACAACTTGATCAGCATTGTGTACGGACCGGTAGTAAAATGACACTCAACAACTTCCGGTATTTTTTCAAATTCAGGAACCACATCCTTATACATAGAACCACGTTCCAATTTAACACCGATATACGTGCAGGTATTATATCCCAGAATTTTAGGATTAATATGATAACCCGATCCAACGATCACATTCATATCAATCATGCGCTGTACCCTTTGATGAATGGCTGCACGAGACACACCACACTCTTCAGCTACATCCTTGAAAGGAATCCTGGCATTCTTTGAAATAATGTTCAATATCTGCCGATCTAGCTTGTCTATTTTCTCCATGTTTTCTATCGCTTTATTATACGCTCTAAATTATTTATATATCAAAAGTATATAATAATTTTCAACATTCTATCATTCTGAAAGAAAAAAGTAGCAAATAAATAATAAAAGCGGGCAATTAATGCTTTTCAGCATAAATTACCCGCTCCCTTATCTACTAAAATGAGAAATTACTTTTTCTGATCGTCTTTAACGATATCCAGCAATTCCACTTCGAATTTCAATACGCTGTTCGGTTTGATACCACGAGTTCCGTGTTCGCCATAAGCAAGATCAGAAGGAACCCAGATCACATACTTAGAACCTACCGGCATGATCTGCAGGATTTCAGTCCATCCTTTGATCACCTGACCAACACCGAATACAGCAGGTTCGCCACGGTCAACAGAGCTATCGAACTTAGTTCCATCCAACAATGTTCCTGTATAATGTACTTTCACCTGATCTTCAGCTGTCGGTTTTGCACCTGTACCTTCTGTTTCAACCTTGTACTGCAAACCGCTTTCAGTAGTGATAACGCCTTCCTTAGCTTTGTTTTCAGCAAGGAACTTTTCACCTTCTTCTTTTGTCTTGTTTGCGTCACGAGCCTGAGCTTCTACGAAATAAGTATTAAGGTAAGTCTGAGCCTGTTCCGGAGTCATTTTCAATCCGGTAGAATCACCCTTCATAGCAGCTTCGAAACCTGCTAATAAAGCATCTACATTAGCAGGACCACCAGGCATACCATCCAGGTTCTGTTTGAACATGCTACCGTTAGCAACACCAATTGCATAGCTCGCGCTATCCACAGATGATTTCAGGTTCGCGCTCTTTTTTGAGTCACAAGAAGTGGCAGAAACGCCCAATGCTACAATAGCTGTAGCGGCTAAAACACTAATCTTTTTCATTTTTCTCTATAAATTATTTTACTATGTCCAATAATTCAACATCAAATACCAATGCACTGTTCGGTTCGATCGCTTCACCTGCACCATGTTCGCCATAAGCCAGGTCAGAGGGGATGAACAATCTCCATTTTGAGCCCACTTCCATCAGTTGCAGCGCTTCTACCCATCCCGGGATCACCTGCGATACACCGAATACAGCCGGTTCACCGCGCTGTACGGAGCTATCAAATACTGTTCCATTGATTAATGTACCGTGATAATGGCATTTCACCTGATCGGATGCGGTCGGTTTCGCACCGTTTCCTTTTTGAAGTACCTGATATTGTAATCCGCTGGGTAATGTAACAACACCCGCTTTACCTTTGTTGATGTTTAGAAACTCTTCTCCGGCTTTTTTGTTTACTTCGAATTTTTCTTTCTGTAGCTTCATGAAGTAATCGTTGATCACTTGCTTAGCTTCGTCATAACTGATTTCAGGAGTCTGATTACCCAAAACATCTTTCAATCCCTTTACAAAGTCTTCAACCTGAAGATCATTAATGCCTGAGTTCTGGAAATTATTTCCGATACTTAAGCCAAGTGCATAACTTACTTTATCCATTCTTTTTCGTTTTCAACTAATTACAAGCTACAAAAGTAATGCTTTTAAGTACACAAACGTCATCAGAAGGTACTTTTTTATTACTTTTGCATCTGTTATGGGAGAACGACTAATGGAATCTTCCACTAAATTGTGATTAATTAACTGATTTCCCCCCTTCTTCTTTCTTTCATCCCGATCAACTATTTTTGCAATGACTACTAGTAGTAAAGTAGTCAATAACAAAAAGTAATTTAGGAGGTGTTATTATGGGATCAGACTGACTGACAATAATCGATAGTTGACAAGCAATGTTTGATATAATCATTCATTGCTTTTTTTATACACTAATATTAATTCTTATGCGTTTCCTTAAAAACAATCTATACACAATATTTAACAGCCAGGCAGGATTAGCTTCCATTATTTGGTTTTGCGATATTAGTCTTTAACAACCAAACAAATGCCATTATTGCATTATCATCCTTATGTTTTTCATTAGGAATATTACTTGCCTGCATATTATATGCATTACATTACTTCATCAAAAAAGAAAATGGAAACATTATGAATATTATTTAACTGACCCGGAAGTTGGATACTTTTATAGGCTACAATGGGAAAAATAAAGAGTTTCAAAACTGAGAGCGAACAGAGCTTGCCTTACAGCGTATTTTCGCCACTCAACCTTCACTTTTCACATCCGTCGAATTATTTGTCATTTATTCGATAAAGAGAGCCGAATTTCAAAACCGAACTAAAGAAAATATATTACATTTGCATTTTTCAATTTCAATTCAAATATATAGACCATGAGAATTAGACCAATTTTTAAATGTTGCCTGCTCGCAATATGTTTTTGTGCGTGCGCCAAGCAACCACAACCCCATGCGAACAGGGATGTGATTATCGCAGACTCGCTACTGACCAACATTCTGACAAAGTATAATGTCGAAAAGTATGGTCTTCTTTCTGAGACCTACCCGGTTAACCCTGAAAACCAAGTCACTTACCTTGCTGAAGGAAGCGAACAGAAAAAGGATCAGGAAGTATCTTTCCTTTGGCCCTACTCCGGTATGTTGTCGGGATGTATCGCACTGTATGATGCAACCGGTGATAACAAATACCTGGAAATATTGGAAAAACGTATCATCCCGGGATTGGATTTATACTGGGATAACACCCGCAACCCGCATTGCTATCAAAGCTATCCTATGTTCAACGGCGAAAGCGACCGTTTCTATGATGACAATGATTGGCTGGCAATCGACTTCTGCGATCTGTATGCACTCACCAACGACCAGCAGTATCTACTGAAAGCAAAAGAGTTGCACGAATATATTTATAGCGGCTGGGATGATGTATTGGATGGCGGTATCTACTGGTGCGAACAGAAAAAAGTATCCAAAAACACCTGTTCGAATGCACCGGCTGCCGTTTTATGCATGAAACTGTACAACCTGACGAAAGAACAAAAATACCTGGACCAGGCCATAAAAACCTACAACTGGACAAAGTCAAACTTATGCGACCCTGCCGACTCGGTTTATTGGGACAACATAAGCCTCGATAAGACAATCGGCAAAGCAAAGTTCACCTACAACAGCGGGCAGATGATACAGGCCGGTGTACTGCTTTATCAAACAACTTCGGATGAAACATTCCTCCAAGATGCACAAAATACTGCGAAGGGTGCTTACAAGCATTTTTTGAATAAACGTACTGGAATTGATGGAAAAGATGCTTATTTTTACCCCGCAAATCCGTGGTTCAATGTAATTTTGCTGCGTGGCCTTCTCGCATTGGCAGAGGTCGACAACAATTACGAGTATGTGAATACCATGGCTGATAATGCCCGTTATGCGTGGCAAAATACACGTGACGAGAACGGTTTCCTGGGGAATGATTGGGCGGGAACCAAGAATAAGAAGTTCAAATGGTTGCTGGACAACGCCTGCATGATTGAACTTTTTGCTGAGATCAATAATATTCAATAATCATAAAACAAAAACGTAAACTCATCATGACTACACGTAGAAACTTCCTGAAATCCGGGAGCCTTTCACTGGCAGGCCTGCTGGTCGGACAAAAATCGTTTGCCCACATAGCAGAGTCAGCTGCTACAGGTTCGCCGGTTATTTCTGAGACTTCGCAGTACACATGTCTGCGTCCGGCACTGGAGAAGCGTCACTTTTCTTCGCCAGCCGTAGAACAGGCAATCAAAACAACTAAAGCAAAACTAAAAGACCCGAAACTGGCCTGGATGTTCGAAAACTGTTTCCCGAACACACTGGATACCACCTGCGAACATAAGATGGTGAACGGTAAACCCGACACTTTCGTCCTGACAGGCGACATCCACGCGATGTGGTTGCGTGACTCGTCAGCACAGGTTTTCCCACACATCAAATTCGCCAATGAAGATCCGAAAGTAAAAACCATGCTGGCCGGTGTAATCAACCGTCAGACCTGGTGCATTAACATCGATCCGTATGCCAACGGCTTCAACGAAGGCCCGACAGGCAGCGAATGGGAAAGCGACCGTACGGAGATGAAGAAAGAGCTCCACGAACGTAAGTGGGAGATCGACTCACTTTGTTACCCGATACGCCTGGCTTATCACTTCTGGAAAAAAACGGGCGACACCTCTCCTTTCGATGCAGACTGGGACAAAGCAATGAAATCTGTCTATAAAACTTTCATCGAACAACAACGTAAAGACAGCCTCGGCCCTTACCGTTTCTCCCGTAAGACCGACCGTCAGGGCGATACCTTGCTGAATGATGGTTACGGTAGCCCGGTACGTCCGGTAGGCCTGATCGTTTCGTCTTTCCGTCCTTCGGATGACGCGACCCTGTTCGGCTTCCTGATCCCGTCGAATATGTTTGCCGTAACTTCCCTGCGCCAGCTGGCCGAGATGATGCGCGACATCAAAAAGGATAACGATTTTGCCCGCCAGTGTGATTCATTGGCTGACGAAGTGGCTGCCGCCATCGAAAAATACGGAATCGTCGAGCATCCTGAATTCGGTAAAGTATATGCATTCGAAGCAGATGGTTTCTACAATCATGTTTTCATGGACGATGCCAATGTTCCGAGTTTGCTGGCAATGCCTTACTTGGGATGTGTCGATGTAAACGACCCTGTATATCAGAACACACGCAAACTGGTACTTAGCGAATTAAACCCTTACTTCTTCAAAGGTAAGGCCGGTGAAGGTATCGGCGGACCGCATATCGGCTTCGACTTTATCTGGCCGATGAGTATCATCATGCGATGCAACACGACCAGCGATCCGGAAGAAATACGCCACTGCGTTAAAATGCTGCGCGATACCGATGGAGAAACCGGTTTCATGCACGAATCGTTCCACAAAGACGATCCAAAGAACTTTACCCGCTCCTGGTTTGCCTGGGTCAATACCCTGTTCGGAGAAATGATTTATCGCCTGGTACAGGAAGGAAAGACAGATATCCTGAATAATCTGGGATAACAGAGTAATTATAGTTATCCAACAAAATGTTTGGACAATTTATCTGTCATCTGCAATATACCGATATAATATACTGCATAACAATCTGATACGCTATTGCAGACTCCTCTTTTGTCTGCAATAGCGTCTGTCATCTGTCATAGTTTGACTGCAAGAGAAAGAAACTATCACCATCCCTCAGTCTCATTAGAACAAGACCTATGACAAACTAACTGTTAACTCCCCGGTTTGTAAAACTACCCTGTACAGGATAATCCACCAAGGTGTACACCTTGTCCT
The DNA here is from genome assembly GCF_015550595.1 of Parabacteroides goldsteinii. Lineage (GTDB taxonomy): Bacteria > Bacteroidota > Bacteroidia > Bacteroidales > Tannerellaceae > Parabacteroides > Parabacteroides leei. The sequence goes on from NZ_JADNBB010000007.1 coordinate 225,256, forward strand.
GTTACCCGGTACACCCTACGCAGTTACCCTGTACACCGTGGCAGCAAAGAGTCCTAACTTTCCGATTAGTTTATAGGGAGGAATAAATTACTTTCCCGGCTTCCGGCATTCAGTTAGTCTTATTTCCCATTTGCCTTAAAAGGTATTCTACATTAATAAAATGCCGGGTATATTCCGCGTGCATCTTTCTTGCAACCGAACAGCTGGATGCCATCCGGGCAAGAAATTGTAAATGCCTCCCCAGAGAAGTATTCATTTCTAATCGCTGCATTTTGGGGATACTGTCCTGTACGGAATAAACGCCGCAGGCCATTTGTATCTCCAACAATCCTTCGTCCCAGGAGTGTTGCGTATATTTACATAAAAATCCGAGGTTTCTCTTCAGGTCTTTACTAAGTATGCTCAATATTTCAAAATCGGAGCGTTTAGGAGAACATGCGCCCGGATTGACCAGACGGGCCAGTTTGAGGTAAAAATCTTTTAGTTCTTCTTCAGAAAAAGGAGAGGGGTTTCCACTTAACCTTTGCAGGTCTTCACTTTGCTGGGCAGTTAAAAATTCTGTGTCCATGCCTATTAATATTAGATGTGAAGGCGAAGATTTTCTGAATATAAGAGCGGTTCCGCCTGTCCCGTTGCATTTCCCACCCAGGCAGAGTAGATGCATTAACATTCTACACGGGGGTACGGAACCGCCATATAGAATGATCGTAAGCGGACATAAAAATGCCCGCCACGGAAATTGGCAGGTATCCCCGCCTGAGATATAGGAAATGCACAGCAAATGTACGATAATAATTAAAGGTTGCAACAAAAAACACTTCAAAATTTATAGGAAGATACATTTAGCTACATTCTTTTCTATCTTTGTAAAATTAAATACACAATAGCTTTATGAAAAAGAAATTAGTCGTATTGACCGGCGCCGGTATGAGTGCCGAAAGCGGTATTTCGACCTTTCGTGACTCCGATGGTCTCTGGGAAAAATACCGGGTGGAAGATGTGGCAACTCCCGAAGGCTTTGCCTCCAACCCCGAACTGGTACTCGACTTCTATAACCAGCGACGCAGGGAATTACTCAACACCAAGCCCAATGCGGGACATATCGGACTGGCTGAACTGGAAAAGGATTTCGATGTGCACATCATCACACAAAATATCGATAACCTGCACGAACAGGCAGGAAGCAGCAACGTGCTCCATCTTCACGGAGAGTTGATGAAATCCTGTTCCGTACGGGATCTCAACACGACCTACGATATTTCCCCCGAACATCCGAACATCCACCTCGGTGACAAAGATCCGCATGGTAATCAGCTACGTCCTTTTATCGTATGGTTTGGTGAAGCCGTTCCGATGATCGACCCGGCTATCCGCCTGGTGGAGTCATGTGACCTATTTGTGGTGATCGGCACTTCCCTCAATGTTTATCCGGCAGCGGGACTGCTGAATTATGTTCGTCGCGGCCAACCAATCTACCTCATCGACCCGAAAGAAGTAAATACTTACCGGAACGATATCCACTTCATCAAAGCCGGTGCATCGGAAGGTGTTAAGCAACTGGCAATAATACTAAAAGGCAATAATGACGTTTAACCGTAAGTTTGTTATCTTTGTACTGGATAATCGCATTAATATGGGATACAAGAAGAAATCCCGAGTCTCTACGTTATTTACTTTAAAGAAAAGATGTTGTATTCATAAAAATACAACATCTTTTCTTTTATATTAAATCATTCTCAGTCTTCAATAATCAGACGAAGACCTACATTATTGACACGTTGCCAGGGTAAATATACACGGCGTGCAGTGGCCGTTGCATCCTTCGGACGGTCTACCCAAGATCCTCCACGGGCAACCACTTTTCTGGTATTGGTTGTCGCCTGAGCCTTATCGCTGTAAGGATAAGGTGCATACAACGAACGAGTCCATTCTTGTAGGTTTCCGTGCATGTTGATCAATCCAAATGGGTTCGGTTTGTAATTATACTCATCCGTCGGGATCATCAGACCGTCGTTGACTGTATCAACTTTCGGCATGTAATTGTAATACGGGAACCAAGGATTATCTTTCGTCATCGGCTGTGGATCGATACCTGTTACGGCCATCTTTTCCAACTGGACATCGGCCAGATTCTCATAAGGGCCAAAGTTTGCATCCATCGCTCCATACCAGAAAGGTTGGTCGCTACCGCCACGGCATGCCCACTCCCACTGAACTTCGGTTGGAAGTGTCACCTTCAATCCAGTTTTTTCAGAAAGCATATTGCAATACGCCATGGCTTCTTCGTAACTTACACGGATAACCGGTTGGTTAGGCTTGTTTGCCGGATAGCCGGGAGTGGTATGATCTTTCCAATGCTGGGCGTAGATGCGGCTATCGTGATCCGGAACCAAAGCGTTATACTGTGCGTTGGTCAACTCTTTTTCTGTCATCCAGAAACCATGTTTTACTTCTGTTTTGAACTCAGGTGCCTGATCCGGATATCCCTTGTTCGTTCCCATCACAAACTTACCTGCCGGAACACGAACAAAAACGATCTTTACACCGTCGGCCACTTCTATCTCTTTCCGGAGGCTTTTTTCTTTTGCCAGCATTTGTCGAATATCCTCAGCCGTCAGCGGCCAACCTTTCATCTTCACATCTTTATGTGTAACAGGAGTTGCCTTTTCCGGCATTTCCGGACGAATTTCACCTTTGCCTTTCAGATAAGAAGCATAGTCTGCCAACTCTTTACGCCAATCCACACCGGCATTGTTAGCATATTTATTAGCCAATTCGATACGGCGTTCATACTGGTCATATCCATCCAACGGGTCAGCGTCGAACTCACCGCGTCCCGAAGCATTCATATCGATCCACATAACGAGGTGATCCCACTCATTATCGGTCAGTTTCACATTATAATGGCCGCGTTCCAACATACGGACAATTTCACTAGTCGAAGCATGATATTCATACGAACTCATTACATACATATCAGCCTCCGGTCCCTGACGGTTCACATAGGGATGGAATGCCAGGTAACTCTTCTGGAAATAACGCGTACCGCTCCAATCGGTAATACCAACGGAAGTCGTATCTTTAAAATTCGGACGTCCGGCTTTACTACCATCGTGACAAGCTACACAGGCACGGTCGAGTATCGGCTGAATCTCATACTTAAATGCATACGAACGGATACCTCCTTCGGCTATCTTCAGTTCGTGCGGCTTACGGGTAGACGCTGCGACCCTCTTCGGCACAGGGATCGTGTTCTGGTCTTCATGACAACCGACGCATGAAACGACTTCACCCGGCATACCGGTCAGCCAGCTACGCATCCATTGTACGGCACGCCCATCTGCATCGAGCGGTTGAAGAGAGACAGGCGTATTAGCCGGGATCTTAAAGATAGCAGAGCCGTCTTCTTCCACCGGGACAGTTCCCAACAGACGCTTAATGTCCCATCCTGCCTGAATACCATGATTATAGTGGTCTGATAATGTTCTGCGATAAGCATATTCATAGGCATAGACACGGAACGATTTGATCTCTCCGCGTGGCACACCCCGCAATCCTTCCCCTTCATAAATATCCTGGATAAACACCGTCGCTTCCTTTTCATTCGGTTTGATACGGTCAGGGATAGCCGGAGGAACCGGCGTACTCTTTACCGGAACAGAATAAATCATACCGGCATCATCGGCATTGGCTACCAATGTCAGGTTATCATAAATATCTACCAGATAAACTCCCCAGCGACTATACGGAGACAGCTTGGCTGTTACCAGGAATGTTTCATCTGTCAGCGGATACGGTTTGATAAACTGGGGCCATACACCGTTCACCAACTCATCCTTTATTTCCGGAATGATCGGACGACCACGGAAAGGCAATTCCTGGATCATGCCTTTTTCTTCTTTACGGCTTTTTGCCGGATCGAAGATCATCAGACGGCCGGAACGTGCCACCCCATGATGTCCGGAGATAACACCGACAAAACGGTTTGTGTGTTTCGGTAGCGGCTGTACATCAAAAATGCTGTTCGGGAACATAGAACCGCTGCCATACAGCGATTTCTGTTCCGTTCCGTCCGGGTTCATATGCATAACGATACGGGAGAAATAGTGTGTCAGGTCGGTATATTCCCAACGGACATACATTACTTTTCCGTTTGCCATTACTACCGGATGCCAGTTTGCATCCTGGTCGAATGTCAGACGACGCAGGTAACCGTTACTAGGATCGTACAGAACCATATTACCTACCGCATCACTACCGTTTACACAAGGTACACCCTGATAACCGATATTAGAAATTGCCAGCATACGACCGTCAGGCAAATAAGTTCCGTCGAAGAATTCCAAATCCGGTTCAGGGATATTAGTGACCTGCCGGGTATCCCCTTTATCGAGATTCAATTCATGAACCTGCCATTTACGGGTCGAATCCAAAGCAGTAAACATCACCCTTTGCCCGTCCCAGTTCAACACCAAATCGGTAACGGAAGAACCGTCCACTGCCGGTTCATAAAGTACCTTTCCACTCAGGTCGCCACTTTTCAGGCCTGACAACTCGATCAGTTGTGCTTTAAAGTTGTTGCGACTGGCAGAACTCAGATTCGACCAGTTATTCGGCTGAATACCGAGGCTTCCGGCTCCTACATAATTTGCTCTTCCGGTCAGATCAAATTTGACTGTCAACACTTTATCCACATTCACATCCGGGCTCATCACCATCAACTTGCGTTTCAATGTCAATGCTTTGTTGGCATTGTCGATAGCCTGCTGATTACAGGTATATATCCCGTCGAAACCTCCGGCAAGCAACGATTTCAATTCACCGAAACGTTTATCTGCCAGTACAGCATCAAAACCGGAACTTTTTTTCATGATACCCAAAGCTTCCTGGATAGCCTCCGGCTTCATCCATTCCAGTTCCGCCTGTATCTCCAAAACAGAAAGCAAACGGGTAGCCAGTTTTTTATAGGCTTCCATCCGTTTGGAAGGTGTCGACAGGGAGGCAGCCTTATCGAGTTCTGTCTGAAAATAAGAGTCGTTCTTCAACTCTTTCATCATTTCAACCAGCCCTTTTTGCGTCCTGTCCAGCTGCTCGGAGGTAACTTCCTCTTTTGTCTCACAACTAGGTTGTGCGGATAATATCCCTCCACTCAATAAGCTGAAGGTCAAACATCCTGTAATCAATAATTTTTTCCACATAGATGATTATTTTTTAGTAACAAATTCGTCCATCGTTTTCCCATCCAGATACTCTTCATCCTGCGAAGTATATAAACCATCCATAATGTAGTTTACCTGCGGGAATGCTGCCAGTATCCTACGGATGATCGCTATTTGACCGGATTTATATATCGGAGTATTGGTGTTCCATAATTGATCGTGAATATCTTTTTCCGGAGCGGAAATAAGAATATCTTTAATATCCATCTGTTTCAGACGAGCGAGATCTGCATCCAGACCGGCCTCATCATTCAATAATAACGACAATGCAGGTACCAGTGTAAAATTCGGACGGTTCACTTCTTCTACCAGTTTCTGCAAACCTTCTATCGTATCGGGAGTGCGGGAAACAGATTGCCTTAATAACAAACGGATATTTTTCCTTGCTGCATAATCGGATAAAACCTGGAAAGATTCCTTCAGGGAATCATAGAACTGTTCCATCGTGTAATTATTCTCTATGGTACGCTGGGTAGATATCAATAATTCATCGGCACCAAGTATCTCCATCTTATCGATAACGCCTTTCATAACCTCCATACTTTTCCGGTAGAAAGGAGGGTCATTATTTACAATCCTCAAATCAGGATACAGGTTCAGTCCGGAAGTCAGGTCGACTGTCATTTTCAGTTTCTGCCGTCCCAGCCAGCCGGCTTCGTGCTTCAGGACTTCTTTTTCTTTGTTATGCAAATAACGCCAGTCAATCACAACGCGGTCATAATGTTCGAAGAAGGTAGGACGTGAAAGGATTTCTTCCTTTACATCGAGGATATTACGCAGAACAAGTGCCCGTCCGGTGGTATTCGGAACCGGTGTACTTTCCGGCATGACCGTCACATCCGCATCCTTATTCAGGTGGACACAGAAAATACGGACATTTCCACCGGCTATCGTATTGGAGGTGTTCTTTCCAAACGATGTATTCAACATGACTTTCGGAGTATAACCTATTGCTTTCATTTCCGAACAATCAGTCGGTAATTCTTTGATGGATACGATCTTTCCTGTTTTTGTTCCGATCGAGAATTTTTTTGGTTCCCAAGACTCATTGGAGATCAAGACCGTGTATTCACCGTTCCCTCTCGAACAGGTAACAAGGCTTAATTCCGGATTTGTTTCAAACAGTTGCATAGAAGCAAAAATATCTTCCATCAATGCTTTCGTATGGTTAAGTATCGGGTACGGCTTGTCCAATGGCTTTTCTTCCATCACTTTTACAGGTAATTCACATTGCGACTGTTCTGTAACTCCATAAGGAGAGCCGATAACAGTAACTTTCCCTTTTCCGGCATTCAGTTCGACAGCAGCCGGTAGTTCGTTGCTCTTTTGCAGTACTGTTGCCGATACGGGATAGATCAACTCGGCCAATGAATAAGGAGCACGCTCTGTTAATGCCTGTCCTTTATATGTTACCGGAGCGGTACATACCGTAGTTTTTTCTCCGGAACGGATACCGGCTATACCGTCCGGCATATTCTTCAAAGAACCGGCAGTAATAACCAGATGGCCGCCTTCACTGACATAAGCATTCAGTTTGTCGTTAATTTCTTTACCCGCCCGCAGTTCGTCGGCAATAACCAATACCGGATATTGTTTCAATATCCATAAAGGAGCATCGCTCATCAGGCAATCGGCAATATCGCCATAAGGATTCGGCGTAATAAAACCTCTTTCATCCTTATAATAAGAAGCATCCTGATAACCCGGGTACAAAATATCGAGCATTGCATCCGTCAGGTAATCCGGCAACTCATAAGGAAGATTTCCCCACACTTTATAAGCTTGCCTGGAATATAAATGGCGCGGGAAGGACCAACCGGAAAAGAAATCGGTCATCAATGCAACCGGGGTGTACATTATCCCCGGATCGCCATACTTATCAACCCATTTAACCGCACTCTGCTGTATTTTGCCGATCGGACTCAACTCTTTATCGTCGACCCGCATAGAACCTTCAAAGCCGACAGCTACACAGTCATACATCAGATGGGTATAGATCAATCGTTTCAACAGCCCTAAGGAAGTTCCTTTCAATGGGCCTCCACTTCCATAATCTTCATCTATATTGGTAGCATTCGAATCGTATGTCTTATATCCCCAACGGTTCCATACAGAAGCATTTCCGAACCAGTTAACGCCATATTGTTTACCGGCTCCACGGATAAACGAATAATATATCTGCGAATTAGGCAATCCTTGGGCAGTCTCGGCACCGATCAGGGTATAGACACCTTCCTTCAGGAAATAATGCCCGAAGTTCAGAGAAACAAGCGTTGCCATTTTATTTCCCAACTGGTCACCCATTTCCTGGAAATGACGTTGGAAATTAAAGTATTGCTGTTTCCGGTCTGCTCCCAAAGGATACATCCGGGGAGCGAAGCTACCGACATAACGCCCATCCTGCTCGCCATTATCCATTCCCAGCCAACGGTCTCCTAACTCCGATTCAAAAAGGTTAAGTACACCATCTGGAATGACAAACTGCGTCCAGTATCCCCCTGGTCCTGAACCGGGTATATATCCCCAAAGGTCGAACAGATAAAGATTTCTTTTCTTTATCTCGGATACCACATCTTTCAGGTTATCCTGAAAAACCAACGGATAGGAAACCCACAGGATATCTCCGAGTTTGTCTTTGACCACCCATTGATCGAGCTTTCGTTTATAATCGCCGGAAAGGTCACGGAGAGCTATAAACTGGATTTTGTCGTTAAAGAAAGAGGCATCCGGCGATTTCACATGATGACGCAAATAATCGGGATGAAGAGATGGAGTCATTTGATAAGGATACAGTTTGACACTATTCTGTGCAAACAATCGGTCAGGATACAGTAATCCCAACAAAACAATAAGTATAAGAATCTTTTTCATAAGTATTTATTATTGTTGTTGCGTTAACAAGCTGACAACTGATAAGCCGATCATTTCTTATCGCGACAAAGATGCATTTATATTTTGAAACTTAATCAAGAGAGGCCGACAAATACTCCCTTAAAGCCAGCCGAAGTCGTGCCAACGCCTTCTTCTGATATAATTTTACAGCATTGACAGAGATACCCATTTCTTCTGAGATCTCCGCATAAGTTAGATTTTTATATCGACTGAGTTCAAAAACTCTTTTATATTGGGGTGGTAATTCTTTAATCGCTTTGTTTACTCGCTCTATCAGTTCTTTAGAGAGTACGTAATCGAGCGGGGATTCATCCAACGAGAAAAGAGCATTCTTCTCCGTTACATTATCCAATTCGATATGCTCCGGTTGATTTTGACGGAGATAAGATAAACATGCATTATGAACAGCTCTGATCAAGTAAGCTCTAATCGAAGTCGTAATAACCACAGTTTCCCTGTTCTCCCATAACCATCGGAAAACGTCCCCTACCAACTCTTCTATGATATGTTTTTCTACAATATATGAACGTGCTTCATAACAAAGAACGACATAATATTTTCGAAACAAATTCTCGAAAGTTTTATAGCCTCCTTGCTGTAACTCGGCAAATTCATTAAAAACATCTTTCATATCCTTAATAAAGCATTATCACCGTAAACGCATAACTTTCTAGAAAACAGCATATATGAGCATCCTTAAAAAGTACATTAATAATGAAATGACTAGTTAAAACGTTCCTTTTTTTTAGTCATTCCTTATAACTTTTGCGAGAATCTCAATATTTTCATAAAAGTACTAATAATCCGCAATATAGCTTGCATTTCAATTCGTAAAAATAATAATACAATCTCGAAAAAATGATGACTAAAAAAAAGGAACGTTTTTTCTAGTCAGTAAGATCGATAGATATTATCCTATTAATCAGCAAAAAGCCCGG
>NZ_JADNBB010000080.1 GCF_015550595.1 Parabacteroides goldsteinii
GAGACCGTAATTTGAACTCTGTCCAAAAACAATTTACTTTGCATTATGGATAGAAACAGTCAAGAGTACCAGTTAATGCGAGACAAGGCATTAGCACAACTTCGCAGTGGTGAATCACTCACAGGAAAGGATGGCGCCTTTGGCCCCTTATTAAAAGAGTTTTTAGAAGCCGCTTTAGACGGAGAGATGTCCTCTCATCTGGATGAGTCAGAGCGTCAGATTGGGAATAAGCGTAATGGCCGAGGCAGTAAGCGCGTTAAAACGATGGCCGGGGAGATTGAGATAGTGACTCCCCAGGATCGCCACAGCAGTTTTAATCCGGAGATTCTCAAGAAACGGGAGACGATTTTGGCAGATAATATGTCCTCCAAAATTATCAGTTTGTATGGCATGGGGATGAGTCTGAGAGATATTTCCACTCATATAGAGGAAATGTACGATGTGGAGATTTCACACAATACCCTTAGCGAAATAATAGACCGGATCGTTCCCAAGGTAAAAGAATGGCAAAGTCGCCCTTTGGAGAATATGTACACCATTCTATGGTTGGATGCGATGCACTATAAAGTAAAAGATGGAGGCCGAACCGAAAGCAGAGCAGTGTATAATGTATTGGCCATCAACAAAGATGGCCGTAAGGAGCTTATAGGTATGTATGTTTCCGAAAGCGAGGGAGCTAACTTCTGGTTGAGTGTTCTGACCGATCTTAAAGCACGGGGGATGAAAGATGTTTTGATTGCTTGTATTGATAATCTAACGGGGTTCGCAGAGGCCATCAGCACAATTTTCCCTCATGTGATTATACAGAGTTGTATTGTTCACCAAATTCGGAACTCATTGAAATATGTTGCCTCAAAAGATCAGAAAGAGTTTATGTCTGATTTAAAGACAATCTATCAAGCCCCTACGCTTGATCTGGCGGAATTGAATTTTGATAAACTACAAGATAAATGGGGTAAGAAATATCCTGTAGTCATGGATTCATGGAAAAGGAATTGGGACAAGCTTACATCCTATTTTGCTTATGATGAACAGATTCGAAAACTAATTTACACCACTAATGCCGTAGAAGGCTTCCATCGTCAAGTTAGAAAAGTGACCAAGACAAAGGGCGTTTTCCCTAATGACATGGCCTTGATGAAGTTGATCTACCTGGCCGTTATAAATATCTCAAAAAAATGGACACAGCCTCTTCATAATTGGGCATTGACAGCCGGTCAATTGCGGATTAAGTTCGGTGATAGAATGCCATTGGATATATAATCCATTTTTCTTCCCGGTTTTTCAAACGCAAAGAAAAGGCTGTTCCCGGTAGTGAGCAAGGGTATATAAACGGCTCGTTCCTCACCGCCCTTGCACACTACCAATAACAGCCTTAAAAAGCATTTGTAAATCCAAAAAGAAAAATTATATTTGTAGTGATTTTCCTAGAATATGAACCAGACAGAGTTTAAATTACACTCCC
>NZ_JADNBB010000081.1 GCF_015550595.1 Parabacteroides goldsteinii
TCAAAACTACAGGAACCGAATCCGGGTTTAAACCCGGATTCGGTTTTCAAATATAGTCAAAAACTGATTAAAAATCAGTCCCCAGTTCCATATGGGTTGATACCATTTTTTCTCAATCTCGCTAATAGCCAGATAAACAGACTTCTTAAGAGCTTCATCATTAGGGAATGAAAGCTTGTTTTTAGTGTATTTGCGGATCTTCCCGTTCAGATTCTCTATAAGATTAGTCGTATAGATGATTTTTCTTATTTCAATGGGGAAATCAAAGAAAGAGGTCAGCTCATCCCAATTAGCCCGCCAGGAACGGACAGCGTATGGATATTTTGCTCCCCATTTTTGCTCAAACATATCCAGTTCCAGTAAAGCAGCCTCTTTTGTGGGAGCATTATAAATATTCTTTAAATCAGCGGTAAACTCTTTTTTCTCCTTCCAGACAACGTATTTACACGAGTTACGGATCTGATGCACAACACAGATTTGAGTGGTCGAATCAGGGAAAACGCTCTTGATTGTTCCCGTGAAACCATTCAGGTTGTCAGTGACAGTTATTAATATATCCTCTACTCCACGAGCTTTTAAATCTGTGAGAACACCCATCGGGGAAAGAGGCACTTTCGGTTTTACCTACCCACATACCCAATATCTCTTTTATACCTTCCTTGTTAAGACCGACACACAGGTAAACGGTCTTGTTAATCACCTTACCATTCTCCCGAACCTTAAAGACTATACCGTCCATCCACACGATCAAATAAAGACTCTCCAATGGCCGATTCTGCCATTCTACAGCGGCTTGGGTGACTTTACTCGTTATGATGGATATAGCCGATGTAGACAGGGTTATTCCATAGATTTCTTTCATTTCCTCTTCTATATCTGAAACACTCATACCTTTGGCATACAGCGATATGACCAGCTTCTCTATTGAAAGACCACGAGACTGATGTTTGGGTACTATCACCGGTTCAAACTCTCCCTGACGGTCACGAGGTATTTCTATATAAGATTCACCATACTCGGTTTGAATCTTTTTAGGGTATTTGCCGTTGCGAGAGTTGCCGGTATTTATACCTGAGGCTGAATGTTTTTCATATCCTAAATGAGCATCCATCTCACCTTCAAGCATTTGTTCAAGGACTCGACTGTGAAGAGTCGTTAGAAACTTACTTACGTCTTCTTCGCTTTTAAATTGACTTAAGAACTCCTTGCTCAATAATTCTTTGGGAATCTCCATAAAATTTACATTTTTCAAATTTAATAAATAAAAAAAACTACAAGTAACAATACCTGTAGTTTTTCATTTACACAATTTTATGGACAGTGTCG
>NZ_JADNBB010000082.1 GCF_015550595.1 Parabacteroides goldsteinii
ACGTACACAAAAGGATTACAGCATGTCCTTTAAATTATCAGTAGTTCACGAATATGAAACAAATCGGTTAAGTTTGGAGTCTATTCAGCGTAAATATGGTATACAAGGAAGCCATACAGTAAAGCGTTGGATTGAAAAATATGGTAACTTTGACGTGTCAAATCGATCTCATATTCCCATGGAAAAAAGCAAGGAACAGCAACTGCTTGAATTGGAGCAGAAAGTAAAATTATTGGAGCGCAAGAATGCCCGTCTAGAAAAGGAGCTTGAATTAAAAGATATGAAAGCTGAATTTTTTGATATGATGATAGATCTCGCAGAAAAGGAATATCATATCGATATCCGAAAAAACTCCTTTCCCGAACAGTCATCCAATACAAAGAAAAAAAATCCGTAAGTATTAGCGGAATCTGCCGACTGCTCGGGATAAGCAGGCAGAAATATTATCGTCAGCACTGGAGTATAAACAAAAGTCGCCAAAAAGCTACTGAAGTTGTAAAGATGGTACAGGGCCTCCGTTTGGAGATGCCCCATATAGGTACCCGCAAACTCTATCATATACTTCAGCCGGTATTGAAAGAGAAGAAAGTTGGCCGTGACAGGCTGTTTGACATACTGCGTGCCAACCACATGCTTATAAAGCCTGTTCGTTCCTATCATGTGACGACTAACTCTCACCATCGGTTCCGCAGGTACAAGAACCTTGTGGCCAATATGGAGCCTACACGTCCGGAAGAAATCTGGGTGTCGGATATAACTTATATAAGGAATAGAAACAGGCACTTGTATCTCTCATTGGTTACAGACGCTTATTCAAAGAAGGTTATGGGATATGACCTTTCCTGCTCTTTGGATACTCTAGGTACCCTTAATGCCTTAAAGATGGCTAACCGCAACCGATTGTACAGGGAGGAGTCCTTAATACATCACTCAGATCGTGGTATACAATATTGCTCCGATGCATATCAGAGATTGTTGAAACGGTATCATATCATACCGAGCATGACTGAATCCTATGACCCTTATGCTAATGCCATAGCGGAAAGGATAAACGGGATACTCAAACATGAGTTTATGCTTGAAGATCTTAATCTCCCTTTGACGGAGATGAAATGTTTGGTAAAGGAGGCCGTCTATAAATATAATAATCTCAGGCCGCATTACTCATGCGGATACAAAACACCGCAGTATATGCACCATCAGAGGCAAATTAAAATTAAAAGTTATAAAAACAAACAGTTCAGCAAGGCT
>NZ_JADNBB010000083.1 GCF_015550595.1 Parabacteroides goldsteinii
AATTGGAATACAGGGGCATATATATTGTTGGGATCTCTCGCTAGAGATGAAGATCCGTATTTTCCACTACCAACACAATATTCCCCCTTTTCGTGATTTCTATAACCTGCACCTGGTAGGAAGATACCATTAGTCAAGTCATTGGTCGTTCCAACCCAAACACCTTTCACTCCATTTAGGTATCCCTTTGTTCGATCAACATATTGTAGAGCTTTCCATTGCTCTAACGTTGGTGTTACCCAATCCCCTTTTATTTGAGTACACACATCAAACTCTGGCTTACCCTGATTATTCACCGGACTATTTAAAGTCAATCCTGACGGCCAAGTTGTCGTAAATTCACCAACTTGTGCATTTAGGTCTGCAAAAGCAATGCTCTCGGCTTTAAATCCTCTTTGTGGCTGACACCACAAGAAAAGTAATCCAAAGTCTTCCGGTCTATTAGATATTTTGAAAAGTCCCTTTTTCCCCATCATCCTACGTCTTAACATTTTCGACCTCCTTTCTTTCGATCAGAGATCATAAAATACTTATATAGAGAGCATTTTACCCCTCTGTTAGGGTTTATTGACATTTTATTTAACATTATACAGATCCCCCAAGACTTAAATTTGTAATATTGGCTAATGCAAATTCTTCCTGATCTGGATAACCGACGGTATAATCATAAATATCAACCTCCTCGATTGTTAAAAGAGAGCTAACATTTGCTTTATGTGTTTCGGTAACAAGCGTACACCGGTCTGCGTAACGTTGTATCTTAGCTAGCATAATACGAGCGTCCTGTAAAGTAGATGTAGCGACAATACCAGCGATCACGAAAGTAATATGGGTTTCTCCTAATATTTCTGCCGCCTCAATACTATTTTTATAGTTAGCCCGAGTGTCAGGAATGAGCCAATCCGAAACCCCATTTACTCGAAAACTGTTGACAGCTCCAGAACGATCATATTCCTCTATTTGCCATATTTTTTCCTGTACTGCCTGTGCAAGCGTCCGGACAGGTTCCGGAGTCAACTGCATGTAATAGACTTCCTCGACCATAGCACTGGGATTGGCCTCTTTAAAAGCAATCTGATTATCTGTAAGCAATATCCAAGCACCTGCCTTGTAATCATCCCAGGTTGAGCCTATGTAATTACTTTCGGGATCTAGTAAAGCATCCAACTCTACGTAGATCGGTTTTGCATCTTTGTTTATGTATATCATAATATGACT
>NZ_JADNBB010000084.1 GCF_015550595.1 Parabacteroides goldsteinii
CTTGAGTTCAACTTATAAATGCAACTTTTTGGGTGCGGATAATAAGCAATAAAAACATTTATTTTTCAGAGAGGAAAGAGAGACAATGTCCCCCTTTCTCTCACTCTGAATGGATAAAGTTTGCTATCTTTGCTTTAATTGTCCGTCCAAAGAAAAAAAAGTTGCAGATGAGCAAACATATAACCGAGGAACAAAGGTATGCAATTTCTATGATGTTGCAAATACCGATGAGCAAAAAAGCAATAGCGGAAGCTATCGGAGTAGATAAAAGCACTGTTTACAGGGAGATAAAGCGCAATTGCGACGCCCGAAGTGGTAGCTATAGCATGGAGCTTGCCCAGCGAAAAGCAGACAGGCGCAAGCAGCAAAAACATCGCAAGGAAGTGCTTACACCGGCAATGAGAAAACGGATAATAAAGCTGTTGAAGAAAGGATTCAGCCCGGAGCAGATTGTCGGCAGGAGCCGCTTGGAGGGAATTGCGATGGTATCTCACGAAACGATATATCGCTGGATTTGGGAGGATAAGCGGCGGGGTGGCAAACTGCACAAATATCTTCGCAGACAAGGTCGCAGGTATGCCAAACGTGGTTCTAAAAATGCAGGGCGAGGATTTATCCCAGGCAGGGTGGATATTGATGAGCGTCCCGAGATAGTGGAACTGAAGGAGAGATTTGGTGATTTAGAGATAGATACAATTATTGGTAAGAACCACAAAGGTGCCATTCTTACCATTAACGACAGAGCAACAAGCAGGGTCTGGATACGCAAGTTGTCGGGAAAAGAAGCCATCCCGGTAGCTAAGATTGCAGTATGGGCACTGCGGAAAGTGAAAAACTTAATACACACAATTACGGCTGACAATGGAAAGGAGTTTGCAAAGCACGAGGAAATTGCGCAAAAATTGGAAATAAAATTCTATTTTTGCAAACCATACCACTCATGGGAACGTGGTGCCAATGAAAACACCAACGGGCTTATCAGGCAGTATATCCCAAAGGGTAAGGACTTTAGTGAAGTAACCAACAAACAGATTAAGTGGATTGAAAATAAACTCAATAATCGACCTCGTAAAAGACTTGGATACCTCACGCCAAACGAAAAATTTAAACAAATTATTAATCAGAATTCTGTTGCATTTGCAAGTTGAATTCAGC
>NZ_JADNBB010000085.1 GCF_015550595.1 Parabacteroides goldsteinii
TAAACCCGTTGGCGGAATTAATTTAAGTTGATAAATATGAGTAAAAAGTTGTACATGTCGCTGATTTTTAGTAACTTAGTGGTGATTAAAACATTAAGTTCAAACCATCGTATGTACAACCTTTATGCAAAATTCGTCAAAATACTTGAGATATGCAAGCAATTCTCTGAAAATCTCGTCAATGATTCGGGTAATGTTCCACGTCGTGGTCCTGTTCCCAAGTTTTCGGATTTGGAAGTGGTGGCGCTATCCCTGACGGCAGAGACCGAGAGCATTGATAGTGAGAAGTGGTTGTTCGACTATAAATTGCAAGAATACAAGGACAGCATTCCCAATCTCATATCAAGGAGACAGTTCAATGACCGCAGGAAGAAAACGTCAGGCCTGTGTGAGGAACTGCGCAAGCGGATTGCCATGGAAATGGATGGCGGAGAGGAACAATTCTTTGTTGACTCCAAGCCGATAGAGGTCTGTAGGGTTGCAAGAGGAAAACGTTGCAAGATGGGGCGTGCCGGCAATTTCTCGCAAGCTCCCGACTTCGGCTTCTGTGCTTCGCAGAACACGTATTATTTTGGTTATAAGTTACACGCTCTCTGTGGGTTAAGTGGAGTTATCCATTCCTATGATCTGTCAAAGGCAAGTGTGGCTGACCTCCATTATATGAAGGATGTAAAACATACTTATCACGACTGTAGCATCTATGGTGACAAAGGGTATATTGGAGCTGACGTACAGCTTGACTTGTTCGAAACCGCACACATAAGACTGGAGTGTCCGTATCGGCTCAACCAAAAGGATTGGAAACCGACATTCATTCCGTTTGCAAAGGCAAGAAAGAGGATTGAGACAATATTCTCACAACTTACAGACCAGTTCTTGGTCATCAGGAACTACGCGAAAATAACGAATGGTTTGTTTGCCAGAATCATTGGCAAAATTAGTGCACTTACCATTCTGCAATACGTAAACTTCATTAACGACAAGCCCATTGGCAGAATTAAGTATGCACTAAATTAATTCCGCCAACAGGTTT
>NZ_JADNBB010000008.1 GCF_015550595.1 Parabacteroides goldsteinii
ATAACAAAGCCCGGGCTTGGGAAAGTCTGGGCTTTGCGCATAAAAAAGGTTGTGCCAGCATTTTGACACAACCTCTTCGTTTTTTTAAAACTACGTTATCATTTCCAAAAAAACGATCACATACTCCTCATTTGAAACAAGTTATTAAATATTCTGTTTATATTTGCAAGTTATCAACAGTTAGGGCGACTTTTCAACAAAACGAGCATTGTTTTGCAAAAACCTAATATCGTTAGATTTTTAATGTTTAGTTTTGCCTCTGAATTAAAAGACAAAGTATGGGAAAGATTATCGCTTTAGCAAATCAGAAAGGTGGGGTTGGTAAAACAACGACCACGATAAATCTGGCTGCATCCCTCGCTGCCCTTGAGAAGAAAGTGCTGGTTGTTGATGCAGATCCGCAGGCAAATGCCTCTTCCGGACTGGGTGTGGATATTCGGAGTGTCGAATTGTCCATCTACGAATGTCTGGTGAATGGAGACGACCCGAAAGGAGCCATTATCCCAACCGAGGTGGAAGGACTGGATATTATCCCGTCTCACATCGACCTGGTAGGAGCGGAAATTGAAATGCTGAACATGGAGAACCGGGAGCAGATCCTGAAACAGATGCTTGTCCCCCTTAAGGATATGTATGATTTTATTCTGATTGACTGTTCTCCCTCCTTAGGGCTGATCACTGTGAATGCACTGACTGCAGCCGATTCGGTAATGATCCCCGTTCAATGCGAGTATTTTGCACTGGAAGGTATCAGTAAACTGTTGAATACGATAAAGATTATTAAATCGAAGCTGAACCCGGCTTTGGAAATTGAAGGATTCCTGTTGACGATGTACGATTCGCGTCTTCGCCTGGCCAACCAGATTTACGAAGAGGTGAAACGACCGTTCCGCGATCTTGTTTTCACAACCGTTATTCAGCGTAATGTGAAACTGAGCGAAGCTTCTAGTTATGGCAAACCCGTAATACTTTACGATGCCGAGTCGAAGGGAGCGCTTAATCACATGCAGCTTGCGCAAGAGCTGATAGACAAAAATAAATAAGGACAAATTATGGCAGTAATGAAAAGATCGGCACTTGGCCGTGGATTAGATGCTTTAATCACGATGGATGACCTTAAAACCGGAGGTTCGTCTTCTATCAGTGAAATAGCACTGAGTAAGATCCAGCCCAATCCTGATCAACCCCGTTCTATATTTGAGGAAGAAGCATTGGAAGAACTGGCTACTTCTATCCGTTCACTGGGTGTTATCCAGCCGATAACCTTGAAGGAGATCGGTACGGAGAAGTACATGATTATTTCCGGTGAACGCCGTTACCGTGCATCGCTGATGGCCGGTCTGGAGCAGATCCCTGCCTATATCAAGACGGCGGCCGACGAGAATGTAGTCGAAATGGCGCTGATTGAAAATATCCAGCGCGAAGACCTTAACTCGATAGAAATTGCATTGGCTTATCAGAAACTGATAGACAGCTACGGCCTTACCCAGGAGAAGCTTAGCGAACGGGTAGGGAAGAAGCGGGCTACTATCGCTAATTATCTCCGCCTGTTGAAACTCCCGGCAGAGATACAGATGGGGCTGAAAGATAAGAAAATAGATATGGGACATGCACGTGCCTTGCTGCCGGTGGAAGATCCGGAAGTGCAACTGGCCTTGTATGAACAGATACTGGCAGAAGGCCTCTCCGTACGTAATGTAGAAGAGATCGTACGAAACGGGGCGGAAGCAGTTGCGCCGGAAAAGAAAGAGAATACAGCCGGACGTAAACCGATGCTTCCTCAGGAATTTAATCTGTTGAAGGATCATTTGTCCCGTTTCTTTAATACGAAGGTACAACTGGCATGCAACGAGAAGGGAAAAGGACGCATCACGATTCCTTTTACCTCGGAAGAAGAACTGGAAAGGCTGATCGGCCTGTTGGATAAGTTGAAATAAGTTGACGCTAGATTCGTGAGGATGAAATTAAAAATAAGCAGGATACTATGCTTGCTGGTAGTACTTGCCGGTATTTCCCTGTATGCGAAAGCACAGGGACAAGCAGTAATACTTGATGCTGATACGGTAGTGGTGGCACCACCCGATTCGACAGTGCAGGCTGTACTTCAGGCTGCTGACTCGGTACCGCAACCCAAGTTTAAGGAAATAAACATGAAGCCGTTTAAGCCGAATCCGACAAGGGCCGTTCTTTATTCGTTCGTGCCGGGGTTGGGGCAGATATATAACAGGGCATACTGGAAGTTGCCGATCGTATATGGCGGTTTTATGGGATGTATCTATGCTGTTACCTGGAATAACCGTAACTATAAGGATTATTCGACAGCTTATCTGGATTTGATGAACGATGTGAAGGATCATCCGAATGATCCGAAAGCCTGGAGCAGCTCCTGGGTGGATATTGCCAAGAAGAATGGGCGTGATCCGGCAGAGTTCATAACTAATACGAGGTTGCAGGATAACATAAAGAGTCGTAAGGACTATTTCCGTCGTTACAGGGATTTGAGTATTATCATTACGGCTGGAGTATATGCACTCTGTATGATCGATGCATATGTGGATGCACAGTTGTTCGACTTCGATATTTCGCCGGACCTGAGCATGCGGATAGAGCCTGCGGTAACACCGAAGACCAGTTTCAGTGATCGGTCGTATGGCCTGAATTGCAGTATAAAATTCTAATAACACATGAAATATTTACTAACATTACTCTGTCTCTGTTGTCTTTTTACTGTTGTCCGTGCACAGGAAGCAATAACCGACAACGAAGAACCTCAGTATTCGAACCTTTCTGCCGACTCGTTATCTGTAGATGTCGGTCTGATTCCGGAAAGTCTGGATGCTGATGTAGACAGCCTTCTTCGCTCGTGGCACGTCCAATATTTCTCCAAGAGAGATGAATATTGCCATGACGATGATGCTAATGTATACTTCCCTGACTCTGTCTATCGGGAACGTCTGGAAAGATTGCCGCGCGTTATTTCTTTACCTTATAATAAGGTAGTACGCGATTGTATCGATTTATATGCTGACCGCCGCCGTAACCTTGTACGATATATGCTGGGTATGGCGGATTTTTATTTCCCCATCATCGAGCAGGTTCTTGATGAACACGACCTGCCTATCGAACTGAAGTATCTGGCTATTGTGGAAAGTGCCCTTAACCCTGTGGCTCTCTCCCGTGTGGGAGCTTGCGGTCTGTGGCAGTTCATGCTTCCGACCGGAAAGATCTACGGTTTGGAGATCAACAGTCTGGTAGACGAGCGTCGTGATCCGGTGAAGGCCACTCATGCTGCTTGTCGTTACTTTAAAGATATGTATGCCATTTATGGCGACTGGAACCTGGTATTGGCTTCTTACAACTGCGGACCGGGAAATGTAAATAAAGCAATACGCCGTTCGGGAGGTAAAACGGATTTCTGGGATATCTTCCCTTATCTGCCCAAAGAAACCCGTTCGTATGTGCCACTCTTTATCGCGGCCAATTATATTATGAATTACTATTGCGATCACAATATTTGTCCGATGCAGACCAGTATGCCGTTGGCAACGGATACAGTGGTAGTAACGAAAGCTTTGCATTTGGAGCAGGTGGCTGATGTGTTGCAGATGGATATAGAGCAGATCCGTGCCCTGAACCCGCAATACAAACGTGATATTATTCCCGGAAATGCAGAACCATCCGTTTTGAAGCTTCCGGTCAATCAGACCTATGCTTTTATTGACAAGGAGGACACGATATATACCCATCGGGCAGAAGACCTGTTGGCCGGTTGCCTGGCCTATAATACATCCGAAACAGACAAAGGAAGTACTTCAAATCGCGAGAAGATCACACATCGTGTAGCTTCCGGCGAGAATATTTATACGATATCTGACCGTTACGGAGTAACTCCAAAAGAAGTCCGTTCCTGGAACGGCCTGAAATCTAACAGGCTGGCCAATGGACGGCGTCTAACGTTGTATGTAGACAATGGCGGTGTGGCATTTGCTTCCGCTTCAAAAGCAAAGACGGCAACAAAGACGACTTCTTCTTCAGAAATCGTTGAAAAGCAAAGCAATGGCTTTGTCTCTTACCGTGTTAAATCGGGCGATTCTCTATATACTATATCCAAAAAGTATCCCGGAGTGTCGGCCACATTGATCCAGAAGGCCAATGGATTACCGAATGCAAATATCCGTCCCGGACAGGTATTGAAGATTCCTGTGGGATAAACTCGCTATTTTCCTGGCTTCCTTATTGATTTTTGACGAATATTTGTATATTTGTGGTTACAGACGTTATATAAAAAGAAGAGGTTGTAACCATGAGCGATACGATAGACACAAAAGACACAAAGGAAGCCGGTGACATGTTACCGGCCATGTCGGCAGATGAGAAGATGATCCAGGATGGGTTTAATGAACTGCTGCAAGACTACCTGAATTCAAATCATAGACGAAAAGTCGAGCGTATCACAAAGGCGTTCAACTTTGCTAATCAGGCACATGCAGGGGTAAAACGTCGTTCCGGCGAACCCTATATTATGCACCCTATTGCTGTGGCGCGTATCGTTTGCCGTGAAATGGGATTGGGTTCAACCTCTATCTGTTCCGCTCTCCTCCATGATGTAGTAGAAGATACTGAATACACTGTACAGGATATTAGTGATATGTTCGGTCCGAAGATTGCACAGATCGTGGACGGTCTAACCAAGATATCCGGAGGAATATTCGGGGAACAAGCCTCGGCACAGGCGGAGAACTTCCGTAAGTTATTGCTCACCATGAGTGATGATATCCGGGTGATCCTGATCAAGATTGCCGATCGTCTGCATAATATGCGAACTCTGGGGTCCATGCTTCCTGCTAAGCAATTTAAGATTGCCGGTGAAACCCTTTATCTTTATGCTCCACTGGCACATCGTCTGGGCCTTTTCACGATCAAGACAGAACTGGAAGACCTGAGTTTCAAATACGAACATCCTCATGAATATGATTTCATCGAGAAGAAGTTGCAGGCGACGGAAGAAAGCCGGAATAAGCTTTTCGAACACTTTGCAGTCCCGGTTGATAAGAAACTGAAAGAGATGGGCTTGCATTATGAAATGCAATCCCGCGTGAAGTCCGCTTATTCCATCTGGAACAAGATGGAAAGCAAAGGGATTACTTTTGAAGATATTTATGATTTATATGCTGTTCGTATCATCTTCGATCCGCTGCCGGGGGTGGATGAAAAGAATATGTGCTGGGATATCTATTCTGCTATTACGGATATCTACCGTATTCGTCCGGACCGTATCCGCGACTGGGTGAGCCGTCCGAAAGCAAACGGTTATCAGGCATTGCATCTTACCGTAATGGGACCTGACGGGCAATGGGTGGAAATACAGATCCGTAGCCGTCGTATGGACGACATCGCCGAGAAAGGCTTTGCCGCTCACTGGAAATATAAGGAACATAGTGTAGAAGAAGATACGGAGCTGGACAAATGGCTTCAGACTATTACGGAAATCCTGGAAAGTCCGGATCCGAATGCACTTGACTTCCTGGATACGATCAAACTGAATCTGTTCACTTCCGAAATATTTGTATTTACTCCGAAAGGAGATATCAAGACACTTCCGCAGGGAGCCACAGCACTTGACTTTGCTTATGCCCTGCACACCAATATCGGAAATAAATGTATCGGAGCGAAGGTTAATCATCGCTTGGTTCCTCTCAGTCATCCGTTGGCAAGTGGTGACCAGGTTGAGATCTTGACCTCCCGTTCGCAGGAACCGCAGGCGGAGTGGCTTAACTTTGTCACGACAGCAAAGGCGAGAGCCAAGATCGATGCCGTATTGAAACGTGCCCGTAAAGATGCGGCTAAGCTGGGAGAAGAGAAAGTGATCTCTGCATTCAAACGCTCGGAGATGGAAGCAAGTACGTCCAATCTGGATAAACTATGTATGTATTTCGGTTTCTCCAAGCGTGAAGAATTCTATTATGCCGTAGAAAAAGGAGATGTGGTACTTCCTGAGAATATCAAGAAGTTGCTGAAAGAAAAGACGGATAACCTCTTGTTTAAATACGTAAAACAAGCGTTAGGTGTCGGCTCTAAAAAGACGGAAGAGGAGAAGCCGGAAGAGAAACCTAAGACAAAATACGATAAATCGAAACCTTATATCCTTCGTGAAGAAGCATTCGAGCGTAATTATGTGATTGCCGACTGTTGTAAACCGATCCCGGGCGATGATGCGTTAGGCTTCATCAACGACGACGGAAATGTAGTGGTCCATAAACGTTCCTGCCCGATTGCCATGCGTCTGAAGAGTAGTTTCGGCGAGCGTATCCTGAATACCGAGTGGAGCAGTCATAAGAATGCCTCTTTCGAAGCTACGCTGGAAGTGAAAGGTATCGACTCGATCGGTGTGTTGAATACGATCACCAAGACGATTGCCGATGATTTCAATGTGAACATTATGCGTCTGTTGATTGAAGCGAAGGACGGTGTGTTCGAAGGCCGGATCAAGATGAAAGTGCATGATGTGGAAGACATTCAGAAGATGTGCGTGACACTCTCCAAAATCAAGAATATTAAGTCGGTAGGACGTGTAGCCGATTAGCCGGTAGGTATTTTCGGCCTGCAAAATACATATTTATAGGTATTGCCTTTGTAACCGGGATATCTGACCTTTGTCTTCATCAATTAAATAATAAAACAGATGAAGACAATAGGTATTTTTTACGGTTCGTCAACCGGAACGACAGAGGATATTGCAAAACGTATAGCAGCCAAGTTAGGTGTGGATGCTTCTAACCTGTATGATGTGGCGAAGGCTTCTCCTTCGGATCTGGGTAATTATGAAGTATTGATTCTGGGTAGCTCTACCTGGGGAGCAGGCGATTTGCAGGATGACTGGTACGATTTCCTTGCCAAAGTAAAGAAGCTGGATTTATCCGGTAAGCTCGTAGCTATTTTCGGTTGCGGTGATTCTTCCTCTTTCAGCGACACGTTCTGTGACGCGATCGGAACAATTTATACAGATCTTCAGGGTACAGGATGTACGTTTATCGGGTCAGTTCCGACAGATGGTTATTCGTATGATGACTCGACAGCTGTTGTTGACGGTAAATTCGTCGGACTTCCTTTGGATGAATTGAATGAAGACGATCAGACCAACCCGCGTATCGACCAGTGGATCGAAACGTTAAAACAGGAAGGTCTGGAATAAGCATTTTCGTATTGTAGTTTTTAAGATAATATCAGCAGGCAAGATGGTAACAACCAGGAACAGGATACCCGGAGAAGTGAAAGTCTTTCTTAATCATATCTATGAATATAAGAAAGGGATACGGAGTATGGTTTTATGTACGATCAATAAATCGTATGAGCAAGTCGTTACGGACCGTTTGGAAAGTCAACAGATTTGTTATGTAAAGCAGGATGCAGGAGAGAGAAGTGTCAATATTTATTTTGGAAGACCTGAATGCATAGAAGCTATTCGTTTATTGGTGACCCGTCCGTTGAACTTACTTACGCCGGAGGAAGATTTCATTCTTGGAGCTTTACTTGGGTATGATATCTGTATGCAATGCGAACGTTTCTGCACAAGGAAAAAGCAGCGGTTAACGTCTGCCTGATCGATATGGTTGTTTAATGTTTTCCCTAAAGTTGTTTATTTTCCCCGTTATCCAGGAAGGATAACGGGGTTTTTCTTTTGTTTTTAAAGGACTGGGGTTGCCTTGCCACGCAAGAGGTCTTTGCCTTACCACCAAGACCCTTTGTCGTAAAAAGTATCTTAGTAACTGATCTTGATACCGGCGAAATAACTTCTCGGTGTTGCCGGTCCGTAGATGTAGGCTGAGTCACGGTTCGGCCCCTGGTCGAAGTCGGACTGGTAGGCTTCGAAGATGTTCTGTACGCCGGCGTTTACTTCCAGGGTGATATCCTTGTAGATATGGAAGTCATACGCCAGTTTGATATTCATGTCGAAGAAGTCCGGTGTATTGACAGCTTTATCCATAGGAATATAACCCGCCAGATGCTGAACCAGCATACTTCCGGTGTAAGTGCCCGACAGGGAAGTCGTGAAATGTTTCAACGGAGTCAGTGTCGCAGTAAAGTAACCGTACGTATTGGGTGTGCGGAACATCTTCTTTTCGGTCGGCACGTTCTCGCTTTCACTCCATTTCTCAGGTTCGTTATAACGGCTGCGCTGCAAGGTGGCTCCTGCTTGTAACGATAACCAGGAGGAAAGGATGCTTTTTCCTTCCAGGGTCAGTCCCATCACTTTTGCTCCCGAACCGTTGCGACGTTCTTTGATGATATTGCCCTGTTCGTCTTTCCCGATATCTTCCAATACGAATACATCGTTCAGACTTGTATAAAAACCTTCCACCAGGAAGTTTACCTGGATACCGTTCTTAAAACGATGATAAAAGTCGACCGATGTGCTGAGGCTCTGCGATTTCTCTTCTTTCAGGTCTTTCGCCCGTCGTATCATCGCTATCTCACCTCCGACGGCAGAGATGTGCATGTCTTCGTCGAAAGCCTGCGGAGCACGGAAGCCACTGGAATAGCTGGCACGTATATTGATATCCTCCGTCGGATTGAAACGAACGTTGGCACGTGGACTGAATACCACATTGTCTATCATGTTGTGCTTGTCCATACGCGCTCCGACCAGGAAGCTCCACCGTTTGTTTTTCCATTCGTTCTGCAGGAAAAGGCTTTCGATATGGACCTTCTGGTTGGTGTAGCGGTTATAACCGATCATTTCGTCTTTCAGATGGTCGTAGTTGTATTCCAGTCCGGCGGTCAGGTCTGACGGCATAAAGAGGAACTGGTCGAAGCTGTACGAATATTGTGTCCCGGTCATAAAGGTCAGGTCGGTTGTCTTACCGTACGCATTCGGGTCTTGTCCTGTGCCGTAATAGCTGTCGCGGTCGGTATTCTGGGCGGAGGTGAATACGCTGAGGCGATGCTTGTAGTCGGTAGAGAAAAGATCGAATTTCAGGCCGCCACCATCGATAGAGTGTTCCAGTTGTTCGGCAATATCCGCTTCATGGGGTGGACGGTCAAGCATGTTTCCGCCACGACGGTATTCGTTCATGTGATGATATTCGAACGTCAGCTTGCTGTACGTGCTTGTTTTCAGATAGGAGCGGAAACCTACCGTCTGATTCTTCAGCTTGGGTAGTTCGGTATACCCGTCATTATCATAGTCGTAGCCGGAACGGTGGCGGTTCTGTCCGAAGATATACATGCCGGCCTTCCCGTTTTCCGTTACCAATGAAGCATTCAGCGTCGTATTATTGTCAAAAGAAGAACTTCCTCCGATAGAAGACAGGGTATGTGTCAGTTCGCCCGAGTTACGCAGTGGCTCCTTGGTAATGATATTGATCGTCCCGGCAATGGCAGAAGAACCGAACAATGCCGAACCACCGCCACGCATCACTTCCACACGGTCGATCATATTAGCCGGAATCTGTTCCAGCCCGTAAACACCCGAAAGTGCACTGAATATGGGACGCGAGTCGATCAGTATCTGCGTATAAGGTCCGTCCAGCCCGTTGATACGTACCTGCTGGAAACCGCAATTCTGGCAATTCGTTTCCACACGTACACCCGGCTGGAAGTTCAGTCCTTGCGCCAGGTTAACCGCACTGGTCGTATTAAAGACTTTCGAGTCGATCACATTTACCAGCGTAGGAGCCAGGCGGCGCGATGTTTCACTCCGGTTAGCCGAAACGACCACACCGTCCAGGGCGATGCGATCTTCTTCCATCTCTACATTGACTTCCTGTGTTTTTCCTTTCTCCAGTTTCACATCCCGGGTGACGGTCTTGTAACCGAGATACTTAAATTCGAGGGTGAACTTACCTTCCGGCAGGTTCTTCAGGAAATAGTGACCGGAGTTGTCGGTTGTCGTTCCGATGGTTGTTCCTTTTAGTATAACGGTGATAAATGGCAGATGCTCACCGGTTTCTTTATCCAATACATGCCCGAATACATTTGCATCCGATGCGTTCATTTTCTCTTCTTCAGTGGCCCATGCAACCGTAAGGCTACAGCAAAGGCATAGTATAAGTATTATAATCTTATTCATATTGATTTAATCTGATAAATAGGTAGTACAATAATTGAATGCCCGGTACTTTCCGGGCTTCTTCTTCCCAATCGAATAATTTGCCACAAGCATGGCATAGTTTTGCCAAAGGCATGGCACGACTCTGTCACAGGCATGGCATAACTTTGCCAACGTGATGAAAAAAGTTGGCAAACAGTATGGGTACATATTTATCAGGCTACAGGAGGGGCGCGAAGAGACGGTTCTCCTTGTATGGGAACCAGATAATCCGGGTAGACCGGATTGCAGGATAATCTGAATAATAGGGTGAGGAACGCGGCAAGCAATAAAGAGACAAATGCAGCACCGCTAATCTGAATAGTCGATAGTTGATGAAGTAACTGGAACTCCGCATAACCGTGTTCATGGTCCGGACGTCCGTCGTCTGTCTTGTGGTAAGGATGCGAATGGACGATCGTTACCCCATTCACGATATGAACGTGGGTAAAGGCTATCAAACATCCCAGATATGCAATGAATAATGCCGGGAGTGCAATTCGCAAATATTTCCTATACTTCTCCATCACCTTTTGCAAATATAGGGCATTTTATTGTATTGTCAGATAGGTGGGATATTAAATCTGTATTAAATACCTATTGATGGGTACTATACTTTTGTTGCTAATAAACACTCGGAAAGGAAGTGTTTGTTTGAAAGAAGAGTTCAATTCAACGAATAGTTCTGTGCCAGATAAGGGGTCTTCTTTTTGTTTCTTTTGGCGGAGAGAAGTTCTTTCAGTTCTTCCAACTCCATTTTGTTGAGGCAGAAATAAATGCTTTCGGATTGTACTTTGATACATATTTTGCGGTTGGAGGCGAAATGTTGGTTACGTTGTTCCGACAGGTCACCGTCGATGCTGTTTATGTACTTGCGGAAGCCCTGGAAGCCTGCTTCCGTAAAGCAAAAGAAGAAGTTGCCGAACTCCAGGCTATATGTGTTACAACACTTGCAGAAGGAGAGCTGACCGTTGAATGTCTTATTTATTATTGTCATAATGGGTAAATGAGATGTTCTGTTTTACTGTTGTAAAAGGTAAAAGCCTCTCCTCACGGGGAAGCTTTTATCTAAAAATTAGCTTTTAGCTTGCAAATTAGCGATTATGATTTTGTGAGATTATTTCAATCTTTTGTAGCCGTATACCGCTTTGTTGCCCAATTCTTCTTCGATGCGGAGCAACTGGTTGTATTTAGCCATACGGTCTGAGCGGCTCAGTGAACCGGTCTTGATCTGTCCGCTGTTGGTAGCAACGGCAATGTCGGCTATCGTTGCATCTTCTGTTTCGCCGGAGCGGTGAGAAGTGACGGTCGTGTAGCCGTGGCGGTGAGCCATCTCGATCGCATTCAGCGTTTCTGTCAATGAACCGATCTGGTTAACCTTGATCAGGATCGAGTTGGCGCAACCTTCCTGGATACCTTTCGACAGGAAGTCGACGTTTGTAACGAACAAGTCGTCACCCACCAGCTGGCAACGGTTACCGATACGGTCGGTCAGCTTCTTCCAGCCTTCCCAGTCGTTTTCGTTCATACCGTCTTCGATAGAGTCGATCGGGTATTCGTTGATCAGTTTTTCAAGGTAATCTACCTGTTCGTCCGAAGTACGTTTTACGCCTTTGTCACCCTCGAACTTCGTATAGTCGTAGATACCGTCTTTGTAGAACTCAGAAGAAGCACAGTCCATACCGATCATGATGTCTTTGCCCGGTTCGTATCCGGCAGCCTTGATAGCGGCAAGGATCGAGTTCAAAGCATCTTCTGTTCCTTCCAGCGCAGGGGCGAAACCACCTTCGTCACCTACGGCAGTGCTCAGGCCACGGTCGTGCAACACTTTCTTCAATGCGTGGAATACTTCGGCACCCATACGCAGACCTTCCTTGAAAGAAGAAGCACCTACCGGACGGATCATAAATTCCTGGAAAGCGATCGGAGCGTCACTGTGTGAACCGCCATTGATGATGTTCATCATCGGAACCGGCATCACGTATGTGTTTGTTCCGCCGATATATCTATATAAAGGAATATCCAGATAGTTGGCAGCAGCCTTGGCAACTGCAAGGGAAACACCGAGGATGGCGTTTGCGCCGAGGTTTGATTTGGTTTTCGTTCCGTCCAGTTCGAGCATGGCCTGGTCGATACCTACCTGATCCAGTGCTGACATCCCTTTCAGGGCAGGAGCGATTATCTTGTTTACGTTTTCAACAGCTTTCAGTACACCTTTACCGCAATAGCGTTTCTTGTCACCGTCGCGCAGTTCCAGTGCTTCGTGTTCGCCGGTCGATGCACCGGAGGGGACAGAAGCTCTGCCTGTTACACCTGATTCCAATAATACATCTACTTCTACGGTAGGGTTACCTCTTGAGTCGAGGATTTCACGTCCTGTAATCTTTTCTATTTTCATTGTTTGTTCATTTTTAAGACGGAACAAATATAGAAAGAGATCGGGGAACGTGAAATCACCATAAATGGGCATTCTGTGCCCGTGAAATACCTATTTGTCGGTAGGGTAAATCTTGGAGAGGAACTTCTCTTTGTCTACGATGAAACGGATATGCGTTCCTTCGCCGATCGTTCCTTTGGAGTCTTGTGCCACAACGCTGAAAGTGAGTTTGCGGCCATCTGCTTCCTGTAAGGTTGCCGTGGCGGAAATTGTTTCTCCCAGTGGGGACGGTTTGATATGTGACGTGTTCATTTGTGCACCTACGGTTGTCGAGCCTTCCGGCAGTCCGGCGGCAACAGCCAGCATGGCTGCGTTTTCCATTAAAGCCACCATCGACGGTGTGGCAAATACATCCAGGTCACCCGATCCCATGGTATGGGCTGAGTTAGCGGCACTGACTACGGTACTGCTTGTGTGTTGTAATCCTTTTTCCAGCATATTTATTGAGTTCTCGAATTGTGTCGCAAAAGTACAGGAAA
Source organism: Parabacteroides goldsteinii (assembly GCF_015550595.1). GTDB lineage: Bacteria > Bacteroidota > Bacteroidia > Bacteroidales > Tannerellaceae > Parabacteroides > Parabacteroides leei. Next base: position 13,004 of record NZ_JADNBB010000008.1, read on the forward strand.
TAACCGGAAAAAAAGACGGAAGCCCCACAGGATTTTAATATCTTAGCAGCCTGAAGACGTAATCAGTAATACCATGAAAAGAAGAAACTTTTTCCGTTCGCTGGCCCTCGGTGGAGCAAGCGTTGCTTTTTCTCCCATCGTGAAGGCTGCTCCGGCGGTGCACGCAGATAAAGAGAAGCCGGCAACCAATATAAAGGATGCCCTGGCCATTCCCCGGAACGAACATTCCATGCCGGGTAAATATCCCGGGAAAGTAGCCCGTACAACCCATCCGGGCTGTATTGTCGACGGACAGCCTTCCGAAGGGATCGCCTATGAAATGCTCCGGAACAGTATATTGAATCTGACAGGGAAAAGTAACCTGAAAGAGGCGTGGCTACAGTTTGTCGGTCCCGACGATGTGATCGGGCTGAAAGTAAACCCGATTGCCGGTAAGCTGTTATCAACTTCGCATGCTTTGACGCAATCCATTATCAACCAGCTGGAAGAAGCCGGTATCTCCCGAAAGAATATCATTATCTGGGACCGGCGTGAAGCGGATTTGAAGGAGTCGGGCTTTACCCCTGAGAACTATCCGGATATAAAGATCATCGGTACGGAATATCCCGATGAGAACGGCAGTTACATCAATGCCGAAGGTAAGTTCTACGGCGAAGAGCGGATCGATAAGGAGCAGTATTTTTCCGTCGACATCGAAGGAGAATATGACGCTTACACCATGCCTTTTATGATTAATGGCGGAAAGAACTCTTATTTCACGAAGATATGTACGGAGATGGTGACGAAGATTATCAATGTTCCCGTTTTGAAGAATGCTGGAACGACGATCACCTGCTGCATGAAGAACCTGGCTTTCGGTTCGATTACGAATACCGCCCGGCTTCATGGTCCGATGTGGCATGATACCTGTGCTTCGGTTTGTGCTTTCCCTCCGTTGCGGGATAAGGTGGTGTTGAATATTGTCGACGGAATGATCGGTTGCTTCGATGGCGGACCGGCTGCCAATCCGCAGTTTATCTGCCATTATAATACCATCCTGGCGGGAAGCGACGCGGTGGCAGTCGACCGTATCAGTTACGATATAGTGATTGCCAAACGTATCGAAGAGGGGTTGCAGGAAGAAGAGAAAGCCGGAGCACGTACCTTTATGGATATGGCGCAGGAGTTTCAACTCGGTGTAGCCGATAAGGATAAAATCGAACTGATAGAAACAACGTTGCAGGCATGAAACATTTTATACGATGGGCAGGTTTCCTATTGTTGATCCCCGCCTTTCTGGTTGCGCAGGAGGTCGAAGTGAAAAGGGAACGGGTGTTTACAGGTTCGGGGCTCTACGGTTTTATGAATGGAGGAGCGGAGCAGTTCCTCGAATACGGTGTCAGTAAGCTGACAGCCCGCGATGTCGTTTATGACGGGCAGGAATATACGATCGAAATTTATGAGATGCCGACACCCGAGGATGCTTTCGGTATCTATTCGCTCCATGTGTTCCGGTGTCAGCGGGCGGATACGCTGGGTTGCATCGATTGCCTGTCGCCTTACCAGTTGCAGGCTGTGGCTGGCAATAAATACGTATCGGTGGTGTTCCCTTCCGGCTCGGCTGCGGCAAAGAGTAATGTGGACGAGTTGATCCGGCAGTATCTTCCGATGGACGGGAAAGATAATCCGGAATTTCCGGTATTATTAAAGGAACTGTCTCCCTGGTCGGGCAAACTAAAGTTTTTCCGTGGACCGATCGGTATCTCCGGTGTTAGTACTTCATTGATGCATTACCTGGAAGAGATTGCTTATACCGGAGTTTGGTTTATCGCAGATAAACCTTCGAAAAGTTACCGTGCTTTGGTCTGTGTGAAAGAAAAAAAAGAGTTGGAGAAGCTGAAAGAAAAAGTTCCCGCCTCCGATATTATTCAGAGTGGGAACGATTTTATCTATATACGTGGTAATGAAAAAGAATCGGAAGAAGAGGATCACGGAGGGTTTGGCTTTTAACTTACGCGCCTCCGGTTCCTCTCGGGAGGGGAGAAGATACTCTTAGAGTTTCCACCCGATCGTCTTCTCCTGTATCGACCATAGTTTATGATATAATCCTTGATTGCGAAGCAGTTCGTCGTGCGCACCTTGTTCGGCGATATGGCCGTCTTCCAGTACGATGATCTTGTCGGCGTTGCGGATTGTCTTTAGGCGGTGGGCGATGACGATAACTGTACGGCCTTCGATCAGGGTGTTGATGGCTTTCTGCACTTCCACTTCGTTTTCGGGATCGAGAGAGGCGGTAGCTTCATCCAACAGGACGACCGGAGCCTCTTTCAGTATGGCGCGGGCGATGGAGAGGCGTTGCTTTTCGCCACCAGACAATGTGCAACCACCTTCGCCAACCATCGTGTCGTAACCGCCCGGCAGGCGCATGATGAAATCGTGACAGCAGGCTTTGCGGGCGGCGGCTTCTATCTCGGCATCGGTTGCATTGCTTTTACCGAAACGGATATTGTTCTTGATCGTGTCCTGGAACAGATAGACATCCTGGAAAACCATCGATATATGCTTCATCAGCGACTCGGGTTCCAACTCTTTCATATCCTGCCCGTTCAACAGGACTTTCCCTTTCTGCGGATCGTAGAAACGAGCGCATAACTTCATCAGCGTACTCTTGCCGCTTCCCGACGGACCGACCAGTGCGGTCAGCGAACCTTGTTTCAATGTGAGCGATACATCATGCAATATCTCTTTCTCACCGTAACCGAACGATACCTTTTCGAAAGTGATATCCCCATGTTCCGGGCTTTCCTTTTTTCCTGTCATTTCCGGTTCGCGCATCAGATTGAGGATACGGCCTCCGGCGATGGAGAAATAGCGGAACTCCGCGAAGTTGGTCAATGCCGAGGTCAGCGGGTCGAAGACGCGGGAACCGACGATCAGGAACATGACGAAAGTAAGCAGGTCGAGTTGCCCGCCTACCAACAGATAGGCACCGCAAAGGATCATCAGAGTCAGTCCGGCACGCACCAGGGTGATGGATAGCAGGATGAATGGCCCCATCAGGGCTTCCAGGCGCAGACTCGCCCGGCGCAGGTCGGCAAACGCTTTTTGCAGGCGTTCGAATTTACCGCCCAGCAGGTTATACGCTTTTATGACGCGGATACCCTGCAGGTATTCTTCCAGGCGGCTACCCGCATTCACTTTGGCTTCGATCTGTTTCCGGCTCAGGCTATATTGTATCCGGGTACTTCCCGTCAGAACCAGAACCGCCAGCGGAAGGGCGATGAACATGGCTACGGACATCCGCCAGTCGATCCACAGCAACCCGAAGAAAGCGAGTACGGGCATTACCAACGCACCCATCAATTGGGGAAGATGGTGGGAGATACCGGTCTCCGCCAATGTAAAGTCGCTGATCATCATGCTGGCAAGGTCGCCCGGATCATGCCGGAAGAGGGAGCCTAAGGGCAAGCGGCGCAGATGTTCGGCTAGCCGTATCCGGCCATCGGCACTCATTTCGTAAGCACCGCGGAAATTATGCCGGTACGACTGGCGTTCGGCAACGGCCATCACCAGCATATAAGCTACGAGGATGCCGAAGATAACCCACAGGCGGGTTGTGTTGAGTCCGCTGCCACTGCCGTCGAAGGCTTTAAAGATGATGTTCACTGCCTCTATCGAAAGCATGAAAGGAACGATATTGACCAGGTTGGCGAGGATGGTGAATCCGACCGGTTTCCTGAGACGTTCGGTATGTCCGATCGTTATATTTTGAAGTGCATTCATTCTTGTTGTCTCCTTATTTCTTTAATGTCCATTGAAAAGCGTCGGTATAGGCATCCCACATCTGTTTATAGAGTCCGTCGTTTACCGAAAGTTCGCTGTGGATGCCTTGCTGGGCGATCTCTCCTTCTTTTAAAACAATGATCTGGTTCGCCGAAATGATCGACGACAGGCGGTGGGCGATGATGATGACTGTCTTTTCCCTGATCAGTTCCTGGATGGCGAGCTGCATCTTGTATTCATTTTCCGGGTCGGCGAATGCGGTAGCTTCGTCCAGTACCAGGATCGGGGAGTTTTTCAGGATGGCACGTGCCACGGCTACCCGTTGCGCTTCTCCACCGGAGAGGTAAACGCCGCCTTCACCGATTAGTGTCTGATACCCTTGTGGTAACCGGCGGATGAAATCGTCGCATTGGGCAGCACGGGCAGCGGCTATCACCTGTTCCTCGGTGGCATCGGGTTTACCGACACGGATATTCTCATATAAGGTATCGAAGAAGAGGAAGGTATCCTGGAAAACGAAAGAGACCTGATCCATCAATAGTTCGGAAGGGATATTCCGGATATCAGCGCCACCGATCTTGATCGTCCCTTCGGTAACGTCCCAGAAACGGGGAATCAGGTTGGCTATGGTGGATTTACCGGAGCCGGAAGGACCGACCAAGGCGGTTATCTCGCCGGCACGGGCGGTGAAGTTAATATGTTTCAGTGCTTCGGTGCGGGTCTTCTCCCGGGTGTTTTCGTAGGAGAAGCTGACGTTTTCGAAACAGATGTCATGTCCCGTCGGTTGTTGAGGATTGGCGGGTTCCGGTACGGGTTTCTCGGCAAAGATAGCGTCGATACGGCTGACACCTTCGTCTATCTCCCGCGTGTTCGATGCCAGGAATGTCAGTCTATAAAAAGGGGCGGCAACGCCCGGCCCTAATACAATGAAGAAGAGATAGACGGCTGCCAATGCGATATTCCCCGGCTGACCGTCCAATAGTAATAAGCCGACAGGAATAATAAAGGTAACGATCGAGTTCAATAGAACGATGAATGTCACCATCCCCGGTTGATAAGCATCGCAGACATTCAGCGCATATTCCTTAAACCGGTAGATCGATTTGCTGAACTGGCGGAACGACTCTACCGTCTGCCCGAATATCTTCACTACAGGCATCCCCCTGACATACTGGACGGCTGAGGCACTCATCTGCTCCGATGTATCGAAATACATTTTGAAGAACTCCTGTGCTTTCTTGCCGAACATCATGGAGAACTGGACGGATATACCGATCACGATCGCCAGCAGGCAGACTGCCGCCATCCAACCGTTCAGGCTGAAGAAGATGGCAAACATAATGATAACGGTCGTTGCCGCATTCACCAGGTCGGGGATGGTATGCGCCACGAAGTTCTCGATCTTTTCCACATTCTGCTCCAGGGCTTTCTTGATCGCTCCGGTCGACGTGCCGTTCAGATAACCCAGCGGCAGCCGTCCGATATGTTCCGATAGCCTGACACGCAAACCATAGAGGATGCGGAACGCTGCCACATGCGAAGCCATCAGTCCGCCGTAGAGTAACAGCAGGGCGGCAGCCAGCCCGATAAAGGCGATCCATGCCCAACGGATCATGTATCCGCTATCCGAAGCCGTTACGTTACCGGCATTTTTCAATAACTCATCCAGTACCTGGTAAACCGACAGATAAGGAACCAGCATACAGCAGGCACTTAACGCCGACAGGAAACCAGCCAGGATCAATAGTCCTTTCTTTTCGCCTGCGATCTCAAACAGGCGCGATAACCCTTTTTTCTTTTGCTCTTTCATATTGTTTGTTCTTTATTCAGCTTTATAGCCTACGATCCCGAACGATTTATGGAGGGCGGGGATCAGCCACATAATCAGTCCGAAATGGAAACGGGCTTTCGTACGTTTCACCGACTCGTGTTTATCTTTCCGGCGGCTTTCATAGGCGCGTGAAAGTAAGGGGATGAATAAGGTTTCTGCAACGTTGTCCTTTATCCCGGGTTTTATTTTATTCATAATATACCTACTTTTAGGGATTGATTATCTGATACAAAGGTGGGATATTTGCTATCGAATTATTTACGCAAGAAGGAATTGCATTTTAATCTGACGGAAAAAATGATACACATCGAACTTTCATCTCGCGGAAGAGACACGATCGCCCTGGAAATGCCGGATATAAGTTACTTTTCCACCAATGGTTCCGGCAGGCTGGAAGAGAGTAGCTGGAATATGGGGAACGAGTTGCTTGCTTATACGATCTCCGAGTTTAAATGCAGGGATTTCAATGTAGCGAAGTACCGGATATACTGTAAGGAAGATTGTTGCCTGCGCTCCCGGAATACGGATTGTTCTTTTATGGGGCTTTCTTTTGTCCATCAGGGGAAGGTCGAATGCTTTATGTCAGATACGCGGGACAGGCGGGTCTGGACGGAAGGGTATACGAATATCATGGTCAGTTCGGGTATCAAGGAAGAGCGTAATCAATTCAGCAAAGGGGAGACTTTCGGTATGACGAATGTATTGGTGTCGCCCGATTTCTTCCACCATCTGTCGGAACGTTATCCTGAATATTTCGAGAAGGCTTACCAGCGGCTCGGCAGCGGGGAGACTTTCTTTATGGCTCCCGAGAATATCCCGATCCCTATAACGCTGGATACGGCATTGAACGATATCGAGTTGTCGCGGATGATGGGAAATGCTTCGCCGATGTACCTGGAGGCGAAGGTGGTCGAATGCCTGTCGCTCTTTATACGGGAGACGGAAGGGAAGGAAGAGGCGAAGGAGAAACCGGTATCCGTATCCGACCGGGATAAGATTTACCAGGCGCGGGATATTATCTGCACCGAGTATCTGAACCCGCCGTCGTTGCGTGATCTGGCTTTGCGCGTCGGGACGAACGAGTGTACGTTGAAAGCCGGTTTCAAGCAGGCGTTCCAAACGACTGTCTTTAATTATTTGTTCGATTACCGCATGAATATGGCAGTTCATTATCTGTTGGATACCAATAAGACCATAGCCGAGGTAGCCAGCCTGGTCGGGTATGACTACCAGGGACATTTCTGTACGGCGTTTAAACGGAAGTATAATATCGCTCCTTCGGAATACCGGTTAAAAGCATAGAGACCTTATTTTATGCCCATCGATTTCAGTACCGGCAGGCTGATCGTGAAGCCGACGGCATCGTATTTGCCTTTCTCCAGGCCGACAAAGACACCGATCCGTGCAATATTGCTGAATCCGACAGAATATCCGAACTCGGAATAACTTTTACCGGGTATCCAAAGCGTACGAGCATGGAGCGCTTCATTGAACATATACTTTTGCAGGAAAGGCAACCGCTTGAACAGCAAATAATCGGACGTGTAGTTCAAATGAGCCTGTAACCATTGCTTGTCGGTAGAATAAATATAATTGTCGAACAAACAGAAACTGTTATCCGGCGAGCTTCCGGTAATGAACAGTTCGTTGGTATCGAAATGTTTGAAGTCCGGGAAATAGACCCGTTTGTCGGAAAGGAACTTCCCACCGTTGACAGTATAACCGATCCTGTCGAATTCACTTATCTTTATTGTCTGGCTGATATTGCCTTCCAGTTTGTTGAAAGAGGCGGACTCTTGGGAGCCTGTGGATATTCCGGTTTCATATTGTATGGAGAAAGTAGGATAGTCGGAATAGATATACATCTTCTTTCCCCGGTGTTTCCAATAGTGGTATTGAGGCGTATAAGCCAGCCGGATCTTTACTTTCATCGCTGAATTATCCGGCATAGGCATTAATTGGCCGTTGGGTAAATTGGATGAAGGGGTATTCCCGAAGAAGTTGTAGGATTGACGGTTGTGTAATGCGTTGCGTTTCTCGTAACTGATACCGGTGGTCAATGGCAGGCCGTTAGCCAACTCGACAGTATTGGATAGGGAGACGAATTTCTTTTTGTAGAACTTCACCGGATTTTCACCGAAGAATAGGGACGCGATGGAATTGATCGCCAGGAGTGTTCCGCTTTTCCCGTTGTAATCGGCTGTAGTCTGTCCTCCGGAGAGGGATACGTTGCCCCGGCGCATGGGAGCATACTGGTAACTTCCGTCGATTTGCCAGTTTATGCTTTTTCCTGCTGTGGTATAATAGAGGGAAGGGGAGACGGTTAATGACCGGCTTTCCGTAAAGTTGGTGCGCAATGTGAATTGTTGCCCCAACCAGAAACCATCGACGAAATTATATTGCGGGCACGCCTTGAGCAATCCGCTATATCCGAACTGGATCTTCTTATTTAAAGGGAAACTTTCGCTGGTGATCAGTTTACCGATCCAATAGGCTGGAGTGCGGTTCTGTAAAGAGTCCTTGCTCCGTAGGGTTTCCATTTTTGTTTTCAGACTGTCTCTGACCTGATAGCTTACGATTTCATCTTTCTTCAGCGGCTGCTTGCGGATCGTTTCCCAATAGGTAGAATCGCGGGTTCCTGCCAGGGTGTCGACTGTCACTCTGATGTTTGCATTGCCCGGATTGATTTCGAGCGACTCCCGTTCTTTCTTTGTTTCTTCCGGTTCGGTCGTCTCTTTCATCAGCTTCGCCATTTTGTAGGCTTCCCGGTTACTGAGTTCTTCTTTGGCGGCTAACGTATTCAGTTGTTCCTGTGATTTGGGGCTGGCGGCTTGGGTTGCTCCGCTGAGTTCGACGGTTTTGTATTGGACGGAGGAATAATATTTGCCGGTGGCTTTTACTCCCATGGCATCTACTTTCATGTCGATGTCGTAGGCGGTGGGGAGAAAGGCGGAAGGTTTCACTTCGTTGTAGGTGGCGGTGAAACGGATGGTGACACCCAGTTCGGTAGCACTTAAATCGGCACTTTGCACATTCCAGCTGTTTTCGATGATATATAACCAACCGCTGACCAGCTTGGGGTTGTTCTTTTTAGGTTGTACACGTATTTTGTTGATCATATGTTCTCCTTCCATATTTATGCCTTCCAACGCAAACTTGTAGTATGAGAAGGCTCCCGGGGCTAAAGGGGAGATCCTGCCGAAAGCGTTCGGGTCGTATATGTTGGTTGTCATGACAGACATGACCTGTCCGGCATCGATATCGGCGGGAAGGGTGGAGGAGAAGGCAAGCACTTTCTGTTCATACCGGTTGGGGGAAGTGAAGCTGACTTCGTTTTGTGACTCTATTAAGAAGAGCTTGTTGGTGAGGTTCTTTAGCTTTTTTCCGTTTGAACCGAAAGTCATGAGCCGGGGAATCTTTTCAACCTTTACGCTCCCTTTTACGTAGATGGACGACTCGTATTTCTCTATTTGGTGGAGATAAAAAGGAGCCATGCCGATCGCTTTCCGCATGATGGCATAAGCCGGGTCTTCACGGTTGGCGGAGATAATGACCTCTTTCAGGGCGTAGACTTTCTTTTCCAGGGCTACGGCGAGGTACGTTTCAGCTTTGTCGATTGTCAGAGGAAGAGTTTTTCGCTCATATCCCAAAGAACTGAAGTCGCAGGTGTAGGAACCTTTCTTCAGGGAAGCCTGGAATTCGCCGTTGTCATCGGCAGTAATCCCCAATGCCACTTCACGGATGTATAAAGTGGCATTGGGGATCGCTTCTCCCGACACATCTGTTATCTTGCCTGTCAGTAGCTGGGCAAACAGATGCATGGGTAATAAACAACACAGGACAATCAGCGAATAAACTTTCATCAAATCAATGTATTAATATACAAATGTAGGATTGATCCGCGAATAATCGTCCTGCAACAGGTTACTTTTTCTTTCGGAGTTTCTTTTTGATCCAGAAATAATAACCGGTCAGGGCAAATACCGCTCCGAGGAAGGAGACGAGACAAGATAGTATACGGGTAGTCATGCCGCCCCATGATCCAACGTGTACGGAATAAATCCATCCTCTTATCTTTCCGGACTTGGGAAGATCTTTGTATAGTTGCACATCCGTGATTTTCCCGTTTGCCGGATCGAAAGTATAACGGTCGCTTCCCCGGGTATTGCCGTATTGGGCGGCAGATACGGTGGCTGAACCATCCTGAATGGTGATGGAGTTATATTTCGGATAACGGCTTTGCAGGTCGGCTAAGACCGTTGCCCATTGGGTATAATCGGTTTCTGCACGATTCTTCTTTTCTCTTTCAGAAGAGTGTCCGCCTTTGCCTCTTTCTTTAGACTTCCCTTTGGAATCAGACGGGGCGGGAGCATGTGCCTGCGGTTGGGTAGTTTCGACACCGAAGACAGTATAGAAAGCATCGCGGTACCAGCCGAAAGACCAGGTTAAACCGGTCAGCGTCAGGATGAGCAGGAGCAGGGTGGCGTAGAAACCACCCGAGACATGCAGGTCGTAGAAGAAACGATACCAGCCGGATTGGGTTTTTATCTTCAGACGGTTCTTCAGCACTTTCTTATTGCGGGGATACCAGATCACCAGGCCGCTTATCAGAATGATAGCCATTACCAGTGTCGCATAGCCTACAACGGCTTTGCCTAACGAGAAGCTGCCGTCGCGTTTGTAGGAGTCGAGCAACCAGCGGTGCAGGCGCATCATTTGCATAAAGAAACCTTGTCCGTCATCGATGCCGGTGATCTCTGCAGTATAGGGATTGATGAAAGCGGCTGCTTTTTTACCGGGCAATACCACCTGCCAGGTACGTTTGGGATCCTGCGAAACACGGATACCGTTTATTTGGATGGAATCGGGCAATTGCCGGCGTGCCGAACTGAGCAGGGCGGCAGGCGTAAGCGGTTCCCCTTTTACCTCTTTGACGAAATAACGGGAAGGATAGCACACTTCCAGTATCTCCGTTTCAAATACCAATATTGCACCTGTCAGGCAGACAATCGCGATGATGATGCCAAAAGGTATCGATAACCATAAATGTATTTTTGCAAATAACTTTCTCATTTACCATATAATTGTTTGATCCCGTCGTATATTCCCGGAATAGCGACTGTTCCGTGGTTCTCTTCGGGGAATGATTTACTAAAGAAACGCAGGTTCCTCGCCTGCGGCAAAACCTCTTTCAGGAGGTGGTTTACTTTGTTGAGGTGGATATCCACCCGATCGGTACGTTTCTTGGAAGCGACACCGATATACAGGCTTTTCCCTGTGAAATCTTTTCCTGCGATCAGAGAGGCGGCTTCTTCCGACAACTTGCCCCGATCCCACCACAGGCTCGGATCGACAGCCAGATAGGTGTCGAACAGGTCGGTATGATGGAGGAATGTGTTGAGGGTAAACAGTCCGGAATAGGAATGACCTATCAACATATTCTTTCCGTTGGTGCGATAGCTGTTGTCTATTACATTGCGAAGCTCTTCTGTCAGAAAGTGGCTGAAGGGTTCGCTTCCGCCACCCTGGGGAACGGCATCAGGAGCGATCTTTCCATCCCGGCCTGCTGCCGAAGCGGTAGGTGTCAGGTCGCGTGTACGGTCGACGTTCAGTACGCCGACGATGATACTCGGGGGAAGATGCCTGCCTTTGACCGTGGTGAATGTCCGGCTGATGCCGACTACCGAATGGAAGAATGCATCTCCGTCGAGCAGGTAGATCACCTGATAGCGTTGCGTTGTATCCCGTCCGTAGCTGTCGGGCAGGTGTACCCAGTAGTTTCGCTCTTCCTGTAAGACCGTGGAGTAAAGGCTATGTTTCTTTCCTATACAAATATCCTCCTGGCTCCGCATGGTTAGCGGGAGCAGGAGGAGTATAAGAAAGATGTGAATACGAATCATCTTTTATCTTAATCGTTATTATTTAGCGACTGTCAGTTTGCCGACACCGCTCACCTGAGTGGCTTCGATTGTCAGACCTTTTGTTGCTGCGGCTGTTGCCGGATCGATTTTGTAGATAACCGGGTTGCCGCCACCTTCGTTGAAGGTTACTGTTACGTAAGCAGTGCCGTTTTCAACATACGGAGCATCGCCGAAGCCGCTGATTGTGTCTGTTGAAGGAAGACCGGTTACGTATGTCAGCTTCTTGTCGCCGGCTTTGAAGATAGCCAGTTGATTGGCTACACGGTCAGCGTTGGAGAAAGGTTTGTCATACATCAATAACATGAAATAGTCGTCTGTGATATGCCATGTGCGAAGGAAAGAGTTTCCGTCGGTCATAGCTTCAAGGTTACAATAGTAATCGTCGAAGTCTGTACTTCCGTTCGGGATACGTACTACACCGGCAGGCAGTGTAGTCTGTTGGCGAGGATCGGTCATAGTCTTGGCAAAGCTCGGGGAGAAGACGTAGACATCACCGTTGTCGGCAGCCCAGACCATTTGGTAATACTGTGACTTCATACGTCCGGCGGCATAGCTGATCTTATCCGTCTTGATCAGTTTCTTGCTGGTCATGTTGGCATCGTCGAAGATGGCTACCCAACATTCGTTCGGATACTGTGTCCACTGTAATTCGTCTTTCTTATATGCACTGCTGTTGGAACCGCCTGATTCTTTCTTTACCAGGTCTTCGTTGCCGGCTTTCACCCATTTACCGCCCTGGTCTTTTGTACCGTACTGGCTCAGACCCATCGGGATGGCGGCACTGTAAATTTTGTTGTTGTGTTCCAGGATGCCGGCCAGGGTTACGTATTCACCGTTACCCAGGAAGTTTTCAGACAAATAGGCTTTGTTCTGTGTGTCGTTGGTGGTGAATGTTTCTGCAGCGGGATCGAGGTAAGACAACAGGAATACTTTCGGGGTGTAACCGTTTTCGTCATTCCAGTCTGTCGGGCCGTCGCCGGTAGAGGAAGTCATGATATATTTATCGTAGATACCGTAGGAGGTAAAACGCTTTACACCAAATTCGGCAGAACGTTTCTTTAATTCTCCCGGAGATTCCATGATGTAAGAACGGGTGCCTCCAGCTTCGCCCTGGTTGTAGGTAAGGGCGTAGAGGTATTGGTTCTTAAAGAATACCCAGTAGGTTGCACCGTCGTTCACGACACCGTTGTTTTTGGTGGTGACTGTACCTTCGTCCAGCGATTCGGAGGTTACCAATACGTTGGTTGTATTTCCGGAAGCCGTAACGGAGGCGGCGATTACATATTCCGCATTGTTTTCTTCTTCTCCGCCGTTGTTTCCTCCGCTGTCAGTCGGATCGTCGTCACACGCTGTTAGTGTCAGTCCGGCCATCGCAGTTGCGAACAGGCCTGTTAAAAAGAAATTCTTCTTCATGTTTGTTTTATTATTTGATTTATACTATTTATTTGGAAATTAATTGCCTAAGTAGATACGGAATTTACCATAGAATGCCCGTCCCGCTTTCTGCAAGCTGAAATTGTCATATAGCTTCTCGTCGGTGAAGTTGCGGCACTCGAAAGAGATGTTGTAACGTCCGTTCTGAAGGCTGTAAGACAAGGTCAGATTGTGAGAGAACTGGTTGGGAACTACATATTCACCTTTATTCGATCCGATGATGGAGGAATAATACGTGAAACTATGCAGATATTGATTGTCGTATGTAAAGATCAATGTATTGCCTTTCTTCCAGAGGTTACGCCAGTAGAGCGTCACGTCAGAGTCGGCAAAACGATAGGGCAGGTTCGGCATGCGCTCTTTGTAGGCGATGTTTTCCGCACTGCTGCCGATCGCTGTTTTCTGGTTGTCGCGCACGTTCATTTGCGTATAGTTTCCTCCTACGCTCAGCCAGTTCGAGAAACTGTAACGGGCGGAGAGGTTGTATCCTTTGGTCAACACTTTCCCGTAGTTGATGTAGCTTGCAGCCTGCTTACCGCCACTCAGGTCGGTGATGTTACGCTGGATATAATCGTTGGTGTTACGGTAGATCAGACCTCCTTCGACATACAGGCCGTGCTTGCCCAGTGTCTTGTTGTAGCTGATATTCAGGTTCACGTTGTCGCTCTTCTCCGGTTTGATGCTGATGTCACCCATTTCGAGGTCTTCGTTACCGAACATCTCTTCGATAGTGGGGAGGCGGTAGGCTTTCTCGTAGGAAAGTTTCGCCTGCAATCCCGGCAGGACGAAGTAAGTACCTGCCGCACCATATCCCAGGGAGCTGACGCTGCGGGAAGTGCGGACGTATTCGGAACTCGTATTGTCGGTCGCCATCGGGCCCGCTACATACTGGTTGTAATGTTTACCGAAGACGGACAGGTTCCAGTGCTCCGACGGCATCAGACGATACGACAGCCCGGCAATGTTCTTGCGTGTCTGCTTGTCGATGGCATCTGTGAGTTCTTCGTTGGTCAACAGCGAGGTGTTGGAACGGCGGAAAGCGGTCAGTACATTGTTGAAAGTGAAAGAATGGGCTCGGCCCAGACGGTAATTGACCGTTACCGTACCATTCCAGTTATTGTTGTCCGACCGTGTATGCTGGTACGACTGCTCGCCACGCGAATTCATCAGATGTTTCTCGCCGCGCCAGTTATATTCGTAGGCGGAGGTGTCGATGTTGGTCGTCAGGTTCTTATTGTAATTGGCGGTAAAGACCAGGTCGAGGCCTTTGGTCAACAGGTCGCGTTTGTTGTATTCGAGTGACGGCATCAGCGAATGGCCTTTACGGTGCTTCTCACCGTAGACTGTATTCTGGCGTACCCCGGTCTGTATTTCCTGGTACATGTTCGAATAGGTGAAGCCCAATAACAGGCGGTCCGCCCAGTTCTTGTTGACAAAGCCGACCTTTCCGATCACGGCTTCATTATGGTAGGTGTCGTTGAAACGTTTCACGCGTTCTTTGTTTTCCGTATCGAGCCGTCCGGTTTCGAAATCCTTCACCGGGGCATCCACGTAATAATCGTTGTCCGAATAGTTCTGGAAAGCGTTGATCTCGTAGGTGAAACCGTTATCCAGCGTCTGCCCGAAGTTAACATACGATTTATGGGTATTGAACGATCCGTAGGAATAGGAGGCATCGAGGAACCAGTTACGGCGCTTCTTATTCGTCACGATATTGACCACGCCGCCGATGGCATCCGTCCCGAAACCGACGGGGACAACGCCTTTGTAGACTTCGATGCGTTCGGCAAAATTGACGGGGATATTGTTCAGAGCAAACGAATTGCCGACCCCCTCCTGTGGTACGCCGTCGATAAACACCTTCACATGTTTTCCGCTGAAACCGTCCAGCATCAGCTGCATATCCGATCCGACACCGCCTGACTCACGGAGTTTCATCCCCGGTGCTTTCGCGAGGGCATCGCTCAGGCTCTTGGTGGAGTTCTGAAGTTCTTTGGTGTCTACCGCGATGGCGTTGAAGGCGGAACGTTTCAGACGGCTGATCCCGTTGGAGACGACGACTACTTCATCCAGTTCTTCTACCTGCGGTGAGATCGTCATGTTTTGTTTTGTGCGTTCGCCGTCGATCAGCCGGACTGCTTTCTCTACGGTCGTATAGCCGATGGCGGATACCACCAGCGTGTAATTTCCTGCGGGTGCTTTCAGATGGTAGATACCTTCTTCATTTGTCGTACCGCCGTAGTTTGTACCTTTGAGGTAGACTGTTGCAAAATCAACTATTTCTTTTTCCGTAGATAATATCTTCCCCGAGATCATTGTTTCCCTTTGTGCATGTGCCGACATAGCTGTACAAACAAGGGCTAACATGATTGTAAGTCCTTTAAATATCGCTTTCAATGTATTCAATCTTTTTACCGTTATTAAAAACCGATGCAAAGGTCGGGCGAAAAGGAAAGCGCATCAATCACCGATTATAGGTAAAAAAAGAGGGGGAAAAGGGGGGTGGGAGTAGCTATATGTAGGTAGTAAGAATTTAAAACGATTGCCTATTAGCACGTTAGTTCTTGACACATTAATATGTTAGCTCTTGATAAATTGTTTCAGGCCATGCAAAACACACCTCCAGCCATTGCAATAAATAAAAAATACTATCTTTGTCCCGTTACCCGCTATTGGGCAACAGACCATTAAAACCATTAACATATGGAAAGATACGTGAATATCATGCTTGATGAGGGCTTTAAAACAGTCTTCGGAGTAAAGTAAGTAGCCATCGACTTTATCAATGCCGCCCTCCTGGGTGAGCGTCAGGTGAAAGACCTGACTTATCTTGATAAAGAAATCCAGCCGGAAGTAATAGAACAACGCACGGTGATCTTCGATCTCCTTTGCGAAGATGTGGACGGAAGTAAATTCATCCTGGAAATGCAGAATTGCCCGCAACGTTATTTCTTTAACCGCGGATTCGTAATCCTGGCCGACGAGGCAACGGGTAAAACTTTGGGCGAAGTCAAACTGAAACAGATTTATCTGTCGTTCGACTTGTTCAATTTAACAAAAGAGGAATGTAAGACTCCTCTTGAAAACACGATTTATATATTGAAGAATATGAATTTATTTGATATGTCTCCATTCAAGGAGAAAGAGGACGCTTTTAGACGCTTGCTCGACGTGGCGAACCTCAATGCCATGACCGACCATGACCGTGCCGTCTACGAAGAGAATCTGAAGATCTACCGCGACTGGCATGCTACGACGGAATATGCGGTGGAAAAAGCTAAAGCCGAAGAACAGCGTCGTATCGCTGCGGACTTAAAAGAGAAGGGAGTAAATATTGAAACGATTGCCCAATGTACCAGACTATCGGTAAAAGAGATCGAGGAATTGTAGTCTCTTTTTAACTATAAAATAATTCATCAGCCAGGTTGTTTAACATATAACAATCTGGCTGATTTTGTATCTGCCCTTACCCTGTATTGATATTTCAATTCTTACCAGAGTTGAACTTTTGTGTATATTTTAATAGTGACCGATGGTCATTGATTCCTCTTTTGACAGGGGTAGGGGTGTAATTCGTATCATCTATATATCTATTACACACCCCTTTATTATTTCTCCCCCTCCCTTTTCCGTAAAATACCTACAACTAGGTAACATCCCTCTTTTTTATACCCCTTTTTAGGGATTTCACATTCTTTCAGAAACCCGGAACTTTGCGGTCAGAATATATTACTTTTAAATAATAGAACGCAATGAAAAAGAATTTTTACTTATTAGCGATGCTGCTATCCGGCTCTCTGACTATGTTTTCCGCCTGTGGCGATGATGATCCTGTCGATAATGGCGGAGGCGGCGATGATGGTGGAGGAGGTGAAGAACCGACAGAAGAAACGGTAAAGACCGCAACACTTGATGCTACAGCTTACGATAAATGGGTATATTTTAACTTGAGCGATGGCACAACCGTTACTCACGAGATAGAACCGGTAGCCGGTACGTATTCCGGTGACATTTCTGTTACTGTAATGGGAAAAGATTATGGTTCGGTTGAAGACCTGAAGCTGGAAGTCGGTCGTCTCGAAACAGATTCGGTAAGCCTGCTTTTAAAAGACTTTAATTTTGGTAACTATCAGATGGGAGACATTGCCGCCGGTGCAACGATCTCAGCCGATACTTTATGCTGGGCTCTGAATGGTGGAACCATTGTGGTGAACGGTATGAACGTTACCTGCAAAGGTGGAATTGCCGGCGATAGCATCAATCTGGTTATGACTATCCAGCCGACTGGCATGCCGATGCCTTTCGTCGCAACTTATAAAGGGATTGTAGAAAAACGTGCCGGTGTAGATGAAACTTCTTTCAACTGGGATTTCGCTTTGCATCGTTATGATGTGAAAACAAACGGTGCTTCTGCTGTTGCTACTTCCGAAAGTGATATGGCAAAAGTTACAGCTATCCCTTCCAGCGGCTATACCGCGGATATCAAGACGGATAGCCTGATGGTTGATTCTTCCGGTATGATGCAGAACAAGATCGGCTATGCTACTACTGATCTGAACGAGGTGTTGACTGGTTGGATGGATCTCGATTTAAGTAATATGCCTCCTTCTTATACTATGAGCGGGGTGGTTTATGTTATCAAGCTGAAATCGGGTGAGTATGCTAAGATCAAGTTCACCGACTATACAAACGATGATAATGTAAAAGGTCATATCACATTCTCTTACGTCTACCCATTCAAATAACGAACACTCCTTTCTTATATGAAAACAACATTATTGATCCTTGCATCAATACTGATATGCGGAAACCTGTCGGCGCGTGAAACGCCCCGGCAGGTTTCCGGTCGTGTTACCGATGAGAACGGCGAGACCTTACCCTACGCCAACATCCTGGTAAAAGGCACGACTCACGGTACGGCTTCCGACTTGAATGGGAACTACCGCCTGGAGATTACAAAACCGGGTGAATATAATCTCATTGTCAAATACGCCGGCTTTGCCCCCTTCGAGCAGCGCGTCTTCCTGAGTAACGACACAACGATAAACTTCCGCCTCAAAGAGGATGCCCTCAACCTGAATGAGGTAACGGTGACGGCCACCCGTACCCCGAAGCTCCTGAAAGATGCCCCTGTCATCACCCGTGTGATTACCTCGGAAGATATAAGGAAGGTCAATGCCGTTACCGTACAGGATCTGCTGGAAACGGAATTGCCCGGCCTGGAGTTTACCCGCGAAATGGACGGGCAGACGGCTATCCATATGCAGGGGATGAGCGGGAAGTATGTACTTTTCCTTATCGACGGCGAACGTATGGCGGGCGAGACATTGAACAACGTCGATTACAACCGCCTCAATGCAGAGAACATCGAACGCATCGAGATCGTGAAAGGAGCGGCTTCGGCTCTTTATGGCTCCAATGCGATTGGCGGTGTTGTCAATATCATAACGAAAGAGGCTTCCAAGCCCTGGTCGGTCAACGTGAACGGTTCGTATGGCTTCGGTGCCAAAAATGACAAGGCAAGCTATGCCGAGCAACGTTACGGAACGACTGTCGGTGCGAAGAAAGATAAAG
Source organism: Parabacteroides goldsteinii (assembly GCF_015550595.1). Classification (GTDB taxonomy): domain Bacteria; phylum Bacteroidota; class Bacteroidia; order Bacteroidales; family Tannerellaceae; genus Parabacteroides; species Parabacteroides leei. The sequence continues at coordinate 31,526 of NZ_JADNBB010000008.1, forward strand.
TCAGCAGCCTGACATCCTTTACCTACAAAAAGAAGGATACATATCTGTTGACGGATACGACCGGTAAAGAAACAGCGATCAACGGGGGATACGATATCAATGTGAACGAGAAACTGACATGGAAGGCGACGGACCGTATTGTCTTCACCGGGAAAGGCGGTTTTTATACCCGCAAGATCGACAACTATAATGAAAAGGTGAAAGACCGCTATCGTAATTTTAATGGTAGCGTGCGGATGAATTATCTGATTACCGACAAGCAGAATCTTGATGTATCTTATCTGATCGACCGGTATAATAAATATGATTATTACGAAAAGAAGGATGTCGATTCATTGAATTACCGGAATACGCAACAGACGGCACGGGCACAATACAGCTATTCTTTCACACCCGGCAATACCCTGACAGGCGGCGCGGAGTATTTTCGGGATGAGTTGATGTCGTATCAGTTTTCCGGCGGTGCACATTCTATCGAAGATTATATCCTTTATGCACAGCACGACTTTAATGTCACTGAACAGTTTAACCTGGTGTATGGCGCACGCATGGACTATTATTCGTCTTTCGGTGCGCATGTCAGCCCGAACGTTTCACTGATGTATAAGTTGAAGCCGATGACATTCCGTACTTCCTATTCGCGTGGTTTTCGTGCCCCGTCGTTGAAGGAAATGTGGACGGACTGGGATATGGGCGGTATGGGTTGGTTTACCGTTTACGGCAATCCCGACCTGAAGCCGGAGATCAGCGATAATATAACGTTATCTGCCGAATATACACGCGATCGTGTTAATCTGTCCGTGGTAGGATATTACAATCAGATCAGCGACAAGATCGCTTCTCTTTATCAGGCAGGGAAGACACCGGCGGAGAAAGATACTTCTTTCTATACCAACATCGATAAATCGAAGCTGGCAGGTCTGGATGTCAACCTGGCCGTCAAATGTCCGTATGGCTTCACCGTAAAAACGGCTTATGCCTATGTACATGAAGATATGAAACAGGATGGTGTAAATGTATCTTCCACCCGTCCGCATTCGGCCACACTGGGTATTAATTACGAACTGTCGAAGAAGAATTATAATCTGAATGTTGCGGTAAACGGTCGTTTCCTCGGCAAGTTGGATACGAATGAGGCAAGCAGTACAGGTTCATCCTATACTCCTGTGCATTATCCCGGCTATCAGACATGGAAGATGACGATCTCGCAACGTTTGTATCGCGCTTACCTCCTTCAGGTAACCGTAGATAATATTTTTAATTATAAACCGAAGTATTATTCTTCCAACTCGCCGATCTCACCGGGTACGACCTGTATGATCGGACTATCCGTAAACATCGACGAAATATTCCGATAGAATTCAACAAACAACAAACCAATAAATAATGAAACGGAAATTGATTATTACAGGAGCACTGGTAGCTTTCGCATTGATCGCGTGGCTGATCTGGGCGAAGGTGGCCGGCACGACAAAGGTCGCTCTTGTAAACTTCCCCAACTATCAGGTTGCCCGAATGGCAAAATCCCTGGATAATGGTTTTATCGACCTGAAACAATTGTCGATCGACGATTTCGACAAGTTAAATCGCTACGATGCGATCCTGATCTTCGGTATGGGTATCCGGATGACAGACGAACATCGTGCAGTACTGGAGAAGCTGAAGGAAAAGAATGTACCTGTCTTCTCGACAGCCGTAACCGATCCGGTAAACAATATCAGCAGTCTCGATTCCGTCAGCAACAAGCGGGTGGCGGATTATCTTTCGAACGGCGGTTCCGTCAACTACCGCAGCCTGTTCAACTATATCCGTAAGGACCTGACAGGAAAGAGTGCCTTCACCGGAGAGATACAAGAGCCGGTGGAGATCAGCTCCGATGTCCTGTTTCATCTGGACGATGAACGGGTATTCGAAACCGTTGCCGATTTCGAGAAGTATTACAAAGAAAAAGGCTTCTATAAAGAGAATGCGCCGAAAGTAGCCCTTATCGTCGGAATGGCAGGCCCGTTCGATACGAATAAGGATCACCTCGACTCCCTGATCGTCAGCCTCGAACAGCGGAATATGAATGTGTATCCTGTTTCCGGTTTTGCCGGTCGCCTGAAGATGCTGGAAGAGATCGATCCGGCAGCCGTTATTTATATGCCTCACGGACGTTTGTTGATGGGGCAGGGGGAGAAAGCGGTGGAATGGCTGAAAGCGCATAACGTCCCGATGTTCTGCCCGGTCACTATCAACGATACGTACGACAACTGGATGGCAGACAAGCGCGGTATGGCGGGCGGCTTTATGAGCCAGAGCATCGTGATGCCCGAACTGGATGGCGGCATTGTCCCGTTTGCCCTCAATGCGCAGTTTATCGATAAAGACGGATTGTATCTCTTTAAGAATATTCCCGGTCGCCTGGCGCAGTTCACCGATATGGTATCCAACTATCTGCACCTGCAGACCCTGCCGAACAAAGATAAGAAAGTAGCTATCTATTATTATAAAGGCCCGGGCAAGAACGCCATGACGGCAGCCGGCCTTGAAGTAGTCCCTTCTCTGTATAACTTCCTGAAGAAATTGAAGGCGGAGGGCTACGACCTCTCCGGTTTGCCTGCAACGGAAAAGGCTTTCGAAGCCCTGATCAACGAACAGGGCCCGGTGTTTAATGCCTATGCCGAAGGTAACATTCAGAAGTACCTGAACTCCGGTTATCCGGCTTGGGTAACCTCTCCCCAATACAGTATGTGGCTGGAAGATATATTGACTCCGGCTATGCTCGATACACTGGTCAACAAGCATGGAAGAGGTCTGGGTGACTTCTACACGAAAGAAGTGGACGGTATCGAACAGATCGCTGTCACTCGTATCGACCTGGGTAACGTGGTACTGCTTCCCCAGCCGACACAGGGCACAGGTGATAACTCTTTCGCTGCTGTTCACGGTTCGAACGAGATACCTCCCCATCATTATATCGCCTCCTACCTTTGGGTACAGAAAGATTTTAAGGCCGATGCCATGATCCACTTCGGAACGCACGGCAGCCTCGAATTTATCCCCGGCAAGCAGGTTGCCCTCTCATCCGACGACTGGACCGATCGCCTGGTAGGTTCGCTTCCGCATTTCTATCTCTACACCATCAGCGATGTAGGTGAAGGTCTGATAGCCAAACGCCGCAGTTATGCCGCGACGATTTCTCACCTCACGCCGCCTTTCATCGAAACCGGTCTTCGTCGTGAAGTGGACGATCTATTGAACGACATCAAGCGTTACCTCGCAACCGACTTGCGCGACGAATCTCTGAACCTGAAGATCAAGAACAAAGCGATCAGTATGGGTTTACATCGTGACCTGCAACTCGACAGCATTCGTACACAAGCCTATACTGACGTTGAGATCGAGAAGATCGAGAACTTCGCAGAAGAGCTATGTGCCGAAAAGATCGTCGGCGGTCAATATACGTTGGGCGTTCCGTACGAAGAATCGAAGATCGCCTCTTCCGTAAAACTAATGTGCACGGAACCGATCGCATACAGCCTGGCAAATCTCGATGAGGTACAGAAGAAAGTAACCCGCAAGCAAATCGAAAATAAAGCATTCTTCAACGAACACTACCTGGGTAAAGCACAACAAGCCGTAATACGGGTGATGGCAAATCCTGCCCTGGCAAACGATGCCGCTCTCTTGGCACAACTGGGTGTCTCTCCCGAAACGGTAGCAAAAGCTCAGATGATCAAGAAAGCTTCCGAACCGAAGATGAACCGGATGATGGCCATGATGATGTCGAAGATGACAGAAGAGGCCAAAGACGGCAAGAAGCCGAAGATGGGGCACGGCCACCCTGCCGGTATCCCTAAAACCGGAAAGATGCCCGACTCCGTAAAGAAGATGCTCGAAGAGAAAATGAAAGGCGAACATAAACCAATCGGCGGTGCTAGCGGAGCCTCCCAGCAGATGGATACCGTTACCCGCGAACAGGTTTTATTCTCTAACGCCGTTTTAGATATCCAGCATGCTATCCAGAACGTAAATAACTACCGCGAATACCTGCGTAACAGTCCCCAGATGGAACTGGACGGCTTCATCAATGCACTGAATGGTCATTACGTAGCCCCCAGCCCGGGTGGCGATGTGATCTCCGATCCCAACGTATTACCTACCGGACGTAACCTTTACGGTATCAATGCCGAAGCCACTCCGACCCCCGCAGCCTGGGAGAAAGGAAAAGAAATGGCGAATATCCTGTTAGCCGAACATGCCAAAGCGCATGGCGGGGCAACACCTCAAAAGGTCAGCTTCACCCTTTGGTCGGGCAGCTTCATCGAAAGCGAAGGAGCGACGATCGGTGAGATCCTTTACCTGTTGGGAGTTGAGCCTATCCGCGACCAGTTCAACCGGGTACTGGATATCCGGCTGATCGATATTAAAGACCTGGGCCGTCCCCGTGTGGATGTTGTCGTACAGACTTCCGGCCAGTTACGTGATGTCGCATCCTCCCGCCTTACCCTGATACAGAAGGCTGTGGATATGGCAGCCGCTGCCGGTGATGGTGACGATAACTACGTAGCCAAAGGCCGTAACGATGCCGAACGCGTCCTGTTGGATAAAGGCTTCTCTCCGAAAGAGGCCCGCGAATATGCTACCCAGCGTGTGTTCGGTGGTGCCAACGGCATGTACGGAACCGGTATCACCTCTATGGTAGAAAGTGGCGACCGATGGGAAAACGAATCGGAGATATCCAACGTCTACCTGAACAATATGGGAGCCACTTACGGTAATGAAAAAGACTTCGGCAGTTTCAAGCCGGGTATCTTCGAAGCGGCGCTTCAAAATACCGAAGCTGTGGTACAACCCCGTCAGAGCAATACCTGGGGCGCACTCAGTCTCGACCATGTCTATGAATTCATGGGTGGTATCAGCCTGACTGTCCGCAACGTGACAGGTAGCGATCCGGATGCCTACTTCAACGACCTGCGCAACCGCCACCAGGCCCGTGTACAGGATCTGAAGTCTGCTATCGGTGTCGAAACCCGCTCGACTCTGTTCAATCCTGTCTACATGAAAGAACAGATGAAGGAGGGAGCCTCTGCCGCCAACGCTATGTCGGAAACCATCCGTAATACATACGGCTGGAACGTTATGAAACCGAAAGCCATCGACAATGAGATCTGGGATCAGTACTACGAAGTCTTTGTCAACGACAAACTGAATGTCGGCGTAAAAGACTTCTTCGAACGTGAGAACCCCGCCGCTCTTCAGGAAGCGACAGCCGTTATGATGGAAACAGCCCGTAAAGGTTACTGGAAAGCGACTCCTGAACAGTTGAAAAATATCGCCGCCCTCCATTCCGAACTGGTAGAAAAATATGATGCCGGCTGTAGCGGCTTCGTTTGCGACAATGCTAAGTTACGCACATTCATAGGCGAACAATTGTCGCCGGAATCGGCTAAACAATATCAGGGAAAGGTCGAAGCGGCCCGCAACGAAAGTCTCTCAGGCGATGATAAAGGCGTTGTCCTGAAGAAAGACAAGAGCGTACAGACGAATGAGCCGGTGAAGCCGGAGAATATGTCGTCGTTCAGTCTCGCTCTGATCAGTTTCTTCTGGCTGGTCGTTATCTTCTTGCTTGTATTCTTTATCCGTAAGAGAACCCGGAAGAATAAAAGGAGAAAATAACAATGGATAATATCTTGCTATTATTATCACTTTTCGCAGTTGTAAAGAGCCTGTTTATGACAAGCCTGTTGCCCAATCGTTGGTACAGGCTTGCCTTCAGCCTTTCGCTCGGCGCTTTTGTGATGCTCTGTCATTCGTATGCGATGGAGGTAAATAAGCTGGAGTTGCAGCGAGTATTGTCTACCCAGTCGGCCATGATGAACATTTCGCTCGTGGTGATGGTGGATATGCTCCTGTCCGGTTATTTCTGTATCGCCCGTATTAAGGACTGGGAAGACGGCAAATCTTTCCGCTGGTATACGAAACTGTTCCGGTATATGCCGTCCCTATTGGTTTTCCCCGCTTTGTATTATATTCATATTACCTTATTCTTTACATTGACGGGATTCGACTTTATGAAGACAAGCATTGCACTGGCAGTAGGAGTCACTGTAGTTTTCGGCCTGGCCTCTTTCTTTATGCGTAAACTGATTGCAGAGAAAGAACTGTTGATCGAACTGATCGTGATCCTGACCTTCTTTGTCTGCGTACTCGTTATCTGCTGTACGATCTTTCATCCGTCGGCAACTGTTTACAACCATGCTTCTCCTGTCGACTGGGTCGGATGTGCGGGGACATTGGGCGTGTTGCTGGCTATCTTCTTTCTCGGATATATCTGGACACATATTGTCCGCATTTATAAACAACATAAACACACGAAACACTAAGTATCATTATGGAACAAGTATCAAATATATTATTCTGGATTTCAAGCGGGCTGCTGGTGCCTGTTATTGTAGGATTGTTATTCTTCTTTGCTAAAAGTATCGTTATGCTGGGTGGTTTTGCCGGTCAGTATATCCAGCGTATCAAACAGGATAAACAGTTACGTTTGCGGATGGATCAGCTGGATCATTCCACGATCCATACCTTCTCGGAAGAATTGAAAGAACAACCTGATTCTTTGTTTACTCAAACTGCCGGGTTATTATTGGCTACCGACAGTACGGCTGTTGCCAACCGCGTCTTGTCCGAATATGAAGTAACGGCAGATGCCGAACTCGGAAAATATAAGGTATTGGTTAAATTCGGTCCTATCCTCGGATTGATGGGAACCCTGATCCCGATGGGACCGGCTTTGGCGGGGCTTTCTACCGGTGATATTTCTTCGATGGCCTACAATATGCAGGTAGCATTTGCGACAACCGTACTCGGATTGTTCTCCGGTGCAGTCGGCTTTATCTTGTTGCAGGTGAAGCAGCGCTGGTTCACTTCCGACCTGGTATATCTCGATTTCCTGTCGGAGCTTTCCCGGGAGAAACCTGCTGCAACAAAAGCTACGTTAGTAACCTCTAAAGCTGTAAACGAATGAGTCGCCGCCGTATACTGAATGCAGCCGAAGACCATGATCCGGTTGCAATGTTGTCGAATCTGTTCGATGTGGCAATGGTCTTTGCCGTTGCCCTGATGGTGGCGCTGGTCACCAAGTTCAACATGACGGAGATCTTTTCGCAGGAGGATTACACGATGGTGAAGAATCCCGGCAAGGAGAATATGGAGATCATCACGAAAGAAGGTCAGACCATCACAAAGTACAAACCTTCGGAAAGCCAGGAGAAGTCGGGCAAGAAGGGAAAGAAAGTGGGTATTGCTTACGAAATGGAAAATGGGGAGATTATCTATGTCCCTGAATAGATTTATTATTACTTTTGAAACCAATAAAAATAAACACATATATCAATGAAACTGACTTCACCCTGGACAGGTATCCTGTCCTTTCTGATCGTTCTTTTCACAATGCCGTTGGGACATGCCGCCATGATCCTGATGGAAAAAATGTTGGGTCATAACCTCCTCTACCCTGCGGCTTTCGGGCTGGGAGTGGTAGGTCTGATCATGTTGCTGATCGGTATTGTCACCCGCAAAGAGAACTCGGCTACTTTTCTGGGGCTGTTCGGTGGACTGTTTGTATGGACGGGCTGGATCGAGTTCGGATATGTCTATTTTGCCAACCGTTTCGGTGTGCAGCCGCTCATTGAAAACGGTGAGGTGGTGACGAAGCCGGAATATCTGATCATGCCCTCTTCGTATGGTTTCTGGGCGATCGTTATGCTGTTTTATATTTTCAGTACCCGTTCGGGATGTAACTTCTTCAACTGGATACAGCGTAAGATTCGTTACGGCCAGCCGGTGGAAGAGCTTCAACCGGTCGTTCGAAATGCAGCTATGACAACCTTTATGGAGCTGAATGTCCTTTTATGGACTTGTTACATGATATTGCTTTTCTCTTATGATAACGAGTTCTTAGGCGACCGTCACCCTGTAACGATGCTGATCGCTTTCGGTTCGCTGGCCTGGTCGATCTATCTGTTTATCCGTTTACTGAAGATTAAGAAGCTGGCTTATGCCATCCGTTACGCTATCCCTACCGTTATCATCTTCTGGACTTTTGTCGAGATCCTGGGGCGTTGGGACATCCTGACCGAAATATGGGTCGAACCTTCCCATTACTGGCTGGAAATGACAATGATGGCTATGGCATTCCTTGTTCTGTTAGGAGTGTTGTTGTTCAAGCACAAGAAATAAATACATATAAAGAGTTCGCTTCTGATAAAAACAAAATCAGCCGGGTTGTTATGCTTTTAGACAACCTGGCTGATTTTATATATTATGCAATTACAAATTACAGTTCGTCAATCTCTTTCACTGACAATCCGGTACATTGGGCGATTGTTTCGATATTAATCCCTTTTTTTTTCAAGTTCGCAGCGATAAGGCGCTGTTCTTTCATTTTGCCTTTCTCCTCAGCCTCTTCCACCGCATATTCCATCGTAGCGTGCCAGTCACGGTAAATCTTCAGGTTCTCTTCGTAGATGGCACGCTCATGGTCGGTCATGGCATTGAGGTTCGCCACATCGAGCAAGCGTTTGAAAGCATCCTCTTTCTCTTTGAATGGAGACATATCAAATAAATTCATATTCTTCAATATATAAACCGTGTTTTCGAGAGATGTCTTACATTCCTCTTTCGTTAAATTGAACAGGTCGAACGACAGATAGATCTGTTTCAGTTTGACCTCGCCAAAAGTTTTACCCGTTGCTTCGTCAGCCAGGATTACGTCTGTGCGCCAGCCGTGAAATTCAGGCAGGCTGAAGTTTAACAGGTAGATACCGTAGACAGGAAGCAGGCTGTATTGCCAGTCACGTCCACTCTTTCCCTGACGGGAAATCATTCGACAAAGATAATATAATCCACGGTTAAAGAAATAACGTTGCGGGCAATTTTGCATCTCCAGGACGAATTTGCTCCCGTCCACGTCTTCGCAAAGGAGATCGAAGATCACCGTACGTTGTTCTACTACTTCCGGTTGGATTTCTTTGTCGAGATAGGTCAGGTCTTTGACCTGGCGTTCACCCTGGAGGGCGGCATTGATAAAGTCAATGGCTACTTGTTTTACCCTGAATACAGCCTTGAAGCCGGCATCGAGCATGACATTTACGTATCTTTCCATATGTTAATGGTTTTAATGGTCTGTTACCCAAAAGCGGGTAACGGGACAAAGATAGTAGTTTTTTATTTATGGTAATGCTTTGGGGCGTTTTTTTCATGGGATGAAACCTTTTTCACTTGTCGCCTGTCTTCTTCAAAAATGTCTTGAATGTCCCTGTTGTCGGTAAGTAGAACTTTACTGACAACAGGTTTTGTATTTTATTCCATCCAGTCGCCATCCGGCCCACCTAGTCCGCCAGGGCCTCCGGGACCGCCGTTACCCGGACCTTTCGGGCGATTCTCTTTCATATATTTCTGGTACTTTTTATATTGATCGTCGGAGAGGATCTCTTTGACTGCTGCGTCGTGTTCGCTCATCATTGTGTCCATTTTCTCTCTTATTTCATCGGGAGAGAATTGCTCTTCGCCATCCCTGTCGGGGCGCATCTGTTGCATTTTCTCCATGAAAGCTTTCTCTTCTTCCTTGAGTTTTGTCACCTGATCGTCTGATAGGGCCAACTTCTTGATCAGTTTGTCGGTGATAAAAGAAGGAACTTCTCCTCTTTGCGGAGGGTCTTGATCCGGTCTGGGGTGGTTACAGCTGCAACAACAGCAACCATGCGGTCTACCGGAGAAAGGTCCGCGGGGAGGCTGTTCCCCGGCGGAAGCTAAAAGGCAGAAAGCAAATAGGCTGGTAATAATCATTCTCTTTTTCATTTCTCTTCCATATTTTATGTTGATTTGTCTGTGAAGTTAAATGAAATACAGGCAGATACAAATAAAATAGACGGATGGTGGGAGATTGTCTGTAAACGGGGAGTATTTCCCTTTAAAAAGGATGTAGCGGAGATATTTGTCTCTATGGCAACGGGAGAGACTGCATATAATATAATAATGTATAAGGGTATCGCAAAAGGGCCAAAAAGCAGTAGATTTCTTGATATACTCAAATATATAAAAAATGTGTAATTGATTATCAGTTTGTTAGCAAGGAGATTTAAGGGCTTTTTATATATGCTGTTTTTGTAATTTATTAGGCTTTAATATGTTGTTGTTTACGTTAATACGAATATTACGTAGTGACTATAAAAAACGTTCCTTTTTTCTAGTCAACAAAGGTATATCTTAATTTTTAATCTGCAATTCTTTTCTAAATTATTTTTCCTAATCTATATGCTTTCTTATCAACTGCATAGCAAAGTTTGTATGAAATAGCTTCTTTTTCGTATAAAGTCAAATAGCCTCCGAAAATATGACTAGAAAAAAGGAACGTTTTAGCTAGTCATTTGACTTTGGTTAAGATTCCAGCTTTTGGATAAAAGGCTTTTAAGTAACACTATTATTAATATTAAATTAAAGATTATGAACAAGAGATTTTCTACTCTTATGGCTACCGCCTTGGTAGCCGGTGGACTTTCTTCTACAGCAATGGGGCAGAGCACTAATGCTTTTCATTTTGAGGATGTAAAGGCGGCAACTGTCTCTGTGGAAAAGGCTGCAGAAGGTAACTATTATCATTTAGGTTCTACTGATAATTATTTGTCATTCAGAACCGATGATAAAAAAGTTTATTTGGAGACACGCTCTATTGCATCGTCGACTACTGATCCTAGCGTGTATGTTACTTCTACGGACTCTGCTTTGTGGGAACCTACTATTGTGATTACGAACAATGTGAAATCTTTCAAGTTTACAAACAAGTTGACCGGAGCTGTTTTGGCTGTTAAATACAACAAGGACAAAACTGCAGCAGAACTTGTTTCAGAAACAACAGAAGGTGCTATTTCTTCTTTTACATTTGAAGGTGCAGATGGTTCTAAAAACTTGGTTTGCTACGATGCAGACAAGGTAAAGTATGTGCTGAATATTTCTTCTACAGCCGGAAATAAAGCTGAATTTGTAAAATGGGAATCAGGTAAAAGTTACACTGTTGTAAATCTGTTCACGCCAGCGCAGAAAATCATGACTGCTGAAGAACTGAATGCGATCGGCAACGGTTCTTTCAAACTGAATATCCTGGATCAGGTAACAGACGGCAGTGCTGATTATATCAATGCTTCAACTTTGACTGCTTATCCGGCTTTGATCGATGGAGCGTCAGCTGTTGATAAAGGAGTTTATTTACGTGTAAACGGAGCTAAAAAGGCTTATGGATCAGCAGATAAGAAACAGGTTGATAAGAATGGTAAGGAACTTCAGAATAAGAATGTATTCCTTGTTGTAGATACTGTATTCAATACCGGTACAGCTTTCAATGATTCTATTGGTGGCCGTGGTCTGAAAATCAGTGCAGACTCTGTTGTTTGTAAATGGGCTTCATCTACTGCAGACATCACAAGCAGTAAAGTTTGGGACTTTGAGGAAGCTGCAACAACGATTCTGGAAACTACTGGTTCTATTAATATGGTAGACAAAGTGGCCGCAGGTCGTGCCGCTGCTAACTATCGTTTCTATATTTATAAGAATGTAAGTAAAACAGGTGGTGATGTTTTAACTGTTAAGGTCGACTCGATTCCTACTATTGGAGAGTTGAAAGCGGGAAAGGCTTATTCAGGATTGGAAAAATTCCCTACCGATAAAGACTCGATCGGTTACTTTGCAATTGCCAGAACCGGTACGGGTAATCCCGGTTTGTTTACTATTGTAGATTCAACAAGCCTGGCTAAGGCTGTAGCCGATACATATGCAAATGTTTCTTTTGCACAGGGTAAACTGGCTACATTAGAAGACGGTATCTATTCTATCCAGAAAAAAGGCGGTAAGTTTGCTGAAGCTATTTTGGTTGATATGAATGTTGCAGGTACAAAAGTTAAATGTGACTACACTGCTAGTGTTGCAAGCGAATTGGTTCCTGCTACTCAATTTACGATTAAAGGCAGAAGCGGATACTATAAAATCGCTAACCGTGAAAATGGATTGAATCCGTTTGCTGATGCTGCGAAGAGTTATATTTATGCAACGGATAAGGATGGTGAATATAAGGTATCCGGATCGGACGATATTTATCTGATCAAAAAGATGAATGTTAAGGCAGACGATGTAAAAGTAGGTTATCTGAGCTTTACTGATGATCAGGTTGCGAACTATGCTGTTAAACTGAAGTTTAACACTACATTTGGTGGTGATAATTTGTATGTTGTAGGTGATTCCAAGTTGTCGATTGCTGATGCTGATGCGCAGGATGCTGTCGAGTTTAATGTAAGAACAGCTGTTACCGGTGTGTCTGGTTCTGATAAAAAGTATGATGCTAAAGCATACGGTAACCAGGAATTGAAACGTAATGCATATTATCTGACTCTTGCCGGCAACGAAAATGTTGTTTTCGCTTATGATAGAACAGCAAAAACGTTTGGCATGAGAGAACTGGTAGACTTTGACAAGACAACAAAAAAACCGGATGCATATAAAGATAAACCTGAATTCTGGAAATCGAATAAAGACTCTATTGCAGTAGCTGTATTGTTCAGAGCAACAGCTACCGAGAAACAGTATCAGTTAATTCCTGCAGATACGACATTGCTCGGAAGTAACTTTAGTTATTACAAAGTGGACAGTACTTATATGGGCCAGATCAATGTTGCTGGTTCAGGTTCTGCTATTATCGTTACTGATTTTACTTCTGCTCCAATGGGTTATTTCACTGTTGAATTGCCTGATGATGCTGCATTCGTAAATGTGTCTGACGAACCAGCTAATAAGAGAATAGCTTCTGCTGCCAACCCGACATTGGCTATCTCTATGGACAGCCAGTTGCGTGGAGTATTGAAAGCCGAAACAGAGTTGAAAGCAACGGATGCATTCACTAAAGAAAACTTCTCTATGTATCTGGATACTGCTTCTATGAAGAATGAAGAAAAACCGGAATTCTATATTGCAACAGCTCAGACAGGTAAACTTACTGAAGAAGAAATCGCTAACGACGAATTGTTCTACATGTCAAGTAAAGATGGTTCTACTGTAAACTTTATCAAAGCTAAACAATATGGTCAGGATTTGGATTCACTGGTGGTTTATGGAGCAAAGAATGATACTTTGAAATTTGCTGATAACTATTCAAGATTTGCATTTGCTGTAACATCTACTAAGGGTGAATATAAAATTCAGCATACAAAATCCGGTAAATACTTGGCTCAGGAAAATGGCGTATTGACTTTGGCTGGTATTTCTCCGTATTCAGGATTGTCATTTACTCTTGAAGCTGCAGAATCTCCTGTTGGTAACGAAGGTATCTCAGCATCTGAAGTATCGATAGTTGCAGGTGACGGTAAGATCGTTATCAAGGGTGCTCAGGGTAAGATTGTTGCTATCAGCAATATTCTTGGCCAGACAATCGCTAATACAGTAATTTCTTCCGATAACGCTGAAATCGCTGTACCTCAAGGTGTAGTTGTAGTAGCCGTAGAAGGTGAAGCTGCTGTAAAAGCAATCGTAAAATAAGAAACTATTTATAATCAATAAATTTAAATTGACTGCGCGGTTGATGCCTGTACTTGAATCAACTAATTAGCCCGCGATGGGCGAATAAGCAGTCAGTATTAATACTAAAGTAATGAAATAAAGTTCTTCTGTTCGATCTCTGTGAAGAGCAAAGACAGACAAAAACAAGCCCCGGAGGATTCGTCTTCCGGGGCTTCGTTGTTTTGTAGGGGCGGGGTTTGCCCGCCCTTTGCGACAATAATATAACAACCGGTGAAGAAGGGCGGGCAGACCCCGCCCCTACGGTCGAACCTGCCTGTTCCATTATGACGGCGCCTGTAAGGGCGGTTCGCGAACCGCCCCTACCAACGACGCTACATTCATTTCTGACAATAATTGAATATGAAATAAAATGAAAAAAAAGAACAACCTATCGAACTATCATCCTCACTGGATGAACTGTCGGACGCGATCAATGCGTTGAGACGGATGAGGGAGAGCGACGGGAAACTGTCGCGTAGTAATGAACGGAAGCTGTCGAGGTATAAAGACTATCTGCGTATAAGGCTGGGAGCCGGCGTGATCTTTCCCGAAGACCGGATAGACATACCGGCAAAAGTGCACAAAGCCTTAGCTTTCGCCGTAAAAGATATCGCCCTGTTATTGAAAGAACATTCCGGCCACGAACGCGACGGACGGCTGTATCACCTGATGAACGACATCTTTACGTTCGAAGCATCGCCCGCTGCGGTGAAACGCTTCTATTACATGGGATTGGACGACCGCGAAATAGGTAAATAATAAATCTTCCCGTTTCCCATACAAAACGACCGGTTTTCTGAGCCGCCGCTATCGTAAAGGCTGCCCCGAAGGCCCTCACACCCCGTTTCGGCAGTTCGGAGCCGGTCTTTTTGTATGCCTTGCCGCTTTCCCCGGATTGTCTACCTTGTAGTAATTTTAAAACCGGCTTTATGCCTTAAAACTTATCGTTATGAATACACAACCTCAAGTATCCTTCTTCCGCAAGCTCTACTTGCCCGCCTCCGATCCCCGTAGTCTCGAAGAGATCATTATCCTGATCCGTACCCGCCGTTGGACACATGAAATACTGGCTTACCGCAATGCGGTTAAGGACGGTGATAAAGAGAAAGCCCGTGAATTGAAAAACCGGTTGCCCGGTTTCACCCCTTCGGGGGTGTTCCGCGGAGGGCATAAAGCGACACAGATCGTAAGCTATAACAGGGTGGTCGGGCTCGACTTCGACCATGTGCCCGACCTGCTCCGTATAAAAGCCCTTTTCAAAGCCGATGTACACACCCAGGCCCTCTTTGTCAGTCCCGGCGGCGATGGCTTGAAGGTGTTTGTTTCCGTCGATACCGGACAGGAGAAGCATGGCGTTGCTTTTGCTGCCGTGGCTGCCTGTTACGAACAGTTGGCGGGTATGCCGTCGGACCGCAAATGTAAGGATGTCAGCCGGTGCTGCTATGTGAGCGACGATCCCGAAGCCTGGTATAATCCCGAAGCGGAGGTGTTTGACGTTACCGCTATCTCTCCTGCCCGGCTCTTTGTGCAGGACTGGCTGGCACGTTATCCGCCTGCCGAGGGCAACCGTAACGATACGGTCTACCGTCTGGGGTGCGAGGCTCGCCGCAAAGGTTTCGGGCAGGAAGAAATAGCCGCGTTGTGTATCCCCCTGTTGCAAGCCTCCGACTTTACCGAAGCGGAGATACGTCAGGCTTTATCTTCTGCTTATCAGGGAGATAAAGCCTATCGACTTCCCCGTCGTGAAGCCTTAAGGACAGAAAAGGAACTAACGGCACCCGACGCGCTTTCGGGCGAAGAACTGCGTGAGCGAACTCCTTTCCTGCCACAGGATATCATCGCCGACCTGCCTCCCCTTTTGGGGCAGGCCATCCGTTTCTATACCGACCGCCGTGAGCGTGATATGGCTTTTCTGGCAGCCTGTACCGTGGTCAGCGGTTGCCTGCCGAAGGTATGGGGGCTTTATAACCGGAAACGGGTCTATCCCCACCTCTTTACGATCGAAGTGGCTCCGGCTGCCAACGGGAAAGGTTGTATCAACGACATGCGGCATCTGGCCGACAACTATGCCTCCCTGATCGAGATCGAGACGAAGCGTAAGGAACAGGAATACTTGCAGGCTCTTGAAGAATGGGAACTGAAAAAGGTGACGGCTCACCGGAAAGGGCAGTCCGTCTGTGTAGCGGAGACCCCGCAGAAGGCATCGACCTGCTGTTTCTTTATCCCCACCCAGATAACGAAAGCGAAACTGCTCGTTCACCTCTATGAGAACGGCACTTACGGAGGGTTGATGGCCGATAGCGAGATAGATACCCTGGTGAATGCCTCCCGCCAGGATTACGGGCAGTTCGACGATCTGCTGCGTAAAGCCTTCCATCACGAACCCGTGGCATCGTCGCGAAAGACCGACAACGAACTGATCCGTATCGACCGTCCGCGCCTGGCACTCTTGCTGGCGGGCACACCGGGACAGTTCACCCGCCTGGTACCGAACGTGGAGAATGGGTTGGCCAGTCGTTTGCTGCTTTATACCTGCCGGAGTGAAGCTATCTGGCAGGATGTATCGTCGGAAGGGGAGGAGGAAAATTTCGACAGTCACCTGTCGGCGCTTTCCGGGCAGTTATTGGAGGGAGCGTTGAAGTTGCGCGACCGTCCGTTGAAAGTACGCCTAACCCCGGCACAGTGGCAGGAATTGAACAGCCGCTTCTCTGCCTTATTGAAGGAAACCGATCTTTTCGGCAGCGAGTATTTCCTGGGGGTGGTGAAACGCCACGGACTGATGGCCTTCCGTCTCTGTATGATCTTTACGGCGCTCGATGCGGCTTCACTCGATTATGGGGTAGACGAACGGTATTGCAATATGCCTCATTTCCGGGCGGCGATGGCTATAACCGAAGTTTGCCTGGAACACAGTCGTCTGTTGATGACGCAACTGGAGGAACTGCCGGGTGTCAGGGAATTGTGTTGCCCCGACCGCTTCCGTCAGGTATTCGAGCAGTTGCCCGATCAGTTTACCCTGTCGGATGCCTATGAGAACTGCCAGCCGGCCGGTATCGGTGAGCGGGCCGTACGCCGTTATCTCTCCCGGTTGGAACCGGAATATCTTTCCCGTATCTCCCGCGGTGTCTACCGGAAAAACAAACCGGATGCAGCCTGAAAAAGGGGAGGTGCCGTAAGTTCCTTTTCTGTCCTTAACCCCGCAGAATTCCTGATCGACAGAGCATTGCGTTAATAAAAAGCCTGCAATACCCTATAAGGTATCGAAGTACGCCCTATACGGTAATGAGACCTACCCTATAAGGTAAGACGGGTTTCCTTATAGGGTAAAAAAGCGGACGTCTGCCGGAGCGAACGTTTTATTCCTTTATCAGCCGCATCAGCGTTTCATGCATTGCCCCGTTGGTGGCAAGCACTTCGTCGCCCGACTGCCAGTTGTCGCCCCCGCTGAAATCGGTCACTTTACCACCTGCCTGCATCAGGATCAGGGCACCGGCGGCAATGTCCCAGGGACCGATATAAGCCTCGATACGGGCTTCGAACCGTCCGGCTGCGATGTAGCAGACTTCGGCAGCAGCCGCTCCCATCAGGCGCGTTCCTCCGGCAAAACCGTATAGCCTGTCGACCAGGTGGAGGGCTACCGGGCGGTAGGCATCCGAGTTATAAGGAAATCCCAGGTCGATAAAAGCTTTGTCGAGGTCTGACACATCGGATACATGTATCTCTTTGCCATCGAGGTAGGCCTTGCTGCCTTTCCAGGCATAGAAGCATTCGTCGCGGCAGACTTCGTAGACAACGCCGAGCAGCAACTCTTCTTTATTACGCAAGGCGATGCTCACACAATACGGAGCTACGTCGTGGATATAATTGGAAGTGCCGTCCAGCGGATCGACCAGCCAGCAATAATTCTCGTCGGTCAGGCTACCGCTACCCTCTTCGGCGATGAAACCGGCTTCGGGGAGCAGGGCGGAAAGTTGGGCGATCAGCCATTTCTCCGATTCTTTGTCTACATACGAAACATAGTTGTGGGCACTTTTTTCTTCTACCCGCCCGCGGTCGAATTTACCTCGTTCCTCTTTCAGGAAAGCCCCTGCTTTACGGGCTATCTGTTGTACCTGGGTACAAAGTTCTTCTAAATTCAACATATCTTTATCTTTTCTTTTAGCTCTGACAAACATACGCATTTTTAGTTGTATCGAATCCGGTACAATTAAAAATATGGCAGGTAGTAATAATATTGTTCTTATTTTTGAATTTCTTTTCTATATTTGTTAATGAATTTTCAAACAAAACAGGGTATTTAGCCGTTATCTTTATAAAAAGAATACACTATAATAGCAAATGAGGATTTGGATCAAACGAATAGGGATCGTCTGCCTGATACCGGTGGTATTGGTATTATTGGTCTCTGTATTATTATATATACCGCCTGTTCAGAATTTTGCCGTCAGGAAAGCGGCTTATTATGCCGGTAAAGCTACCGGAATGCAGATCGGAATAGAACGGATACGGCTTTCTTTCCCATTGAACCTGACGGTGAAGGGAGTGGAGGTGCTGACTTCGCCCGCCGATACGCTCCTGACCCTAAAAAGCCTGACGGTGAATGTACGCGCCCTGCCTTTACTGAAGAAAGAGGTACTGGTAGATGCGATCGACCTGGAAGGAGTGAAGGTAAACACCGGTACATTTATCGAAGGTATGGAGATAAAGGGTGTACTGGGACGCCTGTATGCCAAAGCCGACCGTGTCAACCTGGCGAAAGAAAAGGTTACCCTGAATACGGTCGACCTCTCCGATACGGCTATCACTTTGTTGTTGAACGATACGACAACAAAGGCCGACACCACTTCAACCCCCGTAAACTGGATATTAAACCTCGAAAAGATAAACCTCGACCGGGTGGCTTTTGCCATGCAGATGCCTGCCGACTCGTTACGTCTGACCACCTATATCGATAAAGCCAACCTGAAAGACGGTGTAGTCGACCTGGGGACCTCGCGTTATGAAGCCGGCCTGTTTACCCTGACCGGATCGACCCTGGGTTATGACGGTAACGATCAGGATGCGACAGAAGGTTTCGACCCTTCTCATATCGCCTTGAGTGACGTCAATATCTCGCTCGACTCTCTTCTTTATGGGGACCGGGATATAAAAGCCCGCATACGCGAGTTTTCGGCCGAAGACCGTTCGGGACTGACTATCTCATCCCTGACCGGAAGCCTTCATAGCGATAGCACCACTATCAATGTACCGCAACTTCTGTTGAAGACTCCTTCATCGGAAATCCGCCTGTTGGCAATGGTTCCCTGGAGTTCGTTTGCAGAAAATCCGGAAGGCAACATGCGGGTGTTGCTCACTGCTTCGGTGGGTAAGGAGGATGTAATGATTGCCGCCGGTGCACTTCCGAAAGATTTTCAGAAGGCTTATCCGGAAAAACCGGTTTCGCTGACGGCCGGTGTGGAAGGTAACCTGTCCTCCCTGATGCTTCGCCAGTTGAAAGGGGAGTTGCCGGGGGCTTTCCGTATGGATGTGACCGGTACGATGAAATCGCTTACCGACAGTGTGCGCCGTTCCGGAAAACTGGAACTGAAAGCGAAAACGGGTAACCTCGATTTCGTATTGGCCATGCTCCCGGAAGCGGAACGGAAACGTTTCAATATCCCTTCCGGCATTACCCTGACCGGTGAAGCCGGTTTGAAAAATAACGAATACCAGGCCGACCTGCTTCTGCGGGAGGATAAAGGAAAGGTCTTGTTGACAGGACGTTTCAACCCCGCTAACGAGGCTTACGAAGCCGACTTGAAAGTGGATAGCCTTGAACCTTTGCACTTTATGCCGCTCGACTCCCTCTACGGGCTTACTGCTTCTATCCGTGCCGAAGGAAAAGGTTTCGATCCGTTCAAAGCGTCTACCTGGGCGAAACTGGACGGTCGGATTACGGATATCCATTATGGTAATTATAACGTGTCGGACGTCAATCTGGCAGGATCGCTCGAAAAGAACTTCGCCAAGTTCGACCTGTTGAGTAAATATCCGCTGGCAAAGATGGATGTGACGCTGAACGCTACCCTGTTGAAAAAGGAGATCAAGGCCATGCTGATTGCTGATGTCGAGAATTTCGACCTCTACGGTATGCACCTGATGCAAGATTCGTTGGCTACCTCTTTCCAGCTATTTGCGGAAGCGGAAACCGATATGGGAAAGAACAACCTGGTCGACGTCACATTGGGTAACTGGGAACTGATTACGACTACCGGAAAATATAAACCCAAAACACTGACTCTGCATGCTCAAAGTACAGAGGATACGACCCGTGTCTCGTTCCATGCCGGCGACCTGGGAATCACATTGACAGGAAATGCCGATCTCGAAACGATGACCGATAAGTTCACCAGGATATCGGAAGGTCTGAACAAACAATTGGAGAAAGACTCGATGATTAATATCCCTGCTTTCCGTCCGTTGCTTCCCGATATGCATCTGGCTATATCGGCGGGGAAAGACAATCCGATCTATAGCATCCTGCAACAGGCCAATATCTCCTTCAACAACCTTAATCTGGAGGCTTTCTCTTCACCCGAAGAAGGTTTCCGCATGGATGCGGGTATCTACGATCTGATGCGTGATACAACCCGGCTCGATACGATCAGTTTCGCCGTGCGCCAGGACTCGCTCGGATTGTTGTATAGTGCCGATGTGATTAAGACAAAATACCGTAAACAAGCACCTTTCACTGCCGGCGTGAAGGGAAAGATAAGAAGTACGTTTGCCGATGCCGAGCTTTTATACACGGATGGGGCCGGAGATACCGGTATACTGCTCGGACTGCGGGCGGATAAGGTGAAAGAAGGGATCAATCTCCATTTGTTCCCCGACGATCCGATTCTGGCTTTCCGTCCTTTCAAGCTGAATCCGGACAATTATATCCTCTATAAGAATGAGAAAGATATTGCAGCCGATCTCCGGTTGTCGGGCGAGGAAAATATGTCCTTGTGGATACATTCGCGACCGGAAAAGGAGAAGATGGAGGAACTGCACCTCGAACTGAGCCAGATCAACCTCGATGTGATCTCGAAAGCATTTACGGAGATACCTTCCATGCAGGGAATCCTGAGTGCGGATATGCAATATGCACCTTCCGACAGCTCGTTCCTGGTGGTGCTCGATGCGAATATAGACAATCTTATTTATGAAGGCGGACGGGTAGGAGAACTGATGTTCAGTACCGTTTACCTGCCGTTGCCGGATAACAAGCATCAGGTCGATATGCACTTCCTGCGCGACCAGAATGAGGTGATGTCGGCTACTGCCCTTTACAAGATGGGGAAAGAGGATTATCTCGACGGAACACTCGACGTGACACATCTGCCGCTGGATATGGTGAACCCGTTTATCCCGGATAATATGGCTTCGTTAAATGGTATACTGGAAGGAAACATGACGATAAAGGGTAGTAGTAAGGCCCCTGAAATGAACGGATATATCGAAATGGATTCGACTTCGATGTTTGTGACGGCTGTCGGAACCAGCTTCCGGGTAGACGACAAAAAGATCGTGGTGAAAGATAACAAAATCATGTTTGACGAATACCATATCCATGCTGCCGGTAAGAACCCGTTCGTGATAGACGGTACGGTCGACTTCAACAACCTGTCGCGAATGACGGCTGACCTGAAGCTAAAGGCCGATAATATGCAATTGCTCGATGTAAAACGTAACAAAGAAAGCATGGTTTACGGTAAACTGCTGGTCAATCTCTCTTCTACCGTAAAAGGGCCGCTCGATGCCTTGATGATGCGTGGTAATCTGCAATTGCTGGGTGGAACGAATGTAACCTATGTGATGAAGGATTCACCGCTGACCGTACAAGACCGTCTTTCCGATCTGGTGACTTTCACCTCTTTCGAAGATACGCTCGTCAACCGTCGTCGTCCCGAAGCCCCGCTGCCGCTGGGAGGAATGGATATGCTGTTAACGATCCGTATCGACCAGTCCGTACGACTGAATGCCGATATCACTCCCGACCGTTCCAGCAAGGTAGAGCTCGAAGGGGGCGGTGACCTCTCTTTCCAATATACCCCGCAGGGTGAAATGATCCTGAACGGACGATATACTCTTTCCGGTGGCATTGTGAAATATGCTTTGCCGATCATCCCGCTGAAAGAGTTCAATATACAGGATGGCAGTTACGTGCAGTGGAGTGGCGATCCGATGGATCCGTATCTGAGCCTGACGGCTACCGAACGCATCCGTACCAATGTGACGGAGGGTAGTGGTTCCCGCATGGTCAACTTCGATGTCGGTATCGCTCTTAAACAACAACTGGAGAACCTCGGCCTGCAGTTCGTCCTGACGGCTCCCGAAGACCAGACGATGCAGACAACCCTGAGTAGCATGGGCGATGATGAACGTACGAAACTGGCTGTCGGAATGATTATCACCGGTATGTACCTGGCGAACAGTAGCAGTGGCAAACAGAACCTGAACATGGGGGCTGCCCTGAACAGTTTCCTGAACAGTGAGATCAGTAATATTGCAGGAAGTGCCTTGAAAACGGTCGATATATCGTTCGGTATGGATAGCTACGACGAGAACGGCACCGGGGATGGCGGTCAGCGTACCGACTATAACTTCAGCTTTGCCAAACGTTTCTGGAACGACCGTATCCGTATCGTGTTGGGAGGTCGTATCTCGACCGGCGAGAATGCCAGCAACAGCAACCAGACGCAGGCCTTTATCGACAACGTCTCGGTCGAATACCGACTGGATGCCAGCGGAACGCGTTACGTGAAACTGTTCCACGACAAGAACTACGAAAGCCTGCTGGAAGGGGAGATCACGGAAACGGGTGTCGGTATCGTACTACGCCGCAAGATGCTTCACATGCGGGAGTTGTTCAACTTTAAGAAAAATAGGCCTAAACCGGTTAATGATGAGGAATGATGAAAAAGAAAGATATACTATATAGGCTGTTTAGCGGGACGGTAATAATACACCTCCTGCTTTTGTCGGTATCCTGTTCGACCACAAAGAACCTGCCCGAAGGCGAAGTCCTTTATACCGGCATTAAAAAGATAGAAGTCACCAACGAAGATGAGACCACCGCCGGTGAAGATGCCCTGGCTGAAGTAGAGGGGGCTCTTGCCTATCCCCCCAACAATGCGTTATTGGGTAGTTCATCTGTCCGTGTGCCGTTCCCGTTCGGTCTGTGGGTCTATAACTCCTTCGTGAATAAAAAAGGAAAGGTAGGAAAATGGATCTTCAATAAACTTGCCGCCAAGCCTGTCTTTATCTCGACGGTGAATCCCGATATACGTATCAAAGTGGCGCAAAACCTGCTGAAAGAATACGGCTATTTCAATGGAACGACTTCTTTCCAGGTAGATACCAACCCGAAGGATGCCAAGAAAGCCAAACTCATCTATCAGGTGGAAATGAATCATCCTTATACTTACGACAGTATCCGTTATGTAAGGATGCGCCATCAGATGGATACATTGATACAAAGTAATCCTTCGGCACGCCTGCTTCATAAAGGGGAAAACTTCAGTGTGACGAATCTGGAAGCCGAGCGGCAACGCATTACTTCCCTGTTGCGTAATAACGGATTCTATTATTTCCGCCCCGAGTTCATTACCTACCAGGCGGATACCATATTGAATCCCGGCAAGGTCGCACTTCGCGTCATGACGAAACCCGGCCTGCCGCGTACCGCCCTGCGTCCGTGGAAGATCGGTGAAATCTCCGTCCTGTTGAACGGTTATAACAACGAGCCGCCTACCGATTCGGTACGCTATAAAGATATGACGGTCTATTACGAAGGTAAACTCCGGGTACGTCCGTCGGTGCTTTACAACCGTCTGCGTCTACATTCCGGCGATCTCTATTCGCAGGAAAAACAGCAACGGACGCAGAACAGTTACTCGCGCCTGGGTATTTTCCGGTATTCCGAAATGCAATATACCCCGCGCGATACGGCCCGTCGCCAAGATACCCTCGACCTGAAGATAAACACTGTCTACGACCTGCCGCTCGACGGGGAGTTGGAGGTGAATGTGACATCAAAAAGTAACGACCAGCTGGGGCCGGGAGCTATTTTCAGTGTTACCAAGCGGAATGTGTTCGGGGGAGGTGAAACATTCGGTGTGCGTTTGCGCGGCTCTTACGAATGGCAGACCGGTAAACGGGTGGACGGTTCGAAATCGGCTATCAATAGCTGGGAAATGGGACTGAGCGGAACATTGACATTCCCGCAATTGCTGTTCCCCGGTATGATGAAAAAGGACGGCTTGTATCCTTCGAGCACCTCCTTCCGCCTGTATGTCGACCAGCTGAACCGGGCACGCTTCTTTAAGATGCTGGCTTTCGGTGGAAATGCAGCCTACGATTATCAGTCGTCTGCCACCAGTCACCATTCGATCACGCCCTTTAAACTGACATACAACCTGCTTCAGTCAACCACCCACGAGTTCGACAGCATAACGAAAGACAACCGTGCCCTGAAACTGAGTTTGGAGAACCAGTTCGTGCCGGCGATGGGATATACCTATACCTACGACGATGCACCGATCACTTCCAAGCGGAATCATACCTGGTTTCAGTTGTCTGTTTCGCAGGCGGGTAACCTGCTGGCTGCCGGTTATGCCATTGCCGGAAAGAAATTCAATGAAGAAGGAAAGCATCTGCTGGGGAATAAATTCGCCCAGTTCGTGAAAGGAACGGCGGAAATCCGTTACAACTATAAGATCGGTCATAATCAGCATCTGGTCGGACGCGTCATGGCGGGAGCCATTTACAGTTATGGAAATGCCCGCGTATCTCCTTACAACGAGCAGTTCTATATCGGTGGGGCTAACAGCCTCCGTGCCTTCACGATCCGTTCGATCGGCCCGGGTAGCTATCTTCCGCCTGAAAGTACGTACAGCTATCTCGACCAGACCGGCGACCTGAAGTTCGAGGCCAACCTCGAATACCGTTTCCCGATCCTGGGCGACCTGCATGGTGCCGCTTTTGTGGATACGGGTAACATCTGGCTGATCCGTGAGGACAAGCAACGTCCCGGCGGTCAGTTGAAGTGGGGACGTTTCCTGAGAGACCTGGCGCTGGATGCCGGTGTCGGACTTCGTTACGACCTTACCTTTATCGTGATCCGCCTGGATATGGGTGTCCCCTTGCATGTACCTTACAAAGCAAAGAAAGGCTATTTCAACGTACCGAATTATACGCCGGGCTGGCACCTGGCTATCGGGTATCCGTTCTAATGTAGGATACGAATATATATATAACGCAGATTGGGCAGATAATCGCAGATTCTGATAATGATCTGTGTTATCTGCCCAATCTGCGTTATAGTTACGCTGCCGTGATTAGAACGGCAGGTCGTCGATCGGATTTGCCGGACCGAAGTCGGGAGCGGCAGGTGCTGTCGGGGCGGATGCCGGTGCAAAGTTGTCCGGGGTCATCGCTCCGGGAGCCGACATGGGTGCGCCGGCCATCGGGCGGTCTACTTTCCATGCATTAATGTTAGTGAACCAACGTCCCTGATACTCACGGCTATCTATATCGAATGATACTGTCAATTCTTCTCCGGGTTGAATAGCTGCCTGTTCGATGCGGTCGGCACCGAAAATCTGGAAGCATACTTTCTTAGGGTATTGGTCGTGTGTTTCTAATACGTACTCCTGTTTTTTCCACTCGTTTCCGTTCTTACTTGTGCCGCCCTGTTCAGGTAGTACGGCAATAATCTTTCCCGTAATTTCCATGTTTATTGTTTTCTTAAATTGTCGGCGAAGATACGTTTTTCTCTCGTAACCTGCTAACTGTTTGACTTAGATTTTCTCTTCCTGGGGTAATTCCGAAGGGTCGAGCGCGTCGAAGGCAGCCTTCATCGAAAGCAGTTCTTCCTTGATTTGTTTCAGTTTGTTGACGATCTCTTCCTGCCGGATAGTTGTTTCCCTGTTGTCCTTTAGCTTCTGGCGTGCACCGGCCAGTGTCATGCCCCGTTCTTTTACCAGGTGGAAGATCAGACGCACGGCATCGATATCTTCCTGTTTGTAGTAACGGGTTCCTTTGGCCGTTTTACGCGGGCGGATAATATCGAATTCCTTCTCCCAGAAACGCAGGGTCGACTCGTTGACGTCGAACATCTGTGCCACCTCGCTGATAGAGAAATACAGCTTCAGATTTTTATCTTTATTTAATGCCATCGTCTTTAAAGATGTTAATCCATTACCTGTCCATGGTTTTCTGCGATCTGGATCATACGGTCGTATTCTTCAGGTGTAAGATCCATGTAATAGTATCTGGACGGATTGTCGTGTTTACCCCGGACTATCACTTCGTAATGCAGGTGCGGTCCGGTAGATTTACCTGTATTACCCACTTCGCCGATCACTTCGCCGCGTGTCACTTTCTGTCCGACACGCTTTTTGAACTTGCTCATGTGGCCGTATAATGTCTGGAATCCATAGCCGTGATCGATCATCAGACAGTTGCCGTAACCCTGTTTCCAGGCGGCAAACGTGACGACGCCGTCACCGGTTGCATAAATTTCCGTTCCCACTTTGGCGGAGAAGTCCATGCCCGAGTGGAAGCGGGGAGTTCTGTATATCGGGTCGATACGCACACCATAACCGGATGCCGTACGGCGCAGGTCTTTATTGGAGATTGGCTGGATGGCAGGGATACAACGGCTCCGTTCTTCCTGGTTCTTACCCAGCTTGATCAACTCTTCCAGCGAGTTACTTTGTATATAGAGCTGCTTCGAGAGCATATCCATCTTCTGTGTGGTGGAAACGACCAGTTCCGGGTTAGGCAGGCTCAACAGGTGTTCGTAACGGTTGGTACCCCCGAAACCTGATTTGCGTACCGATTCGGGAATGGACTCTGCCTGGAAGATGGCACGATACAGGTTCTCGTCGCGTTGCTGGATGTCGTCCAATACTTCGAGGGCATTGGTCAGGCGAAGAGAAAGTACCTCATATTGAGTCTGTAACAGCTTGTTTTCTTTCTTCAATAACGACTCTACCGGCGAGTCGATCGTGTACATTAAAATGAAGAAAGCCCCGATCCCTATGGCCGCACCTATGCTCAAATGACGGAGCACAATGAAGAAACGGTCTTTGGCGGAAGGGTAGACACGCTCGTAATTGAGTGTGCTAGGGTTATATAAGTAATATGTTTTTCTTGTTTTAAACAGCTTCATTGAATATTTTATAGCTTGTATACGTGCAAAAATAATAATTTGCAGTACTTTTGCAAATTGTTTTTCAGAATATTAACGAGAACTATATATTAGATTATGTTGACAGCAAAAGAAATCCGTGAATCGTTTAAAGAGTTCTTCGCTTCCAAGCAGCACCAGATAGTGCCGTCTGCTCCGATGGTAGTGAAGGGAGACCCTACATTGATGTTCACCAATGCGGGTATGAACCAGTTTAAAGATATTATCCTGGGTAATGTACCCATCAAATATCCTCGCGTCGCGGACTCACAGAAATGTCTTCGTGTGAGCGGTAAGCATAACGACCTGGAAGAAGTAGGGCACGATACCTACCACCACACCATGTTTGAAATGTTGGGTAACTGGTCGTTCGGCGATTATTTCAAGAAAGAAGCAATCAATTGGGCATGGGAATACCTGGTAGATGTTCTGAAACTGGATCCGAAACGTTTATATGCAACCGTATTTGAAGGAAGCCCTGCCGAAGGCTTGTCGCGTGACGATGAAGCTGCCGGCTACTGGGAGCAGTACCTTCCGAAAGATCATATCATTAACGGTAACAAACATGATAACTTCTGGGAAATGGGAGATACCGGTCCTTGCGGCCCCTGCTCGGAAATCCATATCGACCTGCGTCCGGACGAAGAACGTGCGGCTAAGAGCGGTGCCGAAATGGTCAACAAAGATCATCCGCAGGTGATCGAGATCTGGAACCTGGTGTTCATGCAGTTTAACCGTAAGGCTGACGGCTCGTTGGAACCGCTGCCTGCCAAGGTAATCGATACCGGTATGGGATTCGAACGTCTGTGTATGTCATTGCAGGGAAAGACTTCCAACTACGATACGGATGTATTCCAGCCGATCATCCAGGTGATCGCAGCTGCTACCGGAACTAAATATGGCGAAAACAAGCAGCAGGATATTGCTATGCGTGTGATTGCCGACCATATCCGTACGATAGCATTCTCTATTACGGACGGTCAGTTGCCGTCGAATGCAAAAGCCGGTTATGTGATCCGCCGTATCCTGCGTCGTGCCGTTCGTTACGGTTATACGTTCCTCGGACGTCGCGAAGCTTTTATGTACGCATTGCTTCCCGTATTGATCGAAACGATGGGAGATGCCTATCCCGAACTGGTTGCCCAGAAGACATTGATCGAAAAGGTGATCAAAGAAGAAGAGGAATCGTTCCTGCGTACATTGGAAACCGGTATCCGTTTATTGGATAAGAAGATGGAAGAAACAAAGGCGGAAGGCAAGACTGTGATCAGTGGCGTGGATGCTTTTACATTATATGATACTTTCGGGTTCCCGTTGGACCTGACTGAACTGATCTTGCGTGAAAACGGCATGGAAGCAAACATCGAAGAGTTTAATGCTGAAATGCAGAAGCAGAAAGAACGTGCCCGCAACGCTGCCGCTATCGAGACAGGCGACTGGGTGGTTCTGAAAGAAGGTGAAGCGAAATTCGTAGGTTACGACCTGTTCGAATGCGAAGCCGAGATCCTGCGTTACCGTAAGATCAAACAAAAGAATAAGGAACTTTTCCAGATTGTTCTGGACCAGACTCCGTTCTACGCAGAAATGGGTGGACAGGTAGGTGATACCGGATGGCTGATCGCCGATGATGAAAAGCTGGATGTGGTAGACACTAAACGCGAAAACAACCTGCCGGTACATTTCGTAACCCGTTTACCGAAAGATGTAACGGCTACTTTCACTGCTAAAATCAACGAAAAGAAACGTATTCAGTGTGAATGCAACCACTCGGCTACTCACTTGCTGCACGAAGCTTTGCGTGAAGTGCTGGGAACGCATGTCGAACAGAAAGGTTCTTTCGTTTCTCCCGAAGCCCTTCGTTTCGACTTCTCTCACTTCCAGAAAGTGACCGACGAAGAGATTCGCCAGGTAGAAAAGCTGGTAAGCGAAAAGATCCGTGCCAACTTCGCGCTGGAAGAACACCGCAATATGCCGATCGCTCAGGCACAAGCCTTGGGTGCTATGGCTCTGTTCGGTGAAAAGTACGGTGAAGAAGTACGTGTGGTTAAATACGGTTCTTCTATCGAATTGTGCGGTGGTACTCATATCCCGGCAACCGGTATGATCGGTTCCTTGCGCGTAGTGGCGGAAAGCTCGATTGCAGCCGGTGTTCGCCGTATCGAAGCTGTGACGGCTGAAGCTGCTGAAGAATATACCTACCATTTGCAGGATTCTTTCCGCGAATTGCGTGCTATGTTCAACAATGTGCCTAACCTGGCACAGACTATCCGCAAATCTATTGAAGAGAATGCCGAACTGAAAAAGCAGGTAGGCGACTATATCAAGGAAAAAGTGGCAGCCATGAAGAAAGACCTGATCGCTAAAGCTGTGGTACGCCATGGTGTGAAAGTGATTGTCTTCCGCGGTGAAGCCAATGTAGATGCCATCAAAGACCTGGCATTCCAGATCAAGGGCGAAAGCTGCACGGATGAAAAAGTATTCTTTGTTGCCGGTATAAAAGACGGTGCCAAATGTGCGCTGATGGTCATGCTGAGCGAACCGCTTGTAGCCGACGGCTTGGATGCAAGCAAATTGGTGAAAGATGCAGCCAAGCTGATCCAGGGTGGCGGCGGTGGCCAGGCTCACTTCGCAACAGCCGGCGGTAAGAACCCGGATGGCCTGATACAGGCTGTCGACCAGATCCTTGCTGCGGCCGACTTACAGTAAGAAGATAATATATCAAATATCTTTCCGGGGTGGTTCCTTTCTAAAAGGGATCACCCTTTTTCGTTTCCGATAAACTCGTCTTCGACTTCTCTTTTGTTATATATTATGATTGTAGAAAAGTTGCGAATTGTTTCCCTATATAGAAACAGAAGATTATCTTTGCATTGTAAAAGAACCATGTATGGAAGCAAAAGCAAAATTCAAGACTGTCTATTCAAAGGATGCAGACGATTTTTTGAATCACTTACCTCCAAAGATCAAAGACAAGATTATCTACAACATTGCCAAAGCAAAGTATGTGATTGATCCTGAAATCTTTAAAAAATTAGATGATACAGATATTTGGGAGTTCAGAACATTCTACAACAAAGTAAAATACAGGCTATTGGCTTTTTGGGACAAGGATAGCGACATAGATACGCTGGTGATTGCTACACATGGATTTATCAAGAAAACCCAAAAGACACCGGCCAAAGAAATAGTCAAAGCTGAAGAAATCAGAAAAGCATATTTTAATTCAAAAAAATGAATCATATGGAAACAATGAAATTTTATACTGAAGAAGAAATATTAGATAAGCACATAGGGGAAAAAGGCACTCCCAAGAGAGATAAATTTGAAGCAGATCTGCACTCGTTTCTGATAGGTGAAGCTATCAAACAAGCCCGGCAATCAAAGAATCTAACCCAAGAGGAATTGGGGAGTTTGATCGGTGTACAAAGGGCACAGATCTCTCGGATAGAAAACGGGAAGAACTTAACTTTTTCCACCATTGCCAGAGTTTTTAAGGCTATGGGAATAAGTGTAAAACTTGAAATCGATACTTTAGGTAAAGTTGCACTTTGGTGAAAATTGGTCTCGAAGCCCTAAAATCAGCCGACTTACAGTAAGAAGATAATATACAAAATATCTAATCCGGGGTGGTTCCTTTTTAAAGGAAATCACCCCTTTTTTATGCCTTAAATTGTCTTTTTGGTGAAATCTCTTGGTTTTTGGCTTGGAGTAACTAATAATATTAATGTACGGGTGCGTACATTATATATGACCGGCTTGTTTTTGAAGCCGTGTTTATAGAGGTGAAAATGAATGTATAAATATTGAATAATAAAGGATGAGTTGCTTAAAATGAGTGACTAGTTTTAACGTTCCTTTTTTCTAGTCAACAAAGGTATCGCATATTTTTTAATCTGCAATTCTTTTCTAAATTATTTTTCCCAATCTATATGCTTTCTTATCAACTGGATAGCAAAGTTGGTATGAAATTGCCACTTTTTTGCATGAAGTCAAATATCCTCCGATAACATGACTAGAAAAAAGGAACGTTTTAGCTAGTCACTAGTTAAAACCTACCTGCCCGAAAGCAGGGTGTGAATGAGTTTTTAGAAACACTATTATTAATATTAAATTAAAGATTTATGAACAAAAAGTTATCTCTGATGATGGCTGCGCTTATCGCAGCAGGGTATTCTGTGACAGCAGAAGCAGGGGTTTACAAGGTTGCGACTCTGACAGAGGGTGGAACGTTTGTGATAGCCTTGGACGCTTTTGCACTTGATGGAAGCGTAAAAGCTTTGACATCCGATGGTGGATTCACAAGCAAAGGTGTTTCTGCTATTACTGATGCTGAACTGTGGACTCTTTCTGCTGCTACTGGTGGAACGATCACTAACAAGGCAACTGATACTCAAATAGCACAAACGGAAGCCGTTGCTTCTTTAAGTGGTAGCGGAGTTACTTTTACTAGTATTGCTCCATTGAAAACTGGTACTGCGTCGTATACGGATTTCCAAATCACTTCTGGTACTCCTGCGTTTGGTGCTGATAATGCTGACGCTGAGCTTTACGTAGTAGGTACTCCTCTCTTTACATCGGCTACTCTTACTAATCAGTATCTGAAAATCGGCAACAAGTATTTGGTAGCAACTGGCGCAACTACTGCTGCCCTTGTTGACGCAAAATTGGTATCTCTTTATGGTGATGCTGCTCTTTGGAGTGCAGACGACAAGGGTGTTATCACCAATAAAAAAGAGGCTGCTGAAATCACAGTTCTGACATCGACTACAGCAACTATGGCTTCTACTGGTGGTAAAGCTATTGAAAAAGATGCAAACAACACTAATACAAATGTATATGTAGAAGGAACGGATGCTGCAGTAAGCGGTCTTGACAATACAGCATTTGTATCAGCTACTGCTAGCGGCGTAGCTACTGATGCAGAAAGCGAAACTCAAGCAAACGATGACGCTATCTCTTTCGCAACAGGTAAGACTTCTTATTTAGGGGTATATGCTTCTAATGATGAGTACGTGAAAATCGATGATAAGGGAGCAGTTTCAGTAACTAACAATCAGACAAAACCGGGAGCTACAAATGCTATCACCGTAAAAGAGGTTCGTAAAGGCGTATATTCTTTCTATAACGCCGGTAAACTCGTGTCATTCGCTGGCGCTGCTGCTGAATTCAATATTGTTTTTGTTGCAGGAAGCGAGAAAGCATTCTATTTGCAATCGGTAGCTTCAAGCGAATATCTGAAAAATGACTTGGCATTAGATGCTGATGCTGCTAACGCTGCTCAGTTCTGCCTTGTTGATGGAGCTCAGGAAGCTATCAACGGTACAGAACTTGCCAAGCTTGAAAAAGACGGTTTCAGTCTGACACTGAAATATCAGGATGACAAAGGCAACTGGTTGACAAACCTGAAAGGCAATCCGTTCGTTGGACATCTGACGGTTGTTCCTGCTGCTACCGGTAATAATTTCGAACTGAAATCAGGAGACAAGTATATCGTAGCTGAAAAAGGCTTACTGGAAGATGGTTCAATGGCTGACGTTTATAAATTCACGACAGTGACTAAAGCTGCATTGGATGCTGATAAGTTATTAAAAGCAACGAATAAATATGAATCTATATTCTCTGCTACAAAATCAGAATTCGAAACAACTCCGACAGCAATCGAATTGAAACTGGAAGCCGGTTCTCCTGTTGCGATCGGTTACTACAATGTACTAACAGATGTATACGTAGGTGCAGGTGCAAATCCTAAACCGCTTGCTTTCGCTATCGGCGGAACATCTGCTGTTTTACCTTCCGAACTGTTGGTGAAAGATAAATTCTTCACTGTTGTTAAGGTAGATAAGCAGAATGGAAACAAAACATTGGCAGTACAGTTGGTTGAAAAAGCTGATTTAGCTCCGACAGCTACTACTTCTGCTTATGGTAAGGCTGCATTCATGACTAGCATTGGCAACGAACTGGAAGCTCAGTGGGCGTTGACTTGGGATGAAGCGAATGGCAACTATGTATTTACTAACCGTGAAAGCGTAGGTGTGACATTTACATTGGGTGTTGCTAATTTGTATCATGCAGGAACTAACACATATAGCTCCGGTACTGATACATATATCATCACTACGGTAGAAGAAACAAGCGCAACTGACGGTTATGAAAGACTGCAGAACGTGAAGAACAAGAGATTCAACCTGGGTTACTGGTCAAAAACTTTCAACGGAACAGCTTGGTTTACTGAAAACCACAACGACGTGAAGAAAGGTGAGCATGTTATTGGTCTGGATCAGGAAAAAGATCCGCTGGTATTATCTGTTGTAGACTTCGTAGGTGCTAAAAATACAAAGGACAATGTGGCTTCCGACTCTATCTATGTAGTAAGCACATTAGGTTACTTCGATGCTAAGGGCGACTACCAGACAACACTGGATACCTTGAAGGTGGTTTCTTACTCTTTCATCAACCAGTTTAACGAACCGATGAAATTGGGTACAGACAAAGAAGGACAGGATGCTTATGTATCTGATGCCGATCCTAAATACAACTCACTGGCTGAAGCAATCAACGCTGTACGTACAGACGCCACTGTTGCTCAGAAGTTCACATTGAGAAAAGACGGTGACAAACTGAACTTGCGTCCGGTTTCTTTCGCACAGGCTTCAGGTCAGCTTTATCGTAGCTTCTCTATGGCTGATGACTTCAACAAGATGTATTCAGGTGATGCCGACAACGGTATTCTGGCTAATACGGAAATGTATGGTCGTGTAGAAAATGACCTGTTTGTAATTCAGGAAATCGACAAACCGATGTATCGCACAATTGTAAACAATCTGGATACAATCTCTATCTATCGTCAGGAAAACAACGAAGACGTAATGTACGAAAAGGGTCTGTTCTTAGGCATCGCCAACAAGGTTCAGTTCCCGAAAATTGCTCCGGCAATGGTAGCTGACCTGGCTCACGTAGACGCTGAAGGCCACCGTCCTCAGTATCTGTTGATGGTAGAACCGAACGTTGTAGCAGGTGGCACATGGTGTCCGGAACACGGATTCAACTCTGGTTGTCCTCATGCTCAGCCGGTAGAAGGTTATACGGAAGGTCGTTACCTGGTGAACCTGAAAGATACGGCTATCGTTTGGGGTACAGACAACCACCAGACTGGTAACCCGTATGTAAACTCTGAAAACTTCTACAAATTAGGCTTCGTTCCTGCTGCTCACGTGGCCGATTCATTGATCATCGCAAGCGATGCGAAGAAGATCGAATTGAACAACGAAGACTATAGCGTAGCTAAGTTTGCCTTCCGCTTTGTAGACAACGATGAAAAATCGTTCGTTATCGAAACAGCAGACTACAAGAAACTGGGTGATGCTAAAGAAGGTGAAATGTTACCAACTGACGGTTACCTGAAATGGATGAACGACGTAGTAGTTGTAGTTAACGACATCAAAGACGCTGACGTATTCAATATGAACGAAGATGAAAAAGGCAACCCGACAGCTAACGAAGGTGTATCTACATCTGCAGTATCTGTTATCGCTACAGACGGTGGTGTAATCATCAACGGTGCTCAGGGCAAGAAAGTTACTGTAAGCAACATTCTTGGCCAGACAATCGCTAACACAGTTCTTTCTTCCGACAACGTTACAATCACTGCTCCTCAGGGCGTAGTCGTAGTAGCTGTAGAAGGTGAAGTAGCTGTAAAAGCAATCGTAAAATAATAGAAACTATTTATAATCAATAAATTTAAATTGACTGCGGGGTGATATCGAACTAAGTAGCCCGCGATGGGCGAATAAGCGGTCAGTATTAATACTAAAGTAATGAAATAAAGTTCTTCTGTTCGATCTCTGTGAAGAGCAAAGACAGACAAAAACAAGCCCCGACGGTTCACTCCGCCGGGGCTTCGCTGTGGAAAAAGGTGAAACTCAAAAACAAGCAAAAATGAAAAAAAACTGGATGCTGTCCTTCTGACGGAGACGGCACAAGCATTGAAGCTCCATTGCGAGCTGCTCGAAGAGGAACTTCGGGAAGTGAAAAAACAATGTAACAAACTCTCGCGGCTGCTCGAACATGCCGTCTGGGAAGAAGACATGATAGAAGAAGAAATCATCCTGTTCGACGGGACAATGGCTGATTTTGTCGAACTGATCGGCCCCCTGCTGTTGAGCAAACGGTGGAAGGTGAACGGCAGGCACGAGATGAAACCCTTCCTGCGGGCACTCGACTCGGTATTTCATGTGCAACACCATCCCGATAAGGAACGCCTGGCTTTGGGTACGCTGGTGAATGTCGTACAAGACTATCTCGACACCCATTCCGACTATCGGGAACAACCCTGAGGAGAGAAGCAATTCCTGTATTTTGTGTTTTATATAATAAAATAGAAAAACACGAGACATCTCCTGGCTATTGTCTACCTTGTTGGATATAAGAGAAATACACCTATAAACAGATTTGAAATGATACAAGTAACCATGTTTGCCCGCTTCAAGAAATGTATGGGCGATGTTAACCTGATCGATGTCCTTTATGATATCCGCAATGGGAAGTATGCCCCCTCCGTCAATCGTATCCGTGTCTATATGGACAAAGAAAATCCGGCAGCTGCCGACAAACTGAAAAAAGGATTACCGGCCAATACCATTTCCGCTACCTATCGCGAAAAACGGCTGGCGGAATATATGACGGGTTATAATCCGCTTATCATCCTCGACTTCGACGAACTGAAGAAAGACGAACTGCCGCCCCTGTTGGCTCTGGCACGCGAGGCGGTATATACGGTGGCCTGCTGGATCAGTCCGCGCGGACAGGGAATCAAGATCATTGCTTATCCGGCTGTCGGGCTCGAGCCGGTTCCGGCGAATCACCCGGCTATTTATAAACGGGTAAAAGAGTGGTACGAACATCGATTGGGTATCGAAGCCGATACCTCGGGCAGCGATATCGGACGGCTCTGTCTCGTTTCGTACGATCCGCAACTCTATCTCTCACCCAGCTTCGAACCCTGGCTGAAGGGGGAGGGCGACCTTCCCGGCGGACTGCCGCAGATGGAAGCTGTTGTGTCCGCAGAAGTAGTACGCCTGATGGCCTCCGCCCGTAAAAAGACCACCCGCAAATTCACTTATACCGAGGGTAACCGCAACAACTACGTCCATCTTTTTGCCAGCCATTGCAACCGCCTGGGCGTCACCCGTGAGGCGGTGGAGGCTTATGCAGCCGGGTCGTTTGCCGATCTGCCCGCCGAAGAGTGCCGGCAGGCCATCGACAGTGCTTATACCCATACCGAACAATATGGAACGGAAAAATCGGCCGGACGTGCGCAACGCGGGGATGGTTTTGTCTGCCGGATACAGGAATTCCTGTCCGAACGTTTCAGCCTCCGACGCAATATCGTAAAGCGTATGGTAGAATACCGTGACCGGAAGAAACACGAAGCTTATTGTCCTGTTACCGACTATTGGGAAAACTCCGTCTGGTGCGCCCTGCAGAAGTCCGGTGTGTTTTGCCGTCTGTCTGACTTGCGTTCGGTGATCTATTCCGATTTCAGTCCCGAATATAATCCGTTCCGGTCTTACTTCGATAGCCTGCCGCCCTGGGACGGGAAGACGGACCCTATCGGCTGTCTGGCTGCCACGATCGACACCACCCGCCCTGAATATTGGGCGAAGTGTCTGAAGAAATGGCTGGTAGCCGTGGTGGCTTGCGCTATTAATGAACGGAAGGCAAATCATACGGTCTTGTTGTTGAGTGGTGCGCAGGGGCTGGGGAAGACTACCTGGCTGCGTAACCTGGTGCCTCCCGTGCTTAAAAACTATGTGTACTCCGGTAACCTTGATCCGACGGCTAAAGACTCGTCCCTGTTGATGAGCGACTGCTTCCTGGTGATCCTCGATGAGTTGTCGGGACAGAGCCGGGTAGAATTGAACCAGCTGAAAGCCCTGATAACAAAAGATGCGATTCTCGAACGCCGCCCGTATGCCCGTAACGCGGAATCGTTCGTGCGTCGTGCCTCCTTTGCCGCTACGGTAAACGACAGCCAGATCCTGACCGACCGTACCGGATCACGCCGTTTCCTCTGTTTCGAAACGCTCCGTATCGATTATACTTCCGAAATAGATCATGCCGCCATTTATGCCCAGGCGCTGGCACTTTATAAGCAAGGTTTCCGCTATTGGTTTGCCGACAACGATATTACGGAGATAAACGACAACAACGAGCCTTTCCAGCAGTCGTGTCCCGAAGCGGAATTGTTTTTCACTTACTACCGCAAACCGACGCGTTTCGAGATGCCCGTTTTACTCTCGGTAAGCGAAATATTGGCCGGAATAGCAGAACGAACCCGCTTTTCGGTGACAACAATGAGCGTAAATCTACTCGGAAAAGTGTTAAAAAATGCCTCATTCGAGTTCCAAAAGAGACATGGAAAGCGACTTTATGCCGTCATAGTATTGACAAACGATCAGGTAGAAGCTCGTCGGAAAGGGCTGGGGTATGATCCGGTAGACGAACCGGGAACGTCTGATAATGAATGTGATGGAGAAAAAGGGGCGTCTGATCCTGAACTTCCGTTTTAGTAATCGGGGGCGGATGGGGGCGACAAAAGTGTGTTTTTGAAAACTTCTGTATAGTGTTCTTTCTACGACCTCTTCGTAGAAAGAACAAGGAACATCTTATTATAAAGTTTCCGGAAAAGCCTTTTTGTCGCCCCCATCCGCCCCCCGAATGTTATGTATGCAGGTCGGCTGTCGCATCCATGCAAGCTGGCTGCCGCAGTCGTACAAACCGGCTGCGGCACTCATCAGAAATGGCTGCCGGAGCCACAGAAACTGATTGCTGCTGTCGTATTCGTCTTTTTCAGGGTTCTCCCAGGTGCTCGATAATACATTCCACCTGCTTAGGCGTGAAGCTCCGTGCGCCGGTATGATATCCCAGTTCAAGCAGTTTGGCTTTCAGTACGCCATGATAATTTATCCACCGCCAGAGTTGCATAATTGCTCCCCGCCTGCTAAGATGAGGATTATAAAGTGCCGCCAACTCGCCCACCCCATAAGACCGTATAACGAAGGTTGCCTGTTCCATAGACTTCTGTTTTATTTCACTAAGATACGAATAATCAATGGGTTTAGCAAGTGTTGCCGATAGTAATTTATCCGAAATAAACTGCCGCTTCGTCACGTCCCGTCACCTATGACATCAATGCCCCCCGGTGGCTGTCGTATCTTTGATATGTAATTAATAATCAATTAAAAATAGTAAGGTTATGGCAGTACAGTATCATTTGGTTCTCAGGAAGAATCTCAGTAAAAATGTAGAGGAAGGGAAGGAGAAACTCTACTATGCACAGACCCGGGCAACGGGGACATGTACCTTCGAAGAATTATGCACACTGGTAGCACAAAGCTCCACGGCTTCGAGCGGTGATGTGAAGGTGGTGATCGATCGTATGATTGAGTTTCTCCTTTTGTTTCTGGCACGCGGCGAGGTGGTTCAATGCGGTGAGTTCGGAACCTTCCAGTTGGTGCAGACCAGTTCGGGGAGTCCGACGACCGATGATTTCTCTTCGGCATTGTTGTATCGGGCGCGCCTTCGTTTTCGTCCCGGCGAGAAGTTGCGTAACCTGATTATGACGGCTAAGGGCGAACGCTTCAAGCTGGAAGAAAGTAAGCCGGCCGAAGGTGGCGGAAGTGGCGAAGACGACCGTCCTGTAATCGAATAATGCCTCAGGCTGTGTGTATGGATAAATATTCATTTACCCGCAAGTACCTCCCCGCCGCACGAGTGGCGGGTGAGTTGTACGGATTGAATCCGGTGGTTATCCTGGCTCAGTCTGCCATCGAAACCGGCTGGGGCGAGAGTGTCCTGGCTACCCGCTACAACAACTTTTTCGGGCTGACGGGCTATGGCGTGGCGAATGCCTACTGGCATGGCGGCAAGACGGTTCCGGATAAGCCGGATGGCCTGCTGTTCCGACGTTACGACAGGCCTGAAAACAGTTTCCTCGATTTTGCCCGCCTGATAGCGAGAGTCTATAAACAGGCGGCTACCGTGAGCCATTATCCGGCGGCTTATGCCCGTGAGATTGCTTACAGCCGGTATATCAGTGAAGTAAACGGGGACAACCGGGCGGCATATTGCAAGATGCTGGAAAATATTTCCCGCTCGTTGGTTCCCATAGTGTATAATCTAAATAATGAAAACGTATGAGCGACAAAGAAAACAACAACAAGGTAAGGACGATCCTCCAGTTTATCATGGAGTTATTGGGATTCCTGTTAGGAAGAAAAAAACAGGGGTGAGATAAGGAGGTTTAGATTTTGTCAGTTTTGAATGTTACTTTTCTCTTGAAAGAAAAGTAACCAAAAGTTCAAGGCTGCAGCGGCTTCGCTGCTCCGGTGAAAGACTACGCTGTCGTCTGCGAACTCGCTTCGCTCAAACAGCGCAGCCTCCTCCCGCTTCGTCTTTCCCCTTCGCGGACGCTCACCCGCTGAGGCCTTTCAGAGAACGCAAAGCGTTCTTTTGGGATGGCCGATACCGACACCTTTAAAACAGGCGGCATCGGCCATCCAAAGAGGAAGCTCCGCTTCCTATGTCAGGCCTCAGCTGGCGAGCGTTAAGCGCAGCAGCCGGAGAGAGCGCCCGGAGCATCCGCTGTTTGAGCGAAGCGAGTTCGGAGGCGACAGCGAACGTAGGATGCGGAGTAGCGAACCAGGTGCAGCCTTGATCTTTTGACTACTTTTGGATCAAGCCAAAAGTAGGTTCAAAACTTTCTAGTTTTGAAACAAATAATCTCCTTTCTTTTTTGTCCGAAAGAAATATTCTATATCTTTGCCGTACCGCCTGTTATTGGGTGGCAACCAAAATATATAAGCTATGGGGAAATTTATCAATCCCTTCACCGACTTCGGTTTTCACCGGATTTTCGGGCAGGAGGTACACAAAGAGTTATTAATTGATTTCTTAAATCAGCTGCTGGAAGGCGAACGTTATATCAGCGATATCATCTTTCAAAACCCAATCCTCCAACCGGAAACGATTGAAGACCGGGGAGTGATATTCGATATCCATTGCAAGGATGACAAAGGCGGTTGGTTTGTAGTGGAAATGCAGAACGGAGCCCAGCCCTACTTTTACGACCGGGGTATTTATTACTTATCACGGGCAATCAGTAATCAGGGGGAGAAGGGTAAAGACTGGAAGTTTAACCTCTGCCCGGTATACGGTATCTTCCTGTTAAACTATAAGATGGGAATGAACTCCAAATTCCGCACAGATGTTATATTGGCAGACCGTGACACCGGACGGATGTTTAGCGACAAGATCCGGCAGGTATATCTGGAGTTACCCTGGTTCACGAAAGAAGCTGATGATTGTGAGACAGATTTTGAACGTTGGTTATATTTATTAAAACATATGGATACATTAGACAGAATGCCCTTCAAGGCGCAAAAAGCTGTATTCGACAAACTGCTCGAAGTGGCCGATGTGGCTAATCTGAGCAAGGACGAGCGTGTCTTGTATGACGAAGCCCTGAAACGTTACCGCGACTATAAGAATACGATCGACTATGCCGAAGAGAGAGGGATAGAAAAAGGACGCAAGGAAGGACGCAAGGAAGGCGTCTATTCCGTAGCAAAAGTCATGAAAGAGAAAGGTCTTCCTCTCCTGACAATTGCAGAGGTAACCGGCCTCAGCGAGGCAGAGATAGAAACATTATAATATTTATTCACTAAACAAGGCAGCCTCGAATGAAGCTGCCTTGTTTATGTTAGAAATCTGTTTAATTATTATCATGTTTTGAATCTATTAGTGTCGTTGTCTATGTCCCGGGGGGTATTCACAGTTAGCCCTTCCAGGGCATCAACGTCGCTAAATAGATTCACCTTTTTCTATAATTACCACATTACCTCCTTATCACTTAACTTATTGGCATTAGCGTGAAAATTTGGAGTTTTTGCGTATATTTGCCTGGCCTTCTTTTCAAAAAGGATTGAATCATGCAAAAAATACAAATCAAGTAGACTCTCATAGTATGAAAATGTGTAAACAGCAAAAAGCATCACGTATCCTAACCCTTTGCGGAACAGCAGCGACAACGTTGTTGCTCTGGGGATGCAGCGGAGCAGGTGCGACAGATGAATCGTTCGAACGATCGGACTATTATTCACGTGGTATCGGTCAGTATCCCGGTAATCCGAAGGAAGATTTTTCTCCGGAGCTGGTTCCGGACCGGGGGACATACCGAAATATCGCCCTCCGGCGTTTGGCATTCAACTCATCCAGTCACGATTATAACCTGACAGCCCAGTTGGCGACCGACGGTATCGTGACCGATGCGCAACCGCAGTATCTCATCCTCTCCACTCCAGCAGGCGAAGCTCCCCGGCGTGAACGCGAATGGATGATCGACGAAGGTCCGTACTCACGGAATACCTTCGAAGGGGCCGATACCTGGTTTCAGTTTGCGTTGAAAAATTACAGTAAATCGGTTGATAAATTGTCATTGGTAGGAAACCTCGTTTACGACGACAAACTGGCAAAAGACGGTTTCGAGATCGTCTGCGAAGGTTCCGACGACGGACAGAACTGGACGGAAGTGGGACGATTGAGCGGTAAAGGACTGCCGGGTGAGGCGGTACGTTTCCGTGTGCCGGTCACCGACCCGAACAAACAGACCGAACAGATCTCCATGCCGGTCCGCAAACTGAATGAAACGATTTCGTTCGATAAGGAAGCCACCTATTCCAACTACCGTGTTTCGTTGAAGATGCCGGGAGCCCACAGCTGGGTGTTTATGGCTGCCGATTTTTATAATAAAGGCGGTCTGGTGGAAATGAAACCTTCCCAGTTTTTCAACAGTTCCTGGATGAGTGCTACGACAGGAGAAGAATGGTTGTATGTGGATCTGGGTAGCCGCTCTGAGTTTGATAAGGTTATTTTGCATTGGATCAATAAAGCCGTTAAAGGTAAAGTACAGGTTTCCGATGATGCCGTTCAGTGGACGGATGCAGCCGAACTGCCCGGCGGTGAGAGCCTGAAAGATGAAATAGCGTTGGGGGGCAGCAAGAAAGCACGTTACGTGCGTGTCCTGATGCAACAGCCGGCTAACGACAGCCGTTATATCCTAAGCGAACTGGAAGTGATGGGTAAAGGCGGATTGGTTCCCCAGCCTGTTGCCGCTCCGGCCATATCGCAAGGCAATATCAACCTGTCGGGAGGTAACTGGAAGCTTCAACGGGCTTCCGAAGTGAATGCTGCAGGTGAAAAGATATCTACTCCGGATTTTCAGCCGGAAAACTGGATCGTTGCAACTGTTCCGGGTACTGTTCTGAGCAGTTACAAGAATATCGGGGCTGTCGCCGATCCGAACTATGCCGACAACCAGTTGCAGATATCCGAGTCGTTCTTCAAC
This sequence comes from Parabacteroides goldsteinii, assembly GCF_015550595.1. Taxonomy (GTDB): domain Bacteria; phylum Bacteroidota; class Bacteroidia; order Bacteroidales; family Tannerellaceae; genus Parabacteroides; species Parabacteroides leei. Next base: position 73,735 of record NZ_JADNBB010000008.1, read on the forward strand.
TCCGACTTCTGGTACCGGGACGAATTCGAGATGCCGGCCGACTTTAAACAGGAGCGTCTGTTTCTCAATTTCGACGGTATCAACTGGAAAGCGAATGTCTATGTGAATGGCCGGAAGATAGGCCGTGTCGAAGGAGCCTTTATGCGTGGTAAGTTCGATGTGACGGATGTGGTCGTTCCGGGTAAGAACGTAGTTGCCGTAGAGATTATCAAGAACGAACATATCGGTGCGATCAAGGAAAAGAATGCACAGAGCACGGACTTCAACGGGGGTATCCTGGGTGCTGACAATCCGACCTTCCATGCAACGATCGGTTGGGACTGGATCCCGACGATGCGCGGACGTAATATCGGTATCTGGAACGATGTGTTCCTGACGACCACCGGAAAAGTGACGGTAGCCGACCCGCTTGTACAGTCTGTTTTACCGTTGCCTGATACGACCTCTGCAACTCTGACGGCGGAAGTGATCGTGAAGAACCACGACGCCCATGCCGTAAAAGGAATGCTGGAAGGCAAGGTAGGCGATATCACGTTCCAGCAACCGGTTGAACTGGCTGCCGGAGAAGAGAAAGCTGTCGTTTTCGATGCAAAGGATTTCCCGCAGCTGAATATGCAGAACCCGCGTTTGTGGTGGCCGAAAGGGTATGGCGAACCGAACCTGTATGATGCCAACTTTACCTTTAAGATAGACGATAAGGTGTCGGATGCCAAAGACTTCAAAGTCGGTATCCGTCAGATGACTTTCAATGAAGACAATCATATCCTGAGTCTGTTCGTGAACGGTCGCCGTTTCATCGGACGTGGCGGTAACTGGGGTTTCAGCGAGTCTAACCTGAACTATCGTGCCCGTGAATATGATATCGCCGTGGCTTACCATGCCGATATGAACTTTACGATCCTCCGTAACTGGGTGGGTATGATCGGTGACGAGGAACTCTACGAGGCTTGCGACCGTCATGGTATCATGGTCTGGCAGGACTTCTGGCTGGCGAACCCGTCTGACGGACCGGATCCGTATTATCCGGAAATGTTTATCGCCAATGCGGAAGATTATGTGAGACGTATCCGCAGCCATGCATCCATCGGTATCTATTGCGGACGTAACGAAGGCTTCCCGCCCGAACAGATCGACAAGGCATTGCGCCGGATTGTCAAGGACGAGCATTCCGGTATACATTATATATCCAGCTCGGCCGACGATGTGGTAAGCGGACACGGACCTTACCGTATGCTTCCTGCAAAAGAATACTTCACATTGAAGACCGGCAACGATAAGTTCCATAGCGAACGCGGTATGCCGAATGTGTTGACCTATGAAAGCATGCTCCGTACCTTCTCTCCGGAAGGTCTTTGGCCGCAGGACAACCAGTGGGGTATGCACGACTATACCCGCGAGGGAGCACAGGGTGCCACTTCTTTCAACGAGATCATCGCGAAGGGATACGGCGAACCCCGGAGTGCCAAAGAATTCTCCGAACTGGCCCAGTGGGTGAACTATGACGGTCACCGTAGTTTGTTCGAGTCAAGAAGCCTGAACCGTAAAGGGTTGCTGATGTGGATGAGTCATTCCTGCTGGCCTTCTATGGTATGGCAGACATACGATTATTATTTCGAACCGACAGCTGCCTACTTCGCTATCAAGAAGGCTTCCGAACCGCTGCATATCCAGTGGAACCCGGCAACCGACGAGGTGGAAGTGGTCAATTACAGTGCCGGTGCACACAAAGGCCTGACAGCAAAAGTACAGGTATTGAATATGGATGCTTCCGTAGCCTGGGAAAAAGAGGTGACGATCGACAGCAACGAAGATACGACCAACAAATGTATCAAACTGGAATTTCCGGCCGGCTTGTCGAAGGTTCATTTCATCAAAATGACTTTGTCTGAAGATGGTCGTGTTGTTTCTGATAACTTCTATCACAGAAGTCTGGAAGAAAACAACTATCAGGAGTTACGTAACCTGCCGAAGGTTGACTTGAAATCAGATGTTGTTATCAATAAGGAAGCAGACGGAAACTGGACGGCGACAGCTGTTATCGAGAATACGACGTCTACTCCGGCCCTGATGATCCGTATCAATGTGATCGGCGGTACAGATGGTTTACAGTTCTTGCCTATCTTCTATTCCGACAACTACTTCGCTCTTCTCCCCGGAGAAAAGAAAGAAGTACGTTTCCATTGGAAAGACGAAGACACCCGGGGAAATACACCGAGGGTCGTTGTTTCGGGATATAATGTAAAGTAAAGCAAGTCAGATTGTTGTTATAAAAAAAGGGACTGTCTAACATTCGAGTTAGTCAGTCCCTTTTTGTGTTTGGTTCAAAACGTTCTATATTGGTACTCTTTATCTGCCATAGAAGTGCTTAGCAGAAGGAACCATGATAACGCTCAACTCCGGATCTGCCATGTCAGGATCGATCGGAAACATCGGTCTCACGATATTCTTATATGGAAGCTTCTTGAAGTCCTGATCCACTCCACCGCGTGTAAAGGCCATCACCCAATCCGCTTGTATATTGTACCATTGGTTTACAAGGTAACCTTGTTTAACCATTACAATATCCATTTCCTTCGGATCGATTCCTGAACCTTCCAGGTTTGGAGTGGGAGACGATGTACCTACTACCACATAAACGCTTCCGTTTTTTACGATAGCGATATCCCTTTTACGTCTCCAGGATTCCGCACTCTTGTCTTCTTCCGGGCTGACATAAACCACGGTACCCGACAATTTCACGGGACCTTCGTAGGAATTATCTACCATGGCACCTGCCATGCCTTCTACGTGTCCGCCTACGCCGACCTTACGTGCCTGCTCGACCACCTCTTCTCCCGGGATGGAACAATAAAGAACGCTCTTTCCTTTATCGGTCTGGAATTCCGGACGCTTCAAGAGTCTTGCCAACGTCCAGGTGACCTCGCCTGAGCCTCCTCCGCCGGGATTATCTCCCATGTCACTGATAAAGAAAGGTTTCTTTTTACTCGCTACTGCCAAATCGATACATTCTTCGAGCGAATATCCCGGGGCCTCCAGCGAGAATTGCTTACGGATATCCCAGAATTTTTGGGCGAGTTTCTTCGCTCCGGCTTTTACCTGTTCTTCGTTGTCACCGTAAACCATCACGACTCCCTGGTTCCGCGGGTTGTCTCCCCAAACATAACCGATCCATATACCCGCATCTATCACTCCGGGCATGGCTTCAACCTCGGGAACCAATGCGTACAGCGATTTCGCAGGCTCGACGCGGGTACTCGACCATTCGCCGGATACCAGGACAGGAACGGCAACCCATGCCTTGTATGCCGGACGTCCTTTTCCTGATTCAAGACGTTCGAGAAGGTTGACCACGCCACGACGGTGAGATTCGCGGGAATCATCGTGGGGAGCCTTGCGGTATGTAGTGATGAGGTCGCTGTTGAGGGCTACCAGCCAGGAGGCGTTGCCGTGAAGATCCATCGTTGTCGTGACAAGGACATCGTTTCCGATAAGGCTGCGTACTTTTTCCATAAACTCACCTTCAGGATCGGCCACGCCTTCCACGCTACAAGCTCCGTGGTTATAAAACCAGAAAGCATCGTATGGCATATTGGCCTTGATCATCTCCAATGATTTTTCCACAAACGCATCGTACGACTCTTTTGTCACGGGGCCTCTTCCTCCGCCATAGCCAATTTGGGTGGGAAGCCAAGTGGCCGCCTGTCCCATAGCGGAGTCAGGACTGAGATAGTCCGGCATTCTTACGGGATGTCCTACGAGCGGCTGCCTATTCGGGACGAACACGCTGTTTTCTATCTGTATACCGGCAATACCGATACGAGGTTTTTTCTTCTGTCCAAAGGCTTCTCCGACGAACGATACGGCCAGGAGACAGATACCGAGCAATAATAGATTTCTTTTCATGCTGTTATGATTTATGTAAGTTGTTGTTTCTTTATTAATTCTTTATTAAACCGCCACTAATGTCAATCTCGGTTTGAGGTATGGGCAATACTTCCGCACCGGCTTTGAAAGGAGTCTTAGCTCCAAATTCTGCTTTCTTGGTTCCGTTAAAGACTTTCTCGCCCCATCCTGCACGTACCACGTCAAAGAACCGGAAACCTTCCAATCCTAACTCCAGATGACGTTCGTTCATGATGTCTTCAAACAATTGCTCTCCTGTATTGTTTTTAGGAGCCAGGTTGACATGACTTCTTACCTCGTTCAGATACTTTTGCGCATTAGCGATATCGCTGCTGAAATAACAAGCCTCGGCATAGTTCAAATATACTTCCGCAAGGCGGATAAGCCTGAGGTTTGTTGGTTGGTTATTCCCTCTGTTCTCCTCTCTTTCCCCGGGCGCAAGATACAATTTGCGATTGTACCAGCCGGTTCGGTCATCTGTAATGGGGTCCACCTTGCCTTTAGCCGCAGTCTCGATCTCTATGGCCTCTTTCGTGGAAAGTAGTGTCGTATTCTTTCGTATGATATCCCCCTCCGCATCATAAGCGTCCGCCAAAGCTTGAGTAGGCTGTGCGCAACCGAAGCCGTTGGTCATATTTCGGGGCATGGACATCAATACGTGACGGTTACCGTTATTTACACCATACCCACTTTGAGTTGGGGAATTATACATATTTATTTCCAGGATAGACGAGATACAATGTTCCCCCTTCAGGGAGAATTGCCAGGCGTATTCTTCCGGGTTCACTAAGCTATATTCGCTACCGCATTCCTTTTGGAAATTCTCGAATGCCTTTTTTACCTCATCGTATTTTTTCGCATACAGGTAAACACGCGTTTGCATGGCAATGGCCGCACCTTTGGTGATTCTTCCCGCATAGGTTGTTTCGTAGTTCGTTATCTCACTTTTCTTAGGTAAAGCACTAACCGCATCGTTCAAGTCTTGCTCGATAACAGCATATACTTCCTCGACAGTCGAACGTCCGAGTCTTTCATGGGCGAGATCCAGGACTTCCGTATAACAAGGAACACCGCCAAATGTTTTCACGAGTTCGAAATAGGTATAGGCGCGGATAAACTTGGCCTCACCAATCATCTGTTCTTTATTGTACGTCGAGAAAATGGCATCGTCGGCCGTTTCCATGTCCTGTAGAAATAAATTCGCTTTATTGATACATTGGTAAGAATACCGGTATTTGTTCAAAATCTCGGTATGATCTGCTTGATACTGATAATTCTCCAGCAACGTGAAGGTTTGCGCATCGTTCGAAGAACCGCTATAAGTCGCATCGTTCGACAATACATCTCCGAAACATTGCATCGACCACGTGTAACGAAAATCTTTCATGCCGGAATAGACCGCTGTCAAACGTAAGAATGCTTGTCGTTCTTCTGTTAGCTTTCCAGCCTCCGGGCTACCTAATGGCGCCAAATCCAAATCCGCGCAACTGTTGAATCCTGTTAAAATCGCGAGTGCGATTCCTATGATATATTTGTTTTTAAGCATAACATTATAAATTTAGAATGTAACATTAAGACCTCCGGTGAATGAACGGTTCTGAGGATAGATACCGTAATCTATGCCTCTGGATAAAGAACTGGATTGACCCACTTCCGGATCCATACCTGAGTAACCGGATATTGTAAACAGGTTCTGACCGCTTACATAAAAACGTACCTTTTGTAGTTTTATCTTCTGCGTGAGAGAAGCGGGTAGGGTATAACCCAGCTGGGCGTTTCTCAATCGGAAATAAGTGCCGTTTTCCACGTACATGTCTGAGAAACGGTCGTTATCGTTTGCGTCCGTAGACGTCAGGCGAGGGATATTCGTATTTGTATTGGTAGGCGTCCAATAATTCATTAACGCTCTATCCTTGTTTGTTATATCGTTCGGGAAGTAGGTGTAATAACGCATCGCGTTAAATATCTCATTACCGATCGTTCCGCCAAACTGCAAATTGAGGTCGAAGCCTTTCCACGCCATACCCACATTGATACCGTATATGATATCCGGAATAGGATTACCGATCATGCATCTGTCACTCGAGTCTAACTTGCCGTCGCCGTTCGTGTCTACAAACAATACATCACCTAATTCGGCATTAGGCTGGAAATCCGCCCGCTTAACGGCATCCAGCTGCTCCTGTGTTTGGATAAGCCCATTTGTCTTATAGCCCCAGAATGCGCCGATAGGCATACCTTCATTCGTGTAGGTGAGGTACATGGTGCCGTTTCGGAATGGTCCGTCGGAAATAGGCGTACCGCCGTTCAATTTCGTCATTCGGTTACGGATGGTCGACATATTCACTCCCACGTTGTATTCGAAGCCGCTTTCGGTCTTGTCTCTCCATTCGAGATTCAACTCGATACCGCGGTTGTTTGCCTCACCGATATTGGTGTAGGTATTATTTGCATATCCCATATAGATAGGCATAGGGGCCGCGAGCAACATATCCTTCGTTGTCTTGTAATAATACTCGAAGCTGAAAATCATCCGGCTGTTAAAGAAGCTTGCGTCAAGACCGATGTTAAGGGATTCTGTGGTTTCCCATTTAATATCCGAATTACCCAATCTTGCTACGGCAATACCCTGATACAAGGTCTCATTCTCCCTCGCTCCGAATAAAGCGCCGTATGACGTGTTCAATGAAAGTAAACTGCGATCCACATAATCGGTGATATTCTGGTTTCCGATCTGTCCCCAGCCCGCACGAAGTTTCAAGGAAGAAACCCAATCTGCGTTCAGACTCTGGAAGAACTTTTCATTATCCATTCTCCAACCCAAAGCGAATGAGGGGAAGTTACCCCAGCGGTTCTTGGAAGAGAATTTAGAGGAGCCGTCTCGACGGAAAGTGGCTGTGACAAGGTATTTGTTGTCGTAATCGTAGTGTACGCGGCCCAGATAAGACTTCAAGCCGTATTCCGTAGCGCTATTGCTTGCTGTGGTCTTGTTCTTATCCAGCGTAGCGTCTACATAGTGCAGGTTGTCCGACTCACCGATAAGATCTCTCGCATTTACGCCCAAGCTTTCCCGCTTACCCCATTCGTTGGTATAACCCACGATAGCGGATATGGAGTGTTTCTTGGCAAATGTCTTATCATACGAAAGGGTATTCTCGAACGTATAGTAGTATCCTTTGGTCTGCGACTTCGATAAACTGCTTTCTAAGTTTTTCTGGCTTGAAGATACCTCATAGACCGGCGAGAAAGTTTTATTGTCGACTCTTCTGATTTCCGCTCCGAAGCTACTCTTGAACTTCAATCCTTTTATAATCTGCCATTCACCATACATATTGCCGATGAAAGCAAGTCTCTCTCGTTTATTGTCCCGATACATGATGCTCGCCAACGGGTTATAGTAGTCGATATAAGGAGAGTAACCGTACGAACCGTCCGCGTTTTGGGCAGGAGTTACCGGGGCCAGGCGGAGTGCGTTACTTACGACACCATAATCGGCGTCGTACACATCGCTACTGTTGCGCTCGTTAATACTCGCGTCGGTAGATCTTGCGATCGATGCGTTGGTACCCACTACCAAATGATCTTTGATCACCGTTTTTTCCGTACTTTGACGGACACTGAACCGTTCATAGTTGGATTTCTTGATCGTACCATCCTGATTGATATAATTCAAGCCCAGGTTAAATTTATAGTCGTTCTCTTTACCACCGCTTATGCCGACACTATAGTTATGCATAAAGGCTGTATGCGTGATCTCGTCCATCCAGTTGGTGGAAACGTTACGATCGACAAGGCTTAAGTCGATGGGAACGCTCCTTACGCCGTTCAACTGCTCCTGATAGTCGTACCATTCCGGACCTGACATCAAATCGATGTTATTCAATATCTTGTTCATTGACCAATATGCGTCGAATGTGACGGTGGTTTTTCCTACGGCTCCTTTTTTCGTAGTGATAAGGATTACGCCGTTCGCGCCACGGGAACCGTAAATAGCGGAAGCGGAAGCATCTTTAAGCACTTCCATAGACTGTATATCTGACGTGTTCAGGTAGTTTATATCTGTCACGGGCATCCCATCCACGACGAACAATGGTTCCGCATCGTTTACCGTACCCACACCTCTGATACGGATCGTGGCGGCAGAACCCGGAGATCCGGAACTGGAAGTAACGGATACACCGGTAGCCAAGCCTTGCAATGCACTAGAAACATTGGCCACAGCTTGACGAGCGATTTTCTCTTCGCTCACGGACGAGATAGCCCCCGTGATATCGCTTTTTTTCATCGTACCGTAACCGACAACGATTACTTCGTCCAATGTCTGCAGGTCTTCTGCCAGGACGATCCTCAGCGACTGCTGCTGTCCGACTGGTACTTCTTTTGTTATATAACCGATATAAGAGATAACCAGGGTAGCGGATTGAGGTACATTGCTGATAACGAAGTCGCCGTTTACGCTTGTGATAGACCCCGTTGTTGTACCTTTCACCATTACATTAGCACCGATAACCGGTTCGCCGTTCTGGTCTACGACCACACCGTTGACGTTTTTTCCCTCCTGATTGATGGCCGGAGCTGCGTCGGATGCAGTTTCTTTTTTTAGAGTCAGGATAATATTCTTATCCAGTACTTCATATTTTATATCCGTATTCCTGAATAAATCCTCCAATACTTCGAATACGTTTTTTTGATTGGCACGGATAGATACCAGCTTATTCGTATTCACTTGCTTTGTATTGTAGAAGAAATTGAAATCCGACTGGGATTCAATCTGTTCCAAAACCGTCTGAATGCTTTGATTCTTTGCTTCAACAGACAATGTTATTGTCTGGCTATACGTATTTGCCGCGTTAACTACTGTGAGTGTGGCGATTAGCAATAATGCAGTTATTTTCATACGTAAAAGTATTTTCGTTTGGATATTACTTCTTTTTCGCATAGATTTATAGTGTTTTAAAGGTAAACAATAATTGATGGCTTGGTGTCAACAAGCGGTCGTTTTTTTCCACACGGATAAATATTGGCGTATTTATTCGTGTGTTTTTTGTTTTAAGGATCTCTTATTCTCATGATAGCATTTGGATTTTAAGGTTAGACATTATTAATATAGTTCTACCCGGCTTTTGATGATTTCTCCATCTTGATCGAGTTGGTAATCCATTTTATAACGTATACCGGATGATCGTTTGAAATGCTCCAACACACGTTCGATCTGCTGATTGGTGAAAACACCGGTGAAAGAATATTTATAAAAAGCGGGATTTTTTATTATGAACTCTACGTTAAACCGTTTGCTCAGTATCCATAAGATCTCGGAGAGGGTAGTCTCTTTTAAAATAATCTGACCATTCTTCCAGGCAATATCTTTGGGTACATATGCTTCGCGGACTTCGGGCTGCATGGTTTTCTTATTGTAGTGAACCTGCTCGTTAGGTTCTATTTTTATAGTATGGGATATATCGTTTTCGGTTTTATAACTAAACTCAACGGAACCTTCGATAAGTGTTGTTGCTATGAAACCGTTGCTATCGTATGCATCCATATTGAATTTGGTGCCTAATACATTAACAGAAGAATTTCCCGAGTGGACGATAAAAGGCTTTTTGGCGTTGCCTATTACTTCGAAATAGGCTTCACCGTCGAGCATTACTTCACGGGTATTACCGGAAAATGTGTTTGGGTATTTAAGATAAGAAGAGGAGTTAAGCCATACTTTTGTGCCGTCGGGCAATATGGTCGAACCGATCATTCCCGGTGTCATACGGGTTTCCAGGTAAAAAACAGGAACTTCCTCCCTGGGTTGTAACAGCAGAAAACCGGATAAACCGAGTAAAGGCAACAGTAAGATTACGGCAGCCCTTTGAACAAAGAGATACAATTTCCGGAATTGTTTTTCTTTTATCCGTTTATTGACCTTTTCCAGTGCTTTCAGTGGAGCGGAACGTTTCACAAACTGCAAAGATGTAGTAGCTAAAAAGAGTTCATAATAATCCTCTGCAACCTTTCGGTTCTCTTCCGAGGCTTCGATCCACTCTTCAACTTCGATCTGTTCCTGACCGGTTAATTCACTGTTCATATATCGAAACAAATCCAGTTCATTTATCTCTTTTTCCTGCTTCATTTTTGTGTTCTTTCTAATATGACAGTTCAGGAATGAAAGTTCCTAAACAAAATTGGTAGATTGGTTCTTTTTTTTTAATTTTGTTTTACAGATGCAAAGTGCCTACCTGTTATAACCGGATTATGATAAAGATAAATGAATCATACTACAAAAGATGAAAGACTGTTTGAATCTCTTCAACTGGGAGATAAGAAAGCCTTTAATACTTTTTTTCTAAGGTATTATCCTGTTTTGTGTGCTTATGCAACACAGTTTGTCGGGGTTAATGATGCGGAAGAAATTATACAGGATATGATGGTTGGGATATGGGAGCGTAGAAAGGACATCGTGGTTGAATCTTCTTTGAATGGTTATCTTTTCCGCGCTGTGCGGAATAAATGTTACAATCATATTGATAAGCTTCGTTTGCATGAACAGGTGCATTCACTCATTGCCAGCAAATGGCAGTTACAGTTTGAAGATCCTGATTTTTATGTGGTGGAAGAATTGAGCCGGAAAATTGAAGAGGCGTTGGAAAAGCTCCCGCAAACATACCGGGAAGCTTTTGTGTTGAACCGGATTGACGGCAAGACCTATAATGAAATAGCGGCAGAATTAAACATGTCTGCCAAAACGGTCGATTACCGCATCCAGCAAGCCCTTAAAAGTCTTCGTGTTGAATTAAAAGATTATCTTCCGCTATTACTGATCTTGACCGGGAATTAAGATAATGTAGTTATTACGAACCTTCCTCTTTGATAATCGGATTACAAATAATACCTTTGTAACCAAGAAGCAAAAAGATAAAAATATGGCTGATCAAAAAGTAGTGATTAGTAAGGATCTGAAAGCAGATTTGCAGGAATTCCTTACTTCATTGAATTACGATAAATTGTTTGTTCTCACAGATACGAATACACAGGAAAAGTGCTACCCGTTAGTTCAGGATGTTCCAGCCCTCAAGGATGCTCCGGTTATTACTGTAGATGCCGGTGATACGCATAAGGGTTTGGATGCTTTATCGAATATCTGGATGCGTTTATCCAACGAAGGGGCTTCCCGCAATTCACTGTTGGTGAACCTGGGGGGGGGGATGATTACCGATATGGGTGGTTTCGCAGGTGCAACTTTTAAACGGGGATTGAAAACGGTCAATATCCCTACGACACTCATGGCATCCGTGGATGCTGCCGTAGGCGGAAAAACAGGTATCAACTTCAATGGACTGAAGAATGAGATCGGTTCTTTCTATCCTCCTGAATGTGTGTTTATCGACTGTGAATTCCTGCGTACGCTGGATCGTGACAACCTCTTGTCCGGTTATGCGGAGATGATTAAACATGCACTGATCAGTTCGATGGATACCTATGCAACGGTGATGTTGTTTGATCTCGACCAGAAGATGGATTATGCTTTTCTGAATAAGATGGTGGCTCAATCAGTCGCTGTAAAAGAACGTATTGTGGCGGAAGATCCGAAAGAGCATGGTATCCGTAAGGCATTGAACTTCGGACATACGATCGGGCATGCTTATGAAAGCCTGTCATTTAAGAAGAATCGTCCTTTGCTGCATGGTCATGCGGTGGCTGCCGGTATCGTGAGCGAGTTATATCTTTCTCATAAACTTTGCGGTTTTCCGTCTGCCAACCTGAGCCAGGTCATTCAGTATATCAAAGAATATTATCCTCCTTTCGTCTTTGATTGTAAGGATTATGAAACATTATATGAACTGATGACCCATGATAAGAAGAATGAGGGTGGTATAATAAACTTTACCTTGCTCTCTAAAATAGGTGAAGTTCAGATAAATCAGCAGGTGACAAAAGAAAAAATATTGGAGTCGTTAGATTTTTACCGCGAAAGTTTTGGTGTGTAAAGGAAAAATCTTACCTTTGCAGCCGTAAATAAAAACGGGATGTAGCTCAGCCCGGTAGAGTACGCGTCTGGGGGGCGTGTGGTCGCAGGTTCAAATCCTGTCATCCCGACACAGCTGAGTAAAAAAGGGATTAAGTTGAAAAACTTAATCCTTTTTTTGTGCCTTATTCAGTTCTGTTCATCCGTTCGATTAACTGTGAAGCGCATTTGAAATGGACGATGGTACGCGGTGTAAGCTGAATGACATCGCCGTTTCTAGGGTTTCGTGCCGGACGGCTTGATTGTAAACGAGGTTTAAATGATCCAAAGCCCGGAATGAATAAGCGCTCACCAGCTTTAGTCTGTTCTACGACCATATCTGTAAAAGCATCAAGTATCGTCGTAATGTCTTTCTTGCTAATCTCTGTTCTCTCTGTTAATTCATTAATAAGTTGACTTTTGTTCATCGCTTTTTTTATTTAGTTAGAAATTTGTTTATAAGTTCTTTTCTAATTTGCTTTTCCTGTATTCTAAAGGAGACATACCTGTATGTTTCCGGAAAAATCTTCCCAAAGAAGATTGATTGGCAAAATTTGTTCTTAATACGATCTCCTGTATATTTAATGAAGAATCTCTCAGTAAGGCCTTGACCTCTAAAATGATATATTCCAATATCCAGTCTTTGGCCGATTTACCGCTCACTGCTTTGATTATCGTTGTCAGATACTTAGGAGTAATGCACAACTTATCTGCATAGAAAGAGACTTCCCTGTTCTCTTTGTAATGCGTCATAATCAGGGAAAAGAATTTATCTGCTAATTCTTTTTTGTGAGAATCCATTGTTGGCATATACGGTAATGAGTCTATCTTATAACTGTTATAAAGATCCAGATAGAGAATACGTAATATATGAATGGCAGTTTCTCTCGGATATAAATTTGACGGTGACCGGGCCTTTTTGCATATCAGGTTATAATAATTGCCGAAATTTGTCGACTCGTTATCTGTCAATTTATAATGGAAATGACTTCGCATATAAAAGAAGAAATGAGGAGAAAACCTGCAGATTCCGCTTAATATATCATTGAACAACGACCGTGAAATGGAGAATGCACTTATAGTAAAGTTTTTACTTATTTCATATAAAGAGATAAGTTGACCAGGGAGAAGTATTATCAGTTCGTTTTTCTCCAACAAGTGCTCATATGTATGAACTTTGATCCTGGCATTGCCTTCGGAACAAATCATAACCATCCCGAATTCTATGTATGAAGGATACGGGGTTATAGGAATCTCTTTGACATCCTCATAGAATATTAAATCGTTATTTATGGAATTTACGGTGTCATTATTTCCTACGTATATTCTGTTTTCATTTAAAGACATCACCCTATAATTATATTTGTGTATAAAATTAAGATATCGTTCTTAATGATATTCAGACTGTGGAAGTATGGTATGACAATGAAGAAATATAGTACGTCTCTTTGCATTTTTTGTTATTGACAGTACCCGATTGAACCATATAAACCAACTTTTATGGGTATTTGTTCATTGTCTGCTCTTTAAAAAATGTTGTTGTCTCTTTTGAATGCTGCCATTTTCTTCTCTAGGTTTGTTTTGTATAGTATCTGTTTTTGCCTGGGAGGTTTTTTACTTCTGCGTATTGTGGGAACAAAAACCGACACCTTATTTGAAGTGTAAAAAGACAGAAGAAGTTTGTCTGATGGAAAGATTTTGATGAAAGTTTGAAATTAAAGGCATCAAATGGTGGAAAAATAAGAAGATGTTTGTATATTTAAAGCTGTAAAGAATCAGCAAGCATAACAAACTTGTCTGCTTAGTGGTTATTAATAAAAAGCAAGTATAACTTTAAAGTCAAACATCATGGGAAAGAATCAATTAATTCACAGTAATGAGTTACATCTCATTGAAAAAGCTGAAATTCACAATGCAGCTAAAAAAATGGTAGAGTCATTAAATCTTGCCGCAGGTTCGACAGGAGGTTTTGATATTTATAAAGTAGTAGAAGTTTATTTTACTGATCTGGAAAAGAGGCATGAAGTGAATCTGCTTTTAGGTATTCAGGAAGATTGTGCTTATTATGGTGCTAAAGAACAGGCAGCAGAATGTGCGAAAGCCGAAGCTGCCAATGAATAACTAAGGCTGCAATACAAAAATAGAAAGGAGATACTTGTAGAAAGCATCTCCTTTTTTATTTTCTCTTTAATCTTACCAAGTCAAAGTGGGCAGAAAGCTAGACAAAGTCGCTTTTAACTCTTTGATGTTGATCGGTTTCGTTATGAATCCGTTGCTTCCGGCCTGACGTGCCGACTCCATATCGTTTTCAAAGGCATAAGCCGATTGCATGATAACCGGGATTTCCGTATCGAATTTACGGATTTCTTTCAGGGCGTCTATGCCATTCATTTCGGGCATCTTAATATCCATAAGTATCAGGTCGGCATGTTGTTCCTTATAGATATTCAACAACTCTTTTCCAGTTTTAGCATGCAAAATATTACAATGCCTTTTCAGGATTGTTTTCAGTAATAAGAAATTACTTTCTTCATCTTCTGCGATGAGAATCGTTATGCTTTTGTTTGATATATTTTCGTCCATGATCTTAATATTGGAGTAACATCAACAAATGTTCAGCATTTAATTTAAGATACGCAAACAATAAGGCTTAAATATTTATGAATATCAACAATTGTAGAAGATTGTCCTGAGAAGTGGGACGGATAGGGTATGAATGTAAAAAAAGGAGCCACTTGTTGAAGTGGCTCCTCTTATAATTATATGCCAGTGAAACTGATTATTTACCAGAAAGTTTTTCTTTCAAAGCAGCCAGTTCTTCAATGTCACCCAGTGTGGTTTTTTCAACCGGACCGGTTACCATTGCTGAACCTTCATCTTCTTTCTTGTTACGTTTAGCTGCCGGTTTTTTGTCGCCTGCAGGTGCGTCTTTCTTAGCGCCCTTCTGTTCATCTTCGAAGATGCGGCTATGAGAAAGGATGATACGTTTTGCTTCTTTGTTGAATTCGATTACCTTGAACTGCAGTTTTTCGTCAACAACAGCCTGAGAGCCGTCTTCTTTTACCAGGTGTTTCGGAGTTGCGAAACCTTCTACACCGTAAGGCAGAGAAACTACAGCGCCCTTATCCAGTACTTCGATGATTGTTCCTTCGTGGATTGAACCTACTGTAAAGATAGTTTCAAATACATCCCAAGGATTTTCTTCCAGTTGTTTGTGACCTAAGCTCAAACGACGGTTTTCCTTGTCGATTTCCAGAACCTGAACTTCGATTTCTGCACCGATCTGAGTGAATTCGCTCGGGTGTTTGATCTTCTTAGTCCAAGAAAGGTCAGAGATGTGGATCAGTCCGTCTACGCCTTCTTCGATTTCTACAAATACACCGAAGTTAGTGAAGTTGCGTACTTTAGCAGTGTGGCGTGAACCAACCGGGAAGCGAGATTCGATATCTTCCCATGGGTCAGCTTTCAGCTGTTTGATACCCAGAGACATCTTACGTTCGTCACGATCCAAAGTCAGGATAACTGCTTCGATTTCGTCACCAACCTTCATGAAGTCCTGAGCAGAACGCAGGTGCTGAGTCCAGCTCATTTCTGATACGTGGATCAAACCTTCTACGCCCGGAGCGATTTCGATGAATGCACCGTAGTCAGCCATAACAACCACTTTACCTTTTACTTTGTCACCAACTTTCAGGTTAGTATCCAAAGCATCCCAAGGATGCGGAGTCAATTGTTTCAAGCCAAGAGCGATACGTTTCTTTTCATCATCGAAGTCAAGGATAACAACATTGATCTTCTGATCAAGCTGAACGATTTCTTCCGGATGAGAAACACGGCCCCAAGAAAGGTCTGTGATGTGGATCAAACCGTCTACGCCACCCAGGTCGATGAATACACCGTAAGAAGTGATGTTTTTAACAGTTCCTTCCAGAACCTGTCCTTTTTCCAGTCTGGAGATAATGTCTTTCTTCTGTGCTTCAAGCTCTGCTTCGATAAGAGCTTTGTGAGATACAACAACGTTTTTGAATTCCTGGTTGATCTTCACGATCTTGAATTCCATTGTCTTACCTACGAATACGTCATAGTCGCGGATAGGTTTAACGTCGATCTGAGAACCCGGTAAGAATGCTTCGATACCGAATACGTCAACGATCATACCGCCCTTAGTACGACATTTGATGTAACCTTTGATAATTTCGTCTTTTTCAAGAGCTTCGTTAACACGATCCCAAGAGCGTGTAGCGCGAGCTTTCTTGTGAGAAAGGATCAACTGTCCTTTTTTGTCTTCCTGGTTTTCGATGTATACTTCTACTTCGTCACCAATTTTCAGATCCGGATTGTAACGGAATTCCGCCATTGATACAACACCGTCTGATTTGAAACCGATGTTAACTACAACTTCACGTTTGTTCATTGCAGTAACGGTTCCCATAACGACTTCCTTATCCTTTACAGTGTTCAGGGTTTCGTCATACGTTTTTACAAGGTCGTCCTTGCTTACGTCACCGTAAGATTCGCCCATTTCATAGGCGTCCCAGTTGAAATCGTCAACCGGCTGAATGTTCTTTAAATTTTCCATTCTCTAATTGTTAATACTTAAGTTTGTTTTAATTAGTAAGTTAGACATTATGTTGTCATCTCTCAAAAATCGGGGCAAAGGTAACTCTTTTTTTCTGATAGACAATAGTTTTGCTCTGGAAAATACGTTTCTATACCTCTTGTTTTCTTTTGTCGGGGCAATACAGCTTCGCGTATCTGTCCTTCAGGTCGTTTTTTGTTTTTTATTGAATAGAATGTATTGATTATTAATCGATTTCGGTAAAATCCATTATCTTTGCGGCTTATTACACCAGATTATGTATAAAGGTCGTTTTCGCCTCGAACTAAAACAGAGTCTTTTCTGTGTTTTTTGTATACTTTGTATATTTATATGTATGAAGTCTACAGCAGTAAACCGTACTACCCGTCTGGATAGCCTGAAAACAGTCCTGTCTTCAGAACCGGCACCGGATGTCACTATTAAAACATTAAAAGAATTAGCCCACTTGTACCGGCAAGAACCGGAAGAAGTTGTTTTTCTGCATCGGCTATTGGATATTGGAAACCGGGTTGATTCTGTGCAGACCGTATATGCTGCAGCTGCCAATCTATCGCGTTACTATTATGATGCCAACCAGTCGGATAGCGTAGTTTATTGGGCTAAATATATCGATTCGATAGGAAAGAGCCGGCAAGAACTTCCTGATGGTTTGTTCGATGCTTACAGTTATGTCTGTCTGGATCATTTATGGATGGAGAACTATGAACTGGCGATGAATGAAGCCATTCGCCTTTATAATCAGGCCTGTGGCAAGAATCATGTCTACGGGCAGATTCGTTGTAGTGAGAATCTGGGGCATATTTACCAAGCTATACGGCGTGACAGTGATGCCGTTGCCGTTTTTCAGGCGGCACTTGATAAACAGGAGGAGATCGGAGAGAAGCTGACATTCAGTATTCGCCTGGTCTCTTACCAGTTGGAATCGCTCCTGCGTATCAATAAACTGGATAGTGCGGAAATATTACTGTCCCAATACAGGGAATTGTTGGACAGACAGGAAAAGGTGAACAGGGAGACAGGTGCTATTTACCCGGTAGATCGTTATCGTTGGATCATGCATTCCTTTTATGCGGAACTTTACCTGAAAAAGAAAGATCTTGTAAAATCGCGGCATTCTCTTGATTGCGCTGCTTCGTATGTCGGAAAAGAGACAATAGGCAACGATTTTGCCGTATTTGCATATCTTTATATACAGGCCCGTTATAACAAAGAGATCGGTAATTATACAGTAGCCCATAAATATATCGACAAACTGCTGGAAAACTGGAAGACACCCGATTGTTTGCAATTGAAAGCGGATATCTTATCGGAGGCAGGAGATTCACTGAATGCTATTCAGGCTTATAAGGATGTCATATCGGAAACGTCCAAGATCAATAATGAAGCTTTTACCCGGCAGATCAATCAGCTTCGTACCCTGTATGATCTGAATGATAAAGAAATGCAGGAGAAAGAGTTGGAAATAAGCCGGATGAATGTGAATATAAAAGAGCATCAGCTGGTTATATCCATGTCGGTTTCCATTATTTTGTTGCTGATATTATATATCCTTTATGTTTCGTTGCGCCGTACCCGCCGGCTGAAGAATGAGTTGCAGAAAGAGAAAGATGCTTTGATCGAATCGGAGAAAAATCTGCGCATAGCAAAAGATAAAGCGGAAGAGGCGAGTTTGGCTAAAACAACTTTCATAGCCAATATCAGTCACGAAGTGCGGACACCCTTGAATGCGATCGTCGGTTTTGCCGGCCTGTTATCCGACTCCTCTTGCACGGAGGAAGAAAGGGGAGAGTATTCGTCTATTATCAGTAATAATACCGAACTGTTGTTGAATCTGGTGAATGACGTCTTATGCCTTTCACAGATTGAAGCAGGGAACCTGAGTTTTTCCATTTCGCCTGTCTATCTGGTTGATTGTTGCCGGAATTCGATTGAAACCATCCGTCACCGGGTAACTGAGGGTGTCTCTTTGACTTTTACTCCTGAAGATACTTCTTTACAATTGAATACTGACCCTTTGCGTTTGCAGCAATTACTGGTGAATCTGTTGATCAATGCCGCCAAGTTCACGGAAACGGGAAAAATAAATCTTTCTTTCCGTTTTGACCGGGAAAGGAACGTTGTTGATTTGATCGTCACGGATACCGGATGTGGAATACCTGCTGATAAGGTGAAACTAATATTTAAACGGTTTGAAAAAATTGACGAGTATAAACAAGGAACTGGCCTGGGATTATCGATTTGCCAGGTTATAGCAGAGGCTTTGGGCGGATCAATCCGTGTTGATTCGAGCTACACACAAGGTGCCCGGTTTATTTTTACTCACCCTTATGAAATGCCTTCCTGAGTTTATAATCGAGAAATAAGAGTATCAGCGTCAGTATGCCGATATGGAAATAGAAACTAAAGGCTGAGAAGTCGATCTTTGGCCATGTTATTTGTGGCCATGTTATTTCGGGAAGTCCCATATAATAAAAAATGGAAGCGATAGCCATCCCCAGTATCCCTAGCGAAGCTGCAATAACTGCTGCCAGCCCCAACCATTCGTTGCGCTTTTTGATTCTGACCGTTTCACGGGTAATCTGCTGCATAACGTTCAGTCGGAAGGATACCGGCAATTCCTCTTCCGGCATTTGCCTGAACAGACTTTCCAGTATATCCGCGCTCTTTTTATTATCATCCATATTTATTTATCCTCCATTCCTTTGATTAATACAAATAACTTTTTCCGTATGCGGTGTAGTTTCACTTTGATGTTGGATGTACTGAGACCGGTAATAACCGTCAGTTCGTCCACTGTCTTTTCCTTCATATAAAAAAGCAGGATTAATGCTCTTTCATCCGGAGGAAGCAGTGTAAGGGCAGCCTCCAGTTTATCGAGTTGCTCTGTCACTGTTGTACATCCTAACAACTCGCCTACCTCTTCTTCCGATACATTGCTGATCTGTGATTCTTCGATAGCAACGAATTCCTGTTTCTTTTTACGTAGTTCCGATATAGCCGTGTTGTAGGCAATACGATAAATCCAGGTAGAGAAGCTGCAATCGGCTTTGAACGACGGCAAGTTACGAAAAACTTTCATAAATACATCCTGCGCCAGCTCTTCCGCATCTTCCTTATTACGTATCATTTTAAGGATTAACGAATGAACCGGACGGCTGTATCTATCCAGAAGGCAGGCAAAACAACCTGTATCTCCGGCGGCTACTCTTTCTATATAATATGCGTCGCTATACAACTCCATCCTACCTTATGGACGCAAGTTCGGTAATTTGGTTACAACTTACAACTATAAAAACACGAAATAAATCATTTATGTATTTTATCTTCTCTAACTGTAACCTTTTCAGCCAGGCTGCGTCAAACTAATAGACGAATTAATAAAACATTTAATATTTACTGCTATGATGAATTTTATTATGGTTCCGCTTATTATCGGAATAATTTGTGCCGGTATTTATGGCTTGTTCGAGTTGTTTGTACGGAAAAAAGAGAGATTAGCTATTATTGAGAAGATCGGAGATAAGCTGGATCCTTCTGCTTTTGATGCTAAAATCGGTTTACCCCGTTTGACTACTAATTTTTCTTTTAGTTCATTGAAAACGGGTTGTCTGCTGATGGGGATTGGTTTGGGTATATTGTTTGGATTCTTCTTGTCGTTATCTACAAATGCGTATGATGATTACGAAATGCAAAGTGCTGTATATGGGGCTTCCGTCCTGTTATTCGGTGGACTTGGATTGATCATCGCCTTTGTTTTAGAATTGAAACTTTCGAAAGACAAAAATAAATAAATCGGAAGCTTTGTAAAAGAAAGGGTGAAGTTGCCAACTTCACCCTTCTTTGTCTTATAAATAGATCTCCCCGAAGAACTCGGGACGATGGAAGTCCGGTGTCGGAACATCAATCGGATTCCAGCTTACAAAATGGGGAAACTCTGTATCATCAGCACATTTGTAGAAATTGCCGAGTATCTTTTCCGGAAGATTTTCCGGATCGAGGCCCATTAACTGAAAAGGGATGGCTACAACCAACTCCCAGGAGTGTACTCCCAACTTTTCCGTGAATGGTTTATTTTCCAGTGATGAATACCTGCGGATAGAAGCATATTCGTCGGAGGTCAGCGATCGTTTGATCTCACGTGATTGCCGACGGGCTGCATCACAGGTTCCGATACAGTTGAATTCAAAATTCATGTAGTTGTGATCTTCTACCGTCTTCATAAAAAACTCCACACAACTATCGGTGTAAACAGGAGAGCCATCTACATTATGAAGTGCTTTTAATGAATTGCCTTTCACAAAATAACGAATGTATAAATTGATGTCTGATCGTGCAATATCAAAGGCTACGATCGGTTTGTAAGGGTATTCCTCCCAATTGATTACGTCGATATACTCTCTGTGCGCTTTGCTTTCCAGCAAATATCCTGCGGATGATAAATCCAATACATCCAAGGTTACTAAATACGGTACTTTAAGCTTCTTCATGTTAATTATAGATTTGGAGTAACGGCAAATGGAAATATGAGGTGAGGAGAACTGACAATACTCCTACAATAGCCAAAATAATAATGACTGTACCTACAATCCGATTTAACAACCATATTCCTCGTACATTAAACCACTTTTTTAATTTAGCAACTATATATGTGATACCGAACCACCATAGAACGGCACCTAAACCAATACATGCGATCCCTCCTAACAACATCCAGACGGAATGATCCGGCAACACAAATCCAAAGCGTGCAAATAGACCTATATACAGAAGCACGATCAAAACGTTGCTAAAGGTAAGAAGAAAAGCTGTAATAAAATCCTGTGTGAACGATAACTTTTTTTCACGTTGCTTTTTTAAGTTTTTTACAGGATTGGATTGGTATATATAGTAACCGAAAAGACCTAAGACAATACTTCCCATTAATTGGAGAGGGGCCTGGTTGGCTTCCACGAAATTGACGACAACCCCCATTCCCAGGCAGGTGAGAGCTGCATATATGACATCCGATAAAGCTGCTCCCAGACCGGTTACCAGTCCGTGCCAGCGTCCTTTGTTCAATGTTCTTTGTATACACAACATACCTATCGGTCCCATCGGAGCCGATACGAGTATGCCTATCACAATTCCTTTACTAATAAGTCCCAGCATTATCCTTTTATTTTCTGCCCAATAGTTTGCAAAGATAATGTCTATTCGCTGATAAAAAAAGGTAAAAACATAAAAATGGCCTGGAACTTTTGCTCCAGGCCATTGAGTTATAATAGAAATACTTTGTTTTAGTTTATTGTGGCTTAACAGTATTCTGTCGTACGCCTTTCAGTATAGATTGTAATTGATAGACAGTTTCCGGATATTTTAATGCCAGGTTTTCCTGTTCTCCTACTTTTGTCATATCATATAGCTGAGGAGTCTTGGAATAACCGGTCTCGATTTTCGGTCCCCAGGGTACCATGTTCGGTCCGTCGCTGGTTTCGATATATTTCCAGTCTTTTGTACGTACTGACAATGTATGATCGGATGCTTGTTCGATCACCCAGGGACGCTCGGTATTGTCTGTGCCCAGTAAAGTTCCCAGATAATTGTAACTATCGGGAGCGGCTCCCTTGGGAAGAACCGAACCAGTCAATGCAGCCAGTGATGCAAACCAGTCGACCTGCGACATTAAGGTGTCTGATACTTTACCTTTTTTTATTTCTTTCGGCCAACTGATAATGGCAGGAATGCGGGTTCCGGCTTCGAATGCACTGTATTTGCCTCCACGTAGCGGACCACCCGGTTTGTGATCGCCCAGCAATTCTTCTGCCTGGTCTGCATAACCATCATCCACAACCGGACCGTTGTCGCTGGAAAGGATGATCAATGTGTTCTCTCTCAATCCCAGTCTGTCCAGTTCATCCAGAATCTGTCCGACACTCCAGTCGAATTGTACGATGGCATCGCCTCTCAACCCCATTGCGTTTTTACCTCTGAAGCGGTCGTGTGGGAAACGGGGTACATGTACGTCGTTTGTGGCGAAATACATAAAGAATGGTTTGTCCTTGTTTGCTTTGATGAAATCGAGGGCATGTGTCGTGATAGAGTCTGCCAGATTCTCATCTTTCCACAATGCTTTGCCGCCACCTTTCATATAGCCGATACGTCCGATGCCGTTCACGATAGCCATATCGTGACCGTGGCTGTGTTTCAGGTTATATAGAAGTTCCGGATGATCTTTTCCCAACGGTTCGCCTTCGAAAGGTTTCTCGTAGCTTACTTCGATCGGTGCGGAAGGGTCGTAATTGGCCACTTTACCGTTTTCTATAAAGACACAGGGAACGCGATCGGCTGTAGCAGCCATAATATAAGAATAGTCGAATCCCAAATCTCCTAAAGCGGCGGGTAGCGGGGCATTCCAGTCCTGTTGGGCTGTCTTGTCTCCCAATCCCAGATGCCATTTGCCTAATGCTGCCGTTGTATAGCCTGCATTTTTGAACATATCTGCAATGGTATAACGTTCCGGACGGATAATCATTCCGGCATTACCGGCTGCGATGTCTGTTCCCGGCCTGCGCCATGCATATTCTCCGGTAAGCAGGGAATAACGGGAAGGGGTACTGGTTGCAGCTGTTGCGTGTGCATTCGTGAAACGGATACCGCTGTTTGCCAGTTTGTTTACGTTAGGTGTTTGCACGCGGGTTGCTCCGTAACATTCCAGGTCGCCGTAACCGAGGTCGTCGGCATAGATAAAGATGACATTCGGGGTCTTTGCCTCTTTCGCTTTCTGAGCATGAGAGGCATTCGGAGAGAAACAAAAAGCTCCCAGTCCGAGTCCGATCAATACGTTTGATTTCATGATATTTTAAGTTTATATTAGTTTATGATAGTTCAGGAACTAAAGGTCTGCATTTTTTTTCTAGTAGCCTTGTTTTATACCGTGTTTTTAACGGATATTGTCTACCTTTTAAAAATGGCAGAACTTATTTCGCTTTGAATTTTAGGATGATGAATCCTGGGGTCGTTGTATTGTGCTCCGTATTCTTTCAGGTCGGAAGCTAATCGGGAAACAATTTCCTTATAAGCCGGATCGAAATAGCAATTGACCAACTCATCCGGATCTTTTTTCAGATCGGTCAGCCAGGGGATATCTGAAGCATATTCCGAATAAGTCAGTTTATAATCGGGTGTTACTGCTGATATCCACATAGTACGTTTGGCTGTAGCCGATTCATCCCAGTCGCTTTCTATTTTATGAGTGACCGCTCTCATAAAAACGATATCTTTATATTGTGCAGGAAGTTTATTGCCTTTCCATAAAACCGATAAGTCGCGTCCGTCGTATGGGGTTTCAGATGATATATTGCAGAAACTCAGCAGAGAGGGAGTGAAATCTGTTACCGACATAACATTCTCTACCCTGATCCCTTGTCGCATTCCTGTTGGATAACTGATGATGAATGGTATTCGTGCAGAATCATCCAAAGGCACCCCTTTGTTGATAAGTCCGTGCTGACGGCACATATCTCCATGATCGGATGTGAAGATAATGATCGTATTGCTCAGGATATCCGCATCTTGAAGTGTTTTCATTATTCTTCCTACGTTATCGTCGATACATTTAATCATGCCGAAATATTGAGCCATATCTTCTGGCTGGTCTGCCGGAAGGTTATTTCCATGTGACCAGGCAGGGCGCCCTGTCGTATCGGCTAATACCGTTACTGGCTCTTTGAATTTTATTTGATTATACATCGTGTCGTAAGGCGGTCTTACCAGATTGGCACTGTGCGGATCTGGAAAACAGAGCATACAACAGAAAAGATGTTCTTTCTGTTGATTGATGAATTCAATCGCCTTATTTGTAAAGTAGTCGGTGGGAAATGTTTCTTCGTCTGTACTTCTCACATCTGCTTGAGTTCTAAATACAGGACCTTCCGGGGTCTCTTCTATCTTTTTCCAATGACCGCGGTTATACATATAATTATTGTCGGAAAAACCGTAATCACGCTTTGGATGCCATTCAGGTCGTCCTTTTCCGTTAATATGTAATTTCCCGAAATAACCTGTAGTGTAACCATTTTTCCGCAATGATTCTCCGAATGTCTCTACTTTTTCCGACAGCACCATATCGTTAGTCCATACCCCGTTGTTTTGTGGATATAGCCCGGTCATGAAAGATGCTCTACTGGGTGAGCTTACGGGTGATGTTGAATAACAACGCGTGAACAAGACGCCGTGATGTGCCAGATAATCAATGTTCGGTGTTTCCACAACCGCTTTTTCACCCCAGGGAAATGCTTGTTCGTTTTGCAGACATTCCCGGTAACAACCTAAAGTTCGGAAGTTTTGTTCATCGGTATGAATGATAATTATATTGGGGGCTTTTGTCTGAGCAAAAACTCCTGAAACAGAAATGGATAGTAGTGCTGTATATAGAATCTCTCTATGTTTTGAGTTATATGTCATCTGTCATTTATTATAAATGTATAAACTAATTCTTCTATAATCACCTTGAAACCAGTATTGGAAACATTCAGCGAAGATAGAGACTCTTTTCGTGACGAAGTTGTTACAGGTGCGATTGAGTATTGGCTGCCTTTTTGTGGCAACCAATATCTTTTAGCTGTGTGTTACCTTAAGTTCGGATTAATGTTCGTTTCAGACAATGGGATAGGCCAACGTTCCTGCCCTGCTTTAAAGTCACGTTTATTGACATACCAGCGATCGTAAGGGTCGCGTATTCCATCTTTCTTTTTCATCAGCGACTGATCGGAAATGTAAAATGGTGAACCATATATATCTATATTCAAACGTTCTTCTGCAATACCCCAACGGGATAAATCCCATAGGCGAAGTCCTTCGAAAGCAAACTCGATCATACGTTCTTTCTGGATAATCTTCAGTAATTTATCCGGATTGGTTTCTATTATACCTGGCATGCCTACCCGGCTACGTACTGCATTAATTGTCTGATCAAGCAATGCTTGTGTAACAGGAGTCCCTGCTTCCATTTCTGCTTCCAGATACATCATTAAAACATCCGCATAGCGTGCCAAAGGAACATTGTTTCCATATTTGGTTATATCTCCATTCCAACTTTCATCAAAATATTTGCGTAGAAGGAAACCTGTTTGGGTTGTCTGTCCCGGGCCTATTTTGTCTGCGGCATCAGTTTCCGGATTACAATTATAAACTGTACCACGGAAGGTAGTTCCTTCATAAATCAGTGTGTAATCCAGTCGTGGATCGCGATTTTCACCGAAATTATTTTTGTTGAAACGCGGATCATCATAGCTAAATGGAGTTCCGTCGAGGAAGTCATACGCTTCAAACAAAATGTTGGAACCATTTACCAGACACCATCCTCCGTCTTTTATCGGATAAGCATGTTGAGGCAATCCATGTCCTGCCAGGTCGTCAACAAATTGTGTTGCATAAATATGTTCGGGGCTATTTATGGCACTTGGATAAAATAGTTTCTGATAATCAGCATCCAGTTTGTTTTCTCCCCAGTCAATAATTTTTTTGCATGCTGCTGCCGCTTCTTTATAATTTTTGGCAACCAAGTGTGTACGTGCTAGATATACTAATGCAGCCTGGGCTGTCGCACGTCCACGTTCTGAAGAGGGTAGGTCTTTATGGTGCGGAAGAATATCTGCTACAACCGTTAATTCGTCTATTGCGTATTGAAGAACCTCTGCACGTGGAGATTTGGTTACTGTATTAGCTTCTTCCAGTGTTAATACCGTCTTAATCAGTGGAACATCATAATAATAGGATGCAAGATAGAAATATTGTACAGCACGGATAAATCTGGCTTCGGCTTTCATCCGTTCCATTTCGGTGTTGTTCGAATTCATTGCGTCGATTCCTTCTATAAAACGTGAACAGGCGCTGATGCGTCGGTAGGGTTTCTGATATAAATTGGTAACCCATAAATTGTTCTCATTGATCTGTCCGGAAGTCAATTGTCCGAGAGCGTTGTTGAAGCCTCGGCGGTCGTATGCCATATCGCTGACTCCGTCTAAAAGGATATTGGCACTGTAAGCCCACCAGTCTGATACGTTATAATCAACTCCATAGGTAATGCCGCCACGATATAGACCGATCAGTGCAAGTTTCGTATTTTCCTCTTTGTCGAAGAAGGTATCTTCGCTGAAGTTAGTCAGCGGATAACGGTCCAGTTCACAGGATGCTAAAGTTGCAACTGTGGCAAAGACCATCATTAGTTTTTTTATAATTGCTTTCATGTTTTTTAAAATTTAAGATTCAACCCAAATGTGTAGTTCGCTAATATCGGGTAAAACCGGTCGTCTGCATTGATTTCCGGATCCCAACCGTCGGGATAACTGTGGAAAGTGAACGGATTTTCTGTTGCTACATATAACCGGACATTTTGGATAATAGTATTTTTCAGTATAGACTTAGGTAAAGTATATCCCAATTGAATGTTTTTTACACGTAAATAGGAGGCATTACGTATCCAGAAATCAGATTCCTGTGTGTTGACTCCCGTAGCACTAGCGTTGACTATGCGTGGATATTTAGGATAGCGGGTTGGATTTTCCGGATCGAAAGCTCCTTCCATTTGCCATTTCTGTACATTCCCTTCGCTCCATAAAGCCCAGCCGGAGAAACCGTTTAATCTGCCATTAACACCGGCTACTCCCTGCAGGAAGATATTTAGGTCGAAGCCTTTGTAAGCTGCATTGAGTGAAAGGCCGAATGTGTATTTCGGAATTTTTGATCCCAGGTAAGTACGGTCGTAAGTAGCATCTACTTTTCCGTCGGGAACGCCGTCAGGTCCTGAAATGTCTTTATACCGGATATCTCCTGGTTTAGTATTCGTGTGGTTCGATCCCATAGCCGATTGATCGGTGTGGGCAAAATAATCATCTATATCCTGTTGATTCAGGAATACTCCGTCTGTCTGATATCCGTAAAACATATCGATCGGATAACCGACAAAAAGATTGGAGCCGTTACCAGTCATGCCATTTGCCTGTTCAACATTACCCAGTCCCAAAGTTTCTACTTTATTCTTGATGATGGAGAAGTTTCCGTTGATACTATAGCTGAATTCACCGATGGTATTTCTGTGTCCTACTTCAAACTCCCAACCACGGTTGGATGCTTCGCCGGTATTTACTTCGCTCATTTGCAGACCAAAAGCGGAAGAAGCGCTGGCGTTGGGCTTAAACAGGATGTCGTAGGTGTATCTATAAAAGTAAGATATATTGGCAGTCAGTAAACCATTCCAGAGAACCGATTCGAAACCACCGTCTATTGTACGGGTTGTTTCCCATTTCAATCGCGGGTCTGTATAGGTTTTCAATGCTGCTCCTTGTTGGATTGTTCCACCCAATGGATAATTGAAGTCATTGCCTAATTCGTAAACAGACTGATAGGCGTAATTACCAATATTGTTGTTTCCTAGAATACCGGCAGATGCTTTCAGTTTTAAGTTGTTGATAAATGTCAGTTTTTCATTGTCTTTGAAGAAGCTTTCTTCCGAAATTCTCCAACCGATGGCGGCAGAAGGAAAGAAGGCATATCGGGAATTTGACGGGAAACGTGAAGAGCCATCGTAACGCATAGTAACTTCTCCCAGATAACGTTCTGAATAATTATACTGTGCACGTCCGAAGAACGATTGGATAACCCAGTCGTAACCTCCTCCTTTATTTGTTTGATTGTCTGGTGAACCTACTGTCAGAAAAGGAAACTCATTGCTGGGGAAGTTATCACGGCGGCCTTCCAGATCGCGGGAAGACTCTTCTTCCCATGAATAACCGGCCAGTATACCGATATTATGTACATTATTGAATGTTTTGGAGTAATCGATAGTTGCCTGGAACGATTTATAGTTTGTATTGGTATTCTTTTCATTCAAGTAAGAAGGTCCTAATATTTTAGTTGCTCCGTTAATGGTAACCGGCAAAGTAGCACGGTATTTCTTATCTTGCGCATTGGTGAAGTTATAGGCGCCTATGGCAGAGATTGTTAGCCCTTCAATAGGCTTGTAGTCAAGACGTACATTCGAATTTACCCGGAAAGTCGGTTTGTCCTGAAATGATTCCGAAGCCAGCCATGCTTTCGGTGTTCCAAAGTTTTTTACGCCCGGTCCCCAACTACCGTCACTTAACACAGATGGGCGGAATCCAGGGAAACGTAATCCCTGACTGATCAATGACATCATTCCATAGTCTCCATCAATAGCTCCTGCTGTGCCTGGCTCTTTTGTTTTTGCGTTATCACCTCGCAAACGAATAGTCAGTTTCAGTTTATCAGATAAATTGGAAGTAAGGTTAACACGAGCTGTATAGCGTGAGTAATTGTTGCCCGGCACAATACCATTCTGATTCAGGTAACCGAAAGAAGTAAAATACTGGCTCCGGTCATTACCTCCGTTTAAAGATAAATCATGTCCTGTTTGTAATCCGTTTCCAGAGAAAATATCTTCTGCAAATTTCTCGTTTGCCCATACATCCGGTTGGCTTCCTGTGCGCATTGCCTGAATTTCTTCGTCTGTGAAACGTGTGATGCCTTCTGCCTGGTTCAACAATCGCGCATAATCCCAGCTGTCTACATATTTGGGCAATGCAGTAGCCCGGTTGAATCCGACATAGCCGTTATAGGATATTGAAACCTTGGCCTCTTTACCCATTTTAGTTGTAACCAAAACGACTCCATTAGCTGCACGTGATCCGTAGATTGCTGCTGTTGATGCATCTTTTAATATGGAGATACTCTCGATATCATTAGGATTGATATCTGTCATATTACCGGGTATTCCATCTATAAGGATTAGAGCATCGGCTTTTTGGGCATCATTGTCGCTGCTGAAAGAACCGACACCGCGCACACGTATCGTTCCGGTATTTTCACCCGGACGTCCACCTGCCTGTGTGATCGTAACACCTGGCATCTGACCGGTAAGGGCTGAAACGACTGACGAAGTGGCACGGTTTTCCAGTTGTTTGGAATCAACAGAAGCGATAGAACCGATCACATTCACCTTTTTTGATGTACCATATCCAACAACCACAATTTCATCAAGTGCTTGTGAGTCTTCGATTAATTGTATGGCATAGTTTGTTTTTTCATCTACGGGAATATCTTTCGACAAGTATCCGATATAAGAAATTTGCAAAGAACTGCCTTTTGGCACCTCTAAAGAAAAGTTACCATCCAGATCTGTGATTGTGCCATTTGTTGTCCCTTTTTCAACAATATTAGCTCCAATAACAGGTTGTCCGGTAGCATCGGTTATGATACCATTTACTTTTTTATTTTGTTGCTGTTTTTGTTGCTGTTTTTTCTCAGGAATAATGATAATATGTTTTTCTTCAAGACGATAGGAAAATCCGCTGTCTTTGAGCAATTCTGTAATGACTGAAGATAAGGTTTTGTCATTAAAATCCTGATTGACAATTCTATTTATATTTAATTTTGTCTGGTTATAAGCGATGCTAAGACCTGTTTGTTTTTCAATCTCTTCGAATACGCTTAACAACGTTTTATTTTGAGCCGCTATTGAGACTCGTTGGTTTTGTCCCCAGCCTATGTTTATCGTGAATAAACATAGTAGTGTTAATATTAATAATTTACGTAATTTTAAGAGCGAGTCAGTGCTCTTTTGATAGTTTAATTTCATACTTTTGTACATTAATCAATGATTACTAAATTTAAGATTCTTACGATTTTAAAATGTGTTTTGTTGATTTCGGGGGTCCGGAAAAGGTGTCGCAATTTTCTCCGGTCCCTTTTTCTTTTTATTTTGCTCCTTTCTTTTTAAGTGACTGAATTGTGATTACATTATCTTCTATATTATATTCTAATCCTCCTACTGTCAAAGTCAGTATATTCATAATATTCTCTATATTTTCGTGCCGGGAGAACTTGATTGTATATAGATCGGATGTAAATAAATGAGAGTTAATTACAAACTGAACGGCATGTTCCCGCTGCAATGTAGCCAGTATTTCTTTAAGTGGTTGGTTCGTAAAGTTCAACTCTCCGTTTGTCCAGCCGGAATAGTTTGCAGCATTAATCATCCTTTTCTCAAATGCTCCGGTTCGATAGTTGTATTCCAATTGCTCATTAGGGGATAAAATAAAGGACTTGTCATCCTCTGTTGTTTTCCCTACTTTCACTGCCCCATTTTCAAGAGTCGTAATGATCTTGTCACTTTCGGTATAAGCTCGTACATTGAATTTTGTTCCGAGTGCCTGTACCTTTATATAATTAGTTTTGACAATAAAGGGGTGTTTCTTATCTTTTTCTACAGTGAAATTTGCCTCTCCCGATAAATAGATAGAACGTGTGCTTCCCTTGAATTTTTCTGGATATATAAGAATGCTTCCTGAGTTTATTTTAACTTTGGAACCATCCGGTAAAATCAACTCTTTTTTTTCTCCGTCCGGAACAAAGCATTGTATCATCTCGGGATCGTACATATTTTGTTGGATATATAGATATGAACCTACGATCGATAATAGAGGTATGATCAGAATGGCTGCTGTCCGTGCTATCGTTTTAGTTACTCTATGTAGACGTTTGTCCTGTTGGTTGTTTTTGATCTTTCTACGCGTTTCCTTTAGTGAATGGTAGCTGCTCAGATCTGCTGCCGTTGGATATTCATTCCAAAGGGAAAAAAGAGTTTCTTCTTTCTCTTCCTGTCTGGAAGGATTTATCAGCCATGCCCATACCTTGCTCCGGAGTTCGGGATCGAATGTATGGTTGACCAGGTTATGTAGTATTTTGTATGCTTTTGACATATGTGTATATTCACTGTTTTGTATATAAGATACATGAGTCGGAATGTACACACAGTCGGAAATGTACTTTTTTCAAAAATATTTTATAACATTCCGTATTTGCAGGGGATCAGAGGAAAGCAAGGATGAAGAAGCCTATGATTTTGCGGATATCGGCTAGTGCTAGTGTCAGGTGATTTTCAACAGTCCGCTTGCTGATGGATAGGCGTGTTGCGATATCATCGTTGGATAGTCCGGCCACACGGCTCATCCGGTAGATTTGTTTTCGTTGAGGCGGCATCTTTTCAACAGCGACTGAAATCAGGAATTCCAGTTCTTTGGCGTATAGTTCTTCCTCTATGCTGTCATTTTCGCCGGAAACAAATGCGGCATGTTCTGTTTGTTGCTGGTAATCTTTGAATAATAGAGAGCGTTCGATATGGCGGAAGACTGTATTCTTCGCTATACGGAATAAGTATGCATTCAGGTTCTCGATATTCGTGAGCCGTTCCCTGTTCTGCCACATGGATACGAATATATCCTGGGAAATATCTTCAGCCTCTTCCTCGTTTTGCAGGATTCCGCTAATGAATCCTTTAATTCGTGGAAAGTAGTGTAGGAACAATGACTCGAATGCCTGTTCATCGCCCCTGCTGACTGCTTCTATGTATCCCTTTTCGGTGGTGAAATCCATTAATAGATAGATTTATTATCTCCTTATTCAGTTGCAAAGATAAAGATCGTTTATTATTAAAAGGAAAAAAAATTATAAAACTACTATCTTATCTCTGGCAAGTTGGCGCCCTGCCGTTTTCATGTAGCGCATGGAAACCTTATTTATAAGACTAAATCGCGGCAGTATATTAAAATAATAGTATCTTTGCAACGCTATACATAACTCAAGGGAAGGAACCTTCCGACTTTGAAGCAGCAGGCATATCTTATGTCTGCTGCCATCATATACGGTTTCGTACCCCCGTGTGGTGCATTAATGTGCCCACTGCCCTTGAGGTGTATAGCAACGGGAAAGGCGGAACCGTTCTTTTTTTCGCCTGCTACCTGCAATGCGAAGAAAGAAAAAACGTTCGGAGTAAGAATTATCGGCTTGGTGCCGAACTTATGGAATGCGTTGCTTTTTTGTCTCAATCCGGGCGCTTGATTAATAGCATGGCTGACTATTATGATAAGCAAATCAAAGAGGTTGAAAAGAAGATTGCAGAGAAAAATATATCCTGATGTATATATCTTTTTCTGTCTTACTAACCTATTGTCGATGGTTGTCGGTAATGTAAACTGGTAATTATCGGCAATAGATTAGTTGCTTATCGTATATTTATGATGTGATTGTTTTGCAATTGGATAATAAAATGTAGTTTTGTTAAAACAATATACATTATGAATAAAGATTTTGATTACGATTTACTGCCGTATAAATTCGCCCACTGCATGAACAGTCGATGCAAACGAGCTGATGAGTGTCTTCGTTATAAGGCTATGCAACATATTCCGGCTGAGCGTAAGACTGTTACTATCGTTACTCCTGCCTATACGAATCCGGCTAATGGAGACTGTTCTTTCTTTAAAGCTGATC
This sequence comes from Parabacteroides goldsteinii, assembly GCF_015550595.1. Taxonomy (GTDB): domain Bacteria; phylum Bacteroidota; class Bacteroidia; order Bacteroidales; family Tannerellaceae; genus Parabacteroides; species Parabacteroides leei. Next base: position 106,557 of record NZ_JADNBB010000008.1, read on the forward strand.
AGTTACAACAATTTGCCCGGGGAATGACAAATTTACTGGCTTATATACCACACAACGATGCGGTAGTGATCAAACAGCAGATGTTAACCTATTTCGGACGAACGCATTTTTACCGGCTTTGGCGTAAAGAACGTCTCTTTACTCCCGAACAGCAGGAGTATGTCCGTCAGCTATTTATCCAGAGAGGTATTCAGGATACTCCCGTATTCGATGAATATGTCGAGCAATATGAGTGGTAAAAGTATATAACCCCAAAAGTGTTTCACCCTAATGAAACAACTGTTTCACTTAGGTGGAACAAGTGTTTCACTAGCATGAAACAGAAAAAGATTCAAATGATCAATTATAAATTGACTTGGAGAGAAGATTGTGTTTATTATGACGGTCAATTTTTGCAACGCAAAACAGTTCCTTGGGAGAAACTATAAACATTTATTTAAAAAGATACAGATACCAATTTGCTTTATTATTGCGAAAGTATCTGTATCTTTAGAGAGTAAAATAAAAACAGAGTAGATTTAATTCTACTCTTGAATTATAATAACTTCACTGTAATGTGATATATAGTTACCATATTTTATTTCAATCATTTAAAAAAGGCTCTAAATAACAAAAATGGCTTGGAGGAAGATAACAATTACACTCGATAATGGGATTTGTACCGATGCACAGGCCCCTGAAATCGTATCAGCAAGTAGAAGTACAGATATACCGGCATTTTATGCAGACTGGTTTTTCTATCGCCTTGCTAAAGGATATTCAGCATGGACAAATCCCTTTAACGGGAAAAAAAGTTATGTCTCTTATCAGAATACCCGGTTTGTTGTTTTTTGGTCGAAAAATCCGGAAAAGCTTATTCCTCATCTTGATGAATTGGCACAGCATACTCCAAAAATCAACTGTTATATTCAATACACCCTAAATGATTACGTTGAAGAAGGGTTAGAGAAAGGCGTTCCATCCCTCAATAAGAGAATAGATACCTTTAAAAGGCTTGTCGATAAATTGGGTAAAGGTCATGTCGTTTGGCGTTTTGATCCATTATTGCTTACAACCCACATATCTCCCGACAAGTTGTTTAAGAAGATAGAGAATATTGGGGACCAGCTGTTGGGCTATACTGAAAAACTTGTTTTCAGTTTTGCGGATATTGAATCATACAAGAAAGTTAGGAATAACTTGATTAACAACAATATCCCTTATCAGGAATGGGCGGAAGATTTGATGGTTGACTTTGCTAAAAAACTTTCAGAACTTAACCAACGTAAAGGATGGAATTACGAACTTGCCACCTGTGGAGAAAAGCCTATCTTCAAAGAATATGGAATTCTACCGAACCATTGCATTGATGACAACTTGATGATTAGATTCGCTTGGCAAGATTCGGCGCTGATGAAGTTCCTTGGGGTTGAGATAAGGCAAAAGAACCTACCTCAAAGCCTATTTGGTGAGTCAGAAAAAGTCCCTTCTGATGCTATTATGCTGGATGATGGCATTCACTATGCCATTAAGCGAAAAGATAATAAAGACAAAGGCCAACGAACACTTTGCGGTTGTATGGTGAGCAAAGATATTGGACAATACGATACTTGTCCACATCAATGCGAATATTGCTATGCAAATACAAGTAAGCAGACAGCTATTGCGAATTTTAAATCAGCCATAGCAGCAGGGCTTAAAGGCGAAACAATAACCGGAAAGTAAAAAGAATGAGTGCATTTATTGATAATCTAAAGCAAACAAAACATATCTCATTCAGTAGCATGAGGTATGTTGCTATGGAGTATCTTAGAACAATAAGTAAGGTGCAACAAGATACGATATACGAAGAACTTCAAAGAGGTAAAGGAGTCCTTGATGACGATGAGCATCTAGATATGTATCTCAAAAGCTTTGGAAAGATGCATGAAGCCAAATTGCATGAGGCTTTCGAGTGTTTGCCGTCTACTATGGATTTTGAAAATACATTGTTCGAAATCTATGATTGGGGCTGCGGACAGGGCACTGCCTCGATTTGTTTATTGGATTATTTTGAAAACAACCACATTCAAGCTAAAATAGAACGCATAACTTTGATTGATCCGTCAAAAGCTGCACTAGATAGAGCCCAATCAGTAATTGCTATTCATCATCAGAAGCCAATCGAAATACGTCAAGTACAAAAATGTTTTGATTCTCTTGTAGAAAATGATATAGTAGGTAGAGTAAAACATAAATTGCATCTGTTTAGTAATATTCTTGATGTAGAATTCTTTGATTTATCTGAGTTCATTCACCTCTTTCAGAAGAGTATAGCAGGAGACAATTACTTTATCTGTGTAGGTCCTTACTATACGAACAACAAGAGAGCGGATGAGTTCATTGCAGCAGTATGCCCGGACACAATTTTTGCTATTCAAAATTATGAAAAGGGTAAATGGATTAATGATTGGAGTATGTCTCTTCGTGAGTTCTCCAAAAATATCGATAAGGTTGAAGAAGTCAATACTATCAGAAAACGTATTGCCGAATTTAAGAAAAGACAGCAGTTTTTTGCCGGCTATATTATTGATGCTGTATCAGAAGAGTTGTCACAATATGATACAGAGAATACAGAAAAACTTCTTAAATCAATCGCAGCTTTTGATGTAATATCTAATAAGCCATTTGACTTACCACAAGATTTGGATTCAAAATGGGCTGTTGTAAATAATATCGTGACAAGAGGAATTCCTACTCTGGCCCCTGTCTTTTTGGAAGAAATATTCTCAAAAATATACGGAATATCTAGTGTTCCAGATGCTGATAGCCCTTCACTGAGATATAAATCCAATGGGACACTTAGTGGGGGAATTCTATTTGAAGCTCTTCACGTGATTGATCCACGATTCTCAACTGAGTATTATAATGGGGATATGCTTGAAAGTTCATTTGAAAAGGCTTTTATCGAAAATAAATTCAAACATGAAAATAGTGAATATCTAATTCAGTTGTTGGAACCCCAACGTTGTCTTTCTTCGTTAGTCCGTATTCCTGATAAACAATTTGTATATGACAGACGTGTTGATTTTGCATTGGAAATGCCATATACTAAGAGTGATGAGACCTCAACCGGCGAATCTCCTGTCGGTTTCATAATTGAGGTGGATGGTTCATTATACCATTCAAACATATTTGATAGAATTAAGGATGAACGCCGCGATAGAATGACATCCCAAAATCATTGGGATACTTATCGGCTGACAAATTTGTTAGACAATTCTTTTATTGACAATTGGGAGCATGAAGCAGCTTTCGTTGATTATCTCAGTATTATTAAACAAAACTATTCTAAAAAAATAGAGGGTGATTGGAGAAGCTATCTTGAAATGGCATTGGCTCCTTTTGCAATTGCTCGTATTCAAAAAATGCTTATCGAAGCTATTCTCTGCGGACATTTAACCATGGAGACTGATTCGTGGAGGTTTGCTGTCATAGAAAGGGATATACCTTGTGCAGCAATAGCCATAAAAGACTTGCAAGATAAATTTGAGCATCTGGCAGAACTGGATGGAACTGACATTAAGCTTCCCTTTATTCGGCTGGATATAATCTCTACGGACGAATTTAAGAATTCCAAGCTTCATCTTGGAAATAGGGTTTATACTGAACAACCTGAAGGAAAATATGACCTTTGCATTGATATATCGATGCTTTTGCGTGCTCAGATTGATTCACTGCCTATGCGCATTGATGCAGATACATATTACATTGCTCGCAGTTCTCACTACAAGAGAGAGGAAAGAAGAATATACAGCGCTCGCAGTATAAACTACGTCCCATTGGTCAATAAGAATGGAAGAGGTGAATATACGGATTTAGAGGGACCCAAAAAGGTCCTGACTTATTTTCTTAATGAAGTGTTTCGTAAACGTTCTTTTAGAAAAGGTCAGTTGCCTATTATAAGTCGTTCCTTATCTAATCACACAACCATAGGATTGCTTCCTACTGGAGGTGGAAAGTCCCTTACTTATCAAATATCATCAGTCCTTCAACCTGGTGTTACTTTAGTTGTAGATCCTCTTATTTCCCTTATGGTGGATCAATGTCGTGGACTAACGGATATCAGAATAGATGCTAGTGCTTGTGTAAATAGTACGCTGAAAAGAAAAGATAGAGAAAGCAATCTTAACCAAATGCAAAATGGAAATTTGCTTTTTATACTTCTGTCTCCTGAAAGATTCATGATGACGAATTTCCGTGAATCTCTTTATAAAATGTCAACAAAGAACAATGTTTACTTCTCCTATGGAGTAATTGACGAGGTTCATTGTGTTTCTGAATGGGGCCATGATTTCAGGCCTTCCTACTTACATTTAGGAAGAAACATGATTCGGTATATGTGTACAAAATCAGGAAAGCCAATATCCATAATAGGATTAACGGCGACTGCTTCTTTTGATGTCTTAGCTGACGTGGAACGAGAACTTACATTGGGGGGCGATCTGTCGTTTGATAGCGAAGCCATAATCAGACCTGAAAATGACACCAGACCTGAACTCACTTATAAAGCTGTTCCGGTAAATGCTGATTTCTCAACTATCAGAGATATGCATCAACCGACTTTACTGATCGGTGATGAATGGACTATAAAAGGATGTGTGGCAGAGGCTAAGAAAAAGGCAATTCGAGAGCTTTTTGATGAAATACCCCACGACTTGGAACGCTTAAATGAGCATGGGACTTGTAAGATTACTAATTACATACCTGATGAATTTTACGAGCCCGATGATAATCAATTATTCCCATATGCAGGTATCATATTCTGTCCACATAAAAGAGGCACATTTGGTGTCATTGATACTGATACTACACAAGGCATAGCTTCTTATATATTATGTTGTAAAGGCGATCTTCATGTTGGAACGTTTGTTGGAGGTGATAAGCCAAGTGGAGATATGAAATCGTTCAATGATAATGAGCAGAATGTAATGGTGGCCACAAAAGCTTTCGGTATGGGGATTGATAAACCTAATGTTAGATATACGATTAACGTAAACCATCCATCTTCAATAGAAAGCTTTGTTCAAGAAGCGGGACGTGGTGGGCGTGACCGTAAAAATGCTATATCCTATTTGTTATATGAATCAACAGAATTCATCAATCTATCCGTTGATAAGATTAATGATATTCGTTATATCATGGGAAAAGAAAATGATCCGATTTGGTTGTGGAACTATCGGAATAGATATATACTGGCGGAAGACTTAGCCACGATTTGTTTTGAAAATGGTTGCAATTCAAGCCAAACCAATCAGATTATCACTATTTGTAAAGGGCATGGTTTCTATGAAAACGTTGATAAGAATATAGAGCTTTGGTTTCATAATAATTCATTTAGAGGCCTGTATAAAGAAAAGGTTATCTTAAACGAAATGACAGATCGTATTCTCAATACAAAACCAAGCCGATTTCTTGAAGTTCAGGAAAAATTGCGAGATAACCTTGGGTCTACAGATTATAGAATCAGATTGAATGTCGCTAAGAATTCGTTGCAGGTCGTATCTGAAGATGATGGATCCAAGCAATACGGCTATTTATTCCTGGAAAATCTTCATGTTACTTACAAGTTTATAGGTTTTGATATGGCTTTGTGTCAGTCTGTTATGAGCGAACTGGTCTCAATCTTACATGATTATCCGCAACATGATGCTGCTTGGCTTAATCATCCCATTGATGATCTTGAAGTAGATGATTTCGGTATTTATGCTGCTATCAAATCAATGGGACAAGATGACTATATTTATGTTACTGTTTCGTGGGAAAACCAAATTCAGCAGAATTATGATGTATTTGTGCAAAATATTTATGAGGCAATTCAACAGATTGCAATAGCTCAACAATGGAATATACCGAACGAACAGAAACATGGTTCGCTTAAATTGGATAAAATAAATGACTTTGATTCTCTTCTTTCAAAAATTGCTAAAATATCAGAAGACCCACGATGGCTGATTTATCATGCTAATACGGATATATATAGGCCATTACAAAATGCATTCTGCAAAAAAAGAGATAAGGATGATACCGACAAGGCTATCTATAGAATGTGTTGTGTCGGTTTGGTAGAAGATGTTACTATTGATTATGGAACACAAACCTATCAATTAATGATAAAAAAACGTGATGATCAAGAATATCTTGGTTATATGCTTGATTTCTTTAAAAAGTATTATTCGTCAGAGCAAGCAGAAGAGAAAGTTGCTGAAATTCAGAATCAAAAGGGGAGAAATATTCTTGATAAATGTTTATCATATTTAGCCAGTTTTGTCTACAATAATTTGGAGAAGAAACGATTTCGCGCTATTGAAGATATGAGATTGGCATGTGAAGATGGTATTGAAAAAGGAGAAGATTGGCTGAAAGAGTTTATTCACTTATACTTCAATTCAAAGTATGCTAGGGATGATTATAAGATTGATGGAAATCCCTACTCTTTGAAAATGGATACGGATAAGAAAACAGAAAGTTTCGAACTCGTTAGAAAGTACATAAAGGCCATGCGTACAGATTCTTCTGGGAGCGAAGTTGATAATGTAAAACATCTCTATGGTGCAACTTTATTGGTATTGAGAGCACACCCTGAGCACGCTGTATTACACTTATTAAGAACATATTGTATAGCCTTTTTGGGTACGGGAACCAATGCGACATTGCAAAAAGATGCACTTTCAAGCTATGTAGATGGATTTATACAGCTTGATAAATCAAAAAATATCAATGTAATGGGACTAATTGGCGAGTATAATGCATTTCTTTCAATCTCAAACGACGATTATGTGAAAAATAAAATCCTTAAGGAAGGAAAGGATCTCGTAATGTTGTACAAACATGGAAATTGGTTCGATGATTTCACTGATAAGTATTAACAATAAAAATATCAACTATATGGATTACAATATAAATAACGCATTAGAGAATTTGGAGAAGAATCTGCAAAAGGTGGATTCGGCTCGTGAACAGGTTGAAAAGACTGTAAACGCATACTCTCAGCTTCAAGGAAAAGTTGAAGTATGTACTAATTGCTTCCATGACCTTGCATCAAGTGTAGAGGCATTGATATCTATAGCTAAAGAACACCGGAATTCTATTTCAACAGAAATGAATTCATCTTTAGTCTCAATAAAAGAATCATGCGACAAAATTAATAAATCATTTGATGACTCTTGTGGAAAAGCAGCATCTAATTTTGATGAGAAAGCTACTAAGAGTGTGATTCAACTTAACGAAAACATTGATAGCCTTAAAAGACAAATCAGTGGCTTAGATTCCATTGAGAAATCTTTTGCTTTATCAATGGATCAAATACGATCTTTAAAGATAAAGATTGAAAATATTGCTGAAAATTTGGATTCATCTCAATCTTCTCAGGATGATTTACTCAATGCAATAGATAATAATGTAAATGAGTGCAAACGGATGATTGAAACTGTCACAAAGGGGTTGTTGCGCAAACAAGAAGAACTGCAAACTCTGATTGGCACAAAATCGTCAGAAGTATCATCGTGCATCAATGAATCCTCCAGTAAAACACAGAAACTCTTATCTGAAAGCAAAGATAGTATAACTCAACAAAACAATATAAATGCCAAAATGATTGCTAAGAGTCATAAACTGATCTATTGCATAATCGCTCTTATAGTTATAGATATAGTGATGCACTTCATAATATAATCTGAAAAATACAAGTTTGTTTGATTTGTTCGTTATCTAGTTTCTTTTTTAGCTTGATCTTTGCCTAAAAAAGGTGGAGAAATCCTCTGTGGAATTTGGATAGGAGTCCAACTTATTTTGTATCTTTGCACCTTGTAAGCGAGAGGGTATACCCCAGCTGATTACAGAACGGACGGAAATCCGTCGCACACAAAGAATATCTTAATAAATCGACGATATGATTCTATTCTTTCAATCTCCAACAAAGACGGTGCTGGCTGTTGAGGCGGCACATGCTTTCTCTCCTGAAGATGTTCAAAAGCTCGTTTGGTTGTTTAGTGAAGCAACTCCCGTTCAATCGGAAACATTGGATGGCTGGTATGTTGGTCCCCGCCGGGAAATGATCACCCCGTGGAGTACTAATGCCGTGGAAATCACCCAGAACATGGGATTGAGCGGTATCTCACGTATCGAAGAATACTTCCCTGTATCTTCCGGTGAGGCAGACCACGACCCGATGCTGCAACGCATTTATAACGGACTGAACCAGGATATCTTCACGATCAGTAAACAACCGGATCCGATTGTTTATATCGAGGATATTGCTGCTTACAACCAACAGGAAGGGCTGGCGCTGAGTGCTGAAGAGGTGTCTTACCTGAACGAAGTAAGCCAGAAGCTGGAACGTAAACTGACCGACAGCGAAGTGTACGGTTTTGCACAGGTAAACTCGGAACACTGCCGTCACAAAATCTTCGGCGGTACATTCGTTATCGACGGAGAAGAGAAAGAAAGCTCTCTCTTTAACCTGATCAAGAAAACATCGGCAGAAAACCCGAACAAACTGGTTTCTGCTTATAAAGATAATGTGGCTTTCAACGAAGGTCCGGTGATCGAACAGTTTGCTCCGGCAAGCGGCGATCAACCTGATTTTTATGAAACAAAAGAAATTAAATCGGTTATCTCCCTGAAAGCTGAAACACATAACTTCCCGACAACGGTTGAGCCGTTCAACGGTGCTGCTACCGGTTCGGGTGGTGAAATCCGTGACCGTCTGGGCGGAGGTAAGGCTTCGTTGCCTATCGCAGGTACAGCCGTTTACATGACTGCTTATCCACGTACGGAAGGTGCCCGTGAATGGGAAAAGATCCTGGACCCGCGTCCCTGGTTGTACCAGACACCGGAGCAGATCCTTATCAAGGCTTCCAACGGTGCTTCCGATTTCGGTAACAAGTTCGGTCAGCCGCTGATCTGCGGTTCGGTGCTGACTTTCGAACATGAAGAGAACAATAAAAAATATGCTTACGATAAAGTGATCATGCTGGCAGGCGGTGTTGGTTATGCCAATATGCGCGATGCTTTGAAGGGTGATCCTCAACCGGGTGAAAAGGTCGTACTGCTGGGTGGTGATAACTACCGTATCGGTATGGGCGGTGGTGCCGTATCTTCTGTAAATACAGGACAGTACACCAGCGGTATCGAGCTGAACGCTGTACAGCGTGCCAACCCGGAAATGCAGAAACGTGTATCGAACGTGATCCGTGCGATTGCCGAGTCTGACAACAATCCGGTGATCTCTATCCACGACCACGGTGCAGGCGGTCACCTGAACTGTCTGTCTGAGTTGGTGGAAGCTACCGGCGGACATATCGATATGAGCCAGTTGCCTGTTGGCGACCCGACGCTTTCTGCCAAGGAAATCGTAGGAAACGAGAGCCAGGAACGTATGGGCTTATTGATGAAGGAAGAAGACGTTGCCCGCGTACGCCGCATTGCCGATCGCGAACGTTCTCCGATGTATGTGGTAGGTGAAACGACCAATGATATGAAATTCGTATTCGAGCAGGCCGACGGTGTGAAACCGATCGACATCAAGCTGGAATACATGTTCGGTAAACCGCCTAGAACGATCATGACAGACCATACAGTGAGCGAAACTTATGCTCCGGTGGTTTACAAAGACTCGGAAATACATCATTACCTGGAAAACGTACTTCAGCTCGAAGCTGTTGCATGTAAAGACTGGTTGACGAACAAAGTGGACCGTTCCGTAACAGGAAAGATCGCCCGTCAGCAGTGCCAGGGTGAATTGCAGTTGCCGTTGAGCGACCTGGGTGCCGTAGCATTGGATTACCGCGGAAAGGCTGGTATAGCTACTTCCATCGGTCATGCTCCGCAGGTAGCAATGGTCGATCCGGCTGCCGGTTCGGTGATGGCTATCGCTGAGTCGTTGACGAATATCGTATTCGCTCCGCTGGCAGATAAGTTGACCGGTGTTTCTCTGAGTGCCAACTGGATGTGGCCGTGCCGCAACGAAGGAGAAGATGCTCGTCTGTACACGGCTGTTCAGGCTGCTTCTGATTTTGCCTGCGAACTGGGTATCAATATCCCGACAGGTAAAGACTCTCTGTCGATGACACAGAAGTATGGCGACGATAAGGTGATCGCTCCGGGTACGGTAATTATTTCGGCAGGTGCTGAGGTAAGCGATATCCGCAAGATCGTTTCTCCGGTACTGGCTCACGAAAAGAATTCTTACATATATTATATAGACTTCTCGTTCGATACGATGAAGTTGGGTGGTTCTGCTTTTGCACAGGCTTTGAACAAGCTGGGTAATGAAGTGCCGACCGTGAAGGATAGCGAATATTTCGCAGATGCGTTCAATGCCGTACAGGATGCGATCGAGAAAGGTCTGATCCTTGCCGGACACGATATTTCTGCCGGTGGTATGATTACTACCATGCTTGAAATGTGTTTCGCAAACGTAGAAGGCGGTCTGGAAGTGAATCTGGATAAATTGTCTGAAACAGACATCGTGAAGATCCTGTTCGCTGAAAACCCGGGTATCCTGGTACAGGTGAAGGACAAGAAAACTTTCGAAAAGCTGATGGAAGAAGCCGGTGTCGGTTTCGCTATCATTGCCAAACCGACTGCCGAACGTCATGTCCTGGTGGAAAAAGACGGTGTTCAGTATCACTTCGGTATCGACTATATGCGTGACGTATGGTACGAATCGTCTTACAAGCTGGATATCAAGCAGAGCGGTAGCGTATGCGCAGGTAACCGTTTCGAAAACTATAAGATGCAGCCGCTGGAATTCAAATACGGCAAGAACTTCACCGGTAAGCTGGCTGACTACGGTCTGACTCCAGATCGCAAAGGTAAGAGCGGTATCCGTGCTGCCGTGATCCGTGAAAAGGGTTGCCAGTGCGAACGTGAAACCTCTTACGCATTGTATCTGGCCGGTTTCGACGTGAAAGACGTTCACATGACCGACCTGGCTTCGGGACGCGAAACACTGGAAGATGTGAATATGATCGTATTCTGCGGTGGTTTCTCCAACTCCGACGTACTGGGTTCAGCCAAAGGATGGGCCGGTGGTTTCTTGTATAACGAAAAGGCAAAGAAAGCATTGGATAACTTCTATGCACGCCCTGATACGTTGAGTCTGGGTATCTGTAACGGTTGTCAGCTGATGGCTGAACTGGGTGTGGTTTATCCGGAACACGAAAAGAAACATAAGATGTTGCATAACGACTCTCACAAACTGGAGTCTAACTTTATCTCTGTAGAGATTCCGAAGAACCATTCAGTGATGTTCGGCCCGATGAGCGGACAGAAACTGGGTATCTGGATCACACACGGAGAAGGAAAGTTCAGCTTCCCGTACGAAGAGAAAGAATATCATATTGCTCTTAAATACAACTACGAAGGCTATCCTGCCAACCCGAACGGTTCGCCCTGGTCGGTTGCCGGTGTCTGCTCACACGACGGACGTCACATGGCTATGATGCCTCACCTGGAACGTGCTTTGTTCCCATGGCAGTGCGGTTATTATCCAGCTGACCGTAAAGATGACGAAGTAACTCCGTGGATCGAAGGTTTCGTAAATGCACGCAAGTGGATTGAAGAAAACAAGAAGTAAGAAAAAGAGATACATCTTTATAAAAGTAAAGGTTGCAATGTTCTGAACATTGCAACCTTTTTTCTATGAATAAGTAGCCTGGAAATATTATTATTAAGTGCGAAATTGTTAGTTAATGCGGCCACTTATTCATAGTAGTTTTATAGAAGGTGATTACCAACCTTTAGTTGTTTGCTTTAACAACGGATTGGCATCCAGCTGACGTTTGGGGATCGGGAAGATTGTGTATTCCTTATCTGACGGATCCACATCTTTGTCCCACCAGGCATTACCGAAGCGTCCCCAACGGATCAGATCCGAACGGCGACGGCGTTCGCCGATAAACTCACGTCCCCATTCGTCTACAAACTCCTGATCGGTCAATAGAGCCGGGTTCTGTGTATAGCTGTATTTGCTCCACTCGTCTGCCGGATAGTTTCTGACGCGTACGAAGTCGAGCAGTTCGGCCGCTTTTGTCTTGTTGCCGCTTCTGTAATTGATCTCAGCCAGCATGTAATAGATTTCAGCCAGACGGATTTCCGGAGCAGACTGGCACATATACAGTCCGTCACCTTCCTGCAAGTAGGGGAACTTGTTGAAGCGAACACCCGAGTTCTCTTCCCCTGTCGTGACGCGCGAACCTTTTTCTTTAGCTGTATTGAGACCTTCGGAGAAACGTCCTACCTGGTCTACGTAGATCAACGGTTCACCTTTGTATTCTTCTGTTCCTTTTACTGTCTCGTTCGTATAGCCGTATCCTTTGGTATAGTCGAACTTATACTGGGTTCCGATCATAAAGAAACCTTCGTAATCGCCGTTGGCACTGGTGATCTGGAACGGTTGTTTACGGTAATCGCAGTCTGCATACTTTTCATACGGGGTTCCCAACTGGCTGGCGAAACTATACACGTTGCCATCGAAATCCCGTGAAGGTGTCATGTGAATACAATTGTTGCCACCGTCGGGATTACCCAAAGCCTGGCCGGAAGTATAATGCAGGAAAGAATCATGGAAACCGCCGAACTGGTACACATTGCGTTTGTGAGGGAATTCGAACAACAGTTCAGGCGACCTGTATCCTTTGATGCCGGAGCGGAACGGATCGCGGTAATCATTCTGGTTGATATGATATTCCCCGTATTTACCGGCAATGATATCTTCGCAGAATGTCTTACAGTCGGCCGAGCGGTCGACGTTGAGCCACACCTGCGAATTGAAATAGATACGGGCCAGCAATGCCGCGGCAGGAGCCTGGGTGAAACGACCGACGATATTCTCTTTTTTCAGTTGAGGCAATACATCTTTCAGTTCGCTTTCGATATAGCTGAATACTTCTTCGGGTGTAGCCTGGGCGAGCAGTTCGTCCGGTGCATCCTTTTCCGTGAAGATAGGCACATTCCGGTAGAAGTCGATCAGGAAGATATAGAACCAGGCACGTAAAGTACGTAATTCGCCGATGTAATTGTTTTTCTCTTCATCCGTGATCCCCATGGCTTGAAAGTCCAGGACGTTGAAGTCGCGAAGGAGTGAATTGATCTGTTGGATGCCCTGATACGGGCCGACCCAACCTCCGTTGATCTGGTTCATATCGTAATTCCATTTATGCTCGTGCAGGCGGACCCATTGTCCGTCGTCGTAGCCGTGGCGCCCTTTCTGTGTCCATACGAAATGGTCGCCGGTAAGTTCCTGCAACTGCCAGCGGTCGCCGTCCCAGCCACACCATTGGGCATGTTCGTAGGGACGGAGTACGGTTGCTTCGACAGACGCCTTGTCTGTGAAGTAGTTGTCGCTTGTCAATATATTGAATGGCTCTTCCGTCAGATCCGTACAGGAAGTGAAAGCCATGGTTGTAGCCATCAGGCTGACTGCACAAAGTGATTTTATATTTTTCATATTGTATATACTTTTAGTTTAGTAACTGATTTGAACACCGAATGATACGTTGCGGGCTGTCGGATATAAGTCCATACTGCCTCTACCGGCCCATAAGCCAGTGACGTCGACACTTGACGGGTCCATACCGCCTGAATACTTCGTGATGGTGAACACGTTCTTCATGGTTGCATAAATACGCAGGTTGGAGATCCATTTCGTATTCAGTTTAGGTGTCCATCCCAGCGTGATGTTATCCAGTTTCAGGTAATTACCGTTTTCGAGGAAGTAGTCGCACATGATCTTTTCTCCTTTGATATGGGCATTTTCCTTATAGGCGGATGTCAGCTTGTTAATACCTGTTACCCCTTGCAATCCATAATACATCTGGTATTGATTCAGGATCTGGTAATCGAAACGTCCGCGGAAATAAAGGGACAGGTCGAAACCCTTATAAGTAAATGTGTTTCCCCAGGCCATTTCCCATTTGGGCGTACCGTTACCGATATAGGTTCTGTCCGCTTCGCTGGCGTCACGTCCCCGTACGGTTTCGCCCCCTTTGATACCATCTTTGAAAACCATAATATTCCCATCTTCATCGACACCTGCGTAGCGGTATCCGTAGAATGAACCGATTTCAATACCATCCTGCAAACGCTGACACGGGCCGGGATTTCCGGGTGAAGGCAGACCGTCGCCTTCCATATAACCCAACTCATATTTCTCGTTAGAGAATGATTTCAGCTTCGATTTGGTATAGGCAAGCGTAAGATTTGTTGAATAGGTAAACTTGTCGTTTTGTACGGCATCCCAGTTTACCTGCAATTCAAAACCTTTGGAATTGGTTGTACCTACATTAGTCATGATCTTTTCGTGCAAATAGGGAGGAACCGGAACCTGATATTCACCGATTACATCTTTCCCTTCGCGGATGAAAAGGTCTAAACTACCGGATAGGCGGGAATTGAACAAGGTATAATCGATACCCAGGTTGTAGGATATTTGTTTTTCCCAGGACAGGTCTTTGTTCGGGTTGTTTCCCGGGCCGTACACCTGAACCCATTTACCTTCACTGTTCGGCATCCATCCGTAACCGGTATATTTCGCCAGGGAGATGTATTTATCAAAGCCCGAGCGTCCGGTCTGTCCGTAAGAGAAACGGAGTTTCAGGTCATTCACAGTCTGGGAGTCTTCAAAGAAGGAAAGACGGGAAACACGCCATGCGGCAGAAGCGGCAGGGAAAGCACCCCATTTATGATCCGTACCGAATTTGGTATTTCCTTCGTAACGGATAGAACCCGTGAACAGGAAAGTATTATCGAAATCATAGTTGACGCGTCCCAGGAAGGCGATCGTTTTTTCTTTGTTTTTATCGGATTCCATACCCAGACGTCCGTCGGCCTTGTTATAGTCGCCGGCTCCCAGGTTGTTGTACAAGAAAGCGTCTGTCGGGAAGTTCATGTTTTCGGCATTGAACTTTTCCCAGTTGAATTCCTGATAGGAGTAACCGCCCATCACTTTCAGGTGGTGCCGGTCTATATCCAGCGAATAATTGCCTAACCATTCTAACGTATAGTCCACCCATTTCTCGTTTTCCAGGCGGGCACGTCCGTTACGGCTGTTATTGATCGACTCGCGATGGTCTTTGAAATAATACTCGCGTTGCTTCTTGTCATGTCCCTGGCGGCCGAGTTTTAATTCGGTATTCAGGTTCTTCAGGATGTTGAGTTTGATGTTGAAGTCGGTAGTCAGGTATTCCTGTGTAGCTCCGTTTTCACGTCTTGTCAGGTTGAAGATCGGGTTGTAACTATCGAAGTTATTCCGGAATGCATCCATTTCATCCTTCGAATAGGTCGGGTTCAGTTCGACTGCCTGTTTGAAACTTCCGTAATCGGTGTAATCTTCATCGGCATAACGATAGGATATGTTTCCTGTCACTTCCAATAAACCTTCTAAAGTGATTTGTTTGAAGCTGGCACGTAAACCATATTCTTTACGGTCTGTTGCGATGTCGAGCCCCTCTTTCGAACGGTAGTTTGCCGAGATACGGAAGATGCTGGATTCGCTACCACCGGAGAGGGCCAGATTGTGGTTCTGTCCGAAGTTGTTTTTGTTGAGCAACTCGTCATACCAATTCGTACGGGAACCGTAATCCTTTCCGATATTGTTGGCCACAAACTCTTCCGGGCTCAGTATTTCCGGTCGTGCTGCAACGAAGTCATGTTCGGCATAACCATCGTATGTAATGGATACTTTACCGGCTTTTCCCTGCTTCGTTTGAACCAGGATAACTCCGTTCGCTCCGCGGGAGCCGTAGATAGCAGCGGCGGAACCATCCTTCAATACGGTAATAGATTCGATGTCCTGCTGGGCAAGATTCCGCAGATCACCACCCGGCATCCCGTCGATAACGATCAACGGACCGTTTCCGGCTTTCAAAGAAGAGGCTCCGCGTACCTGGATGCTCGGACTGGCATTCGGGTCGGCGGCTGCCGTATTGGATACGGATACACCGGCTACTTTACCGTCGATCATCTGTAACGGACTATTGGAAGCCCCTTGCAGGAAGTCTTTACTTTTTACACTTGTCACGGCAGTTGTCAGGTCTTTTTTCACCGTACTACCATAACCGACAACGACTACTTCCTGTAAGTTCTCGGCATCTTCTTCCAATGTAATCTCGAATTTTGACTTATTCCGTACAGCAACTTCCTGGGTTTTATAACCGATATAAGAGATTTGTAAAATAGTGTTTTCTGGAACATTCTCAAGCGTGAACTTTCCGTCCATATCTGTGATATTTCCATTGGTTGTGCCTTTAATCACGACATTTGCCCCGATAATGGGAATACCATTGGTATCAATGACTTTACCGGTAATAGCCCTGCTTTGTTGTACAGTGTTTGATACAGGTATGTCTTCTAATTTATAGCTGTTTGTGTCTGTTGCATTTGCCGGAAAAGCAGAGAGTAACAGGCAGAATGTGGATACATAGACTGTATCTCTGAAAGGAATCGATTTAATTGCTTTCTTCATAATTTAATTAATACTAGTTAGATTTAATAAATTGAATTGATAAAAATTACGTATTTGATACGTATTCGGGTAAACGACACTTTTTTTACATCATAGGCCTCATTATTAGATATTAGAATTATATTTACTTGTGTTCTTTCATTGAAATATATGACGTAGTCCTGCACGAACTGTTTACTTTTGTATCGAATGAGCTTCTTGTAGCTGTTTTGGGGGAGAGATGATGTGAGCTTGTAAGCGGTGGTAATCCTTAAAAAATGTCGTTTAGCTGATTGCTGTGTGAAAAAGTATTTTATAAACCTTGCAAGTATTATAATAATAAAATGATATTTTATCATTTTGTATTCCTTTTTTATTATTTTTGCACTGTGTTTTTCTCAGTCTGATTTTATTCCGCTTAGTTCGTGCAGGACTATGGTTATTATCGTTTACTGTAATTTCTTCCTTTTTATTTTAATACTCCGCTGCAACTTTTGATCCGTTGAAATCATATGTATAGGTATATATAAATATTGATATGAAAAAATACATCCAATAATGGCGTGATAAAAATCAATGTCGGTTGGTCTTTTAGTCTGAAATAAGAACTTTATCTGTTTGTAACAAAGCCGCAATCCGGCGGCTTTACTTTTGTGACCAAAATCAAGAATGAAAAGAGTTATGAGAAAGTTATTCAATGTTCAGGTTATTATCATGCTGTTGTTTGCGCTGGGTATTTCAGTGACTGTTTCGGCTAAAGGAAGTAAAAAGGAAGAAAATGGTGATTATCATGCGAAGCAGATCCTTATTGTCGGCTTACATGATAATGTGAAATCCAATTATTTCTATAACGGAATGATTGCTGAAGAAACCGGTATGCAGGCAGATCATATCGACCGGGAATATAATAGTATTATTGCAGAGAATATCGCAGCAGCAGTGAAGGACGGTGGTTGCCGGTTTATTCCGGCAACAGAAAACCTGGTGAACGGACAGGTATTGAACGAGATCAAGGTGAACGGTGAAAGCGAAGACAGTTATTCCGACCTCTCGTCTGTCCCGACCGAAGAGTTACAGAAGGTATTGAATAATGCCGGAGCCGATTATCTGCTGGTCTTGAACCAACATTACCTGAAATGGCAGGAACAACCTCTCCGTACCTTGTTCCATATAGTAAGCTATACCTTATTCGATAAAGACAAGAAGGAAATATACCGCGGAAATAATTACTTCACCTGCATGAACCTGGAGAATCCGGACAAGGTGCGTAAGATCAGCCGTAAAAGTACGTCGAAGATAGCCTCTTCGATAATCAAGACCCTGGAAGACTGAAACCAATACCGCAGCTCTACTTTTGCGGCATCAAACTATATGGAAACAAATTAAAAGAACAATTACTTATGAAGTTATTTACTAAGTTAGTTGCATTACTGGTATTATTTTGTTGTTTTTCCGGTGCAGTGAATGCACAGGGGAGTACTCAGGCCATTATTACCGGAACGGTGGTTGATGAGTTTGGCGAAACAATTATCGGTGCTACCATTCAGGTGAAAAATGAGTCGACCGGCTTTTTCACCGGTTCTATGACGAATGAGAAAGGGGAATATATCATCAAGCAGTTGCCGCTCGGATCGCCTTATACGGTGACTGCCTCTTTTATCGGTTATGGCGAACAGAAGAAAACCGGTTATTCGCTGAACCAGGGCGATATGCTTCGCGTGGACTTTAAGATGCAGGAGGCATCGATCGAGATCGAAGCGGTCGAAATAGTGGCCAACTCATTAAAGAATACGGTACCGAAGATCGGTGCAGCTACTTCCGTTACGGCAAAAGATATTGCCAAGCTGCCGGTGAACGGGCGTAACTTTACCTCGTTGGTTGACCTTTCCCCGCTGAGTACGGGAAGCAGCCTCTCCGGCCAGTTAGCTTCTTCCACTAATTTCACGATCGACGGTATGTCGGCAAAGAATCCGACTTCGGGCGGAACGACGAACCGTAATGGCGGACCTTATGCTATCTCAATGGAAGCAGTCCGTGAGTTTGAAGTAGTAACCAATCAATATGATGTAACTTACGGACGCAGTGGAGGTGGTGCCGTCAGTACGGTGACCAAATCGGGAACGAACACCCTGACCGGAAGTGCCTTTGTGTACGGACGTGCCGACTGGCTTTCAAGCCCTTATGATATCCGCGGAAATGACCGTGATGCCAGCTTCTCTACCTATCAGTATGGTGCTACGTTGGGTGGTCCGATCATTAAGAACCGTGCCCATTTCTTCCTGGCCTGGGACCATCAGGCCGATTCCCGCCCGTTGCAGATTGCCGATATCAAAAGTGCTGCCGATGAAAAGCGTTACAACGTGACGCAATCGACGTTGGATCAGTATCTGGAAATCGCCCGTAATAAATATGGAGTAGCCAACTCGCCCCAATTCGGCTCTTTCGATAAGAAGCAGGCTACCGATGCCGTATTCGCCCGTATCGACTGGCAGTTGAATGCAACCAACTTATTGACCATCCGCGACAACTATGTGAACGACCGTAACAAACAGGCATTGGGTGATAACAGTTCTATCAACCTGTATGAAGTATATGGTGATGTACATTCTATCGATAACAGTATCCTGGCTACTTTGCGTTCCGTACTGGGACCGCGTATCACCAACGAGTTGAAGTTACAGCATCTATACACTTCGGAAGAGAGTACGCCGAATAAGCAATTGCCTTCCGCAAATATCCCCCGTGCCATCGTGGAGCGGGTACAGTCGACGGTAGACAACAAGGATGTTTATACGACTATCCAGCTGGGCGGACAGCGTTATTCACCGGAGAACTTCTATAATAATGTATTGCACCTGGTAGATAACTTATACTATACCACCAATAAGATCAACTTCACATTCGGTGCCGATCTGATGTACACCAATATGGACTCCCGTTATGGCAGTGAAGCAAACGGTCGCTTTTATTTCACCGGAATGGATAATTTCAATGACCTGAAACCTTATCGTTATGTACGTGAGGTATATCTCGACCCCGACCAGCGTGTAAAACAGAATATCCTGAATACCGGAGTGTATGGCCAGTTGCAGACGAAGCTCTTCCCCGGATTTGAAATGACGGCGGGACTTCGTATCGATAACGCCAATTACTTCAATAAAGGAAATTTCAACCAGACCGTGTATGATGAATTAAGTCTGCGTACGGACAATGGCCTGACTACTTTCCAGGTTCAGCCCCGTTTGCAATTCACCTGGGATGTAAACGAAAAGCATACCGATATTATCCGCCTCGGTGGTGGTATCTTCGCTTCGGATATCAATAACTATGCGATGATCAATAATATGGTATTCGATGGAACCAAAGTGCTGTCGGTCGATCTGACCGGTGATCTGGTTCCGACTCCCGATTTCGAATCTTATCGCAAAGACCCGTCTACGGCTCCCGGTGCCGACCTGTTTAATAATCCGAATATTCCCAAGTTAGCCACTATCAATATGAACGGGGCTGATGCGAAAGTTCCGGTTGTCTATAAAGCAAACTTTTCTTACACCCACTTCTTTACGGATCGCCTGAAAATGGGAGTAAGCGGTTTCATGACTCTGGGGCGTAATAATTATATGTACGTAGACCGGAATATGGCAGACGAACCGTTTTTCCGCCTGGCTGCCGAAGGAAACCGTGGCGTATATGTTCCTGCCGAAAGTATCAACCCGACAAACGGTGCGGCCGACTGGACGCAGGGACGTAAGACGGATAAGATAGGCCGTGTACTTGAACTGAACAGTGAAGGAAAGGTGAACCAGTTCGCATTCGTTGTCGACGGTACCTGGCGTTATCTGAATGACGGGGAGATCGCTTTCAGTTATACATGGAATGATACCAGAGACAATACTTCATATAATGGTAACGTGGCTAACTCGGCAACCCTATCTAAGATGGTTGTCGACGATCCCCGCGACCTGAGCAGAATGAGTTATTCGGATAATCAGTTTCGTCATAAAGTTGTATTTTATGGTACGGCACCTACTTTCTGGGGAGTAAGCGTCGGTCTGCGTTTCTCCGGACTGGGAGGAACACGTTATTCACTGGCTGTGAACGGGAATGTGAATGGCGACTTTGTCTCTTCCAACGACCTGGCTTACATCTATGATCCGAACGATGCTGCAACTCCTCAATATCTGCGTGAAGGTATCCAGTCTATACTCGATAACCCGGATGTGGAAGAAAGTACCAAAAAGTATATCCGTAAAAGTTTCGGTAAAGTAGCTGAGCGCAACGGTGGCGTAAACGGTTTCTACGGAACGTTCGACCTGCGTATCGCAAAGAAATTCAAGATTTATAAGACACAAAATATCGAATTGTCTGTCGATATCTTTAACGTAGCCAACCTGTTCAGTAAGAATTGGGGTTCCGGGCATAACTTAGGTAAACAAAATATTTATTCGATCAAAAGCTTTGATTCCGAACAAAAGCAGTATGTTTACAATGTAAATGCAAATACCGGTGTTTCTAATCTGAATGGTAATCCTTATCAGGTACAGATTGGTCTTCGTTACGGATTTTAATACATAAAAGATAAAACAATGAAGAAAAGAGTAATCTTATCGATGCTGCTTACCGCTTTTCTTTGCGGAAGCAGCGCTTTTTCCCAGACGAAAGTAATCGCCCATCGCGGCTATTGGGACTGTGAAGG
This sequence comes from Parabacteroides goldsteinii, assembly GCF_015550595.1. GTDB lineage: Bacteria > Bacteroidota > Bacteroidia > Bacteroidales > Tannerellaceae > Parabacteroides > Parabacteroides leei. Next base: position 127,718 of record NZ_JADNBB010000008.1, read on the forward strand.
TTCTGCGCAAAATTCTATCACGGCGTTGAATAAGGCACACGAAGTAGGTGCTTATGGTTCGGAGTTCGATGTTTCGATCACAGCAGACGGCATACCTGTTGTCAACCATGACGACAGCATCCAGGGATTCTGTATCGAAACCTCTCTGTATGAAGAGATAAAAGATCTGAAACTGAAGAACGGGGAAACACTTCCCACCCTGGAAGACTACCTGAAACAAGGCAAGCAGAATAAAGGTACGCAACTGATCCTTGAAATAAAGCCTCACAAAAGAGTTGTCAATGAAGACCGGGCGGTAACGGCTATCCTGGCCCTGGTACAAAAATATCAACTGGAAGACCAGGTGGAATATATCTCTTTCAGCATGAATATCTGTAAGGAGTTGATCCGTCGTGCTCCGGCTGCACAGGTGGCTTACCTGCGTGGTGAGGTTTCGCCGGCCGATCTGAAAGTTTTAGGATTTACCGGTCTGGATTATCATTATAAGGTATTCGAGAAAAATCCCGGATGGATTCAGGAGGCAAAAAATGCCGGGTTGACCGTCAATGTCTGGACTGTGGATGATCCGGTGGTGATGCAGTCGATGATCGAACAAAATGTAGATTTCATTACGACCGACAAACCGGAACAATTGAAGGAAATAGTAAAGAAAAACTGATAGTATTAGATCATACACATAAAGATCGAACAAATAGCTTTCACCTTTCACGGCTTCCAAATGCTTGTATATCATGAAGTTGTTGTGAAACGTACTCTTTCGTAGAAAAAGCCTTGCGGTTTTCGCCCGGAAACCGTAAGGCTTTTTTCAAATAGCTGCCGGCCTTTTGGGAAATGGCTGCCTACCTATTTTTTATGGCTGCCTGTCCGTTGATGTACGGGTAGATATCGCTCAAAAAGATAGGTGTTTTGTCTTTAAAAGTCATGTCTTTTGAATACAAAAGTCCGGTCTTAACATTTCAAAAGTCCGGTCTTTTTTACCTTCACTTTGTAAATGTGAAACCAGACGTTTCACCATAAGGTGTTGTTCCTTTGGGTGTTATTCGAATGTGAAAGGTGAAGGCTGTTATTAAATAGAAAGGAACAGATGCAGGAAATAGATGTTTTTCTTCAGATATTTCAATGCATCGTTGATATGCCGTTCAACGGTTTTCGGTGTGATATTTAACTTTTCGGCAATCTCTTTATAGCTTAGATGTTCGTACCGGCTCATACAGAATATTTCCTTTTGGCGGGGAGTCAGTTCGTTTACCAGCCGGTCGATATATACTTTCAAATCTTTGGCATGCAACTCTTCTTCTATATCATAGGCTTTGTCGTAGGCTGCCAGGATCGAGATATGGTAAAATGACTCGTTGAAGTTTTTCCGGGTATTATCAAAGACCATGTTGCGGGTAATGATAAATAATAAACCTTCCAGATTCTCGTTTTCATTTACGTAGCTGCGAATATCCCACAACTTAATAAAGACCTCCTGCACTACCTCTTCTGCAGAAGAATTATTTGTAAAATAAAGACTGCAGAATTTATACACTTTATTGCAATACCTATGGTACAAGGAGGTAAATGCCTCTTCGTCCCCATTTTTTAGTGCAATTATCAGTGCTTTATCTTCCAATATATCTTCGTTTAGTACATGTTGATTGCAAATATATAAAAGAATTAACAATAATCAAGTATCGTTTTTTAAACGAATGCTCCGGAAAGAATATGAAAAAAAGATCGAATTCTTCTGGGGGATAGGGAAAGAATCGGAGTATTTATAATGTAGAATCGCTTAAAAAGAGAATTACGAATGATGAATGAAGAGGAAATATTAAAGAAAGTTCTGTCCGGGCGCATGACCGGGGAGGAGAGAAAGAACGTTTCCGAACAAGATATAGTAGTGCGCCATCTTAAAAGCCAATGGGACGATAGCCAAAATGATTCAGTCCTTGATTCGAAGGCTAAAGACCGCGTATTAGATCGTATCACGAAAAAGATACACGGGCATAAATCGTTTACCGAACGTTGGGGACGATATGGTATTGCCGCTTCACTGGCATTACTTCTTTCTGTGGGGTACTGGTTGGCCGGACCGAATGAACCTGATTCGCAGATCGTGTATGTGGTGAATGCCGGACGTCAGTCGATGGAGTCGTTTTATTTACCCGACGGTACTCATGTTTCATTGAATGCCGGGAGTAAGTTGACTTATCCGGAGCATTTCTCAGGGAAAAACAGAGAAATATATCTTTCGGGGCAGGCTTTCTTTAAAGTACATCACGATACGGAACATCCTTTTATCGTGAAAACAAAAAGTATGGATATAAAAGCGCTGGGAACTTCTTTTGAAGTGTTCAGTGTCGACTCGACTTCTTATACTGAGATGATCCTTTCGGATGGAGCTGTGGAAGTGAGTACCAAGAGAACCGAAGGAGAAGGGGATGTCTATCTGGTTTTCCCGGACGAGAAGCTGGCTTACGAACTGAATGGAAAAGCAGAGATCGAGAAAGTAAATGCCAGCCAGTATTCTGCCTGGTACCGTGGGGGAAAGCCCAGCTTTAAAAATGAAAAGCTGGCGATGCTCCTTCCCCGTCTGGAAAGCTGGTACGGCATCCATATCGAATGTCCGGATGAACTGGCTGACAAATATAGTTTTACCTTCTCCATACATAATGAATCAATCGAACTTTTATTGAATATTATATCCAACAGTTCCCCGGTATCTTACCACAGACGAGGAGACGGATTTGTATTGTATGAAAAAGAGAAGAAAAGATAATGTTAAACTTAAATCAAATACAAAATGAAAAAGGGATAGACGTAATCATGGATGCCGGAAATAGACTCCGGTAAAGAGAAAAAGGAAAAACACATTAAAATTTATCTGAATATTAATATGAATAAACGAGTAGTTTTGTTGAGAGATGTGTTCTGTAAACCGTTTAAAAAGCAGATCACACAATTATTTCTGATAGGCGCGATAGGGCTGATCCCTGTCTCGGCTTTCGCCCAGGCTTATCAGGTTACCATGAAAAAGAGTAATGCGCCTTTGTCGTCTGTTATCGCAGAACTGGAAAAGGATAGCGGTTATACCTTTTTTTATAATGACGATCAGATCAACCTGAACAAGAAGGTTTCTATCGATGTGACAGGTGCTTCTTTAGAGACGGTATTGAATCAGTTGTTTAAGAATACGGATTATTCTTACCGGATTGTAAATAACCAGATTGTGATCTCGAAAACATCCGGATCTTCAAGGAATACAATGGGAGGGAATACGTCCCAGCAACAGAAAAGTGTAACTGTTAAAGGTATTGTAAAAGATGCTCATGGAGAACCGGTGATAGGTGCCAGCGTGGTAGAGGCCGGAACAACAAACGGTACGGTTACCGATTTTGACGGTAATTTTGTCCTGACATTGTCAGGAAGAGATAAGCACGTGCTTATCTCTTATATAGGGTATGCGACGAAGAAAATAACCTTGAAAGAAGGACAGACTTCCCTGAATGTGATATTGGAAGAAGACTCTGAACTTCTGGATGAAGTAGTGGTGGTCGGTTATGGTACCCAGAAGAAGGTAAACCTGACAGGGGCGGTTGCTGCTATCAGTTCAGAAGATATCAAAGATCGCGTACAGACAAATGTACTGGCAGCTGTTCAGGGTACTGTACCCGGTGTAACCGTTATATCCCGTCCGGGGCAAACTCCTTCCATTAACTTCCGTGGACGAGGAAACCTGGGAACATCTTCTCCTTTATATGTGATCGACGGGGCTATTGCTGATGCCGATCTGTTTTCGAATCTCGATCCGAACAGTATAGAATCGATCTCTTTCCTGAAAGATGCCGCTTCTTCTGCTATCTACGGTTCACGTGCCGCTTATGGTGTTGTATTGGTAACGACCAAGACTGGTAAGAAAGAGAAAATGAATGTTTCTTACAGTGGTTATGTGGGATTGAAGATGCCGACTTATCTGCCGGATGTGCTCGACTCATGGGATTATGCAGAGTTGCTGAATGAAGCTTTCTATAACCGTGATGCGGCAAACGGTAAAAATGCTGCTTATTCGAACGATGAGATTGCTTGGTTCAAGGATGGTTCAAGACCTGATTACTACCCGAATACGAAATGGGCAGATCTGGTACTGGACAATCCGGTGGTAACAACGCAACATTCGTTAAACTTTAGCGGTGGTAGCGACAAAGTTCGTTTCTTCTCCGGCCTGGGTTATCTGTATGACGATAAATTCATGCCCGGACAGAGCTCTCAACGCTATAATCTGGATGCCAATGTGGCTGCCGATGTAACGAAATGGCTGACATTGAAGACCGGTGTGAAGTTTATCCGCAGCACGAATAAAACAGAGCATGGTGTCGCTTCTATCGGTAATTTCCTGATGGTTCCTTCTACGATGGTTGCACAACAGTCCAACGGGGAATGGGGATCTATTGCCGGCGGTAAATCTGCAACGCAATCGTTCATGAATGGTAACCCGCTGCGTGCCTTGAGTAAGAACAACTGGTCGAACGGTAAGACTGACAACACAATGATCGACCTCGGTTTTGACCTGAAGCCGATCGAAGGGTTGGTTATTTCCGGACAGGGTGCATTCAAAAGCTGGGAGTCGAAATCGAAGAATTATACAGCCTTACAGGAAAATGTGAAGAACTTTGAGACCGGTGCCGAAATCCCGGGAACCGGAGTATATACAAATGAAATGAATATGCTCTGGCAGAGTGAGAACCGCCAGATGTATACGTTGACTGCCCGTTACGATTGGACGAACAAAGTACATAGTATAGGGGTTTTGGCCGGTACTTCTTACGAACATTATAATTACGAACGCCTTTATTCAAAATATAAGAATTTTGTAACAGACGACCTGAAAGATATCACAACAGGTTCGGAAGTAAGTAAAGATCAGCCGGATGTAAACTCTTACGGCGATCCGTTGCGCGAATATAAGATACTTTCTTATTTCGGTCGTTTGAATTATAGCTTTAATGACCGCTATCTGTTTGAAGCGAATCTGCGTGCGGATGCTTCTTCCCGTTTCTATAAAAATAATCGTTGGGGTATCTTTCCTTCATTCTCTGCGGGATGGCGTATCAATCAGGAAAGTTTCATGAGCGATGTGAAATGGGTCGATAATTTGAAGGTACGTGCATCGTGGGGAACATTGGGTAATATTAATAATGTGGGAAACTACGATTATTTCCAACTGTATAACAATGGTGCGGATTATAACTTTGATAACGAAGCTATAAAAGGTGTACTGGAATCGAAACCGGCAAATGAAAAGCTGGGTTGGGAAACAGTTGCACTGACCGATATCGGAGTAGACTTTGATATATTCAATGGTTTATTCAGTGTAACAGCCGATTATTACATTAAAAATACCAGCGATATCCTTTTGAGCTATAACGTTCCTCTGGAAACAGGTATTGCATCTAATCCGTCACAGAATATAGCCAAAGTGCGCAACCGTGGTTTTGAACTGGCTTTGACTCATCGTAAAACATTAGGAGAGTTCTCTTATCAGGTAAGTGCAAATATTGCTACTAATAATAATGAGATTATGGATATGGGTGAGTCGGACGATATTATTAATAATGGTGGCGATAAGATCCGTTATATCCTGCGTAAAGGTGAATCGATCGGTTCATTCTATGGCTTGAAAACAGATGGACTGTATACCCAGGAAGAAATCGATGCCGGACATTATTATACGTACGGACGTACTCCGAGAGCCGGTGATATCAAATATGTTCCGCAGCGTGAAGGCCTGGAATGGGGTAGCGCTATCAATGGTGAAGACCGTACGATCATAGGAAAAGACGTACCCGATTTTACTTATGGGATCAATCTGAACCTGCAATATAAGAATTTCGAATTTTCTTTATTCGGACAGGGTGTTTCCGGTACCCAGGCTGCTTTCGAGTCTGAACAGGTTTCTGCCTTTATGCTGAACTCTAACCCGCGTAAATTCCACCTGGGAAGATGGACACAGGAAAATCCGAATCCTCATGCTGTCTATCCGCGTATCTATGGAGGTCATAGCCTGGATGATTATAATCAGTACTTCTCAGACTATCAGCTGTTTGATGCGGACTATTTCCGTATTAAGACAATCTCACTGGGATACCGTGTTCCTTCTAACTTAGTTTCGAAATGGGGAATGTCTTCTTTGAAATTCTTCCTGACCGGCGAGAACTTATTCACACTGCGTGCGGATCATATGATGAAAGACTTTGACCCGGAAGCTTCTTCCGGTCGCGGTATCGGTTCACTGGGAACCAAATCAGTCGCATTAGGTGTGAATGTGTCCTTCTAATTGATTTAATAACATTTAATTAAGTAAGAGTAATGGTAAATCTAAATATAAAGAAATGGACAGTTTTCGGTTTATTGACTGTCTCTTTTACAGCCTGTGATCTGGATGTGGTACCTCCTTCAGATATTTCAGTAGAAAGTTTCTGGAATACAGAAAAAGATGCATGGTACGGATTGAATGCCTGTTATGCACAAACGCCTGGCTTCGATATCTGGGATGAGATGTGTACGGATAATGCTCATAGCCATAAACCCTGGGAAGGACCGTATGAATCTATCCAGCAAAGTGAATTGAGTACGGCGGAAGACCGTGGGTACAGTTTCGGAACCATTCGTATCGTGAATAACTTTCTGGAAAAAGTGGGAACCTGTGATATGGATGAAACGCTGAAAGAAAGAATGAAAGCGGAAGCTCGTTTTATCCGTGCCCAGAGTTATCTGGACCTGACAACTAAATTTGGTAAAGTGCCTTTGGTTACTACGGTTATGGAATATGATGCACCGAACGTACCCCGTGATCCGGTCGATAAAGTGCAGGCTTTCATTCTGGATGAACTGGCTGAGATTGCAACTGTTTTGCCGGACAAATACAATGGCGGTTATCTGCAGGAAACCGGGCGTATCACTCGTGCCGCAGCTTTGGCTATGCGTGCCCGTGCTGCATTGTATTTCGGTAATTATGCGGAGGCTGAAACGTCTGCCAAGACTGTGATAAGCGAAGGACATCACTCTTTGTTCCGCGTAACGGCTTTGAATGATGCGCAAAAGAAAGAAGCTGACGAACTGGTACAGTTTATCGATTTTGAAAGCAAGGGGATCGATAAGGATAAATTTGCAAAAGGTTTGTTTAGCTATGAAACGTTATGGCAGGGTAGCAATGCATCGCCTTCGAATCCCGAGTATATCCTGACCCGCGAGTACATGGCAGATGATAATAACTACGACTGGGCCCGTTATACCTATATACGTCCGAGCCAGATGGGATCGGGTTATTCGTCTTACGAACCGATGCAGGACCTGGTGGATGCTTATTGGGACATCGACGGTAAAACAGTACGTCCTTTGATATCGGTGGATACCCGTAAGAAGAATTTCGAAGAGATCACGGCTGAAGTAGCGGACCTGGATCAGGCTAGCTATATAAAGAGAGTTCCTGAAATGGATTTGAAGAAATATGCTTATATGGACGAATTCCGTAACCGTGACAGCCGTTTGTATGCTTCTATCCTGTTCCCGTTCAAGGGATGGCATGAGACAGACTTTACCGGAGGTACATTCTATTATCGTTGGAAACCGGAAGTGGCCGGTCTGGATGGTAACGAGTCGTGGACAGGTTACAGCTATCGTAAAATGGTTGCATTGACTCCTTATTCGGATTGGACCAGTGCCGATGACTATCCAGTGATTCGTTATGCAGAAGTATTGCTGACTTTTGCCGAAGCACACGTAATGAATGTGGGTTGGGATAATGATGTTCAGACTGCTTTGAATGATCTGCGTGATCGTTGCGGCATGCCGTCAGTGCCGACTTCAATGCCATCGAAAGAGGCTGCTCTGGATTTTGTACGTAACGAGCGCCGTATAGAGCTGGCCGGTGAGGGACATCGTTTTGATGACATCCGTCGTTACGGTTCTGCCTATTGCCAGAAAATAATGAATACTACAACCTATGCTCCGAATGGATATAAGGTAATCGAAAAGAAATGGAATGATCGCATCCTTTTGATGCCTATACCTCAAAATGCAATGGACTTGAATCCGCTTCTGAAAAACGATCAGAATCCCGGGTATTAATATTATAGATTTAAAATACAATGAAAAAGACTCTTTTTTTTATGTTAGTGTTGGCCCTTATTACCGGATGTACCTGTAATAAACCAGCCGTAAATGAGCAGGTAAAAATGATTTCTATGCCGGTTCCGGAGCGTCCGGCCGGTCAGACAGATGTATTGGAACTGGCTACCGATCCTATCCCGACCGTGCGTGTTGCATTTATCGGTTTAGGAATGCGTGGAAGCGGTGCGGTTTACCGCTACACTTTCCTGGACGGAGTGGAAGTGAAAGCTCTTTGTGACCTGAATGCCGATTATGTGAAAAGTGCACAGGAAACCTTGGCCGGTAAACATCTTCCGGCAGCAGATGAGTACACCGGGCAAGAGGATTGGAGAAAGATTTGCGAACGGGATGATATCGACCTTGTCTATATCTGTACAGACTGGTTGAACCATACACCGATGGCGATCTATGCAATGGAACATGGGAAACATGTAGCGGTGGAAGTACCGGCGGCTATGTCGATCGATGAATGCTGGCAATTGGTGAATACGGCGGAAAAGACTCGCCGTCACTGTATGATGCTGGAGAACTGTTGTTACGATTTCTTTGAAATGGCAACATTGAATATGGCCCAGCAGGGAGTATTCGGTGAAGTTATTCATGGAGAAGGTGCATATATCCACGACCTGCGTTCTCTTAATTTCTATCCGAGTGAGAAAGGTGGTTATCAGGGTATGTGGCGTTTGAAATATAATGAAGAACATACCGGTAATCCATATCCTACTCATGGTTTAGGTCCGATCTGCCAGATATTGAATATTCACCGGGGAGATAAGATGAATTACCTGGTATCCATGTCGACGAAAGAAGTCGGGATGACTGAATATGCAAAGAATACTTTTGGAAAAGACTCCAAGGAAGCGAAGCAGACGTATAAACTGGGTGATATGAATACGACTCTGATCCAGACGGAAAAAGGGAAAACGATTCTGATCCAGCATGATGTAACCAGTCCGCGTCCGTACGACCGTAAACATGTGGTAAGCGGCACCAAAGGTTTTGCCCAGAAATATCCGGTGGAAGGAATAGCGTTGGAACCGAATGCACATGAGTTTTTAAACAATGCACAAATGGATTCTATCATGGCTTTGTATGAACATCCTATTACAAAAGAGGTGGGTGAGAAAGCCCGGAAAGTAGGAGGTCATGGAGGTATGGACTTTATCATGGACTACCGGCTTGTTTATTGCCTGCAAAAAGGGTTACCTTTGGATCAGGATGTGTATGATGCAGCTGAGTGGTCTTGCTTGACGGAACTGACAGAGATTTCAGTGAATAACGGAGGCGTTCCTGTGGAGATACCGGATTTTACCCGTGGCGCATGGAATAAGCTAAAGGGATTGCAGTTTGCAAAATAACATCAGGCACAAATTTAGGATAAAGGGGCACCGGAATGAATTTTCCGGTGCTTTTTTTATTATATATTCCGGAAGGTTAAAATTTGAATTTGGTAATGATTATCCTCAACTTTGATAATAGAACCATCTGGATAGTTAAAAAAGGACAAAGACTGAGTCGCTATTAAATTGTTATTTATATCTTTGTTCCATCCCCCGATAAGTTTGCCGTAATTGCTTCCGGATAAATGATTTATTCGGCTGATAATTTGAAGAGTAAAAACAGAATTTATATAGAACTTTATTTTAGTATTACTTAATTTGGATTTTATGAGTAAAACAATTACCTCGTTAATTGCCGGCTTATTGTTGTCGGTTTGTGTTTCATCTCATGTATATGCTCAACCGAATGTAGGTGGGCATAATATCACGTTCCGCCCAACAGACGTGATGAGTAGTAATGAGATTGATAACGGCATAAATCATTTCGAAGCGAACAAATGGTATCAGCTGGTAAATGAAGATGGCAAATTATTGGTGCAGTATCGTCATTTCGCTTTTTATGGCGATGCTACTAATGGACTGGTTTTAAGGTTGGAATCTCCTGGTAGCGTACCGATCAACTATTCTTTGTGGTCTATCAAAGCATATGATGACGGACACAGCGGAAAGAATTTCGTGTTTGTCAACAAGGAAACGAATATGGAACTGGAGTATGGACACGTAAAGGCTTATACTCAGGAAATGATTGACCACAGTTATCAAAATGTTACCTCCTATCTAGGCGGCTGTCTGAAAAACTGGACCTGGTACTCTACCGATAAGCAGGTGAATGATTTCGACTATGCTCCTTTGTATTCTTATTTCAGTAATCAGGACTCAGTTGTCGTTTTACAGGAAAGCCCGTATTATTATGGAAATGAAATACTGGCCAGAAAATACTCAAAGGAGGAAGCCGGTGATGATATGAACGATATTCTCGGTGATATTATCAAGGTTAAACCTATTTTGGCAGGTGGTATAACTCTGAATGCAAATGCTGTAAATCAAATGGTGGATTTTCAGTATATGAATGATGCCTGGGGATTGTCAACGAATAATACTGTACAGTTTGATGCCTCTGTTACCCCGACTCAGACAAGTCCGCTGTTGACTAATCAGTTTGTAGCTGTGGATAACGAATATGATTATTTTCCGGGTATTTATAATGCTGACCCTGTAATCGGTCTTAGCTCCAATGAAGCATGGGATTATGTCAGGTTGCAAGTTCCGGGAGAAAGAGACGAATATGGTGACTATGAATCATTCCAGACTTTGTACGTAGGGACTTCATTCTACGAAAAAAGTAGTAAAGAACTGAAACTGGAGCTTATGGATGGTAATCTGAAGGCTGCGAATATGCCGGATGATATTTCTGGTCTCACAGAGAAAGCATGGATTGCCCGTTCACTTTTCAAATTCACTTATTATCCTTCACAGGATAGCCTGGTGATAGAACCGATGAATGCTTCTTATAAGAATGCTGCTTCCAACAAATGGATAAATGCCAATTATGCCTTCAACTCGACTAATAATGATATGCCAGCGATATGGGCTGCCAATGGAATAGATGCTCCGGAACATAACGATGAATATGGTTCCGTAGTTCTCCGTTTGGCTTACCTGACAGATAATACGTCTGTGATCACTGCCAAGAATACAGAGGTGGATGGCGAATATATACTCCCCGGCTCTTTACAGACCCGATTCTTCTTCAAGAACCGTGATTTTAATTACTTGACTCGTATTACATTACCGGAAGGACTTTATTTTATCAAGAGTGCCGATAATGGTAGAAATGTTGTTGCCAACTTGCAGGGACGTCTGATGTTTGACGCACCGGAAGATGATCAGAATTATGACGATATGCCTGCAACAATGTGGGTGGTAAAGACAACCGGTTGTGGTGATAGAGCTACTGTTGCTATCTATAACCGCGAATATGCATTCGATTATGGCATGCTTATCAGGGATGAACCATCGGTAGATCTTAGGATGTCCTATAACGATTATTGGAATATGTGCCAAGATACAGTCCCGGTCTTTGAAGGTCAGTTATATAAAGATAAAGACGGTAATATTTTCTTTATTGATGAAAACTATCAGGGATTTGAGAAAAAAAGTTGCGAAGGTTGTAACTGGGCTTTGGATAACATGCATAACTATAACTTCATTTCGGTAACTGACAATGAGGCTTTGACAAATGAACATCACGGATACAAACATCTTGATCCGGCATCATTGCTTTACACCAAGTATCGTCTTAACTACAACCTGTTTGCTAACGGTAATCTTTATCTGAATGTTGTGGACAACACCTTCATGCCGATAGAAAGTCAGTCCACCACTTATGAATTGGAAATTGCTCCCGAAGACTTTAAAGCGACTGATTATGAGTTTGGTTACGGTGTGAACGTTGCCGGTTTGCCGCAATTGTCACGAACTGCTTATGTCTTGAAAGTGAGTGATAAGAACTTGATAGATAATGATAAGATGTATATCGCCCTGGTGGAAGAGTTCGGTAAAACAGCCTACTATCAGCCGATGAGTCGCGAAGATATCGAAGCAGGTAAAGGAAAGCTTGGTGTGTTCTACCTGAAAGCTGACCAACGTAAAGAGGATGAAAAATGCTATATCCTTATCGACATCTTCAATAATAAGGTGAATGATTGTAATGAATGTCCTGATCCTACTCCTGTTCCTACTAGTGCTGGATTACGTAATACTCCTGCTCCGGACCCGGGCGATGACTGTGAAGATTGTGAGGAATGCACTCTTCCGAGATATTCTTACGCATTCAATGGCTGGAGACAAGCACATTGCGTAGATGGTATCGGTAAACTGAGTATTACCAAATTGGATAAAGAAGCTGAAGACCGTTCATCTGCTTTTGCTGTTATTACCGACTATCGTCCATTATATATGGATCTGGGTGAAGAAGGTAAGCATGTCGATATATACCGTGCAAGAGGTACCGGTCAGGAATTCCTGTTCGAAGATTCTAATAACCAGAGCATGGCTCCGCAGGTGGTGAAAGAATTCGGTTACTTAGGTATGACAGCTGAAAAGATCCAGCCGATCGGTAAAGAAAGCAAAACTGCTATCTATGCTGACTATGTAACGAAATCTACTGACCGTATGCCTCAGTATCTGTTCGTTCTTCGTCCGGATTCAGTGAAAGACGGTAGGTGGTGTAACACCCACGGTTATAACCCGGGGTGCGAACACGAAGTTGATTATAACGGTTACCTGGCCGGTAGCTTCCTGATCAACCTGACTGACTCGGTGAAAGGTAATACTAACATGTTGAACAATCCTGACGTTTACAAATGGCAGTCTTACACTCGCCTTGGTTTCGTTGAAGGTGTTCACCAGGTGGATGCAACAGGCGAATATCTGTATATCCTGAAGAATGGTAAGAAATTGGCAGACCTGAGAACTAAGGACGGTGTTCTTGATCCTCGCGACCTGTACAATGAAGCTATCTTCGAAAAGAAACCGGTAGACGGCTTGCATAAGAACTATGCATTCTCTCTGCGTTACACAGACGACGCTCATAAGGACTTCTTACTGGAATCCAACAAGGAAGGCGTATCGAGCATTGCTTCGTTTAAGGGCGCATGGGTGAAAATCCACAACGGTGTGCCTGTATTGGCAGAATACGAAGTAGACAACGGTAACCATGTGGACGATAAGGATAAGATGCAGGAACTGATCAACCAGTCTCAGATCTTCAATCTGGAAAATACAGACGATTATGCAACTTCTAACGATGAGATTTCAACATCAAGTATTAGTATAGTTGCCGGTAACGGTTCAATCATCGTTCGTAATGCATCAGGTAAAGTAATAGCTGTTACAAATCTATTAGGCCAGCCGCTTGTAAACCGGACTATCACATCCGACAATGCAACAATTCCTGTACCTCAGGGCGTTGTAATCGTCAGTGTGGAAGGTGAAAAAGCAGTTAAGGCGATCGTGAAGTAATTGTAAATACTAGTTATTAAATACCCGGGCGGTGTGTCTGTTATGCAGGAATGCATGAGACATACCGCCTTTTTTATTACCCTATCTTTCCTGTTTATCAGCGAATTCTTATCTTCGTGCAAAATTTCAAACAAAAACTTATAATAATGAAAAGAACACTGTTGAGTCTTGCTTCTGCCGCTCTGTTGCTGACTTGTGTATCATGTGCGAATAAGTCATGCGTTACGGAGAATGGAGAAATTGCATTGATCCCTGTGCCACAGGAAATGACTGTCGGTTCCGACTGTTTCACTCTTACTCCTAACGCTGCCATAACCCTCGATCAATCGAATGAAGAGCTGAAAGGTATTGCCCGGTATCTGAATGAAAAGATTTCGCCTGCTACCGGCTTCACTCTTCCTGTGGAGAAACATGGAAAGATCGAATTTAAATTGGTGGAAGATGCCACCCTGGGAGATGAAGGCTACCACCTGAAAGTGAAACATGGGGATATATTGCTTACGGCGAATAAACCAGCCGGGATTTTCTACGGGGTACAAACCTTGTTACAGATGCTTCCTGCCGAGATCAAGAGTAAGACGGCGCAGCCTAAAGATAAGAAATGGACAATCCCTTGTACCGAGATTACCGATAAACCCCAGTTTCCCTGGCGTGGGCTGATGCTGGATGTAAGCCGCCACTGGTTCAATAAAGAAGAAGTCATGAAGTTTATCGATGAACTGGCCGAGTATAAGATGAATGTTTTCCACTGGCACCTGACCGACGACCAGGGATGGCGCTTGGAAATAAAGTCATTGCCGAAACTGACGGAAATAGGCGCTTGGCGTGCTGACCGTGTAGGTGACTGGTGGGGACGTGAACGTGCGCAAAAAGGAGAAGAAACAACTTACGGAGGCTTTTATACCCAGGAAGATGTGAAGGAAGTTCTGGCTTATGCAGCCCGGCGTTTTGTGCGTGTTATTCCGGAAATAGATGTGCCCGGTCATGGAGTTGCCGCTTTGGTCGCTTACCCGGAACTGGCCTGTATGAAAGCTCCGGACGCAGTGAATGTTGGAAATAAATTCTATGGAGAAGATGAGAATACACTTTGTATCGGTAAAGAGTATACGTTCGAGTTTATGGATAAGGTGTTGACGGAAGTGGCAGCCCTTTTCCCTGACGAATATATCCATATCGGTGGTGATGAATGCTTTAAAGGTTTCTGGCATAAATGTCCCCGTTGCCAGGCTCGTATGAAAGCGGAGAATCTGAAGAATGAAGAAGAGTTACAAAGTTACTTTATCCACCGGATGGGGGATCTCTTGAAGTCGAAAGGAAAGAAACTGGTCGGCTGGGACGAGATACTGGAAGGTGGCTTGGCACCCGATGCTAATGTGATGAGCTGGCGTGGCATGGACGGTGGTATCAAATCGGCTAAAGCCGGCCACCATGTGATTATGACACCGACGGAACATTGCTATCTGGATTTGTATCAGGGAGAACCTTCTGTTGAACCCGCTACTTATTCCATGTGCCGGTTGAAAGACTCGTATAGCTTTAATCCCGTACCGGAAGGTGTTCCGGCTGAAATGGTATTGGGCGGACAAGGAAATGTATGGGGAGAAGCCATTCCGACCTTCCGTCATGCCGAGTATATGACCTGGCCGCGTGGATGGGCTTTGGCGGAAGTTCTGTGGAGCGGTCCTGCGCAAACGGATTGGGAGAAATTCAGGCTTCGTGTAGAACGTCATTTCGTGCGTGCCGATCAGGCCGGTATCAATTATGCCCGCAGCATGAATAATGCGATTGTCACTCCGTATTTGCAGGATGGTGTGTTGGAGGTTGAACTGGGTAGTGAAATTGCAGAAACAGATATTTACTACACATTCGATAATACCGATCCGGATTGCTTTACCCCGAAGTATAATAAACCGCTGCGTATTCCGAAAACAGCCAGTCGGCTGCGTGTCATTACCTATCGCGACGGTAAACCGGTCGGCAAACTGATAACCCTTACAATAAAAGAGTTGGAGAAGCGTGCCGAGTCGGATAAAAGAACCGGACATGGAAACCTGACAGTTGAATTGCAGGCTCCGAACGAATAGTTTGTAACAATATTGTAATAATTTGGTTTTATCTTTGTAACAGGGCTGCAATATATGTGAAACAGAAAAGCTGTTCCTTTGCTGCCGGAAACAGTGATGTAACATTTTTTCACCGCAACCAACAAAGTTAGGAATGAAAGTAATCAAATTAATGGCGCTCACCCTGTTGGCGCTGCTTCCCTTTCTCGCGGAAGCTCAGAACACGGAACAGTTAGATGCCCGCATAGATTCGCTGGCGGAAGAGGCAGCAACGCTGGATAAGATAGTGAAGGGACTTAGTAAGTTTAAAGTCTCTGCCTATATCCAGGGACAATATCAGTATGGGCAGGAAGATGCCACCCTGAAGGTCGGCGACAAGAACGAACATGAAGACAAAGGCTTCAACCGTATCGGTATTCGTCGCGGCCGCCTGAAGTTTGAATACAACGACGGCATCGGAACCGGAGCCGTGCAGATTGAGGCAAACGATAAGGGTGTCAGCTTCCGTGACCTGTATATCGGGATCAAAGATCCTTGGACAAAACGCAGCCAGTTGATGGCCGGTGTCTTCAACCGTCCTTTCGGACATGAGATCGGCTACTCGACCAGCGGTTTGGAGTCGCCCGAACGTGCTACCATTATCCAGTACTTCTTCCCGGACGAACGCGACCTGGGAGCTATGTTGACCCTCCGTGCCAAGAAAGAGAGTCCCCTGGGTTTCCTTCGCCTCGATGCCGGGCTCTTTGCCGGAAACAGTATCAACCGCGAAACCGACAGCCGCAAGGATTTTATCGGACGCCTGGGTGCCGATAAGGAGATCGGTAACTGGGGGAAATGGGGAGCAGGCCTATCCTATTATAATGGTGGTGTTTACAATCCGACGACAACAGCTTATGAGATGGACGGTCAACGCTTCGTCGAAGTGGATAAAGGTAAAACCGGTACTTACATGAAACGTGAATATATCGGTCTGGATGCCCAGTTCAGTTTCCTGAGTTCCTGGGGGACGACTACTCTGCGTGCCGAAGGCCTTTTGGGTACACAGCCCGGTATCGCCTCCAGCAGTAAAAGCCCGAACAGCGGTACACGTCCGGAAGACCTGCCCGAAAACTCTTTGTTCAAACGTCCTTTTATCGGTTATTTCTTCTATCTGGTACAGGATATCGGAACGTCTCCTTTCTCTGCTGTATTCAAATATGATGTGTACGACCCGAATACAAAGCTGAAAGGAAATGAGATAGGCGTGGAGAACACATTTACTTCCAAGACTGATTTAGCCCAGAGCACTTTCGGTATCGGTGGCCTCTACCGCTTCAACAAACATATCCGTGTACAGGCCTACTATGAATTCAACTTCAATGAAAAGAGCGACTTCGTAAAAGGTTACGAAAAAGACCGCAAAGACAATGTGCTGACGGTTCGTTTGCAGTATAAGTTCTGACCGGATTACCTGAAAAGGAAACATAAATGTAACACCTGTTTCATGCTCTTGAAATACGCATGTAGTTACTTTGCAGTAAGAAATTAATTCAATAAGAGTAATGAAAAAGACAATTCTTTTGGCTGCTATGGCCGCTTGTTTGTTTACGACAAATGTATTTGCACAGAAGATCAAAGGTAGTGATACTTGCTTGCCGGTGACCCAGACGGAAGCCGAAAACTTTATGAATAAGAATAAGGGATCAAAGGTTACTGTAACAGGTGGTGGCTCCGGTGTCGGTATCTCCGCTCTTATGGAAGGCACAACCGATATCGCCATGTCGTCACGTAAGATGAAATTCGATGAGAAAGTTCGTTTGCAGGAAGCAAAGAAAAATACAAAAGAGGTAGTAATTGCCTACGATGCCCTGGCCATCGTCGTTCACCCCTCCAACGGTGTGACGAACCTGACCCGCGAACAGTTGGAAGGTATCTTCACCGGAAAGATCAAGAACTGGAAGGAAGTAGGCGGTGCCGACCTGAAGATCGTTGCCTATTCGCGTGAAACGTCTTCCGGTACCTACGAGTTCTTTAAAGAAAGCGTCCTGAAAAATAAGAACTATATGAACGGTATCCTGAGTATGCCCGCCACCGGAGCGATCATCCAGTCGGTGAGCCAGACCAAAGGTGCTATCGGTTATGTAGGCCTGGCCTATGTCAACAAAGACGTAAAACCGATCCATGTCTCTTACGATGCCGGAAAAAGCTATGTAGAACCTTCTTTTGCCAACGCAAAGAATAAAACCTATCCGATCGTCCGTCCGTTGTTCTACTATTACGAAGTGAAGAATGAAGGTCCTGTGAAGCCTTTCATCGATTACGTGTTGTCTGCTGAGGGACAGGAAACTGTGAAGAAAGTGGGTTATATACCGGTCAAATAGTTTAGTCTTTAAAGCTTTTGTTTAGGGTGTAGTCTGAAAGGATCAATATTATTGCACAAAAAAGATATACCTGTGCAATAATATTGGTCCTTTTTGCACATCATTTGGTTTATTGTGCTACCTTTGCTGCGTATTTATAAACTATATAAACTTTCATGAAGACATTAACAATCGGAGATCTTAAGCCCCGTTTCCCAATTATCCAAGGTGGGATGGGCGTAGGAATTTCTCTATCCGGCTTAGCCTCGGCCGTAGCAAATGAAGGTGGGATCGGCGTTATCTCCGCAGCCGGTCTCGGACTTTTATATAAGAAATTATCCCCCAATTACACAGAAGCAGGCAATTTAGGCCTGGCCGAAGAGATCCGTAAAGCCCGTGAAAAGGCAAAAGGTATCATCGGAGTGAACGTAATGGTGGCACTTTCCGACTTCGCAGAACTGGTAAAGACAAGTATCGCCGAAAAGGTTGATATCATCTTCAGTGGTGCAGGTCTGCCGCTAGACTTACCTTCTTTCCTTAAGAAAGACAGTGTGACGAAGTTGGTACCCATCGTATCGAGTGCACGTGCCGTACGCATCATCTGTGAAAAATGGAAGAACAACTACGACTATCTTCCCGATGCCGTTGTACTGGAAGGCCCGAAGGCCGGAGGTCACCTCGGTTACAAGGAAAACCAGTTGGAGGACGAACATTTTTCACTGGAAGAGTTGCTGCCCCAGGTGGTACACGAAGTTTCTCTGTTCGAAGAGAAATACAACAAGAGAATCCCGGTAATTGCGGCAGGAGGCATTTATACGGGTGAAGATATCAAACGCATGATGGATCTTGGAGCATCAGGCGTTCAATTAGGAACCCGTTTTGTCACTACTACCGAGTGTGATGCTTCCGATGCTTTCAAAGAAAGCTATATTAAAGCGGAAGAGAAAGACATAGAGATCATCAAAAGTCCGGTCGGAATGCCGGGGCGTGCGATCCATTGTAATTTCCTCGAGAAGGTGAAGGCTGGCATCAAGCAACCGAAGGCGTGTCCATTCAACTGCATCAAGACGTGTGACATCTCGAAAAGTCCTTATTGCATCGTAACGGCGTTGTATAATGCTTTCAAAGGAAACTTTGAAAACGGATATGCCTTTGCCGGAAGCAATGCCTGGAAGACCAACCGTATCATGTCGGTAAAAGAGACGATCAACGAACTGATCAACGAGTGGAAATCGAAAGAATGATTTTTTCTACTTATATGAATACAAAACCCCGGTAGGCGTAATGCTTATCGGGGTTTTATTATTATTCAGGATCTTGGCATGTCTTAGTAGTGTTACTACGTGTACGTAAATAGTGCTACTAAGCGTGACTTACCTATCCTGTCGGCAAGCAGTGATTATTGCTCATCCAACCATTTGCTCAATCCTTCCTTATTCTGTACTGCGGCTTTGACACCAGCATTGGCAGCCTTGCTGAAATACTCGAGTGCTTTCTGGTACTCTTTCTTCTTGGCGTAGGCAACACCGAGGTTGTTCCATGCTTCCGGTGTATTGATCTTTTGCAGACGTTCGATACCGGCTTCGGTAGCTCCGCGTTCTATTTCCAGGGCGGCTGTGTTCTGCTGTGCGACCGGATCGGTCGGGTAGAGGCGTACGGCAATGTCGAATACTTCCTTGAATGCTTCACTATCTTTCGGATAAGTGTTGGCTACCACGAACATTTCGTTCAGGCTCAGGTATTGCGGTTTCGTCTTGATCACCTGTTTCGCTTCGTTCACGTCGAACGGACGGGCAATGTAGGCCAATGTATAGTCGATACGGCGCAGGGCAGGATAATAATCATCCAGCAACATACGGTAAGTACGTCCTCCGTTCAGGGCTTTGAGTTGTGCTTTACGTTTGTTGATGTCGGATACTTCCAGCACTTTTAGGATTGCGTCGCGGTCGGACAGGTTAGAAGCTTTCACTGCGTTGCGCAGGCCGATCCAGTCTTCACCTTCCCAGTTCACCTTCATCAGTGAGGCCGGCATATCTTCTTTATCTTTCATATAGGCAGCGAATGCCTTGGCCCGGCTTTCCGACAGTTTCATGTTATAGTCGTAGCCACCTTCCGGTGATGCGTATCCGGTGATATTGAACTCTGTAAATTTCAGGTTCTTGTCGTTACGAACTTCATTCACGATCTTGTTTACGCTTTTCAGTTCGGCGGCATTATTCTTGAAGTCGTGCAACAGGACAGATTTGCCCACTTCAAAGTTCAGGTAAGCCGAGTGCGTTTCACTACGTTGTTTTACCGGTTCTGCCGGAGGAGTCACATAGCTCAGTTCATAAGTCGGTGCAACTACCGGAGGCAATATGCGTGACGACAGCGGAGTGATATTGCTGGCTACATCACACGAAGCACATCCGGTGGTATTTGCCTGCATCACCAGCGAGGCATTACGCATCCAACTTTCGTACGGTACGGTCAGAGTCATCGGAATAGATTCCGGCTGATTTTTCTTATGACGGAAGATCACGGTCGGTGTCTGTTCGAATGGCTCGGCACCGAAACCCATCTCGCGGTCGAGTGCTTTCATACGTTTCTTTCCGGTAATGACGAACGGATCGAACTTTACCGTGTGTGCTTTGTCTGCCGATTGAAGTACCGGAGTGACGATCACCATGTTCTGTGATTTAAGCTCCATGTTGGTGAGATTAGCGGTGGTCGACAATACAACCTGGCTGCCCTGTTTGTTTACTTGCAGGTCGCTGTAAGTTATACCGTCGGGGCTAACAGTCTGTGCCTGCATGCTCCCATAGGCGGAGCATAATAAAACGGTTGCTATATAGAATAACTTCTTCATTTTGCTTGTTTGATTATTAGTGGATAAAATAGATAAAAGAGATAGACGCTTTCGTCACACCCCAGTAGTTGTGGTTGCCGGTGCGTAGTTTCGGCATGTCTTTGCCCTTGGCGTACTCGTCGTAGTGCATACGGGCATAACCGGCACCGATCTCGCCTTCGATACTCCAGCGTTTGCTCAGTACCCATTGATGACCGATACTGATACCTCCACCGTACAGGTAACCGTCGTAGCGATGGTCGCGCAGTTTCTTGAACATATCGAACGGCAGTTTGAACCCTGACACATCGTATTGTCCGCCCAGGGCGTGAACGCCGATAAATGTTCCGTTAAACTTTTCGCAGGTCCAGAAACGTACGCCTGCATGTGCCAGCCAATGTTTGAACTGTTTGTCGTTGTTGAACTCGAATGGATTGTAACCCGCAGAAAGGTCCATCGTGACCTTCTTTCCTAATCCCACTTCCAGACCCAGGTTGGGAGTGGCGGTAGCATCGTAAACGATATTGTTCTTTAATGCGACATGCTGTGCACTGGCATATAAAGAAAGAAATAACGTTGCTCCTATTAAAAAGAATTTCTTCATGTGATATTCATTATTAGTGATACTCTTTGTTCTTAACAGCGAGGTTTCGGATATTGTTTGCTGTGTTTTAAAAAAAGGGTGAAATGTTAGGGTTAATTATTAGAAAGATGAGGCTTTTTGTATTTGTTATGTTAATAGTAAAGGAGACAACAAGGGATACGTTTAAATAACGTAGTTAGTTTGGAGCCCGATTGTAGAGAACTGCAACACTGTCGGCTCTATGCTTTATTGATATCGCTGAGTTCCACCAGCTTATTCACAATCGCATAAACGGTCAAGGCGCTGGCACTGTGTACCTGCAACTTACGGGCGATATTTCTTCTGTGTGTGATGACCGTGTGGGTGGAGAGGAACAGGCGGTCGGCAATTTCACGGTTGGTCATGCCTTTTACCACGCATACCACTATCTCTTTTTCGCGGGCACTCAATGTCTGTTGTTCGTCGCCATCGCCGTCTTCCTCCGATTTGGCATGGAGCCGTTCCAGTTTAAGCCCGATCTCGTCGGGGCTGTCGAGGATATTGATATGATCGTCGTAATAACGGATCAGGGAATGGTCGATAGGGGCATAGAGCATAGCTACACATTTCATATTCGGGCAACCTGTCATTTCTTTCAGATGTGGAATAGTGAAATACCCGGGAATAGAAGGATTGATGATGAGGATATCCGGCCTGTGTGTCCGAAGATCCTCGGTAAGCGACTCGATAGTCGTTATTTCAGAAAACTGGACACGCAAGCCGCCGGGCAGGCGTTTCAGTATTGTTTCCAGTCCGTTACGGACGATAGCGGAAGGTTCAGCAATAACGATTTTCAGTGTGGTGCTCATAGGGCATCAATTAATTGTTTTTTCTAATGCTAAAATAGCGGGCATAAAGAGATAATCTTCCACATGGTTGTGTGAAGCCAGGTCCTGCTCGGTGGCGAAGATGTCGAACAGGACGCTGTTCAACAGGTTGCTTCCGGGACCGGGGTAATATTTTATCAGGATATTCTTCAGTTCCACGATCTTCATTTCTATCTGGTCGTGGCGTTTGCGGAAGATCGATATATTGTATTTCGGGTCTTTCTTTCCGGCCAGCAAGCCACGGACATACGGGAAGACCACTTTCTCTTCGTACGACATGTGCTTGTGTACCTCTTCGGCATATTCGTCGAAGAACTGCTGGATAACGAAGGCTACATCTTTCGGGCATTCGGTGATGGCTTCCAATAGCTTCCTGCGCAGATGCGGCAGGCGGAAGTCAAGGAAGTAGTCGTGTGCATTATGCAAGTATGTGATCAGCGCATCGATAGACAGGCATTTATTGAGGTCGGTGACAGGAGTGGTTACGTCTTCCGTCAGGAAGTTTACCACTGTCAGGAAGGTGCAGGCGTCTACTCCATTCTGACGGCATACCTCACCGATATTCTTTTCTCCGAATCCCAGGGCAATCCCAAAACGGCTCATAACGAGGACCATCGGATAGTTCTCGCATATCAAATCGCTCATTTTATCGGTTTCCCGGTATTTTCCGTTTTTGTACATAGGCTGTTTCTTTCTTGTTTTGGTGTTATTGATTATTCAATAGTTCAAAGGTAATGCTTTTTCTGTGAACAGATGGAGTTGTTATTAATCTTTCACGTTTGTTGGGGCTAACCATTCGTCAAAGAATCTCCGTCTTTTCAATAATAATCGATTACAACGGAGCATATTCAGGCTCATCTACGGCAACGACGGCGATACATTCGATTTCGACCAGCCAGCCCGGACGGCATACCGGAGCCCGAACGATCAGGTAAGGCATAGTCGGATGGTTTGTTTCCATGTATCGCTTCACGCGGGCAAAGTCTCCCGTGTCGCGGATGTAAACGATGGCCTGCATGATGTCATTCTGGTCGGCACCCGCTTCGTTTAACAGGGCGGTGATGTTTTCTACCATACGTTCCGATTGCTTGATGACATCTCCCGGATAGACGATTTCGCCGTATCTGTCGATACTGGCCGTTCCCGAAACGAATACATGACGTCGGTCGCCATACGTGATAGCTACCCCTCTTTCAAACGTCACCCCGTATTCGTAGGTGCGACTCAAATGGTTGGGGGCATAAAGATACTGGATCTGTTCCTGGCCGATACCCGATACGGCATACGTATCCATTGTTACGTACACGCTTGTATCCTGATAACGTCCCTCTATGCCCGTACTGGCGATGAAGTGGGTGTTTTCCGTTAAGTTTTGCGTTGCAAAGACTTCCTTGCGGGCTTTCACGACTCCCGGGTAGTTGACATCTACATTCTGTACGAATATCCAGGTGCGGATACAGTTGTTTGCCAGCGTGCACTTGGCTTCTGTCAGTTGCATGATATAATCGCGGAAGATAAGCCGTGTCTGATATTCGGAGTTGGCAGCACGGTTACAAAGATTGGCTCCGAAAAGCTGGCGGTAACTTCCGTGACGGGCTTCAAACAGATTGCTTGGGAGCACCTGCGTCTGTACACCTGTCTGGAGCCATGCCCAAAGGGCTATTTTAGTCCCGTTCATGGGGGCCTGTTGTACGATGGATAATGCACAATACGGGTTGGAACGTTCTTTTTCCATCAGTAAAGCGGTCTGGTTGGTCACGTCACTCAGGAAATAACGGCGGAACACGGCAGTCGGGTTTCCCGGAAGCTCTTCCACACATTGTGTATAGGCTTTGAGCAAATCCTGCAACTGGGTGGAGTAATCATCCATACAATCCATTTGTTCGAGGATGATATGATATTCGGTGATCCCTTTTTTTGTCTCAAAGGGGGTGATCTGTACTGCCGTTTTGTTGTATTGTCTTGTTATTGGATCCATGGTAACCTGATATATATATTTTTGTTTCCCAAAGATACAGTATATAGGATTGAAGCCAAATTCTGGAGTGTGAAAAGAAGACAAAAGCTGTGAGAAAATAATATTTTATCAGACTTTCTTTATATCGTTCAGTTCGACCAGTTTATTCACAATGGCATACACCGTCAGGCCGCTGGCACTGTGCACCTGCAGTTTCCGGGCAATATTCCGGCGGTGGGTAATCACGGTGTGGGTAGAAAGATACAAGCGATCGGCGATTTCCCGGTTCGTCATGCCTTTGACAACACAGACAACGATTTCTTTTTCCCTCGAACTGAGTGTCTGCTGTTCTTCCTCCTCTTCTTGCGGCTCAGTAGATGCTTCTTCCGCATTCAGCCGTTCCAGCTTATGTTTCAGTTCGTCGGGACTGTCATAAATATTGATCAGGTCGTCATAAGGGCGGAGCATGGCTTGATCGGTTGCCATGCAGGCAATAGCCAGGCATTTCATTTCGGAGCAGCCACACTCTTCTTTCAGATGCTGTATCCCGAAATAGCCGGGAAGTGAAGGGTTAATGATCAGTACTTCCGGTCGGTGCATGCGGAGGCTTTCCACCAGGCATTCAGCCGTAGCTATTTCCGTCAGCTGGA
The DNA here is from genome assembly GCF_015550595.1 of Parabacteroides goldsteinii. Lineage (GTDB taxonomy): Bacteria > Bacteroidota > Bacteroidia > Bacteroidales > Tannerellaceae > Parabacteroides > Parabacteroides leei. The sequence continues at coordinate 152,517 of NZ_JADNBB010000008.1, forward strand.
TATGCAATCCGGGCAACCGTTTCAGGATGGTGATCAATCCGCAACGGATAATGGAGGAAGGTTCTGCAACAGCTATTTTAAAGTTAGTGCTCATAAAGCAACGGTCATTTGATTGTTTTTTCAATTGCTAGTACAGCGGGAACGAAGAGGTAATCTTCTACCCGGTTATGAGAGGCCAAATCTTGTTCGGTGGCAAAGATGTCGAACAGGACACTGTTCAGCAGGTAATTGTCGGGTCCGGGATAGTATTTGAGCAGGATATTTTTGAGCTCCACGATCTTCATCTCTATCTGGTCGTGTCGTTTGCGGAAGATACTGATATTGTATTTGGTATCTTTCACCCCTTCCAACAGGTTACGGACGTAAGGGAAGACGATCTTTTCTTCATACGACATGTGTTTATGGACTTCGTAAACATAATCGTCGAAGAATTTAGTGATAGCGAAAGCGATATCACTTGGGCAGCCGGTAATTGCTTCCGTCAGTTTGCGGCGGATATGAGGCAGCCGGAAATTCAGGAAATAATCGTGCGCATTATGCAGATAGGTGATCAGCGACCCGAGAGAAAGGCAGTTGTTGATCTCGTTGATCGTGCCTGAAATCTCTTCCGAGAGAAAATTGACAACGGTAAGGAACGTGCAGCAATCCACCTCGTTCAGCCGGCATACATCCTTGATGTTTTTCTCCCCGAATCCCAGGTCGATACCGAAGCGGCTCATTACGAGAACCATGGGATAGTTCTCGCAAATCAAGTCGCTCATCTTGTCTGTCTCTTTGTATTTTCCTTGTTTATACATAGTTGTTGTATTTATGGTGTTTCATTTATAAACAGGGGTATTGCGGAAGGTCTGCCGGAATAACGGCGATACATTCCGTTTCAATCAACCATCCCGGACGACATACCGGTGCCAGTACGATCAGGTGCGGCATATCCGGGTAATGGGTGCGGATATAGCGGTTCACTTCCTCGTAATCTGCCGGATCGCGGAGATAGACGATAGCCTGCATGATATCGGCAACGGAAGCTCCGGCCTCCTGCAACAGGACGCTGATGTTTTCCATCATCCGTTCAGTCTGTTTCAATATATCTCCGGGGTGAACGATCTCTCCCCGGTTGTCGATACTGGCTGTTCCCGACAGGAATATCTGTTTCCTGTCACCGTACGAAACGGCTGTACCCCGTTCAAAAGTGACGCCATATTCATAGGTCGGATTTAAATGGGTAGGGGCATAGAGGAATTGTATCTGTTCCGGTTGCAGACCGTCTACTGTATAGGCATCCATCTGCACCAGCACTTCCGGGTCGGCGTGACGGCCTTCTATCCCGGTGCTGGTTATATAATGTGTTTTCTCCGTCAGGTTCTGGGTGATGAAAACTTCCTTGCGGGCTTTTACGACACCTGCATAGTTTACATCTACGTTCTGTACGAAGAACCAGGTACGGATGCAGTCGGCAGCCAGCGTACAATGCTGTTCGGTCAGTTGCAACACATAATCGTTCAATAACAGGCGGGTCTGGTATTCTGAGTTGGCCGCCTTGTTGTGTGCACCGCCGGTCCAGAGGTGTCGATACTTATTATGAGATGCTTCGAACATACCGGAATTGTAGGTTTCCGTAGTCATATCAGTTTGCATATAAGCCCATAGTGCTATTTTAGTACCGTTTAGCGGAGCTTGTTGTACAATCGATAATGCACAAAACGGGTTTTCGCATTCCCGTTCCATCAACCGTTCCGTCTGATTCGCCGCATCACTCAGGAAATATCGGCGGAATATAGCGACGGCTTTACCGGCTTCTTCTTTTGTTACAGTTTCATATGCTTTTTCTAATTTATCCAATTGTTCGGTAAAAGGCAATGAAGGGGTGGTAACGGAAAATAGTATATGATATTCCGTCACCCCTCCCTTGCCTTTAAAAGAACAAATTTGAGCGTGAATGAAGTCTTGTTCGTATGTTTTTGTGAGAATCATTCTTTGGCACCTCCTTCTATCCAACTTTCTAATAACGAGATTTTTATAGGTACAGCCGATAAGATATCGCTGTGGTCATGTCGGGTAATATTTTCCGAAAGAATATCCAGGATAAAACTATTATCCGGATCACCCGGCGTTACTAACATTTTTCCTTCTTCTGATAGGTCGGCTTCTACATTTACCAGGGCCTTGTAGCTTTTCCCATCTGTCAGGAAAAGTCCGGCTGCTGCGGATGTGCTGGTCCCGTGACAAGCAATACAGTGGGTGTCGAAAACTGTTTCCTGAATACAATTGAACATACTTGCATTTACAGTTCCTACATTCATGAAAATAGTATCCTGCTGTGCTGTGAAGTCTGCTTCATAGAATGTAGTAACACGTTTTCTTAATGAGTTGATAACGCACAACTCAATCTTTTCCACCTCTTCGGGAATGCCTGATAAGGTAACGCTTACAGCTTCTCCCTCGGTTTCTGGTGCTGGAATCCCTTTGGAAATGACGGCATAATCACTTTCACCGAAACCTGCCACAACCACACTGTATCCACTCGGCCACTTATCTGTACCGCTGATATTGGTCGTTATTTTCAATATGCTCCCTTCTGCGTCGATATGATTGTCGCTATATATTTTGCCGTCGTCACAAGAGGTAAATCCAAGCATCAATACTAATATTGTTGAAAGAATCTCTTTTCTCATCTTCTTTTCATTAGAATGTATATTGAAGTAAGACTGTTCCTGAATGCATAGCAAGTCCGAGATCGTCATTGTCACGGTCGAGTTGCGTATCATGCCCCGTGCGTCCGATAAACTGATACATGGCCTGTAGTTTCAGGTTACAACCTTTGAAGAAATAATTGACACCTACAGCCGGCATATTCAGGAATCCGTTCGTGTCAAGTCCATTACGGTTCATGAAGTCATAACGAGCTGTAGCCTGCAAGCGGTTGGTTACGAAATAACCTCCCTGCACGTATCCTCCCAGGTAATTATAACTTTCGTCTATTTTCTGACGTTTGGTAAATCCTACATTCATATAATATATTTCAGCACCGAGATACAGGCGGTTCTTCAACATGGCAAATTCTGCGCCAGCCCGGTAGTCGTTCGTACTTTCGTTTTCGCTCTCTACATTAAGAGACGTTGATAGGCCGAACAACATTTTATCTTCATTCAAAATATTTGGATTTCCCTGTGTAGCCGGCATAACTCCTTTCGGCATATAGGTAAGGCGTCCGGCATAAAGTAAGGAAGGAATATGCCAGTCGTCGCTGAATGTCTTGGAAGCCACATTGACGGAACTTCCCGTACCATTGAATATACCTACTTCATAGCCGAACTTCTCTTTTACAAGACCGTGGATCTCGACACCGAGGTCAAATCCGGTTCCGATATTGGGAGTAACAGCATTCAAAGAATGCGGGAGGATGACCGGAGCTGTGAGTGATACTGGCATTACCGGCATTAAAGTTTCTCCCAATGTAGTCAGATAAGCATGTGTAAACGGTGTTTTGAATTTACCGACACGTATGGCAAACTGTTTTTTTAACTGAACATCGAACCATGCTTGCTGAAGAAGTGCACCTCCGGAAGCCGCCGCATTGATTGAAAGGTTGAATGTAACCATATTGAATGCTTTTCCGGTAAATCCCAGGATTGCATAGGGAATAGAAAAGCCGGAGTTGGCAATATTGTCCTGATTATAAGCTGGGTCCAATCCTTCATCATCATAATAATTGAGATTGGCGGCTGTTTGTACTAAGAGATAGGGTTTGAATATGAAATCTCCTTTTTTAGTCCCGATTGTGAACCCTTCTTTACCAGCTAACGATACGATTCCATTTTCCATATCGTTTTCGTGTTGTGCGATAGCTGCTAAAGGGAGGAATAATAATATGGTGATAACTGCTATTATTTGTTTCATAATTGTACAACTATTATTCTTACAAGTGTGTTAAAGTGAATTTAAAAATGCGATCACTGCGTCGCGATCTTCTTTACTCATTTTCTTGAATAGATTTTTAGATGCTTCTCCTTCTCCTCCGTGCCACATGATGGCTTCTACCAGATTACGTGCACGTCCGTCATGAAGGAAATAAGTATGTCCGTTGACTTTCTCCTGAAGCCCGATACCCCATAGCGGAGTAGTACGCCATTCGTTTCCTCGGGCTAGTCCGCTGACATAATTATCATTTAGCCCGACTCCCATTATTTCCGATCCCATATCGTGCAACAGATAGTCGGAGTAAGGATGGATTGTTTGTCCTCCCAGCCAGGGCAGTTGCGTATTGTTCAATAAAACGGAACCGCGTGCACGTGTGTGCAATGTGGTAACGTGGCATAAATGACATTTAGCTTCGTAGAATTTTTGCTCTCCCAGGATTACTTTCGGATCGTTTACATTTCTCCGCGCGGGAACTCCCAAGCTTTGCATATAGAGATCCACGTCTTCCATGTCTTTGGTCGAAATATCCAACTGGGCGTAGGATAATCCCATCATACTTCCCTGGTTGACTTGTATTTGTCCTTCGCATATCTCTTCCGGGTAACGGCTGTTGGTTACCCCCATATCGCTGGAGAAACCCAGTTCGACAGTCAGGTCGGCATGTTGTGCTTTATTGCCGGATACTCCCAGGCTCATGACACCTCTCTCGGAGATATAATTGCAACGTCCGCTGATACCATATTCCGGGTAATTGCTCTTGGCAGCTAAAGCTTCTATCTCTTTAGGGTCGAGTGCCATCATTTGTCCCATACCGACATGGCGTAAAGGTATACGTACTGTACAGAAAAGATCCTGTGGAGCAATGCTGTCGGCATACCATTCTGTGATTGTATATTCAGGTTTGCATAATTCGTAAGTCTCTCCGTCGGGAAAAGAGAATGTTTCGGAAATATATTTTACAGAGAGTTTACCTTCCGGTTTGACACCGTAAATCGCCTGGTCATGAAGTACCCGGCCATAATCCCGGAAAAAGGCACCGTTCTTTCGTGAGATATAGATCAGCATCGAAGAGAAACCATAATTACCGGAACCTCCTTCGCTCCATAAGGTAGGGCGTGTGCGTCCGGCATTACGGTGGCAACTGCCGCAGGAATATCCGGCATAGACTGGTCCCAGACCGCCTCCGGTTCCGTTACTGCTTGTTCGTACATCATCATATAATCCGTCTCCACTGGTAAATCGTTTCAACAAATCGCCTGTCACCCAATTAGCATTAGAGTCGTATGCAACCGATGAATTGAGGAAGGTGGTGGAAGTCCCTGCCGATAACACGTATCCGTTAGGAACTTCTATATCATCCATTTCTATGCCATCTTCGCATGAACAGATGGAAAACAGTGAAAATAGAAATAAAAACAGATTCAGTTGTTTCATGTTTGTTCTTTCTTAATTTGATTCGAGTGTTTGAAGCCTTGAAATGCCTGGCGAGGTTTTCACCGGGAACTTCAAGGCTCCAAAGTTATTGGCAAAAAATCGCCGAATACTTCTATTTTATTGTACGAGGTTCGCCATCTTTGAATAAAAGGTATTCAAGTGTGTGGAAACCACGAACATTTTGTGCTGCTGTAACAGCGTCTTCATCATCATCATCACCCCATTCCATGTCATCGAAGTTTCCGGAATTCAGGATCTGAACGATCATGTCCTGATCCAAAGGCCAGCTATCCATATTCGGGTCAAGGCCTTCACTGTCTACCGGGCCGAACAAGAAACCTTCGCTCTTTTCCCACGGTTCGCGGGCTGTCAACCATGCTGTACAGGCTTTTTCGAAGTTTGCATCGCTCGGACTGTTTTTGAATGTATTTACAGCATCAAACAGTGCGCTGTTCTTTTCTGACAATGATTTGTAGGTTGGAAGAACTACTGCATCTACATATTGGTCGACGATAGCATCCAGTTTTGCATCGTATGAAGAAGCTCCGAACGTGTTCTGTACGTAAGTCTTCATTTCTGTCAACAGTGTTTCCAAATAGGAACAGGCCTCCATTGCTGCTTTAGATTCGTTGCTGTTGATGTTGTTCCGGAACGGTTGGGGGATGTCCTGTATTGCTTTTGCCGTATTAGTAATAGCCGCTTTCATTTTAGAGTCGCGGTCAGCATCGACAGAGGCGATCAGTGCAGACAAGGAGTTTGCGTTGATCGTTCCATCCAATGAACCATAATATGAATTTCGGATAGACCAGATATTATTCGTATAGTCATCGCGTGAGTGCCAGCTATACCAGGATTCTACGGCGTAAAGGGCTTCTTCTGTGTTTCCCTTTTGATAATGATCGTATGGTTCGCCAATCTTAGCCGTTCCGACTTCGTTGGCAATCTCTGCACATTTCTCAAAAATTTCCTGAATGCAGCTGATTGCGCTTGAATAAGTCGAGTTGTTATGGTTCTTGAATGTCTGTGCGTAAGCTTCTCCTCCTTTGTAGCTTACACTCCAGTATTCATAAAGGTTGGTTGCATCTTGCTTCAATAATTTAGCAACGTTATACATGTAGTTACCCCATGCTGCTGCATTTTCGCTTGTGTAATCAAGGCTTTTAGAATCCTCCTTTTTCGGTGTAGGATCGTCATTGTCTGAGCAAGCTCCCATAGAGAACACAAGGCTCAGCATTAAAACTGCGTAATAGAAAAAATTCTTATTCATTTTGATAAGTATTTAATAATTATTGATTTTGTTTCTTTATTTGGTGAGGAACCATCCGATATACGCGATGGCCAGGCTGAATTCATTTTCATTGTTGTAGTTTCCTCCTCCAATTCTGCGTGTCGTATAATCGGCTTTAACAGCCAGATTAGGGAGAGGGTACCAGTTTGCACCGGCTGTCCACATGCCGACCTGACAACGTTTGTCCATGGTCTGTTTGCTTTCCCCTTTTTCCTGTGGATTGTAGTATTCGTAACGTACAAAAGGATAAATGACAGGAACCTTCTTATTGTCTTTCAGAATCGAACGAATATTTACCCCGACTTCACCACCATAGCTTACTGCATTTTTAGCAATCGGAGCCAAGCGGCTATAAGGGGATAAGTTCGACAGTTTCCTGTTAGCTTCGCTAAGTGCATACGAATTCCCCAGATTTCCGTAAATCAGGTTACCTCGTGCCGTTATGAATTTATTGCGATACTGAAAGTCGGCGGAGTAAATGCGTACCGGAACTTTACCTATCTCCGAATAGGTCTGAGGTTTATCTGAATTGGATGCCGCGTTGGCACAATAATAGAAAGAACCGCCGACTCTCAGACCTGGTACTCCTTCGTAATTAAGTCTGCCTACATAGCCGGGAGATGTGAAGTTGTCTGTTTCAAATACTCCCTGCTTGCCACTGGCGATCCAGGTGTTGCGGTCGAAACCATTAGCGTTTAACCCTGCAACAATAAGTGCTTTGTAACTGAAGCGAGTATAATTCCGTCCGAATGTTCCGAAGAATTCGATCCCGTTTTCATGCCATGTGGAAGGTAAAAGTGTCGTTTCCCCTTCTGGGCGGGAAGTTCCGAAAAAGTTAATCGGTTCATGATGCTCATTGGTTAATCCGAGAGGTACAATGAGGTGTCCGGCGCGGACATTAAAAGCCGGATGAATCAGCCGGGTGATATGAAATTGTTCCAAAGCGACTTCGCCGCCTTTTTCGATTTCAGTCTCATATTCTCCGTTTTCCGTATTTTCCAGCTCCATAGCAGTGCCGGTACCCCCGGCTTCAAACTCAATTTCAGCTCCTAGTATCCATTTGGAGTTAAATTTGTAGTCCATTGCCAATACAAAGCGTGGAATAGAAATAGAGTTACGATGATCTTTAGTATTACCTTTAGATGTTCCGTTAAAGCGGTTGATACCATAATCCATAAAATTCGCAAGGATTTCACCATAACCGCCAAATCTAAATTTATCATAACCGCTGGCATAAATCTCTGCCGATTTTTCTGCCGCTGTCGGCTCTTCATTGCTCTCTGCGAAGGCTGTTGCACAAGATCCAAGTAGAGTGATAGCCAACAAATTTGTTAATTTTCTCATTGCCTTTTGTAATTTTTGGCAAAATTAGGGCGGTTAAAAAGTATGCGCAATCGCGTATAGTAGGTATAAATTGCCCGATGTTACCTATTTGTAGGTATTGCATGGTGTTTTGCTGGAAAAATGCTGCAAAATCCCCATTAATGGTTAGAGATAAGTAAGTTTTACATATATATAGGTATTGCGGGTACTTTTATATGACTTTACTTTTGCATCATCAATTAAGTTTTACTATTAGTATAATCGTCCTGGCCGAAACCGAAATTGTTGATTTTTATGTACACCTATTATTTATAAGGTAAATACCCAAATGAAAGGGATTTTTTATTGGTTGTTCCTTTCATATAAAAGAGGAGTCATTCTGTGAAGAATGGCTCTTTTTTTGGCTTAAAAGAGGAATATAACCCGTAATAGGTAGCCGATGCTTCTTTTTTTACTCAGTAATAGGTATTGTGTACTCTTGCGGGCAGCCCTATCTTTGCAATGTAAAAAGAAAGTAACACTATTAGTATAATCGCTATATCAAAACCTTTTTGCTAATTATGTAAGCATATAAGATGATTAAACGTATGTCGGAATGTTTTTATTGGTTGTTTCCGGCATAAAAAAGGAGCTATCCTGTGAAGGATGGTTCCTTTTTTATTTTGCATCGGCGCATGCGAAGAAGAGAACAATGGTTAATGTAACTATCTGTTGTATAGAACTGAATTTTATCGACATTCTGTATTTTGAATATTAAACTGTTTTGAGCGAATATATAAAACATTCATAATGTGTTATTTTGTAGATAAATATCCCCTCCGAATCTAACAATGTATTAATATAATACGTATATTGTGCTATCTTAATATATTAAATAATAGAATTGTATGGAAGACAAAAAAACGGAACTGTCTCCCTGGAGGAGAGCGTATGGGGTAACGGAATTCGCCCAGTTGTATTTTCCCGGCCGGACACCGGTGATTGCCTATAAACGTATGTGGGAATGGATACGCACTTCGCGCGGACTGAAGGCCAAATTGGAAGCCGCCGGGTGGGTGAAGTTCCAGAAACTCTACACGCCGAAGCAAGTCGGCGTATTGATCGAACATTTGGGAGAACCCTGATAGTATTAAACTTAATTGATTCAGCATGAGAAATCCAGTTAATCAAACCGTCGAATGTACCCTGTTCAGAACAGCATTCGACACCACCTCTTACACGGCGGTTACCCTCGGTGGCTATTTAGCCGATGTGGTAAACGGTAAGTATAAACAACAAGTAGAAAACGTTCGCGCCCTGGTCACCTCCGGCCATCAGGAAGAAGCGGGTATCTGTAAGAAGAACCTTCCCCTGCTCGTGGCAGGCGGGCGGATGGCAGGCGGCCGCAAACGTGAGCACCTGGTAGACTACTCCGGCTGCGTGGTGGGCGACCTCGACCATGTGTCCGGATCACCCTCGGAACTGCTTGGCCGCGCCAAAGAACTACCCTATGTAAAAGCAGGCCATATCAGCCCATCGGGTACCGGTCTCAAACTCTTCGTGCTGGTAGACAGCGATATGGAACACCACGCCCAAGCCTTTGCAGTGGTGAGCCGCCTGCTCGAAACCGACCTGCCGGGCGTGAAGGTAGACCCTTCGGGCAAAGACCCCAACCGCGGTTGTTTTGTAAGCTACGACCCGTCAGCCTTTTATAAGGAAGAAGCCGAAGCGGTGCGCATCCCCATTGGCCCCGACAAGGCAGATGTCTTCTCTGAGGCGGAACCCCGTTCGCTGTCCAACTACATCGACAAGTTTGAAACCGGCAATCCTTTTGCTGACGGTGGCCGCCATAGCTACGTGGTGAAACTGGCCTCGGCTCTCAACAGTGCCGGCTTCGGCGAAAGCGAAGTAGTGGCCGAATGTCTCTACCGCTACACCGCTCCGGGTTTCGGTGAAAAAGAAATCCTTACTACCGTGTCCGACATTTACCGCCGTTACCGATCTGCCCACGGCAGTAATTCCTGCCGTCAGTTACCGGGTATGGCGACGAAAAAAAGTATCAAAAATCTCAAAAGTATCACCCCCGTTTCCGAAGATGCACTTTCGGATGAAGGTTTCTCTATGGAGCCTGATTATGAACCCGTAGAGAGTGATTTTCCTCACTTTGAAAAACCCCTTTTGGCAACCCTTCCGAGTCTTCTCGCGGACGCTTTGAAGCCGGCCGCCGACGATACGGAACACGACCTGATATTGCTCGCCGCACTCACCATGATTAGTACCGCGCTCCCGAATGTGAGAGGCTCGATGCAGAACGAAATCTATTATCCCCCGTTCTACACTGTCGTGACCGGCCCCTCGGGCAGTGGCAAGGGCTGTGTCAGCCGGGTGTTTAAAATGATAGAACCCTGGCAGCGTTCTGTCTACGATGATTCGTTCCGCAAGGTGGAGGAATATAATGTGCAAAAGGAAGCCTACGAGGGCTACAAACAACAGCAACGCCAGTCGCGAACTAAAAAGCCGGCCGGTATTCCTCCTGAATGTCCCCGCCCGGTGTACCAAAAGCAGCTTCACATGGGTGGCTACACGACTACCGCGCGTATGATCGCGCAGTTGGAAATAAACGCCCCTTATGCTTCCTTCTTGTTTGAAACCGAACTCGAGTCGGTGAACAACACCATGGCACAGGATTTTGGCGGCTACGGATACATTCTCAACCAGGCATTCCACGGCGAACGGGTGAGCTGTGCCTCGAAAACCAATGGAACCAACATCGTTGAGCGTCCGAAACTGGGTATGTTTCTAACCGGTACTCCCGGCATGTTCACCAAGCTCGTACCCTCTACCGAAAACGGCCTTTTCAGCCGTCTCCTGATCTACCATATTGTCGGAGGAGGCACCTATCGCTGCCTGACCTCCGCAGACGATGATCCGAAGAATGCTTCTTATTTCAGCGAACTGGGCGAAAGATTGCGTCTGATGGCCGTGTTTCTCGAACAATCGGAGACGTTTGTAAGTTTCACCGACCGTCAGCGTAAGAAGCTCGACCGCTATTTCTCACGCGAATATTATAATGTACGCGTGTTCGGTAATGACGACGTTACCTCGGTCGTGTTGCGTCACCGCCTGATTATCTTCCGTATTGCCATGGTATTAACCGCCTTACGCAAAGCGGAGGAAGAAGTCAAGTTAAAACATTGCAGCATAACCGATGCCGACTTCGATGTGGCTTTCCATATCGGTACTGTTTGCCTGCGTCATTCGATGCTGGTAAGCACCACCTTGAAGCATAGCGATACTGAGCGGCATTTTAAGATGCACACAGCCCAGCGCGACCTGTTTGCCGCCATGCCGGATAAGTTTAAAACAGCAACGCTGGTGGAAGAGGCGGTTGTCCGCGGGATCAGCCGTTCGAGTGCGTTCCGTATGCTGAAAAAGGCGCAGATGTATGATTTATTGATCTCATTAGGTGCGGGTTACTATGATAAAACGGACTCGGGGAAAAATGTCATTATTTCGAAAAAGGGGTAGAGACTTTTGAAACTATTGAGACTTTTTATCGTATTCTTCCTCCTTGCCGATCCCCTTGTAAATGGGTAGGCACCGGACAAATAACGGGTAGTTACCCGTAGAAAATGAGTAGGCATCGGAGGTGAAACGGATAGTTATCCATCCAAAAACCGACTTTATTTAACATTTGTTGGATATAAGGCTATAAGCTATGAATAGCAAGGCGAGAGATCGAAAAAAGACTGACTAAAAAAATCGATCGTTTTTTATCGTCACAAAGGTAACTCATCATTTTGAAATACCAATCATTTCTTCCAATTTTTTTTCCATTCCTATCTTCTTTCTTATCAACAGAATAGCAAAGCGAGTACGAAATTACTGCTTTTTGTCATCAAATCGAAATTTCTCAAAAACAGTGACGAGAAAAAACGATCGTTTTAGCTAGTCATTAACATTTGGAAGCCTACCGAGAGTAGGCTGTGAGCGAGTTTTTATAACACTATTATTAATATTAAATTTTAAATTATGAACAAAAAGTTTTCTACGTTAGTGGCTGTCCTTCTGGCAGCCGGTGCTTGGACAACGCTGGATGCTAAGGTAATTGAGGTTTCAACACCGGCAGCTGGTGGTTCTTATTTGGTCGGTACGGGCATTAATGCCAGTGAAAGTACTGAGTACACTTTGTTGTTAGCGGCTGATGGAAAAGCAGCCCAAGCTGATAAAGATGCTGTAACTGCAGAATCTCCTGTTTGGAAATTAGTGGAAGCGGAGAAAGGTAAGTATAAATTACAGGCTGCAGATGGCAAGGTTTTTTATGCTGTAAATGGTGCAACCGAAGAAGCTGGTGGTAAGGTTTTGACTTTGTCAGCCGAGCCTATTGAGAATTCTTTACCTGTTTTGTTTACTATCGAAGACGATGGTAAGCTAAAGTTGGTTAATGTTGATGATTTTAGTAACAATACTGATATTACAGGTGAGTTGTACTTAAAGATTGAAGCTTCTCAGTGTTCTCTTGATGCAACAGGTGTTGTTATCGACTTCGGTGTTTACGCTTCAAACAATGAAAATGCGCTTCCCGGCTTTGATTTGAATGTAAGTGACAACGGTGAAGTTGTTTTGGATGCATTTGATGCGTCTAAAACTTACGAAGCTCCTGTTTATTTCCAGACAGAAGACGGTTATCTGACAGTAGCATCTGAAGATGGTAAATTAGTCGTAAAAACATTAAAAGCTGCTCCTACTGCTGCACAATCTTATAATGCATCTTGGATATGGGCAGAAGGAAAGTTGGTTTCTGTTGCTGCTGTTGCTGCAAAAGAAAAAGCGACTCAATTGGTTGTGGCTAATGTTGTTGCAAGAGCTGCTGGCTCTGTGACTTACACATTGGCAGGAACAGGTTCTGAGTTTGCTGTAAAAGATAATGCGATTACTTCTGTTGCTGCTGCTAACTTAGCTGGAACTGCTCTTTATGCATCAGCAAGTGTAAATGCAACTGCTGCTCCGGCATCAACTATTGCTGTAACAGGCAGCCAGAATATTGTTGAAGGATCTTATAAACTGGCAACATCAGTTCCTTCCGGTTATTGTGTTGTTACATTGGGTACCGACAAATATTTGAAAGCTGGCGCAACAGCGACTGTTGAAACAAGTATTTCTGCAAATGATATTGAAGGTTATAAAAACTTCTTGTGGTCTGTTGCAAAAACAGAACTGAATGGAAAAGTTTTCTATAGCTTCACTAGCTTGGCTAAAGGTGCAGATAATAAACCTTATAAATGGACTGTTAGTGGCGAAACTTCATTTGAAGCAAACGAAGCATATAGTGAAAGAGGTATTACGTTAGCTACTTCGGCTAATCCTATTCAAGCTAATGGAACAGCAGGTGCTTCAGCTGCCGTTATCGGTTTCTACGAATCTTTTGCTTTGGCTCATACACAGGCTAAATTAAATAGCATCCTTAATCCGGGCTTCGAGCTGACTGTTAAGTACGATAAAGACAAAAACAAAGATAAAACGATTGAAAATGTCGATGTACTGCAGCAAAAAATGTATCCGGAAGGTGACGACGCTGCAACTAAGGTCGCATTGTGGAATAACGAAAAGCTAGACCAAGGTAAAAATGCTAAGAAATTAGTATTGGATACTAAGGGTACTGTAGGTAGTGATGTTATCGGTGAATTCAAGTGGTTAACTCAGAAAGAAATCGATAAGGGAACAACAGGTCAGTACTTGTCTGAATTCCAGTTCCAGTATGCTCAAGGTAATCCTGATGTGATCTCTAAATTAGTTGTAGTAGATAAAGGTAATGTTTCTATCTTGTTCAATGATAACAAATATTATCTGACAACTTCTATCGCTGCTGATGCTAAGTTGCCGTATATCAAACTGGGTGCAAGCAACGTCTACGATGTTAAGAAATTGTTAGGACAGTACCTGAATTTCTCTTATGCTGATACAAGAGCAAATGCAAAAGACAATAGCGAAGAGTATAAGTATGCAGGTGTTTTGGCTGTAACTAATGAGGATGGAACAGATCCGACAGATAATGCTGCGGATTATGTACCAGCAAGTACAGTATTATTGTCTTCTCCGGAAGCACAGTGGGCTGTAATCGCTGCCGATTTGGATAATAATACCTTCACATTGCAGAACCGTGAAAGCGGCATTAAGATTGCAAATGTGCAATTGCGTGAAGTAGATGGCGATAAGTTTATTGTTACATCTGATAATACGGCATTCAATGATGACCTTGTAACTTTGAACAAAACAGCTGCAAAAGGTCAGATCAACTTTGATGGTTACATGCAGACAACTGCAAACGTATTGAGAAATGAAAACTTCTATCTGGGTCAGTATCATGCTATCGAAGGAAATAACAATGCTTATTTCGTTGAAAACCATACTGACAAAGCAAGCCATCAGATCGGTATGACTGCTGAAAAGGAAAATGCCCAGAAATGGAACCTGCGTTTTGCAATGAAAGCGGATAATGAAGGTGAATATACAGAAGTTGATACTGTATTTATTTACACGACATTTGCAACATTGAAAGATGGTAAGATCGTAACTTCAGGTGATGATGCATTGAAAGATACATTGGCTATCCTTCCGTATGCATTCCAGAATGCTTCTAACCGTGAATTTGTTGATTACAAAACAGGTAAAGGTTATGAATTCTATTTCTGTGATCCTGAAAACAAGGATAACGAAGATCAGGATGCTGCTCGTTTCGCTCTGAAGAAGAAACCGAATGACACTTATAACTTCGTAAGAATTGCTCCGGCAGTAACAGAAGCAACTCCTGCTGCAACTAAATTGGATGATAACAAAGTATTTGTTGCCAACAGTGCAGACAAGGGTTCTTTGAAGAATATGCTGACCTATGCTGAAGATCAGAACTCTCTGATGGTTGTTGAAAAAGCTGATTCTCCTGAATATCATAAAATTGCTGCTGCATGGGGTGACACAATCAAGTTGTTCCGTAACGAAAATAACTCGCAGGTATTGTATGAAAAACTGGATGCAAAATCAGTTGTCGAAAATGATTCTTTGAGCTTCCTGAACATTGATAATGTAAATCAGTTCAAGGTAAATCCGGCTATTTTTGCAGATACAGCTTATATCAATCGTGTAGATGTTGACGGTGAACTGAACACTTGCTACCAGTATTTACTGGCTGTAAATGTAGATCCTGAAAAGTCTTACTATTGCCCGTACAACCCGACTCACAACACAGACGAGTGGAGAGATGCTAATGGTGGTCCTTGTGCAGATGCAAAAGAAAACAGAGCTGTTCACGGTCGCTTCCTGATCAACCTGATCGATACTGCTAATGTTTACGGTGTAGACCATATCCACAGCAATCCATATATCAATGAAGTTGAAGCAGGTGAAAGCCTTGCCAAGCTGTCATTCGTAGAAGGTGTTCATGCTGGCGATACATTGTATGTAACTCGTAAGGGTGGTGAAGCTGTGAAGATTGCTATGGATTCTCCTGAGTTCAACGTAGCTAAGTTCGCTTTCCGTTATGTGGATAGTGCAGAAAAGATATTCAAAATTCAGACTCAGTGGAAGCCGTATTCTCCGGAAACTGATGTTGATAAAATTGAAAAGGCTGCAACTAACGAAGGTTACCTGAAATGGATCAATGGTACAGTTGTAGTTGTGAATGATTTCGAAAGAGGTGATGTATTCGGTATCGAAGAAAACTACGAAGGTGATCCTGTAGCTAACGAAGATATCACAACTTCTTCAATCAGTGTAATCGCTAAAGAAGGTGCCGTAATTATCAACGGTGCAGCTGGTAAGAAAGTTGCTATCAGCAACGTTCTTGGTCAGACAATTGCTAACACAGTTCTTTCTTCTGACAATGCTACTATCGCTGCTCCTGCAGGTGTAGTTGTTGTAGCTGTAGAAGGCGAAGCAGCTGTAAAGGCAATCGTAAAATAAGAAACTATTTATAATCAATAAATTTAAATTTGACTGCGCGGTGATATCGGACAAGAATCAACCAAGTATCCCGCGAGGGCGAACAAGCAGTCGATATTAATACTAAAGTAATGAAATAAAGTTCTTCTGTTCGATCTCTGTGAAGAGCAAAAACAGACAAAAACAAAGCCCCGACAGGAACTCCTGCCGGGGCTTTCTGTGTTAAGTACGGGAACGAATGTGATATTGCTGCGAAAGCTTTGCGTATTGTGAAGTTTTTTATACCTTTGTCATAAAGATAGATTGGAATGAAAATACTACATAGAGAGCGTATTGGTAAATTTTCGACAAAGCATGTAGATGCTGTTCGTCCACTTCAGCGGTGGGTAGACAAAGTAGAAGAAGCAGCTTGGCGGAATCATGCGGATTTGAAACTGGATTTTCCTTCTGCCGACTATGTAGGAAATGGTAGATATGTCTTTAATATAAAAGGTAATAGTTATAGAATGGTCGTAGTGGCGACTTTTGTTGCCGGACTTTTGTCTATACAGTTTATTGGCACACATGAAGAGTATGACAGGATAGATTGTTCAATAATTTAATTACGTAAAGAGAATGGAAAGAAAATTTGAAAATATTACTCACATAGACACGCTTGAATTGTATAATGAAGCTGTGACCTATGTAGATGTGCTTATCAATGAAGCAACAGCAAATGGAGCCTTGGCGGAACCTGATGCAGACAACGAATACACACGTGAAATAGGACGTGTAGGCGGTATGTGTGCTGATTATGAAGCTCTGTATTATAAATCCCAAAGTTTAAAATTCAAGTCACCTCTTATTGTATCAATAGAAAAAGAGTTGAAGAAGCGTTCTTTAAAACAACGCCAGGCAGCTGATTATTTGGATGTAAAAGAATCTACTTTCAGTCAGATAATGACTGGGAAACGTCCTATTTCTATGCGAATGGCAAAACGTTTGTATGAGAGATTGAATATTGACCCGGTATTGATAATGAAGTTTGCGTAAGGGAGAACAAAAACAGATAAAACAAGATAGGTTTAGCGATCAGCTGGCGGATAGTAACAAAGGCTCTCATTAATTTTTTAAGGTCACAATTTGTGATCTTAAAGATTCATATTCATCTTTTTTTGTATTATTTATCATACCATGCCCAGTGATACCTAAAACAGGCGATACCCCCCTGTTAAGGGCCCTTTTTAGTAACTATTTGTAGTGATTTTGACTATTTGGCGTATATCCTGGCTGTGCAATAGTTTCTTGTCACGTATAAAAGCAGTACCTTTGTACCGATAAGTTAAAAACCGAAATAAGCAAAATAGGTATGAAGTTTGAAAACGAGAACTGGGCGCAGTTCAAAGGTGAGATTTGGAAAAGAGAGATTAATGTAAGGGATTTTATCCAAAACAACTACAAACCTTATGAAGGGGACGACACTTTCTTGAAAGACTCCTCAGACAAGACTAAGAAAGTTTGGGATAAATTGACCGAAATGTTTAAGGTGGAAAGGGAAAAGGGTGTTTACGACGCTGAAACAAAATACCCTCAAGGTATAGATACTTACGGACCGGGCTATATAGACAAAGAAAACGAAGTAATTGTCGGCCTGCAAACCGATGCCCCTCTGAAACGTGGTATTTACCCGAAATGCGGAACACGTATGGTGGAAAACAGCCTGGAAGCTTACGGCTACAAGCTGGATCCGATGACAAAAGAAATTTTCACGAAATATAGAAAGACGCATAACGAAGGCGTATTCTCCGCTTATACGGAGGAGATGCTTGCCGCACGTCGTTCCGCTATCATCACCGGGCTGCCGGATGCTTACGGACGCGGACGTATCATCGGTGACTACCGCCGCGTAGCCCTTTACGGTACGGAAATCCTGATCGCAGAAAAGAAACATTATCTGAAAAGACTCGATATACAGGAACTGACCGAAGAAATCATTCAGAGCCGTGAAGAGATCTCCGAACAGATCAAGGCTTTGAAAGCCTTCGAAAAGATGTGTGCCGGTTATGGTTTCGATGTTACGAAACCGGCCAAGGATGCACGCGAAGCTGTTCAGTTCGTATATCTGGGTTACCTGGCTGCCGTAAAAGACCAGGATGGTGCGGCCATGTCATTGGGACGTACCTCTACTTTCCTCGATATTTATATTGAAAAAGATATCCGCGAAGGCAAATTGACGGAAGAAGAAGCGCAGGAGCTGATCGACCAGTTTATCATCAAACTGCGTATCGTTCGTTTCCTTCGTACTCCGGAATATAACGACCTGTTCTCAGGCGACCCTGTTTGGGTGACTGAGTCTCTGGGCGGACAGGGGGTAGACGGCCGTTCACTGGTGACGAAGACCTCTTACCGCTATCTGCATACATTATACAACCTCGGCCCGGCGCCGGAACCCAACCTGACAGTATTGTGGTTCAACAACGCTCCTGAAAACTGGAAACGTTTCTGTGCGAAGGTATCCATCGATACTTCGGCTATCCAGTATGAGAACGACGATCTGATGCGTCCGGATTATGGCGACGACTATGGCATCGCCTGCTGTGTGTCGCCGATGAAGATCGGTAAGCAGATGCAGTATTTCGGTGCACGTGCCAACCTGGCTAAATGTCTGTTGTACGCCATCAACGGTGGCCGCGATGAACGTTCGGGTGTACAGGTTGCTCCCCGGTTCGAACCGATCACCAGCGAATATCTGGATTACAACGAAGTGATGGAGAAATACGAACAGATGATGCGCTGGCTGGCTAAAGTCTATGTGAACGCTCTGAAGATCATCCATTACATGCACGATAAATATGCTTACGAAGCTTTTGAAATGGCTCTGCACGACGGTTCTGTGGAACGTATCCGCGCAACAGGTATTGCCGGTCTTTCTATCGTTGCCGACTCGTTGGCAGCTATCCGCGATACAAAAGTGAAAGTAATCCGCGACGAACGTGGCCTGGCTGTCGGTTTCGAACGCGAAGGCGAATATGTTCCTTTCGGTAACAACGACGACCGTACCGACAGTATCGCTGTCGACATCACTGAAAAGTTCATGGAATATTTGCGCCAGCACCAGACATACCGTAATGCGACTCCGACACAGTCTATCCTGACCATTACCTCCAACGTGGTATACGGTAAGAAGACGGGGGCTACTCCCGACGGACGCGAAGGCGGTACGCCGTTTGCTCCGGGTGCCAACCCAATGAACGGACGCGATACGAAAGGGGCTATCGCTGCACTGGCATCTGTTGCCAAGCTGCCTTTCCAGCATGCACACGACGGTATCTCTTATACTTTTGCCGTATCTCCTGCAACGCTGGGTAAGGAACGTGATATTCAGATCGCCAATATGGTTGGCCTATTGGACGGTTACTTTACTCCTGACGGCGGACAGCACTTGAACGTAAACGTGTTCGACAAGGAACTGTTGCTCGACGCCATGGAGCATCCGGAAAACTATCCGCAGTTGACTATCCGCGTATCCGGTTATGCGGTAAACTTCGTGAAGTTGACACGCGAACAGCAGTTGGATGTAATTTCAAGAACAATCAATCATTCTTTATAAAGGTTAATGAAAGGAAGCTCCGGTTCCCGTGTCTGACACGGGAACCGGTCGGCTTTTAAGATATATGCTTACAGGGAAAATTCATTCTTTAGAAAGTTTTGGGACTGTGGATGGTCCCGGGATACGTTTTGTTGTCTTTATGCAAGGTTGTCCGCTCCGTTGCCTGTATTGTCATAACCCGGATACCTGGGACAGTAAGGGCGGTGCTAAATACCGGATGGCGCCGGACGAGTTGCTGGCGGAAGTATTGCGGTACAAGAATTTCATTGCTAAGGGCGGCGTAACCGTTACCGGGGGAGAACCCTTGTTGCAGGCCGAATTCCTTACTGAGTTTTTCCGTCTTTGCCGGGAGGAAGGTATTCATACGGCATTGGATACATCCGGCTATATCTGTACCCCGAAAGCGCTGGAGGTACTTGAACAGGTCGACCTGGTACTGCTGGATATAAAAACGATCGATCCCGAATTACATCCTCGTCTGACGGCTGTAAAGCTGGATAATACATTGCGTTTCCTGGATGAGTTGGAGAAGCGTGGTGTTCCTGTGTGGATTCGTCATGTCATTGTTCCCGGACTGACTGATAATGATGAAGCCTTAGACAAACTTGCCGGATATATCAGTCGATATAAGGTGGTTCAGAAAGCAGAACTTCTGCCTTATCATACGATGGGCGCGTATAAATATGAGGCGCAAGGAATAGATTATAAACTAAAGGACGTAGAGCCCCTGTCTGCCGAACGTCTGGCAAATGCAAAAGAGATATTTAAGAAACATGGCATCACCGTGTGACCTTATTCAATCGGTTCCCTGTGGATTTTTACCGGTTGCCTGCGTATCTTATTGACAATACGGACACTGTCGTTCTCGATGCTCGTTACGTCTCCCTGGCAGTTGGTGAAATAGATGTAATTCCCCATATCCATAAACCGGTATACCTTACAACCATCGTGCTCAAACAGATACTCGACTTTGTAACTGGGGTTGTTTTCCGGTGCCGATTTGGCGATGGGTGTTCCCGCCAGGCCACAGGCTGTGAAACCGACGATATAAGACAATAGTGCACCTACCGAAAGGATGAAAAAACAGATCCTTCTCATATTCTTTTTCTTTTAATTTACTTCGTCTCCAAAGGTAGCGAATTTCAAATAAGACATGGTATAACCGTATGACATTTTACCTACAATCAGGTATATTTTTATTGTCCGGAAAAACATAGTTTTGTCCCATATTGTTACTCAAATAAAACTAAGAACGAATATGGAACAACATCATCACGACCATCATCACCACGAAATAAGCTCTTTGAATAAAGCCTTTATTATCGGTATTGCCTTGAATCTGGCGTTTGTCGTTGCTGAGTTTGCGGCAGGCTTCTGGTATAATTCGCTCGGTTTATTATCGGATGCCGGGCATAACCTGGGGGATGTGGCGAGCCTCGTGCTTGCCATGCTGGCTTTCCGGCTGGCGAAGGTGCATCCTACCTGTAAATATACGTATGGATATAAGAAAAGTACCGTTCTGGTGTCCCTGTTGAATGCGGTTATCCTGCTGGTGGCCGTCGGTATCATTATTGCCGAGAGTATAGGGAAGCTGCTTTATCCGCAACCGGTCGAAGGGGATGCCATAGCCTGGGTGGCTGGTGTAGGAGTGGTTATAAATGCACTGACGGCCTGGCTTTTTATGAAGGATAAAGACAAGGACCTGAATGTAAAGGGGGCGTACCTGCACATGGCGGCCGATGCATTGGTTTCGATCGGTGTGGTTATCTCCGGTATCGTGATTGCTCATACGGGATGGTATATTATCGACCCGATCATCGGTTTGCTGATAGCTATTGTCATTATTGTTTCCACCTGGGGGTTACTACGCGATAGTATCCGACTTTCGTTGGATGGTGTGCCTGCGGGTACGGATATCGACAAGGTGGAATATGTGATTCATGGGGTGAAGGGTGTAGAGGGAGTGCATCACCTGCATATATGGGCGATCAGTACTACCGAAACGGCCCTTACCGCACATATCGCCATCTGTAATATTTCAGAAATGGAACGTATCAAACAGGAGATAAAACATGACCTTTTACATGTCGGTATCCAGCATGCCACACTCGAGTTTGAAATGTCCGGTATCCAGTGCGATGGGCGTTGTTGCTCAGGTAAATAGCACCGGATTATAAACGTGATTTACTGATACTCAAAGATTTTGTCTATGAGCACATAAAACCTTTCGATTGGATTTTTTGTTCTTACCTCAAATCGGCAACTTATCTTTGCATCAGAAACAAAAACAAATAGTAATAACAATTAAAATAGTAAATACAATGGAACCTATTATCAATTCACAAGCACCCGAGTTTAAAGTACAGGCATTTCAGAATGGAAGTTTCAAAACGGTAAGTAGCGAAGATATCAAAGGCAAATGGTCTATCTTCTTTTTCTACCCGGCTGACTTTACATTTGTTTGTCCGACTGAACTGGTAGATATGGCTGACAAATATGATCAGTTCCAGGCTATGGGCGTAGAGGTTTACTCTGTAAGTACAGACTCACACTTCGTACACAAAGCATGGCATGATGCTTCTGAAACGATCCGTAAGATCAAATACCCGATGTTGGCAGACCCCACAGGTGCTCTGAGCCGTGCATTCGGTGTGATGATCGAAGAAGACGGTATGGCTTACCGCGGTACATTCCTGGTTAATCCGGAAGGAAAGATCAAACTGGCTGAAATCAACGATAACGGTATCGGTCGTAATGCAGACGAACTGCTTCGTAAAGTAGAAGCTGCCCAGTTTATCGCAGCTAACCCGAGTGAAGTTTGCCCTGCCAAGTGGAAAAAAGGTGGTGAAACACTGAAGCCGAGCATTGATCTGGTCGGCAAGATCTAAGAATAATAAACGGAGGCCGGCAACTATATTGTCGGCCTTTTTTGTCTTTGAGAGTATTTTAGTTTCATAGTAGTGAAACAACTGTTTCTATTAGGTGAAACAAGTGTTTCACTACTATGAAACAACTCTCAAGTCAGGAGAAAAAAGAACAAGTATAATATAGAAGGATTTAATAATGTTAGACTCATCAATGAAAAATCAGTTATCCGGTATTTTTGCCGGACTGACGAACGAATATATGTTTGATGTTCAGGTATCCCCTGAACACGAAAGTCAGAAAGAACTTTTGGAACTTCTGAATGATTTAGCTTCCTGCTCTGATAAGATTTCCGTTCAGGTGACAGACGGCAAAGGACTGGAATTCTCTCTGTTGAAGAATGGGGAAAAGACCGGTATCAAATTCCGTGGTGTTCCTAACGGACACGAATTTACCTCCTTACTGTTGGCTATCCTGAATAGCGACGGCAAAGGAAAGAATATACCCGACGAAAGCATCTGTAACCGGGTGAAAGCCCTGAACGGCCCGATCAAACTGACAACGTATGTGTCGCTGACGTGTACGAACTGTCCCGATGTCGTACAGGCACTCAATGCAATGGCTACCCTGAACCCGGAGATCAGCCATGAGATGGTAGACGGCGCGATCAACCAGGAAGAGGTGGAAGCAATGAAAGTACAGGGCGTGCCTTCTGTGTTTGCCGACGGTAAACTGCTCCATGTAGGCCGTGGCGATTTCGGCGAATTGCTGGCTAAACTGGAAGCCCGGTATGGGGTGAAAGAAGAAGAGTTGCCGGTAGTGGAAAAGAATTACGATGTCATTATCGTGGGCGGTGGCCCTGCCGGAAGTGCGGCCGCTATCTATACCGCACGCAAAGGGTTGAAAGTTGCTGTAGTGGCCGACCGTGTAGGCGGTCAGGTGAAAGAAACGGTCGGAATAGAAAACCTTATTTCCGTTCCTCAGACAACCGGTCAGCAGCTGGCTCTCGACCTTATGTCGCACATGAATGATTATCCTATCGATATCCTTGAACACCGTCGGGTGGATAAGGTTGAACTGGTAGGAAAGGATAAAATATTGACAACCTCTACCGGCGATAAACTTATTGCCCCTGCCGTGATCGTAGCTACGGGAGCAAGCTGGCGTAAGCTGAATGTTCCCGGTGAGAGTGAATATATCGGACGCGGCGTTGCCTTCTGTCCGCATTGCGACGGTCCTTTCTATAAAGGAAAGCATGTTGCCGTTGTAGGTGGTGGAAACTCAGGTATCGAGGCGGCTATCGACCTGGCTGGTATCTGTTCGAAAGTGACTGTCCTGGAATTTGCCGATACGCTGAAAGCCGACCAGGTATTGCAGGATAAACTGTATAGCCTGCCGAATGCAGAAGTGTTCAAAAGTTCACAGACGATGGAGGTGATCGGTAACGGAACAAAAGTGACCGGTATCCGTGTCAAAGACCGTGAGACTGAGCAGGAACGCACAATCGATTTGGATGGTATCTTTGTCCAGATCGGCCTGGCAGCCAACAGCGGTGCTTTCCGTGAGGTAGTGGATACGAACCGTCCGGGCGAGATTGTGATCGATAGCCATTGCCGTACCAGTGTGCCGGGTATTTATGCGGCCGGTGATGTTTCGACTGTCCCTTACAAGCAGATCATTATTTCGATGGGTGAAGGCGCAAAAGCGGCCCTGACTGCTTTCGAAGACCGGATGCGAGGAATAGTGTAACAGTATATATAAAAAAAGAAGAGGGTGTTTTGACACACCCTTTTCTTTTTATAAGGACTTGGCTGGATATAAGGCTTCCCACCACTGTGGTTGTTCTTTCAGCCATTTGGCGAACCAGGCGTAGATTGTGTTATTCCATTCTGCCCGTTTCTTATAATCGAAGATCTGATGATTTTGTCCGTTTACCTGGATAAAGGCGGTTTCCTTACCAAGCAATTTCAGGGCGGTAAACATTTGGATACTTTCTCCGACAGGCACATTCGTATCGACGGAACCGTGCAGGAAGAGGATCGGGGTGTTGATCTTATCGGCATGGAACAACGGACTTTGCTCTACGTAGATATCCCGGGCATTCCAGGGATAGCTGTTTGCCGTTGCCAGCGAACTGTATGAATATCCCCAGTAACCTTCTCCCCAATAACTTGTAATGTCGCTGATACCGGCATGTGAGATAGCTGCTGCGAATATATCCGTTTTTGTTTGCAGGTACTGTGTCATGAAACCTCCGTAAGAGGCTCCGATACAACCGATCTTCTTGGCATCTACAAAATTATGTTCTGCGCAGAACTTCTTTGTTCCTTCGATGATTTCGTCACCAGTGCGTTTCCCCCAGGCATTGACGTGGCGTGCAGAGAATTCCTGTCCGAAACCAGTCGCCCCGCTGGGCTGGATAATATAAACGATATAGCCCAATGCGGCATATGCATGCGAGGGATAACGGTTTTCCAACGAACGTTCCGTCGGGCTTGTTCCGCCGTAATAGTTTACGATCAACGGGTATTTTTTGTTCGGATCGAAATGGGGAGGCAGGTAGTAGCGTCCGTAAATTGTATCACCGGCAGCAGCCTGGAAGTTCCAGTCGTGTACCTCGCCCAGTGTGACATCTTTCAATATGGTTTCCGACAGGTTTTTCAGGCAAACGGTTGTATTCTTTTTCAGGTTGACTGAGTAAAGACGCTGCGAGTTGGAAGCACTTTCACCGAAATAAACCAGTTCGGGAGTCGCCTCTGCCAGGGTGAAATCAGAAAGGATCTCTTCTTTCAACGGAACCGGATTGATCTTTCCGTTAGACGGATTGAGAACATACAGGCGGACACAATCTTTATCTTCGCCCTGGAGATAGATCAGTTTATCGTTGCTGTTCCAGGTGAAAGACTGGATAGACGGATCAAAGTCTTTGCTTACAGGAGACACTTCTTTACTCTCCGGATCATAAATGAATAATTGCCCGTCGGCAGTATTGGAGGTTTGTCCCGGTGCAATCTTCAATCCGATACCGTTGAAGGCTTCTCCCGAGCCTTCGATCGCCAACAGTTTTCCGTCTGGAGAGAAACCGGCACGACCGATAAAGGCGTCTTTCAGTAATGCTTCGGTCTGCATGGTCTGCAAATCCATGCGGTAGAGTGTGTTGATGCTGAACGGACGCCGGGTCAGGGTTCGCTCGCTGCTGCTGAAGAGGATATAACGGCCGTCTTTCGATATATCGTTGAGGTGGGTAGAGTTGTATCCGTAGGTCAGGCGTTCGAACAGGCCCGTTGCCAAGTCGTACTTATGAAGGAAAGAACGGTTACGCCAGCCGGGTTGACGGTCGTCGGGGACAAGTATTTCTTCCATATCCTTGTCTTTCTTCGGCCCTTCTTCTGAAACGGTGAAGATCAGGTAGTTTTCGGTCGGGGCGAATACGAACCAGCCATCGGGCAGGTTACGGGAAAGGATGGTTTCTGCCTGGGTGGCGGGATCGATCGTTACCAGTTCTTTGCCTTCCATTCCTTCGCGGGTATAATACAGGCGGTTGCTTTTAGGCATCCAATTGTAGTTGTTATTGCTGTTTTCGATAACGACCTGCCCGGTGGCCCTGTCAGTAACTTGCTGGTATGACTCGGTCTTACCGCCGGGGTAGGTGGTCTGGTAAGCGGTCAGCAGATATTTACCGTTGGGCGAAAGGCTTACCGAACGGAAACGGGTTCCGTCAAATACCTCGCTGATGGTGTATCGCTTTTCCGGGTTGGTAGTGGCTGTCACCACTGCTTCGGCTTCCGTGTTGAATGTGACTTTTAGTGACTCTGCTTTGTTTGCTTCGGCCAGGTATTTGATAACGATCTCATAACGGTGGGGCTCCAGCGAGAGTGTGATCTTACCGTCGGCTGGTGTTTGCTTTTCATTATTTATATATACTTCGTATGTCTCCGGACCTTTTACCAATAGGTCACCTTTTACATATCGGTCGCTGTTGAGGTAGAAGGAGGCTAGTCCGATCTGATAGGGCTGGGAGGAAGTAGGGAGTTGTCCTTCTCCGTTGGCGTTGGCATCCAGCAGTTGTGTACTTTGGCGGACGTTGCTGAACGGGACGGCTGTTTTCAGTAGTTCTTTTTCGGTGAACTTCTTGCTGTTTACATCGAGGCTGTCGTTGAGGAACGGCTTCTTTACCTCGTAGGGGCCGGCGTATCTGAACTGTTTCACTGTCACCTCTTCGGCAAATAGGTTGTAGCAGGAACAGATGGCGGCCAGGAATAGCATGTTTCTTTTCATGGCGAATGATGTTTTGTTATAATGCCACAAAGGTATTTATTTTAATGGTAAACCAGAATAAAGTTCCTACCCCTTCTTCCGACTCCACCTTGATTTCTCCCCCAAGCTTTTCTACAATGGTTTTACAGATGGAAAGTCCTAATCCCGTACCTTGCTGAAAATTGTTCAGTTTGACGAAACGGCCGAATACCGATCCTACCTTGTCGGCCGGAATGCCGCAGCCGGTATCTTGTACGTAAAAACGCAGCATATGGCCTTCCTGTCGGTAACCGAAACGGATGCTTCCCCGGGTGGTGAACTTCATGGCGTTGTTCAATAGGTTGGTAATGACCTGGGTCAGGCGGTTACGTTCCGTATGGATGATACATTGCGGCAAACGTTCTTCGAAAGAGATCTGAACCTCCGGGTATTTGTTGCGGAGCTGGCAGCTTTGCTCTATTTCCGTTAACAAGCTGTTCAGGTCTACATCCGAATAGGTGAATTCGAGAGTTCCGGCCTCTATTTTGGAGAGGTCGAGTATGTCGTTGATAAGTTGAAGCAATAATTGGTTGTTGTTCTCGATGATCCTTGCGAACTCCTGCCGCTCTTCCAGGGCATCTTCATTGGCCAGGAGGGTGGAGAAGCCTACGATGGCATTCAGCGGGGTACGTATCTCGTGGCTCATATTGGCCAGGAAAGCCGATTTGAGGCGGTTGGCTTCTTCCGCTTTTTCACGTTCGCGTATTTCTTGTTTCATCCGCCAGTAAAAGCGGAGTCTCATGACGAGGATGGCGACCACGGCACAGATCAGTGCTATTATACTGATTATGGCCAGTTTGTTACGATCGTAGAAACTGGGTGGACGTTGGTAGTAGACGGCGTCGCCGGGATAGAGGTGGCTGTCGGTATTGTGCATTTTCAGGTGGCGGTAGTTCAGGTATGTACGTGGCGTTCCTCCTGTGTGTGGCTGGATGTCATGGGCGGGGGTGCCTTCGAGTATTTTTTCTAAGGTATGGATCGTTTCACGGCTGTAGTCCGATAGTGAGATGTAATGTCCTCCGGCAAAGTTGCCGTCTTCCACCAACTGGTCGGCAATGGTGAATACCGGGTAATGGGAGAAACCGTAGACGATCCGTTGTATATTGTCGTTCAGGTAGTTTCTTTGGTCCTGGAGTTGTTTGGAGAACCAGGAGTAATACAATATGCCGGTATCTTTGTTGTAGCGGGAGATTGTGTCGAGTAATTGTTCGGTGGAGATACGGGTTGTGGTGAGAAGGTGTAGTTTCAGTGAAGGATAATAATCGGCTATGGTTTGTTCCACTTCCTGTTGGGCGCACAGGCTGATATAACGGTTGTCGGATATGAATGCTATATTTTTGATTTCGGGCTGTATACGCTGCATCAGTTCGAGTGTTTCTTTGATATAGAAGGTCTGGTATAAGGCTGTTACATTATAGCCTTTCATGATCCGATCGGCGGGGACAAGCATCTCGGGGGATATATTCCGTGAAAGGAGGTCCTCTATGCTGGGCGGCATTAGTTCACGTGAATAGCAGATCAGGACGGGAACATCTTTCCACTCGTTGTCGAATAAGGGACGACATACCACCCATCCGGGATCGCCCATAAAGACAACGACTTTGGGGCGTTGGGGAAATTTCTTTAGTAAAGAGTTTCTCTTAATACCGGCTTCCTCCGTGTTTGCAATGGTCGGGACCATCAGTTCTTCCGTTTCGATTGCATATTGCGATCCCATGAAATGCTCGTAAATAGCTTGATAGGCACCGTTTGTCCAGGCTTCATCGAAGTTGACGGAGTTGAGAACAAGAATATATTCCTGCTTGCCTTGATCTTTCGCGCTTATTAGTGTGAAAAGACTGAGTAAAAGGCTTAGTATTATGACTGTTTTTCGCATAAAGCCTGTATAGATTAAAAAGCCGGTTAAAGTCCTACGTCCGGAAGAGGTAGGTCTTTAACCGGCTCTTTCTTTTTGTATACCCTATTGAATAATAATTTCGTCTACAAACAGGTAAGCCGGATTACCCGCGCCACCATGCCATGCCGGCAACTTATCGCTTTTGATGATTACTTCCACATAGCGTGCTTTTACCGGGGCAAAAGTAATTTCCTGTGGATAAATACCATCTTTGTCGGATTGTTTTAATGAAGGGATCACCTTGGAGGTCACTTCCTTGAAGTTCTGGCCGTCCTCGGATACCTTTACCGTCACTCCGGCTGCTCCCATGATCCAGTCGCCTTTTACGACATTGGTGTTGAAGGCTACCTTGCTGATTTCAACCGGTTGTTTCAGGTCGATCGCAGCGTCGAGGTCTTTTCCCTGGAAGCCCAGCCAGCGGCCGGTCTTATAGTTTGTGTCGCCAGTCAAACCGTCTGTCAGTTCGATACCACCGTTAAAGTCGTATCCTTTACTCGGAGCAACACGCAAGGTAACGGGTTTCGCTGTCGATTTGCTGAAGTTGATCTTTTCAGAGAATACGCGGCTGTTGCCGGAAGGACGTACAACGACTGCTTTTATCGTTCCGTCTTCCTTTATTTTAACAGGGGCTTCATATTTGCTGCTAGCACTGGTCGGTTCGCTGCCATCCAATGTGTAGTATATATCACCGTCTCCCATTGTGGACAGGTTTACAACAATCTCGCTGTTCTCCGTATCGGTGGTGAATTCAGCGTGGATGTCGAAGATGTTCTTGGCATAGTTGTAACCCAGGTGGTCGTATAATTTAGTCATACGGACGAGACGAGGCAGGAAACTCTGGTATTCTTTCTTGCCCGGATCTGTCCACTGCACTTCGGCCAGGGCTGCCATACGTGGCATTACCATATATTCCACCTGTGAGAAGGTCGGGATATATTCAGTCCACAGGTTAGCCTGTACACCGATCACATATTTCTTGTATTCGTCGGGGATACCGGCAGTCGGTTCCAATGAATAAACCCGTTCCAGCGGCAGGTAACCACCGATTGCCAACGGTTCGTTTTCCGTGTCGGTCGACTGGTAGTAGTCGAAATACAGATAGGTATTCGGAGTCATGATCACATTGTGGTTTTGTTTGGCAGCTTCGATACCGCCGTCTACACCACGCCAACTCATCACAGTTGCGTTAGGAGCCAGTCCGCCTTCCAGGATTTCATCCCAACCGATGATGTGGCGGCCTTTGCTTTCCACGAATTTTTCCATACGGGAGATTACATAGCTTTGCAGATATTCTTCCGCACTGTGTTTGTTGTCTCCCTTGATACCTTCCGCTTTGATACGGGCCTGGCATTTCGGACAGGTTTTCCAGCGTACTTTCGGACATTCGTCACCGCCGATATGGATATATTCGGAAGGAAAGAGGTCGATCACTTCCGATAATACATCTTCCAGGAATCCCATTGCTTTGTCGTTACCGGCACAGATCACGTCGTCGGAGATACCCCATTGTGTCCATACTTCATACGGACCGCCTGTACAACCCAGGTCCGGATAAGCGGCCAGCGCAGCCTGCTGATGACCGGGCAGGTCGATTTCGGGAATGATCGTGATGAAACGTTTTTTGGCGTAAGCGATTACGTCGCGGATTTCGTCCTGTGTGTAGAAACCACTGTACGGTTTGCCGTCATATTCACCGGAGTTACGTCCGATCACGGTTTCTTTACGTTGAGAACCGATGGTAGTCAGTTCCGGATATTTCTTGATCTCGATACGCCATCCCTGATCGTCGGAAAGATGCCAGTGGAAAGTGTTCATATTGTGCAGTGCCAATATGTCGATGTATTTCTTGATAGAGTCGGTAGGGAAGAAATGACGGGATACATCCAGGTGCATGCCACGATAGGCAAAGCGGGGATAATCGTTGATCGTTACGGCCGGAAGCTCGATGTTCATTCCTTCAGCCACAGCCGGGATCGATTTGCGCAATGTCTGTATACCGTAGAATACACCGGCTTCGGTAGCACCTGCCAGTTCGATACCTTCGGGAGTTACCGTCAGGCGATACCCTTCAGGGTTGGAGATGCTTTTGTCGATAGAGAGGTTGATAGGTTTAGCACTTTTGTCGGTTACTACTTTCGGTGCGTAGCCGGTTGCTTCTTTAATATAGGAAGCCAGGAACTCGCCAGCCTGTTTCAGTAAGTCATTCCCTTCCGGGTAGCTGATAGAAGTAGAAGGCGTTAAGATGAAAGGAGTCCCGTTTGTCAGGGAAACATCCTGCGGCAGGGGAATGATTTCATAATCACCGGTAGCAACTTTACCGTCGGAACAGGCCACCATTCCTGCAAAAGCTGCGAAAAGCAGCGCGTACTTGCTTAGTTTATTCATGCGTTATTAAAAGTTATAAATGATAATGTCTTTTTTAGATTGTTTCATATTCCGTTAGAGATTGCGTTCAAAGATAATAATTTATTTCATATGTGTAATAATCAGGTAGTAAAGGACGCAAATTATTATAAATCTATCACTTTGTCTTTTTTGAAGAAGTTGCTTACTTTTTTCACGGTGCTGCATTTGGTGTAGGCATCATGGCAATAGATCAGTACCTGTCCTTCGCGGGCAGCTTCTTCGAGCATACGAATCTTTTCCTGATAGGAGGTGACCGGATAGGTGTCGTAGGCTGATATCCATTCGGGTGAGACGCTCGCGGCAAGGGGTATTACGTCTCCGGCAAAGACAAAAGTCTGTTCGGGAGTCGTGATGTAAGGGACCAGTTGTCCGGGCGTATGACCGTCGAAGATACGGAGTTCGATGCCGGTGCATAGCTCCGTATCGGTGTCGATAAGGCGTAACAGTCCTCTATCTGCAACAGCCTGCATGTTTTCCATGAAGTAAGAGTCTTTTTCCAGCGGGTTCGGATGCAGGAAATTTTCCCATTGTTTGCGGCTGACCCAGTGGACGGCATTAGGGAATGACGGATATAACTCGCCGGCTTCCTCATTCTTTCGGGTGGTATAACCACAATGGTCGAAGTGCAGGTGGGTGAGTACGACGTCCGTTACCTGCTCCGGAGAAACACCTCTTTTTCGCAATTCATCTTCCAGATCGGCCAGGTCGAAGAAGTTGTAATAGCTGAGTTGGCTGATGTGTTTGTCTCCTGCACCGTTGTCGACAAGGACTACTTTTCCAGGAGCCTTTGATATTAGTAGGCTTCTCATCGAGAGGATGCAACCGTTCGTTTCGTTACTCGGATAACGACGGCTCCAGGCTGTCTTCGGAATGGCACCGAACATAGCTCCGCCATCCGCGTAAAAACATCCTGTGTCTATTATCTGTATCTTCATTTCACTTTTTTTTTGTCAAATATAAGCAAGTTTTTTCTATCAGCGATACGTTGAAGCTTGATGAAATTGTGTACATTTGCGCCAAAATCTAAGCGATGCGAAAAGTTCATTTAATCTCCGTAACCGAACCTCTTGTGCTTGACCTGGCTTTGGCTATTCATGAGAAGGGATATGAAGTAAGCGTTTCAGGCGACGGTATAACAGAAGAAGTTGTTGCAAAGCTTCGTGCTGCAGGTTGTACTTGTCATGGAAACGGATGGTTTCCGGAGAGATTAATAAAGGATAGTAATTTTGTCGTTCTGGGTGCAACTGTTAAACAAGACAATCCGGAGCTGATGAAGGCAAAAGAATTAGGATTACTGATTCTCTCAATCCCTGAATTCATATTTCAGCGTACCAAGGAGAAAACACGGGTAGTTGTTGCGGGAAGTCGTGGGAAGAAATCAATTATCTCGATGATTGTTTGTGCTCTTCAGCGACAGAAGCTGGTTTTTGATTATGCCCTGACAAGTGAAGTTCCTCTGCTGCCAAACCGGGTACGGATGAGCTATGAAGCACGCATTGCCCTGATTGAAGGTGACGAGCATGTCACTTCGGCATTGGAAAAACGTTTCCAGCTGGAGTTCTACCGTCCGCATATCGCTATACTGACCAATTTGTCGTGGACACCGGACACTGACCATCCTACGGCGGATGCCTACTACGATACCTTCCGTAACTTCACCACCCTGATCGAACGCGAAGGTAAATTGATCTATTTCGAAGGCGACCGTGTTGTAAAGCAGTTGGCTGAGGATGTACGTGAAGACATCACCGCCATTCCGTATGCAGAACATGCCGTGATCGAGAAAGACGGAGCAATCTTCTTACAGACCCGTTACGGTGACTTTCCGATACGGATCCCCGACAGTTATTTCCTGACAAATCTGAATGCTGCCCGTCTGGCTTGCCGCCAGTTAGGTGTTAAAGATGCCGATTTTTATCGGGCGTTATCCGAATATAGTGTATCTTTGTCGCTATGATTATAGCAAAACAGAAAAGAAAAGAAAATATAGCCGAGTATTTGTTATACATGTGGCAGGTGGAAGACCTGATACGTGCCAATCATTTTGATATCGACTCTATCCGCCGTACGGTCATTTCCCAATACGACCAGCCGGATGAAGTAAAGGAAGAGATCGCTGTCTGGTATGAAGAACTGATCGAAATGATGCGTAGTGAAGGCGTAATGGAAAAGGGACACATCCAGTTAAATAAGAATGTGATCATCACCCTGACCGACCTGCATCTGCGGCTGCTTAAATCTACAAAAGAAATGATTTACGGGGCGGCCTACTATAAAACGCTCCCACATATAGTTCAGCTCCGGACTAAATCCGGGGGAGAAGAGTTACCCGAACTGGAAACATGCTTTAATGCAATCTATGGTTTTCTGCTTCTCAGGATGCAGGGAAAGCCGGTAAGCCCGGAAACACAGGAAGCGATCAAGCAGATCAGTTCTTTTCTGGCCCTTCTTGCCGAGAAGTATCGTGAGGATATGAACGGAGAACTGAAATTAGAAGATTAAAAACATGAAAACAATTTTAGTAACAGGTGCCAACGGACAGCTGGGTAATTCTATTCGTGTGCTGGCCGGGCAATATCCGCAATACAATTTCCTGTTTACGGATGTCGATACGTTGGATATAACAGATCCGGCAGCTGTAAAAGCTGCAGTAAAAGACAATCAGGTAAACTATATTATAAACTGTGCCGCTTACACGGCGGTAGATAAGGCGGAAGATAATGAAGAGCTCTGCCGCCGATTGAACAGCTTTGCCGTATGTGTACTGGGTGAAGCGGCCCGTGAAGCCGGAGCAAAGATGATCCATGTCTCTACCGACTATGTATTCAGTGGTACGGGTTATTGTCCATACAAGGAAACCGACGGTACACGTCCGGTTTCTGTCTATGGCCGTACCAAACTGGCCGGTGAAGAAGGGTTGATGGAAGTTTGCCCTGATGCGGTAATCATCCGTACAGCGTGGCTGTATTCCGAGTTCGGAAGTAATTTTGTAAAGACAGTGCTCCGCCTGGGCAAAGAAAGGGATGAACTGGGTTTTGTGTTCGACCAGGTAGGGACACCTACCTATGCGGGAGATTTGGCTGCTGCGATCCTTTCCGTGGTTACTGCCGATGAAAAAGGAGCCTTTGTTCCGGGTATCTACCATTATTCGAACGAAGGTGTTTGCAGCTGGTACGACTTCACCGTGAAAATCTTGCAAATAGCCGGAATAGATTGCCGTATCCGTCCTATTGAAACAAAAGATTATCCGACAAAGGCTGTACGTCCCCCTTATAGTGTGTTGAATAAGAATAAGATAAAAGAAACATATAAAATTGTAATACCCCATTGGGAAACAAGCCTTCGTATTTGCATGAAAAAGCTAATAATATGAAAATGTTAATTTAAAATTTGAAGAACCTATCGTTTGATATAGAAAAAGTAAGACAAGGTGATTGGGCTTCCTTTCACCGGCTTTTCAAGGTGCTCTATCCGCGTTTGATCACTTTGGCCTCCCGGTTTGTGGATGAGTGTACTGCGGAGGATTTGGTACAGAATGTATTTTTATTTTATTGGGAGAGAAAAGAAACGATTGATATAAATGATATAAAATCTTTTTTATATAAATGTACTCAAAATAGTTGTCTGGATCATTTAAAACATCAAATGGTTGTAGAGGAGTATGAACGGAAAGTACGTATTGGCGAAGCCCGTTTACTTTGGATGAAAGAACATTCTGATGAGAATGAAGTAATGAAATCTGTTATTAACCATGATTTGCAGGATATAATTAATGAATCGATTGACAAACTATCTCCCAAATGTGCAAAGATTTTCCGATTATGTTATTTTGAAGATATGAGCCACAAGGCTATTGCCGATGCAATGGGACTTTCTACCCGTACTGTGGAGTGGCATATTCGTCAAGCCATCATATTTCTCCGAAAGGATTTACATCGCCTTTTTATACTCATCTTGTGTTTTTCAACATATAGGTAAAAAAAACGGAAAAATCTCCCCGTAGTTTTCCCTTGCTTAATCTTCATTTATATATAAGCGATAATTTTGAGCAAGATGAATGAAGAACAAATCATAAAATATTTAAAAGGTCAGTCTACTCCTGGCGAATCAGAAGAGATAGAGAATTGGATATTGAAAGATAAAGAGAATGCCGATATCTTTTTTGAAATCGAACGACTTTGGATGTTGAAACGCGAAGCGGTTATTGTTCATTCCAGCCGAATTGAAACAGCTTATCATCGTCTGAGCAACTTATTACGACCGAAATCACAAAAGTATAAATTATTTGGTCCGCGCTATTGGAAGTATGCAGCGGTAGCTTTACTCGCTTTATTAATCACGATTGATATTTTTTATGATCGTCCCACGATTCCTGATTCGGCAAATATGGTTGAAGTACCTAAAGGCCAACGTGTGAACCTGGTTTTATCAGATGGAACGAAAGTATGTCTGAATTCAAATAGCCGTTTACATTATCCAGCTGTTTTTTCAGGTAAACAACGTCATGTGGAGTTGGAAGGAGAAGCTTTTTTTGAAGTCACGCACGATGAAAAATGTCCATTTGTTGTACAGGTTCCGGATATGACGATCAAAGTGTTAGGTACTACTTTCAATGTAAAAGCTTATCAGAATGAAGTCACGTATGTTACGTTGGAGTCAGGAAAGGTGGAAGTCCTAACAACCGATGAGCGGGAATCTGTAATGTTAAATCCCAGTGAACAAGTTTCTTATTCAAAACAAACGGGGTTGAAACTGCATCGTGTGAATGGCAATGCCTTTTATGCATGGAAGTCTGGTGAAATTGCTTATGTCGATAATTCTCTTTCAGAGATAGTAAAAGATTTGGAGCGTCGTTTCGATGTTAGAATAAGAATAGAAGGACAAGGACTTGCTGAGAGAAAGTTCTCTTTACGCGTAGAGAATAATGCTACTTTATCTCAAATTCTCACTTTATTAAAAGGAACTCGCCAACTTGATTTCAACCTAAATGGCGGGCAAGTAATAATTTATAAAAACGAATTGCCTATGGAATAAAACGAATATAAATAAAGAACCGAAAATGCTCCCAACACTTCCGGTTCAGAAACGATTAATCAAATAAATTTTTAATAACCTGAATTTATTACTAACTAATCATTTACAAATGTATGGATTATATTATGAAAAGTTTGCTTCGATGTGAGAGATTTTCATCGTGGCACAGAAAAAGTTTATCTATTATGAGATGTCTGCTCTTATTTGTTCTCTTTGGTACTTTACCTGTTTTTGCTGAAATCACATATTCGCAATCTACCCGTTTCTCATTAGATATGGAAAACACGACAGTGCAGGAAGTACTTTCTGCTATTGAACAGAAAAGCCTGTTTTATTTCACTTATAATACGGAACAGATCGATGTACATCGTAAAGTCTCGGTGAGCGTAAACGATAAAAATATAAAAGATGTACTAGGACAATTATTCTATGGTGAAGGTGTTAAATATGACATTGACGATAAGCATATTGTCTTGTATAAAGGTTCAAGTCGGAACATCGCTTTAATGAAATCTCAGCAAATGCGTAAGATAACAGGAACGGTTAAAGATAGCGGAGGGGAGCCTATTATCGGAGCTAATATTGTCGAAAAAGGAACAAGTAACGGCACAATTTCTGATATAAACGGACATTTTTCCCTGGAAATATCGAGTAACGGCAACTTGCTAATCTCTTATATAGGCTATATCCAGCAGAAAGTAACTCCCGGGAGAAATAATATAGTAGATGTAGTCTTGGCAGAAGATACTAAAAAGCTGGATGAAGTTGTAGTTATTGGTTATGGAACACAGAAAAAATCCGATGTTTCCGGTTCTGTAACAACTGTTTCCGGTGAAAAGCTGGCAAATTTACCTACGGCAGGAGCTGCTGATGCCTTGCAAGGAATGGCGCCGGGACTGTCAGTTAATTTTGGAACAGGTGCTCCGGGAAGCGATCCTACTATTACCGTACGCGGTATGACATCCTGGGGCTCAAGTAACGAGCCTCTGATAGTTATTGACGGAGTGCCTGGGGATATGTCTTTTCTGAACCCGGAAGATATTAAATCGATGACTGTTCTGAAAGATGCGGCTACAGCCGCGATTTATGGAGCGCGTGCAGCTGCTGGTGTAATTCTGATCGAAACGAATCGTGGAGGGAAGCAGGAGCCAAAGATCTCGGTTTCCGCCTATTTTGGAATGGATGACCTACCTAAACGAATGGATGTTTGTAATTCAGAAGAGTTTATAAAAGTGCGTAAGATGGCCTTGACTAATGCCGGCTTACCTCAAAGCCGTTGGCCTAAATATATTGCTGCATACGAGGAAAATCCAGGTCAGTTTGCCGATACGGACTGGCAGAAGGAATACTACCGTCGTGGTCTGACTCAAAAATATAATTTAGGATATACCGCCGGGAATGAAATAATGAATGTTGCACTGTCTGGTTTTTATTCTTCAACGGATGGTATTATTGTCGGCACAGATTCGGAAAAATTTGGTTTCCGCTTGAATTCCGATATTAAACGTGGTAAGTTCAGAATGGGTGAATCTATCAGCTATGGTCGTAAGACAACGACTCCTGAAGCAGATACCGGTTTTCCGGGTATGTACCAGACTACGAATATTGAACCTTTGGTTTCGGTTTACGATCCGGATAACGAAGGTGGTTATGGTGGAGCAATACCCGGTATGGGGATGTCGGATGCGGCAAATCCGGTTGCTTTTAATAATCTGATCAAAACAACTAAAGCGAATGATTATATCTCAGCTTCGGCTTACATCCAGTATGAACCGATAAAAGATCTGATCGTTAAATTCCAGGCAGGGCGTAATATGAACTTTTATCACTATAAGTCATTTACACCGACCTATTATGTGGGAGCTAGCAAGGTAAATAAAATAGCCTCTTTATATGAAGAAAGAAGTAAGCGGACAGAAGATTTGTTGGAATTGACAGCCAATTATAATAAAACCTTTGCCGAAAAGCATAGCTTGCAGGCGTTGTTGGGTATTTCTCAGGAGGAAAATAAGTATGAAGACCAATCGGGATCTGCCTCTCAGTTTGAGAACAACGATATGCAATACCTGCAACACGGACAAACCAATTTTGCCGTGGGCGGAGGATATAATCGTTATGCGTTGCGTTCGGCTTTCGGTCGTGTTAGTTATAATTACGACTATCGTTATATGGCGATGATCTCGGCTCGTTATGATGGGTCTTCCCGTTTTGGAGAAGGTAATAAATGGGGATTTTTCCCATCTGCATCTCTGGGTTGGAATATTGCGAATGAAGGATTCTGGGAGAAGATGAAAGAGACTGTATCAACCTTCAAACTGCGTTTGAGTTATGGTGCTCTCGGTAATCAATCGATTGGTAATTATAAATATATACCTCGCCTTACTTCCAATACGAACGATCTGAATTATCCTTTTGGTGGTAATGCGATCAGTATGGGATATGCTGTTATCGGTTTACCTTCCACGCATATTAAATGGGAAACAACATTATATAAGAATATTGGTATCGACCTGGGATTCTGGAACAACAAACTTGAATTCTCGGCTGAAGCTTATATAAAAAATACCAAAGATATGCTATCGTCTAAAAATATCAGTACATGCACAGGCTTTGGCAGTCTTATTGTAAATGAGGGACGCTTACGGACAACCGGTTTCGAGATGCAGGCAATCTATCATGGAAGTGTAGGACGTAAATTCAAATATGATCTGGATCTGAACGTTTCACATTATAAAAGCGTCCTGAAAGAAATGTCGGATCCCGGTTATCTCGATGAATATGGTCCGGCACGAACTTATGTTGGTGGTGAGATCGGTGAGTTTTGGGTGTTGAAGACCGATGGTATTTTCCGGAGTCAACAAGAAGTGGATGATTGGAATGCCCAGCATGGATCAAAAGATGCTGCTGGTAACTGGATTCCTTTACAACCGGCAGCTGCACCCGGCGATATACGTTTTATCGATCAGAACGGAGATGGAAAGCTGGATTCGAACGATAAAGTAAAAGTAGGTAGTGGTAGCCCGAAAGCTATTGTCGGTTTCAATGTAAATCTGCGTTACGGCGACTTCGACCTGGTGGCAAACTTCTATGGTAATTTCGGTGTGAAACGCTATAATTATATGAAACGTCAGCTACAGCGTATGGATAAAGTGTTCAATTATGGTAAAGACGCATTGAATGCATGGACTCCTGAAAATCCGAATACAGATATTCCACGTGCGGTTGTAGGCGATCCAAACGGAAATATCCAGACATCAGATCGTTTTGTCGAGAATGGTAATTTTCTGCGTCTGAATAATTTGCAGATAGGTTACAATATGCCGGCAAAAGTATGCAAGTCTCTACACATTAGTAATCTTCGTGTCTACCTAGCTGCCAATCGTTTATTCACGATCACTGGGTATAAAGGATACGATCCGGCTACTGGGGCGACATCTAATAGCGATACCGGAACTACTTATATGGGTATAGACGATGCTTTGTATCCTTTGAGTCGTTCTTATATGATCGGTTTGAAATTTGGTTTTTAATCATTAAAGAAGAATATCATGAAATTGAAGAATATATTTATTGCCGGTCTGGCACTTAGTTTAGGTTTATCGGCTTGTACGGGTACTTTTCTGGATGAGAAAACAAACCCGAATTATCTGACTCCGGGTATATTCTGGAAATCAGAAGGGGATATAATCAAGGGACTGACAGCTGCTTATGCCTATTTACAACCTAATATGGCGTGGGGAATGCCTTTCGAACGTTATATCGTAATAGATAACTATCGGAGTGATGAATTGGATTTCCGTGCTGATGTGACTTCATGGATGAACCTGGCAATGTACAACAATACACCGAACGATGCATTGGGCTACGGTGAATGGCGCGATTTGTTTAAAGGTGTTAATTATTCCAACCAGTGTATAGACAATATTCCAACTGTAGAGGGCGTATCGGAAGAGGTAAAGAACCGCTCATTGGCGGAAGCTCGTTTCCTGCGTGCATATTATTATTTCAGGCTGTACCTGAACTTTGGAGAACGGTTGCCTTTATATGAACATGAACTGAAGGGTACAGATGAAGAATTCTATCCTGAGCAATCACAACCCGGAGTCATTACCGGTTTTATCGAAAAGGAATTAACTGATGTGCAGAATTATTTACCGGAACCTGGTGAATGGAAACCGGAACAGGCAGGACGGGCCACTAAATATATGGCAGCAGGGATACTTGCTAAGTTTTATATGTTCCGTAATCAGCTGGATAAAGCGGAGGTAGAATTGAAAAAAATCATAGACAGTGGTCAATACGAGTTGATCGACAACTATGGCGATCTGTGGGATGGATTGCATAAGAACAGCAAGGAAGCTGTATTCGAAGTTCAATACTCCGGGAATATGGATGGCGGTCGCCGCGAATTTAACCGTTTGGCTATCCATCTGGCCCCTAGTGACGCTGAAGGTTATGAAGAGGCATATCCCTCTTTCTGGCTATTTGATGTCATGAAGCAAGATAAAACGGTTGACGGTAATTACAGCGATCGACTATATGCTACGATTCTGTTCGATGATCCGAAGACCAAAGCATTCTACATGGAAGAGGGCAAACAATTCAGTGATTACCATTCGAAAGACGCTATTTACTGGCATAAGTTTGTTACTTGGGATGAGTCATTGAGTCAGTATTGGGATTGGAGTGCTTTTAATATTCCGGTAATTCGCTATGCGGATGTTCTCTTGTTATATGCAGAATGTCTTAATCACCGGGGAGCAACTTCGCAGGCTATCGACTATATTAATCAGGTTCGTGCACGTGTAAATGTTACGGCTCTCCCGAAAGACATGAATAAGGAAGCTGTATTGAAACATTTGCAGGAAGTGGAACGTCCTTGTGAATTGGCGCTCGAAGGTTCCCGATGGTATGATCTGGTTCGTTGGGGTATTGTAGAACAGACCTTGAAAGAACATAAGAAACCATTTGTGGATAATTATGTTGACAGTAAACATAAACTGTTACCTATTCCACACGATGAATTCCTATTGAATCCCGGCTGGGAACAAAATCCGAATTTCTCCAAATAGAATCTGCTTAAATAACAAACAGTCACTTTGCAGCATTATAAGAGACCTTTTGTAACGCTGCAGGGAGATTGTGTGTAAATACTTAATTCTATTTATTGGATCTTCACTTTATAAACATTTCTATTATGAATAATATAATAAACTATTTTTCGGTTTATTCCGCTCTCTTATTGTCTTCCTGTAATATAGGTTTGAAGAACAACGTTTTTCCGGAAGAAATAAAAAACGACCGGGATGATTTTTATAACCTGATAAATATCAAGAATGTACCCCAAACGGAGACTGATCGCGATTGTTTTGTCTTTGCTGATCTGGGTTCGTGGACTGCGTATGCATTACCTGAAAATG
Source organism: Parabacteroides goldsteinii (assembly GCF_015550595.1). Lineage (GTDB taxonomy): Bacteria > Bacteroidota > Bacteroidia > Bacteroidales > Tannerellaceae > Parabacteroides > Parabacteroides leei. The sequence goes on from NZ_JADNBB010000008.1 coordinate 193,901, forward strand.
AAGAGAACAGGTTGGCCGGAAGTTTTATCGGACCTTATATGATGACAGGGAGAGGATGGATTGCCCGTTCGCTCGCAGAACCAATTATCCGGGTCGACGGTGAAAAGTTTGATCTTGCCCGTAATATACAGACCTCAAAATATTATCCGGGTAAGCTTGTACAGGAATTCAGGAACGAACAATTGAGTTTTGTGACCGAACTCTGTTTTTTATCTGCCCGTACCGCACTGATTCGTTCTCGTGTAGAAAATACAGGTGGAAGAGAAGTTTCCGTTTCTTTACAATGGCGTGGTGGAGTTTACGAGGACAGTGCTACTTTATCGATAGAAGAGAAAGGGATAAGGATTGCCAATAATCGGGAACAGACATTTACATATGCTTCGTTCCTCACTGCCGAAGATGTACGGTTGGTAGGAACAGATAGTTTACTTGTCGTTGAAAAAGAAGAATTGCGACTTTCTCCCGGTGGTAGTTTTGAAACAGCGTCAACCCAAACGTTTGCGTTTGATAGAGGAGCATTGGATAAAGAGCTCGAGCAACTTAAAGGTTTGGAAGTTGATCTTGTTTTTTCTGAAAATGAAAAACGTTGGAATACTTATTTATCATCTTTGTTCGACAATGATAGCCCGTTCATGAAAGAAAATAAGTACAGGCATGTGGTAGTCAAAGCTTTGATGACACTCATAGCTAATTGGCGTACACCATCGGGAGATATCCTGCATGACGGTACATATCCATCTTATAACGGTTTCTTCGGTATTTGGTCGTGGGACTCATGGAAACATGCGGCAGCCAATGCCTTATACAATCCGGAAGAAGCCAAGAATGAGATTCGTTGTCTTTTTGACTATCAGGCGGAGAATGGAATGATTCCCGATTTTGTGAGTCGTAATAAAGAACGGATCAACTGGCGTGATACAAAGCCCCCTTTAGCTGCATGGGCTGTCAAGTGCATTTATGATGTTACCGGTGACAAGGCTTTTGTGGCGGAAATGTTCGATAAACTGTACAAATATCATCAATGGTGGTATACTGATCGCGACCACGATAAGAATGGTATCTGTGAATATGGCTCTACTGATGGAACTCTTGTGGCGGCCTGCTGGGAAAGCGGTATGGATAACGGAGTTCGCTTCGACGATGCCGTCATGCTGAAGAATGAACCGGAAAAAGCCTGGTCAATGAATCAGGAGAACATCTGCCTTAATTCTTTCCTTTATGCCGAAAAGAACTTTTTGGCTGAAATGGCGGAGATACTAGATAAGAAAGATCTGGCATTACAACTGAATAAAGAGGCGGAAGCCCTAAAAAATCATATACAGACGAAGATGTTCGATGAAGAGACCGGCTTCTTCTATGATACCCGGTTGGGAACCGGAGAGTTCATAAAAGTGATGGGGGCTGAATGCTGGTTGCCTCTCTGGGCCGGGGTAGCTACTCCACAGCAGGCACGTAAAGTGTTGGAAAAGATGCTTGATCCGGAAAAGTTCAATTCGAAAGTTCCATTAGGTACACTGGATATCAGCCATCCGAGGCTACGTCCCACCCGTGGATACTGGCGTGGTCCGGTTTGGATCGATCAGGTGTACTTCGGTGTGACAGGTTTGCGCAAATATGGTTTTAATAAAGAAGCTGATCAGCTAATAAGCCAATATATCGACAATGCTCAGGGATTACTTACGGACGGACCTATCCATGAAAATTATAATCCACTTACGGGTGAAACCTTGAACTGTCCGAATTTTAGCTGGTCGTCGGCTATGACTATTAGAATGTTGTTGAATAAATAAAGATACCATATATATGAGAAAACAATTATTGTTGATTATAGGCGTGTCCGGTTTTTTGTTTGCAGCCCATGCTCAGTATGATGGGGCACCTATGGAAAAGCCTCAGGAGAAAAAAGAAGAGGTAAAAGAGTTGCGCCATGATAAATATCCTCATTCGGATAACGATTGGGAAAACTACGATGTATTACATATTAATCGTTTGCCTTCCGCCGCTACTTTCTTAGGCTATCCGACGAAGGAGCAGGCTGTTAACGAAGTGAAGTCGGCCTCGCCTTATTATTTGTGCCTGAATGGAACCTGGAAGTTTCATTATGTCTCGAAGGTGGCTGAACGTCCACAGGATTTTTGGAAACAGGAATTTGATATTTCCGGTTGGGCTGATATAACCGTGCCGGGAAACTGGGAACTGCAAGGTTTTGGCTATCCCTTTTATGTAGGTAGTGGCTATGGTTTCAAAAAGAATCCGCCGTTGATTCCGGCCGACAACAGTCCTGTCGGTTCTTATAAAAGGAAGTTTACTGTGCCGGCCGATTGGAAGAACCGTCAGGTCGTTCTCCATTTCGGCTCTGTGGCATCTTCTTTTTATGTTTGGGGCAATGGTAAAAAGATTGGTTATTCGCAGGATTCGAAAACTCCGGCTGAATTTGATCTCTCCGACTTCCTGAATTGGGGAGGAGAAAACGAGATAGCTGTCCAGGTCTTTAAGTTCAGTGACGGGTACTATTTGGAAGATCAGGATTTCTGGCGCTTTGCCGGTATACAGCGGGATGTATATCTGTATGCCCGCCCGCAAACGCATATTCGTGATTTTGAGGTGGTGACTGATTTGGATGAGTTGTATACCGATGCTGATTTCAGCCTGTATCTTGAGCTGGGAAATAGAAATCCGGAAAAGATAAAAGGTGCTGAAATAGAGATCGATCTGCAGGAACCGGATGGTCGTAGTATTTATACGGAACGGAAGAAACAGCCAAAAGGAAGCCCTGATATTGAATTCCACCAAAAGATTATCGCACCGCGGCTTTGGAGTGCAGAGAAGCCGAATCTGTATCGCCTAGTGTTAACCTTGCGCCTAAACGGAAAAGTGGAAGAAGTTGTTTCCCGCTTTATCGGTTTCCGGGAATGTGAGATGAAACATGCCCGTTTATGGGTAAACGGTAAACCTGTATATATAAAAGGAGTGAATAGGCACGAGCACGATGCCGTAACCGGACATGTTGTCGATGAAGCATCGATGATTAAAGACTTGCAGTTGATGAAACAATTCAATATCAATAGTGTGCGTACCTCTCATTACCCGAACGATCCGCGTTGGTACGAACTTTGCGATCTGTATGGCATTTATGTAGTAGATGAAGCGAATATCGAAAGTCATGGAATGGGATACGATCCCGATAAATGTCTGGCAAATCAGCCGGAATGGGAAAAAGCATTTGTTGACCGTACGGAACGCATGTTTGAAAGGGATAAAAACCACCCCTGTGTCATTGTCTGGTCGTTGGGTAATGAAACGGGTGAAGGCTGTAACTTTGCTACGACTTATAAATGGATACATGCACACGACAAGTCGCATCGTCCGGTACATTCGGAAGATGGGATCAAGGGACCTTATACGGATATCTTCTGTCCGATGTATAAGAAACTGGATGTACTGATCAATTGGACTCTTTATATGCCGGACAAACCGCTTATCCTTTGCGAGTATGCACATGCGATGGGTAACAGCGTCGGTAATTTACAAGATTACTGGGATGTGATAGAGAAATACCCGAGCCTGCAGGGTGGATTTATCTGGGACTGGGTTGATCAGGGAATCGCGCAGAAAACTCCGGATGGCCGTTTCTATTGGGCATACGGTGGAGATATGGCACCGGAAGGAACGCCAAGTAGCAAGAACTTCTGTATGAATGGATTGATCGCTGCTGACCGTACATTGAAACCGCATATATGGGAAGTGAAGAAAGTTTACCAAAACATTGCTTTCCGGCTGGCCGATTATCACAAAGGATTGGTTGAACTGACAAATAAATACTTTTTCACCGACCTCTCCGATTTCACGTTCGGTTGGCGTCTGGAAGGAAACGGCGAAGTATTGGCTACCGGGATAATCGATAAAGTGGAACTGCCTGCCCAGAAGAAAGGTTTATTCAGAACTTCTTTCCCTACGATCGAAGAAGAACCTGGTGTAGAGTATTATCTGAATTTCTATGCGTATCAGAAATCGGATGCCGGATTGTTGAAAGCCAGTGAAGAGTTGGCCTGTGAACAGATAAAACTTCCGTTTGGTAAGTCGGCTGTATCGGTACAGACTTCTGTTCCGTTGAAAGCAGAGGAGCATGACGGACGTATGGAAGTGACAGGAGGAAAGATGAAAGTAGCTTTCAATCTCTCTACCGGGGCTTTATGTTCTTATATGTTCGAAGGAAAAGAAATGATAAAGGAAGCTTTGCAGCCTAACTTCTGGCGGCCATCTACGGATAACGACCTGGGGAGTGATCTGGCTGAACGGTGTGATCCATGGCGGCATGCAGGGCGGGATGCGAAATTAATACAAACCGAAAAACGGCAGATCGCAAATGATAAATACGAACTGATATCCACTTACCGGTTGCCGGAATCGGTCGATCATTCCACTTTTGTTATAAAATACCAGATTTCAGGAGAGGGATATGTCGATGTGAATTGCCTCTTCATACCAGCCAATGACACTTTGCCGCTATTGCCTCGTTTAGGAGTAAGTCTGACATTGAACCCCGAGTATGACCAGATGGAATGGTTCGGACGCGGACCGCATGAAAACTATTGTGATCGTTATACAAGTGCATTTGTCGGGCGTTATAAAGGTTGTGTCTGGGAGCAGTATTTTCCTTACGACCGTCCGCAGGAAAACGGTAACAAGACCGAAGTCCGCTGGATGACTCTCACCAATATGCAGGGGAGCGGATTGAAAGCGCTAGGTCAGCCTTACATCAGTACCAGTGCTTACTTGTTCCCGACTGACGACCTGAGTGAAGTCGATCTGAAGAAACATCAACGTCACATGTCCGATATTCACCCGAAAGACATGGTTACCTGGAATATCGACTGGAAACAAATGGGCGTAGGAGGAGATACTAGTTGGGGTGCTTATCCGCATCAACCATATTTGATACCGGCAGTAAGGCGTAACTTCGGATTCCGTTTATATCCGTTATAATTAGGTAGGGGCAGGTTTGGAATCTGCCCCTTCGTTTTGTATCTTTGCCGAGTCTTTGTAAAAACAATATTAAGAATAAGATGAGTCAATATTCAGAAGAGATTAAAAGAAGAAGAACGTTTGCTATTGTCAGCCACCCGGATGCCGGTAAGACTACGCTTACAGAAAAGCTGTTGCTGTTCGGAGGGGCTATCCATGTGGCCGGTGCCGTAAAGTCTAATAAGATTAAGAAGACGGCGACATCCGACTGGATGGAGATAGAAAAACAACGTGGAATCTCCGTTGCAACCTCTGTAATGGCTTTCGATTATGAAGATCATAAAGTAAATATCCTCGATACTCCCGGTCACCAGGACTTCGCCGAAGATACTTTCCGCACATTGACGGCCGTAGACAGTGTGATTATCGTGATCGACATTGCCAAGGGGGTGGAAGCACAGACCCGTAAACTGATGGAAGTCTGCCGTATGCGTAAGACCCCGGTGATCGTGTTTGTCAACAAGATGGACCGCGACGGTAAAGATCCTTTCGATCTTCTGGATGAGATTGAAGAAGAATTGCATATCAACGTACGCCCGTTGAGCTGGCCGATCGATATGGGACAGCGTTTCAAAGGCGTATATAATATATATGAACAGAAACTCGACCTGTATACGCCGAGTAAACAATATGTAACGGAGAAGATCGAGTTCCGCGATATCAACAGTCCGGAACTGGAAAATCATATCGGTGATACTCTGGCCGATAAGCTCCGTGCAGATATCGAACTGATCGAAGGTGTTTATCCGGAGTTCGATGTGGATACTTACCTCAGAGGAGATATCGCTCCCGTGTTCTTTGGTTCTGCCCTGAATAATTTCGGTGTGAAGGAGTTACTCGACTGCTTTGTCAAGATCGCCCCGTCGCCCCGTCCTATACAGGCTGTCGAGCGTGTGGTCGATCCGGAGGAAGATAACTTTACAGGTTTCATCTTTAAGATCCATGCGAATATGGACCCGAACCACCGCAGTTGTATTGCTTTCGTGAAGATCTGTTCAGGTCGCTTCGAACGTAATGCGCCTTACAAGCATGTCCGTTTCGGCAAGCAGATGCGTTTCAGTAGTCCGACAGCGTTTATGGCCCAGAAGAAGGAGACGGTGGATGAAGCTTTTGCCGGTGATATCATCGGTCTGCCTGATACCGGAAACTTCAAGATCGGCGATACGCTTACCGGCGGTGAAGAGTTGCACTTCAAAGGATTGCCAAGCTTCTCTCCGGAAATGTTTAAATACATCGAGAATGCCGATCCGATGAAGGCAAAACAGCTGAACAAGGGTATCGAACAGTTGATGGACGAAGGGGTTGCACAGTTGTTTACTAACCAGTTCAACGGCCGTAAGATCATCGGTACGGTAGGACAGTTGCAGTTTGAAGTTATCCAGTACCGCTTATTGCATGAATACGGTGCACAATGTAAATGGGAGCCTATCAGCCTCTATAAAGCCTGCTGGATCGAAAGTGAAAACCGGACGGCTTTGGAAAACTTCAAGAAACGTAAATCGCAGTATATGGCGGTCGACAAGGAAGGTCGTGATGTCTATCTGGCCGACTCCGGCTATGTATTGACGATGGCACAGCAGGACTTCCCGGATATCAAGTTCCACTTTACTTCCGAGTTCTGATAAAATTGAACGAACAAACTCATTCTATATAAGAAGAGCCGTGTCGATACTTTCAACACGGCTCTTTCTTCATCTTGTCTTAAAGATGAATCCTCTTATTGTATTTTCCAATACACAACAAAGGCCCATTGCAGAGGAGACCATAATTTCCCGGGCAGGAAACGCGAATTTCCTCTGCAGGAAATTGCAGTTTTCTGCGGAGGAAACTATGGTTTCCTAAGAAGGGAATTGCCGGGGGAACTGGAGTTTCATATTTCTCATGGTCGGAGACTTTGGTTATTGTCAGATTCATGTCATTCACATTCAAGAATACTCATTCCTGAATGTGATATAAATACAAAAGAGAAACGTGCATTCTATGGAGATTATAGTATCTTTTTTATCTCTTCCAGGCTACTGACCGTATAAGTCGGAGTGAATTTCCGGGGAGATAATCCTTGTGGATTGAACCAGAGTTGGTCTATTCGGGATTGGTGGGCACCGAAAATATCGGCTTCGAAGCAGTCGCCTATCATCAGGGTTTCGTTGCGACGGGAGTTGGTGTTGATCAGGGCGAAGTCGAAAATTCCTTTATGCGGCTTTTGGATACCGGCATCTTCCGACAGGATCATTCGTTTGAAGTAAGGAGCCAGTCCGGAGTTGCGGAGCTTCTTGTCTTGTACTTCGCGGAAGCCGTTCGATAAGATATACATACGGTAAGAGGGGCGAAGGTATTCCAATAATTCGATAGCACCTTTGACAAGCCGCGTCTTGGTGGTGGTACGTTGCAGGAAATCGTTGTTGACTGCCAGCACTTCCCTGGTATCTTCAATACCCATCGGGCGTAGCACGTAACGGAAACGGTCGACGATAAGTGTTTGCCGGTCGATCTCTCCGGCACGGTATTGTTTCCACAGCAATTCGTTGTGCGGCCAATAGATATCAAAGAAAGCCTCGAAGGAGGCATAATACCGATCAAAGTGGTGATCGGTATAAATCTCTTCGAGGCATTCTTTATTATTATGGTACGTATCCCAAAGGGTATCGTCCAAATCTATAAAGAGGTTTTTGTATTTCATCATCCTACTTCAATAACCAGATATTTACCCAGGCTCCAGAATGTTTTCGGGTCTGTGATATTCAAAGTCAGATTACCGTCTTCGTCTTTCACGAATTCGTAAGAACCTTCCGGATGGTTGGATTTCAGTTTTGCTTTACCTGCAAATAAAGGAATTTCTTTTACTTCGCGGATATCTACAGAGATAAAGTAATCCTTGTTGAAGCCGCTCTGCAATACTTTTGATTTAGAGAAAAGGCCGCCTCCGGAAAGGATCTTCTGATCTTTCAGTTCTTTGGCAGTACCGAAACAGTAGTAAGCTGTGTTGATTGCCTTGTCCTGTTTGTTCAGTTTATCGGACTGCGCAGCTGCTGTTGTTGCCAGGCTTTCCACATCTTCATTCAGTGAAGAGACCATCTCGTCCAGTTCCTGGATACGTACGTTCTTCTTTGCCAGGTCTTCTTGAAGGGCGACGATCATAGTTGCTTTCTGATCCAGTTCGGATGAAAGGCGGTTGATCGTTTTCTTCAATGCAGCTGACTGGATACCACTCTTTTTCAGTTTGTCTTCCAGCTGGCTGATCGTTTCCTTATTCTTTTTCAAGGTTTCGCTGATCAGCTGCATGTTTTCCTTGATCTGTTCGCGATTGCTTTTGCTGAATTCGCCACCTGATTGCTGTTGAAGGTTCAGGTAGTTTTCGGCATCACGGATAGATTGTATGTCTGCCTCTACATCATTTAATGTAGTAAGGATTTCATTCATTTCGCTGGATGCTTTCGTATTCTCTATTTTCAAAGAATCGTTTTCAGCTTTCAACTTCTTATATTCTGCCGAGTTCTGTCCGCAGGATACCAGTAATGTTGCGCAGGTACAAATTAATAATAACTTCTTCATTTTCTTCTTGTTTTTGTGTTAAACATCTTTTTCTGTCTCTTTTTCTTTTTTATCTTTCAAGCCTGCTAATACTATAACAATCTCACCTCTCGGATCGTTCACGGTAAAGTGTGCTATAACCTCTTCCAGGGTTCCGCGGACAGTCTCTTCGTGCAGTTTGGATATTTCGCGTGAGACGGAGACTTGCCGGTCGCTCCCGAAGAATTCGGCTAGTTGGGTTAGCGTCTTTACCAATCGGAAAGGTGACTCATAAAAAATGATCGTTCTGTTTTCGGTAGACAACTCCTTCAGGCGGGTCTGACGTCCTTTCTTCTGAGGGAGGAATCCTTCGAAGCAGAATTTCTCGTTGGGTAACCCTGAGTTAACCAGGGCCGGAACGAAAGCAGTGGCTCCCGGAAGGCATTCGACATCTACACCTTGTCGTACACATTCCCTGACCAGCATAAAGCCGGGATCGGAAATGGCCGGCGTACCGGCATCGGAAACAAGTGCAATGTTTTCGCCGCCTTTGATGCGGGAGGCGATTTGCTCCACGGTCTTATGTTCGTTGAACTTGTGGTGCGACTGCATCTTATTTTGTATCTCAAAATGTTTCAGCAGAATACCGGTCGTGCGTGTATCTTCAGCCAGGATCAAGTCGGCTTCCTTCAATACACGGATAGCCCGGAAGGTCATGTCTTCCAGGTTTCCTACGGGAGTCGGTACAACTGTTAACTTTGCCATATCTTATAGGAATCGTTTTTCAAGTAGTTTGATGAAGTCGGCTACGGCTTCATCTTCTATATTCCACTTCAGTTCGTTATTTAAATAGGTGACCGATTCTTCGTACGAATGAATATCGTTGAGGTCGGTGATCGCCTTATTCATTTTTTCTTCATTACCTCCGAACAGTTCGCGACGGAAACGGAAACGGTCGTTCAGACTGAATGCCTTACGGAAGTCGGAGAGATTTTTCTTCTCCAGTATATCACTCAGGAAAACACCTTGTTTCTCCGTTGTAACGGATTTGTGAAGCACTTCCGTTGTTGCCTTAGGTTCGACAACGGGGGCAGGTACTGGTTCGGGCTGTACGGTAACAGCCGGCTCCGGTATACTAACTTCCGGTTGTTGAATCACTGGCTCCGGTTGTTTAACAATCGGGGTCGGTTGGATCGTTTCCTCGGGAGCAACCGGCATCGGTGCGGCGACAGGGTTTGGTAACGACTGGATCAGAGCCTGGTGGGCTTCCATCTGTTCGCGCAGCATCTCGATCTGGGCTGTTTCCAGCGAATGAAGATCATTCAGTATCTTATGTGTCAGATTAAAAGTCTGGCTAAAGAAGGATACCGGATAAACTTCTGCATCACGCATCCCAGCTATCAACGTCTCTAGTTCCTTGAGGTCAAGTAACAGATAATCTATTTTTTCTTTATTTGCCATTCCTGAATTTAATATTTACAAGACCGTGTTTACAACGCTTTTGTCTTAATTGCAACAAAAATAACTATTTCTATTAATGTAACGTGATTAATAGGTAAAAAAGTGTGCTGTCACTCAACAAATTCATCCGGTAAATTAACTAGATATAACCGGTGGGTGGCACGGGTGAAGGCGGTATAGAGCCAACGGTAGAAGTCTTCGCCCAGCATTTCTTCTGTCATGTAGCCAATGTCGAGGAAGACGTTCATCCATTGTCCGCCCTGGGCTTTGTGGCAAGTGATGGCGTAGGCATATTTTACCTGTACCACATTGTAGTGCGGGTCGGCCTTCATCTTTTTCATCTTACCTGCTTTGGTCGGAATATCGTCATAGTCTTCCAATATGGTGTAAAACAATTTATCATTAAGCTCTTTAGGCAGGGCTGGCGCGTCTGTCTGCAAGGTGTCCAGCAGGATCTTGATATCTATTTCAAGGTCGTAATCCTGGAAACGTACGGTGACATCGGCGAAGCGGAATCCGTATAGTTCACTGGTACGTCTGACACGGAGCACCTGCACGATCTCTCCGTTGGCGATGAAGTCCATCTCTTTGCATTCGCTGGTCCAGTAGTAGTTGTTCTTGGCAACCATCAGGCGGTCGCCCGACGATAACTCTTCCTCTCTATACAGGATACGGTTGCGGATACCGTTATTGTAGATCGTTGCCCGCTTGTTCGACCGGCAGATGATCATTGTATCTTCCACACCGTCGCGACTGTAAGCCGACGATATCTCTTCGATCAATTCGTCGCCGTTCACTTTCCTGAAATCGGCGAATCCTTTCAGGTTGAGCTTCGGATAGATCTCTACGGTGTTCTCCCGTAAGGCATTGCGTAAGCGGGTGGCATTGAATAAGATACCGGAATCTTCACTCTGCCTGACCACCTGTGTCAACGTGATTTCGCTGACGGTGAGGTTATAGCCTTTCAATATCTCAGCATTCAGTGCCGGGCTTTCGGTCTGCATGACCGGAGGAAGCTGTGCCACGTCGCCCATCAGGATCAGCCGGCAGTTCTCTCCGGAGTAAACATACTGTATCAGATCGTCCAATAAACGCCCTGTGCCGAAAAATGAGGAATCCAACCCGTCGTTTGAGATCATGGAGGCTTCATCTACTATAAATAATGTATCTTTATGTAAATTGTCTGAGGGTAAAAATCCGGTCGGTTCGTTGGAGAAAGCCTTCTGCCGGTAAATCTTTTTATGTATGGTGAAGGCTTTATGACCGGAGTAATTGGAGAATACCTTGGCCGCTCTTCCGGTGGGTGCGAGCAAAACCGTTTTCTGTTTTAGTTCAGTCAACGTTTTGACAAGGGCACCGACCAGAGATGTCTTTCCTGTTCCCGCATATCCTTTCAGCAATAAAATGGAGTCGTTTTCGTCTGAAAGCAGAAAGTCGGTCAGTATTTTTAATGCCGAATTCTGGTCTTCAGTAGGATTATATGGGAAATTTTGCGTAATTTGGCGGCTTAAATAACTATTTATCATTTTGATTGCAATAATTTTGGTGATAAAGGTAGTGTATTAAATATTCTTTTTTAAATTTGCCGAACGAAATAAATTCAAAAAAAACAATACAAACCATGAAAGTTACATTAAAGATTTTAGTAGCCGCTGCAGTTCTCCTGCTAGTTTACATGTGCTATAGAAGCATTATGACGCCGATCGAGTTCAATGCTGAAAAAGATTCGCGTGAAAGTGCTATTAAGGCTCGTCTGATCGATATCCGTAAAGCTCAGATCGAGTACAAGAATGTGTATAAAACACATGCAGGTAGTTTTGCCGATTTGATCAAGTTCCTGAAGGACGACAAGCTTCCGTTCCTGATCAAGGAAGGTGTTTTGACTGACGAGCAGCTGGAAAAAGGTATGACAGAGAAAGAAGCTGTAAAGAAAGGTTTGATCAGACGTGATACGGTTTGGGTAATTGCCAAGGATACTTTGTTCGGTGCCAACTACAATGTTGACGACCTGAAAATGGTTCCGGGTACAAACATTCAGTTTGATATGGATACTGCAACGCTGACTTCAGGCTCCGGTTATACTATTAAAGTATTTGAAGCAGGCGTTAAGTATGACGATTATCTGGGTGACCTGGACAAACAGTTGGTTGTAAACTTGAAGGATAAAGCTGATAAGCTGAGCAAATATCCGGGCTTGCGCGTAGGTTCACTGACTGAAATTAATAACAACGCAGGTAACTGGGAATAATTTTATCGCTTATGACTATCAGTATTCCTGATACGTTGACTGCTGATAATTCTGGAAAATATATAATGTCCATCCGGCTTAGGTCGGATGGACTTTCTTTTTCAGGATACAGTCCTTCGGAGAATGAAAGTTTCTTTTACAGGAACGTGGAATTCGACCGGACGAAGCCTTATATCGCTTCATTGAAAGAGTTTTTCTTTGAACATGAATTCCTCACCTATTCCTATAAGCGGACAAATCTGGTTTGTGTCACGCCACAGTACACCATTGTGCCGGAAGAGGTATTTTCCGATAAGCAGAAGAATGATTTGTTGTCATTCACATTCCTGGCTCCGGAAAGCAGGTGTCTGAATAATCCCTTGACACGGGAATCTGTGGAGGTTGTGTTCGGGATCGATGAAGAAGTCTATGAGTTCTGTTCACGTTCGCTGATCAATCCGGCTTTTATTCATCATATCACACCCCAACTGGCTTTATGGAAACAGCAGAGCCGGCAGTTGATCCCACGTCAGTTGTATGTGGTCCTGCATCGCCGGATGATGGATGTAGTTTGTTATGCCGGAGGGGCGTTGCTTTTTGCCAATTCGTTCGAGTATGACAAACCTGACGATATTCTCTACTATATATTATATGTATGGAAACAGGTGGGGATGGACCAGGAGAAGGATCAGCTTCATATGTATGGAGGTGCTTCCCTTCGTAACAGCATCACTGCTACATTGCGGAATTATATACAATATATCAGTCCGGCTGAAATACCGTCGGATGCTTACTTATTGGGAGCCGAGGTTGTACAGGCTCCGTTGGATTTAATAGCTTTATCTGTATGCGAATTATAAGTGGAATATATGGGCGCAGGCGCTTCGATGTACCGTCATCTTTCAGTGCACGGCCAACAACTGACTTTGCCAAAGAAAATCTTTTCAATGTGATTAACAACCTGACCGACCTGGAAGGGATTGATGCGCTCGATCTGTTTGCCGGGACGGGCAGTATCTCGTTCGAACTGTTGTCGCGGGAGTGTAAAAGCGTGACGGCTGTGGAGAAGAATAATGCGCATGCCTCTTTTATTGCGAAGGTGGCAAAAGAATTGAAGACCGATTCGCTGCACCTGATCCGTGGTGATGTATTTCGCTATCTTCATTCGGCCCCGAAACAGGGGTTCGACTTTATTTTTGCCGATCCTCCCTATGCTCTGAAAGAGTTGCCGGAAGTACCGGTACTGGTATTCGAAAAGGATCTGTTGCGTGACGGAGGTATCTTTGTCATGGAACATCCCAGAGACAATGATTTCTCGGAACTTCCTTATTTTAATCAGCGCCGGGTATACGGTTCTGTTAATTTCAGCATCTTCATCAGAGAGGAAAAGGCTTAGAGGAGCGGTGAGAACAATCGCATGAACGACTCTATCAGCCGTTGTTTGGCGGGACGTTTCAGCCAGCGTGAAGGAACCAGCCGTTCGCAACTGTGCAGGTCATGTTGAAATACCCGTTTCATTTGAAGGGCGAAAGAAGGTTGGTAGACGAAGGCGTTTATCTCGAAATTATGTTCGAAGCTTCGAAAGTCCATATTGGCTGAACCTATACAGGCCAGTGCATCATCTGTGATCATTAGTTTGGAGTGGAGGAATCCCGGTTTATAGAAATACACTTTTACACCGGCTTTTACCATCTCGTCTATGAAAGAATGTGTTGCCATGTTGGCTGTCCGCGTATCCGAACGTTTGGGAAGCATAAGACGTACGTCCACTCCTCCCAGTGCCGCGATCAGTAAAGCCTGGTTCAGTCCTTCGGTGGGAAGGAAATAGGGTGTCTGTATGTAAATATACTTTTTCGCATTGGCTATCGTGAAGATATAGGCCTGCAATAAGGTGCGCCATTGGCCGACCGGGCCGCTTGTCACAATCTGCATGATGTTGTCGTCGTGATATATTTTTGCCGGGGGATAAAATATCTTATCGTTCAACAGGTTCTTGCTGACAACATACCAGTCGATCAGGAACGCGGACTGAAGCCCGTGTACACCTTTACCGATAATCCGGAAGTGCGTATCGCGCCAGGTTCCCCATTCGGTCCCTTTTTCATACCGGTCAGCGATGTTCATACCTCCCATATAACCGATCTGTCCGTCTATCACAACGATTTTCCGGTGATTTCGATAGTTTACCTTACTGGTGAAGACCGGGAATGCTACTTTCAGGAAGGCATGAACTTCTATTCCGGCTTCCTTCATCTCATTGAAGAATTTGTCTTTTACATTCCAACAGCCCACATCATCGTATAGAACACGTACTTTGACTCCCTCCTTAGCCTTTGCTATCAAGGCATCTTTGAAACGTATCCCGACTTCGTCATCACAAAAGATATAATACTGGAAATGAATGTGGTGTGTAGCCTCCTGTATATCTTTAAGCAAGTCTTTAAATTTTTCTTCCCCGTTTGTATAGATTTGAATTTCGCTCCCGTAAAGGAGGGACGATTGGTTGTTGTTATTTAAAAGCGTAACCAGCGGTTGGTATGGATCGGGTACGGTACAGGCATCCTGGGGAAGTTTACCTTCCTGCGGGCGCTTCATAATGCGTTTGTAAGTCCTACGCGAGATAATACGCTGCTTTCTGTTATCCTGTCCGAAAAAGAAATAGAAGAACAAACCGACACCGGGAGCCAGTAATAATACAATTACCCAGGGGATGGTTTTTAACGGGTTCCTGTTTTCTGCAATGATAACCAATACCAGCCCCATGATCGTGATGGAGTATAATAGAATGAATATTACCCCAACGACCCATTGTATATGTATGACTGCCGGCATCTTTTTTATAATTTGTTACAGGTTGATAAAGGTAATAAGGTAATTCGGAAATAACAAATCTTTACTACATTTGCCGGATATATAAACTGAAAGAAGATGATTACATATATTATTATAGGTATAACGGTCGTTGTTTCGTATCTCTGTTTCAATAATCAGGAGTTATTTCGCAAATTAGCGCTGATACCTTACCGGACGGTAAAGAACAATGAATGGTATCGTTTGGTTACACATGGTTTTGTACATGCGGATATGACGCACCTGCTGGTGAATATGTTTACATTCTGGTCGTTCGGAACGTATATAGAAAGTATATTCGGTTATCTCGGGCTCGGAACCTGGGGATATCTTGGTCTTTATTTCGGAGGAATGGTCTTTGCTTCCGTATATGATGTATTGAAACATCATAATGATCCGTATTATGTTTCTATCGGAGCATCCGGTGCGGTATCGGCTATTTTATTTTCCTCTATCCTTTTCGATCCGTGGAGTAAGATATTGCTGTTTGCCATTATTCCGATTCCGGGAATTATCTTCGGTGTGCTCTATCTGGCTTATTGTCAATATATGGCTAAACGTAGTGGGGACAATATCAATCACAATGCCCATTTTTACGGTGCTGTCTATGGTTTTCTGTACCCGGCTTTACTTAATCCTTCGTTGATAAAAGCCTTCCTTTCTCACTTTTAATCGGAATGTTTTCTGTGTTTAGTACTGATCAAGTATTTGTTTTTTAAGGTATTATTTATAGATTTGTGGAAATATCTCAATTTGTAAGTAATACCATAAGACAGACACAATGAAAAGAAGAAACTTCATCCGAAGCGGAGCTCTGGCGATTGCGGGCTTCACCATTTTACCTCGTCACATTTTAGGAGGAACAAATTTTGTAGCTCCCAGCGACCAGATCAATCTGGGAATTATCGGCTGTGGGGCACAAGGCCGGTGGACACTTGCCCCGGAGTTTGCCCGGCGCGCCAATCTGATAGCTGCAGCCGATTGCGAGTCCCGCCAGCTGAAAGCCATGCAGGAAATTGTTGAGAAAGAAACAACGAAGGCAAAAGGACAGGCTTATAAAGGATTCAAACTCTATGCAAATTATCATGAACTATTGAACCGAAGCGATATCGATGGTGTAATCATAGCAACCCCCGATCATTGGCATGCTGTACAAACCATCGAAGCATGTCGTGCCGGGAAAGATGTGTATGTGGAGAAACCGATGTCGCATAGTATAGAAGAGGGCAGGGCGATGGCCGATGCAGTGGAAAAATACAACCGTGTATTGCAGGTGGGGAATATGCAACGTTCATGGCGAAACTTCCGTCATGCCTGTGAGTTAGTTCGTAACGGATATATCGGGGAGATCAAAGAAGTGAAAGTTTCCATCGGACCTCCTCCTGTAAAATACGATCTGCCTGCACAGCCTGTTCCTAAAACTCTGGACTGGGAAATGTGGATCGGTCCGGCTCCGATGAATGTCTACAATGAGGAACTGGCTCCGCCAATGGAACGGAATACATTTCCAAACTGGCGTAACTACCGGGAATACGGTGGTGGTATGATCTGTGACTGGGGTGCTCATATGTTTGATATTGCCCAATGGGCGCTAGGCATGGACGACTCCGGCCCGATCGAATTTACTCCTCCCGAGGAAGGCGAGTTGAAGCCACTCAGCATGCGTTATGCCAATGGTACCGTTATGACGCATGAGCCTTTCCGTAAGGCTGATGGTAATGCAGTCCGCTTTATCGGTTCGGACGGTGTGATCGATATCAGCCGTAGCTTCCTGGATACTATCCCAGCTAAATTACAGGATGAAGTGATAGGGGATGATAAGATCAAACTCTATAAAAGTGACGATCATTATAGTGATTTCCTTACAGCGATGAAGACACGTAAACAGCCGCTCAGTACTGTTGAAATCGGTCATCGTACGGCTTCCTTGTGCCATATCGTCAATCTGTGTTACGAATTTGATCGTAAATTGGTTTGGAATCCGGAAAAAGAGGAGTTCTTCTTTGATGACGAAGCGAACAAACGGCGTGGTAATCTGATACGCGAACCGTATAGCCTGAAAGTATAGTATATATAATAATGTATAGGAAAATGTAAGCGGTGGTAAAAACTCATAGGAGTTTTACCACCGCTTACTATTTTATACTCTGGAAAGTTTCGTATTCTTATATCAGAATCGTGGAGGTCCACCGGGACCACCGTGACCTCTGCCGCCCGGTCCACGAACATCGTTCATACTGGCACCTCCCTTGAAGATGCTGAACCGGTAGATGAAGTGAACCATAAAATAACTGCTCAACGTATTATACTCGGAATACTGCGTATATTCGGTATTTATAGTCTGGGAGATGTTACTGCGTTGTTGCAGGATATCATAGATCTTGAAACGTAATGTTGCTTGATTACCTTTCAGGAACGACTTGGAAGCGGAAGCATTCCATAAAACTTCTTTTTGTTTATATCCTGTTGCATAGCCGGAGTTGGCCGACCAGGTGATATCGCTTTCGATCTTGAAATCAAGTGGAAGATAAATCGCCGTTGTCCCTCCAACACCGTAGTTGAACGTATTCTGATCGTTTTGTCCCTGCAATGAGTTTTGAGCACCGTTGTAACGGATATTCCCGTTTATTCCCAAGTCTAAATAATCCGACCGGAAATCGAAACCGGCACGTTCCATTGCCGTGAAATTCTTATTCGTATTTTTTTCTTCATTGATGAAACCATTGGTGTTGGCATACGAGGCCATAGTCATGGAATTGACAGAGAACTTCTTGTTCTTCAGCGGTGTGTTGAACAGGACGCGAACGTTTCCGTTGTAGTTTCCGTTTATATTTTCATAAGTAGTCATCTTTTTACCGGATTCTCCCAGGTAAATCGATTTGGTAACGATGTCATTTACTATGTAATTGGCATTCAACATAATCATGAAAGCGGTCTGTTTCTCAGGAACGAATTTCTGAAAACGTGCGAACAGGTTATTCGAATAGGTCGGTTTCAGGTCAGGATTACCGGTGATAGTGTTCAACGGGTCGGAAATATCGTCTACCGGTTGCAACTGTGTCATGCTCGGCTGACTGGTGCGTCCCCGGTAATTGATCCTTAAATTCGTACGTTTGTCAAACCGATAATTGAAACGGATCATTGGTGATACGTTGAACACATTGCGGGTCAGCTTGGAGAGAACCGAGTCACCGACAAAGTTTTCACTTACGCTGTGGGAAGGAGCAAAGTTCATACCGACAGTATAATCGTATTTTTCGCGTATCGCCTTGAACGCCAGACTGGCTTCCTGGTTGATGAAGTTGTTGCGGTAACTTTTACTGTATGCTGTGTCCAGTACATTATAATCTTCACTATCTTCTCCTTTTACATACGAATTTTTCAGTGACTCCTGTTTATTCTGGCTGAAACTGTAAGTCGCCTGGATGAAATTATTATGTCCGATCGGTTCAACCCACGACAAATAAGCCCGGTAATTGAAACCTTTGTTATCGTATCTGAACTGTTGGTCGATCAATTCGTTCGGAGTATTTCCCAGAAAATATTCCGTGTTCGAGAAATTCAATCCTTTATTATATGAATCGCTTACTCCTCCGGATAAAGATCCGCTAAGTACACGACCTTCGTTATTTAGCTTCCGGCTGAATTCCAAACGGGCATTTACATTGTAACCTTCTCCGTCGGAAAGGTAATCGGATTTTCCCAGATTGACCGAATCTCCCCGATTGGTCAATGTGTTAAACGAACCAAACTCGCGGTTATGGCTGTTGCTGTAAGTGAAACTTGGCTGGAAAATGATTTGGGTAGCCGTATCCGGTTTCCATTCCATACGGAAATCAGCACCGATGTTATCGCTTTTTGTATTGCTGTTGTTTAGTTCGTTCTTGATTGTGGAACTATCGTTAGGTAAAAAGTTTGTCCGGTTGGTTCTGCTTTCAGCTTCATTATCCGAATGGGAGAAACGTACGTTACCCCCAAGTGTCATTTTTTTATTGAACTCTTTACTGAAGTTCAGGCCCGCATTACCGGAAGAGGTGATACCGTTCCCGGCTCCACCGCCTCCCCGTCCTCCGCGTCGTCCACCCATTCCGGAGAACATTGTAGAAGCGATGTCCGAAAATCCCATATTATTCGTATTATTCAAACCTCCCATGAAGGTGATCTGGTCGTTGTTGATAAACCGGTTGATCATAGCGTTTCCTTCATACCTGTCTTTGCTGCCATAGCCGGCGAAAGCATTTCCGAACCAACCTTGTTTCATTCCTGGCTTGACGGTCAGGTTGATAACGGTCTCTTCGTCTCCGTCATCAAATCCGGTCATCCGTGCCATATCGCTCAAACGGTCGAGCACCTGTACCTTTTCGATCATCTTGGTCGGCAGATTCTTGGAAGCAACCTTCGGATCGTCGGAGAAGAATTCTTTTCCGTCAATCAATACCTTTTTGATCTCTTTTCCATTAACTGTGATTTTACCTTCGCTGTCGACTTCCACACCTGGCATCTTTTTCAACAGGTCTTCCAAAACGGAGCCTTCTGTCGTCTTATAAGAGTCGGCGTTATATTCGACAGTGTCGTTGCGGACAACCACTTCCGGTGCCTTACCGATAACAATGGCTTCCCCCAGCATGATGGAACCGTCGCTGAGTGCCAGCTTACCGACATTGACAGGGTTGTTTTTTCCAGTGATCCGTAAAGGTTGGTATAAAGGATCGAAACCAACAAAAGAAACGTGCAATAGATAACTGCCAGCCTTAATCCCCTTCAGCGTGAAGTTCCCGTTACGCGAACTGGCCACGCCTCCAACCATCGTACTGTCTTTTACATTTAATAAGCGGACCGTAGCCTGTTCGATAGGCTCGTTGTTCCCCTCTTCCACCACTGTACCAGTGACATCAACTCCACCCCGCTGTGCAAATGCCGGCAAAGAAAAGAGAATAAGAAATAACCAAAAAAAGTATCTTCCCGATTTCATAACTAATGTATTATCTGTATCTAACAAATGTATTCCCAGACTGGTTTCCGGGTACGAGAAGATAGACAAAAGGAATTGGATTAAGTTTAAAAATATATGTGGCGATTTTGATTTATTAACAAAAAAGAGATAAGTGCGACACTGTAGATTAATTAAAAATACTCTTCCACATATAAACTGATTTGAAACAAATTCGTCCCAAGTATTTCAGGAAGGAAATCCGAATAGAAAAGAAAGAAGCGGTAAATAATCTTTCAGTTTAAGGCGAAGAATTTTCAGAGACTGAGAAATGCGGTATTCAACGGTTTTAATGGAGACACCTAATGATAGTGCAATCTGCTGATTTGTTAATTCATCAAAACGGCTTAAATGGAAAGTCTCTCTGTATGTCTCCGGTAACTCACTGATTGCTTTGTTTATATTTTCGGTTAGTTCATTGATAAAATAGAAATCAGGGTCATCAAATTGTTCTTTCAGCTTTTCGTAAAGTAGGGAATGAACTCTCTCATGGTATATGTTTTTCTGTATCGCGTTTAAGCATCGATGTTTTGCTGCGATGAATAAATAGGATTTCAGAGATTGAGTAATGATAAGCTTTTTTCGATTTTCCCATATGAACAACATCAGGTCTTGTACCAGTTCTTCTGCATCTTCATCCGTCACATATTGAGAAGTGTATTCACATAAAGGAGAATAATACTTAATAAACATTTGTTTATAAGCATCCGCATTGTCTTCTTGCATTTGTTTAACTAGTAGATTATCATTCATTTATCAATGCTTTTTTGTAAAGATCCCAGACAAAGATAGTTTATAATTCTAATTTTATTTAGAAAAAGAAGGAATAAGTATGAAATTTTTTATGATATTGTTTAGGGTGGCAGTGGGAGATTTTTGTCGTATATATAGAAACGAATAAAATGGAAGAACAGAAAAAACATATGGAAGAACCGGACGGTTCGTTATTGTTGTCATATATTAAGGAAACAACATCAGCTGAAGAGCGTTGTATTGTAGAAACCTGGTTGAATGATAAAGAGGAAAATGAGAAAATATTGATGCAGGTTGCTCAGATTTATTATGCTTGTCGTGCACAAGAGCGTATTAAAAGACGTGATCCTTTAACTGCTTTTGAAAAAGTGAAAGGAGAAATTAGGCAACATATGTGGCGGCGATATTTCTATCGTATTTCTTCCATTGCTGCTTGTATTACAATAGGATTTTTTCTTTCTTCTCTTATTTCATTTTGGAATAAGTCAGCTAATGAGACGGATGTACAAATGGTTTCCGTTCATTCTAATCCGGGGATGCGGACCTGTTGTAATTTACCGGATGGTACGGTTGCTTATTTAAATTCTGGTTCTACATTAACTTATCCGGTTCCTTATGATAGGAAAAAAAGAGAAGTTGTATTGGTAGGAGAAGCATACTTTAAGGTAACGCATGATCCTGCAAAACCTTTTATAGTAAGTGTAGCTGACGATAAAATGAGAGTGAGAGTACTTGGTACTGAATTTAATTTGCAAGCATACCCGGAAGAGGGACTGATCAAGACGACATTGGTTACCGGGAAGGTGGATATTGAGGTTAGAAAGGATAATGGAATTGTTTTGAGGCAAGAATTGTCTCCCTCTTTAAAGGCAACCTACATGCTCTCTAGTGGCAAAATAGATGTGAAAGCAGTCAATACAACATATGAAACTGCATGGATAGATGGAAAACTCATGTTTAACAATTCCCCTCTGCCTCAGGTGCTGCGTGATTTGTCTTATTTTTATAATGTGAAATTTGATGTGAAGGATACTTTAATAGACTCTTATTCCTTTACCGGAACATTTATAGATAAGCAATTATCTCAAATACTTGATTATTTGAAGATTTCATCAGGAATTGATTATGAAATCAAACAAGCAAAAGGGAATGACAGTAAAGGTATCAAATATACGGTAGTGGAGTTGACTAACAAACGGAGATAGGAATATAAATTGTATTTATTAAAAATAGAAGCCTATGGAATAGAATTATTATTAACAGACTCTATAGAAAAAACATACGGAAATATGTTACCAGCATCTTTCCGTATGAAACTTTCAATAGCCGGTCTATAAACAGACTAAGAAATTTATTTTTTTAATCTTAAATCAATTACAAAAATATGGTAAAGAATTATTATATCCAACAGGATAGGGAAATTTGTATCCTAAAATTAATACCTAAAATAACAAGAATCATGAAGTTAACCTGTTTACTATTATGCTTGTCTATTGGTATGGCGCTTGCTTCTCTGTCTTATGCACAAACAACGAAACTATCGGTTCATGGGACGGAGAAAACTGTGGCAGATGTGCTGGAAGAAATTGAACAACAAACGGATTTTCATTTCTTTTATAATAATAAAATAGTAGATGTCAATCGAAAAGTTTCTATTAATATACAGAATGAAGATGTATTTACTCTATTAAGTAGTTTGTTCAAAGGATCGAATGTTCGATATAAAGTGATCGGAACAGATGTTATCTTAACAACGGTCGATATGACCGAATCTGATCAAGTCGGAAGGAAGATTGCAGGTAAAGTGACGGATCTTCATGGAGAACCTGTTATAGGAGTGAATGTCGTTGAAAAGGGAACAACGAATGGTACGACAACAGATGCTAATGGTTCTTATTCTTTAATGCTGCTTGGAGATAATGCAATTCTCCAGTTCTCTTATATAGGTTATGCTA
Organism: Parabacteroides goldsteinii; assembly: GCF_015550595.1. Taxonomy (GTDB): domain Bacteria; phylum Bacteroidota; class Bacteroidia; order Bacteroidales; family Tannerellaceae; genus Parabacteroides; species Parabacteroides leei. The sequence continues at coordinate 216,672 of NZ_JADNBB010000008.1, forward strand.
CAAGGGATGTTACTATTGGCAATAAGTCTGAGCTTTCGATTTCCTTATTGGAAGATAACCAAGCTTTGGAAGAAGTGGTCGTTGTAGGTTATGGTACAACTAAAAAAGTGAATCTGACCGGTGCTGTAGCGCAGGTAGATAACAAAACGATGGAAAACCGTTCGGTTACCAACATCGGTAAAGCTTTGCAGGGAGTTGTGGGTAACTTGAACATGACCGTTTCTGGAAATGGAGGAGCTCCTGGTTCAACAATGGATTATAACGTTCGTGGTACAACGAGTCTTTCCGGCGGATCCCCTTTATTTATAGTTGATGGAGTTCCGGCAGATAATATCAATAATATCAATCCCTCGGACGTAGAAACGCTTACGATTTTGAAAGACGCTGCATCTGCTGCTATTTACGGTGCCCGTGCTGCTTATGGAGTTATCCTGGTTACTACAAAAAAAGGGGCAAAGAATGAAAAAGTGACAGTCTCTTACAATAATGTAATAGGATATAATCATGCAACATGCATTCCGAATCAGGTTAGTTCACTGGACTTTGCTAACGCTTATAATATTGCGTCTCTCAATTCCGGACAATCTCCGATGTTCAGTAAGGAACATATTGAACGTATTAAAGCATATATGGCGGATTCTGACCATTATCCATCGAATATTCCGAACCCTAATAATACGGATTATTGGTCGTATGCTACATTGGATAATGATAATGTAGACTGGTTCAGAGCTTTCTTTAAACCAGGTTCGTGGAATCATAAGCATGATTTGAGCGTAAGGGGTGGTACGGAGAAATCTAATTATTATGTCGGTACGGGTTATTACAAAGAAAATGGATTGTTACGGTATGGAAAAGATCGGTTCGAACGATTTAATTTGACGACTAATTTACATTATGAACCCTACAAATGGTTACGTGGAGATTTCAGGATCAAATTCAGTCGTGATAAGAACAATACAGTCTCTGAGGCCTATAATGGGGATATCGGAAACTGGGTACATTTGGCGACAACACGTTATCCTAACTGGTCCCTGAAAGATCCGAATGGTCACTGGGCTTCTACTTCCCATATGTATAAGCAAATAGATGGCGGACGTACGCTTGACAATACGAATGTATTTAGTGCAACAGGAGCATTGGAAGCGGAACCGATTAAAGGTTGGAAAATAAATGTAGATTATACTTATCGGAATACGGCCCGGAAAGAGTCTACACATGATAAGGCGGTAATTTGGGAATACACTGTATCTGAAGTGCCGGTAATGGCTCCTAATCATGATGCTTTTTCTACTTTGCAGGCACAAACCGATTATAGTTCATTCAATGCTTATACTTCTTATGAACATTTATTTGGTGATCATTTTATGTCAGTAATGGTCGGTCAGCAACTGGAATTGAGTAAATATGATTATCTGACAGCTATGCGCCGTAATTTGATTAATCAGGATATTCCTTCTTTATCAACGGCAATCGGAGAACAGACAAATTCCCAACAATTGACGCATTGGGCAAATATGGGTACTTTTATCCGAGCAAATTATAATTATAAAGAGAAATACCTGATAGAGTTTAATGCTCGTTATGACGGCTCTTCCAAATTTCAACGAGGTGATCGGTTTGGTTTCTTCCCTTCTGTATCTTTGGGGTATAATATAGCCAGAGAGAACTTCTGGACAATTGAACATATTGTCAATTCATTAAAGCTTCGGGCTTCTTATGGTTCGTTGGGTAATCAGAATGTTGGTGATTATCTGTATTTGAGTACAGTAAATGTCGGTAGTAACTATGGTTACCTGATAGATGGCGTACGCCCGAATTATCTGGATGCACCTGGTTTAGTCAGTCGCAACCTAACCTGGGAAACGGTTTCAACGATTGATGTCGGTGTAGATGCTTCGTTTTTATCAAATCAGTTGAATTTATCATTTGATTGGTATCGGCGTACAACGACGGATATGTTTGGTCCGGCTAATGCTTTACCGGCTGTATTGGGGGCAAGTGTTCCTCAGGAAAATAATGCAGATTTACGTACTTCCGGTTTTGAGTTAAATCTGGGTTGGAGAGATCAGATCGGAAAAGATTTTTCTTATAATGTGAATTTGGTCTTATCCGATTATACCTCTAAGGTAACTACATACAACAATCCGACAAGGATACTGTCGACTTATTATGAGGGGCAGACGATCGGAGAAATATGGGGATATAAGACCGCTGGCATCATACAAACAGAAAATCAATTGAAAAATATACCTGACCAGTCGTATATTTATGGTAACTGGACAATCGGGGATGTCGAGTATAAGGATTTGAACAATGACGGTAAAATAGATAAAGGGAAAAATACCAAAGACGATCATGGCGATTTGGATATCATAGGAAATACAACCCCTCGTTTTAGTTATGGTATTTCTTTAGGTGCACAATGGAAGGGATTTGATTTGAATATCTTCCTGCAAGGTATAGGAAAACGTGATTTTTGTCCACCAACAGGAGGAAACAGCGGTGTATTTTTCTGGGGATTTGCAGGTGGATTCGGATCGAATATGTACAAGGAAACATCTGACTTCTGGACTTCGGAAAATACAGGGGCATATTATCCAAAACCCTATAATTCTTCTGAAGTGTATAAAAACCAGCAACCGCAAACTCGTTATTTGCAAAATGCAGCTTATCTGCGATTGAAAAATTTTCAATTAGGTTATACGATTCCACAGACTGTTATGTCGAAGATCGGTTTGCAGCGTATCCGTATGTTTATCAGTGGAGAAAATCTGTTTACGATCACTTCTTTGCAGAAAAACTTTGACCCGGAGCTTTTGAATGGTAGTTGGGGAGCAGGAAAGGTTTATCCTCTGACAAAGACGTTCTCTTTTGGTTTTAATGTTGATTTTTAAAATAGATTATTATGAAAAAATATAGCTTATTTATCGTGTTGCTGGGATTTATCGTTACATCTTGCGACGATTTCCTGGATCGTGATCCTCTGGATAAGATTACTGATCAGCAGATGACTTTTTCTGCAAAAGAAATGGAGCTTTATGCTAATAAGTATTATGGGAACTTCCCGGTTTTGGGCGGTGCAGATTACGGACCTTATGAAAAAGACAATGCTTCCGATAATCTTGTTTCCGGAGCTTATAATTATGATGCACAGATTTCTGGAACAATAACGGTGCCTTCTTCCGGAGGAGGATGGGACTGGACAATGCTTAGAGGACTGAATTTTTTTATTGATAATTATCATAAATCACAAGATCCTATTGTAGAGACAGCGCCATATATCGGTGAGATTTATTTTTGGCGTGCCTGGTTCTATTATGATAAGCTGAAACAATTCGGGGATTTACCATGGATCGGAAAAGCATTGTATGCTGATTCAGAAGAACTGTTTGACGCTAGGGTTTCACGATCAGTTATAGCAGACTCTATTATTGCTGATCTTGACAGGGCTATTAATTTCTTACCAGAGAAAAGTAGGGCTACTTCCGGTAGAATCCATAAGGATGTTGCTTTATTGTTCCAGAGTCGTGTTGCTCTGTATGAAGGAACTTGGGAAAAGTATCATAATGGAACCCCTTTTGGAGTTAAAAATGCAGATCCAAATCATTTCTTTCGGATTGCAGCTAATGCTGCACGAGTCGTGATTGATAAAGATGTTTATGCGATTGAACCGGTAGGTGGCGATAAAGCAAAAGGGTATTGGAGTTTATTTAATCAGACGGATTTATCGGCAAATAAAGAAGTACTTCTTTGGAAAAAATACGATATGGCTTTGGGGGTTTATAATCACAGTCAGAGTATTTGGGGGGTAAGTGATAACAATACGGGTGTTTCCAAATACATGGTAGAGGCTTATCTTTGTACGGATGGTAAGCCTATCAGTCTCAGTTCTCTTTACCAGGGAGACGATCAGGTAGGAAAAGAAGTACAGAATAGGGATCCACGTTTATCTCAAACGATTTATCAGAAAGGAGATCCGCGTGTCATTGTAAACGGACAGATAAGTGGTGTTTTTACGGTTCCGGACATGACGTATGATTCGCGTTTGCGGAATACGACAGGTTACCAGTTATATAAAGGGTGTGATCCTTCCGCTGTCCATGAAGGTGGATATATTACGGCTAGTATTATATTCCGTTATGCGGAGGTATTATGTAATTATGCAGAAGCAAAGGCTGAATTGGGAGAGTGTAGCCAGGATGATTTGGATATTTCGGTAAACCAATTACGTGATCGGGTAGATATGCCTCATATGACAGTCAATGTCGGTTTTGTTGATCCGAAGTGGGATTTTCCGGAACTGAGTCCGTTGTTGAATGAGATTCGTCGTGAACGCCGGGTAGAATTTGCTTGCGAAGGATTTCGTTTTGATGATTTAATGCGATGGGCTGCCATTCATTTGATCAAACGTCCGATGATCGGAGCAAAAATGAAACAATTCGCAGATATAAAAGATGAATTTAAACCAGTACTTGACCCAAGCGCAATACCGGTTAATGAAACTGGATACATCGCTCCTCACTGGAATAGCCCGGCAAAGAGTGGCTGGCAATTTGATGCGAATAAAAACTGGCTGAAGCCATTACCCTCTAATGAATTAGTCTTGAATTCGAATCTGGATCAGAATCCTGGATATTAATACTCTATAAGTAATGAAGGAGGAATCCCAAATCCTCCTTCATATATCTTTATCATGGTAATTTCTTATATCTTAAATAGTAATTTATGAAAAACATTAAATTTGATATTTTGTGGTTTTTAGGATTGGCTTTCTTATTATGTAGTTGTGTTGAAAATAAAACAATATACTTTTGTGGAAATGAACAGAATGAGGTTTGTGAATTGCTTATAAACGAGGGGTTTAAGTTGAGAATGTTCGATGCTCCCGATAAAATGGTGAAAGAAGCTGCCGTCGGTTCTGGAGCAATTATTATCAGCGATGCTTATCCTGTAACTCCCTTAGAGATTACTCCGGAGGTTTATGAGCTGGCAAAACAGAAGAGAATCAGACTTTATCTGGAATATCCAGATAAGCTGCCGGGGCTGACGATTCAAAAGGAAACTTTTCATGCCTCTATGGAACGAGGTGTGATAACCAGTACTGAACTGGTGAATATGAAACCGATGGATATTATAGGAATTAATGATTGTTATACGCGGGTAACTGAGGTTGATGATCCGTTGATTGTATTGGCTCGTGTTGCAGGGTTCGATCGGGCCGAATATGGAATAAATGATGTGACGACTTATCCTTTATTATGTGAAAGGGACCATATGTTGATTGCTTTTACGAAGCTTAGTAATTTTCGAACAGGTCGTTATGAACCGGTTACTTCTTGGCAGTCTGTGTGGAAATATATTATATCGTATGTAACGGACGATCCTGATTTCACTTTTTCAACGGTATGGCCTTCAGACGTGAAACCTACTTATATAAGCGATCAACCTCTTTCAGACGATGCCGGAAAGAAGATGATAAGTCGGGGACTAGAATGGTTTTTTAATGGTCGCTTTTTGGTTGATCTGTCGTGGAATGAATTGCAACAGGAACGGCAAGGAGATGGATTGATGCCGGTTGGCCGTGCACTTCCGTCGGATAGTAAGGTCGGAGATGGCTCAATGGGAATTCTGGAAGGTCATGCGTCTAACATATATTATGATGGAGAACAGGATTTTCGCTATTGGCTTCGGGCGGATGTGCAGGGAGAAGCGGCATTTGCCCTTGCCTCAGGTGGTATGCTTTTGAATAATACAAAATATGAGGATGTTTCAAAAAACTTGATGGAATATGTGTTGAAAAATTCTGTATTCAGGGCAGGGAAAAGGGTCGATCCGACAAGTCCGGTTTATGGTCTGATAGGATGGTCTGATACACATCCTTATGTCTTTTATGCAGATGACAATGCACGTTTGGTTTTGGGGTTGATCGGAGCTTCTGCTTTTATGGATTATGAAAATTGGAACAAAGAAATTGTAGAGAATATACTGGCTAATTTTCGTTTAAGTAGTGTGAACGGCTTTTTTGGAGGGCGTTTGGAAGAACCTCAGATATTGGAGAAGGGTTGGCAGTATTATGCTAAACGTCCAGAATTACTGAATCCACATCCTCATTTTGAATCGTGGATGTGGGCCTGCTATCTATGGCTTTATGATAAAACCGGCTATGAACCTCTATTGGAAAAAGCAGAGAAAGCGATCCGCCTGACCATGGAGTCATATCCGGATAAATGGAAATGGACGAATGGCATTCAACAGGAAAGGGCGCGTATGATCCTGCCTTTGGCTTGGTTGGTTCGCGTACAGGATACTCCGGAACATAGGGAATGGCTCGACCGGATTGTACAACGTTTACTGGATAATCAACAATCTTGCGGAGCAATCAGGGAAGAGTTAGGCGATAGTAGTACAGGTACATTCGGAAAAGCTAAATCCAATAAAGAGTATGGTGTAACGGAAGCACCGTTGATTGCAGAGAATGGCGATCCGGTGGCAGATATGTTATATACTTCTAATTTTGCATTTTTCTCACTGAATGAAGCTGCAAGGGCAACAGGTAATTTGCAATACAAGCAGGCGGTTGAACGTTTGTCTGATTTTTTGATCAGGATTCAGGTAAAAAGTAAAAAATATGCTCATCTGGATGGTGCCTGGTATCGTGCTTTTGATTATGACCGTTGGGACTATTGGGCATCGAATGCTGACCATGGATGGGGGGCCTGGTCTACTTTGACCGGTTGGATTCAGAGCTGGATTGTTGGGACTCAGGTACTGATCGAGAATGATATCAGCTTTTGGGAAAAAACAAAAAATATGGATGTAAAGCCTTATATGGATGAAGCCGTTCATGTAATGTTTAGAGATAAATAAGGGTAATATGAGAGCGAAAGTAAATATAGGTTATCTGGTTTTCTTATCTGTCGTGGCTGCCTTGGGAGGTTTTCTTTTTGGATATGATACGGCTGTTATTTCCGGAACGATTGCCCAAGTCACTCAATTGTTCCAGTTGGATTCTTTGCAACAGGGCTGGTATGTTGGTTGTGCATTGGTCGGTTCGATTGCTGGTGTACTTGTGGCTGGAATCTTGAGTGATATGATAGGAAGGAAAAGGACAATGATTTTTTCGGCTATATTGTTTTCTGCCTCTGCTGTCGGTTGTGCGTTCAGTGCGGATTTCAACCAGCTGGTTCTTTTTCGTATTATAGGTGGCATTGGGATTGGGGTGGTATCTATTGTCTCCCCACTTTATATCTCTGAAATATCGATTGCAGCATATCGGGGACGATTGGTTTCGCTTTATCAAGTTGCTATAACTATCGGCTTTTTGGGAGCTTATCTGACTAATTATGTTTTATTGCAATGGGGGAATGGGGATTCTTTTACTATATCTTGGCTAAATCGTTTGTTTATTTCCGAAGTGTGGCGAGGCATGTTAGGGATGGAAACCTTTCCCGCCTTGTTTTTTCTTGTGGTAATATTATTCATACCGGAAAGTCCCCGATGGCTGTTGCTTAAAGGAAGAGAAGAAAAAGCAGCTTCTGTTTTCTCTGGGATCTATCGTGAGGAGACAGAGATAAAGAATCAGATGAATGAAACCTTGATGGTAGTCTGCGGTGAATCCAGATCTGAATGGTCTCTTTTATTTAAACCGGAAGTATTGAAAATCGTATTAATCGGTGTCTGTATTGCCATATTAGGGCAATTTATGGGGGTGAATGCTGTTCTTTATTATGGGCCTTCTATTTTTGAGAGTGCAGGTCTTTCCGGAGGTGATTCTTTATTTTATCAGGTGTTGGTTGGGTTAGTAAACATGTTGACTTCTATTTTGGCATTGGTTATTATAGATAAAGTAGGACGTAAGAAACTGGTGTATTATGGGGTTTCTGGGATGATCTTTACATTAATTTTAATCGGATTATACTTTATATATGGATATCGTCTGAATATCCCAGCTCTATTTTTATTAATCTTCTTTTTATGTTATATTTTTTGCTGTGCTGGTTCCATATGCGCAGTTGTTTGGGTCTTACTGTCGGAAATGTATCCGGCAAAAATTCGCGGGCTGGCTATGTCTATTGCAGGTTTTGCTTTGTGGGTCGGAACTTTTTTGATAGGTCAACTTACACCTTGGATGCTCCAAACTTTAACGCTATCAGGCACATTTTTTTTGTTTGCGATCATGTGCGTGCCTTACATGTTAATAATGTGGAAGTTAGTTCCAGAAACAACAGGTAAGTCCTTGGAAGAAATAGAACAAAATTGGATAAAATGAGGAAAATTTGAGTTTGGTAAGACTGGACGGTAGTCTATCATGTTCATTTAGCTAATTTTTTAATTAACAAAATCAGAATTAACAACTAATTCGTTTTTATAATAGTTATGAAAAACATTTCAAGAAGAAGTTTCCTGAAGACCGGGGCTGTGGCTGCGGCCGGTCTGACTATCGT
>NZ_JADNBB010000009.1 GCF_015550595.1 Parabacteroides goldsteinii
TGATTTTTAATCAGTTTTTGACTATATTTGAAAACCGAATCCGGGTTTAAACCCGGATTCGGTTCCTGTAGTTTTGAATTTACACAAAATTGTGGATAGTCCCTATTAATCCCCAAATACTGGTACGAATTTTACTTCTGTTTTCTAAATGCTATACCTATATATAACGAACAAACCAACAACAACACCCCAATCACCAATATCCACTTGGGATGAGAAAACTCCACAGTACTACTTTTCTGAAAAGAATCAGAACCGGCAAAACAGTTCTCATCTACAGAACCAGAACTAACAACCGATTCAACAACTTCCTCCCCCTTTTCCTTAATGGCGACATGAGTAACAGACTGTACCCCATTCAACCGGCAGCTATCAAACACGATATGCTCTATATTGATCACCTTATTGCGGGAAGCCTGATACAGACTTCTCAACAACAGACTATCACTATGAATGTTATGCACCTCTTTCCTTATCTCCCGATGTTGCACACTACGCCGCCCGGCACTACAGCCGGGCAGCAAAACAACCAACAAACCAACCGAAACAAGCAAACTTCTACCCCACATATCCATACCTATCCCCCTTCATTTATTAATAATCACCTGATAACGATTCTCTCCATTTACCCGAAACGACAAATGCAGGAACTTCTTTCGTTTATAAAGAATCGCCTGATCGAAAGGTAACTTACAATAAAGCAATACATCCAGTAATTCCTTCGGATCAGGCACATAACAATCCGCAGCCTCCCCTTTCACATGCTGGCTCGAAGGCACGCCACCCACCAACCTGTTCACCTCCGGACTCCGGTAACCGCTTGTGATCGCAACCGGCTTCCCATAAACCAGCCGCAACGGCTGTAACAACCGTTTCACCAACTCCATCATAGCCTGCTTCACCTCAAACGGCGGCTCATTCAGCAACCCGTTCTCTACCGCCACCCGGCTATACGTCATTTCTTCCCAGGTAAAATCCCTACTTATCCTCTCTTTCATTTTGTACCGATTTAATTTTATACGAATAATCCACCCCAAACAAAGCCCCGGCAAATGTGCAGGTTTCCCCGAAAGCCACCAGCACACTATTATGAATCTCCCCTTTCGGAGCAATCCAGAAACCGGAGAAAAGAAGAACAATCCCACTCATTACGAGCAGGATTGCCATTACCAATTGAATAGTCAGTCTTTTTTTCATACGTTCCCCCTTTCCTCTTTCAATCAAGTAATCTTCAATTTACCATTTTTAATTATTCAATCTCCGGTCTGTCATCTCCACCGGAACCTTCTTCTTTTTTAGGTTTCGTATCTTCATCCTCTTCAAACTTCACGATCTCACTCATCCAGCGCAGACTGGTACCCGGCGAGAATATCACCCGTGCCTTTTTTATCAGGGAAGCATTGAAAGCATCCGCCGTCTCCGCACCTTTCGAACGAATCGAAAGACGAAAACTACCGAACTCACCCACCTGTACAATACTACCCGAACGAAGCTCCAGGCTCATCGCCCAATTTAACGAATCGAGTATCGCCTTCACATCAGCACTCGACATAGCCGAGCGGCTGGAGATCAATTCACACAACTTATCCATATCGCAATAGTTCGACGACCGCGCCATCGCATAAGTCTTCACCTTATCCTTATCGTCACCGCTAAGAACCTTGCGCTGCACCTTTCTAAATTTCAGTGTCATAGCTTTTCTATTTTAATGATTAATACTACTGCTTCCAGGGGAACGATACAAAGGTACAGGTAGGAATATATGCAAAGATCGGCGCGAGAGTATCGTATAAAACAGTATATAATAAGACTTTAGGAACAACCAAAATCTTAAAATACCATTTTTCACGAACCATCACACCGATAGATTTAGATTCTTATTTAACGTTTATCAGGAAAATAATGATTATTATGTGAGATTCTTAGGGACAGATTTAGGTTATTTAATGACTTCTCGTAACAAATTTGATATCCTTTCGGGTACTCTTTTTTAATATAATCACGTAATAAATACCCGAGAGGGTATCGAATAACAGAATATAAGTCATTCATAGAAAACAAGTGATGCCAGTATACTGTATGCGGAGATTAGCTCTTATATTCTCCGCATATTATACGGCAAATACAAACGTTAATCTCCGCAAACAATCACATTACAAGTTCATAATTGGTACTTCTTCCACCTTCATCCATTTTACGCAACACACCTTTTGTCATCAAATCCTGTATATCACGTAAAGCCGTATCAGCAGAACATTTTGCAATCTTAGCCCATTTAGAAGAGGTTAATTTTCCATCAAAACCATCCCAAAACAAATTCACCATTTTTATTTGCCGTTCATTCATGGAGACTAACCGATACCTATCCCAGAAAGCTGCTTTCTGTAAAACCGTACTGATTGATTTTTCAGTCTTGACTAATGCCACTTCCAAACAATCAAGAAACCATTCAAGCCACCCCGTTATATCGACACCACCTTTTTGTGTTTTCTCCAATATCTCATAATAGCCTTTACGCTGCTTACGTATCTCTGCCGACATACTATAAAAACGATGTGGCATTTCATCGGCACGGGCTAAGAATAAATCCATTATAGTACGAGCTATACGTCCATTCCCGTCATCGAACGGATGGATAGTCACAAACCACAAATGAGCAATAGCAGCTTTTAAAACCGGATCTATCTTCTGATCATCATTCACCCAATCCAAAAACAACTTCATTTGGAAAGGTATATTATCCGAATCAGGAGCTTGATAATGAACTTTCTCTTTTCCCATCGCACCCGATATAACCTGCATAGGTTCTACACCTCGTCTCCAATCTGCAACCGTAATTTTATACATACCACTTCTACCTGTTGGAAACAACGCTGCGTGCCAGTTAAAAAGACGTTCATCCGTTAACGGCTCCATATAATTTTGAGTCGCATCCATCATTAGCTGCACTACTCCATCGACATAACGATCAGCTTCAGGTAGCCCTTCAGTTTCTATACCCAAATGACGAGCTACAGAAGAACGTACCTGATCACTATTTAATATTTCTCCCTCAATTTCTGAAGATTTGGTGATATCAGCCGTCAATGTATCAAGTATTGCACTATTTTTCAGATCAAAGCCTAACGCACTCATTTTACCTACAAGTTTACCTTGTAGCCCTCGTACCTTACCTAATTTATAGGATAGCTTTGCATCATCCCAGGTAAAATTAGGCCAGTCTGTCCGTTGCCAAATGTAGATAGCATTCATATTCTCCGTATATTTTGCGGTAAATATAGTGATTTTCCAATGAACAAAGCTATGGCACCAGAAATAAATGCTGTAGTTTCGAGTTTACACAAAATTGTAGATAGTCCCTATTTCAATAAACAAAATTCGTTATTTATTCATCTAACCCTTTCACTGTATGATGCAAATACTAAATCGTAATAATTTTCATTTGTAGTTCTTGATTTTATCAACTTACATTCCAGTTTACTAAAAAAAAGCAGAATAATCCCCCACCCTCACCTTCCCAGCCAACACCAGCACCTCCCCACTTGTAATCCCCCCTTTACTGATATGCCCGGCAACCGTACCTATCTTACCACAAATCTGAAAACAAATCAGGACAGACATTGCAATATGATTTATAGAAGTTTGCGCAGTCCGTTCAACAACTTCTGTCAAATGCAGCATACGGATAAACAAGACAGGAAAACGAAGGGGATAACGCAGACAGGCCATGACTGTTCTTTGTTGCATAAAGTCAACATAGGATTGACGATCATGGACGATGACTTCTTCGATAAACTTCTGGTGTTTTTTAGGCAAGGTTGACCATACAGTAAATGCAATTTTGTAAATCTTTTCAAGCAAATGGTTACGACCTTCCTTCGACATTTTATCAAGATTGCGGTTAAACTCGTTCACGTCTGGGACTTTTCCGTTAGGAAATAAGGCTTCTAATTTATTTTGTTTCTTCATGATATATCTAATAATCTAATAGGCGTTAATAAATAATTGAGGGAAATCAAAAAAACAGGGAGACATAAGGTCTATTTCTATTCGGTTTACGCTTATGTCTCCCTTTTGTTCTCTATTTGGAAGAATTCAAATCTCTAAGTAAAAACTTTCCAGGTTTGAATTTAACACTTTTGCGGGGAGCAATCATACAAGGGACACCGGTACGAGGATTACGCCCCTGCCGCTCTTTCTGATTCCAGGGCTCAAATATCCCGAATCCTTGAAGGGTTATAGGACCCCGTTTCAATGTTTCTGTCAACACCTCCTGGAAAGCATTGAGAAACTGACGAGACTGGTACTGTGGAATATTCAGCTTCACCGCTAGTTCATTTACTAAATCTGCTTTGTTCATAATATATGTTTTAAATGTTTTTTTATTTGTATTGTTAAGTTGCCATTAAAAAGGTATTCTAGCGCCCTCCAAACCTCGGATTACAGACCATCATCATTCATTAAGTTAGCTGGACACACCTACTTATTCCGGACGCAGCGAACGAAGTTTAGTCCTGTTGGGGTGTCGCTACCAACCGCACCGTTCCCCAAATTCACTACATACCAGCCAAAGGTACCACCGGCCGTGTTACTAATATAGTAATAGCGATTGAAGGGTTCGAAACCACTTATGGCCTCTAACGCTGTTCTATAGCTATACATAGCTGACAATTGACTGGATGAAGGTAAATACCAATCATCCTTACCTTCCGTTTCCAAGGCCGTACAATAATTCACTGCAGCTGCTTTGTTCAGTTTTTCTCCTTCTGTTTTACAAACCTGGATATTTCCTACATAAGCCGGAGCCGTTTGCTTAGCAGTGACCGTCACTATACGCACCGGATTTGCTCCTGTTACTGCCACTGTAAATGAACCCGTACGCTCAACAGCTGTAGAGTTGGTATTATCTGAAGCTGTAAACGTTAACGTAGCATTACCCGAACCATTGATTGGACTCACAGTTATTCCATTACTTGTTTCCGGAGATATAGTCCATTCCAAACCTGTAGTCGCCATAACTGAACCGGTGACAAAACTTGTGGCCACCGCATCTATTATCGTAGTCGCACCAGTAGCATCAAAAGAAGAGCCACTCTGATTTACTGTAATTGTTCCTGTCGGACCACCAGTCTCATCTCCCGCACGAACAACAACTTCACCACTTCGTTGAGTTGAAGACGGGTTAACAGAAACATCAAAAGTTATGTTCTGTAAATTTCCGGTGGTCGGATAACCTGACGTTGTTCCGGTGAGTGTGATCCAATTACCATTCGCGACATTAGCTACCCAGTCCAAACCTGCTGTAGCAGTAAAGGTTGATGCCTGATTATTTACAGCTTCCGCATTCATATTTACGGTTGATCCGGTTACAATAGCCCCCGCCTGCTCAACAGTTATTTCCTGTTTCAGATCCGTATAACCGGCATAACCCACCGAAGCCCCGGCTTTGACAATTATTCTACCGGTACGTGTCCGTGACAGCGGGTTACTGGTAGTAGCTTCTACCTTTAACGGTTGTGCACTTGCAGATGCTTCACTACCCGATATCCCCGGATTTGTAGCCGCCCAGTTCAGCCAGCCATCTCCTTCTAAAGTCGCTAACCACTGCAAACCCTCGGTGGCTGTAAAAGAGGAAACACCATCAGAGCCTGCTTCCGCATTCAATGAAACATCCTCCCCTTTTACCAAGGTAGAACCACTTTGGGTGATTGTTATAGACTGATTCGTGCCATTTATATCTATATCAAAGGAGACACTGCGACTCTCTGCTTTCGGATTAGCCTCTTCAGCCTTAAACACCACATTGGCAGGCCCCTGATGCGTAATGGTTGCACCCGAAGGAATATTCCGGCCATCCAACAACGCTGACAACCAGCTAGGCATATCGAATACCCACGACTGACCCGGCCGGGCTGTAATCTGTATCTCTTTTTCACCACCTTTTTTAGCTGGCATTTCCTCCGGATCAACCACGATAGGTGGTATCTCACCGACGGTTATACGCTCGTCGGAAACATCTATACCTACCAAAGTAACATTCATCGTGTAACGGGAGTTACGCACGATATCGTAATTGTTCTCATTACTACCCGGATAAAAACGGAAAGTAACATTCCCATAAGTTACGCCACCCTGTACCGCTGTACCTGTCAGTTCGATACAGGTTGCATTCGTGACACCCCGACCAGTCTTCTTTTTCTCCGAATTGACGACGTTGTCACCACCGACAGTACCAGCCATATTCTCCGGCAGATACCAATAAATGGTAGCGCCTGTCTGGCTGACCGTACCCGTATATGTATTATAACGGATATCCCCTGTTGTCAATTGTTCCGTTGGTGCTTCCACCTGCGATACAGTCGGGGCATTCTTCAAAACTACAGAAGTAGGCCTAAACGTAAAATCTGTACTTGTTGAATAAATAAACTTAATCGTAGCGAGAAGACGGGTTAGTTCCACCATTATATTTCTTACACCGACGTCCGACACTTCGCCTTCCCAAGATCCCATCATTTTACATAAATTATCGTCAGGCAATCCCTCAGCCGTAGAAGTATATGTCAACGTATGTTTTTTTAAAATCGCTTCAGTAGCTATCGCCCCCAAGTCACCGGCATTCGACACGAAATAGACACGACTCCTGCTGCCATTCTGACTCTGTTTCAGTTTCAGGTTGACTGTTGTACCGGTCATAGAAGGGATATACTGGTTGAATAAACGCGTACCGGTTGTCACATCATACTGCCCGACCCACAGGCTGGCGATCCGGCTTTCCTGCATTTCTGACAACGGAGCGGTGGCTCTCGTTCGTACCGAGTCCCCTACACCTACTGCCTGCGTATCCGACTCGATCGTGCCGTCCGGAGTAAAAGTGATGCTACGGGTAACAGGAGTCCGGTTAGTCAGCACATTCAGGACAAACCCGGCATCTACTTCTTTCTGAGCATGGAGCGGAATATCATCTTCTTCCACAACCGTTTCCGTACAACCGCCTGCAACCAGCAGAAACAACAGTGCAAACAGCCTTGTTTTATTTACTCGTTTCATTGTATTTCTTTTTTTAATCTATTTCGTTCAACTATCTCCACCGACATTTCCGTTGCCGCTCCAGGGTATTTCCTTCCATCGGGCAACAGTAACGGTTGTGCCTATTCCTTCGTTGATATCGGGATCGGGAGGATAAGGAGTGTCGGGCCCTCCCACACTCCCGTCTTCAAATACGATCTCATCATACCAATCGAGCACCTTCATTATCAGGCTACTTTCATTGTTTTTCACTTCGAGGGTAAAAATATACCGCTTGCCTTCGTCGAAAGAGATATTCCGGTCGATAGTGGCCCTGAGGATAGCTGTCTCATCGTCTCTTACCACGGTTATTTCCACCTCGAAAGGTTGGTCGTCTTTAGGAAGGACAACGCCTTTTGTTTTGTTCAGACCACAATTATCCGGATCAGAACCGGGATCGACCGGTTCAAACTCTTCTGCTGCAAATGTAACTTCCGCATCCGCCCCCGTACCGCCTCCCGTAGGAAGAATACCCGTATCCGTACCTGCCAACAGGACAGTACCCGAAGATGATATCTTTTTTATTACAAGAGATGTTCCGTATAGCTGATCGAAAGGAAGTGCATTATCGGGTGAAGGAGCCACGTTGAATACCAACATCGCACATTTCCGGCTAAAAGTTCCGAGTGTCACCCGCCTGGCAGTCTTCGTCACAGCCACACCACGGACAAAAGAAGTCATTACATCTTCCTTGTGAGGAAGACCGGTTATCTTATAAAAACCGTCATTTCCTTTCAATAGCGGCCGTGCCGGGGAGATAGCATAAAAATCGTACATACCTCCCCTGACGGTCAAACCTTTGGCTGTACCCGCCGTTTGCTTTCCGTTCCCATTCACGCAACAAGGGGATAAACTGCCGTCATTCCCTACCACGTAGGTCGCTTCGAACGAGGGGGCCATTGTAGAGAAGGAAGCATCGGACGGCGTATCTCCTACACTACCGGTGAAGTAAGCTCCGATACGTACGGTCGCCCCGGCTGGCAAAGGAGTCGGAGGTGGGGTGGCAACCTCTCCGGCACGGGTCAGGAGTTCCGGCACACCCAGACTGGGCCTGCCGAAACTGAGGGCTACCGGCCGACTCTCTTCCGGTACGATCTCCTCTACCGGTCCCGCCGTACACCCAAGCAGCAATATACCGGCCAGTAGCCACAACAGATATAACTGTACTCGATTCCGTTCCATTTTATTTCGTCTTTCGCATTATTTCGTTTCACTATTCCACGGGCACATCAGTTGTACCGCCCTCCGTCCAGCCGACAACTTCAACATTGGCTATGCTGATACCCTGCGGAGATAGCCGGATGTTATAGATGTAATTGTTTCCCTTCAGCCAGTTGGCAATAAATGTACTTGCCCCACCACCTCCTGCCGCCGGAGCCATCGTAAAAACAGAACCATTGTCGAGCGTCAGTTCCAACGTCACAGGGACATCCACCACCGGTATAACCATTCCGAAAACCTGTATTGCAACCTTCCGAATATCATCTTCATCAGCGCCAACCTCCGTCCCTACTCTCCGCAGGTCGCCATCAGCCGTAAACCACAACTCACCCACCGCCGGCATCGTACCGTTCAGCTCCCCCGTTGCCAGGTTCAGCTTCGCGGAAGTCGACTTTTTAAAACCGCCGTTACTTTTCAGTACGACCTTCTTCACCCGGCTGTCGGCAAACTCCGAACCGCCATCCGTTTCCAATACACGGAAACTGACTTTAGCCAAGGCATGGTTCATCGTCAAAGAAACTTCGGGATGCCAGCGGTCCACCTCCGTCGGCACTTTACAATACAGGAAATCATCCTGGTCGGTTTCCCACTGCACATCGGTCGATGCATCTACCGGATCATGGGTGTCGCTGAAGTAAAACTTCTGCTTATCGAGCACCTTTACACCACTCATCACGGGTACTTTCGGTGTTCCCGATAAAGACACGCTTTTCTCCGCCGGGGCATACCCGTATACGGTCCCTTTCTCCGAAAACAACAAAAGTATCTCCTCACCCTCTGCCAACTCCCAGCCGGGCGAAACAGCAGTCGCATTGTACACAAACACCTGTGTATGAATGCCCCCGGCATAGGCGGAACCGTTCGCTTTTGTGACTGAAAGCCCCACCTGCATAAGCGGATTGGGGTTCGCCACACCAGCTACAGCCCCTCCCGTCGCAATGCTTCTCGATTCTATCTCAACCGATAAGCCCAGAATCTTAACGCTCAGGGGAACACCCTCCTCCACATCGCCTTTGCCTTCGTTTCCCCCGTCGCCCATAAAGATCGTGGCCTCCGTACAAGCGTTAGCCAGCAGGAAGAAAACGGCTGTCGAAAATGTATATATGAATTGTTTCACGGGCTTTATTTTTTGGATATGATTACAGAGGTATTTCGTCCTGTTCGTTGTCCGACCAGGCTTCAACACTGACATCCATCACCGTAAGTTTGTTACGGCCTGCGGAAAGTGTATAGATGTAATTGTTGTTGGGTTCCCATTGATTACCGCTCAGCGTTACGGGGTACACAACGGGAGGATTACTACCTTCTTGAAGCGTAATCTCCAGGTCGATTTCATCTTCTCCGAAAGTAACAGGATACACTATGGCACTGACCGATTTGGAGACTGTCTTACCATTTATCCCGCCGGTCGTAGTCCCGGTCTGTATAAAGGCATACTGCCCTTCCGAAGCATCCACTTGCCGCATCAGGACGTAATTGACGATCGTCCGGCTTAATTCCACCGCCGTAACTGTTCCTGTTATCGTACCGTCCGTCAAAGACATTTTGCCGTTGCCTGTCTTGAACAGATTGGATCCACCGGTATGATTCTTTATGGTAAACTTCGTAAAATTCACATCGTTATCACTCAGACGGCCGCCATCGTACACCCGGAAAGAGACCATCGCCATCGCATGTTTCATATCCAGATTGATCTTGTAACCAGGATTGTCCGTATCCAGATTATCAGGTTCATCATCCGGTGTAACAGGTGTATGCCCGTCGGCGCGCCCGTTATTTACGTTGCGTCCGCCGTCAGCCGCAAAATACAGGTAGTCTTTTTCTGCCGCCAGGGACAGGTTGACCTGGTCAACCCTCGCTGTAGATGCCCACGCACCCATGTTCCAATATTTCTTCGCATTGTTTCTCTGAGCGTCTATCTCTCCGACGGCCAGAACTGTTACCGGTATTTTAAGGTCGGACTCCGTATTTACAGTCATAAGCGTATTGGTCACTGTTGCGTCATACGGATAATAAGCATATACTCTACCTATATCTTTCGTCAGATAATAGGGAGATTCGTTCGTTGCCGCAAAAGTGCCCCCTTTGGTTTGTATGGAAATCCAGTTAGTTCCCCTTTCATCGCCCATATACCAAACATGGTGGCCTGTGTAATCCGTTCCATCAGGTGTATACCAGCCATTTACAGTCTTATTCGTTATTAACACGCCTAATCCAGGAGCCTCAGTCGTATAATCGGTATAGGTAATAAGGTCACCGCTCACGACCGATTTTGTGGCCGATCTGGTTCCGGCTTCCACCTTCAGATTAGGTGAAATACCTAAAGCGACCTGATCGTCGTCGCCGGAGTCGATCACTTCCGTTTCTGTTTCAGAGCAACCTGTTGTTGCCGTAAGGGCTATAGCTATAACCCACATTGCCGTTGTTTTCATTTTCGTTTGTTTTTAATTATACACTATAGAAAATCATTTTTAATTACGTTAGACATCCTCTCAGATAGGCAGTTCACCGGCATCTTGATCCGTCCAGGGTTCCACACCAATAAAAGAAGTTCGAATACCAGTGCCCGCAGTGAAAAAAAGCGAAATGACGTGCCGTTTACCTGCCCGGAAACCGTTTTCTACGGTGACAGATACAGGTGTCACCGTTTCTATCCCATTTCCTTTTCCATCTTTCGTCGTGGTTATCTCCAACCGGAGCGGATTCCCGCCCATTCCTACGGGCAGAGATACGGGAAGCAGGACATACCCTTGTGCCTCAGGCACCTCTCCCCCTTCATCCACCTGCGGAACGGATAATTCCTCTATCCCCTGCACGGTCACATTTTTTATCGCTTCAGCGGAAGAAACATCTGTCAACAAAGGGGATCCACCCGCACAATCGAGCTCCTGACGTGTATGGACTCCCATAGCTTCGATCTTCACGATCTCTCCCCACAACGCTGCACGGTCACTATAACAAACCAATCCGACCTGCGTCAGCAAATGACGGAACAGGCAGGTCCGTACAGGAGCATAAGCGGTTGCCGACAGGCATCCCGTTGCCATGATATCCGTCATACCATCCAAAGTAAAAGTAACCTTACCCGTCAACGCATCGACATCATTCTCCACCGGGTAATAACCATGCAAGCGAATATGGCTTCCATCAGCCGGATACAACTGGGGGATATCAAACTGAATCGGACGGTTCCCGCCTCCTCCGCTACGGACGGCTTTATGCAGGCTCCACCTACCATAGGTATTGCCAATTTCGTCCTGACGCGCAAAACAGATATCCAGATCCGCTTCATAACCCGAATTGATCACAACACGCGTAGACAGCCCGATCGCCCCTTCCAGACTGACCATCGTTTCGGCAACAGGCAGCGGCTCACGGCCACTACCATCCGAACAGCCAGTTATTGCCGGAAGCAGGAAAGCAAATACTTTTATCATTAATTTATTCATCGATAACAATGTAATTCGGTGTCTGAAACAATTCCTTTATTCTCCGGGGGTTATTACGGCACCTCCTCCATTACCCGGCTGCCATACGGCAATACCTGCTTCCGCCATGACCGTGCCATCCTCTGCAAAAGTGAGCGTGACCAGGTGGGATTGTCCCGCCTGTACTCCACCATCAATATTCATTATAGGGACAGGCAATGTTTTTATCCCTCCGTTGTAAGTTGCTGTCACTTCCAGGTTAATTGCCTGGGCTGTTCCCATATCTGTTGCCGGATAAAGCAGCAGGTAGCCGATTTGGGGAGTTGCCTGACCAACTACCGAGACAACCGCCGGACAGTTCTTTATACGCAGGCTCTTGTCGGCAGCACCGGTAGCCCTTAAACCGGCGCCCGTCGTTTTATCGAGCGAAAGTGTCAATTCCGTGGCTATATCTTTTACCGTTATGGAAGTGACTCCCGTCCATTTGGCTACGGCTTCGGCAGAACCCACGCAAATGAATTGCAACTGGGTAAGCAGATGGTTAAAGGTGAATGCCTCAAACGGGGCGGCCAACCAGCCCGTCCGTATCTCCGTTGCCATAATATCTTCATCTCCGGTTATAGTATAAACAACGCTCAGCGGATTGGCCGTCCCTGTTTCCGGACTCTTGCGGGGATAGTAGCCGATCAGGGCCGAGACTCCGTTTGCCGCCAGATAGTTTTGTTTTTGCTCGAAGGTGATCGCCGTATTACCTGTACCGCCGGTGCGGATAGCATCGAGCGACGGGGTATTCCAGTTCATACAGGCAGGCAGGTTATCAATCCGGGCAAACGACACATTCAGATCCGTGCCATAACCGGCGTCTATTACCGCACGGGTAGTTCCTCCGATACCCGCCGTTATACGGATCGCTTCCCCACTACTTGCCGTCACCGGCTCTTCTGTGTTGGTACAACCCGCCAGAAAAGCGACTGCCAACAGAATTGTTACAAAAAATACATTTGTTCTCATATC
The DNA here is from genome assembly GCF_015550595.1 of Parabacteroides goldsteinii. GTDB lineage: Bacteria > Bacteroidota > Bacteroidia > Bacteroidales > Tannerellaceae > Parabacteroides > Parabacteroides leei. The sequence goes on from NZ_JADNBB010000009.1 coordinate 12,729, forward strand.
ATACCAGTGTTTAATTGTTATTCTTTTTCAGGGATCGACAATACCCGAACCCTCATTTCCTTTTTTCCATTCCGCCAACTGGACAGTCAAGCCCTTTATTTCGTCGTACCTGACAGTCAGGTCAAGTATCACCGAAAACGTGTTCTCTATGAATGCCTTACCAATCTCTTCCGTGATATCGACCGACGTGGCTACTTCTTTTCCGTCTGACAATTCCATATCCAGCAGGAGACTGACCGGACTGCCACCGGTTTCCTTTTCCGACAGGTTGAACAGGTTCTGTGTCGTGGTATATATTCCGGAAGGAGTTCGTTCAGGCTCAAATACGACAAAGGCAGGCGTTCCGGTAAAAGGTTTACCATTCGACAGGTATACACCTGGAGACAGACCGCTGAGTCTGCCTGTCAGTTTCTCACATTGAACCACTCCGCTCGTCTCCCCGCTTGTAACCTTTATATTCAGCTCCAACCTTCGCACCAGACTGACAGGACTCAACTCCCGTACGACAAAATTTTCGCCCCCGACATCGATTTCTTCGCAACCGGTACCGTACAGGTTACCGGGTTGTTCGATCAAGACCTGTGACGATTTCAGGGAAGATACCTGCCTGGCTCTCCCACAAGCCTCCTCATATCCGTTTTCTGTTTCCAGCAAAACATTCTCGCAGTCGGTATTACAGACTACCACTTTATAATGTCCCGCCGGAAGTGTACCTTCATATCCCCAAGTGTCTCCACGTCGCACAACGGGACTGCCTGTGCCATCTTTATAAAAATGATAAGTCATAACCGAAGGTCGTACCCGGATTTGCCAATCGAGAAGCAGGCGCACCCTTCCGTTTTTCTCCCAATCTTGATCCGGCGTATGGTAAGTACATGCCGATAGGAATACGTCGCATACCAAGCATATCATCCATTTTCTTATTCTACGTTTTTTTTGTTTTCCCATATTTACACTCCTTTCCTTATCTGATTTGAAAACGATATACCAGATTGATATTCAAACCCACCATAAAACCTGTCGATGAAAAACGGGTTTCCAGATAATTCTTGTCATCTACTTTATCGTAACGGTACTTCTTTCCCTCCGATACCGAACGATAACCTGCCCGTACCCCTGCCTCCATACAGAAACCTTTCCCGAAAGGAATCAGACAACCTAAACTGCCACCTGCCGTCCAGAAACGACCGGTACGCCCATAGAAAATATCCTTATCAGGATCAATCGCGCTGCCCTGTATGTCAAAGTCACCGTATTCACAAAACAACCCGGTATTAAGCCACATAAACTCACCGGGACGCAACGACCACACGCGGGGCTCGACGGAAAAAGAAGAGACAGACCAGTGGTCGCGCACCTTATTCTTATAAGAGAAATCGGAATACATGCCTGATACGGCAATCGACCAACGGTCGGCAAAAAAGTATTCCAGTGCCAGATTCGGCATAAAAGATCCGGTTTCCATCTTTGTTTCACCGGTTCCCAGACGCACCGAAGGGACTATAGTGCACCACGGGAGCAGGTTGGTTTTAACGGCAAGATATGCAGCTCTGCGTTCCGGTTTCCTTGCAACGACTGGTTGTTCGGGTTGTTCTGTTTTTATCCGCATTGCTTCACGTGTCGTCACCACCGTTGCTAAAGAAACAGCCGGGGGGGCCGATTCACCTTTCCCCTTTCTCAAGGTGTCGACCACCGATGCCAGCCGATAATCCTCCAGTTCCGTCCGGTCGAAAAGCGGGTCGTCTATACGATACACTTCACGATCGTAACCACCAGCCTCTCCACGACGGTACAAATCGACATAAGGAACGGCACCATATCGGTCGACCGCCGCTTTCATCGCAACCGGATAACGACTATCACTGTAATGGATCGAAGTATTAGCAAACCACGGAAGCGGTTTATACACCTCATAGACATGTATCCGGTCACGATAACTGCCGCTACGGTCGATATAAAAGGCTACGCATTCATGAGGGATATCGAAACGGGTCTTCAAGTAAGAACGGATACGGTTCGCACGAAGGGAAGCTTCATTTATCACCGACTCTTCTTCACCGCCGTAAGCATTCACATGCGAAACGATCAAAAGGTGGGAGCCACCTTTCTGCAGACGGTTGCGGGAAACATCCAAAAGTCGTCCCATCCGCTCCAGCTGGTAGGCGTTATCACCATAATCTGCAAGGAACATGTCGCTGTTCTCTTTGAAAGAGAATAAAAAGGACTCCGCCTTATGATAGGTCGTTGTCTGGGCTGTCACTCCCCGCCAAAGCAGGCTGAAAAGTAACAACAGGCAAAACGCTTCTCTTTGTGATCTTTTTATCCTATACATATATAATTATATCAATACCAGCCTTTGATTTTCTGATCTACCTCTAAAAAGCTACCTTATTTATATAATAAGGGGAAAGGAGAAAAACACCTCTACAAAGAGGAGAATTTCATGGTTTTTGTCCCCGGATAATCTTGGATTGATGTCTTATTGCAGTATTTTGTGGTGTAAAAACATGTAAAAATAATAACAGTTTTTCGCAAACGGATATTTATAAAACAGCAGTCTCCACCCGCTTTATGCCTTATTCTTTGAATATTATGATTTTAAGGTCACAAGTAGGAAACTGTATTAATTAATGTGAATTTTATATGTTTTTTTTAGGATTTTGACCAAAAGCTTTGTTTTTCCGTTAGATTCTTCCTATCTTTGCAGAGTATTCAAATTCTTTTATGAAATCCATCCATTCTAAAGGATTGGATATGAGAGAAAAAAGAAGAATATGACCTTATTATATAAATAAGGGAGATTAGGCCGCCATCAGTTCCTTTATACCTTCAGAAACCTTTTTATTGGCTTCCCCTACCTTACCGGCATCAAAAGCGGACAAATAAATATGCGTCATTTTCTCAGATGAATGTCCCAGTGCCTGACTGATTATAGCGATCGGTATACCCAAATGATAAGCCTCAGAGGCCCAGCTATGACGGAAAACATAAGTCGTTAACTTGGCCGATAAGCCTAATAAAACCTGTACCTCTGCCAGATACCGGTTTTCCTGTGCCAGACAATGTTTATACTGTTCATGCGTGGCCCCCTCCTGTAACACCGGAAAAAGACATTTGGAATCTTCCCGCCTGTAACGATCGATCAGCAGCTGCATTGACTCCGAAACTTCCATCTCAATCAGCGCTCCGGTTTTCTGACGGCGATACGACAACACCTTTCCTTCTTCAACCAGATTCTCCCTACTGAGACGAACGATATCCGCAAAAGGCATACCGCAGGCAAAAAAGGAAAACAGGGCCATATCCACCGCCAGCTTTTTCTCCGGTTCCTCTTCCAGATCAAGCGCAGCCATCTGCTTGATCACTTCCACCGGAACCGCCCGTTTAACAGTCTCCTCCCGTTGCAACTGCATCCCCTCGAACGGCCGTTCCTCAGGCCGCCCTTTCCATCCCCGGCAGGCACGGTTGTACATCGCCCGTAGGTTACTGATATAGCTGTTCACCGAATTCACGCGCAGTTTCTTTCCTTTCAGATACCGAATAAACTCCTGCACAACATCCTGCGTCACATCTCCCAGCAGCCCGCTCTTTCCTCTCTCACGAATGAATGCGGCAAAATGATTACGGGTAGCACGGTACAGATCGGCCGTACTTTCATCCCCGTTACTACGCTTTTGCTTTTCCTGCTCGAGCATCAGTATACAAAAATCTTTATTTCTCATAACTTTTTTCTTCTTTATCGTTATTAATCAAAAAGATAAAGATAAACATTTCCAACTTGCAGATTGTTCGTTTTTCGCGGTTTTAGCTAACGGCACTGTCTCTAAAACGACCTATACTAGACAGAAAATCCCCATCCACGCCCCCATTTTCGACCTTCATTCCGACCCTTATTCAAATTCATTACAATGATTCTTCCCAATCATTGTAATGCCCCGACCAAGTCATCACAATGACTTCATACACTCATCACAATGAACCAGACCAGTCATTGCAATGAAATTTTTAACATAGTAGAATATTAGGAAATTTACTTCGTGATTAGCTCATAAAACGGAGGGAATACACCTTTTACAAGGCTAGAAGGTATTTCCGGACAGTTTGTTTTCATGTAACAGATTGTAGTTGGTTTTGTCCTATATCTATCATCTGCTCTAAAAACATTACAATGATTGTATTTATGGCTATCCAAATGTCAGTACCAAAAAGAAAATCCCCTCAATCCGTCATTATTAAACTTCGGATTAAGGGGATAAATATTTTTGAACTGTCCTTTACCTCTATATATAGCAAAGAAAGAGTATATGAATTAACAGAATGTCAATTTGTAATATTTCTATAGTTGAAATCTTGTGAGTGTAATCTAAAATACAAATACCTCCAGACTCTGCTCGTTCAACAAAAATTGTTTGAGTCCCATGGTTACGATGCCATCTTCGTTACGCCTGATAAGGATGTTATCCTTCATAATCACGATGCCCTATCAGCTTTGACAAATATTTATTTCTTGAAAAGTTCATATTAGCCCATTTAAAATTTTGCCCCAAACGGCAATTTTCTAAAATGTTACAAACTTACTCTTTTCTTCCGATAAACACCAAACACTTGCATTGATACTCACAAATCAATGTACCTCTTTACCATCGCGACCAAATCATTAGTTTCCTCCTCTACCCATCTATCCGTACTTATCAATTCATTAATCAAATGAATATCTTTAGAAGTAAAACAGAATTGCTCCAAACCTGAAAAGGGAAGTGTAGTTTTCCATTTGCTATTATGTTTTTTCATATTGACGGGATACTTTTTAATTGGTTCTGAAGGATAAAGAAGCTTTATATCACAGCCTTTCTCCTGAAATATTTTTTTTAACCGAACATAGATTTCCAAGCCATTATAATCCCAATCACAAGAATAGAATAAGAGTTTATCCAATTTCTTTTCATCAATAAAATGAGTTCCTTTTGTATTATTTCCACCTACGTACCATAACTCTATTTTGTATTCACGAGCAATGCGGGGCATTTTCAGAAAATTGAGGTTTTCACAAAGCACTATACAACGCGGTTCACCAACATCTACAACGAATCTCCACTGATGATTTTTGGGATCTTCCAGAGGATAATCCTCTACTCCTAAGATAGAAAGCACCAAATCGTTCAGACTTTGATAGGTATCCAAATGCTTGCTTCCACCATGTTCAAAGAAGTCTTCACTAAATGTATGTCGGGTCGTAAGAGAGTTCCGGATTTGTTCCCTGTTATCTGCTACAAACCGTAAAGAGCGGACATCATTAACCGTATATGTCTGTCGACCAGTCACATCTGGTTGTACAGACTTCAAAAAACGATCATATTCCAAATAATCTTCCAGGTAGCGTTTAGCAAAATAAGCATCGTACTTTTCACTTTTAATCAAATAATTATGATTGCCTGGCTGATATTGCACTAACTTTCTATTTATCAAGTTCCGGAACTTATTATCACTTTTTTTTGTCGCTGATATTTTGTTCCCCTTGTAAAGAGAATACATTGCAGTGAGTGTTCGCCAGGTCAATTCAGCTTCCATAGTCATTTACATTTATAAAATTTGCCAATTCCGGATCAATATCATTTCGGCTACGTATCTCTATCGGAGCATAATTAACTTCTTCTTCTACATCTGGATTACGGTTAAGGATATATACATGCTGTTCGCTATATTTTCCCAATGGATTAATTGAAAAAGTCAGTATCTGATAATCATATTCTTCAGCGATATCACTCAATAGGTCAAAATTACTACCTAATCCTTCTGCCTCATCAATGGGCATAAATCGTAATCCATCTTCTTGTGCATTGTTTTTGTTACCAACAATAGAGAGACGGGCTATACACAACAGAGCAATGGCAGCATACGTCTGCCCGGTACTACCTTTATTATTTCGTCCGGCACGATTTTTCATATCAAGGCTCAGTTCTATATATGAATTAGGATTCAGTAAATCTTCTAACGTTATGTCATTGGAATTATTATTGGTTATTTCACAGAAAGCTTTCATGATTTTTTCACGAATAGATACTTGCGTATTCAATTCGTTCAAAATGGAGACATCGAACATATCTGTCATATTATCTAAAGTTGTCTTATGTTTAAATTGACTTAACCAGCTAACAGAAAACTGTAAAGAATCTGTTTTTTCGAGTTTCATATTATATGCACCAGATATCTTCTTTTTACTACTCGTAAAGAAGCGATTTATACGACGAATCTCATCCCATTGTGTTTCAACTTGTCGTTTCACCTCGGTTAATAAATCCTGGATTTTACCTATTTTCTTACTATTCAATTCCCTGTTTTTTTCATTAATATCTTCGAGCCTTTTCTTGATTCTACCGACGACTTCCTCTTCAATAATCATATCTTCAGGGAATAAGTCAGGCAACAAATTTGCTATTAATTCTTTAAAATCATGACTAGTTTCAAATTTGTATTGTTCATTTGGTATGAAACTTTTTACCATATTGGTATACTGATTAATGTAGGTGGTGTTCCTTTGGTGATAAAGCACTTTTGCTTCTTCTACTGACTCCCAGCTTATCGCTGGAAAACTATCAATGGTAGGTAATTCCGTATAAAGTGATAGATATTCAGTTTCAATCATATTCAGGTGGTTCTCTTGATTTTCTATATTCGCCATCAACTGTATTAATTCATCGCATTTATTCAAAGTGCTACTTAAAATGGTCAATTCATCCTTAAAGAACTCAATTTTATTATCTGCATTTATATAATCATCTTCTTTATAAGCTTGAATAGTTTGTTCATGCAAAATAGTGTTCCACTCTGCTTCATACAGTTTTATTTTCTTTGATATCGAAATTAATAAACTGGTAGATTTTTGTATAAGATCAGGGAATATTTCAACTATATTTTTAAGCTGCATAAATTGATTGTACAGTAATGTTTGTTCTTCTTTCACATTTTTCACGGACTGTTCTATTAAGTCTTTTGTTGCTAAGCTCTTCACTGACTGCTCCATTTGTTCGGGAGAGATATTTAAAATTTCTATTTCCTGAAATTTTTTTATTTCGGGCTTATGGAAAAATATATCTACTGAACGAGTAGGTGCATCAAGGGTATTTACTATATCATATAATTTTTTCCACAGTTCTAATTCTTCTTCAATTGTTTTTTTCTCCTGTTCTATATTGGCCACCTGTGATTGAAAATACTGTAAAATCGTCTCTCGATCATTATTAAGACTTTGCTGTTTTTCTGTTACGTAATTTACAAACTCGCTTATTCCACCGAGACTTATCCAAAATCCTTCTGTATCGGGTCCTATATTTGTGTTTTTTAGTAATTCTTCTGGGGAGCAAACATAACGGTCAAACGGTTTAGGATGATTAGGCTTATTCATCCCATACTTCTGAAAATGATAAATTAGGCTTTCTTCTTCTTTTGTAAAATTACGTTGCAACGATAAAGCCCAACGTATAAGTGAATTAGGATTATTTATATCGTGGAACTGCTCTACCACGTGCAATTGTGATAAACGGTTACGTAATTCATCTGTCTTTTGGAGGTAAAAACTATTTCCTGCAGCTAATCCGCCTCTCCAGCCTGAATTTGTAAAAAGATCAATCAAACGTGAGCCAACTAATTTGTCCTTCAATTCTTTATAGTAAATGTATTCTTTTTTTTGAGTTCTGTATTGTTTATAACAGGCAGCCAAGTCTCCAGGGAGAATGTTTAACTGTTCAATCATTTTGTTAGCATTATCCAACAAACTTTTCTTTTGTCGCCATTCATCATAAATATCCCTTATTTTTTCATAAGCTAACTCTTTCTTATCCAAACCTCTTTGAGCCTCTTCTAACTCGTACTGAACCAATACTTGTAATCCTGATAAATCCTCCCGGGCTTGTAAAAAGGTATAGAGTTCTTTTTTGAGAATTTCTTTATTTGAATCATAGGCTCTTTGCAAAAACACATATTGAGAAGTCAAATATATTTTTTCTGCTTCTTTTTTTTCGATCAATACTTTATATAGATCACTAACTTGAAAGCACTTTTGTGTCAACAAAAGAATTTCATTGTTATTTCTTCCATAGTCCACCGCATTTTTTTCTATTTCTTCTACGATTGACCTGTATTTATTCATGAAGTCTTTACCCTTTTCTTGCCCGAATAAGAAATCCAACAAACTAGAACTTCTTGTAGTATCAAGTTCTTTCCCCCTCGAAAACGACTGAATTATCTTCGCATAATCTTTTAGTACTTTATCTTTATCGGTAAGGTCAAGTGGTAGTATTTTATTTTTATAGAGTACTTTATGAAAAAAAGAAATCCGTTGCCAATCCTTAAAAACTAAGTTTTTTTCCTCCATGTATTCAATAATATCCTCTAATGGAATAATACATTCGTCATCCAGAAAATCGGCTGCATAAAGAGGTTTCGTCATAGGGGTAAACTCACCTTGTTCAATAGCAAGTCCTGCCTGTACAACAAAAGGGCGTGTGGCTTTGGAAGTACTTTCAAGATAGGCTCCTGCTGTAATAAATTGTCCATCGGCAACTTCTATATTTACAAATGCATATCCATAGTCCAATGATTTACCTGGTGATCGCAAAACGAGGCCATCAGGTTCCCGTTTCCCCTGAACCGGAATGGTTGCGGAGCGGAAAGCGGAAGCCCCTACAAATATAAGTTGTAGTAAATCGGCTATGATACTTTTACCAGAACCGCTATCACCAATAAAATCGGTACGAGCAGGATGAAAAATGTAATCGTTTTCCTGATGGTGTATGATACCAACAGTAGACAAACTGTAAATACGAGGATATTTTTTCATATTTATTCTTCTTTAAGCCAATTGTCAATATAATTAATATAATCAGCAAACTCCCGTGTTATACGCTGAAATGCAGGAAAGATTATGAAATCGTCTTCTTTCAAATCAATCCATCTTAGTTTATGAAAATTCTTGAATGCACGTTGTACTTCTTGATCAATACGAGCATCATTTGATTCAGTAAAACGTTCTTTGGTGCCTTTTGTCTTGACCAGTAGACGTTGCACATGCTTCTTAAGATCAGGCATATCTACGCGTATTAGAGCAACAAACTTTTTTACAGAAGTTAATTCTATGTTGTGATCGATATAATAAGCTTTGTACAGCAGCAAGGCAATAAGAATATGTTCTTTGGGTAAAGACGACCGCTCAACAGAATAATTACTTCTTGATACAGGGTGATAGAGCGGGAAATAATAAAATTCGTTTCCACTACCGGATGGAACGATAGTTATATTCTCGTGTCGTTTGAAATAGACAGTCAGATTATCTATATATTTATTTAGATAAAGAAAAAGTGCCTTATCTCCTTCATATTGTATATGAGCACCTCTTTTTAGAGCGTCTACCAATTGTGAAAACAGTACCGCACCGTCTTCACATTCGAGAAAATCATATTTTTGAGTCATTTGCGTTTCATCCATATATCAGATATTGTATGTTTTGAACTGGGATTATCTATTTTTTCACTTGTATCAATCTGTATTTCCCAATGTGGATCTTCCTTATATTTTTTAATACTCTGGTCAATCACCTGTATAGCGAGTTGCAAATCATTATCGTGTTTTTCCAGACTGTCGAAGAAGATTTCAGAAAGATGTATGACATCGGTTTCCAAAGATTTCCGACGAATAAACTCCAACCACCATTGGATATGAATCTGGCGCATCATTTGCACATGACCTTTCCGATATGCTTCTTGCTCTTTTCTCGGGTCTTTTTTATATTCGGAACGCTGTATACGTTCCGGAGGGAAAAGACTTTCAGGTCTATCCACAGAGATAAAAACGGGAAATGAATCTGCCAATTGAATTTTTCCGTCATAGGGAAAAGGAAACTGTATCTGTTTATCTGTTACATGGCTTTTTTCGAGCAAGAAATACAAAAATTTCTCAACTTTGGTATTAAATATATCTCGGTTGAGAGAGGCAAAAAACTGTTTTATTTTAGGCTGTATTTTATCAATACGTGAATCTACCATTGCTAAACGGAGATGGATACCTTCAAAATACGAAACGGCCTCGCTAATTAGATCATCTATTTCTTCACTTCTGTCGCGTACCGGATGTGAAATAAGAATATCATTCATGCGATCAGTTTCCCGAAAAGCTGCTCTTAACTCCCTGTTTTGCTGACGTATGGTATCAATTTGCTTTTCTATTTCCTGTAAAGCTACAAGCAAAGTTTCTTTACGCCTTTTAGCTTTTTCACTTAAAGCTGTTACGGAACGGTCAATCTGTTGGTTAAGATAGTCGACTTGTTCCAATAAAAGAGTTCGAGACTTGAACAAGTCTACTGTAAGCCAATTTTTTATTTGTTCTTCTGTGACGGCAACTTCAAGCTTCTCATATAGTTCCTCACAAGTTAATTCGATAAAGGTGGGATTAAAGCGCTGAGATATTAGACGATGTATCTTATCACATATCTGAAAACCAAAATCAGTAAACATATAGGTCTGATTTTCATCATTATATATAAGATAAAACTCCTGTAGTTCTAGAATATAAGCTGTATAAGTCCCCCATTGTAACCGTATAGGCTCACGTTCGATAAGACTTACAGCTTGAAAAGCCCGATGTATATCTTTTTCCTTAAAAATCCCATGTTCAAATTCTCCATTCTTCACCCGTTCATACAACCAGATTACAGCCAATCCTTTCTTTTTCTCTGGAAAAAGATGTTCATAGGTCTTTTCTATTTTTAATTGCTCGAATAAGGATTGCATTGTAGTAAAGATTAAAAGATTATTTTCTCAAACACCATTACCACAAATTTACTAAAAAAATATTGAAAGAATCATCTAGAAAGAAGAAAATAACTGTTTTCGTTTCAATCAAGTCATTTTGTATAGCTTTTACACTCGAACACTCACAGAAAAAGTAGATGGTCTAAAAAGAGCTTCCCTGTGACAGGGTAGGGCAAGCCTATTTATACGTTTTAATTACATATAAATATATAGTACACTTTTTTAATCTTAAATTGAGACATTACGATCTACAAAAGTCTAATGAGTATAATCTAAGAAACGAATGCCCTTAGGTAAATCATTCTCAATTAACATTTTCATTTTTTTAGCGAAAGGGCATGGATAACCTAATGGAGTACCTTTCTGAATACACGAGGCAAATGCAATAGTATCAGCCCCTCTTTTCACTAGCTCTCTTGCCCTTAGTACAGATTTCTTTGCAGGGCATCCTCCACAATTGCAGAAACCGACAATTTCTATATCTTCTGTTATACCTTCAAACGCCCCTTTTCTTTCTCTGATCACCTTAAAGTCTGTTGTACCCGGGCAGTAATCTTCAGTCTGCATACACCTGATAATTCCAACTTTCATAAGTCATTATTTAGATTCTATTTTCCACTCCTCTATATTGCGCGTCTTTGCACTAAAATTCACTCCTATCTTAAATAATTGACGGGGATCGGCTGCAAAAGGAAGCGCATAGCCTTTTTCATTGATTTGGCGCAGAGCATCGTCAGCTGTTCCGTTCAGTTTAAATTCCATCAGGTAAATGAAACGATCCGTTTGTAATACCAAGTCAATACGGCCTTCCGAAGTATGGTATTCTGCTTTTACATAGAAGCCAATCAACTTGAACACAATAAACAGGACATTTTGGTAATGTAACTCCAAATCACGAACCAACTCGTAAGGAGTATCAGCAAAAAGACTTTGCAAACGACGGAAGAAGGAATCATAATCGCCGGAACGTATCTCACGAACAAACTTCTGAATTTGGAAAGAAGAATCGACTTTATCCGTATTGGCATAGAAAGGAAGCAGATATTTCATAAAACCCTCCTCCACTTCACGATTAGGAAATCCCAGACGATAAATACCAAATTCACGATCATATCCTTTGATGGTAAGATATCCACTCTGATAAATCACAGGTATTGGATTAACAGATGTGGAGTCAATGCTATTCAAAACATCGGCATCCGTTTCCGTATGCGCCATGTTATACAGGTTATAATGAGAGTGCTTTAACAATTTCACCAAATAGGTTGGCGTACCTGTTTCAAACCAATAGCTACCGAATTTCATTCTGGAAAATGTATTCAACAGGCTAAAAGGATTATAAATTCCTTCCGAATTTTCCGTAAAATGATATCCGTCATAAGATTCTCTCAATGTTACACAAACCTGATCATAATCCATATGTTGTACACGAGCCAGTTCATGTAGTTCATCTTCAAAATAAGTATGTATCTCCGGTTCCGTTATACCACAAATGTTGGCATTACGGTCGTCCATCGATATATCCATCAGATTATTCAGATCACTGAACACACTTACTTTCCCGAACTTGGTTACACCAGTCAAAAAAGCAAACTTGATATCCCCGTCCATACTCTTCATCACACCATAAAAAGCCTTCAATGTATCACGGAATTTTTCTTGTAGTTCATCATTATCCAATGCCTGCAACATCGGCTTGTCGTATTCGTCAATCAGGATTACAACGCGTTGACCAGTCTGCTTGGCTGCTCTGCGAATTACTCCTTTAAAACGCAGTGAAAGTGTCGTTTCATCCGGTCCATGACCATAAAGTTCTTCCCACTGAGTCAACTGATTACTTAACAAAGCATCCAGACGCTCGGGACTGTCGAATTTTTCGGCGTTCAAATCCAAATGAAGTACAGGATATTCCAACCAATCCTTTTCCAACTTTTCGATAGCCAAGTCTTTAAACAACTCCTTTTTTCCCAGAAAATAAGCTTCCAGGGTAGAAATAAGCAAACTTTTACCAAAACGGCGTGGGCGACTCAGAAAATAATAGCGTCCAGTTTTCACTAATTGATAAATCAGCTCTGTTTTGTCAACATAGATATATCCGTCCTCACGAAGACTCTCAAAATTCTGTATACCGATAGGATAAAGCTTTGCCATAATTTATCTGATTGAAATAATACCTTTTAGGCAAAGTACGCAATAAAGATTGGCATTTACAAAAAAAGGACAGGTTAATTGGAGGTTTTTCAAATCAAATATGGTACAGGAATCCGAAGAGACCTGCACCATTTATAAATAGGAATATCAAAATGTAATGCGATAAACAGAGAAACTTAATGGGCGAAGCACTACTTCTGCTACCGGGGCTTCCAGTTCGATTTCTGAAACAACAGGCACTACCTGGTCCGGTTTGCAGATCGTATTTTTAGCTTCCAGGTCAGAGGCGTGAAGTACGGTTACTGTACCTTTATGTTTCCCCCCGGAAAGGCCGTTTAAATCCAGTTTCACTTTTCTATTTTGAATGCCGGTATTGGCGATCTTAATGATCAACTCATTTGTCTTCTTATCGACTGCAGCCGTTGCATACAGATCATTTTGTCCGGTAACCGGTTCGTTCTGCATGGTCAAAGGCACGACATTCGTACCGACATTATGACCGTAAAGTTGCTGCACATAATAATTCGGTGTCTTCACCAAAGAGAGATTATCGAACCAGATCAAATCCGGACGCCATTGCCAGGCATCCACATGGGCAAACAGAGGTGCATAAGTACAGATATGCACTACATCCGCATTACGCTCAAAGCCAGTCATAAAAGCAGCCTCAGCCAATGCTGTCAGAAAATTATTCTCGCGATTGTTCGGATGGCAGGCATATTCACCGGCAAAAACCTTAGGACCATTACGATCGTATGAGTCATAGCGTTTGGCACCATTCAGGAACCATTCGGGAGAACGGTAAAAATGTTCATCTACCAAATCGACTTTCATCCGCTTCATTTCAGGCCACAAGAAGTCGAAATCTTCCCCTTCCGCCTGTGGACCAGAACTACCAATAACTTTGATATCCGGATATTTGGTACGAATAGCCTTTACAAAAGGTTCCAGGCGTTCAGTAAACAAAGTACCCCACTGCTCGTTACCAATAGCAATAAACTTCAGGTTGAAAGGGGCCGGATGTCCCATATCGGCACGCAGCTTTCCCCATTTAGAGGTCACAGGACCATTAGCAAACTCGATCAGGTCAAGTGCATCGTCAATATAAGGTTGCAATTTATCGACCGGACAGTTTTCTTTCGGATCATCATTTTCATACTGACAGGAAAGACCGCAGTTCAATACAGGAAGCGGCTCGGCACAGATATCCTCACTCAACTGGAAATATTCGAAGAAACCTAAACCATAAGACTGATAATAATCGGAGAACTTCTTATGAGGAAATGTGTAATTCCAACGATTGATATTGATCGGACGATTTTCAACCGGACCTACCGTATTTTTCCACTGATAACGGGTGGCCAGGTTCGTTCCTTCCACGATACAACCTCCAGGGAAGCGGAATACACCCGGTTTAAGATCTTTCAATGCCTGTGCAAGATCGGCACGCATACCGTTCGGACGGTTATTGAATGTTTTCTGAGGGAATAAAGATATATGTTCGAGATCCGCCGTTCCCTGTGTAAGCATCGTGATACGTAAACGGGAATGGGCTTCTGTTGCCGCAGGAGTCAGGAATACGGAATACTTTTTCCAATCTTTACCGTTTATCTCAACTTCCTTTGTTTCATAAATATCATGCCCACTATTTACCAGATTTATACGAAACTTGATCGGACCGTTAGTTACCGTACGGGCATAGAAAGAAAAGTCATACTTCTCCCCTGCCTTAATACCAATACCTTTAAAACCTTCGTTATCCAGTCCGGTACCGGTTAATTCTTTATTATAAGAAAGCCGTACATAATGCGGATTCTTGTCAAAACAGGGGGATTTGGTCTGTACCGTTACATTTCCAAAAGGAACCCAGCCCCCGAAAGGATTTTCAAACTCAAAAGAACGGTTTTTAATCAGTTCTGCATACAACCCACCATCTGCTCCGAAGTTGATGTCTTCAAAAAAGATACCGTACATGGTAGACTGGATAGGTGCACCTGTTTTCTGCACATCTATTTTAAATTCATTGGTCTGTGCCATCAGGCTGTTTACCCCCATACTTAAGAGGAACAGGGAGATAGCGTTTTTCATGCTTCTTCTCATATCAAGTGTTTTTCTGTGAAATAAAAGATTTATTTAGTCGCAAATATACACTAATTACCCATACATAAGGTGGACAAATACACCTATTTGGTGGATAAAAAGCCATTTTATGCTCTATAACATCTTTTCATGCGTCTACATTACGAAGAAGTAGGCTAATTTTACACGCAATTTTGATAACATTACATACATGAAGAACAAGAGTACGCTGTCTGGCTTGACTGTAGCAAACTTCAGCAAGCTTATAGACGGAAAGGAGACGATGCTATGTATCCTGACCAATAAAAAAGGTGCAGAACTTACCATTACCAACTACGGTGCAAAAATTGTATCGCTTATGGTACCGGATCGGTCCGGCAAGTTAACCGATGTAGTCACCGGACACAATTCCCTCGATGAATATCTGGTCTCTGAAGAACCCTATTTCGGAGCTATCTGTGGACGTTACGGAAATCGTATTGCCAAAGGAACATTCACTCTGGATGGCGTTGTGTACGATAAACTGGCGATAAATAATGGCCCGAACAGCCTTCATGGTGGAATTAAAGGATTCAATTCTGTTGTTTGGAACCTGAACGAGATCGATGATCAAACCGTTGAACTGAAATACACTTCGATCGACGGAGAAGAAGGTTTCCCCGGAACACTTCAGACCACTGTTACTTATCACCTGACAGATGACAATGAAGTCGTTATCATGTATCAGGCAGTAACAGACAAACCTACCGTTCTGAATCTGACCAACCACTCCTATTTTAACCTTTCGGGAGCAGGTGATCCTTCAGTGGCAGATCATACCCTGACAATCAACGCCGACTATTATCTCCCGACAGATGATACTGCAATTCCTTTCGGTGCCCCGGAAAAAGTGGAAGGTACACCGATGGATTTCCGTACCCCCTATCTGGTTGGTGCGCGTATCGACGAGCCGGTCGACCAGTTAACTTGGGCAAGAGGTTACGACCATACTTTTATATTAAATAAAGAACAGGGAGAACTAGGATTCTGTGCCCGCTGTTCATCTCCCAAAACCGGTATCATTATGGAAACCTATACTACTGAACCGGGTGTACAATTATATACAGGAAACTGGATGACGGGCAATTTTGAAGGTAAGAATGGACAACGCTATCCGGCAAGAGCTGCTCTCTGCCTGGAAACACAACATTATCCCGACAGTCCTAATCATTCGGAATACCCGTCGACTGTTCTCCGTCCGGGAGATGTATTCGAAAGCAAAACGATCTACAAGTTCTCTGCTGAATAACAAACTCGATTCATTAATAATCTAAATAATCAAAAGAAATGGAATCTACAAAAAAGAAGAATTATGCACTACCCATTGCGATGATGTTCGCATTATTCGCAATGATCTCTTTCGTTACCGGTCTGCCAGCACCTTTTGGTGCAATTGTGCAGAGCGAATTCGGAGCAACTAACTTGCAGGCTACGCTGGGTTTTGCTGCTAACTTTATCGCTTACGCCTTTATGGGTATCCCTTCCGGTCTGTTATTGCAGAAGATCGGTTATAAGAAAACAGCATTGATCGCGATCGTTGTTGGTTTCGTAGGTGTAGGTATTCAGGCTCTCTCCTCTACAATGGGATTTGCCGTTTATGTAACCGGTGCATTCGTTTCAGGTTTCTCTATGTGTATGTTGAATACAGTAGTTAACCCGATGTTGAACACATTAGGTGGTGGTGGTAAGAAAGGTAATCAGTTGATTCAGATGGGTGGTTCACTGAACTCTTTGTCAGCTACTATCGTCCCTGTATTGGTTGGTTACTTGATGGGTACAGTTGTAGAAGAACGTACGATTACAAAGGCATTACCGGCATTGTATATCGCTATGGCTATCTTCGCTATTGCATTCCTGGTATTGTTCATCATGAACATTCCGGAACCGAACTTGTCTGTTGCTAAAAAAGATGTAAAAGATACTCACAGTCCTTTATCGTTCCGTCACTTCAAACTGGGAGCTTTAGCTATTTTCGTATATGTTGGTATTGAAGTTGGTATCCCTCACTTCGCAGGTCTGTTTATGATGACTCCGGAAGCTGGCGGTGGTCTGGCTATTGACTCTACTATCGCAGGATCTGTTGTAGGTACTTACTGGTTCCTTATGTTGATCGGCCGTTTAGTAGGTGCATCACTGGGTGCTAAGTTCTCAAGTAAACAAATGCTTACTTTTGCTTCTACCTTAGGACTAATTTTTATCGCTTTAGCATTCGTTTGCCCGATTACAACACACGTAAGTATGCCGGTATTTATGAGCGATATCTCATTCGGTATGGCACAGGTTCCTATCAGCATCATGTTCTTTGCGCTTTGCGGACTTTGTACTTCTATCATGTGGGGTGGTATTTTCAACCTGGCAGTTGAAGGTCTGGGTAAATATACAGAAGCTGCTTCCGGTCTTTTTATGGTATTGGTTTGCGGTGGAGGTTTGTTACCATTACTTCAGGGTGCAGTATCCGACTCTGTTGGATTCATGGCAAGTTTCGTAGTAATTATCATTGCTTTGGCTTACCTGTTGTTCTACGCTTTGATCGGATGTAAGAATGTAAATACAGATATTCCTGTTAAATAAAAAATAAGTGTAAAATTTATGATTGAAGAAATTATCTAACTATATTTGTGGTCGGATAATTTCTTCATCTTTTATATAACCTTTAAAAGTAATAATATCATGCAGAAAAAAATCAGAGATAAATTTCAAGAGTTATTTAATACAGAAGGTAGTGTATATGCTTCTCCTGGTCGTATTAACCTGATCGGTGAACACACAGACTATAATGGCGGTTTCGTATTTCCAGGTGCTATTGATAAAGGTATGATCGCAGAGATCAAACCGAATGGCACAGGTAAAGTTCGCGCATTCTCTATCGACCTAAACGACTATGTCGAATTCGGATTGAACGAAGAAGATGCACCAAAAGCAAGCTGGGCTAGATACATTTTCGGTGTATGCCGTGAGATTATCAAACGTGGCGGTCAGATCCAGGGATTCGATACTGTATTTGCCGGTGATGTACCTCTGGGTGCCGGAATGTCTTCATCTGCCGCTTTAGAAAGCACTTACGCATTCGCATTGAATGATCTTTTCTCTCTAGGCATTGACAAATTCGAATTAGCTAAGATCGGTCAGTCTACAGAACACAACTATTGCGGTGTTAACTGCGGTATCATGGACCAGTTCGCTTCCGTATTCGGTAAAGAAGGAAGCTTGATTCGTTTAGATTGCCGTTCTTTAGAATATAAATATTTTCCATTCAATCCAGTTGGTTATAAACTGGTTTTGCTGGACTCTGTTGTAAAACATGAACTGGCATCTTCTGCTTATAACAAACGTCGCCAGTCTTGTGAAAATGCAGCAGCAGCTATCCGTCGCAATCACCCGGAAGTAGAATTCCTGCGTGACGCAACAATGGACATGCTGAACGAAGTAAAAGGCGATATCAGCGCAGAAGATTATATGCGTGCCGAATACGTGATCGAAGAAGTACAACGCGTACTCGACGTTTGCGAAGCTTTGGAAAAAGGTGACTACGAAACTGTAGGTCAGAAAATGTATGAAACTCACCATGGCATGAGCAAGCTATACGAAGTAAGCTGCGAAGAGCTGGACTTCCTGAACGATGTTGCCAAGAAATGTGGCGTAACAGGTTCACGTGTAATGGGTGGTGGCTTCGGAGGTTGTACTATCAACCTTGTAAAAGACGAATTGCATGATGCATTTATCAAAGAAGCTTTCGATTCTTATACAAAGAAATTCGGTCACGAACCTAAAGTATACGAAGTAGTAATCAGCGACGGTGCACGCAAACTCGCTTAATAAATTAATTCAATATCCATAAAATCATGACAGCCGCATTTTATCAGAACGAAGTCAAATTTTTTGTTTCAGTAGATTGTATCATCCTGGGGTTTAATAACAGTGAACTCAACGTTTTACTTTACAAACGGAATTTTGAGCCACTACAAGGACAGTGGTCTCTGATGGGCGGTTTTATCAAATCCGGCGAAAGTATCGGCGAAGCGGCTTCACGCGTACTTACCGAATGCTCTGGTATCGATAATCTTTTTATGGAACAGGTAGGTGCTTACGGAGATGTTACCCGCGACTTAGGAGAACGGGTTATCTCCGTAGCATACTATTCATTGGTCAATATGAATGACTTCAATCCGGAATTATTGAAAGAGCATAATGCCCAATGGACAAAACTCAGCGAAGTACCCAATCTGATCTTTGACCATAACCAAATGATCACCGACACGCTGGTTCGCCTGAAGAGAAAAGCAGCTACCCGTCCGGTCGGTTTTAATCTTCTTCCTGAGAAATTCACCCTACCCCAGCTTCAAAGTCTGTATGAAGCTATTTACCAGACTCCACTGGATAAACGTAATTTCCGCAAGAAACTCAACTCTATGGATATCCTTGAGAAACTTGACGAGAAAGACAAAAAAAGTTCCAAAAGAGGCGCTTTCTATTATATGTTCAACAAAGAAAAATATGACCGTTTACTTGATCAGGGATTCTATTTCTCCTTATAATAAAGGAGAATAGAAATATTTTTTCCTTTACTTGTTTATTATACTCTTAAAAAGTCACAAGCTATGTTTTAAAACATAGCTTTTTTTGTACCATTACGCGAACAAGGTGTTACTTTTACACCATCAACAATAAGTGTACACTTCTATACTTATTATCATATACAAACTATATATTAAGTAGATAATAAACCACAAAACAATAACGGTAATGGTTGAAGAATTAAAAGAAAAGGTTTTCAAAGCCAACTTAGATCTGGTAAAACATGGATTAGTCATTTTTACCTGGGGAAATGTAAGCGCAATTGACCGCGAAAAAGGGTTGGTTGTGATCAAGCCATCCGGGGTTTCTTATGAAACAATGAAAGCCAGTGATATGGTTGTTCTCGATTTACAGGGTAATATCCTGGAGGGAACTCTAAAACCGTCGTCTGACACTCCTACTCATTTAGTATTATATAATGCCTTTCCGGAAATCGGTGGCATCGTGCATACACATTCCACTTACGCAACATCCTGGGCACAGGCAGGACGGGACATTCCTAATATAGGTACAACACATGCAGACTATTTCAGTGATGCAATCCCTTGTACCCGCCAGATGACACAGCAAGAGATTGAAGGTGAATATGAAAAAGAAACCGGAAATGTGATTGTTGAACGCTTTAACGATTTAAATCCGATTCACATACCTGGGGTATTGGTTGAAAATCACGGACCGTTTTCCTGGGGAAAGAATGCCGATGATGCCGTACATAATGCGGTTGTAATGGAACAGGTAGCCAAGATGGCTTATATCTCCTATGGCATCAATCCCGGACTTACAATGAACAAACATCTGATAACTAAGCATTTTTACCGTAAACACGGTCCTAATGCTTACTACGGACAAAAATAAACAATCAATCATTATAACTATTAAATCAACAAACCATGAATTTTAAAGATTTAGAAGTATGGTTCGTAACAGGGGCCCAGCTTCTGTACGGAGGTGACGCAGTCGTACAAGTGGATGCACATTCCAATGAAATGGTAAAGGGATTGAATGATTCCGGAAACCTTCCCATCAAAGTAGTCTACAAAGGCACTGTTAACTCTGCCAAAGAAGTTACTGCTGCTTTCAAAGCTGCCAACAATGATGATAAGTGTGTAGGTGTCATCACCTGGATGCACACCTTCTCTCCGGCTAAAATGTGGATACACGGATTGCAGGAACTGAAAAAACCGTTGCTGCATTTCCACACACAGTTCAACAAAGAAATTCCTTGGGAAACCATGGATATGGATTTCATGAACCTGAACCAATCCGCCCACGGCGATCGTGAATTCGGCCATATGGTAAGCCGCATGCGTAAAAACCGCAAAGTGGTAGTCGGCCACTGGCAAGACGAAAAAGCACAGGCCCGTATCGCTGTATGGATGCGTGTTGCTGCTGCATGGGCAGATGCACAGGATATGCTGATCATCCGTTTTGGAGACCAGATGAACAATGTAGCCGTGACAGATGGTGACAAGGTTGAAGCCGAACTGAAGTTAGGCTATCACGTCGACTATTGCCCGATAAATGACGTTATGGAGTACTACAATGCAGTAGACGACAAAGACACACATGCACTCGTTCAGCAATATTTTGCAGAGTACGATCATGCTCCCGAATTGGAAGATGAAAAAACAGAAGCCTATACAAAAGTATGGAATTCAGCTAAAGCGGAAATCGCTATCCGTCGTATCCTGAAAGATAAAGGAGCCAAAGCATTTACCACCAATTTCGACGACTTGGGTAATTTTGATCAGATTCCCGGACTGGCCTCACAGCGTCTGATGGCAGAAGGATATGGTTTCGGAGCAGAAGGTGACTGGAAAACTGCAGCTTTGTTCCGTACCATGTGGTTCATGAGCCAGGGTATGCCGAAAGGTTGTTCTTTCCTTGAAGACTATACCCTGAATTTCGACGGCGAACAGAGTGCAATCCTGCAAGCTCACATGTTAGAAATCTGTCCGCTTATCGCTGAACAGAAGCCGAAGCTGGAAGTACACCGCCTGAGTATCGGTATCGATAGCGAAACAGCACGCCTTGTATTCACCAGCAAACCAGGTGAAGGAGTCGCGGCAACCATCGTAGACATGGGTAACCGTTTCCGCCTCATCGTAAATAAAGTTGATTGCATCAAGAGCAAGCCGCTTCCCAAACTTCCGGTAGCCAGTGCTTTGTGGATTCCACAGCCCAACCTCGAAATTGGAGCTGCTGCCTGGATTCTGGCCGGTGGAACACACCACACCAGTTTCTCATACGACCTGACTGTAGAATACTTGGAAGATTATGCCGACATAGCCGGTATCGAAATGGTAGTTATCGACAAGGATACAACTATTTCCTCTTTCAAAAAAGAATTGCAGTACAACGACCTGTATTATATGTTGAACCGCGCTTTACAGTCTTAAATCATGGCTAACGAAAGATATGTAATAGGTTTGGATTACGGTAGCGACTCTTGTCGCGCCGTAGTCGTAAACGCAGCCACAGGTGAAGAATTAGCTTCCGCCGTTAAATATTATCCGCGCTGGATGGAAGGCAAATACTGCGATCCACTCAAAAATCGTTACCGCCAGCATCCGTTGGACTATATTGAAGGACTGGAAACTACCATAAAAGAGTCATTGGCTAAATGCCCGGCAGGTACTGCTGAAAAAGTAGTGGGTATTGCCTTCGATACAACGGGTAGTACCCCTGTCCTGACAGACAAAGAAGGTACTCCCCTCGCCCTTCTGCCTGAGTTTGCAGAAAATCCGAATGCCATGTTCGTACTTTGGAAAGACCATACAGCGATTAAAGAAGCTGCAGAAATCAACGAATTGGCAAAGCGCTGGGGCATCGATTATACAGCCTATGAAGGAGGTATTTATTCCTCCGAATGGGTATGGGCCAAAATGGCACATGTACTTCGTGAAGATGAAAGCATCCGCAAAGCGGCTTATGCCTGGATCGAACATTGCGACTGGCTACCGGCCCTGATCACAGGAAAAAACAAACCGGAAGAAGTGTATCGCAGCCGTTGTGCAGCCGGACACAAAGCCATGTGGTTGGAAAAATGGGACGGTCTTCCTTCCGAAGAGTTCCTGACAACACTCGAACCGCTACTGGCCGGTTTCCGCAGTCATCTGTTTGAAAAGACATATACCAGTGACACTTCCATAGGTCACCTGACAGAAGAATGGGCTAAACGCCTGGGGCTTACGACCAATGTAGCCGTAGCCGTAGGAGCATTCGACTGCCATATGGGTGCAGTAGGCGCTGAAATTACTCCACGCACATTTGTCCGCGTGATCGGTACTTCTACCTGCGATATCATGGTATCCTCTTATGAAGAGATGGGCGATAAACTGGTTCCCGGTATCTGCGGACAGGTAGACGGTTCCGTTATTCCCGGTATGATCGGACTGGAAGCCGGACAATCCGGATTCGGCGATATCTATGCTTGGTTCAAAAATGTACTGGCATGGCCACTCGAAAACATTTTGTCTAAAAGCAGCCTGATCGACGAAGAGACAAAAGCCAAACTGATTGAAGAAACAGCCGGTAAGATTATCCCCGTTCTTTCCGAGGAAGCTGCCAAAGTTCCGGTAAGCGAAAGTACCATTCTGGCTGTAGACTGGATGAACGGACGCCGCACACCGGATGCCAGCCAACTGGTAAAAGGAACGATAACAGGCCTGAATCTGGCAAGCTCTGCTCCGCTTATCTTCCGTGCGCTGGTTGAAGCAACCGCATTCGGATCGAAAGCCATTGTAGACCGCTTCCTGGAAAACGGTATCAAGATCGAAAGTGTGATCGGTATCGGTGGTATCTCCCTGAAATCACCGTTCGTCATGCAAACGTTGGCCGACGTACTGAATATGCCGATCAAAGTAGCAAAAGCGGAACAAGCCTGTGCCTTCGGTGCCTCCATGTTCGCTGCTGTAGCTGCCGGTGTATACGCTAAAATAGAGGACGCCCAGCGAGCTATGGGACAAGGATTCGCGAAAGAATACTATCCGAATCACGAGACTCACCAGGCCTATCTGGCTCTATATGAGAAATATCGCAAATTAGGAAACTTTACAGAAAATGAATTGTTTGTATGATATGGCGGTCTATATGAAGAGATTCCCTATCTTTGTACAAAAATTAAACTAATTCATCAAAATGAACGATATTAAAGTAATGAACAGAGCAGCGGACAATATCCGCGTCCTGGCAGCGTCAATGGTAGAAAAGGCTAATTCCGGTCATCCGGGTGGTGCAATGGGTGGTGCAGATTTTATCAATGTACTATTCTCAGAGTATTTGGTCTATGATCCTAAAAACCCAGAATGGGAAGGCAGGGATCGCTACTTCCAAGACCCGGGACACATGTCGCCCATGCTTTATTCAGTCCTCGCTCTTACCGGTAAATTCACCATGGAAGAACTGTCACAATTCCGCCAATGGGGAAGCCCTACTCCGGGTCATCCTGAAGTAGACATCAAGCGGGGTATCGAAAATACCTCAGGTCCGCTGGGACAAGGCCATACATACGCAGTGGGTGCTGCTATTGCCGCCAAGTTTCTGAAAGCCCGCCTGGGAGATGTAATGAACCAGACTATTTATGCATATATATCCGATGGTGGTATCCAGGAAGAGATTTCGCAAGGTGCCGGACGTGTTGCCGGAACACTCGGACTCGACAACCTGATCATGTTCTACGACTCCAACAACATTCAGCTTTCTACTACCGTAGAAGAAGTAACAGCAGAAAATGTTGCCATGAAGTATGAAGCATGGGGATGGAAAGTAATCAGCATCAACGGAAATGACGTAAATGAAATCCGTAAGGCGTTGGATGAAGCAAAAGCAGAAGCCAGCCGTCCTACTTTGATCATCGGTAATACCATTATGGGTAAAGGTGCCCGCGGAGCCGACGACAGCAGTTACGAAAATAAAGTATCCACTCATGGTCAACCTCTGTCTGCAGCCGGTGCATCTATCGAAGAGACAATCAAAAACCTGGGAGGTGATCCAAAGAATCCGTTCGCCATATTCACGGATGTTGCCGAACTATATGCAAAACGTGCAAAAGAACTGGAAGCTATCGTAGCCGAACGTTATGCCGCTAAAGAAGTATGGGCTAAAGCAAATCCTGAACTGGCAGAAAAGATGGCATTCTGGTTCTCCGGTAAAGCTCCGAAACTGGACTGGGCAGCTATCGAACAGAAAGCAAACCAGGCAACTCGTGCCGCTTCCGCCACTGTATTAGGCGTATTGGCAACAAAGGTTGAAAATATGGTATGTTCTTCTGCCGACCTTTCCAACTCGGACAAGACCGACGGTTTCCTGAAGAAAACACATTCATTCAGAAAAGGTGACTTCAGTGGTGCCTTTTTCCAGGCCGGTGTTTCGGAGCTGACCATGGCTTGTGTATGTATCGGTATGTCACTACACGGTGGCGTGATCGTAGCTTGCGGTACCTTCTTCGTATTCTCCGATTATATGAAGCCTGCAATCCGTATGGCAGCATTGATGGAGCAACCGGTTAAGTTCATCTGGTCGCACGACGCTTTCCGCGTTGGTGAAGACGGACCTACTCACGAACCGGTTGAACAGGAAGCACAGATCCGCCTGATGGAAAAACTGAAGAACCATAAGGGACACAACTCTATGCTGGTTCTCCGCCCGGCCGATGTCATCGAAACGACCGTTGCATGGAAGATGGCTATGGAAAACACAGCCACTCCTACCGCTTTAATTCTTTCCCGTCAGAACATTACTGACCTGCCCGCCAAAGAAAATCGTTACGACGAAGCTTTGCAGGCTGAAAAGGGTGCCTATATTGTAGAAAGCGACGCAAACCCGGATGTTATTCTGGTAGCTTCCGGTTCGGAAGTCTCTACGTTGGAAGAGGGAGCAGCATTGCTTCGTGCCGATGGCGTAAAGGTTCGTGTCGTATCCGTTCCTTCCGAAGGGTTGTTCCGCAACCAGAGCAAGGAATACCAGGAATCTGTTATTCCTACAGGAAGTAAAGTATTTGGTCTGACAGCCGGTCTGCCTGTCAATCTGGAAGGATTGGTTGGAGCAAACGGTAAGGTATGGGGGCTCGAGTCATTCGGCTTCTCCGCTCCTTATAAGGTTCTGGACGAAAAACTGGGCTTCACCGGAAAGAATGTATACAATCAGGTAAAAGAATTATTAGCATAAGAAACATAAGACAAAGCAGGCCCTGTTGTGACGATGACCGTCGACGAAGGGTGACGGTCATCGTCACAACAGGGCTGTTTGTCTGCCTCTAACAGATAAAGATGAAAACACTAGGTTTATGTTGTGACCACGCAGGTTACGAATTAAAAGAGTTTGTAAAACAATTACTGGATTCTAAAGGGATAACCTATAAAGATTTCGGAACCTGTTCAACAGAAAGTTGTGATTATCCGGATTTCGCCCATCCATTGGCATATGCATTAGAAGCTGGGGAAGTATATCCCGGAATAGCCATTTGCGGATCAGGAAACGGTATTGCAATGACTTTAAACAAACACCAGGGAATACGGGCCGCACTATGCTGGCAGGAAGAGATCGCGAAACTAGCCCGCGAGCATAACGATGCCAATATACTTGTCATGCCCGGTAGATTTATCAGTCAAGAGGAAGCCACTCGCACTGTCGAAGCCTTTCTGAACACCCCGTTCGAAGGCGGTCGGCACATACGACGAATTGACAAAATCCCGTTGTAAAAACAACGGGTATATCATGTAAGACACTATTATGACAACATTAGATTATATTGTAATAGGGCTATTCGCTTTAGCTCTAATTGGGATTATTGTATGGGTATTTAAACAAAAACAAGACAGTTCCGGCGACTACTTCCTTGCAGGTCGTGATGCCACCTGGTTAGCGATCGGAGCTTCTATTTTCGCATCAAACATCGGTTCAGAGCACCTTATCGGCCTTGCCGGAGCAGGAGCTTCCAGCGGTATGGCGATGGCGCACTGGGAAATCCAGGGGTGGATGATCCTTATCCTCGGCTGGGTATTCGTACCTTTCTACGAACGAAGTATGGTATTGACCATGCCCGAATTTCTTGAGAAACGTTATAACAAAGAATCACGCACCATCCTCTCGCTTATTTCACTGGTCAGCTATGTATTGACCAAAGTAGCCGTTACGGTATATGCCGGAGGTCTGGTATTTAAGGAAGTGTTCGGCATCCAGGAACTCTGGGGAATCGACTTCTTCTGGATCGCTGCCATCGGACTGGTGGTACTGACTGCCCTTTATACGGTTGTAGGCGGTATGAAATCGGTTCTTTACACCTCTGTATTGCAAACACCTATCCTGCTTCTGGGTTCAATCGTTATCCTTGTATTGGGATTGAAAGCCGTTGGCGGATGGGATCAGGTCCTGGCAGCTTGTAGCCTGACCCCGGCTAACGAATATGGAGATACGATGGTGAACCTGATCCGCGACAACCGCGACCCGGATTTCCCCTGGCTGGGAGCTTTGATCGGCTCTTCCGTTATCGGTTTCTGGTACTGGTGTACCGACCAGTTCATCGTTCAGCGCGTATTATCAGGTAAAAATGAGCAACAAGCTCGTCGTGGTACTATCTTCGGTGCTTACCTGAAACTGACTCCGGTATTCCTATTTCTTATCCCGGGTATGATCGCTTTCGCCATGCAGAAAAACGGGGTAACGATCAATGGCGTTCCTTTCACAATGAGTACAGCCGACGCTGCTTTCCCATCATTGGTTGCTCAATTGTTACCTGCCGGATTTAAAGGATTAGTAGTGTGTGGTATTCTGGCTGCTTTAATGAGTTCGTTAGCTTCTCTGTTCAACTCATCAGCTATGTTGTTCACGATCGACTTCTATAAAAAATACAAACCGGAAGCCAGTGAAAAAACATTGCTTTATGTAGGACGTATAGCAACAGTTGTTGTCGTTGTCCTGGGGATTCTCTGGATACCGGTGATGAAGAGTGTAGGATCGGTATTGTATAACTATTTGCAGGACGTACAGTCTGTACTGGCACCGGGCATCGCAGCGGCATTCCTATTAGGTATCCTGTCTAAACGGACTACTCCGCTGGGAGGTATGTGGGGATTAATTATCGGCTTTATTATCGGTATTACCCGCCTGGGTGCAAAGGTCTATTATACAACGGCTGGCGTCGATGCCGGCGACAGTTGGTTCAAAGCCTTGTTCTTCGATACGAACTGGTTGTTCTTCTGCGGTGGTATGCTGGTATTCTGTCTGGCTGCAATTGCTATCATCAGTAAGTTCACCCCGGCTGCACCGGAAGCTCAGATACAAGGGCTCACTTTCGGTTCTTCTACTCCGGAACAACGAGCAGCTACCCGTGCCAGCTGGAATAAATGGGATGTGATACATTCTTGCATTATTCTATTGATTACAGTGGCGTTCTATATCTATTTTTGGTAATCGAGACCTATCATAGAACACTCTGTATTCTGTTAAGATAGCCGATACTGTTGTAAAAACAGACAGTATCGGCTATTTTATTGTTACTTATCTGTCATCAAGTTAAAGGCATATTATCCCGGAACTTGTCTTTCTTCCGTTTTGTCAGGAAGTTGCGGGCTACCATGGGGAAGAGCTCGAGTAATAAGACTTCTTTCTCATTTTCGGCTACCAATATACCCAGTTCTTCGATGAAGGGGTTTTCTTCCATTTCGTAATCGGAGGCGTCGTAGAAATGCTCTTCTCTGTCACCTGTTATCTGAAGACGAAATTCGGGATCGATAGGAAGCGGAGTTTTTCCATACTCACCGCGTACCAGGGAGACGAAAGGATAAACAAGTTTGCTGTATATTGGTTGTCCGTTCATTTCGCATAATGCGCTCGATACAGCCTGGGAAGCTATTACTCTGTTTACAGGAGTAACCAATGGAGGAAGACCAGCGTCCATCCGTATCCGCGGGATCAGCATCATAGTTTTCTCCAAGAGTTCGGGATGACCTTGCTGTTTTAACTGGGCAACGATCTGATTGAACATGCTGGCCGGTATCTGCGATTTCTGTACAATCTCATCGGGAGAAGGGAAGTTGAAATATTCCTCGATGGCATGGCAGAATATCAACAGGTCTTCTTCTTTATCTTTACGGGCGGCATCGATGGCATCGTTGAAGAAACGGTCGATCTCAGTGGGCAATTTATCTGTCAGCGGATCGAAGGGGTTGGGTAATTCTTTTGAGGTGTCGTAGCCTTTTAACTCTTTACGTATCTTTAATAATTCGGAGTTGATGCAAGCGATAGCTTCCATATCGATATCCAGTTCTATCCCCATCTTCTTACAGAACACGTAGATCAATTCGATGGCGGGGGCGGAATAACCTCCGGCAAAATACCAGATATTGGTATCTACAATATCTACGCCGTTAACGATAGCAGAGAGCATTGAAGCCAAGCCGTAACCGGCTGTACAACGGGTATGGAAATCGATCGGGGCTTTCAGTTCCTTCTTAAAGAGGCGGACGAGTTCAGCAGTCTTTCGCGGAGTAATCAGTCCGTTAGCATCTTCAAGAGTAATGATATCGGCTGTGATATGCTCCATCTGTTGTGCTTTTGACAAGAAATAATCGTTGGTAAAGACCGGTTTGTGCAATGGATGACCGTGCAAGGCGGCTTCAATACGCTCTAATGCTGAATGATGGGGATCTATTGAATAGCAAACTGCACAATCCACCATTCCTCCATACCGGTCAGTATATTTAATTGCTGATTTCATATTGTCTATATCGTTCATGGCATCGAAAATGCGCATAATGTCAATACCCGACTCAATCGTATTACGGCAAAGACTTTTTACAACAGCATCCGGATAGGGATTGTAGCCAAACAAATCACGTCCCCGGCAAAGGGCGGTAAGTTTGGTGGATTTACCCACGACTGCCTTGATCTTTTCCAACCGTTCCCATGGATTCTCGTTCAGATAACGCATAATGGTGTCCGGTACGGCTCCTCCCCACACTTCCATAGCATAGAAACCTACATTTTTATAGAAAGAGAGTACACGGTCGATTTGCTGTTGTGACATGCGTGTTGCAAAAGAGGATTGCTGACCGTCACGAAGTGTTACGTCACGGATAAATAGTTTATGTGCCATAATTCTTTTTGTTTAAGATGGTTGTCATACTTTATATATAAAACATTGGCGTTTAAGGTTTGGTTCCTGTTTTAAAGAATATGCTAAGGGAGGGAAATGTTAAATGATAGTCCCCGTAGGGAGTGGGGTTGAACACTCTCCCCCCCTACGAGGTAATATCTTTCTATTTTAGATTCCACCACAAAGGTGTTGTCGTCAGATCGGGTCCTCCCAACAACTCTAATGCTTTCTGGTAACCTTCCTGATTGTTGGTCTGGATATTGGCCGGATAACGGTAGCGTTTCGGGTAGAAATCCAGGCGACATTCTTTAGCGGTTGCCATCGTCAAAGGAACCTGATTCAACGGGTTATAATCCTTCTCAACTGCCTGATTCTCAAAGAATGGCAAACCAAGACGACGATGATCGCTCCATGCTTCTTCGGGTAACCAGGGTACCTGTGCGATATATTTCTGGGTGATGATTTTTGTCAATGCATCGTTATTATAAGAACCGCCACGATAGATCGAATTCTTCGGATAAGTATAAGTCATCGTCTTATTTTCCTTTGTATACGGATCTACATAATTGACGGTGTAAGGCTGTGCTTCGGTTGTATGATCGAAACTGACGGAAGTACCTACACGGTTATAATCGGTAGAAGCCAGATATTTACCGACTTCGCTTATTATGCCATGGTACTGGAAGCTGGCGGTGATACCGTTTTCATAATTCGACTTCGCTGTTCCCGGAACAGTCCACCCCTTGACTGCAGCTTCTGCCATCAGGAAATAACTTTCCCATGGACCGAAGAATACACGTTTCATCGTACTCATACGGTACTGTTTTGCCATAGAAGGATAATTGTAATTCTTTCCCGTCAGTTCACTGACCAGACCGGCCAGGTCATTCCATTCTCCGGCAACCCAGGTTCCCCAGGTATATTTCGGATCGATGGTAAGCATTGGCTTGGAGTTATCACTTGGGTCCATCAGATTCACTGGTACTACGCTATTGGCGGCACCGATATAGTCGGAATAGACTACGCCATCATTCCATCCCACCACACTGAACAGCTTCGGGGCACGTGGATCGACATACTGAGGTATACCGTCAAAGTAAAATCCGGCACACGGATCGTTTGTGTTCAGCGGGAAATGTTTATTCAGGTATAATCCCATGTAGGTATGAGGATCTTTCAGATGACTTTTCAAAGAGTCGGGTACCGGAAACTCTGTATTACCCAGACCGACGACCAGGTTCTTGAATGTTACCGACATCGGTTGTGCATTCCATGTACGCGACATAACTCCGGTCAGGTCGCTCCATCCGTCTTTTTCCTGCACAGCAGCCATATCATCGAGTGTAGAGATAAAAGTCTTACTTGCCGCATCTTCAAACTCAGTCTTCGCCAGAGCTGGTGAAATACCGGAGATACGCATAGCGAAACGCATACGCAAGGAGTTCGCATACTTCTTCCATTCATTGATATTCCCGGCATAGAAAGCATCTTCGTTTGCCATGTCCGACATATCGATAGATGGATCGAGAGCAGCCTCAGCCTCTCTCAATTCTTTCAGGATAAATCCATAGATCGTTTCTACGCTATCATACTCAGCCGGAACGCCTGTGAAGGCAGATAAGGCAGGGATCGGCCCGAAGCCGTCGGATACTTCCGAGTTCAGATAGGCACGCCAAATACGGGCCATCTGGATGACATTCTTATAATAAGGATACTGTTCGGCTTCACCTTCAGCCACTTTTTTTTCTCCCAACTCAATCGCTTTAGTGGCTTTGTTCAGCCAACTTACAGCATAAGAGTTGCTCAAATAGAGCGTGATGTAGTCGTTATTATCAGTACCGATAGTGAAACCACTTCCGCGATTGAAGCGTGAAGCACGGTTCCATTCGGCAATAAAGATACGTTCGGCAATTTCCGGGTTCATCTGTGCACCGATAATGGAAGCATTGAGAAACCATTCGGGCTTCACCTTACTTTCTCCCACCTGGTTTGGGTCTTCGTTAATCTCCTCGAAATCGGAGCAGGAAGACAGCAAGGCAGCTATTGAGAATAGACCGGCTAATAATATATTTTTTGTATTCATCTTACTTTATTTCTTTATTGTTATTTCTACTTATCAGCTTTAGATTTGTTTACGATGTCACAACAGCAGTGTTTATGATCTCCAAACAGGAGTGTTTGCGATGTCCAAACAGAAGCGTTTAGGGTGTCTAAACAAATTCAAAAGGAAATGTATTAAAACCCTACCGTCACATTAAACGTAAACGACCGGCTGGTTGGAGCAGCTCCGTTTTCAAACCCGGTAGCATTTGTATTCGTTGCCGATACTGATTCAGGGTCGATACCCGGCAGGTTGTAATGGATCATCCATACATTATTACATGTTGCCGACAGACGCAAACGCTGGAATGGTGTACTCTTTAATATTGCCCGATTAAAATCGTATCCGAGCGTAATATTACGCAGACGGATATTTGTTGCATCATAGGTGTACATTTCCGGTAAGCCATAGTTACCGGTCGAACCGATACGTTCCCAGTAATTCTGTGGAGTCACGGCAACATTATTTTCTTTATATCCATCAGGAGTCTGAACGACTGAGTTCGGTACGACAAAGTTTTCACGACCACCGTTCACAACTGTTCCGGCTGCATTACCACGAACATACAGGTTGGAAGCTGTTGCCGAATAAAGATCACCACCAATGCGGAAATCAATCAGGAAACTCAGGTTAAAACCTTTGTAGGCGAAATTGTTAGTAAGACCAAGCATCCAGTCGGGACTTTGGTTACCCACTTTCGACTTACCGGTCGTGATCAGTGGAAGTCCGTCCTCCCCTACAATCTGCCTGCCATAGTAAGGACTATTCTTATCTTCTACGCGCTGGAAAGTCTGACCGTAAATATCACCGTAGTAACTACCCTGTACGGCTACGATCTGGATCGCATCCAGTGTTTTGATATCATAGAGGGTGACACCCGGATAAAGGTCGATGATTTTATTGCGGTTCAGGGAGAATTGTGCTGTTGCATTCCAGCTCAGTCCTTTCGGATTGTCTAGTATCGAACCATTCAGAGAAACTTCAACCCCTTCGTTCTGAATATTACCGGCATTCACTTTACGGGAACTATAACCGGAGAACGGGTCCATCGGCAGGTTCAATAACTGACGGGTGGCATTTGTCTTATACCAGGCTGCATCCAAACCTAAACGATTATTGAAGAAACGTACATCGAAACCGGCTTCCCAAGACTTGATCAACTCACTACGAACACTCGAGTCGAACAACACATTTCCCGGAGCGGCTGTAGTATTACCGTTTTCATCTTTTCCAACCGTAAAGTTATTATATAGCTGGTACGGATCAAGATCGTTACCAACCTCTGCATAAGAAGCTCTTACCTTGGCAAAGGTAAACCATTCGGGCATCGAGCTTCCTATTTTAGGAAGCATATCGGAGATCACTGCCGACAAACTTACCGAAGGATAGAAATAAGAGCGGTTGGCTTTCGACATGGTAGACGACCAGTCGTTACGGGCCGTTACATCCAGAAACAGATAACCGTCCCAGTTCAACTGCAATGACCCGTAAAGAGAATTCATCTTACGGCGGATCAGCTCGGAAGTAACGGTCGGTTTATTTATACCATTGTTCAGAGAGAAAAGGTTCGGAACAAGCAATTCGCCTGCCGAAGCATTCATCTTCGTACGTTTCTGCATCATCAGGTTACCACCGAAAGTAACGAAACCACCCAGACGATCCAGGAGGTTATCCTTACGAGCTGTAGCCAGGAAGCTGTAATTGTTTTCGTAGAACGTTTCAGAACCTTCGTTATACAAACCACGGGGAGAGGTGTTACCTCCAGCATACACTTTTTCGTTCTTGGTAGTAGTATAATAGTCGGTACCACCGCGGAGTTCGATATCGAACCAATTGGTCGGTGCATATTTCAAGGCAATGTTACCCAATAAACGATTACGGGTATCGTTGTTTTGTCTGTATTTAGTCACCCAGTACGGGTTTTCCTGTGGATTCTTGGAGGCATCCCACCAGATCATATTGCCTTCTTCGTCGACGCTGTTCTTAAACTCTTCCACATTCAATGAACGTGGAAGGTTATAGATCGTGTTAAAAGCATTCGATGGATTGACACCCTGGATCGGACGGTTGTGGGCATTCATATTAATGTAGTTCACCTTGGCATCGATCTTCCACTTTTCGGCTTCATCCAGGAAAGTGGTTGCACGCATAGTGATATTGGTCTTGTTCAGCTTCGACTCAGGAGTGATACCGGCATCATCCGAACGGTTGATAGAGGTAAAAACGGAAGTTCCCTTTATATTCTGCTGGAAGCTAACGCCTTCGTTGAAAGAAGTACCGGTACGGAAGAAAGCATCGATATTATCATAAGTCTGCAAAGGAACCTGGCGGCCCAACCAGTCCGAGACCATCTGTCCTTCTGCTTTCGGTCCCCAGCTAAGACGCGACTGGTTATCGTATGCTCCGACCGAACCTTGACCGAAGTCGTTCTGCAAATGAGGTTTCAGGAAAATCGACTCGGTAGTGATACCGGCATTTACCGTAATACCCAAGCCTTCATTCTTCTTTCCGGACTTGGTAGTGATCAGGATCACACCGTTACCGGCACGCGATCCATACAGAGCGGCAGCCGAAGCTCCCTTCAATACCGTCATCGACTCAATATCTTCGGGGTTGATATCCGAGAGTCCGTTACCCATATCGGCACCGGAGTTACCCCATACATCATCTACCCCACCGGTGAAATTATCCATCGGTGTACCGTCTACTACGATAAGTGGTTGGTTACTACCCGTCAGGGAGCTGTTACCACGAAGCACGATCTTGGATGATCCTCCTACCCCGTTACTGGAACGGACAATCTGCAAACCGGAAACTTTACCTGATAATGAATTGGCAAGATTGGGTTCGCGGGAAGATAACAGTTCGTCACCTTTCAACTCCTGCATAGCATAACCTAATGCTTTCTTGTCGCGCTTCATACCTAATGCCGTAACAACGACCTCATCCAGTTTCTGCGCATCTTCCTGCATTTTTACATTCAGAGTGGTCTGCCCGGTGTAAGGAATATCTTGTGTGGCAAAACCAATAAAAGAGATTTGGATAATGTCTCCCTTCTTTACGCCTTCGAGAGTGAAATGACCGTCCATATCGGTCATCGTACCGTTAGTGGTTCCTTTTATTACAACAGAAGCCCCTGCTACGGGTCCGAACTCATCTTCAACTACTCCCGTAACTTTCGTATCCTGTTGGGAAATGTCAATAGCAGGATTCCCGGTATTCGGATCGGCATAAGCGTTTCCGGTAAAGCCCAACGCGCCCGCCAAGAGAATCATGCTGACAGATTTGAATCTTTTCAACATACTGATGTTTTTTGTTTAGTTTATTTAACAAATGTGTTTGGCGTAAACCAACGTCATTTGGTAATTGAAACAGAAAAAAACAGGAAATGTTGCAAGATTAACAATCAGCAGAACAGTAGTGACCGGAAGCCAATATCACTTATCCTTTTATATATACCTAAAAATTCAAAAGCCACCTGAAACAATGTTCAGATAGCTTCTTTTGAGACTATAATCATTTTTTTTAATTCCATTACATATAGAAAGAGAGATTAAGACAGTTACAATCCTAAACAGAAATCAGTCAGTTCTATCACTTGTTGAGGATTCTTCATATTTACATTATGTTCCTTTATATATCCCTTGATCATTTCTTCTTTACCAGGGAAAAGCTTTAACAATGACTTTTCATTACGAAACTTAACCAGTTTGTCATTACGGAAAAGCCAGTAGTCGTTATCGTTGATCTGTTCCATTATATCCGGGTTCTCTACCTTATAATAACTCTTGTTGTAATAGCTTGTATTGATAGAGGTAGTTGTTGTACTTTGATTGGCATAGCCGTATGCTCCGGGTTTTCCTTTATAAAGTTCCCTCAGTGACCAATTGATATAAAGATTACCATTAGGCATTTCAATCACTTCCAAAAAGCTACGGCTGTAAGGAATAAATTTGTGAGAAGCAATAAAGATACTGTCTATCTCCTGTGTATTCGTCAGGATCATCGTTTCTTCCTGTTGTTTGAACTTCATTTTCCGGTTACTGGCATCATAGTTTAGTAATGCATTTGTTTTAGCCCCATTCTTCATCAGTACAGTACCTTGAGTAAAATCTTCTAATAAAAAGATGGATTTCTTCTGTGCATAACCAGTCTGACCTATAAAAAATAAAGTAACAATTATCAGTGTTATTAGTTTTTTCATATCTCTTCAATTTAAATATTAAGAGGGAAGGACCTTATAATCCTCCCCTCTCTGAATATAATAACTATGTAACTATCGGTTAAAAGTTTGGACCTTCACCAAAATTAGGTGCCCCCTTATCATACCATACACGTTCAGTGTTCAACTTATTAGGATCTTGTGTACCAGTAGAAAAACCTTGCTCTGAATAAGCATCTTTCTTTATCTGATACATCTTATCACTTTCCAGTGGTCCACTGATTGTCCAACGACGAGGTATAGCAAAATTAGGATCACCTGCTGTTGTAAAGTCTAACCAAGGAAGCAGCTTGCTATTACGCATTGGCACACCGGAACGACGAACCTGAACAAACTGATCCTGCGGGAATAATAAGAAGTGAATATACTGTTGAATATATACTTTTTCCAATTGCTCTTTAACTGAACCGGATAATTGATAGTCAACATTGGCTAATAAGTTATCGACTTCTCCATCTTGCAATTGTAAAGTTGACTCAGTATCATCGTATTTACTATTATAATATGGTATCTTATTCAAAGAAGCCAATCTATCATATTCTTCAACAGACAATTTAACACCTTGCTTAAAATATTCAGCGGCAGATTGAGGCAAGTTTGCACCTAAAAGTTTCAATTCTGCAAGATACAAATTAACTTCCCCGGAAGAATAATGTAACCCATACCATGCATTATCCTGATTATCAATAGTAGCAGCCACGTTTGGAGCATCTGGGAATGTGTAATCCTGTTGTCCTTGTAACATTTCACGATTCATACGTGCCAAAGGATAATACTGTTTGTTACCAATCTTAAACTGAGTATAATCAAAATAAGCAGTATTAGTCGCTCCATTATTACGGGCATCAGTATTTATCGGAGCACCAAAATAACGAACCCAAGGTTCACCCGGAGCTTTCCATCCTTTAAATTTACCGTTATCAATATTTGCCGCTTCTTCAATATAAGGAGGTAATTTTACATTATTATCCAAAAACGCCTGTACAACTCTCGAGTTGAAATCATTTTTCTGAAATATGAAACGAACACGTGGGTCTTTATGATCTACAAGGAAACTGATTAACTGCTCAGAACCAATACCACGACCTTGACCATCCAACACACCATCTCCGAAATGATACTCCTGTGCACCTTTACAATAGAAAAAGTCATCATCCAGACTATTCATTACACCAACCGGGCTGGAAACAACTTGTTGAGCTATTTCCAATGCCTTCGCCTTATTTACATGCAATAAACGTACAGCTAGTTTCAACTTCAGAGAATTTGCAAATTTAGCCCATCTATTAATATTTCCCTGATAAATAAAATCTTGTGCACCTAAAGCTATTTGAGATTCTTTGTTTGCGCTTAAAACTTCAATAGTCTCATCCAATTGGGTTAACCAAGTAGAGAACAATGATTCCTGAGTTTCATAAGCCGGAGTCAGAATTTCTTCATGTAAACCTTTAGCAGCTTCTGTATACGGCAAAGAACCATACATGTCTGTTCCGAAAATACCTAAATAAACAAGCAAAGGATTACACATAACACGAATATTTTCGTATTTAGCACTCTCTGCTTCGTCCATCTGAGATAATGTATATAGGATTTCTTCTGTATACAACTTAACATTGATAACCTGGCTTTGAGAGCCTTCATAAGCACCCATCAGGTTCATAGATGATTGATTACCTGATTCACTCGACAAAACAGCTTGTGCCCATGGCAACATGTAGTTCAAATTGTTATAGAACCATTGCTGATATTTGGACGGTTCAAATTCGGCCAAAGCTTTCGTAAATAGATAACGAACATCCGCTTTGGTAATTGCCGACGGATTGGTATTGGTTTCCGCAAACTCATCCTTACAGCCCGGAGCTGCAATCAAAGCAACACCCAGCATGGCGGCAGTTATAATTGATTTATAGTTCATAATTGTTTTCTGTTTTAATAGATTAGAATTCCATATTGATAGTAAGCATATAGCTAGATGTGATCGGACTATTAGAACGTTCACGGAATTCTGCAGATTTGTTACTACGTATGCCTTCCGGATTCAAATTATTTGACAAAGAGTTATAAATATAGCCCAGATTTCTTGCACTGAAAGAAAGATTCAAACCTTTAGCTCCTAATTTTGAAGAAATATTATTCGGTACACGATAACCAAGTGTAATTTCACGTAATGCAATATAGCTAAGGTCCTCCAACCAATAGTCATTAACAGTACCTGTGCCCCATGCATTACTCCAATAATGCCATGTAGAAGCATGAACCGGTTCCAAAATACCATCATTTACTAATTGAGCGAAACTTTGTCCTCCTACATTATGTGATTTTCCATCAACACCGGTTACAATAGTTCCTTCTTCAAATACACCTTCCGGAATTATACCATCGTGGAATGTCATACCTTTAGAATCTGCATAGTTCGATGTCCATGAAAGACCTCCGTGCTCTGAATCACGAAAATCCAAAGAGCTCTTTGTATAGCCATAAGCCTGGCCATATTTATTGGAATAAGAAGCTACCTTACCTCCAATACGAGCATCTAATGCAACACGTAAACTCAAGTTTTTCCAAGTTACACCTGTAGACATAGAAGTCATAAACTTCGGAACTAAACTACCAACTTCTTCAGCTGTACCGCTACGTTGTGCATAAGCTGCACGGAAATCATCATTCCATGTTAAGACAGTGTTACCTTTTTCATCCTTTTTAGGCATAGCATCAGACATCAACATACCATAAGATCCACCGACTACTGCCACAGATCCTACACGATAGTTACCATAAGCAACATCGCCTTCCAATGCAATATAATTAGCTACATTCGGATGAAGCTCAACAATCTTATTATTATTCTTTGTAAATGTGAAATCCAATGTCCATTCCCAATCTTTATTTTTATACGGAATAGTATTCAGGGCTATTTCAACACCTGAGTTCTGGATATTACCGGCATTAATCAATTGCTTGCTGACACCTGATTCAGAAGGAATTGCAATTGTCATAATCTGATCGGTCGTATTTTCCTTATAATAAGTAGCATCCAAACTTAAACGACTATTGAATGTACGGAAATCCAAACCTATTTCCCAAGAATTCTTACGTTCCGGCTTCAGATTTGTACTGAACAATTTTCTCTGATCATCATTCCAACCGTTTGTAAAGATATTAGAACCATTGGATTGCAAAATAGATCCCAATGTATAATAAGAATAAATAGAATAGGGAGTAGCATCATTACCAACCTGGGCCCAAGATGCACGCAATTTTGCCAGGTTAATCCATTCCGGCATTTGATCGCGGAACATCTCATTGAACAAAACAGAACCACCAATCGATGGATAAAAATAAGAATAGTTACCTGTACCATTCGTGTAAATCAAACCGGATGACCAGTCATTACGTCCGGTAATATCCAGGAAAATCTGATTCTTCCAAGATAAATTGGCAGCAGCAACTACTGATAAGATACGTTTTGTATCCTTAATAGTAGCTTCTGTTTTATATGTATTTTTTGAGTTGTCCAGAAAATACTGTCCAGGAACAACCAAACCACCATCAGTTTTAGATAACTGATGTCCTGAAGAAGTCACATAATATTCACCGCGAGCAAAACCACCAATGTGGAAATCTTGAATATCTTTATTCACAGTAAATGTACCAGCAAAGGTGGATTGTCTTGTATAATCCTGTCCCATTTCATAGAAACCACCTTCATTAGCATAACCAGAACCTAACTGTTTGTCTTCCCAGCTTGTGTTATAATAGTTCATATTGCCTTCTGCACGGAATGCGAGCCAATTCAATAGATTTACATTTATTTCGACAGTAGGTCGAAGCACTGTTTCTTTGCGGACTTTTGAATAGTTATCAATTTCAAACCATAAGCTTTTACCCGGTACAGAACCATACTTATCTCCATAATCCGTACTGGCTAAACCACCATGTTCACCCAGATATTTATCACGATAATATTTAGTATCATAAAATGTACTATATGTTCCGGTCGCAAAACTTTCGCCTATATTTCTTTGGGCATTTTTGGGTGTTGAGTTTGCAAAACTAATTGAAGCATTCACATTTACACGATCACTAATTTTATGAGATGCTTTTAACAATAATGAGTAACGTTCAAAATCATTATTTTCAACAACTCCTCTCGCCTTCTTATAAGAAATGGAAGAAAAGAAATTGGTAGTTTCATTACCACCACGAAGAGAGACATTTGTGTTAGAGTTTAGACCAACTTGATAAGCATCTTCCATATTATTCTCATTAGGAGAATATGAAATCATACGACCATCATAGTCTTCAATCAGGCGACCGTCATATTTAGGTCCCCATAAACGACTAGTCATACCTATTATGGTGGGATCTCCATTTTTATTCAAGAAAAACTGATTCAGATTATCCCATTTCTTATAAGTTCCATCAGCATTTTGTTCTCCATAATTGGCATTACCCGAATAGTTACCCGGACCATACACCATCTGACGTTCCATACCGCCATGAGCCTTATCCAAACCAAATGTCTGCGATACAGAAACGCCAAAACCGGTAGCCCCCTTACCACTCTTTGTAGTAATAACGACTGCACCATTCAAACCGCGTGAACCATAAAGAGCTGTAGCAGCTGCACCTTTTAACACAGATACAGTTTCAAAATCATCCGGGTTCAAGTTCTTCAGCATATTACCGTAGTCATTCGCATTTGAATCCCAGTCCGAAGAACCGGTACCTGACAAATCGTTCGACAGAATTACACCATCCACCACATAGATAGGCTGGTTATTTCCACTTAATGTTGATGCACCACGGATCTGGATCTTAGTAGCACCGAACATACCACCGTCAGAAGAGGCAATTTCAACACCAGCCACTTTACCTTGCAAAGAGGCAACCGGGTTAATCGCATTTGTTTTCAAATCATCGCCTTTCAGTTCGGTTACAGCATAACCTAGTGCTTTCTCCGAACGTTTCATACCTAAAGCTGTAACGACTACTTCATCCAATTTTTGAGTATCTTCCAGCAACTTAACAGAGATTGAAACTTGACCGGTGTATTTGATTTCCTGAGTGGAATACCCGATAAAAGATACCTGTATGATATCTCCGCTTTTTACACCCTCTAACATAAAATTACCGTCCATGTCGGTAATATTACCGTTAGTGGTGCCTTTAACAACTACCGACGCTCCGGCAACAGGTCCGAAATCATCTTCTACTGTACCTGT
The DNA here is from genome assembly GCF_015550595.1 of Parabacteroides goldsteinii. Classification (GTDB taxonomy): domain Bacteria; phylum Bacteroidota; class Bacteroidia; order Bacteroidales; family Tannerellaceae; genus Parabacteroides; species Parabacteroides leei. Next base: position 54,019 of record NZ_JADNBB010000009.1, read on the forward strand.
AACTTTCCCGTCTTGTTGGGAAATAGTGGTACCAGGCTTGGCTGGTAGCAGGTCTGCATACATGCTTACGGGGAAGCTCAATGCACCGGCAATCAGAACTAAACCTACAGGCTTAAAATTTTTCAACATAATTGATGGTTTTATTAGAACATAAATAGACACTGTTTTGGCGAAACAAGAGTCCTTAATACTAGCTTTGGATATAGATTGCAGCAATTGATTCAAAACTTGGCGTTTTTTTAGTTGGCGTCTTGCCCTAGTTCTAAAAGAACTCTGTACATTTTATATCCGCGACAAATATATGAAATAATTATTACTCAGTGTTATTTTACGTCAAAAAAATATCAAGCAATTCTGTTTTTAACACATTGTCTAACAATATTCAATTGTTATTAAGTTAAATCAAAGTATGATTTCTATCGTATATGTTAAATAGCCTTACGTATTTTGTCTGGTTTATTTTCCTTGTGTTTTTTATTAACATATCTAAAGCTTGTATTTTTAATTCAAAAACCAGATAAAAAGATCTTCATCTCTTTTAGACTGCTATAATATGTAGACAGTTTATTATTACCTAATAAAAATAGATACAAATAACTAATAGACAAAGATATAGTAATAAGAAAATGACTCGTATTTAATGTTTGTATACATAATTATTGCTTAAGAGAATCGGCGTGAGTTCTTTTAGTACTAAATGCATTTCAAAACGCCAAATCACGTATGCGTTAATCTATAAGGTCTCTAAATTTTGTATCAAAATGAATCAGGAAGTGCTTATAACGCCAAAAATAACACTTCTTCAATCTTAAAACCATCAATTATGTTGAAAAACTTTAAGCCAGTTAGCTTTATTTTGCTTGTGGGTGCATTGTGTTTACCAAAAGACATGTATGCGGAACTAGTACCGACGAAGCAAAGTACGGGTGTTTCCCAACAGAATGGGAAAGTTACAGGTACTGTTGAAGATGATTTCGGACCTGTAGCCGGAGCATCCGTAGTAGTGAAAGGAACAACCAATGGTAATATTACCGACATGGACGGTAATTTCACATTGGACGGTGTAAAAAATGGAGATATTATCCAGATATCTTTTATCGGCTACACCACTCAAGAAATTAAGTACACAGGACAACCTGCCATCAAAGTCCAGTTAATGGAAGATACCCAAAAACTAGACGAGGTTGTCGTTACCGCCTTAGGATTAAAACGTGAACAAAAAGCACTGGGTTATGCTGTAACGGAACTGAAAGGTGACGACTTAAAAACAGCGAATACAATTAGCCCGATTGCATCATTGCAGGGTAAAGTAGCCGGTGTTGAAATCAAACAATCGGATGGTGGTATGTTTGGTGCAACAAAAATCCAGATTCGTGGTGCATCCACATTAAAAGGAAACAACCAACCTATTTATGTAATAGACGGTGTAATTCTGGATAATAATGTATCTAGTACAAGTGCATTGGATTACGGTGAAAACGTATATTCAAACGACTATGGAAATGAATTGAAAAACCTGAACCCGGATGATTTTGAAACAGTTTCAGTTCTGAAAGGCGCTGCTGCTACAGCATTGTATGGCTCAAGAGGTTTGAATGGTGCAGTTGTCATCACCACGAAAAGTGGAAAAGGTGCAAAAGGTTTCGGTATCTCCGTTTCACAGACTTTGGGTATAGACCATGTATTTAAGACTCCTGATATTCAGACAGAATACGGACCCGGACGAATCCCTGGATGGCAAGATACCGATGGAAACGGAAGTATATGGGACCCGCATCAATTTATTGTCGATCAAAACGGCGACCATACATTAATCGGTAGCGGTTCTGCCGGCTCTTACGGATATGGTCCCAAATATGATGGAACTCCTATCCGCAATTATGATGGAACATGGACAACTTATTCGCCTATCAAAAACAACATGTTGGATATGTATCAGACAGGATTCAATACCAACACAAACGTAACAATGAGAGGAAGTGGAGAAAAAGCTTCTTTCTACACATCTCTTTCTTATAAGAAAGCAAATTCAACAACACCCAATAATACGTTCGAACGTTATTCCATGTTGTTGAAGGGAACATACAAAATCAGCGATAGAGTTGACGTGGCTGCTTCCATGTCTTATACAAACTCTACTCCGAGAAATGCACAAAGAACTCCCGGTGAATACTTCGTTAATATTAACTTGAGCCCGCTGTTTACTCCTTTATATGATCCCAACTACTTCCGTAATAAATATCAGGGAGAACATGGAGGTCTAGCATCTACCAGTTATGGCGACTTATATGGCAATGTGCCACACAAAGAATACTGGTTCGCTATCGATAACTATGATTATCGTCAAAAGGAAACAGTTATACGCCCACAATTTGAAGTCAATGTACAAATTCTGGACTGGCTGCGCTTCAAAGCAGACGGTTATATGAACTATTATTATACCCGTGGGGAAAATAAAGAACTCGGTACCGGTTATGCTAATGACGGAGGTTTCTACAAAATGTGGCAAAACACAAAAGAACAAACAACCTTTGGAGGAACATTCACGGCTAACAAAACCCTGGAAGACTTTTCTGTAGGAGGTTTTGCCCGCTTCGAATATTACAACAACTATCAATCGGCTTATTCTATAGAAACAGACGGTGGTATGGTGGTTCCGGGACAATGGTTTGTTGAGAACTCTAAAAATCCCAGAAAGTCGACCGGTAAAATAGAAGGAACTAAACGTATGTTGTCTGCTATCTTTGCAGTTAACTTAGGCTGGAAAAATCAATTGTTCTTAGATATTACAGGACGTAACGACTGGTCTTCCGCATTAGTATATACAGCAAAAACAGGTAATCACTCCTATTTCTATCCGTCAGTATCCGGTTCATGGCTGGTAAGCGAATCTTTCGAATTACCACAATGGATTTCTTTGGCTAAACTGCGTGGATCATGGGCACAGGTCGGTAACGACACATCTCCTTATTCTGTAAACCAAACTTACGGTTTCGGTACCATGGAAATGTATGACGGAAATATCTATGTAAATACATTAGATAAAATCATGAAAAGTGCAAACCTGAAACCGGAACGTAAAAACTCTTGGGAAGTCGGTGTGGATTTCCGTGTTCTCGACAGCCGCATCAATCTGGATGCTACTTATTATAAGGAAAACACAACCGACCAGATCATGGATATCAGAGTGCCTAGCATCTCGGGGGTAGACAATCAAATGGTAAATGCGGGTAACATACAGAATAGCGGTGTGGAAATTGCATTGAATACAACTCCGTTCAAAAATAAGGACTGGCAATGGGATCTGAATTTCACCTATACCAAGAACGTAAATAAGATCATTTCCTTACACGAAAATGTAGCCGACTATATCAAATTAAGTGGCGAACCTGCCGATGGTGATTACCGTGTCGGTTCTGTTGCCAAAGTAGGAGGCGACTATGGTGTACTGATGTCAGACATACTTCCGGCTGTAAACGACAAAGGTGAAATATTACTGGACTGGGACAACAGTTGGAGAGGCGCTTACGAAACACGTAGCAGCAAGATACAGGAAATCGGCAAAATGACTCCTGACTTCCTGGGCTCAATTTCGACTACCGTACGCTGGAAAAACTTAAGTCTGCATATTGCTACCGATATGCGCTTCGGAGGTCTGATCGCTTCATATGCCAACTTATACGGGACACAAGGCGGATGGTTGAAATCTACTTTGGCCGGCCGTGATGCAGCTAACGGAGGAATTCAATGGACCAGTAAGTATGCAGAAAGCAATGGCATTACATATAATGACGGAGTTATTCCCAACGGTGTATTTAAAGATGGTACAACAGCAACATTTATAGACGGAACCTCACATGATGTCAGCGGCATGTCTTATGCTCAATTAGTGCAGGAAGGCAAACTAGAACCGACACATGCCGGAACCTATCATATCAATCATTCAGCTTGGGGACAAAATACGATCTTCGATACCTGGGTGCATGAATTAAGTTACATCGCTTTACGTGAAATATCAATCAGCTATCAGTTTGATAAGGCAGTTGCCCGTAAATTGGGAGTCGGAGGTTTAGCAGTTAGTCTGGCAGGACGTAACTTGGGTTATTTATATAACTCCTTGCCAAACAACCTGAATCCGGAAAGTGGTCGTGGTAACAACTCTTCTGAGTTCCGTATCCGTTCATTTGAACCGTATACAGCAAACTACATGATGACTATCAATGTCGATTTCTAATAAAAGTTTAACATCATCAAATGAAAAAGATTATGAATTATAAATATATAGCAGCAATATTTCTTCTTGCAGGTGCAGGACTACTCAGTTCTTGCCAGGATAAATTTGCTGACATAAACTCAGACCCGACCCAGGTCACTAATCCGAACATCCGTTTCCTGTTTACCCAATTTGAGACGGCATTCCAACCGGCCGACTATTCACAGTGGTTCTACGGTTTTGAATCGATGTCAACCTGGGCACAAGCTACAACCTCCAGAGGAGGAAACGATAACAAGATTAATATCGTGAGCGGTAGCGGTTGTGGTTATCAGGTAAACGAAGCCTTGCGTTATGCAAATGAAATCAAACATCAGATCAGCCTGCTGGATGGTGAAGAAAAGGATAAATACGAATACATTCAATATTTATGTAATCCAATTCTGGTTTTCCTAAGCATGGAAGACGCCGATATGTACGGTTCACGCCAATACAGCGAAGCTGAAATGGTTCGTTACGGCGGTACATTAACACCCAAATACGATACGCAGGAAGAGTTATTCGATCTGTGGTTACAGCAATTGAACGAAACACTTACTTATCTGGCCGAAAAGAAACCGGTAGATATCTTAAGTTCACAGGATTTTCTTTACAAAGGGGATTTAAGCAAATGGGCTAAATTTGCCAACTCTTTAAAACTGAAGATCGCAACCCGTTTGATCAACAAAGACAAAGCTCGTGCTTTACAGATCGTAAATGAAGCAGTAAACAATGCGGCAGGTCTTGTTCTAACACGTGAAGATGATATAGTTATCAACAAAGGAAAGAGAAACAACAACTTCAACAACAATCTTGACGGTCTTGGAGCAGGAAGCCAGCAGTTAATAAACTTCATGGTTGAAAACCGCGACCCTCGCTTGTTCTCTATCTTTATGAAGAATAGCTATAATGCCAATGTGATTCAGGGATTTTTCGATCAGGAAAGAGCTATTCCTTCTTACATTGAAAAAAATGTAGAATATAAAATAGAAAACGGAAAGAAAGTATTCACCGGCTGGAAAGCACCGGGTGAACCTTGGGTTCGTTACTACGGAACACCTTGCCAGATAGACTTGAATAAGAATCCTGAATTCGATGAATATTTCGACCCGAACGGAGTTTTATTCTGTTTGTATGACGAACAAGGCGTAAAGAAAACTTACTCTCCTATTGCTTATAGAAATAAAGAGTCTGTCAAGGGTAGTTTCACATATACCTACCCCGATGTTCCGGGGGTAGCTCCTGTTGAAGACAAAGAGCCCTACGGATGGTACGGACTTTATTTCTCAGCCGGAGAAACAAACCTGTTATTAGCTGAATTCAAGCTGTTAGGAGCTAATTTACCCAAGTCTGCTCAGGAATATCTTACTACCGGCATAGAGCAATCCGTACGTTCTTACGACTATATAGCAGGACAGAACCATCTGCCCTACTATGATAAACCTTATTCAAACGACCCGTTTGACAAATCTATCAAATTAACGGAAGAACAGGTTTCTGAAATGCTTAGTAAAGACGCTTACAAACTGACAGGCAATCTGAGAGAAGACCTTGAAAAGGTATATATCCAGCAATTCATTCACTATATGATGTTACCAATGGATATGTTCGTAACAGCTCGTCGTTCAGGTATTCCGATGAAAGATAGCAAAATCTTACCTCGAGTACAATTCGATCCGGTCTTAGGAGAAAGCTTTGTTATCCCACGCCGTTTCCCGGTTTCTGCTCCGGACAAGGCAGACCTGTTGTTCGATATTACCATTGCTGCTTATGAAGCTCAAGGATTTACTTACAGCGGTGAACAATACAATACACCGTCTACATTAAGCAAAGAACGTGTATGGTATGACAAGGAAGCTCCGGAACTGGGAGCAGGTCCTAAACTATAATGTTTCATCCCACTTTCGATAGCTTATGAACTGTTGAAAAACAAAGCAGAAACAGGTGACGCCTCTTATACTGAACAGCGTCACCTGTTTTTTATTTTAAGTCGTTAATACTCCCTATATTCGAATCTACCACCAAAGTATCATTCCGGCCGTTTCAGATAGATGTTGATACGCCGTGTTCCGTCTTCCAATAAAATCCCATCGGCAACAAATTGTTTCAGATCCTTCCGGGCGGCATATTGTGTACAGCTATTCAGCCCCTGATAAGTAAGCACCGTGATATAAGGATGCCGTTCCAGATACGAAAGTAACCGCTTCTCTTTCTCTTCGGGTGAGAAAACAGTTGTTTTAGTTTCTTTATACCGCTCCAGCTTCATCGTATTCAACTCATGCTTTAACCGGGCACAACAGCGGAAATTCACATTCTTAAAATGAATCGACTCGCTACGCAACTCCTTTTTATCCGTTACCGGACGCGATTTCAACGAAACACTGAAATAACCGATACCGTCGAGATAAACATTATAACCATCTTCCAGCTTTTCTGCCAGCAAATCCGCAATCACACGGATCGTCCCTTTCATATCCGGAACAGAAAAGGTAGAACGTTTAGCCGCCTCCGCTGCCAGATATTCCGAGTCTAATGTGTCCCAAGGCACAATACGGGGATGTAATACCGTTTTCTTTGACGATCCCTTTTTAGGCGGATTCTTTTCCATCTTGTAAATTGCAGTCATAATAGTAGTTGTTTAATATTAATACCAGGAACTTTTAAGAACAAACTCAGTACATTTTATTCATTTGACCTGGGTAAAACATTTATTCGACTAAGGTCAACTAAATATTCGACCTTGGTCAAATATATATTTTACCTTGGTAGAATAGTTTAAATAATATGACCAAAGATATAAATAATAACTGGAAACACCATAGGTTATGGCATGATTTTTAATAGATGAAATAACTATAATTCATCCGATAAAGAACCGTTCGAACCAGTATCAAACCGATGTTTCGCCCCCTATCCTTGCCAATTCGTATGGGACAGCCCTGGTCGATCCCGGGAAAGCTACCGGTTTCTACCGCCAAAAAGACAGAAACCGATCCATTCAAACGGCTAGTCCCAGGTCACGAACGCAGCCATATCATTTCCCTGTTATTCGAAAATGCCTTGCAAGAGACTTTAGACACAGTAGGTTCACCTACCGAGAAAAAGACAAGAAACCGTTTTTAACACTTTTGGCGGAAAATACTTTCCGCAGTGGCATACCGGAAGAAGATGTGATGAAATGGCTTCCCGTACATACGCAATTTCTACCTTTCGAGACGGAGATACGGACTATGGTACGGAATGTTTACCGGCTCTGGTCCGGCTGTGGAGGAACAACTTTTCTTCCAGTATTTCCGTTTGCCCGAAGTCGAAGAGAAAGGTGAATTGCTTCCTGCCGCAGAAATACTGAGGCGCATCGAACAACGAAATAAAATAAAATCCGGTATTCGCAACATGGCTCTGTTCGGTCGGTTACTATTTAAGAATAATGTAACAAAGAAACATACCAAGACTGGAAACTACTATCATGTGATCGAACTTTTGTAAAACAAAGGGGTGACGCCATTTTGATACCACAGCGTTACCCTATATACATTTAGCTTACAACCTGTTAATAATACAATCAAGAATAGTGATACCGGATTTAATTAAATTTATACAATAGACGTAAAATTACCCGTCTTTATGGAAGCCTGAAAGCTATTCATTAATATTTACAAACAAACAGCTCGGAAAAACCGCAATAAAGTAGGCTTACTCTTTCCTTCTAAATAGTTAATATTTGTAATAAATAAACATGCAACACTTGATATTCAGAGTGTTTGATGCTTAAGATCACTCTAGTTCTTTTAGAACTAAGGCAAAACGCCAACTAAAAAAACGCCAAGTTCTGAATTAATTGCTGTAAAGTATATCCAGAGTGAGTAAAACAGACTCTTGTTTCGCCAAAGCAGTGTCTATTTATGTTCAAATAAAACCATCAATTATGTTGAAAAACTTTAAGCCTGTAGGTTTATTGCTGTTGGCCGGAACACTAAGTGTTCCGGGATTTGTGTCCGCGGATACGGTTACAGCAATGCCCAAAACTAGCATTTCCCAACAAAATGGAAAAGTGACGGGAACAGTAGAAGATGAATTCGGTCCCGTAGCCGGAGCATCTGTCGTAGTGAAAGGAACAACTAATGGATCAATTACCGACATGGACGGTAATTTTACATTGGAAGGAGTAAAGAGCGGTGACGTTATTCAGATTTCTTTTATCGGGTATTCTACTCAGGAAATCAAATATACCGGTCAACCGAATTTAAAAGTAAAAATGGCTGAAGACGCTCAAAAATTGGATGAGGTCGTTGTTACAGCTTTGGGTATTAAACGCGACAAGAAAGCGTTAGGTTACTCTGTAAGTAGTGTAAAAGGAGAAGAGTTAACAGAAGCTGGTACGCCAATGAATGCAATGCAGGCTCTGTATGGTAAAACATCCGGCTTACAGTTGCAATCTACAGCTTCAGGTCCTTCTGGTGGTATGAACATTAAGGTTCGTAATGCCATTTCTTTAACTGAAGATTCTTCTACCCGTCCGCTGATTGTTGTGGATGGTATTCCTATTCATGATGAAAATACCGGACAGTCAGGTAATAGCCGTACCGGTAGTGATCATGGTACAGGTTTGAATGACATCAACCCGGAAGATATTGCTTCCATCGAAATTCTGAAAGGTGCGAAAGCCGCCGTATTATATGGTTCAGAAGGTGCCAATGGTGTTATGTTGATTACAACTAAAACCGGCGGAAAAAAAGGCTTAGGTATTGATTTCGGTATCAACCATTCTTGGAATGTTGCTGCTTACCTTCCTGAATTGCAAAATGAATTCGGTACAGGTTCGAGTGCCGGTACTGCCGCTTTGAAAGAAATTTCTAAAGACGGCTTTTATACAATGACAGATCCGGTGACCGGACAAAATGTAGAATCCTTGTGGAGAGGTTCTAGTTATAACTTCGGTCCGCGTTTGGATGGTCGCCAGTTATTATGGTGGGATGGACAGTATCGTTCTTATTCTGCTCAGAAAAATAATCAAAGAGATTTGTACCGTACAGGCGGTCAAACCAATGTAAACTTCGCATTGAGTAATGGAGGTGATTTAGGTTCATTCCGTTTATCTTATAACTACCGCGATTACAATGCAATCTCTTATGGTGCCGATAACAAAGCTCACTCATTCAGTTTTGCAGCGGATCTGAAAGCAAACGACTGGATCAAGGTAAAGATGAACACTAACTACTCAAACACGAAAGATCATAATGCTCCGTATGCTATGCAAAATTTTGCAACGTATGGTTTCCCGCGTGAACAGGATGTCAACTTGATCAAAGATACGTATCTGACAGATGAAGGTTACAATTATTTCAGCATGAATCAGTCTGTTACGCAGTTTGCACCTTATACAAGCTATATCGCAGGTTATTATTGGTCACAGTTACGCAATTCAAACGACTATGACCGTAACCACTTGATTCAATCGTTGAACATTGACGTCAAATTCAATGATAAGTTCTCTTGGAATACATTAGGTGGTATTGACTGGACTGTAGCTGATCAGGAAATTAAACAACATGTCAGCAAACCGTTGTCTTACGAAAATAAGCAAGGCTGGTATCAAGTTGCAAGCAAACGTAACATGATTATGTATGGCCAATCTTCTTTCAACTATAATCAGACATTCAATGACGTCTGGGATTTATCAGCCATGGTTGGTGGTGCTGTAAAGTATAATAAAGAAGATTATCAGGAACAATACGTAGCGGAAACATTCGCTATTGAAAACTGGTTCTCTTTGAGCAATACTCGTGAGGATTTCGGACCTCGTTCCAGCCGTTCTCGTGGTAATGATTTATTATTGAGCGTGTTTGCTTCTGCTCAAATAGCTTATGCCAATCAGGTTTACTTGGAAATCCAGGCTCGTAACGACTGGTCTTCCATCCTTCCTCCGGAAAATAACCATTATTTCTATCCGGGTGCCAGTTTGTCATGGATTTTTACAGAAGCATTTGAGATTCCAAGTTTGAATTTTGGTAAGGTGCGTGCTTCTTGGGCCGATGTAGGTCGTCCCGGCCCCCGCTATTATGGAAACGTAGACTTTTCATTAGGAGCTTATGGAGGACAGCCTACCATGTCTTTACCGGATTATTTGCCACCGGCTGACTTTGCCTCTGCCAATGGAGGATTCCCGGTTCCTAACTTGAAACCCGAACGTAAACGTGAATATGAAGTCGGTTTGGAGGGTGCATTTTTACAGGGTAATCGTATCGGTGTAGATTTCTCTTTCTTCCATAATAATACCTACGACCAGATCACGAAGTTGACTGTACCTTCTTCTTCCGGTTTGACAGAGGTTCGTATGAACGCAGGTGATATCGCCCAGAATGGTATTGAATTTTCTTTGAATACAAAGCCGATCATGACTAAAGATTGGACTTGGGAAGTGGGATTCAATTTAGCTAATTATTCAACCAAAGTAAAGAAGTTGGGTAAAGGTATTAACCAGTTGGATATGTGGGGTGCTACAGGTGCTTCTATCCGGAGTATTCCTAATGGTGAATACGGTGAAATCTATATTTATCCATATCAGCGTGACGAAAATGGTAACCGCATTGTTAATCAAGGAACTGGTGTTTGGGACTTTGATAAAACACAGATGATCAAAGTTGGTAAGATTACGCCGGATGTTGTCGGTGGTCTTACAACTAGTCTTTCTTATAAAGACTTTTCTTTGAACGCTGTATTCGACTTCCAGTTCGGTGCAACCATGATTTCTCAGACAAATATGTATTTGTTAGGAAATGGCTCCGGTGTAGAATCATTGAAGTATCGTGATGAAGCTCGTGGCGGTCTGCCTTATTATGTTAACACGACCGGAGAGCGTATCTTGCTGGATAGCCATTCGGCTGCCGTTCCTGCTGATTCTTTCTACCCATTCATTTTGCATGATGGTGTGATTACTCCGGGTGTTACGAGTGATGGAAAGCAAAATGAGAAACTGATCACTGCAGAACAATACTATAGTCAGTTATACTGGCAGGGAGGTATGGATTTATGCGAAGACCAGATTTACAAAAGCGACTATATAGCTTTGCGTTCATTGTCGTTTAACTACAATTTACCGAAAAGCTTCCTGTCAAAGTTCAAAATCCAAAGTGCACGCATCAATGCCTTTGCAAATAACTTGTGCTACATCTATAAGGCAATTCCGAATGTAACACCGGAATCTACACAAGGTACTAACTCCTATACAGAGGCTACCAGCATCCCGGGTGTTCGCAGCTTTGGTTTGGGTCTTAATGTTTCATTCTAAATTAGATAACAGAATATGAATACAATTAAAAAATATATAACCAGTTTGGCTTTAGGTGTTGCCGTAACCGGAGCAATGGTGTCGTGCGACACACTGGATGAAAAATTTTATAATCCGGATAAACTAACAGAAGCAGACTTCAGTTTACTATTTGCTTCTGCCCAGACAAAAGGGCATCTGTTCCGGTATGACTATGGCGCTACTTACCACTATATGAGAGGCTTTGGTAAGATGCTGGGATTAGGTGTCAGTCCATTATATTTGGACAGAACCCAAAACAATACGATTGTTCGTCCGTGGGATGGTTGGTCAGGTACTCCGTTTAATGAATTTATATTCACACAAACTTGTACAAATTACAGCAAGGAACTCAGTGGTATGAAATTGTTGTATGCCGACATGACAGAAGAGGAACAAGAGCAAAACAAAGTATATATGCTTTGTAGTGATATCATCCGCTCTTATGCATTCCAACGTGCAACAGACTTGTACGACGATATGCCTTATTCGGAAGCTGGCGGTGCTTTTCAGGAAATGTTTTATCCCAAATATGATACACAGGAAGAAATTTACACGAGTATCATGGAAACTCTGAAAAATGCTGCAAAAGATCTGGAAGCATATCAATTCCAGACAGATGCAGAAAAGTCGAAGTTCGCATCAGTAGATATTTTATGTAACGGTGATTTGGACAAATGGATTCGTATGGCTAATTCTTTGCGCTTACGTATGGCAATGCGTTTATGTCATGTAAATCAGAGTGTAGCCATCTCCAACATTAAAGAACTGGTTGCAGAAAACCGTATGTTGACAGAATATTCACATGATATTGGCTTTGAAGAACAGGATAAGACGCACGCATTCGAATTGACTTTCTTCCGTGGTGTTGATGAACGCGGATACGAATCGGGTGCACCGGCCACGATCATTAAAAACATCATGAATTATGAATATCAACCAGGAGATGAAAATGGTATCACTCGTCACGATTTTGACCCACGTCTGTATGCCATGTTCCAGCCAGATATCCACAATCGTTATATAGGCTTGCCATTAACACAGGAGGAAGCCGAAGCTGAACTTCCTAAATATTATACAGAACAGGAGTTAACTGACATGTATAATTTTAATGATGTAGTTACTAATCCATGGAACCCGGAACGTATTCCTACAATGTATAACCGCCGTACTTATTTCAATTTTGATATGAAGTTCCCGGTTATGGGCTCGACTGAAACCAACTTAACATTGGCAGAAGCTGCTGTACGTTGGCCTGGTGAATTTGGCAATATTGATGTTAAACAATGTATTAAGAAGGCGATTGATGCTTCTACCCGTTTTTATTACAATGTTAATAAAACAATGAGCTATAACGAATCTTCTCTGCCGAGTATTCTATATGTTCAGGCAAAAGCTAAAGCACCAGAGTTGAACGAAGATCATTTGGCTGACTACGAAGAACTGGCTGCTAACAAATTTGTCAGTCTGGCATCAACAAAAGATAAATTAAAATTCATCTTCGATCAGAAATTCTGCCATATGAACATCATGAATCCGTATGAGATTTATAATGAAGCTCGTCGTTTAGTGAAAGATTTTGATGGTGAACTGCCGTTCGTCGCTACTCCGAATGTGGTATTCCAGGAACGTATGTTCTATCCATCTAGTGAGTTGACAAACAATGCTGAAAACTTTGCAAAAATAGCTTATAAGAATACATATGATACCCCAGTATGGTGGACAACTCGTACCACTGCTGCTGAGAACCATAATGGTAATGCATTGTAATAAACATTAGCTTAATGCAATTATAACCATAAAGGCTGTCGAAAAAGTTTTTCGACAGCCTTTATTCACTATATAAATGTAATATACAATTTAACAGAATGAGTAAATATGAAATCAATTAATGTAGTCCTGTATTGGGTAATGGTGATGACAGTCTGTTTACCGGCTTGTAGTGATGACGATGAAAAGACAATACCGGCTCATACGGAAGAAGAGAAAATATGGATTGCCGATAATCAGAAATATTTTCAGGAAAAAAAAGAATACATAGAAGATGATGGTCAATTGCTGTATCAGCAATTGGTTGTGGATGAAGATACGCTTTTGTATCGTGTACTGGAAACGAGCCAAATCGATTCTTTCCCTAAGATAGATTCCGATGTAAAAGTATCTATGCTGGGAGTACTTCCGGTTTCTAAAACGATTATTGTAGGTAATAAAGATGGTAATCCGATAGATCAAACTTTAGATTTGGATAGCCCGGATCTGATTAAAGGGCTGGCTGCTCTCTTACCAGAAATCCGTAAAGGAGAAAGGGTGGAAGCTATAATCCCTTATCAGTTAGGATATGGAGATCGTAATTACTCAAATCCTTATATTCCGTTATGCTCAACGTTGCAGTTTACTTTGACTGTGAAAAGTTTTGATTAAACCTTTTACTAGTCCTAAATAACCTATAACAGTTATTTAGGACTAGTCATTTAGTATTAAACACTAATACTTTTTCTCATTCGCCAGATTCCACATATTCAGGAAAGAGGCTTTTGTTATATCCACGATCTTATCCCAATTGATCTTATCTACATGGTCGCTCGGCATGTGATAATCCGGATGACCGTTAGTGTGATACCAGATAATAGGAATATCGCGTTTGGCAAACGTTCCGTTATCGCTCCCTCCTACCGGCTTATCCCAGGCATGATAAATAGGCTTCAAATTCAGATCATATTTCTTGATATCATTTTTCAGCCAGTCGCCGAAAGCCTTGTTTGCTTCTGTATAAAAATAATCAACTTGTTCGGGAACCGCCTCATTCGAGTTGCGTCCTATCATATCGTAATTCAGATAGCCCTTTACGTCTTTAAGGAAAGAACAGTTCTGTACAAAATACTCAGAACCTAACAATCCTTTCTCCTCCCCATCCCAAAAAGCAAAGATCACAGTACGTTCCGGTTGTTGTCCGGAGGCCAGAAATGCTTTTGCCACCTGGAGTACGGCAGATACACCGGATGCATTATCATCCGCTCCATTATAAATCTGATCGCCTTCCAGCATCGGATCGAAGCCCAGGTGATCATAATGTGCACCGATAATTACAAATTCATTGGGATTCTTTCCTTCTATCTTTCCCAGGATATTACGCATCGATAGTTTCTGATGTACCCCTTGTTTCAACTGAGCGATCGAATCCGGATGAACCTGAAAGCGTCCTCTTTTCTGTCTTTCCTTATTATAGGCTTCAAAAGGTTGATAATAAGATTCATTCAAAGGAGCAATGCCCATTGTCTTCAGATTCGAAACAATATATTCTGCAGCAATACGCCCTCCCTGAAACCCGGCCTCACGCCCTTCCAGTTCATCACTGGCTAAAAAGCCAATATAAGCTTCTGCATTTTCTTTATTGATTACACCTAGTCCTTTTTCAACCGGTGACTGTGCCCAAAGGGTAGTAGATAGCATAAAGGATGCTACAAATAAGCCTGTTCTTCTCATCGTATGATTGTGTTTTACAAATTATCGGAATAATTAGTTTCAGCTTCCGGTTACAAAGATAAAAGATTAATCTAAGAATAGTAAGGGGTAGAAAATAAAAAAAGGCTAATCTTCGCTGTTCAGTCAGCGTCGAATGCCCATCCATTATCTCTCACCAGTCTTTATTAAAGACCCTGGTGAAGAGAATACATCAAAATAATATACTTTCTTTTTACTTAATTTTTTGCGTTAGCCCCCATTTCTTCCAACAGGCGGCGGATTTCAGCATTTACTCGCTGACTCATTGTACCATTTCTCATAGACTGATAACGATCAGCCTGATAACGCAACATCGCTAAAGCACGAAGATTTTCTTCATTTCTACTTGTCATCATAATTTTTACATTTTATGTCTTCCACGCTTGGAAGACTCATTAATAATTTAACCTAAACTCTTGTCTTTTCTTTTTGTTTACAATGCAAAGATAAGCATTTTCTTTAAAACTATGCTATAAAACATATAAAATATTTCTATCTTTACATTTATTTAATCTATGAAAATAGTTTTTCAGAAGCTAAACGCCCTACTCCACCTCCGTTAACTTACCTGTAACTGAATCAATTACAAAGCCACGAACCGTTATATCCGACGGAATTAACGGATGATGAATAACCTGATTCACTGTATTTCTTACAGAGCCTTCAGAAGAATCGAAACCATGTAACCAGTCTTTAAAATCGACTCCGCAATAACGTATCATATCAATACGGTCTGCCGGAATCCCCCGTTTCTTCATTGCTTCGATCATTGTTTCACTGTCCATATGTTGTGCACCACAATCCGAATGACCGATAATCATTATTTCAGTAACTCCCAAATCATAAATGGCAACCAACAGACTGCGTATCACACTACCAAAAGGATGTGATATGACTGCACCCGCATTTTTTATGACTTTCACATCACCGTTCTTGAGCCCCAGTGAAGCCGGAAGTAATTCTGTCAGACGAGTATCCATACAGGATACGATCGCAATTTTCTTATCGGGGTACTTATTCGTTATAAACTTCTCGTATCCTTTGTTCTTTACGAACTCTTTATTAAATACTAGTAATTCGTCAATCATATCGTTAGTTCTTATTATAAGAACAAATCAGAATCAAAGAATGTTCAAGTGTTTCAATGCTTTGAATATTCCATCCTCATCGACGGAGTCCGTTACATAATCGGCATACTGTTTCACTTCATCTTCCGCATTCCCCATAGCTACACCTATACCGGCATGTTTAAGCATAGCAACATCATTACCTCCATCACCGAAAGCCATACATTCGTTTAATGGTATCCTGAAGTATTCCAGCATTTTATCGATCCCTACCCGCTTACTGCTACCTGCTGGTACCACATCTGTAAATAAAGGATTCCAACGGGTAGACTCACAATTTGACAGGATAGACATGATCTTCTTCTCCTGCTCGGCTGTAAAGAAAGAAACCAGTTGATAAGCAGTCTTTCCACGTATCTCATCCAAAGGACGGATAGGTGGTTCCGGGAAATTAAGCATGTTAAATATCTCTTCCACCGTTTCATCTTTATAATTCATAAAGATTTCCTTTTCCTGCACGAAAGCGCATGGGAAAGACTCTTCGGTTTCCATATAATGGATCAAAGCCTCGATATCCCTGTCTGGAATACTATGTTTATAAATGACTTTATCCTCTCCGGCAAAACAGTATCCACCGTTCAAAGTAACATATCCGTCAAACTTCAAATCTCCCAGATTATTAATAGATGTGTAGTGGCGCCCTGTTGCTATAAAGACTTTAATACCTTTCTCCCGTAAGAGATCCAATGCTTCGATGGTAGACTGAGGAACTTCATGTGTTTTAAAACTAACCAGTGTTCCGTCGATATCAAAAAAAACTGCCTTAATCATACTTTTCTACTAACCTAAATTTGTTACAAAGATAAGAATAAATAAACACATCCGATTTTTATATACATTTGTAGATGCTATCTTAATAACAATTTAATAGGTAAGTTATGGAATACAGACAATTAGGAGGTTCGGGCTTATATGTACCCGTACTTTGTTTAGGCACAGCTACTTTTGGAGGAACCAACGGTTTCGAAGGTTGGGGACATACCCAGGTAGAAGAAGCCAGACGCATGATAAACAGGTGCCTGGATGCCGGTGTAAACTTCTTTGATACAGCAGACGTTTATTCCGGTGGCCTATCGGAAGAAATACTGGGCAAAGCAATGGATGGCTTGCGGAATAAATTACTAATCTCCACAAAGGCGACATTCAATCTAAATCCGGAAAGCCGTAATGCGATGGGATCTTCCCGTTTCCACTTGATCAATGCTTGTGAAGCCAGCCTGAAACGGTTGAATACCGATCATATCGATATATATCACATGCATGGATTTGATGCAAACACGCCTGTAGAAGAGACACTCCGTGCTTTGGACGACTTAATCACAGCGGGTAAAGTACGATATATCGCCTGTTCTAACTTCTCCGGCTGGCATCTGATGAAAGCATTGTCCATTTCCGAAAGGTATGGCTGGAGTCGTTATGTGGCACACCAAGTTCATTATTCTTTGCTTAACAGGGAATATGAATGGGAATTGATGCCGCTCGGTATCGACCAGAAAGTAGGTTCTATCATCTGGAGTCCGTTATCAGCAGGCCGTTTGGGAGGTAAATACAGACGCAACAATCCTATTCCTGCGGATGGACGTGTAGCACGTGGCGGAAGCCCGATCCCGGATGAAGCAACTTCATACGAACGTCTGTATAATATAATGGATGTATTGGATGAAATAGCGGAAGAAACAGGACATAGTGTTGCACAATGTGCCCTGAACTGGCTACTGCAACGTCCTACCGTCTCCAGCCTTATCATTGGAGCAAGTACGGAAAAGCAACTGGAACAAAATCTGGAAGCTGTCGGATGGAATCTGACACCCGAACAGGTAAAACGACTGGATACAGCCAGCCAGGTTACTCCCGTCTATCCCTATTGGCATCAGGCACAATTCCCATTCCTGAATGCACAGCTTCAGTTTTAAGAAAAGATCCTTTCGACTCCAACAACAAAAAAACGGAACCTTCTTTCGAAGATTCCGTTTTTACTATTTTAGATGATCAAATAATCAATTATTCCTCAACACCCCACTGTTGTTTAGCCAAACGCTTGTAGTTGTTAAGTCTCCACTTAGCGTTGTTTTCTGCAGCCTGGAACAATTCGCCTGCTTCAGCCGGGAACTGTTTTGTCAGAGATGCGAAACGTACTTCACCCTTCAGGAAGTCCTGGAACTTACTCCAATCCGGTTCTTTGCTATCCAAAGTGAACGGATTCTTGCCTTCTTCTTCCAATGCAGGGTTGTAACGCCACAAGTGCCAGTAACCACATGCTACTGCATCTGCTTCTTCCTGCTGGCTCTTACCCATACCCTTCTTCAAACCGTGGTTGATACAAGGAGAGTAAGCGATGATCAATGAAGGACCATCATAAGCTTCAGCTTCGCGAATAGCTTTCAATGTCTGTGCCTGATCAGCACCCATTGCGATCTGAGCAACATATACATAACCGTAAGTTGTAGCCATCAGACCCAAGTCTTTCTTACGTACTCTCTTACCTGCAGCTGCAAACTTAGCGATTGCACCGACCGGAGTAGCTTTAGAAGACTGACCGCCTGTGTTAGAGTAAACTTCAGTATCCAGAACCAGTATGTTAACGTTCTTGCCGGAAGCAATTACATGGTCGAGGCCACCGTAACCGATATCGTAAGAAGCACCGTCACCACCGATGATCCACTGTGAACGTTTTACCAGGAAGTGAGAAAGTTCCTTGATCTGTGCGCTAAGCGGACAGCCGTGAGTGATACCTTCTTCTGCAATAGCGATTATCTGAGGAGCCAATTCTTTTGTCTTATCGGCATCATTCTGATTTTCAACCCATGTTTTAAGTACTTCTTTTACTTCGGCAGGAGCATTTTCACCAGCGATAATTGCGTTCATTGCATTCGTCAAACGAGCACGCATCTTTTCATTAGCCAGTTCCATACCCAGACCGAATTCACAGAAGTCTTCGAACAATGAGTTAGCCCAAGCCGGACCCTGTCCTTTTTCGTTTGTTGTATATGGAGTTGAAGGAACAGAACCTGAATAGATAGATGAACAACCCGTTGCGTTAGCTACCATTTCACGGTCACCGAACAATTGAGTTATCAACTTCACATACGGAGTTTCACCACAACCGGAGCAAGCACCTGAGAACTCAAACAACGGAGTTGCAAACTGAGAGTTCTTCACGTTAGCTTTGATGTCAACCAGATGTTGTTTGCTTGTAACCTTTTCTGCACAGAAATCCCAGTTCGGAGCTTCAGCCAACTGAGTTTCCAAAGCAGCCATCTTAAGCGCTTTACCACCCTTCTTCGGATTACCCGGACAAACATCGGCACAGTTACCACAACCCAGACAGTCAAGAACGTCTACCTGGATACGGAACTGCATTCCTTCAAATTGCTTACCTGTAGCTTTCAAAGAGTTAGAAAACGGAGCAGCAGCCTGTTCAGCAGCATCCAACACAAACGGACGGATAGAAGCGTGAGGACAAACATAAGCACACTTGTTACACTGGATACAGTTGTCAGCTTCCCAAACAGGAACAAAAGCAGCTACACCACGTTTTTCATATTTAGCTGTTCCCTGATGCCATGTACCGTCTTCAATACCTTCGAATGCAGAAACCTTCAACAGGTCACCATCCTGAGCATTGATAGGACGAACTACTTCGTTAATGAAAGCAGGATCGTTGTTTGCTACAACTTCATCGTCCGGCAGGTTAGCCCATGACGGATCCACCGTCAGTTGAGTATATTCACCACCACGATCGACAGCAGCATAGTTCTTATTAACTACATCTTCACCTTTTTTACCGTAAGACTTCACGATGAATTTCTTCATCTGTTCGATAGCCAGGTCAACAGGAATTACACCTGTGATACGGAAGAATGCAGACTGAAGGATTGTATTGGTACGGTTACCCAAACCGATTTCCAATGCGATCTGAGTTGCATTGATATAATAAACAGTAATGTTTTTCTGTGCGAAATAACGTTTTACCTTATTCGGCAAGTGTTTAGCCAACTCTTCGCCATTCCATACAGTGTTCAGCAGGAATGTACCGTTTTCACGCAAACCACGAGTTACATCGTACATACGCAGGTAAGCCTGAACGTGGCAAGCAACGAAGTTCGGAGTATTTACCAAATAAGTGGAACGGATCGGATGGTCACCGAAACGCAGGTGAGAACAAGTGAAACCACCAGACTTCTTAGAATCATAAGAGAAATATGCCTGGCAATATTTATCTGTATTGTCACCGATGATCTTTACAGAGTTCTTGTTAGCACCAACAGTACCGTCAGCACCCAAACCGTAGAACTTAGCTTCGAACATACCTTCGCCACCCAAAGCGATTTCTTCTTTCTGAGGAAGAGAAGTGAATGTAACGTCGTCTACGATACCCAGTGTAAACTGGTTCTTAGGCATCGGTAATGCCAGGTTTTCGTAAACGGCAAGGATCTGAGCTGGAGTAGTATCTTTAGAACCCAAACCATAACGGCCACCAACGATAACAGGAGCATTTTCTGTTCCGTAGTAACAGTCTTTTACATCCAAATACAAAGGTTCGCCTGTTGCACCCGGTTCTTTTGTTCTGTCAAGAACTGCGATACGTTTTGCAGTCTTAGGAACAGCAGCTAAGAAATGCTTAGCAGAGAACGGACGATACAAGTGAACCGAAACCAAACCAACTTTTTCACCCTGAGCTGTCAGGTGGTCGATAGCTTCACGGGCAGCTTCCGTTACAGAACCCATCGCAATAATCACGCGTTCTGCATCTTCTGCTCCGTAATAATCGAACAAACCGTATTTACGGCCTGTCAGCTTGGAGATTTCGTTCATATATTCTTCTACGATAGCAGGAACTGCTTCATAGTATTTATTTGATGATTCTCTGTGCTGGAAGAAGTGGTCCGGGTTTTCAGCCATACCACGAGCTTCCGGTTTTTCCGGATTCAATGCACGTGCACGGAATTCAGCCAACGCCTTCTGGTCGATCAACGGAGCCAGGTCATCATTCTCCAACGCTTCGATCTTCTGGATTTCGTGTGATGTACGGAAACCGTCGAAGAAGTTCACAAAAGGTACACGGGATTTGATAGTTGCCAGGTGAGCTACACCAGACAAGTCCATAACTTCCTGTACAGAACCTTCTGCCAACATTGCGAAACCAGTCTGACGAGCAGACATAACATCCTGATGGTCACCAAAGATACACAAAGCGTGTGAGGCCAGTGTACGGGCAGACACATGGAATACGCAAGGAAGCAACTCACCAGCTATCTTGTACATATTAGGGATCATCAGCAACAACCCCTGAGAAGCTGTATAAGTTGAAGTCAGGGCACCAGCCTGCAAAGAACCGTGAACTGCACCTGCAGCACCACCTTCTGATTGCATTTCCTGTACCAAAACCGTTTCGCCGAAAATGTTCTTACGTCCGGCGGCAGCCCATTCGTCTACATATTCTGCCATTGTAGACGACGGAGTGATGGGGTAAATAGCGGCTACTTCGCTGAACATATATGAAATATGAGCAGCAGCCTGGTTACCATCACAGGTCAAAAATTTCTTCTGTTTTGTCATAGACTCTTACTATTAGTATTTAAAAGAATTTTATTAGTATAAAAAGCCAAAAAGCCAAAGCGGGATCATATTACCATCTCCTACTTCAACCTTGTCTATTGCATAGTATAAATCGGGATTGTTTTTCACCTTCATACTCTCCTCTATCCTGAAATTATACTTCTCATTTACCAGAAAGTGTGCATTCTTTCCTCCCTCATTCAGCCTGTTGTCTTTCAAAAGCTGGTTATAGAAAAAAGATTCGCGCACAGCCTGTACGTTTACCTCCATCGGCCGGATGGGGTACATCAGATTCGAATTATACATATATACGGTAGATGGCTTTTTCGGAAACGATTCGCCTACCGGATACAACATATTCATCAAACGGGCATCGGTCAGATATTTAATGTAATTCATAACTGTCGCCCTTGACGTTTCAATATCTTTACTTAACTGACTTACATTCGGCGTACATGGCGCACTGATAGCCAGCAAATATAATAATTTTCGGAGCTTCGGCAGATAACTTTGCTCGATTTGTTTAATATAAAGGACATCTACCTCCAGCATCATGTTCATCGTCTTCAGCAGATTCTCCGAAAAATTACGTTTCTCAAGGAAAAAAGGATAAAAACCATGATGCAAATAGTCCTGAAAATAAGCCATTGGTTTTGCCACCGAGCAAATGTTACGGGCAATCTCCTGGTGGCTTCCGATCACTTCTTCAAATGTATAAGCCGGAAAATTGTTCCCCGACATCAGATTCAGAAACTCACGGAAAGAAAAACCACGTAAATTATAAGAAACAACTTTACCTGAGAGATCCGGATTTTCCTCTTTCAGCCGCATAACGGACGAACCGGAAAAGATGATCTTCAGATCTTCAAAATTATCATAACAGTAACGTAACTCTTTCGACCATCCGGAATATTTAAAAACCTGGTCGATCAACAGCACCTTTCCTCCTTTCGCCCTGAACTCAGAAGCAAAATCGACTAAAGTACGTTCCGTAAAATAAAAATGATTCAGATTTATGTACAGGCACTCTTTATTATCAGCACCAAAATGTTCGCGGGCATAATCCAGTAAAAAAGTAGTCTTTCCTACCCCACGAGAGCCTTTGATACCGATCAACCGGTCATTCCAGTTAATCTCATCCATCAGCCCCCGGCGTACCGGTGCATGCAAATGTTCTACAAGGTATTTATGTGTTTTAAAGAATGCTTCCACCTTACTGTCTTACTATATAGGCCACAAAGATAGAAAATATCCGCTACTTTGCAATACCGAGATAGCAATTTTATTTTCAGTTGGCAATCCAAAGTTAACAATGCGTATTGACGTTTGAGAATTCAGAGTTGGCAGTTAATGGTATTTTTTAGAAATAACCACTAACTGTCAAACCTTTATCTTATTTATTCAATTATCGTTACCCATCCGTATGTATCAGGTTCATCACCATACTGGATGCCACGCAGTTTATGATATAATTTTTCACAAACAGGTCCCGGCTTACCATCTTTAGCAATTACATAAGACTTGTCGATATCCAGATCGTCAATTTGTGAGATCGGAGCGATAACGGCTGCTGTTCCGCATTCTGCCGCTTCATCAAATGTTGCGAGCTCTTCCACCGGAACCGGACGACGTTCAACGGTCAGTCCCATATCTGCGGCTAATTGCTGCAAACTCTTGTTGGTGATTGAAGGCAGGATAGAATGAGACTGCGGAGTGATATAGCTATTGCCACGGATACCGAAGAAGTTTGCCGGACCACATTCGTCCAGATATTTCTTTTCTTTCGGATCCAGATAAAGAACAGCTGCATATCCTTTTTCCTTTGCTTTTTCACCGGCAACAAGGCTGGCGGCATAATTACCACCGACTTTTATCGTACCTGTTCCCTGAGGAGCTGCACGGTCATATTCACGCATGATACAAACCTTTGAAGGTTGGAAACCACCTTTGAAATACGGACCTACCGGAGTTACAAAAATCATAAACATATATTCAGGAGCCGGTTTTACACCAACCTGTGCACCCAAGCCGATCATCAACGGACGGATATATAATGCTGCTCCACTCTCGTAAGGAGGAACAAAACGTTCGTTCAATTTCACTACTTTGCGAACAGCTTCTTCAAACATTTCTACAGGAAGTTCAGCCATCTTGATACCCCGGCTGGAAGCCTGCATACGTTTGCCGTTTTCATCCATACGGAACACACGGATCTTACCGTCTTTACCTCTGAAAGCTTTCAGACCTTCAAACGATTCTTGTCCGTAATGCAGACAAGTCGCTGCCATATGAATATTGATGATCTCAGAAGAACTAACTTCTAATTCCCCCCATTTACCATCACGATAGTAACACCGTACATTGTAGTCTGTCTTCATATAACCAAATGCAAGATCAGACCAATTAATATTTTCCATATAATGTCGTAATTAGATTATGATCGCAAAAGTAAGCTATTTCAGATGATAATTGTTACTTTTGCAGCAAAAATAATTAAAATATGAAAGTCATTGATTTGATAAACGGCAGTAAAACGACTGCTTTCTCATTCGAAATACTTCCTCCTATAAAAGGAAACAGCATACAAAAAGTGTACAATGTGATTGATAAACTAAAAGAATTCGATCCTAAGTACATTAATATAACATCCCATCACAGCGAATACATTTATAAAACACTCCCCGACGGAAGTTTTCAGAAAGTGAATATCCGCAAGCGACCGGGATCGGTGGCTATTGCTTCCGCCATCCAGAATAAATATGGCATTCCGGCCGTCCCGCATATCATCTGTAAAGGTTTTACGAAAGACGAAACCGAATATGCGCTGATCGACCTTAACTTTTTAGGTGTTTACGACCTGCTTCTACTCCGCGGGGATGTAAAAACGTTAGAGGCCGGACAGAACACCGACCAGTATCATGAACATGCAACCGATTTACAGGAACAGGTAAACAACTTCAACAAAGGTATCGCAGTAGACGGTTCTACATTTGAAGCCAATGAAACCCCATTTTCCTACGGTATGGCCTGTTATCCGGAAAAGCATGAAGAGGCTCCCAATATGGATTCCGATATTTTCTACCTGAAAGAGAAAGTAAAAAACGGAGCCGATTATCTGGTAACTCAAATGTTCTTCGACAACGAAAAATATTATTCATTTGTGGATCGTTGCCGTGCAGAAGGGATCACTGTTCCGATCATTCCGGGAATCAAGCCCGTCGTATTCAAGAATCAATTAACGGTATTACCTAAAATATTCCGTTCCGATATACCGGAACCGTTTGCCACCGAACTTCGTAAATGTAATAACGACGACGAAGTAAAAGCCGTTGGTGTAGAATGGTGTATTCAACAATGTAAAGACCTGATCGCTCACGGAGTTCCCAGCCTGCATTTTTATACAATGATGGCAACGGATAGTGTTTATAAGGTGGCTAAAGAAGTATATTAAAAAAGAGATTATCTTCCAAGACGGAGTATTTTTATACGGGAAAGAAACAATTGTTGATAAACACGGAAACGGTCTATCAGTTTTTCTTCATATGTCATTCTTATCAAGGGTATTTGCTCGACTAGATTGTAAAAGTCCTCTTTTAGTAAAAGATCAATCTGCTATATTGTTTGGCAAACAACAGAGAGTTGAGGTGTATACCCACTAAAATATTCGTAATCATTTAGTAAGAAGAGCCCATCTAATAGCAAATAGATTAGATGGGCTCTTGAATATTAATAATTAGACCTGAATATGTTGTACATTACTTGATAGCTGGCATGTTGGCTTCTGTTGGCCAATAAGGATTTTGGTAGATTGGTGAATCTTCTATACTACCAGTATTGGATGTAATATCAAAATGCTGGATATTATATGGAGTCAGGTAATGCGCCATTGACCATGTATAGCCATCTTTTGCGATGGAGTTATTCACCTTTTCATATGGACGCAGGTATTTGCTGCGTGATGGTTCGGATACATTGGATGTGGCATTGTCCATACCATAGATCAATTGTGATGTTCCATCAGCATTTTTATACCAGTTTTGCATTTCACCCCAGATTTTGAAACCTTCAATGTGATAAGGAGTCTTTATCATCTGATCCATCGCTCTCCATCGACGCAGGTCCATATAACGCAATGCTTCTGCCATTAATTCGCTACGACGTTCCCGGCGGATATTATAAAGAGTAGGATTTATCAGCTGACCGGCTGAATAAGCACCCCAGTCGTTTAACCCTTCTTTACTCATATCAGTTGCAGCAATGGTTTTGTTATAATCAAGATCGATATGAGAACGTTGGCGGATTTGTCTCCAATAGCCTTGAGCCGTTCCATCCAAAACTCCATCTCTTTCGTAACAAGCTTCCATATAGTTTAGTAAAGCCTCTGTTCCTCGAAATACCATAGCCCCTGTATAGTTTACAGTATTTCCGCATTGCTTCTGATCATAGCTGCCGCCTTTACGAATAGCATAACCGGTTGAGTATCCTTTCTCCGGATTACTGTTCAGGATAACGGGATATGGTTCGACAGGAACTGCCATATCGCCTTCAGCTGCTTCAAACAGGATATTTTTTTGTCCCGGTTCTTTCAAGAAGATCGATAAGCGAGAATCACGGTCTTTGCGGATATCGGCAATTGTTTCATCACCATGATAACCGCTGCCGGCAGTATAAATCGGTAAGCCGTTGGCCATTAAGAAGCTTTCTACCATACCACGTGTGAGGCCGATTCCGTAATTACCGTGTTGTCCGGCAGTTACAACATTGTGTGTCACACCCAGTGCTTTACTATACGGACGCCATAGTAATACTTCGCTGTAGCCCGACATATCTTCTGCCGAAAACATATCCATATAAGGGTTAGGAGCTTCTGAGATCGATTGTTGTACCAGACCTGTATTTTCAACCAAGGTTATTCCGTCTCCCAGTTCTTTAGCGGCTTCCATCGACTCGGTCAGGAAATAATTGATTTCTTTGTCGATATCTTCGGCCGGGAATTGATAATTCGCATTGTATTCTTTGCTCTTACCCGGCCATTCCGGTCCGTTGGGCACGAATGCCGTGTTTTTGAAGTATTTCAGCCAGGTTCCTTCAAACAAAGCTACCCGCGATTTGAGTAACAGGGCTGTTTCTTTATTCAGGCGTGTTTTGTCGGTCCCCATGCCTGACCCCATCAACATAATAGCCGAATCAAGATCGGAAATGATAAAACGAGCTACCTCGTTGCGCGGCGAGCGTTTGCTGGCCTCTACCAGTGACTCCATTTGATCGGGCACTGTGTTACGCACAATCGGAAAATCACCGAACATCTGATAGCGTTTGAAGTATTCGTGTGCACGTAAGAAATAGATTTCGCCGATATATTGACGGATCTTAGTGTCATCACCTGAAAGTGTTTTTTCATTATAGCGTGGCAGTACATTTTCCAGAAAGTAGTTACAACTGTAAATGAACTTGAAGCGATAAGGATCATCATCCATTTTCTGTGACTGTTTCGTTTTCCATTGTCCGGTAATATATCGATCATTAAAACTGAAACTAGCTTGATTGTCGGTGTCTTTATCCTCACCAAAAAGACCGTAGCCGTAAGCATGATTAGGAAGTACATCTTTATACAACCCATTTGCATAAGAAGCCAGTTGTGCTTCTTCTACCAGATATTTTTCCGGTGAAATTGTTGACTTGGGCTCCTGATCCAGATAATCGTTACATGAGCTGAAAATTCCAAGTAATGCGGCTCCTGCTACATATTTGAATATATTGATTTGTGTCATGATTTTTTTCTTTATTAGAGAGTTATACTTATACCGAAAGATATTGTTTTTGACAAGGGATAGGCATTACCGTTTTTGTCGTCATCATCGCCTCCTCCAATGGTTTCAGGATCAAACATATTGGCAAGTGAAGTTCCAGTCCACAGGTTTTCACCGGAAATGAATACGCGCAGTTTTGATACATAAAATTTATGTGTCATAGCCGTCGGTAACGTATAACCCAGTTGAATGTTTTTCAAACGGATATAAGCCGCATTCTGAATGTAAGAAGTTTGCTTCTGCTTATTTTTGTCGGAATCAAATACCGGACGAGGATAGTAGGCATCTAAATTTGCTGCCAGGTCGTTTGATTGTGCCGCACGGAAGTAATCGGTATGTTCTACAAAACCGGTAGAGTGCCAGAGACTGGAAGCGCCCCAGAAATAAGGACTACCTTGCCAGTAATCACGTTTCATTACTCCCTGGAAGAAAGCCCGGAAGTCGAATCCTTTGTAATCGGCACTCAGATCTACTCCGAATAAATAGCGGGGGGTATTGTTTCCTATTTTCTTCATGTCACCCATATCGTTATATTTATTTCCGCCATTATCGATTTTGCCGTCTCCGTTCAAATCTTTATACATGATATCACCTGCATCCCAGTTCGTTCCCAGTGCATTTTGTCCACCGTTCGGAAGAGTTGCAAGATGTTGATCCATTTCTTCTTTTGATTTAGCAATTCCAATCGTTTCATATCCGTAGATATTGCCCATCACTTCTCCTGATTTATACTTATCTAACGTATTGGTAGGGTTTGGATAACGGGTGATTTTTGTACGCGAGTCCGAAAGGATGAACTTGGCACCATAGCCCAAACCGTTTCTCAAGCGGTCATTCCAACTGATGTCCAAGTCGAAGCCGTAAGTTTTCAAGTCTGTATTATTCGTTTTGGGGACTTCCAATCCGAGGATATAGGGTAATTCGGGAGCAGGTCCTACCATATCGAGCGTCATACGGTTATAGTAATCGAAAGATCCTGTCAGGCGGTTGTTGAATGCCCCAAAGTCGAAACCGAGATTCCAGTTACGTACACGTTCCCAGCCTAAGGTTGAACTTATCAGCCCCGGCACTTCTGCCGTGTTAGGCTTCATTCCGTTTTGCAGCCATTCACCGTTGCTGGCTTTTACGATCAGTGTCTGATAGGTAGGGTACCATTCTTTTGTATTCTGGTTTCCTAATTCACCATATGATCCGCGAATTTTAAATGTGCCAACATAATCGACAACCGGTTCCCAGAATTCTTCGCGTGCAATGTTCCATCCCAAAGAGAATGAAGGAAACCAGTTCCAGCGTTGTTCTCTGCGGAAACGGGAAGTTCCATCGTAGCGCAGGTTGACCTCTGCCAGATATCTTCCTTTATAATCGTAATTGATACGTCCGAAGAAGCCAGCGGTAGACCAAGCCTTGCGTGCACCGTTGACGGCTGGGGTTATCACATTACCGTAATAATCCAATCCGGTAGTGATATCGACTTCCGGCAGTCCCGCTATGATAATGCCATCGCGTTGCAAGCCGAACTCCGTATATCTCAGTTGCTCGGTCTGGAAACCAACCATTCCTTTGAAATTATGTCCCGATTCCAAACTATGCGAATACTCCGTATAGGCATTAATATTCATATAATTTTCTTTCTTCTGATCTTCATGAACGTTTGAGTTCGAATCGTATACATACGGGTTACCGTTTATATCATGGTTATAAAGATACTGTTTGTCCCAGTGGCGGTTAGCCGAGAGAATGCGGTAATTGACGTCTATATGTGTTATCCAGTTTTTTACCGGCTCCAGGATCAGTGAAGCTTGTTGATAGATATTATCTGTTTGTGTTTTGTCCCGTCCGCCGTCTCTCAATCCTAATGCAGGAGAGGGAGAAGAGAACATAAAACCATTATCATCGTACAAAGGCAGTGTGGGCCATCCCTGGCGAGCCAGGTCGCGGAATAATTCACTTTTTAAAGCTGAAGGACGTCCGAAATCTTCACGGGTCAAACGGGAACTGTAATTGATTTTTGCCCAGTCGGTCAGTATCACGTTGATCTTGGCTGTTGCCGTGTAGCGGTTGTAAGTATCCTGATTGAATTCCATCAGGCCATTTTGATCCAGATAATTCATCGACAAGTAATAGTTTACCTTCTCCGATCCTCCATTCAAACTTAGGTTATGTTCCTGCGAGAAAGTCTGATCGCGGTAGAGAACATCATACCAGTCGGTATTGGCATTTCCCTGTGCATAACCGTCGTACCAATAGTTTCCGTTGGCAAGATTGACTGTTGATATTTTGCCTGTTTGATAGTCTTTAATACGCTGTAAATGATCCGGTTGAAAATAAGGTCCATCTCCTTTATTAATACAGGCGTCGTTATAGAAAGTTGCGAATGTGTAAGAGTCCATTTGTTTCGGCATTTTTACTGGACTTCCCCAGCGGAAATTGTTGTTGTAATTAACTGTGGTTTTACCGCTTTTACCACTTTTAGTTGTTACCAAAATCACTCCGAACGGTGCACGTGAACCGTAGATAGATGAGGCAGCAACATCTTTCAGTACTGAAATGTTTTCGATATCCTGAGGATTGATAGAATTGATATCGCCTTCCATTCCATCGATTAATACGAGCGGGCCGCTTTCTGATCCTTCGCCGATAGTTCCTGTACCACGAATATTCATATCCATCTTTTTGTCCAGTGTACCACTGGTTGTCGAGATTTGAAGACCCGGCACCATTCCTTGCATGGCCTGTACCGCATTTTGTACCGGTCTTGATTCTAATGCTTCTGCATTAACCGTACCAACCGAACCTGTCAAATTTACTTTCTTTTGAGTACCGAAACCGACCACAACGACTTCATCCAGCTTTTGTGTATCTTCTTGAAGTGTTATAGAGATGGAAACTTGTCCGGTGTACTTAATTTCCTGAGTGGCATAACCAATAAAAGATATCTGAATAATATCTCCATTTTTCACTCCTTCCAATATGAATTGCCCATTCATATCGGTGATATTTCCGCTTGTTGTGCCTTTCACAACAACAGTAGCTCCGGCTACAGGGCCGAAGCTATCTGATACTATACCAGAAATTTTTCCTGTTTGCTGGAAAGCGCCTGTAATCGGTAAGACAGGTGTGACGTCTGAAGCGTAGCCAAACTCTCCGGAGCTTAGTGCGGCTGCCAATAAAATCAGACTGATAGGTTTGAATTTTTTCAACATAAATTATTACTATTTTATATGATAAAAAAGAGAATAGAAAACTTATTTATAAAAATGGATTATATTATGATTATTCTTGCATGCTGATAAGAAGAACAGCTCATACTGATATTGGAAGGATTTTCAAATGTAGCATTTCTTCTGGGGTTCTGAATGAGTAGACACCATTACCCAGTGACTGATACAAATTATTGACTGCTGTAGCATATTTGTAGGCATCCATGCGCTCTGACGGATAAGACAATGTATTGAAAGCGAAATTAGCCTGAAAATTCACACTTAGCTTTCTGGTTTTTCCTTGTTTTGTTGTGACTACAACGACACCGTTACCGGCATTCATATAAACAGTCGTAGAGGTTGCATCCGTAGAACCGTAACCGAAAACAATCACCTCATCCAGCTTTTGAGTATCTTCCCTAAGGGTGATCCGTAAAGAATATTTGCTCCCTGCTGGTATAGATTGAGTCAAATAACCGATATAAGAGATTTTCAAAACGGCATCCTCAGGAAACTCTGAAGAGAATCTCCCGTTTATATCTGTTATACCTTCATTTATAGTACCTTTTTGTACTACATTGGCTCCAATAGCAGGAAGACCTGTTTCATCAATAATGGTTCTGGATATTTTTTTCTGATTTAGACCATTGTTCAACTCGGTAGTCGCCGAGTTGAACTGATCATGATCAGTTCCGGCATTTACATGACTGGAAAAAGGACCGGTGCTTAACAAAGTCGCTATAAACAAGTATCCTCCTCGTTTCCAAACACACCTTTTTGTATTTTCCATAAAAACTAAGTTTAGTAAAAATTGTTTTACGCAATGTTTTCATTTGTAAAATTTCACAACAACAAAGTAAACTATGATCTCATTATCAGCAGGTATAATGTTTGCGTCAATAGTTTTTAAATTCGGAACGGATTCTCCAAATGCACCTCAAATTCGGAACCAAGAAGAAAACCATCTGCTATTTTGACAATAAATAACAATGCGAATATCAATGCTGAATAATAAAAACCCCGAAAGAGTATCTAAACTTTCGGGGGTCTGTTCTTAATATTTCCACTTAGGCTCATATCAAGACTTTGCTCTGACTACACCTTTCACTTTTGTCAAACCCGAATAAATAACTCCGGATTCTTAAAGCCTGTTTAATAAATTATTTTTTAATGGCATACATCTCATTACCACGGTGAAAAGAAATATAAAAAAGATATATGACTCCAAATGACAGAATTACACTCAGGATAAAAGCCTTTGTCCAGTCAAAGTTTCCTTTATCATAAGGTGCTCCATCCAGATTATGATTTGCATCCAGGACAATGAATTTCAGACAATTAAAGGTAAACGAATAATATGTTTTCTTATCGGCATCACCATGATTGGACGTATGCTGCAAAAAGTCCTCTTTGGAAATACTATCCATGTCATGGATGCTGCTGACGGTCACATGATATTAAAGAAGGAGAAGCAGCCAACAACAACACTCCCCCACATGCCTTTTGCAAAAACAAACGTCTGTTCATCATATTATTAGTTTCATAGACTTACAAAGTTAATAAAAAGTCAATACCCTAAATTATAAAAAAACAACCAACCTGGATTTTATGTTAGTTGCAGATAATACTACACCGTAATGTTTTAACCAGTTTGTCACTTTGACATTTATCCCCTCTGACAATTTCATATTTCGGGCAAAGATACATTACGGTCAAATACACAGCATTCTCACGGACTTTTACACTATCAGGAACATACTAAAAGACGGATCAAACATGACTATTTAAAAGCATTCACTCCCTTTTTACATCTTACCGCACATCACATCATAATAATCCAATCATATAGATAGTTAAAACCTTTGAGTATTAATAACCGATCCACAATCAAATCATGCTCGATAACATACTAATTTCCACCAAAAATCATATTTTCTCTTCGAAAAGCAGCCTTATTTACAAATGTTAAGTCAGTACTTTTGAAGATAAAAGACCGGACTTTCAAAAATTTTCCTCCGGAACTATTAAAAAAACGTCCGAATGAAAAAATTCAAGGACTCCAAAACGACTAAATAGTTAATTATTACACTGAAACAAATACAGATGCAGCTTTTTTGTATCTTTGCGCGTCATAAAAAAAGACAATACAAACAACTTTTATTACAAACGAGCTAGTTTAATAAACAATCTGTCATTATCTATAAGAGAATTTTCCTGAGTATTCCGAGAGATATCTTATAGCTTTTCACACAAAAACAAAAAATATCTGTTATATGGATAGGGGTTTTTGAAAGATCTCTGTCTTAAAGATAAATTTTAAAAGAAGATTGAAATGAAATACATACTATTCATCGCTATGGATTTGGCAGTATATCCTTTTTTATTGTTATTCTATATCGCAAAATGCATCTTTGAGAAAATACAGCCGATAACATTAACACATTATAAAGATGGAAGAAAACAAGCCCTAAACAACCGTTAGAAGTTATTTAGGACTTGTCATAAGTTGTTCTTAAACTATTTAAATTTTACGGACTCAAGCTTTACCGGTCCGATCAACCCCGTTTTCTGCAAGGGAGAATCAGGCAGGTAATCATTTATTCCAGCCCATGTTTCACGTTGTTCCTTCGGCAAATTTTTATCGCCGATCATACGATTCACCCAGGTATTGACTACATCGATACGAAGCACATTCTTTCCTTGCTTCAATGCGGAAGAGATATCCACATGATACGGCATCGTCCATGCTCCACCTACATATTCTTCATTAACCCACACTTTGGCCAGTTTATTTACTTCACCAAGATCCAGATAAATCTGTTCACCATCGGATAATGAACGATCGAAATCAAATGTCGTTGTATAAATCATATTCCCTGAGAAATATTTGATACTATCATTTGATGACTGCGACAAATCCTGAAGTTCTTCCAGACGGATTGAAGCGGGGTTGGATAGTTTACCATTAAACTTCACATTCCATGCCTCTTTCAGTTCCGAGACTTTAACCGGCTGCGGGAAATTCTTTGCACCGGCTGTCGGTTCTCCCTTTTTCCTGAATACTATAAATCCACTTTCATAACCATGTAATGTCACTGGAACAGTTGTTCCCTTATCATCTGAAGTAAATTCTGTCAGCTCCCGTGTTCTACCTGTTATAGGATCGAATAATACCTCTTCCAGGCCGACACCGTTAAACAACATACCTTTACCCACTTGACCAGAAGTGACATTTGTACCATCGATCTTTCCCCATAATTCGGAAGCCATACTCTTCACCTGTTCGTCAGCTGCAGGCTGATTCTGCAGACTGGGAGAATGTGTTGGAGGAACAAATAAAAACAATAGACTATCGGATCCAACAAGCTTTAAATATATTACGCAAAGAATTAAAGGATTATCTTCCTCTCCTGTACTTTATTCACCTGGTCTGAAGGTATATCGCACTGATATCTTCTTATTTTTCCCGATTATTCGTACCTTTGTTCTAACAATACAAAAAGAACATTCATGTATTTCAAAGATATAATCGGTCAGGAAGAAATAAAAAAACGACTTATCCACTCAGCACAAACGGGTGTTGTACCTCATGCCCAGTTATTTACGGAACAGGGAGGAGCGGGAGCTTTTCCTTTGGCATTAGCTTATGCCCGTTACCTGAATTGCACACACCGGACAGAGACGGATGCCTGCGGAACATGTCCTTCCTGTTTGAAATACAATGAACTGGCACATCCGGATTTACATTTCGTATTTCCTATCGTTGCCAAGAAAGAAAAGAAAAAGGAAGTCTGCGATGACTATTTGACCGAATGGCGCAGTTTCCTGAAAGAACGTCCTTACTTCAATATAGATGGATGGCTCGATTACATCGACGCCGGTAATTCCCAGGCTATCATCTATTCAAAGGAAAGCGATGAGATTATACGTAAGCTGAATCTGAAAATATACGAAGCGACCTATCGTATCTTATTAGTCTGGCTACCGGAAAAAATGCATCCAACCTGTGCCAACAAACTATTGAAGGTTATTGAAGAACCTCCTTTAAACACCGTTATCCTGATGGTTTCGGAAATACCCGATCAGGTATTAGGAACAATCTTGTCACGTGCACAACGGATCAATGTACGATCTATCCATCCGGAAGCGATTACATCTGCTATGGTCACACAATTTGGACTGGCAGCAGACGACGCCAAGCATGTCGCCCATTTGGCAAACGGTAATTACCTGAAAGCAGTGGAAGCAATCAGCCTGAGTGAAGAGAATAGCTTCTACCTGGAACAATTTAAAACGATGATGCGTAACTCCTGGGCACGCAACGTAAAAGGGATGAAAGCAATGGGAGATATTCTGGCTGGCATCGGACGCGAACGACAAAAAAACTTCCTGCAATACTGCCAGCACCTGATCCGTGAAAACTTTATGTACCGTTTCCAATCTCCGGAATTGAATTATATGAATATGGATGAAGCTGGATTTGCCGTCAAGTTCGCTCCTTTCGTCAACGAAAGGAACGTATTCGATATCATGGAAGAACTGGCCAAAGCAGAACGGCACATTACACAGAACGTAAATGCCAAGATGGTATTCTTCGATCTTTCACTACGACTGACGGTTCTTATAAAACGATGAAAAAAAATATTTTCAGATTCTTTTATTCCGCCAATTTCCTTTCCAAAGATAGAAGAACGAGATCAATAACATCCCGTTATAAGCATACTCCGTTGTCCAGCAAACAGCGACATCCGCCATTAACCAGTCACCTACCCAATAGGTATAAGCTACATATACAAATATACTGGCCATATCGATCAGTAACGCAGACTGTGTATTTCCAGTTCCCGACACACTGAAGAAATAAATAAAAGCGGGAACTGCCAGGATATAAGAGGAAAGCATTACCCATAACGAAGGGATAGAACTCTGTATCAAGTCCGGGTTATCCGTATATATCCTCAAAACCAAGTCCGGGAATAAAGCAATTAACGTACCTATCGGCAACACGAAGAAATAGCAGAGACGAATCATACGCCCGCACAACCCCATCACCTGATCCGATTTCCCTGAACCGATCAAATTACTTACCAGCGAACTCGAGGTGGAAGCAAAAGCATTGACGAACATAAACAGGAAAGAGGAGATACTACGTACTACATTGGTGATAGCCAACGGTCGTTCCCCCTGATGCTCCATCACGACAAAAAAGATAAACCAACCTAAAAATGCAATACCATGTTGCACCATGATCCAGATGGAAACACTTAATATCTGCCTGAGCATCCGGAAATCGATCCCGGAGAAGCTGAACATAGCATATTTCTTATAATCGATTTTCTTCCAGGTGTAAAAAATAAAAAACAATACCGACACGGCTTCCGAGATAGAAGACGCAATAGCTGCTCCGGCAATCCCCAATGCCGGAAATCCGAATTTACCGAATATCAGGACATAATTCAGCATTACATTAGTCAACACCATCACAACCGAGTTGGCTGTTAGTATCTTCGTCTTGGTGATACCGACATAAAAAGCCCTGAACATCACCGCTATAAACGAGAAGAAAAAACCGTAAACACGCCAGTCGATATAACTCATGGTCGCCTGATACACATCATCCGAACCGATCAGCTTCCGTAGTATGACAGGAGAATAGAAATGAGAGATAGTAAATAAGGCTCCGGCCAGTAATAACAGGAAAAGCGTACCCTGCATAAATACCGGACCGATCCGGGTATAATCATGCGAGCCATTCCTCCGAGCCATCAATACCTGCGCTCCGACACTAAAGCCGAACCCCAACATATAGATCACCAAATAGTAAACTCCTGCCAATGCCGATGCACCAAGTTCCACCTCTCCTACCCGTCCCAGGTAAGCCGTATCTGTTAAGCCGATCATGTGCTCCATCAGCAAGCTGATCAGTACAGGATAGGTTATCTGCCAAATTTGTTTATTCGTAAATTGCATATTGGATATTCAAAAAGGGTTGCAAAGGTAATAATAAGATGCATTCCATACAATATAACCGATAAATATCCGTTTATCAATTTGTCACTGCCATGCCATGTAAATCGGATTACTATACCGGGTATTTGGAATTACTATACCAGGTAATATTTTTTAACGTATTAAAATGACAGGGAAGAAAGTAAATAGATAACATAAAGATATAAACGATGATCTTCAAAATATTCCTGACATTCCTTATGACCGTCAGTTTTTGCAGTTGTAACGGACAAAACAGTCATGCAAACAGTATTACTACTGCCACCCCGATGCCTATCAACCGTTTCGATAAAGAAGTGTTTCAACTGATCAATTCGGACGACAGTACACTCAACCAACAGTTACTGGCCAAGTATCCCCAAATGACAGAAATTCTAGGTAAAGGTATTTTGAACATGCAATCGCCGGATATGCCGGGCTTCTTTACGAAGCTTGAGAACTTTTATTCGGAACCGACATTGAAAAGCCTTTATAGCGATGCCATTCAGAAATATGACTCCGTAACAGAATTGGAACAGTCGCTCGGGAATGCTTTTGCCTGGATACATGAAAACTTCCCGGCCATGCAGATCCCGGCTTTATATATGCATGTCTCCGGTTTCAATCAGAATGTATTGGTAGGAGACAGTTTATTATCGCTCTCTATCGATAAGTATATGGGAGAAGATTACCCTCTGTATCAGGATTTCTTTTATGACTACCAACGCCGTAAAATGCAGCCGTCACACGTAGTTCCCGATTATGTAGCAGGTTGGCTGATGTCCGAATATCCGTTCACAGGAAAAGAGAATGTACTGCTCGACCGTATGATCTATGAAGGTAAGATTAAATATCTGGTTCTATCGGCTCTACCGGAAATGACACCGGCCAGTCTGTTCGGTTATACGGATGAAGCATGGGAATGGTGTAAAAACAACGAAGCGAAATTATGGAAAGCGATTGTGGAGCGTAAACATTTATATACTCCCGACCAAATGACGACCATGAAATACTTCGAAGATATGCCTGCACAGTTCCTGACAAGCGATGCACCGGGGAATATCGGAAGTTGGGTCGGCCTGCAAATCGTAACCCAATATATGAAGGAAACGAATGCGACCCTTGAAGCATTGATGAAAAACGAAAATGCACAGGAAATACTGACTTTATCCAAATACAAACCATAGGGCACAAAAAAACCGCCCTATTCTCACGAACAAGACGGATAACCTAATCTAACTTAATTCTAATACCATGAAAAACACTATATCTTAATAACAGGCCTTGAAGAAAAAAGTTCAACGAACCTGTTTATTTTAATTTCTTTCACAAAATAAAGATCGTGTGAGACCAACAGCACCGTACCTTGATAGTCCTTTATTGCTGCGGTTATTATATTAACACTCTGTATATCCAAATTGTTCGTCGGTTCATCTAAAATAAAAATATCCGGCGTATTATTGCTGACCATCAAGCAACAGATAGCCAACCTCATTTTCTCTCCACCGCTTAACTTTGAACAGGTTTTATCCCATGTACCGACCGGAAAAAGAAAACGACTCAGGATCATTTTTAACTCATGTTCCGGTTTAGCAAACAAATTGAATTGCTCCAACTGTTCAAAGACTGTCAGGCAGGGTTTCACGATTGAATATTCCTGGTCGATATATACATATTTGAAATCGGCACGGTCAATAGAACCGTCAGTCGGCTCCAGTTCACCCAAAATCAATTTCAGCAATGTAGTTTTCCCTGTGCCATTGTTACCGCAGAACTGGATACGGTCACCACTTTTAATTTGAAGATTCAACGGTTCAGACCATAAACGATCCGGACCATATCCAAAGTTCATACCTTTAACGGTTACCAGTATTTTGCCGATATGAAGATTAGGGGAGTTAAAATCAGTTTTCATCTGTCGCATATCAGGTAAAGCAGTCTGGATATCCGTAATGGTAGAACTGATCGAACTCATTTTCTCATCATGTACATCCTTTAGTTTAACGGTGCTTTGTTCAGCATGCTGTTTCATAGCTCCCATCATTATCCGGGGGATACCTTTCTTTACAGCTGCTTTCTCTCCTCTTACACTCGATTTATTCTTTCTCTCCAATGCTTCCCGGGCTGTTTTCTTTGCCAAGCGCAACTCTTTTTCTTTTTCATTCAACTGATTTTGTAAGGCTACTAATACCTGTTCCTTTTGTTCTTTATAAAATTCATAATTACCCCCATACAGAGTTACCTTACTTCTGTCCAGTTCACAGGTATAAGGTAACAGATTCAACAAAGTCCGGTCGTGGCTCACGATAAGCATCGAGGCACGACTCGACTCTATAAAACTGTATAACTTATTTCTGCTTCCGGTATCCAGATGATTAGTCGGCTCATCCATCAGAATAATTTCCGGCGAATGGATCTGCAGGCCTGACAGGAATACTTTTGTCTTCTCCCCGCCACTGAGTAGACGCATGGGCTGATCCGGCTGTATATGTTCCAATCCCCAGAAGGAAAGGGCTGCCAGACTGCGCTCCTCAATATTCCAGTCGTCATCCAATATCGTAAAATTCTCATCAGAGGCATCGCCTGCAATAATGGCATGTAACGCTTTGATCTTAGGTTCCACCTGTAAGGCCTGCATAACCGTAAGTTGATCGTATTGCCCGAAATGTTGGGGCACATAATAGGGGTTGGAAGAACAAACGACCTCGCCGGAAACAGGTTTCAATCCGCCTTCAATAATACGAAGCAAAGTGGATTTACCGGAACCGTTATTTCCGACTAATGATAATTGCTCTCCTTTATTTACCGTCAAATTAATATTCTGAAATAGTGGTTCTTTATCCGCATGGATATAGCTAAGCTGCTGTACTGATATGCACATAGACTAATTTCTTTAAAAATGTTAGACACTGAAATGGATTAAAAAGATATGCCGGAGAATGGCATCTGGATAGCCGGGAGGGAACAAATAAGGCTTTCAGTTCAAGGACCGAAAGTATACTACTATTATGCGAAAACCGGCTTTACTTAAGATATTTTCATCGGAGTATTTATAAAATTATGTGACAAAGATAAGAATACTTTTTCCATATTTCCAAATAGTATGCAAAATCTGTATTAAACCATGTCCCCTTTCCCGTTGTTATAAGGAAAAATGAAACGAGAAATGTCAAAACATACAAGCAAAAACACGCTCGAACGGATCGAAACAACCGAAAGAGCCTGGTGGAAAGAGGCTGTTATATATCAAATCTATCCCCGTAGTTTTAAAGACAGTGATGGCGACGGGATCGGCGACCTGACCGGTATCCTTACTAAACTGGACTATATACAAAGCCTGGGGGTAGACGTAATCTGGCTAAATCCTATCTTTCTCTCTCCCAACGATGATAACGGATATGATATCAGCGATTATTACGAAATCATGAAAGAATTCGGTAATATGGAAGACTTCGACAGGCTGCTCCACGAAATCCATAAACGGG
This sequence comes from Parabacteroides goldsteinii, assembly GCF_015550595.1. Taxonomy (GTDB): domain Bacteria; phylum Bacteroidota; class Bacteroidia; order Bacteroidales; family Tannerellaceae; genus Parabacteroides; species Parabacteroides leei. The sequence goes on from NZ_JADNBB010000009.1 coordinate 94,247, forward strand.
GCCTTCGTCTCGTACTCGACCTGGTAGTCAACCACACCAGTGACGAACATCCCTGGTTTGAGGAAGCACGTAAATCGCGCACCAATCCCTATTATACTTATTATCATTGGTGGCCGGCCGAACAAGGAGAACCACCTTTACGTCCCAGTTATTTCGATGAAGACGGTACTGCCTGGGCTTATAATAAGCAGACAGACTCTTATTATCTTCATTATTTCTCTCGAAAACAGCCGGATCTCAACTGGGAGAACCCTGATGTAAGACGTGAGATTTTCGATATGATGAAATTTTGGTTCGACAAAGGTATCGACGGCTTCCGTATGGATTCTATTTCATTGATTGCAAAAGATGTTTCATTCCCCGAAATAGACTTAAAACAATTTCCCGGCTTATTCGAGTTTTATGCAAAAGGCCAACATCTGCATGATTATTTGCATGAAATGAACCGTGCTGTTTTAAGCCATTATGATTGTATGAGTGTGGGCGAAGGTTCTGCCGTACCGGTTGAAGATGTTGCCAAATTCGTCGATCCGGATCGTGAGGAGCTAAATATGCTTTATCATTTTGACGCAGCCCGTATCCGGAACACATCACTTCCTGATTTTCCGGACACAGGTATCGATTACAGCCTGATCAGTCTAAAAAAGATGTTCGCCGAATGGGATAAAGCGGTGGATAGAGGCTGGCCCTCCATCTATCTGGGTAACCATGACCAACCGCGTATGATCTCACGTTTCGGTAGTGACGATCCCCGGTTTCGTTCCATATCCGCCAAAATGCTGACCACTTTCCTGCTGACCATGCGAGGCACACCTTACTGGTTTGCGGGCGATGAGATAGGGATGTGTAATATATGTTTCGAAAACATAGACGATTACAATGACATCGATACAAAAAACAGATATAAGAAAACTGAAAAGGAAGGTGGAGATACACAGGCCTTCCTAGAAGAACAGAAACAAATCGGCCGTGATAACGCCCGTACCCCGTTCCAGTGGGATAAATCAGAAAATGCCGGATTCACCACTGGAAAACCCTGGATAAAAGTAAATCCGGATTACCAGACTTTCAACGTTACTTCTGAAGAGAAAGAAAAAAATTCCATCTTGAATTATTTCAAAAAAGTCATCGCTTTCCGTAAAGAAAACCCCAACCTGGTATATGGTACATTTACCTTGCTGGATACAAATAACCCCAAAGCATTCCTCTACCTGCGGGAAAGTGAAGGCGACCGTTTTCTGGTGGCCCTCAACTTTACTCCTTTGGTCGCGATTGCCTTACCGGGATTTCTGCTGGAAGAGGTCGAGGTTGTTCTCTGCAATTATAAAAAGCCCATCGATATAGATGTGAAAGATGAGATCACATTACGACCTTTTGAAGCGATCGTACTGAAACTTCGTCCGAAAACAGAATCTTATATCGACTCATTGGATCTTCTCGAATAATATCAGGTATACGAAAAAAATCAGGGACGGATAAACGATAAACGTTTGTCCTCTTCTGCAAACAATATGGCTGTTTTCACTATTGCCAGGTGGGAATAAGCCTGTGGAAAATTTCCTAATTGTTCTTTCGTATCGAAATCAATATCTTCACTAAATAAGCCCAAATGATTTGAATATTTCAATATTTCATCAAACAATTGCCTTGCCTCCTCTTTCCGTCCGGTAGCAAATAAGGCTTGTACCAGCCAGAATGTACAGATCGTGAAAGCAGAGGCAGGCATACCAAAATCATCCTCACTGTTATAGCGATACATCAATCCCTTATGAAAAAGATTCTTTTTTACTGCATCTACAGTCTTTATATAGCGAATATCATCAGCACGGATAAAGCCGTAAGGTTCCATCAGTAACAAAGAAGAGTCGAGTGCAAGGTTATCATAGGTTTGAGAGAAACTCTGTATTTCCTCTTTCCAACCGTTTTCAAACACATCCTTCCGTATCTCGTCCGCCTCTTGTTGCCACCGTTCAATATAAACAGGTTTATCCAACATGGAGGCTATCCGTACCCCACGATCCAGGGCCACCCAGCACATCACTTTTGAGGAAACAAAATGACGGCTCTCACCTCTTATCTCCCAAATACCCTTATCCGGTTTCCTCCAATCGACTATAACCATGGAAAGGATACTTTTCACCATTTCCCACATATCTTCTATTTCATCCAGTGTACCGGGCATTAAACGATAATATTGGTAGATCAGGTCCATCAGATAACCAAAAGAGTCATTCTGCCGTTGATGATAGGCATCATTTCCGATCCGCACCGGCGTTGAATGTTTATAACCGGATAAATGAGATAAAATCGTTTCCGTTAATATTGTTTCCCCTCTTATTCCATACATGATCTGATACGATTCATGACGGGCTACAAAAGTAGACTGGATAAAACGCATAAAACGTTTGGCCGCTCCTGCATGGCCGATTTGGAATAAGGTTTCTATTGACATGGAGGCATCCCTCAGCCAGCAAAAGCGGTAATCCCAGTTACGTACGTCTCCGAGGGTTTCCGGAAGACTGGTGGTAAGAGCCGCCAGGACAGCTCCATTATAATATGACATCAACTTCAGCACCAACAGGCTGCGTTCGATGACTTCGTTATATAAGGTATATTTCTTTGTCCGGTTTGTCCAGTTCAGCCAGTAGACAAGTGTCCGGCAATATTCCAGCTTTTCCCGTTCGATATCGATGGGGATCACCTTCTCATTATAAGAAAGAAGGAAGAATTCGTCCTTTTCAAGAACGATCTCCTTCTTTCCGGTAATATGCAATAAGGGTATAGAGGAATACAAATATTGTCTGTCTTTATCTCCGGAGCTACAATACGTTTCAAGATATTGCGAAGTCATATTATAGATGACCTCTCCCCGGGCATAATCGGGAGCCGGATCGTAGTTGACCTTAAAACAGGGTTTCCCTTTCACAAGATGGATATAACGATAAAGTTCAGCCGGAAGATAATGCTCATTCTCCTTGGAACGATAACAAGGCATGAAGTCTAACACCACAAACTCTTCCGTCTGTGAAAAAAAACGGGTAGAGAGGATATTGGTCTGAGGAACGTATGTTTGTGTAATCTGATAACTTTCATCCACTTCGAAACCAAAATTTCCACCTTTCTCCCTGTCGAGTAAACAGGCGAAGATGGACGGCGAGTCAAAATCAGGAAAACACAGCCATTCGATGTTACCTGTTTCCGAGATGAGTGCCGCCGTACGACAATTACCAATGACTCCATAATTCAGATTATTCATATCATTTGTTTTATTTTATTTCCTAGTAATCCTTTGATAAATCCTAACGCTGCTTTCAGGCGTTCTTTAGCATTCTCTTTTTTATCCGTTACATAAGGAACGGTAATATTACGAAGAAACGGCAAGACATCCGACTGCAGCGGTAAATTGAAGTTTGCGACTTCCGATACATCCCCGACCTTAATTGTTATCGTCTTTTTGGATAAAACACAAAACATATCCTCATCCGTCGTATCGTCTCCGATCGCCAGAATAAAATCATAACGTTTTTTCAGCAGCAGCCGATTCACTTCTGAACCTTTATTATATTCAGGGGATTTGATCTCAACCACTTTATTTCCTTGTATAATCTGCAAGTTCAGACGCATACAAATTGGATACAATGTATTGATCATCTGCTGAACCCTGAGAGAACCCAGCCAGACATCACACTCCCGGTAATGCCAGGCTAATGCCGTTTCTTTCATTTCCAGACGTGAATGAGGTGTTTTTTCCTCAAACTTATGCAGAATGAACAATAACCTGGTATCCCACTCTTCTTTCTTCTGATTCTTATGCCAAACCCCATCCTCTTTGTAAAAAGCGCCGTGTTCGGCAGCAAAAGAAATCGGTAAACCACCCAACCATTTTTCCAATGTCAAATGATCACGTCCACTGTTAATGACAACATGATTGGCCGGATCATCCGACAATTGTTTCAGAAAGTCAAGCAATTCGTGGGTAGGTACGGCATCTTCCGGACGCGCTTCAAGAGCAGCCAGGGTACCGTCATAATCCAATAGAATCAAACGTTGGCTGGCATTCCGGTAAGCTTGCCGGATTATTGCCGTCGTTTCTTTGGAGATCCGTTTGCTTCGAAGCATTTCATTTCTACGGAATGTTTCGTCCAGGCTGTTCACAAAATCAGAAGCCCATTTCTCAACCGTCTGTACGGAAATGACAGCCTGCATACGTTGTAAACGTTCTTTCTGCTCTTCCACCGGCATTTCCAGGGCCCGACAGATAGTCTGTTCTATCTGTTCAGTATCATTCGGATTGATCAGTAAAGCATCCGTCATTTCGACGGCGGCTCCTGCCATTTCGCTTAATATCAAAACACCGGTCGTATCCGATTTGGCCGCCACATATTCCTTGGCAACCAGATTCATTCCGTCACGCAATGGGGTTACCAGAGCGACATCGGCAACGTAATACATAGCTGTCAGTTCCTCTAATGAAAAGCCGTGGTAAAAATAGCAAACCGGTGTCCAGTCCATTGTCGAGTAACGACCGTTAATTGATCCGATCTCCTCGTCAATCCTAGTTTTCAGTTCCGCATAACTTCCTACGTGGTCACGGGAAGGGACAATCACCATAGCCAACGTTACCTTTCCATGATATTCGGGATGTTTTTCCAGGAAAGAGGAGAATCCCCATAGACGGTGCAAGATACCTTTACTGTAATCCAGGCGATCGACCGACAGTATCAGCTTGTTACTTCCGAACAATTTACGGGTCCGGTCGATAGCCGAGCGGACTTCGGGTTTTCTAGGTGCTTCGTGATAGAGTTCATAATTAATTCCCATCGGTAAAGCGTCCACCCGGACAATACGATCTCCCAACTGTATCTCATCCATCTTGAAATCGGTATGGAGTACTCGTTCCACAGCACTGATAAAATGCCGCATATAATCATGTGTATGGAAGGCTATAAAATCCGCCCCTAGCAGTCCTTTCAGAATTTCCGCCCGTTCCGGCAAAATACGGAACAGTTCATAAGACGGAAAAGGTATATGATGGAAATAGCCGATACTTAGTTCCGGACATGCTTTCCGTAACATAGCCGGAAGCAGCATCAACTGATAATCCTGTATCCATACTTGATCACCGGGCTTTACCCTACGGCATATTTCGTCACAAAAAAGTTGATTAACCACCTGATAAGATTGCCAGAAGCTATTCTTATAAAGAGTATATACAAAGAAGTAGTGGCATAAAGGCCAGATCGTACTGTTGCTATATCCTTCGTAATATTTTTCGATATGCGATCCGGATAAAAAGACCGGATGAAAGTTCATTACTTCTAGCCTGGAACCGATCTCCATTTTCTCTTCCTCTTTGTCTACACATATACCCGGCCATCCTATCCAATGCCTTTCATAAGAAGTCCGTAGAGAATCCAAACCGGTAGTCAGTCCACCCTCACTCCGGGAAAACACAAAGGCTCCGTTCTGTTTAGCGACTTTGACCGGTAATCTGTTTGATATTATATAGAGTTTCATATTGATTACGGGGCAAAGACTGTGCCAAAACAGCCCATAAAACAACTTTTAGCTGACAATCAATAAGTTATAAAAGATGAATATAAATGGAAAAATCCGACTCCCTTTTAAAATGGAAGTGTCTTTTTCATTTTGGAAGGGTTCTTAAGAACAATACAATCTATGAACCAGTAGATAAAATGAATGAGAACAAGCTGCTTACCCGTGGCATAATGGTAGTCGGCCAGGATGGCAAAATTGTTTATGTGCAATATGTGAAAGACATCAATCAGTAGCCAGACTACAAAACGACAATTGCAGTTGTAGAGTTGACAGATGACAGTTGAGCTTCGCGCTCGGTAAATAAATCGGTTGAAAGCCGAAATAACTGTCAACTGTCACTTGTCAACTTCAGAAATATTTCATTTCTGATAAGTGGTAAACCTACTACCCTTTCAAAACCACTAACACCTTCATTGGCCCATGAGCTCCCAGTACTAAAGCCTGTTCAATGTCGGCTGTTTTGGATGGGCCGGAGACAAAGAAACCGTATTTATAGTCGGAACCTTCTATCTGCAGGTAGGCTTCATGCATATTATTAACCAAAGCATCTTTATCAATAATAATTACCAGGGCGGTCGTGATAAAATAAAGTGCCTTGAACTTCACCTGCTGTGTAATCCACACGGCACCATTCTCCGCTACCCCGAAACAGCCTTCTACAATGGCTAGATCGGTATTATTCAACTCCCGGGGATCAGAAACGAAATCCGGGTTGAAGGTGGCACAAGTTATCTCCGGTAAGTTAGAGCCGATACGTTTTACCTCCGGAAAATGCCGGCAGATCAATTCATTAATATCACTCCCCGGCTGCCATACGACAGTCTGACCACCGGCTGCTTCCAGCGAATCGGAGAACTGTTTGAGCTTATCTTCGTAAGTGATTGCATCCAATGTGATTTCCGGTCGTTCGTAACGTGTTCCGGTATGCTTGCGGATACGGAATAATATATCATCTTTTGTACTCATCTTATTTTACTTTGTTTTTCTTCCACATATCATTAAAAGACTCTTTGGCAAAAGCCGGCAGTTCACGTCCTTTTCCCCAGGCATTCAAACCATTGTATACCATAAAACGAGGCAGCTTATTAACCAACGGAGCAAACTTTAATGCCGTATTGAACAGCCCCGGACGTTCCATCAGGAACTTCATTCCACCGGACATCACCTTCTTCTCCGGACTGGCTTTGCCAAACTTATCCAACTCCTGACGCCAACGATAAATCTGTTCGCCCAGATCGATCTTGACAGGACAGACATTCGAACAAGATAAACATAAGGAACAAGCCGACACATTATCCGAATACTCCACAGGATTCTTCAGCATACCCAAATTAATTCCGATCGGACCGGGAATAAAATAGGTATAGGAATACCCCCCGCTACGTCGATAAACAGGACAGGTATTCATACATTCCCCGCAACGGATACAGTTCAGCGTACGGATATGATCCGGCCTGGCCAGAATATCGCTTCGTCCGTTATCCACTATAATAATATGGAATTCACCTCCATCAGCCGGCTTGCGGTAATGGGAAGTATATGAAGTGATAGGTTGCCCGGTACCGGAACGAGCCAGTAAACGGGTAAAGACTCCCAGAGCCTCCAGATCAGGAACAATCTTTTCCATACCCATCACAGCAATATGTACTTTTGGAAAAGAGGTTCCCATATCAGCATTCCCTTCATTTGTACAAACAACGATCTCACCGGTGGATGCTACTGCAAAGTTCACTCCTGTCATGGCTACATCTGCATGCAAGAATTTTTCGCGCATATTCTTACGGACTTCATGTGTCAAGTAGGTAGGATCAAAGTTTCCTTTCTCCGTTCCCATCTCATGCTCCATCATTTCTCCAACCTGTTCACGTTTGATATGGATGGCCGGAAGTACGATATGGCTGGGGGTCAGGTGCATTAACTGAAGGATACGTTCACCCAAGTCACTTTCTATAATATCAAATCCTTTTTCCTGAAGATACTCATTCATACGGCATTCTTCGGTCAGCATCGATTTGCTCTTTATCAGATTACGAGCACCATGCTGCTGAAGGATATTGCGAACGATCTCATTATGTTCGGCTGCATCTTTCGCCCAATGTACGATCGCTCCGTTTGCCCTGGCGTTTTCTTCAAACTGTTCCAGCAATGTATCGAGGTGACTGTTTGAATACAGCTTAATATCACAAGCCAGTTCACGCAGACGTTCCCATTCTGGAAGCGAACGGCTCATTTTATCTCTCTTGACACGAACCATCCAAAGTGTTTCGTCGTGCCAGGCTTCCTGTTTCCTGTTTTCAATGAAACGGGCAGCGGCTATTGAATGTTTTGTGCTCATAATCCGGCGGCTAATATTTGAGTAATATGGATCGTTTGAATAGGCAGATGTTCACGTTTGATAACACCTTCCATATGCATCAGGCAGGAACTGTCGGCACCGGTGATATATTCGGCACCGGTCTCCAGATGATCTTTTACCTTATCGTGCCCCATGCAGACAGACACTTCGGGTTCTTCCACGGCAAACATTCCACCAAAGCCACAACATTCGTCTATGCGTTTCGGCTCTAGAATTTCGATACCGTTCACCAGTGCCAGCAAATCGCGCAATTTAGAGAAATAAGGGATATTCAACTCACTGGGTGACGACAAATGTAATTCGCGTACGCCGTGGCAACTGTTATGGATACTTACTTTATGAGGGAAAACAGCCGGTAATTTATCCGGCTTTACGACGTCGTGAAGGAACTCACAGATATCATATATCTTACCACTGTTCAGGCAGGCATGCCCTCCGGTTTTCAATATACCCGGATGATTTTCTTTCACGAAAGCGACACAGCTGGCCGAGGGACCCACCACATAATCGTATTGCCGGAATAGTTCTTCCATACGAAGAGCCAACTTCAGCGACTCATTCTCGAAACCGGCATTTGCCATCGGCTGACCACAACAAGTCTGGTCCAAAGGGTAATCGACATCCAGGCCCATGTGTTTTAAGAGTTTGTAGGAGGCTACGCCTACCTCCGGATACACCGCATTGATATAACACGGGATAAATAGTCCTATCTTCATATCGGTTGATAAATTATAACATAAATATAACCACCCTTGTTCCGGTTATGTTCTTCAAAATCGTTATTTATCTGCGAGACCCGGATGGAAATCTAATTGAGATTTCGACTTACAATTACTTATTCCACCAAACCGACGTTGTCAACAAATCGCTTCCCTGACGTGCTACCGCTTGCTGGTATTGTTCCTTATTCAGCTGAATTTCGCTGTTAGGATAAAGCAGACGCGACGGAATGGTATTGATACCTATTGGGTCAAAATATTTGGTAATATCCTGACCGTCGACTGTTCCAGTCCATACAACATCCCCTTTTTTAATCAAAAAAGAAGGATAGCCGGTACGACGATATTCCGACCAAGCCTCATTTCCCTGCAACAACAGGGCGACCCACTTTTGTGTAAGAACCGTTTCGGCAGTGGCAGATGTAACATTGGACAGGTAAGTTTCGATAGCAGTTTCCTGCACCCCCCATTTCTGCATCGAGGCACGGATACCACTCCTATAGTACTGTTCATCCCAGTTCTTATATTCGGAAAGGATAAATTGCAGTTCCGAATATTCCATCAGAACTTCCCGATAATCGCTTTTGTAGATTTCAGTACCGGGTCTGCTCACCTTGTCGGGGTTAACCAAGCTGGCGGTATACATATCCAGTCCATACGACTGCCCTATATATTCACCATCGATATTCGGCTGTGCAAATACGGCCAGGCGAGGATCTTCGATCGTAAAAGGTCCCCGTTTCCCTTTCAGGAAATCTACCAGGACATTACTTACTGCATAATCGTTACGATTCGCCAGAATAGTGGCCGCATAGAACGGGGCCTGGTTTGGGGCAGACGTTTCATAAGCCAGGGAAGCATTATCCTCGTTACTTTCAAAAATCGGATATGTGGAAGGGTTACTGATAATCTCCTTCATCCGTACATCTGCTTCCTGCAATTTGTGACGAACACGATTGGCGATACGCAAGCTCAGGCTGTTAGACAGTTTCTGCCATTTCGAAGCGTCACCGTTATAGATGGCATCGCCCTGTCTAAAGGCGGGTTGGTCGACATCTATTTGCAGAGAGGCTTCTTTCAACTCGTTCAGCATATCTTTATAGATATCCTCCTGGATGGCATATTGGGGATAAATGATGTCCTCTTCCGCTTTACCGGAGTCGAACGCCGGATTCTTTCCTGCATACGAATTATAAGGAATGTCCCCCCAGGCATCTGTCATGATCTGGTAAGTCCAGACTTTTAAGATACGGGAAGCGGCAATCTGGTTTTCATTCGGGCCGTTGGCCGCAGCCTGCAGACGAGTCTCTTCACGGGTATTCAACCGGATGATCTCGTCAAGGTTATTCTGTGCCAGATAAAGATCGCTCCAAACCGTATTACCGGTCGTACTCAGCCAGTAGTAGCGGTCGGCATCCGTATAGGTATTGTTAGCCAGCCACTGTACATACAAGTCTGTTCCGCCTATCGACAAGGTAGTGGAACGGACAGCATTCATGATCTTTTTCTCTACATTCGATATAAGCGACTGGGTCGGGACTTCCTGCGGGCTGTTCGGGTCTTTGTTTATATCTCCGAAATCACTACATGCCGCAAACAGCATGGCAAAGCCTGTAAGGAGTATATGATGATATTTGATTCGTTTCATAATTCTTTGTTGTTTGATTGTTAAAACTTAATACCGACAGTGAAACCATAGGTAACAGGTGAAGGGATATTCCCTCCATCGAGTCCCTGTACATTCCCGGAGCTCTGTGTAAAATCGGGATCGAAATACTTATTGGCCTTCCAGATTGTCCACACATTGTTGGCAAAGGCAGATACACGCAAGTCTCTCACCACCGAACGGTTTGCCAATGGAATGGTATAACCGGCACTGATCTCTCGCAGTTTCACATACGAGGCGCTGAATACATTCTGTGCCTGCACTCCGCTGCTATGCGAACGTCCCCAGTCGAAAGCCGACACCTGCACATCGTTCGGACGAACGTTACTTACCTGGTAGGAACCGTCCGGATTGAAAGTAACATCCCCCTGTACACCTTCCAGCACCAAGCCGTTTTCCCGTATTCCCCCGGCTGCCGTAGAAGCAAGCGTACCGGAATACATACCATACTCATGTGTAACAGAGTAAAAATGTCCCCCACTCCGTACATCGATCAGGAAACCGAAATCAAAGTTCTTATAACGGAAGCTGTTACGCATACCGCCCAGCCAGTCCGGAAGGATACTTCCCAGCGACTCGGTCTGTGCTGTCTTCACATAAACACCCTGGCTATTGACGACACGGTTACCCTGTGCATCGTACACATAGTTGAAACCGGTCAACTCTCCGTAAGGACTTCCTACTGTTGCATGCAGATCGACAAAGGAAGAAGCTATCTGTAAGGTTTGCAGGTCACCATTCAATTTTTCTACACGGTTGATATTTTTCGACCAGTTAAATATCGCTTCCCACTGGAAGTCGGGAGTCCGGACAGGAACAATAGTCGCCACTAACTCCACACCTTTATTACTTATCTCACCGGCATTCATCCACTGACTGGTATAACCGCTTGAAGCAGCCAGGGGAACCCGCATAATCTGATTTTTCGTCCGGTTATTATAGTAGGTCAAATCCAGTCCGGCACGATTATTCCAGAACTTCAGTTCCAGTCCGGCTTCTACCGAATGAGTCAGCTCCGGTTTCAGACGTGCATTGTTCAATGTTACATCCAGTGCATAACCGGGGACGCCAGCGAAAGAGCTGCCCGTATATTCATAAGCACGTGACAGGCTGTAAGGATCGGTATCGTTTCCCACCTGCGCCCAACCCAACCGTAGCTTTCCGAAGGTCAGCCAGGGATATTCCTTTATGGCATTCAACTCGGAAAAGATGAAACTACCGGAAAAAGAAGGATAGAAATAAGAATTATCATCAGCCGGCAGCGTAGACGACCAGTCATTACGGAATGTAGCATCGAGGAAAAGCATATTCTTCCAGCCCACATTGATACTGCCAAACAGGGAGCGTATCTCTTTCCGGTAAGTCTTCTCTATATTCGATACGCTTCCGGCATTGCTCAGGTTATAATATTCGGGGATGATTAGTCCGCCCTGCGTTTCCGCATTATTGAGATTCCTCCGTTGCGACATCAGGTTCACTCCGGCAAAAGCGGTAAATCTAAAATCCTTTACATCTTTATTATAATGCAATATGCCTTCATAATTGAACTCCTGGAAACGCTGGATATTTTCTGAATACTTCGAAGTGGTACGGGAGTAAACGGCAATCCGATCCTCCAGGGCATAAGTATAAATGTCACCGTGTACTTTTGCCGTTGCTTTCAATCCATCTATGATATTCCATTCCATCCCGGCATTACCGTAAACACGATTTCGCTTTTCGTCCGAGTAACTCATATTGGCAGCCCAATAAGGATTATCGATATATTTGGGAGCCAGGTTATTCCAGGCCGTTACATTCCATAATCGTTGTGAACCATCCGGACGACGGTAGTCGGAAAGTTCTTTATAGTCTACCTGGTTCTGTCCCCATGAATATGCTTGCGTCATCACATTCCGGTTGGATGTTCCGGTCCAGGGACGACCTTTCACTCCCGTATTCATATAGTTGACCGAAGCAGTGAAAAGAAAATTACCTTGCTTCACACTACCGCCTGCACTCAGGTTATTACGTTGCAAATGAGAATTAGGAGTGGTACCGGTAGAGGTACGGTTGGAATAAGATACACGGAAAGTCGTGATATCGTTACCGCCGCGCACTGAAATATTATTATCGAACGAGACACCGGTCTTAAAAAAATACATCAGATCGTGATCCGGGTATTTCCACTCTTTCGTCTTCAGATAAAGCGATGGATTTTCAGGATAGAGATTCTCCCAGGAAAGAACCTGCTGACCGTTATATCTCGGTCCCCAACTCTCATCGATCGCATAAGCAGGTACGTTATAGGTCTGCCCGTCGATCGTCACTTGATTGAAGGTCTGCTGGTTACTGGCTCCTCCACCATATAGCTTCTGCATTTCGGGGAAGTTCCGGCGTGCTTGGGTATCAAAACTCACTCCGGTACTGACGGATATTTCCGTCCGGTTCTTATTGGAACCTTTTTTGGTCGTGATCAGGATCACACCGTTGTTAGCTCTGGAACCATACAGCGCCGTAGCCGAGGCACCTTTCAATACGGACATACTTTCTATATCATCCGGATTAATATCGGCAGCAGTATTTCCATAATCTTTATCACCATAACCGACAGCAGTCGTAGAACTACTCAGTTCGGCATTGTCGATAGGTGTACCATCGATCACATACAGAGGTTGGTTGTTTCCAAGCAAGGAGCTGACACCACGTACCAATACGCGGCTCGATCCACCCAGTGCCCCACCGGAGGTAGTCACCTGCAAACCTGCAACTTTACCGGAAAGCAAACCGATCGCATTAGTCTGCCGCGACCGGGTCAGTTCCTCTCCTTTCAGGTCTTGTACCGAATAGGATAATGCTTTCTTCTCTCGCGAAATGCCAAGGGCCGTTACAACTACTTCATCCAGTTGCTGCAAATCAGGAGTAAGAATAATACGCATAGGAACTCCGCTTCCGGCTTTTACTTCCTGATTTTTATATCCGAGAGAGGATACCACCAACAGGGTGGCAGGTGAAGGAACAGTCAGTTCGAAGTTACCGTCTGCATCAGTCGCCACTCCGTTTGTAGTACCTTTCTCTACTACGGTGGCGAAAGGCATAGTGGTATTATCTTCCCCATTTATCACTTGTCCTTTCACTATGATTTGTGCATTCAAACCCACTGTAAATAACAACAGGAGGATTATTAGCGGAGGCTTTATCAGGTAAACTTTACTTTTCATTTTTATTCATTTAAATTATTAACCTTCTGTCTCTGCAAAAATAGATGAACGGATCACGGTGGGAAATACCATATTCAGGGTATATTCATTCTTATAATCTGACTCGTTCCAGTCATTGTACTATAAATAAAAAGGTGTGTCCGTTGTATTACTCATACCGGACACACCTCGTTATTTAATTAATTCAAATGCTTATTTATACTCCTGCCAACTCTTGATCTGAATATCGTCGATACTTAAAGTACAGAATGCTTCGATAAAGGCACTTGCCAAACGGGCATTAGTGATCAGTGGAACATTCAGGTCGGTAGCGGCACGGCGGATTTTGTAGCCGTTATCCAGTTCACCGGCTGAAAGGTCACGCGGGATGTTGACTACCATGTCGATCTTCTTTTCATGCAACATGGTGAGTGCCTGCGGCTGTTTACCTTCTTCACTCGGCCAGTAAACCTGCGTGCTCGGGATATTATTTTCTTCCAGAAAACGGTGTGTACCGCCGGTTGCAAATAAGCTATAACCTTTATTGGCAAGCTTCCTGGCTGCATCCAGCATCGCGACTTTCTGTTTCGGTGTTCCGGTAGATAATAGGATATTCTTTGCCGGGATACGCTGTCCGACTGCTAACATACTGGTAAGAACTGCTTCCGAAAGATCATCACCGATACAACCGACCTCACCGGTAGATGCCATATCCACACCCAGAACCGGATCGGCTTTCTGCAAGCGGTTGAACGAGAACTGGGATGCCTTGATACCTACATAATCCAGGTCGAACGCATTCTTATGCGGTTTTTCGACAGGCAAGCCCAACATGATACGGGTAGCCAACTCGATAAAGTTTATCTTCAGGACCTTACTTACGAACGGGAAGCTACGCGAGGCACGGAGGTTACATTCGATCACCTTGATATCGTTATCTTTCGCCAGATACTGGATATTGAACGGGCCGGAGATATTCAGTTCCTTCGCAATCTGCTTGCTGATACGTTTGATACGGCGAACCGTCTCCACATACAACTTCTGCGCAGGGAACTGGATCGTAGCATCACCGGAATGGACTCCTGCAAACTCGATATGCTCGCTGATCGCATACATCACGATCTCGCCATGATCGGCTACGGCATCCATCTCTACCTCCTTGGCATGTTCGATGAACTGGCTTACTACCACCGGATGCTTCTTGCTGACGTTAGCCGCCAGTTGCAGGAAGCGTTCCAACTCTTCCTGATTGGAGCAGACATTCATAGCTGCACCACTCAGTACGTAACTCGGACGAACCAAGACAGGGAAACCGACTTCCTCTACAAACTGATTTATATCGTCCATGCTACTCAACTCTTTCCAGCGCGGCTGATCCACACCGATACGGTCGAGCATGGCGGAGAACTTCTCACGGTCTTCCGCATTGTCGATACTCTTCGCTGATGTTCCGAGGATGTTGACGTGCTGTTCGTCCAGGCGCATCGCCAGGTTGTTCGGAATCTGGCCTCCGGTAGAGACGATCACACCGTGCGGATTCTCCAGTTCGAGGATATCCATTACACGTTCGAATGTCAGCTCGTCGAAGTAGAGGCGATCACACATATCGTAGTCGGTCGAAACCGTCTCCGGGTTGTAATTTATCATGACGGAGCGCCAACCTTCCTTGCGGATCGTGTTGAGTGCCTGCACACCACACCAGTCGAACTCTACCGAACTACCGATACGGTAAGCACCCGACCCCAGTACCACGATGGAACGTCTGTCGCCAACATATTGCACATCATTTTCCGTACCACTGTAAGTCAGATACAGATAGTTGGTCTGTGCCGGGTATTCAGCAGCCAGCGTATCGATTTGCTTTACTACCGGAAGGATACCACGGTATTTACGATCCTGGCGCACCTGGAGGATTGCTTTTTCACCGTCTTCCATCTGTTCTTTGAAGATGGCACGGGCAATCTGGAAATCAGAGAAACCTTGCTTCTTCGCCAGACGGAACAGGTTGTCGGGAATATCGATTATCCTGCTGAAACTTTCCAAAGCCCCCGCTGTCTGGATAATATTATATAGTTTTTGGAGGAACCATTTGTCGATCTTTGTCAGATCATGGATCTGGTCGATCGTATAGCCGGCACGGAAAGCCTTGCTGATTACGAAGATACGACGGTCTGTCGGTTCGTTCAACGCTTTGTCGATATCGGGGATCACCAGTTCCTTGTTTTCCACGAAGCCGTGCATTCCCTGTCCGATCATACGCAGACCTTTCTGGATAGCTTCTTCAAACGTACGGCCGATAGCCATCACCTCTCCTACCGACTTCATGCTGGAACCCAATTCACGGGCAACGCCGTGAAACTTACCCAAGTCCCAGCGAGGGATCTTACAAACCACATAGTCGAGCGCCGGTTCGAAGAAGGCGCTTGTTGTCTTTGTCACCGAGTTCTTCAGGTCGAACAGGCCGTAGCCCAAACCTAACTTGGCAGCAACGAAAGCCAGCGGATAGCCGGTTGCCTTCGAGGCCAGTGCAGAAGAACGGCTCAGACGGGCGTTCACCTCGATCACACGGTAGTCTTCCGACTCCGGATCGTAGGCGTACTGAACGTTACACTCACCCACGATACCGATATGGCGGATGATGCGGATAGCCAGTTCACGCAGCTTATGATAGTCCGTATTGGTCAGTGTCTGTGAAGGGGCGATTACGATAGACTCGCCGGTATGGATTCCCAGCGGGTCGAAATTTTCCATATTACAAACCGTGATGCAGTTGTCAAAACGGTCGCGCACCACTTCATATTCGACCTCTTTCCAACCTTTCAGGCTCTTCTCAACCAATACCTGAGGAGAGAAAGAGAAAGCTTTTTCAACCAGTAGATCCAATTCCTCTTCATTATCGCAGAAGCCCGAACCCAGACCACCCAGCGCATAAGCGGCACGAACGATCACCGGATATCCCAGGCTGGCGGCAGCACGACGGGCATCGGCTACATTCTCCACCGCTTCGCTCTTGATCGTCTTTACATCGATCTCGTCAAGCTTGCGGACAAAAAGCTCACGGTCTTCCGTATCCATGATAGCCTGTACCGGGGTACCCAATACACGAACGTTATATTTTTCAAGTACACCACTCTGGTAAAGCGCTACCCCGCAGTTCAGCGCAGTCTGGCCGCCGAACGCCAGTAGAATACCTTCAGGATGTTCTTTTTCGATCACTTTTTCCACAAAGAAAGGAGTAACGGGCAGGAAATAAACTGTGTCCGCAACTCCTTCCGAAGTCTGTACCGTTGCAATGTTAGGATTGATAAGCACCGTTTGAATGCCTTCTTCCTTGATGGCTTTCAACGCCTGACTGCCTGAATAATCAAACTCGCCCGCCTCACCGATCTTGAGGGCACCGGAACCTAGTATCAGGACTTTCTTTATATCTTCTTTCATATTGACCTTATTTTTCTTGTTAACACTTTTTAGGCGCACTGACTCACCAACGTTGGCGAGCCTGGCTCGCTGACTCCGGAGAGGGATTGTCGCTGCCCCCACTTAGGAGGTGTCTCTACCGTTAGCGAAGAAGCTTCGCTTGTTCACGCAAAGGAGTGTTGCCTGATCGCGCAAAGATGCATCACCTCCATTCCTCTTTTACAGTAACTCGACAAATTTATCGAACATAAACTCCGTATCCGTCGGTCCGCTACATGCTTCGGGATGGAACTGGGAGGAGAAGAAAGGCTTCGTTTTGTGTTTGATACCTTCGTTCGTACCGTCATTCATATTGATAAAGAGTGGTTCCCAATCAGTACCCAGCGTTGTGTTATCCACCGCGTACCCATGATTCTGTGAGGTGATAAAACACTTTTCCGTTCCTACCATACGCACCGGCTGATTATGGCTGCGGTGTCCGTATTTCAGTTTATAGATAGAGGCTCCACCGGCCTTGGCCAACAGCTGGTTACCCATGCAGATACCGCAGATCGGCTTATCGCCACTCAAAGCTTTACGGATATTTTGAACAGCAGCATCGCAGGTATCCGGGTCACCGGGGCCATTGCTGATAAACAGGCCGTCATATTCCAGTGTATTGAAATCATAGTTCCAGGGAACCCGGATCACAGTCACATTCCGTTTCAGCAGGCTGCGGATGATGTTATGCTTCACCCCGCAATCCACCAGGACGACCCGTTTCTTTCCTTCGCCTTCCCCGTAAGTGATCACCTCCTTACAAGAGACTTTGTCGACGTAATTCACATTTCCGTATTGTCCGAAGTCGGTAAGGTCAGTCTTTGCGTCACCGATGACGATCTTTCCCATCATCACCCCATGTTCACGCAATTTCTTGGTCAGGGCACGTGTATCGATTCCGTAAATTCCCGGTATTCCTTCTTCCTTCAACCAGCTTCCCAGACTTTCTTCAGCATTCCAATGACTGTATTCATGGCTGTAATCGCTTACGATAATGGCATCTGCATGAATCTTTTCACTCTCCATGAAAGTAGCTATCCCATCCGCACCGAACGTGCGGGCCGGCACACCATAATTACCCACCAACGGATATGTTAACACCATCAACTGACCGGCATAAGAAGGGTCGGTCAAGCTTTCCGGATAACCCGTCATCGCAGTGTTGAACACTACTTCGCCGGTCACCTCCTTTTCGTAGCCGAAAGAAAAGCCACGAAAAACAGTTCCGTCGTCTAAGATCAAAGTTGCTGTTTTTTCTCTTTGCATAAATAAAAACTTACGTTTGAGTTGATTAAATATTCTTCTTCCATATAATTAATGAAGGCGTTGTTTACCAGCCGTGCCCCTCCGGGAGTCGGATAATCGCCGGAGAAATACCAGTCGCCCGGATGATCGGGACAAGAGGCATGCAGACCTTCAAGCGTCTGATAGACGATCTCGACCTTTGCCCGTGTACCAGCCGGGGTAAGCAACTCTACCATCTTGGCAGAGATTTCCTCATCGGTAAACGGTACATATATCTCCTTCACATAGTTGACGATCGGACCATCCTTCTGCGCCTGTTGCTTTTTCGCCTTCTGATAGGCTTCTGTCAGAACAGACTCCATACCACGGTCTTTCAGCAAAGCCACTGCCGCCCGGAATGCGATAAACTCATTCATACGCGACATATCGATTCCGTAATAGTCCGGATAGCGGACCTGAGGCGATGAAGAGACGATCACGATCTTCTTCGGATGCAAGCGGTCTAAGATGCCGATAATACTCTGTTTTAGTGTTGTTCCCCTTACGATGCTATCATCTATAACAACCAGATTATCGACAAAAGGTTCGATGCTTCCATAGGTTATATCATATACATGGGCTGCCAGATCGTTACGGCTGTTTCCTTCGGCGATAAAGGTACGTAATTTTATATCCTTAATCGCTACTTTTTCAGCACGAACACGCATGGAAAGTATCTGGTCGAGCTCTTCTTCCTGCAAAAGGTGACTGCGGTCAGCAATCCATTCCTTTTTTAGTTTGTTCAGGTGGTTGTTCAATCCTTCCTGCATACCGAAATAGGCCACTTCAGCCGTGTTGGGAATAAAAGAGAAGACAGTGTGCCTGATATCATGATCGACTGCTTTCAATATCGGTTGCACCAGGTTCTCCCCCAACCGCTTACGTTCGCGGTAGATATCCACATCACTACCACGGGAAAAATAAATACGTTCGAACGAACAGGCTTTATTCTCCTTCGGTTGCACGATCTGTGAGGTTCCGAACCGACCTTCCTTGCTGATAAAGACTGCTTCTCCGGGATTCAGTTCTTTTATATCTTCAGCCTGTACATTCAGGGCCGTCTGGATAACCGGACGTTCGGAAGCCAGTACCATGATTTCATCGTCTACATAATAAAAAGCCGGGCGTATCCCCCACGGGTCGCGCACACTGAAGGACTCACCGCTACCTGTCAAGCCACAGATCACGAATCCTCCGTCCCAGGTCGGCACACATCGTTTCAGTACATTCGATAGGTCGACATGTGCTTCAATAGCGTTTGTGATCTCCATTCCTTTCAGTCCCTCACCTTCATATTTCTGATACAGGCGCTCTACCTCACGATCCAGGCGGTGTCCCATCTGTTCGAGCATGATATAGGTATCGGAATACTTACGCGGATGTTGTCCGATAGCCGTAATCTCTTCAAAAATATCGTTTACGTTAGTGAGGTTGAAATTACCGCAAAGAGCGAGGTTCTTGGCTCTCCAGTTGTTGCGGCGTAAAAAAGGATGGACGTAGGAAATACCGGACTTACCGGTGGTGCTGTAACGGAGATGACCCATATAAAGTTCTCCGGCGAAAGGAAGATTTGCTTTAGCAAAAAGCGGATCGTTTAATTTACCGGGCGGTAAATCTTTGTAATGTTCGTGAAGGGCTGCGAATATCTCGGTTATAGCTCCTGTTCCTAATGCTCGTTCCCGAAACATATATTCTTCACCGGGGTTTGCTTCTAACTTTACACAGGCTAAACCGGCCCCTTCCTGCCCCCGGTTATGCTGCTTCTCCATCAGTAAATAGAGTTTATTCAACCCATACATCCAGGTACCATACTTTTGATGATAATATTCTAAAGGCTTCAGTAACCGGACCATGGCGACTCCACACTCATGTTTAAGTTGTTCCATCTGGTTCTATCTTGTTTATTTCGACCACAAAGATACGTACTTTATCAAACACAATGTTCATATTAATGCAAAATAATTGACACATTAATAGAAATAATCATTTTATCCAGCATTTAGTTAAAATATTATATATTTCCGTATTGTTTCGACAAAGTAACAAACAAAAAGGAGAAGGAAGCCACGGGATGTAAATTGTAAGAATGGGCAAAGATATACTAATAGTATATTAGCAACTTTAACAAAAAAGACTCACAATAACTCTTCCCACTCACGGTCTGTCAACAACTTTAACGGATCATTTTCGGAGATAAAGGTTTCTGCCAATTCACTTTTGGATTCCTGCAGGTTACGTATCTTTTCTTCAATCGTATCAGCTGTGATGAAACGATATACGAATACCTGCTTTTCTTGTCCGATACGATGTGCACGACCTTCGGCTTGTAGTTCAGCCGCCGGATTCCACCAGGGATCGATGATAAACACATAATCGGCATCCGTCAGGTTCAAACCAACTCCCCCCGCTTTCAAGGATATGAAAAAAGCGGAGACATCGCTTTGGGTAGAGAAGCGAGTAATCTCTTTTTCCCTGTCGACTGTACTGCCTGTAAGCATTGCATATTTCCATTTTCGTTCAATAAAAGCTCTAGCCAACAGATTAAGATGGGTGACGAAAGAAGAAAAGATCAATACTTTATGCCCTTCGCTGACCAATGTCTCGAAAGCATCCAATATCTGCTCCATCTTTCCCGAACCGCCCGTATACACAGGCATAACCATTTGTGGGTGGTTTGCTAACTGACGCAAACGGGTAATACCGTTTAGAGCTACAAAAGAGTTTTTGTTTCGTTCCTGCAAGATCGTATTACGCAGAACGTTTTTCTCTTTCAGGTAAATCTCACGTTGCTCCGGTGTCATCTCACAATAAACCACTTCTTCCGTCAACGGGGGAAGTTCCGGTGCTACTTGCAACTTCGTACGTCGCAGGAAAAAAGGACGTATAATTTGTTGCAATCTTTTTCCGACCTTCTCATTTCCTTCTTTGGTGATCGGAAGAATAAAATATTTCCGAAAACCGTTAGAAGAACCGAGCAGACCGGGATTGATAAAGTTAAATTGCGCCCAAAGATCCTTTAGAGAATTCTCGATCGGCGTCCCGGTCAATACCAGACGATGATCGCTTTTCAAACGGACTACTGCATGATAAGTTACCGATGCCGGATTCTTTACATTCTGGCTTTCGTCCAGTATCACATAAGTAAAACGATAGTTTTCTAACAAGTCGATATCCCTTCTAAGTAATCCGTAGGTGATCAGAACGATATTATAACGGCTGAAACTCTTACAAGGGTCTTTCTGCCTCTGCCCGGTAGTAGCAGTATAAGAATAGACGCTTAACGAACTAAACTTCCGTATTTCCCTTTTCCAGTTCGGAAGTAAAGAAGTGGGAACAACGATCAAAGTCGCCGGTAGGTTTTGTTGAGTCTCTACCCTGAAATTAATCGCATCGTACTCTGTCTCATCAGGTAGTTCTTCGCTAAAAAAAGAGAATTGTCCGTCCTGATCTGCCGTCACTTTTCCCGATGATACCGGAGTATATTCTATACTGACCGGCTCGTTCGGGTCATATACATGTTGCAATAAAGAAATAGTCTGCAAAGTTTTACCCAGCCCCATATCATCCGCCAGGCAACCGCCGAAACCGTTTGCCGCCAAATGAACCAACCAGGAGAAACCCTCCTGCTGGTAAGGACGCAAAGTCGCTTTTATCTTCGGAGGTACTGTCACCGATTCCTTCCGTACATATTCTTTTTGTATAGAATCCTCCCCTCCCTCCAATGCGGCAACAAGTCCCAGGTGCATTTTACGAACCCGAATCTCATCCTGCTTTCCATCGCCTAAAGCAAAGAGGTCACTGTATTTCTCAAACCAGTCTTCCGGTAACAAAGCGATCTGACCGTCAGGTAGGACAAATTCGCGTTTTCCTTCCAGAATATTTTTCTTAAAACGGATAAAAGGAAACTGATAATCACCAATCCTGACAGTTATTCGGATATCGAACCAATCAGGGGAAGAGGCAATCTCCTGTGTCAACGACACTTCGCCAAAATAGAAAGAAAGAGAGGTTTCCTTTTTTACAAAAGAAAAACAGGATTGTAGTTCCTGCCGATGCTGCTGTAACCAATCAATGAAAGTATGATCTCCTCCCAGGTCATTCCTGGCAAACTGGGTATCGGATACCTGCCGGAACCCCCATTGCTTTAACAGGTCGACATAGGTTTGCTCCAGTCTGATATCACGTACATAGTAATATACAACCGGCTTCCCCTCCTCTTCCTTCAAAGACGGATAAGCGTAACGGGGCTCCTGGCCCGGAGAAAAGGAATGGTCGCCATAACGAAAGTGGAGTTGTAATACCGGGTCATCATGGATCGATCTCTCGACCGACAATTCCGGAACACAAGCACGTGACTCACGAATGATATCAAACCCCACAGAAATGGCAGGATAATCGCTTATCAGTGGAAGCACCACCTTCTCCATATATTTATTTAATTCAGCAACCGGAACTTCCACATACCGCTTAAACCGGAAAGGAACTAGCCGCGCCGCTTCTATCCGCTTAAAAACAAGCAGATGGCTGTCAAGAAACAATACCGCCGGTTTAGAAGAAAAGACCATAAAACGCCGTTTTTGCTGTAAGGAGATCTCTTCACCATTCATTTTACAAATTGCAGTATAACGAAAGGTCTGCTCCGTAATCTCAAAACGAAAAGAAACTTCTGCCACATGTTCAGAAAACAACACCCGGTCATGCTCATAAAGCAACTTCACGCCTGCCTCCTTATTATACACCGGTATTTTATGAATTTGCATCAGCCGGATCATTTGCCTGATCTTCTTATCAATAAAAGGACGCAGTAGCTTTTGCCGCATATCTGTCGTCACCGACTTCAGAAAACCGGCAAGCGTTCGCTCCTTCGAATAGATCTTCATAAGATTCTTCTCCGAGTAACTTTCGGCAATAGCAATAATCTGCCTTTCTAATTCGGACAGATCATTTTCTTTTCCGGCATGGGAAACCTGTTCCTCCACACTGATCATTCCCGGCGATACCTCCCTGGCAAAATAAGGAATAAGCAAAGGTCCCAGATTGGAATGGTTACTTAATGCGATTATCAAAAGATGATTTTCCGGCAT
Source organism: Parabacteroides goldsteinii (assembly GCF_015550595.1). Classification (GTDB taxonomy): domain Bacteria; phylum Bacteroidota; class Bacteroidia; order Bacteroidales; family Tannerellaceae; genus Parabacteroides; species Parabacteroides leei. The sequence goes on from NZ_JADNBB010000009.1 coordinate 117,550, forward strand.
TCAGTTGTTCTTTTTTAATTAAAAGAACAAAGTTACAAGAAAAACGCTTCTTAACAGCATTCTTTGTTTACAATTCCCTGTATTCACTTGCCGACATCCCCGTATGCCTTTTAAAATAGCGTCCCAAATAAGACTGATCCGGAAAATGGAGCAACTGGGATATCTCCTGTATCGTGTAGTCGGTAGATTGGAGTAACACTTTCATTTCCAGGATCACCCGTTTGTCAATAATCTCTTTTGGTGAAGCAAAGGAACTACAAGCATGGCAGACCATCTATAAAATTATGAATGTGCTTACTTGTTTCACTTTCAACGTGCAACTAAAGCAAGCTTGTTCATGAAATACATAAAAAATCATTTTAAATACAATGCATAGAGGTTTATACAATATCAGAATTTCTTTATTCCATCCTGGCTTTTACCTTTCCCCAGGCATGCGTATCGAACAAACAGCTACTCCGCATCGTATCGTACATTTCTCTGAAACGTGACATCGGTATCATAAAACTTAAAATATCCGATTCAAAATAAGGACGTACGGAAGGGTCGAAGAATCCTATAAAAGTGCGCTTTCCCCCTCTCGCATTCTCAATAACGGCTTGTGTGACTACAGAGCAACAACCGGAGCCAAATAAAGAAGTAACGGCATCCTGTGAATTATTATCGAAAAATGCCCAGGTAGCTAAGCCGGAAAGCATATCGGGTGTTGCCAGGAACAGAATTCCTTCGAGATTATCGAAATTCTCTACTTTATCCATTCGGGCAAAGTTCAGATAATCCATCTTTGCTCTCGGAACTTGCAGTTCTTCCAAAAACTCAGAAACGCCTTCAGGGGTTTGTTTGTATTTTTCTTTTAAAGACACAAATCCTGGAATCCGTTCGGGCATCTCCGTAAAACCGATATAGAATTTTCCACCGCCACAACCGATATTTTCCACACTCAAAGTAACCGTTTGCCCGTCCCTGACATCCTTCATACATTTGAATAAACATCCTCCGATTTTATCAACAGAGTTTACCGGTTGCTCTGAATACCAAAAGACAATTGGAAGATCCACTTTTTCACCAAATGCTTCACGATAATTATTGAGAAATACCTTTATGTCCATGATCTGATTATTTATTGGTTTTGTCAAATATACGAATAAATCAATTCTATATATAGAGTATATTGGTATTTCCTTAAGAATAAAATTTAAAATTTCCGCAGATAATCACATTATATAGAATATATAGTATATTTGAGCAATCATTACAATATAAATCAAAAGCCATGTATGAACTTTGAACATTAAATACAACATCATGAAAATTATATCTGTAAAAGAAAATCCGGCCTACAAAGACATAGCGATCAACTATCTGCAAAGTAAATGGCCTTCTGTATATCCAGTCATGTATGGAGAAAGCCAAAGAAGATACGGTTAAAGCTGGTTTCAACAAACTATACCTTAGCACTGAACATATAGGCTTTTATGAAAAGTTGGGATTCAGATATATAGGACAAGGATACCATCCCTGGGAGGACGAATCACGGATATACGAAATAGAAATAAAAGCATAATTCCAACAAATAAAAGATACATTGATTAAATTTTTCAGTAGAACTTCATGTATTGATTTTGAATAAATACATATATTTGCTTAAAATTAAATTTGAAGTTATGAGAATCATGTATTTTATCATCACTCTTGTTCTCTGTTTCTGCACAACCCTCAAGGCAGAAAACAGAGCCAATGATCTAATGAAGCAGGCGCAAAGTAGCCTGGAACAGAAAGACTACACTAAAGCCCGTTACCTTTTCCTTCAAGCCTACAAAGCCTTTTCCAGTGAAGGGGATTACACACAAGCCATTGATTGCGGGACTAAAGCAACATATCTTTATTATCGTGAGAACTATTATCAGGAGGCATTCGACCTTTGCCGCCAAATGACTCAATATCTGTTAACCGAAGAAGATAAAGCACAGAAAACATTCTACGACCAGCGTTTCCAACTGACAAAAGAACGGCTACAAATGTACATCAAGCTCAAAAATGCAGCGCAGGCCCAACTTCAGTTGAATACTCTGGATAACCTGGTCAGTCAGGCAGGTAGCGACAAGCTCGCCGAAGATTTATTATATACCCAGGCAAACTATTATTATACCTTCGGACAAAACGACCAGGGAGACGCCAGTTTCAACAAACTGATCAACCAGTTCAAAGACAAAAAAGAGTACGACAAAGTGAGTGAATGTTACAGACATCTGATCACTATTGCCCGTACGGCAAATAATGCTCCGTTAATGGAACGTACCTATGAAAAGTATATCGTCTGGACCGATTCAGTAAAGGCACTCAATGCACAGGATGAACTGGGAGCATTGCAACTGAAATATGATGAAAGCCAGAAAACCATACAGGAAAAAGATGACAAACTATCGGGCAAACAATACATGATAGTAGGTCTCTGCACATTGGTGGTTATTCTTATCGCGGCTTTGGCTTTACTAGCCTTCCTGTTGTTACGTTTCATCGTACTCAACAAAAAGCTGAAAAACATTATCCAGACAACCAACGAGCATAGTGAACAGCAAACCAAATTTATTCAAAGTATTTCCGAACAAATGGAGCCTACGCTCAATATGCTTAATATGTCGGCTGGAGAATTACGTAATACAGCTCCCCTACAAGCGGCTTCTATCCAGAAACGTGTAGATGCTTTGAAACAATTCAGCTTGAACATCCAGGAACTTTCTTCTCTTGAAAGCTCTTTAATGGAGACTTACGAGACACAATCCTTCAACATGGGAAGTTTCTGCAAAAAAGCGATGGATAAAGTAAAGGATAAGATACATCCTGATGTAGAAGTGATCGTAGATGCTCCTCAATTAGAAGTAAAATCAAATCCGGAACAGCTGGAACGTGTCTTACTGCATTTGCTGAATAATGCTGCTTCATACACGACATCCGGTAAAATATGGCTGGAATTCAAAAGAAAAGGAGCTCATCTTTGCCATCTTATCGTAACAGATAACGGTACAGGAATTCCTGATGAACAAAAAGAGAACCTGTTCAAGCCATTCAACGAAGTCAAAGACCTGGCAGATGGCGACGGACTCGGATTGCCAATCTGTGCCCTGATCGCCAATAAACTGAATGGAAACTTGTCGATCGATAAAGATTACAAAAAAGGATGCAGGTTTATTCTGGTATTACAGATCTAAGAGAAAACATTAATTACTTTATTTTCTAATAAAAGCCTTTCAGGAAAACTGGAAGGCTTTTTTGTTGTTTATTCGACTATTTCAAGAAAGAACGTCTTTCAGATTAAAAGCAAAAAGCACCATGTATACTTCATATTGATATCAAAACAACAATTATCATATCAAATAGAAACCATCCATTCTGATAAAGAAAAAAAACGTCACTCTTTAACACCAGAACATATATCACAATGAAAGAAACATCCTATATTTGTGAAACAATTTGATAACAAAATAGGTATTACGCAAACATAAGGTCAACAAACAATGAAAGAACAGATCTATTTGAACAGAAAGCAGGGGTTATATGATCCTGCGAATGAACATGACGCGTGCGGTGTAGGAATGTTGGTAAACATTCACGGAGGAAAATCGCACGACATTGTAGAGTCAGCCCTTAAAGTATTGGAAAATATGCGTCACCGTGGTGCAGAAGGTGCAGATAACAAGACGGGGGACGGTGCTGGTATTCTATTGCAGATTCCTCACGAATTTATTCTGTTGCAGGGGATTCCCGTACCGGAAAAAGGGAAATACGGTACAGGTCTGGTCTTTCTTCCTAAAGACGAAACACAGCGATCCGCCATCCTTAGTATTATGATCGAAGAGATTGAAAAGGAAGGGCTTACCCTGATGCATCTGCGGAAAGTTCCGGTCAACAGTGATATATTGGGGAAGGATGCCCTGGCTACCGAACCGGATATCAAACAACTCTTCGTGACCGGATGCGATAACCAACAGGAGCTGGAATTGAAGTTGTATGTTATCCGTAAACGTATTGAGAATAAAGTGGCAGCCTCTGACCTGGCTGGCAAAAAGGACTTCTATGTGACCTCGTTATCCACTAAGAATATTGTATATAAAGGAATGTTGGAGTCGATGCAACTTCGTCATTATTTTCCCGACCTGACAAATAATTACTTCACAAGCGGATTAGCATTGGTTCACTCCCGTTTCAGCACGAATACGTTCCCGACATGGAGCCTGGCACAACCGTTCCGCCTGCTGGCACATAATGGGGAGATCAATACGATCCGTGGAAACAGAGGATGGATGGAAGCACGTGAAAGCGTACTCACCTCACCTACTATCGGGAATATAGGAAGTATCCGCCCGATCATTCAACCGGGGATGAGCGATAGCGCCTCACTGGACAATGTGCTGGAGTTTCTGGTTGCTTCCGGATTGAGTCTGCCTCATGCCATGGCGATGCTGGTACCGGAAAGTACGAATGAGAAGAATCCGATATCGGAGGATTTGAAAGCCTTTTATGAATATCATTCCATTCTGATGGAACCGTGGGACGGACCGGCAGCCCTGTTATTCAGCGACGGACGGTTTGCGGGAGGAATGCTGGATCGTAATGGTTTGCGTCCGGCACGTTACCTGATCACGAAAAACGACATGATGCTGGTAGCTTCCGAAGTAGGCGTAATGGATTTTGAAGCAAACGAGATCAAAGAGAAAGGGCGTCTGCAACCGGGAAAAATATTGATGGTCGATACGGAGAAAGGCGAAATATATTATGACGGCGAACTGAAAAAACAACTCGCCGAAGCCAAACCTTATAAGACATGGCTGTCAAACAACCGCGTGGAACTGGACGAACTGAAATCTGGGCGTAAAATACCCCATACAGTCGAAAACTACAGTAAAATGTTACGCACCTTCGGGTACAGCCGCGAAGATGTGGAAAAGATCATCATGCCGATGTGTACCGGAGGTGCCGAACCGGTCGGTTCTATGGGGAATGATACGCCATTGGCCGTTCTATCCGATCGTCCGCAGTTATTGTTCAATTATTTCCGTCAGCAATTTGCCCAGGTGACCAATCCGCCGATCGACCCGATCCGCGAAGAACTGGTCATGAGCCTGGAAGAATATATAGGAGCAGTAGGTAATAATATCCTTGTGCCGAGTGAAAGCCATTGTAAAATGGTACGGCTGAATCATCCGATCCTGACCAACACGCAATTGGATTTGCTCTGCAACATCCGCTATAAAGGATTCAACGCAGTCAAACTGCCTATGTTGTTTGAAGTGGGAAAAGGACGGGAAGGCTTGAAAGCAGCCCTCGACGAGTTGTGCAAACAAGCGGAACAATCCGTTACCGACGGCGTGAACTACATCATCCTGAGCGATAAGAACGTAGATGAAAAGAGGGCACCCATCCCGTCTCTGCTTGCCGTCAGTGCCGTACATCATCACCTGATCTCCGTACAAAAACGCGTGCAGACAGCCCTGGTCGTTGAAACCGGCGAAATGCGCGAGGTTATGCATGCCGCCCTCCTGTTGGGGTACGGGGCAAGTGCCATCAATCCGTATATGGTTTTTGCCATCCTGAAAGAACTGGAAGGGAAACATGAAATACAGCTGAACTACGAGACGGCACGCAAAAATTATATAAAATCCATTTGCAAAGGGCTTTTCAAAGTGATGAGCAAAATGGGAATCAGTACCATCCGCAGTTATCGCGGAGCCAAACTGTTCGAAGCCGTCGGTTTGGATGCCGGACTGGCGCGCACCTATTTCGGCGGTACGACCAGTAACGTCGGCGGTATACGCCTGGATGAGATCGTCCGCGATGCGATCGTTATGCATCAACAGGCTTTCGACCTTCCGGTAGATGAGATGCTGGAACATAAAGGGATATACAGCTTCCGGAAAGACGGGGAGAAACATGCCTGGAACCCGGAAACCATTTCCACGCTGCAACTGGCTACACGCCTGGGCAGTTACAAGAAGTTCAAAGAATATACCCATATGGTGGACGATAAAGAATCACCCATCTTCCTGCGTGACTTCCTTACTTTCAAGAAACAAAAATCCATTCCGGTCGAACAGGTGGAACCTGCGTCCGAAATTATGAAACGTTTCGTCACAGGCGCCATGAGCTTCGGCTCCATCAGCAAAGAAGCGCATGAGACGATGGCCATGGCGATGAACAAGATACACGGCCGGAGCAATACCGGTGAGGGAGGTGAAGACCCGGCACGTTTCACGCCACGTAAAGATGGCTCGTCACTCCGCTCCGCGATCAAACAGGTGGCATCGGGACGCTTCGGCGTCACTACGGAATACCTGGTCAACGCGGATGAGATACAGATCAAGGTCGCCCAGGGAGCCAAACCGGGAGAAGGCGGCCAGTTACCGGGATATAAGGTCAATGATATCATTGCCAGGACCCGTCATTCCATACCGGGTATTTCGCTGATCTCCCCTCCTCCCCACCATGATATTTATTCGATCGAAGATCTGGCACAACTGATCTTCGACCTGAAGAATGTCAATCCGAAAGCAGAGATCAGTGTCAAACTGGTATCGGAAAGTGGTGTCGGAACGATCGCCGCCGGTGTTGCCAAGGCGAAGGCCGACCGTATTGTCATCTCCGGGGCAGAAGGAGGAACAGGTGCATCACCGATCAGTTCGATCCGTTATGCGGGATTACCCCCCGAACTGGGTTTGTCGGAGACGCAGCAGACATTGGTCATGAACAATCTGCGCGGACAAGTCCGCCTGCAAACCGACGGGCAACTGAAGACCGGACGCGATATCGTCCTGATGGCAATGCTGGGAGCCGAAGAATTTGGTTTTGCAACCTCTGCCCTGATCGTCCTGGGTTGTGTCATGATGCGCAAATGTCATATGAATACCTGCCCTGTCGGCGTTGCGACACAAGATGAAGAGCTGAGGAAACGTTTCCACGGAAGGCACGAGTATCTGGTGAACTTCTTTACTTTCCTGGCGGAAGAAGTTCGCGAATACTTGGCTGAGATAGGTTACAGCAAGCTGGATGATATCATCGGACGGACGGATCTCATTGTGGATAAACGAACTCATGGCACACAGATGACGCAGATCGAACAGATGACCACAGATCAAAATCTAAAAAATCTGCGTAAATTCCCCAAACCTGTGTCATCTGCGTACCGTAAATCTGATTTACTGGACTTCTCCCACCTGTTGCATCTTCCGGAACAAGCGGCTCACACTGCTATCCATCATGTGACCAATCAGGTACATCAAATAGAGAATGTGAAAGATACGGACATCATCCGCCATGCACAGGCAGCCATCGAACAGCAGCAGGAAGTATCGCTCGATTATGCCATCGCCAACACAGACCGCAGCGTCGGTGCCATGCTTTCCGGCGAAATAGCCAAACGTTACGGAAACGCCGGACTGCCGGAACATACGCTCAATATAAAATTCAAAGGTTCAGCCGGACAGAGCTTCGGAGCCTTCCTTGCCCACGGCGTCCATTTCCGTCTGGAAGGAGAAGCGAACGATTATCTCGGAAAAGGTCTTAGCGGCGGACGGATCAGCCTGATGCCTCCGATACGTTCCACCTTCGTTGCCGAGGACAATACGATTGCCGGTAATACCTTATTATATGGGGCAACCGGCGGAGAAGTCTACATCAACGGCCGTGTCGGCGAACGTTTCTGCGTGCGCAACAGCGGAGCCATAGCCGTGGTGGAAGGTGTCGGCGACCATTGCTGCGAATATATGACCGGAGGCCGTGTTGTCGTCCTCGGACGCACAGGCCGCAACTTTGCTGCCGGAATGAGCGGCGGCGTGGCCTACATATGGAACAAGGAGGGCGATTTCGATTATTACTGCAATATGGAAATGGTCGAACTCTCCCTGGTCGAAGACAGTGCCACCCGCAAGGAACTACATGAACTGATCCGTAAGCACTACCACTACACAGGCAGCCATCTGGCCGGAAAGATATTGGAGAACTGGGATAAACAGGTAGATGAATTCATCCGAATCGTCCCGATCGAATACAAGAAAGTCCTGCAGGAAGAACAGATGAAAAAGTTGCAGCAGAAGATTGCGGAGATGCAACGAGATTATTAAACTGATTTTTTTGATATTAGACATTTTAACATCATGGGAAATCCAAGAGCATTCCTCACCATACATAGACAAGAAGCAGGCTATCGTCCTGTAGAAGATCGTATCGACGATTTCAGCGAAGTAGAACAAACACTCAACAGCAGCGATCGCCGCCGTCAGGCTTCCCGTTGCATGGACTGTGGCGTTCCTTTCTGCCATTGGGCTTGCCCGCTCGGAAACAAACAACCGGAATGGCAAGACTTCCTTTACAAAGGACAATGGCGTGAAGCCTATCACGTACTGGAACAGACCTGCGACTTTCCGGAGTTTACCGGCCGCATCTGCCCTGCCCTCTGCGAAAAAAGCTGCGTGCTGAAACTGAGTTGCGACGAACCCGTTACCATCCGTGAAAATGAAGTCGCCATCATCGAGGCCGCCTTCCGCGAAGGTTTTGTACAGCCGGTCACCCCCGTACGTAACGGTAAACGCGTTGCCGTCATAGGTAGCGGACCGGCAGGACTGACTGTTGCCAACCGGCTCAACCGCAAAGGATACGAAATCACAGTCTTTGAAAAAGATGAACTACCGGGTGGCCTGCTCCGTTTCGGCATCCCGAACTTCAAACTGAGCAAAAACATCATCGACCGGCGTATCCGCCTGATGGAAAAGGAAGGTATCCGGTTCCGGGTCAACACCATGGTAGGAAAAGAAATCCTTGCCAAGGATATAGTAAAGGAATACGATGCCGTCTGTGTCGCCATCGGAGCAGAAACTCCCCGTGACTTGCCGATCGAAGGCCGTAACCTGAAAGGCGTTCATTTCGCCCTCGAACTGCTGGGACAACAAAACCGTCTTTTGGAAGGTATCGTCATCCCTCCCAAAAACATCATCAACTGTAAAGGCAAGAAAGTTCTCGTCATCGGCGGCGGCGATACCGGAAGCGACTGTGTAGGAACAGCCAACCGCCACGGTGCAGCAAGCGTGACACAGATCGAAATTATGCCGCAACCTCCCGTCGGTCATAACCCTGAAACTCCCTGGCCCATGTACCCACAGGTACTAAAGACCAGCAGTAGCCATGAAGAAGGTTGTCTTCGCCGGTGGAATCTCGCTTCCAGCCGTTTCGTCGGAGATAAAAATACGTTGAAAGGCGTAGAAGTGGAAGAGGTAGAATGGCACTCATCTGCAAACGGAGGCCGTCCCGAAATGAAACTGACGGGAAAGAAAGAGATCATCGAAGCCGACCTCGTATTCCTGGCTATGGGCTTTGTCCATCCCGAACAGGAAGGTCTTGTCAAAGAGCTTTCACTGGCAGTAGATACCCGGAAAAACATTGTCGTCGACCATCAGCACCAAATAGCCGACAGCAAACTATTCGCCTGCGGCGATGCCGTCAGCGGTGCCAGCCTGGTCGTCCGCGCCATGGCTTCGGGCAGGGAAACGGCAAAAGCAATAGACAACTATCTAACAAAATAAAACAATAACGATTATGTGTGGCATTACAGCAATATTCAACATTCGTGAAGGTGCATCCGCCCTTCGTGTCCAAGCTTTGGAAATGAGTAAACGAATCCGTCACCGCGGACCGGACTGGAGCGGCATCTATCAGGGACGCACTGCCATCCTTGCCCACGAACGCCTCTCCATCGTCGACCCTGCCTCCGGTGGTCAGCCTCTGAAAAGCAAAGACGGTAAACTGATCCTGACTGTGAACGGTGAAATCTACAACCACCGTGAAATCCGTCAGGAATTAAAAGATGAATACGAATTCATGACCGGTTCCGACTGCGAAGTCATCCTCGCCCTCTACCGCAAGTATGGTACCGGCTGCGTCGAACGGTTAAGTGGTATCTTTGCCTTCGCACTCTACGACGAAGAAAACGACACTTACCTGATCGCCCGCGATCCTATCGGCGTTATCCCTCTGTATATGGGTTACGACGATCACGGACACTTACTCGTCTCTTCTGAACTAAAAGGTCTGGAAGGTTTCGCTACCATCTACAATCAATTCAAGCCGGGCCATTACTTTTACAGTAAAGATACCGACCTGACGAAATGGTACCTGCGCGATTGGATGGATTACGAGAACGTAAAAGACAATCAGGCCAGCGCAACAGCGTTGCACGATGCCCTTGAAGCCGCCGTCCAGCGCCAACTGATGAGTGACGTTCCCTACGGCGTCCTGCTTTCCGGTGGCCTGGACTCATCCATTATCTCTGCCATCGCAAAGAAATACGCCGCCAAACGTATCGAGACAGGCAGTAAAGCAGATGCCTGGTGGCCCCGGCTCCACTCCTTCGCCATCGGCCTGAAAGGTGCTCCCGACCTGATCGCCGCCCAAAAGGTAGCCGACTATATCGGCACCGTCCACCACGAAATCAACTATACTGTGCAGGAAGGCCTCGATGCCATCCGCGACGTGATCTACTATATCGAAACCTACGATGTGACGACCGTCCGTGCATCCACCCCGATGTACCTCCTGTCCCGCGTAATCAAAAGTATGGGTATCAAGATGGTGTTAAGCGGCGAAGGAGCCGACGAAATCTTCGGTGGTTATCTCTATTTCCACAAGGCTCCCGATGCCAAAGCATTCCACGAAGAGACCTTGCGTAAGATAAGTAAATTGTACCTGTATGATTGCCTGCGTGCCAACAAGAGCCTTTGTGCCTGGGGAGTGGAAGGCCGTGTTCCCTTCCTCGACAAAGAGTTCCTGGATGTGGCGATGCGTCTGAACCCCACGGCTAAAATGTGTCCGGGCAAGACCATCGAAAAGAAAATCCTCCGCGAAGCCTTTGCCGATATGCTTCCTGACGAAATCGCCTGGCGTCAGAAAGAACAGTTCTCCGACGGCGTGGGCTATAGCTGGATCGATACGTTGAAGAAGCTTACTTCCGAACTGGTTTCCGACCAACAAATGGCAAACGCCGCCAACCGTTTCCCGATCAATCCTCCACAAAACAAAGAGGAATACTACTATCGCACGATCTTTGAAGAACATTTCCCCAGTGAAAGTGCCGCGAGAAGTGTTCCCTCCGTCCCGAGCGTCGCCTGCTCTACTGCTGAAGCATTGGCGTGGGATGCTACTTTCAGTAATATGAACGAACCGAGCGGACGCGCCATCAAAGGAGTACATGAAGCGGCTTACTGACCGTGACAATAAAAGTGTTTCACTATGATGAAACAGTTGTTTCTCCTAAGTGAAACACTTGTTTCTTCCTAATGAAACACTTTCAAGGTTATAGTCTTCCGGGTAACTTCCGGCAGTTATAAAAAATCTTCCCTAACCGGACTAAACGTATCGATCAACACACCGGCTTCCACACATTCGCATCCATGCAAAACACCCGGTTTCATATAAACACCATCTCCTGTCCTAACGATCTTTGCTTCCCCGTCCGTCGTAAACTTAAACACGCCACTGGCCACATAAGTAGTCTGTGTATGCGGATGTGTATGAGGTGCCCCGACTGCTCCGGTCTCAAACTTCACCTTTACCATCATCAAATCATCATTATATCCCATGATCTGACGCTGCACGCCTCCTCCGAGGTCTTGCCATTCTATCTTTTCTTCAAATTGAAAATTAGCACTTTCCTGATTCATAATTTCCTTTTCATTAATTCGTTGTTCAATGCGTAAAGATAACTGATAATGTAGTTTTTTCAAATATCCATAGGGTATTCACTATCTTTACACGTCAATTATCTGATATATTAGAAATACTGCTAATTCTTTTATACATGAAAAACATTACATATTGAATACTAAATAAGTTTTTATCAAATGAAATTGCGACTGATTTTATGTTGCCTTTTACTATCCATCGGAAGTATATGGGCAAAAGATGATGTAAGAAAAGCCTCGGAGGCTCTGATCAAACGGGTAATCCCAGAAAAGGCTACTTCGTTTAAAGTAGAAACGATTCAAGCAGAAGACGGTAAAGACCGTTTTGAAATCGAATCCAAAGGCAATAAAATTATATTACGGGGAAACAACGGAGTATCTGTAGCCTCCGCACTTTATCATTACTTGAAATATTATTGTAATGCGCATATGTCATGGAACGGGGATAATCTGAATCTCCCGTCACGTCTCCCTAAAGTTCCGGAAAAGGTCGTGTGTCCGACAGCTTTCGATCATCGTGTCTATCTGAATTATTGTACCGTCAGCTACACAATGGCCTGGTGGGACTGGAAACGTTGGCAACGCGAAATTGACTGGATGGCTATGCACGGTATCAATATGCCCCTGGCTGTAATCGGCCAGGAAGCTGTTTGGCAAAATACTTTACGCCGGTTTAAAATGAATGACGATGAGATCCGTACATTCCTGGTCGGTCCGGCTTTCCAGGCATGGCAATGGATGACGAATATCGAAACATACGGAGGTCCGCTGCCACAATCGTGGATTGATTCCCACAAAGAACTCGGACAGCAAATCCTGGAACGCCAGCGCGAACTGGGAATGACTCCTATCCTACAAAGTTTCACAGGTTTCGTGCCGGTCAAACTGAAAGAGAAATATCCCGAAGCCCGTATCAAAGATAAGAATCGTTGGTGTAATGCGTTTACCGCCACCGTACAGCTGGACCCGCTGGATCCTTTATTCAAAGAAATGGGGCAAGCTTTTTTGGAAGAACAACAAAAGCTATACGGAACAAACCATATTTATGCCGCCGATCCTTTTCACGAAGGGGCTGCTCCCAGCAATGAGAAGTCATATCTTGAAGCAGTAGGAAAAGTGATATGGGAAGTTGCCTCCGGTTTCGACCCCGAAGCCATCATAGCGATGCAAACCTGGTCGTTACGTGAGGCTATTGCCCGCACATTCCCACAAGATCGTCTGCTCTTATTGGATTTAGGAGGCTGGAACGTAGAGAAGTTCAACAGCTTCTGGAACTATCCGTATGTAGCGGGTGTATTGCATAATTACGGCGGACGTGTTTATATGGGAGGAAATCTGCCATTATATGCCAGAAATGCACATGAATTGAAGAAAAGCCCTAAAGGAGGGAATATACAGGGAATCGGTCTTTTTCCGGAAGCAATCGAACATAATCCGGTCGTTTACGAACTGTCTACAGAAATAACCTGGATGCAGAATGCTCCGGTATTGGAACAGTGGGTCATGGATTATGCACGTGCCCGTTACGGAAAACTACCCCAAGGAGCCGAACAAGGCTGGAGAGTATTACTGGAAACGGTATATAGCAATAAAGCTGGCAGATTACCTAGTACAGAAAGTGTTATGTGTGCCCGCCCGGCTTTAAATATCCAGAAAGTGGCAGCCAATGGTGACTTGAGCCGCCCCTATTCTACTTCCCGTTTATGGGATGCCGTCAATTATTTCCTCCAGGCATCCGATGACCTGAAAGCAAGCGACACCTACCGATATGACCTGGTCGATGTCATGCGCCAATGTCTTTCCGATCTTTCTCTGCCTTTACAAAAACAAATAACAGAGGCTTATCAGTCTGGAGATAATGAGAAATTACAACAGGCAGGAGATCAATTCCTCACATTAATCGATGACTTCGACCGGTTACTGGGAACCCGTTCCACCTTCTTACTTGGCAAATGGATAAAAGAAGCGCGTCAATGGGGAACAACAGACGAAGAAAAAGATTTATACGAATGGAATGCGCGTACCTTAGTAACGGTATGGGGGCCGAAACATCCATCTGCCCACCTGTTTGAATACTCGAACCGCCAATGGGCAGGTTTAATGAAAAGTTATTATAAGCCTCGTTGGGAAAAATTCATCAGTTATCTGAAAGTCCAACCTAAAGGTGAATGGCGTTATGATGAACAGTATATCCGTAAATCATTGGCTGAACGCCCGGCTTTGGATGCAAGCGATTTCTATACCCGGCTGACCAATTGGGAATATGAATGGGCCTTCAATAAAGAAACCTATTCGGATACACCGCAAGGGGACGAAATCGAAATAGTAAAGGAGTTATATGCCAAATGGCTTCCGGTAATGAAACAAGTAAGTAAATAAGAAACTGCTTTGCTAGTACAAAAGATGCAATAGGGTCATTCAATTATATAATAAAAATTGCATCTTTTGTTTCAGTTCTTGAAGAACTATTGCATCCACGTGGTGCAAATATAGGACATTTTCACAATAAATCGTTAAAAATCCGTGGCTAATCAAATGTGTCTTTGTTTTAAGCATTTTTTATCCGTGATATCTTTTTACATCTAATTTTTCCTTTACAAATTGACAACCAGCTGATTATCATTTGTGATTTTTACCAGAGTTCTTCAAGAACTACATACTATTTAAAAATCATAGCTACCCCGCCATAAACAAAATGAAGGAAAAGGAAACAAATTTTATTGACAGTTTATTTTGGAAAATTGCGATAAAAGATGATGAAATAGCATTTCGTACTCTTTTTTTTCAATTCTTCTCTCCTTTATGTGTCTTTGCTCATAGATATATCGACTGTTGGGAAACATGTGAGGACATCGTACAGGAGACCTTTTTCAAAATATGGAAAAACAGAAAAAACATAGAAATCAATACATCCAGTCGTAACTTTCTTATTACCAGCGTCAAAAACACATGTATAGATTTTCTTCGTAAACAGGAAACAGAACAAAACTGGCAGCAAAAAGAAATCGAGAATAACACGTTGCAATATACGTCTGGAGACATTTACTCGACCATAGAGTTAGAACAGATGCTCTCCACAGCACTTACCAAACTTCCAGACAATATCCGGATCGTCTTTGAGAAAAACAGGTTCGAAGGTATGACCTATACTGAAATTGCAGCAGAACACAATATCTCGGTCAAGACAGTTGAAGCTTATATGACAAAAGCTTTAAAACATCTCCGGATCGAGTTAAAGGATTATTTGCCGCTAATGATTTTGTTGCTTTGGTAATAAAAACACTCTTTAACATAGGGTTTCCCATATGTTATACGTCTAATTTATAAAAAGTAAAAGTGGACATTCATACAGAACATATAATAGCATATCTTGAAGGACGTCTTTCCAAAGAAGAAAAGGCTGCTTTCGACCTACAACTGCAATCATCTCCCGACTTCAAAAAAGAAGTAGATGACATTCGTTTCATCTGGGAAACCACGGCCGAACTCAAATTACATAAACAGATAAACACTCAGCAAAACTGGAAAAAAATCTCAAAACAGATTGCTGCAGATAAATATAAAAAGAAAATTCTGAGTTTTATTCGGACAGCAACTGCGGTATTATTAATTCCAGTTTTATTTGCAACGTATACCTTATTCAACACTGTAAGGGAATGGAACAATATACCAGTCGAACAAGTAGAACAGAATACGGCTTATGGCTTAATATCCAAAATCACACTTCCCGATGGTTCTGAAGTATGGTTGAACTCCGGCTCTTCTATCTCCTATCCTAAACGCTTTACCAAGAATAAAAGAAGTGTGCAACTGACTGGCGAAGCTTATTTCAAAGTAACATCCGATAAATCAAATCGCTTTGATGTAACAACAGCCAACGGACTGCAAGTCAGCGCCTATGGCACTGAATTCAATGTAAAAGCCTACGAAGATGAAGATAAAATAGAAGCCACTTTAGCAAAGGGACATGTAGAAGTATCAGAAATTGGACAACCGGTTTCTAGGACACTACGCCCGGGAGAACAAGTGATATATTATAAGAATATCAGCAGAATGGAAGTCGACAAAGTCAATCTGGCTGTAGAAACTTCATGGAAAGACGGAAAGATGATATTCAGACGTGCCAACATGAATGAAGTTGTACAACGTCTTGCCCGCCATTTTAATGTTGACATCAAACTGGAAGGAGAAGAATTATATGATTATAAGTATTCTGCCACATTTACGACGGAGACACTAAATGAGATTTTACTTTTGTTAGAAAAAACAGCTCCTATAAAATGTACAGTTATAGAACCGAAACAAACGTCTGATTTTACGTATTCACGACGCGTAGTTATCATAAAAACAGTAAAGTAAAAATCACCCAAAAAGAAAAAAGTTCATTTTCTCATAGGGTGTTTGCCCACACGTTACGTCTAATATCAAAATAAAGATAAATGTTATAATTGTTAACTTAAAAAAGTATTGTATGAGAATGGAAACCTAAAAGAAAAGCAGAAAAATGCCGGTCACATTTTCCTGCTTCAATCAAACAAATTACCAATCCGAAAATCTCACCTGACGAATGGTAATCCCCAACCAAGTTATTTTTCAAACCTAATTAAATTTGATAATGTGAATTTATGAAGAATTTATCAAACCCAGAAGGTTTTAAGTCAAATTTTGACTTATTACCAAAAATTCCAATGCGTATGAAACTTGCAGCATTATGTTTGACTTGCTTTTTAAGCACGGCAAGTGCAAGCTCATTGTACTCACAGTCTACTAGAATTTCTTTGGACATGAGGAATGCATCTGTAGAGCAAGTCTTACAGGAAATCGAAGAAAGTTCCGACTTTTATTTTATGTATAACAGTCAACTTATTAATGTTGACCGTAAAGTAAACATTAAAGTAAAGGAGAAATCGATCGAAACTATTTTGAATGAAATTTGTAAAGCCGCAAACATTGAATATAGCGTCAATGACAAACAAATCATTCTACGTCCGAAAAATATGGTAGCAGAAGCTACACAACAAAAGACAAAAACAATCAAAGGAGTAGTCAACGATCAATTCGGTCCTATCACCGGCGCCAACGTGTCTGTCGACGGTACTACCATTGGCACAATCACCGACATGGATGGTCGCTTCACTTTGGAGGTTCCGGAAAATGCAACATTACAAGTTTCTTTTATCGGTTACCTGACTCAGGCCATAAAAGTGGCAGGACAAACCGATTTCACAATTTCCTTGAAAGAGGATACACAAAAATTGGATGAAGTGGTTGTTATCGGTTATGGTACACAAAAGAAAATGAACTTGACAGGATCTGTAGCTACAATCTCTGCTGAAAACATTGCAACTATTCCGGTTTCCAATATTTCAAATGCGATGGCCGGACGTATGCCTGGTATCTTCTCTTACAATAAATCCGGTATGCCCGGTGCTTCTTCCCCGATCACCATCCGTGGAACCAATACACCCAACAATACAAACCCAACTTACGTAATCGACGGTGTTGTTCGTGAAAAAGCCGACTTCGATGCATTGGATCCGAATACAATCGAAAACATCTCTGTACTGAAAGATGCAGCCTCGGCAGCCGTTTATGGTTCGCGTGCAGCAAACGGTGTGATTGTTGTTTCAACTAAACGCGGTAAGAATCAAAAACCACAATTCAGCTATTCAGGATTATTCGGTACCGAACGATCGACACGCAAGCCAGAAGTGTTGAGCGCATACGATAGAACGGTGTATCTAAATAACAAATTCATGTACAACGGTATTCCTGAAACCGATACCCGTTACTACACCGCCGACGAACAAGAATATTTCAAGACGCATAGTACGGACTGGGTGGATTTAGCTTGGAGAAACCCATTCACAATGCAGCATAACCTAAGTGTCAATGGCGGTAGCGACCGTATTAATTATTACATGTCAATCGGCTATTTCGATCAAAGCGGGACATTCGATAATTTGGATTTCCAACGCTATAGTTTCCGTTCAAATGTGGATGCCAAAGTTGCTGACAATTTTACGATCGGTTTGGACGTTGACGGAAACATGGGCGATCAGAGGACTCCTTATTGGCCTTACGATTCCGACCAGGAATTGATGAATGATATGTATCGTGCTTTATTAAACTTTCCATCTACAGAACCTGCTTATATCAATGGACAACCCAATGCAACCATTTACAACTGGAACGTATTGGAAGCCATTAAGAACGGACATCGATCTAAAAAGAAGAACACCCTGAATACCAAATTAAGTGCTAATTGGGATATTCCTTGGGTAGAAGGATTGACCGCCAATGCGATGTTCAACTACCGTCGATATTATGAAAACTACAAAACCGTCGGTAAAGCCTATACGTTGTATATGCACGAAACATCCGGTGAACACAACCACATCATCCGCGATGATGCACCCGTTACCGGAACACGTACAAGAACTGAAAACGGAAACTTTGTTCGGAAAGATTTCAACGAAACCAGTTCGTACACATTAAACCTGCAATTGAACTATAACCATACATTTGGAAAACATGACATTGGAGCCATGTTCTTATATGAACAATTCGAACAATGGGGAGATAATTTTTGGGCTCAACGCAAAGAATTGCTTTCACCATCTTTGGAACAACTGTTTGCAGGTAGTGCCGATAGCCAATGGAAAGATGCTAGCGGTAACGAATCTGAAATCGGGCGTATCGGTTATGTAGGACGTGTCAATTACGGCTTTGACAACAGATATTTGTTAGAAGCCAACTTTCGTTACGACTCTTCCGTAAAATGGATCCCGGGAAAACGTTGGGGATTCTTCCCGTCAGTATCTGCCGGATGGCGTGTAACAGAAGAAAATTTCTTCAAATCAAATGAAAAACTAAGCTTCATCAACAATTTGAAACTTCGTGCATCTTATGGAACCTTAGGTAATGATGGAGGAAGCGATGTTGCTTATTACCAATATTTGAGCAAATTCAACACTGGTAGTAACGTTGTATTTGGAAGTGGAGCAACTGGCATTCTACCCGGGGTTTATCCTAGTAGAGGTATTACTTGGGAAACAACTACAACGACCGATGTCGGTTTCGACCTCGGATTATGGAACGGATTATTGAGCTTGGAATTTGATTATTTCCATAAAAAGACAAAAGATATCCTGATGGCTCGTACACGTACAATACCAGAAACGTTTGGTGCCAGCCTTCCGAAAGAAAACTATGCCGAAATGGTCAACCAAGGATGTGAGTTCTTAGTACGTCACGACAATAAAATTGGTAATGTGACCTACTACGTGTCAACCAACTTTTCCTTCGCCCGCAACCATTACACGGAAATTGATGAATCAGCTAATGCTTACGAATGGGAATTGAAAACAGGTCGTCCCATTAACTTTATCACTGGCTATATTGCCAATGGCATAGCCCGTACAGACGAAGACCTTGTCGGTTTGCCTAAATATAATGGAGGTTTCAATTGGTCAAAAGGAGACGTCATCTTGCAAGATATACATGGTGCTGGTGGTGTTGGTGGTCCCGATGGAATAGTCGATGGCAATGACAAAGCAGTCCTTTCATTATATAGTAAAGATCCTGAAATAATCTACGGTATCAGTTTAGGTGGTGAATGGAAAGGGCTTGACTTCACAGCATTCTTCCAAGGAGTCGGCCATCGTTCAATCATGTTCCCTAACCGCGGTGATACGTGGACCGAGCAAACGGTTTTGAATATCTGGTCGGATGCTTATTCTCCCGATAATATCAATGGCGAATATCCGCGTGTAGGAGGTACTGGGTCTGTAGGAGCCAATAGCCAAGCTTCTACATTCTGGCTGATGAATGGTAACTATTTCCGTTGTAAAAATATCGAAATCGGTTATACATTGCCTAAGCAATGGATGAGTTCAATCGGTGTAGACCGTTGCCGTTTTTATGTATCAGGGACTAACTTGTTCGTGTTAGACCACATCGGCATTTACGATCCAGAAAATAGTGGCGATCGCGGTGCTTACCAATATCCGTTGACAAAGAGTTTTAACCTCGGTGTTAATGTTAGTTTCTAATCATTTGAATAATTCGATATGAAAAAAATATTTATTACATGTGTAGCCATTTTGGCTTTATCATCTTCATGTTCCAGCATATTGGATAAAGAAGACCTAAGTTCTATCTCTGAAGAGCAAGTTTGGGTTGATAAAACATTAACAACCTCTTTTCTAAATGCATTATATGCCTCTATTCCGGCATGGGATACCTCCGTAGCTGATGCCTCAGACGAGGCTACTGGTGGTGGATCTTGGACAAACGGAACCATAACCCCGGATAGTCCTATCTGGTACTGGCCGTATGCAAACATCCGCAATTGTAACATTTTTATACAAAATGCTTCAAACCCGGAGGTATGTACCATTGACCGTGAACTGGCTGACCGTTTGATCCATGAAGCTCGTTTCATCCGGGCTTACCTCTATTTTGATATGGTAAAACGTTATGGCGGCGTGCCTTTGATAACAGTACCTCAAGAAATAACAGACGATCTCTTTGTCAAACGTAATTCAACCAATGAGTGCTTCGAATTCATTATTAATGAATTAAATGCTTGTGCTGAAAAATTACCCGATACATACGATGCCAGTGAATTGGGACGTATTACCAAAGGAGGAGCTAAAGCTTTCTTAGGACGAGTATTGCTGTTTCGTGCCAGTCCGCAATTCAATCCTAACAACAAGATCGAGCATTGGCAAACAGCATATGATTACAACAAAGCAACACTTGAATATCTGATCAGCCAAGGGCATGCTTTATACGAAGACTATGGTGAATTATTCTTGGAAGAAATGAACAAAGAAGTGATCTTTGCTATCCGCTATGAAAACCCGACCCGTACGCATAACCGTGACGCGGCAGTTCGTCCGATCAAATTCTCACAAAATGCTTCTGGCGGATGCCATCCGACACAAGAGGTTATCGACCGCTTCCCGACCATCGATGGTGGAATCTACACCTATGCCGATTGGGAAAAAGAAGGTAGTGGAGATATCTTTAAATTGTGGGAAAATCGTGACAATCGTTTCTATGCAACAATAGTTTACCAAGGTAGTACTTATTTCAACGAAAAAATGGAATTGAATGAAGATGCTCAAAATGACTATGCATATGGGAAAAATATGGGTACTCGAACTGGATATTATTCCAAAAAAGGTATCAACCAAAGTTTGTCGATTGAAGAATGTCAGAAATCAGGAACCGACTACATTGACATCCGCTTAGGCGAAGTCATGTTGAACTATGCAGAAGCAGCAGTAGAGGTAGGTAAACAAGATGAAGCATTCGGTATATTAAAACAAATCCGTAAACGTGCCGGTATCAAAGAAACCAGTCCTAATCCGGACATGAAAGGATTGCTTTACGGTTTGAATCCAAACATGAGTCAAGAAGAAATACGTGAAGCCGTGCGTGAAGAACGTTTCATCGAGTTGTTGTTTGAACAAAAACGCATATGGGATATGCGTCGTTGGATGATTTACGACAAATTAATGACAGGTCAAGAAAAACGTCATGCATTAGTGATGACCCAAAAAGCAGATGGTAGTTATTCCACCCATCTGTTCGACCGTGACAATACCCCTATGATCACAAACGAACAAATGTATTTCCTACCAATGAAACGAGGTGAAATGAGCAATAACCCCAACCTGGAACAAACAAAAGGCTGGGAAAACGGAACATTCGACCCACAAGCCGGCTTATAAAAACAGCCTTTTCAACTAGCTAAAGAAGACGGGAGCTAAGAGTAATCTTTTAATTCCCGTTCTTTTTACAAATAGACGTCATTTTGAACGATTCACTTACTTTTCGTTCAGAATGGCGCCTATTTTATCTCCTTTCATTGACAAATAGTCATACTTACTTGGTATAACAAGTGTTCTTTTAACGATCTTTCAGCAAGTTTTCACTTACACCAACTTACAATATACTCCTATTTGCCACTATATAGTTATAATTCATAACAAACAAAGGGGATTATTGAAACAATTTATCACCACACTTGGTTTTACAGAACATTTAGACGTATTTATTATACATAAAATACCAAAACGTCGTATATTTGCATCATAACAAAACAAAAAGAAATTTTTAAAGGAGTAAAACAATCGAAATGACAAATCCAATTAGATTCACAAAGATGCACGGGGCCGGTAACGACTACATATACGTAAACTCGATGGCTTATCCGCTGGATAAGCCGGAAGAGCTGGCCGTTAAGTTGAGTGCGCCACATACAGGTATCGGATCGGATGGATTGGTTTTAATCGGTTCATCGGATAAAGCCGATTTCAGCATGCGGATATTCAATGCCGACGGCTCCGAAGCCATGATGTGCGGAAACGCTTCCCGTTGTATAGGTAAATATGTTTACGAAGCAGGACTGACCGATAAAGAAACAGTCACACTGGAAACATTATCAGGCATCAAGATTCTACGGCTAACAATTTCCAATGGCGCAGTAACTGAAGTAACGGTCGATATGGGAATCCCGGAAATAATTGAACCATCCATTGAACTGGAAGCCGACGGACAAACGTATACCGGCACTATCCTGTCAATGGGGAACCCTCACCTGGTTATTTTTGTTACTAACATAAACGATATCGACTTGCCGGCTATCGGACCTAAGCTGGAATGTCATCCCCTCTTCCCCGACCGGACGAATGTTGAGTTTGTACAGGTTTTGAAAGACGATGAAGTCCGGATGAGGGTATGGGAACGCGGATCAGGGATTACCCAGGCTTGCGGGACAGGTGCTTGTGCTACCGCCGTCGCAGGAGTCGTATGTGGTAAGACCCAACGTAAAACCAAAGTAATCATGGACGGCGGACCGCTCACCATCCACTGGAATAAAGACAATGGAAAAGTCTATATGACCGGAGGAGCAGTTACCGTATTTGAAGGGACAATAGAAGTATAACAAAAGGATAAAAAGACAGGAATCCCCTGTCTCTACAAGACAACAACATAAAACAACAGAACGAATATGGCACTGATTAACGAACACTTCCTGAAACTACAGAACAGTTACTTATTTTCCGACATTGCGAAAAAAGTAAACAGTTTCAAGATAACGCACCCTAAAGACAAAATAATCCGCATGGGAATCGGTGATGTGACGCAACCGCTGGCACCAGCCGTTATCGAAGCAATGCACAAAGCCGTCGACGACCTGGCAACCCAAGAGAATTTCCACGGCTACGGTCCCGAACAGGGTTATCCTTTCCTGATCGACGCTATCATCAAGAATGATTATGCCAGCCGCGGGATATTTCTGGAGCCGGGCGAAGTCTTCGTCAGTGACGGTGCCAAAAGCGATTGCGGAAATATAGGCGATATTCTCCGTCACGATAACAGTATCGGGGTACTCGATCCGGTTTACCCCGTCTATATAGATTCCAACGTCATGAGCGGACGTACCGGAGTGTTGGAAAACGGCAAATGGAGCGATGTCGTTTATATTCCCTGCACGGAAGAAAACAATTTCATTCCCGAACTTCCGAGCCGCCGGGTAGATATCCTCTATCTCTGTTACCCCAACAATCCGACAGGCACAAGCCTGACAAAAGACGAATTGAAAAAATGGGTAAACTACGCGCTGGCAAACGATGTCCTGATCATGTACGATTCGGCTTACGAGGCTTACATACAGGACCCGAACATCCCCCACTCGATCTATGAAATCAAAGGGGCGAAAAAGGTCGCCATCGAATTCCGTAGCTTCTCGAAGACCGCCGGTTTCACCGGAGTACGTTGCGGATATACGGTTGTACCGAAAGAACTGAACGGCTTCACGCTGGGAGGTGAAAAGGTACAATTAAACAAGCTTTGGAATCGCCGTCAGACAACCAAATTCAACGGAACCAGCTACATAACCCAGCGGGGTGCCGAAGCTGTTTACTCTCCGGAAGGGAAAGAACAAGTAAAGGCAACGATCAATTATTATATGACTAACGCACGTATTATGAAAGAAGGTCTCCAGGGTTGTGGTCTGAAAGTATGGGGGGGTGAAAATGCTCCTTATCTCTGGGTAAAAGCTCCGAAAGGGTTCTCTTCCTGGAAATTCTTTGATAAGTTGCTTTACGAAGTCAATATCGTTGGGACACCGGGCGTAGGATTCGGCCCGAGTGGCGAAGGTTATCTGAGACTCACCGCCTTTGGCGACCGGGACGACACTTTGGAAGCAATGGCCAGGCTGAAGAAGTGGTTGTAATTAATTGAAAATTAAGGAGCAGCGGGGTTTCTCTGAATAAAGGGTATAGGGCGGAAAAGCGCATTCTGCTTATATAGCTTGCCGAAGGTACTTCATTTAAGGTTACAACAAAAATATCTGCGCCTGTCCGAGTCTTCTGCGTTTCATGAAGGCACCAGACAAAGACAGATACGCAAGGAAATTATATTTAGGTTATCTAATGAAAAAGGAGTGTATAGAAAAGCCGGCCGCAATACTCGATTTTATAGAATGTTATACCATTTGACCTGACTATGGCAGGCAGTTCTATACCCCTTTTTATTCAAGTATTAATCGGGTGAGACAATCGCCCTAATTCTTTAAGGTTATGAAAAAGATTGAAGCTATTATAGGAACACCCCATCTGTTCAATATCAGCTTTTACCAAACGGAATTACCGGTAGAAGGCTTCCTGATCTTCCAGACCGTATTCTGCGCCACCGCAGCGACAATCGTATCCGGAGGAATGGCCGAAAGGAGCAAATTCGCCATGTACCTGGCTTATACGGTACTTATCAGCGTATTGATCTATCCCGTCAGCGGTCACCGGACCTGGGGAGACGGCCTACAACAATTAGTGGAGTGTCCATTCCCTCCCTCGTGTCAACATAGACAATCAACATTTTAAACTATATACACTATGTCACTTATCATTCCTACAGATTACAAACAGACGCTCACGCCGGAAACGACAGAGCAGGCGATCCAGATGTTAAAGTTCAGCTTTCAGGAAAAACTTTCAAAAGCGTTAAACCTCCGCCGGGTAACCGCCCCTCTTTTCGTTCTTGCAGGGACAGGGATAAACGACGATCTGAACGGTGTGGAACGCGCCGTCTCCTTCCCTATCCATTGCATGGGCGACCGTCGGGCAGAAGTCGTACATTCGCTCGCCAAATGGAAACGAATGAAACTGGCAGCTTACCGTATTCCTGCCGGTTACGGCCTTTACACGGATATGAATGCCATCCGCGGTGACGAAGATCTCGACAACCTTCATTCCCTTTACGTCGACCAGTGGGACTGGGAAAAAACAATCCGCGCGGAAGATCGTAATCTGGACTGTCTGAAACGTACCGTACGTCACATCTATATCTTGTTAAAAGAAATCGAGGAAATGGTTTATCACCAATACCCTCATATCACTCCTTCTTTGCCGGATAATATCACCTTCATCCATTCCGAAGAATTACAGAAGATGTATCCGGGAACTCCTCCCCGCGAACGCGAAAACAAAGCCGCCCGGAAATTCGGAGCCATCTTCGTGATCGGTATCGGAGGCGAACTGACCAACGGCGAGAAGCATGATGGCCGCGCTCCGGATTACGATGACTGGAGTACGGTCAATTCCGACGGCTTCAATGGTCTGAACGGTGATATCATTCTTTGGAATGATGTTCTGGAATGTGCTTTCGAGTTATCATCCATGGGTATCCGTGTAGACCGTGAAGCTCTTCAACGCCAGTTAAATATAAGTAACTGCCCTGAGCGTGCCGAACTGGATTTTCATAAGTTATTGCTGGATGGGAAACTACCGCAATCGATCGGTGGGGGCATCGGACAGAGCCGCCTCTGCATGTTCTTCCTCCGCAAAGCGCATATCGGCGAAGTGCAGGCTTCCATCTGGCCGGAAGAACAGATAGAGATCTGTAAACAGAATAACATCATATTATTGTAGTAGCAAAGAATAACAAATACTATAAAATTCAGGTATTATGTCAAAGTTAAGATTCAGAGTTGTAGAATCGGCCTTCAAGAAAAGAGCCGCCGAAGTAGCCACCCCGGCAGAACGTCCGTCGGAATATTTCGGAAAGAACGTATTCAACCGCGAGAAGATGTTCAAATATCTTCCGGAAAAAGCTTATGCCAAACTAGTCGATTCTATCGACAACGGCACTCCGCTCGACCGGGAAACGGCCGATGCCGTGGCCGCCGGTATGAAAAAATGGGCGATCGAAATGGGAGCGACCCATTATACCCACTGGTTCCATCCCCTGACCGAAGGCACTGCCGAAAAACATGACGCTTTCGTAGAGCACGACGGCAAAGGCGGAATGGTTGAAGAGTTTTCAGGGAAACTCCTGATCCAGCAGGAACCGGATGCCTCCAGTTTCCCGAACGGCGGTATCCGAAATACGTTCGAGGCACGCGGTTATTCGGCCTGGGATCCCTCATCCCCTGCTTTCATTGTTGGCGATACCTTATGTATACCGACCATCTTCATCGCTTATACCGGCGAATCGCTGGACTATAAGGCTCCCTTGCTGAAAGCATTGGAAGCCGTCAATAAAGCCGCCGTCGACGTATGCCACTATTTCAATCCGGATGTAAAGAAAGTATACGCTTATCTGGGATGGGAACAGGAATATTTCCTGGTAGACGAAGGTCTGTATGCCGCCCGTCCTGACCTGTTGCTTAGCGGTCGTACGCTGATGGGTCACGAAAGCAGCAAGAACCAGCAGCTGGAAGATCATTATTTCGGCGCCATTCCTACCCGTGTCATGGAGTTTATGAAAGAGTTGGAGATCGAATCCCTCAAATTAGGCATTCCATTGAAGACCCGCCATAACGAAGTGGCTCCCAACCAGTTCGAACTGGCTCCTATCTTTGAAGAATGCAACCTGGCAAACGATCACAACCTGCTCGTCATGGCATTGATGCGTAAGATCAGCCGCAAGCATGGTTTCCGTGTCCTGTTGCATGAAAAACCATTCAAAGGAGTGAACGGATCGGGTAAGCACAACAACTGGTCGCTGGGTACCGATACAGGCATCGGCCTGATGGGTCCGGGTAAAACTCCGGAGGACAACCTTCGCTTCATCACTTTCGTAGTAAATGTTTTGATGGCTGTTTACCGTCACAACGGATTACTGAAAGCAAGTATCTCCAGTGCGACCAAC
This sequence comes from Parabacteroides goldsteinii, assembly GCF_015550595.1. Classification (GTDB taxonomy): domain Bacteria; phylum Bacteroidota; class Bacteroidia; order Bacteroidales; family Tannerellaceae; genus Parabacteroides; species Parabacteroides leei. The sequence goes on from NZ_JADNBB010000009.1 coordinate 144,441, forward strand.
GCCCACCGCCTGGGGGCCAACGAAGCACCTCCCGCAATTATCTCCAGCTTTCTGGGAACCCAGTTATCACAGGTTTTAGACCATTTGGAAAAGAGTGAACCGGAGGATCTCATGCTGGCCGGTAAACAAGGGATGAAACTGGATATCGCCCGTATCCCCGAATTACTGATCGATAACACCGACCGTAACCGTACCTCTCCTTTCGCTTTCACCGGAAACCGTTTCGAATTTCGCGCCGTAGGTTCCGAAGCCAATTGTGCCTCGGCTATGCTGGCTCTGAATGCCGCCGTTGCCGAGCAATTGAAGCTGTTCAAAGCAGAGGTAGACGGAAAGATCGCAACCGGCAAAGATAAGTTTGCAGCTATTCTGGAAGTACTCCGCAAAGACATCAAAGAATGTAAGGCCATCCATTTCGACGGCAACGGTTATAGCGATGAATGGAAAGAAGAGGCTAAACGCCGCGGCCTGGATTGTGAAACCAGTGTTCCGCTCATCTTTGACAATTACCTGAAAGAAAGCAGCATCAAGATGTTCGAGTCGACAGGCGTCATGACCCGCAAAGAGCTGGAAGCCCGCAACGAAGTGAAATGGGAAACATATACAAAGAAGATACAGATCGAAGCCCGTGTATTGGGTGATTTGACAATGAACCATATCATCCCTATCGCCACCCGCTACCAGACTTCACTGGTCGACAACGTTTATAAAATGAAAGATCTTTTCCCGGCAGACAAGGCATCCGTCCTTTCCGCCCGCAATCTGGAGATCATCGAGGACATCGCTTGCCGCACCAACTTCATCAAGGAAAAGGTCGACGAAATGGTCGAAGCCCGTAAGGTTGCCAACAAGATCGAGAGCGAACGCGAAAAGGCCATTGCCTACCACGACACCATCGTCCCGATGTTGGAAGAGATCCGTTACCACATCGACAAACTGGAACTGGTTGTAGACGACCAGATGTGGACATTGCCGAAATATCGCGAATTATTATTCATCAGATAGTTTTTTGTTGATTGTTTTGTGTTTGCAAGGGAAGCATGCTGCGAAGTATAGCTTCCCTTCTTTCATATTCCCAGAGAAATACATACCTTTGGTGCATCATTATATAAGAAAGGAGTTTACGTTATGACGGCAATGGAATTACAACAATGGAGAGAAAACTTCATCAAGGAATATCTCAACAAGATGGATAGCCTCGAAACAATGGCTAAACTGGAAAAGTATGCGAAGCGGATAATGACGAAAAAGACTATTACTTTGTCTCCTATCGCATATAGCCTTGAAGAAGCCAACCAAGAAATCGACCAAGCAGAAAAAGAGCTTCACGAAGGAAAAGGAATTAATGAAACAGGAATGCATCAATTCTTTGAGGAATGGAGAAAGAAGTTACAATAATCTGGGCACCCAACGCCCAAAGACAAGCAGATTTAGCCATGACCTATTGTCTGAAACAATTTGGTAAGAAAACAGCTCTTCGATTTGCAAATCAATTGGAGAAAGATTGTATACGTATTAAGAATAATCCATTCATTGGAGCCCCGGAATATCTGCTAGCTAACAGACCTAAACAATATCGTTCTTTAATTGAGGGATATTATAAACTCATTTATACCATAGAAAACGAATATATAATACATATCGTTTTACTATGGGATTGTCGACAAGACCCCGATAAACTCAAACAAACAATACGATAAACAAATAGAATATGAACTACGGATTTATAAAAGTAGCAGCAGCCGTTCCTCACGTACAGGTGGCAGACTGTTCTTATAATATAGGGCAGATAGAAAGCCTGATGCGTCAGGCATCGGAAAAGGGAGTCCAACTAATCGCTTTTCCCGAATTGTCGGTGACGGCCTATACCTGCCTGGACTTGTTTGCCCAGCAAACTTTACTGAAGAATGCAGAACAGGCCCTATTAAAACTCGTCAACGACACCGCCGACCTGAACCTGCTCACCATCGTCGGTGCCCCGCTCGTAACGGACAACCGATTGATCAATGCCGCCATCGCTTTCCAAAGCGGAAAGATAATAGGCGTAGTTCCCAAAACATATTTGCCGAATTACAAGGAATTCCAGGAACAGCGCTGGTTTACTTCCGCTACCGAGTTATGGGATAAAACCATCTCGATCGGAAACAACACATACCCGATGAATAGTCACCTGCTATTCACCTCCGGACTGATAAAAGTCGGTATTGAGATATGCGAAGACTTATGGGTTCCCGTTCCCCCCAGTTCCCTACTGGCGATGGAAGGAGCCAATATCCTGGTGAATATATCTGCCAGTAACGAACTGATCGGCAAACACCATTACCTCCGTTCGCTGATCTGTCAGCAATCTGCCCGTTGTATGGCAGGATATGTCTATACCTCCGCCGGTTTCGGAGAATCCAGTACAGACCTTGTTTTTGCGGGCAACGGCATCATTGCCGAAAACGGAAACCTCCTGGAAGAATCGCCGCGCTTCACCATGCAGGAACAACTGATCATCAGTGAGATCGACGTTGAAAACCTGCAAAACGACCGTCGCGTGAACACCAGCTTCATGCACGGAGCCTCCACTTTATTACCGGAGGAAACGATCGTAGTCCCGTTCGCCCTGTCCGAAACTTCCGGAGATCCGGTACTGACGCGCCCGATCGACCCGCATCCTTTTACTCCTTCCGGCAACGCCCTGAAAGAGCGTTGCGAAGAAATCTTCCAGATCCAGGTGGCCGGACTAGCCAAACGCATGGTCCATACCCACTCTAAAACGGCGGTTGTCGGTATTTCGGGTGGACTGGATTCCACATTAGCCCTGCTGGTAACCGTCATGACCTTCGATGCGCTCGGCATCCCCCGCAACCAGATACTCGGTATCACCATGCCCGGCTTCGGAACCACCGACCGCACCTATACCAATGCTTGCAACCTGATCCGTTCATTAGGTGTCACCCTGAAAGAAATTTCGATCAAGGATGCCTGTCTCCAGCACTTCAAAGACATCGACCACGATCCGTCTGTCCATGATGTTACTTACGAGAACAGCCAGGCACGCGAACGTACCCAAATCCTGATGGACGTTGCCAACCAGGTGGGCGGTATGGTGATCGGAACCGGTGACCTGTCGGAACTGGCCTTGGGCTGGGCGACCTACAACGGCGATCATATGTCGATGTACGGTGTCAACGGAAGTATCCCCAAAACATTAGTCAAATATCTGGTAGAATGGGTTGCCCTCAACCGGGTGGATGAAGCCTCCCGCGCTACCTTGCTGGATATCGTCGATACCCCTATCAGCCCCGAACTGATCCCGGCAGATGAAAACGGAAATATCAAACAGAAAACGGAAGACCTGGTAGGCCCCTACGAACTACACGATTTCTTCCTCTATCATTTCCTCCGCTACGGCTCCTCCCCTGCCAAGATTTATTTCCTGGCACAGCAGGCTTTCAAGGATAATTACGACAAAGAGACAATCAAAAAATGGCTCTATACGTTCTTCCGCCGTTTCTTCCAGCAACAATTCAAACGAAGTTGTCTGCCCGACGGCCCGAAAGTCGGTTCCGTCAGCCTTTCCCCACGCGGCGACTGGCGCATGCCGAGCGATGCGATGGCAACGTTATGGCTGAAAGAGATAGAAGGGTTGAAGTAAACAAATAATCCCTTAAAGGGAAACCGTGGGATTACGAACCCGGCATTATTAGCACAGTAGTGCTATTAAATAAAAAAGGCTACCGGAATCCCGATAGCCTTTTCATTTATATTACGCTTGCGATTATTACAAACCGAATTCCGGTTTACGGTTAATCCATTGTCCGCGAGTGAAGTCGGGGAAGTCAACCAATGCACCGCCACGCGCGATAGACATTTCTGACAAAGCGGAGATAGCACTCCATGCGGCAGCATCATAACAATCCATTGGAGCCGGACGTTTGTTCTTGATGCGATCGATCAGGTCATACATCATGATAAAGTCCATACCACCGTGACCGGCTTCTTTTGCCTGAGCATCCAACTGAGCCCATAGTTTGTGGTCGTATTTCTTGAACCATTCGTCAGAATTGTCCCAACGGTGAGGTTTAGACTGACCTTCCACATATACATGATCGCCATCGTTCATCCACAAACCATCTGTACCCTGAATGCGGAATCCCAAAGAATAAGGACGGGGAGAGTTTGTATCGTGAGTAACGATAATAGTCTGACCGTTTGCACATTTGATCATAGATGTCACGATGTCACCCAGGTTAAAACGAACCTTAGCCAACGGATGGTTTTCGCCTCCATTATCTACGATAAACTTATGCAATCCGCGAGACTGAGTTGCCATAGCAGACATAGCGACGAAACGGTTACCACGGTTGATATCCATACAATTGGCAACCGGTCCGATACCGTGAGTCGGATACACATCCCCATTACGATGTACAGAATGATTCGTACGCCACTGAGCTTCGGCAAACGCCTCCGGTCCCATACGCAACTCACCACCCTTCTGGTAAGTATAGTTCTTACCGTCATTGAATTTTACATCACGCAAGTCATGTTCATAACCGCAACCACCGTGCAGCAATTCGCCGAACAAACCTTCGCGAACCATATTCAATGCAGCCATACAATCACGACGATAGCAAACATTTTCCATGATGTTCAGATGGCTTCCCGTAGCTTCCGATACATTGACCAGATCCCAGCATTCTTCCAACGTATTGGCGGCAGAAACCTCCACGCCTACGTAAGGAACACCGGCTTTCATAGCAGCTACCGACATCGGTACGTGCCATTCCCATGGGCTGGCGATAATCACGCAATCGAATTCTTCGTTATTCAACATCTTTTCGAATTCGCGTTCGCCACCTTTGTACACTTTCGGAGCGTCAACGTTAAATTTAGCAATGTGTTTCAGCGTACGATCAATAGGTCCCTGCTGGATATCGCAGATGGCAACAATCTTATTGCCGGGAATAGCCAACACGTTATTGATGTGTTCATGACAACGAGAACCGGTTCCGATAAATCCAAAACGAAGTTTACCGTCATCTTTTCCGGCTGTTTTTTTCTTCTGAGGTTCGGGAGAACCTGTTACTGTTGTGGCAGAGGCATTACCAGCCATAGCCAAACCGGCTGCGCCAACTCCGGCAGCAGTCATTTTCTTAAGAAAGGAACGACGAGTGTTTTCCATGTTCTTTATTAGTATTTCTTTGTTAAGTGGGCAAATTTATAACAATTAATCAACTTCTCAAATATGTTTAGACAAAAAGAATCAATCAAATTTATCAATCAATAATTTGTAATCTTTCCAGTCTCTCTTTTCAGCTTCTCGAAGGTCATCATCATCTGACGCAAACGCTTCGGTTCCTTCTCTGCCAGATTATAATTCTGTCCGATATCTTCTTTTATATTGTATAACTGATAACAGTTACCCAGTCCGGAGAAACCGACTCCGTCAGGATCATCATAGTAGGCAGGATAAGGCGGAATCATCACCCAATCTCCCTGATGGAATGCATAATTGAAATAACCTTCCGTCACCAGCTCCTTACGTCCCTCTTTACTTTTTCCTAAAAAGACAGGCAAAGTATTCTGACTATCCGTCTTATCCGAATACGTCTGCCCAGTCAAAGCTGCCAAAGAAGCCAATAGATCCATCTGGCAAATCAATGCATCGGATACACCGGACTTAACGACGGCCGGCCAACGCAACAGGAACGGGATACAAGTACCTCCGGCATACAAACTAGTCTTTCCTCCACGGTAAGGGCCTGCCATCTTATGATCGCCTACCATTTCAACCGCCTGATCCTGATAACCGTCGTCCAGGACAGGGCCGTTATCACTGGTAAGAATAATCAGCGTATTCTCCGTCAAGCCCTGCTTATCCAGTTCTTTCAGAAACTCGGTTACACACCAGTCAGCTTCCAGAATAACATCGCCACGAGGGCCCATACCCGACTTACCGACAAACTTCTGGTTCGGTACGCGAGGTACATGCGGCTGATGCAATCCGTAATAAAGGAAAAAAGGGTTGTCCTTATTATCTTTCACGAACCCTTTTGCTTTTTCAAGAAACAGTTCGGCCATATCTTCATCCTTCCATTGGGCAGCCTTCCCCCCTTTCTGGAAACCGATACGAGGCACACCGTTCACGATCGATCCGGCATGTCCCACACTCGGATGCATACGAAGCAATTCCGGGTTATCTTTTCCTGTGGGTTCTCCCGGGAAATTATGTTTATAACTTACATACAACGGATCGTCGGGTTCCAGTCCGACCCCTTTCCCGTTTTCAATAAAAATACAGGGAACACGATCGTTGGTTGCCGCCTGGATAAACGAATAATCATATCCTACTTCTTTCGCTCCGGGATAGACCGTCTCATTCCAGTCTACAGCCCCATCCCCCAATCCTAAATGCCACTTACCTACCGAACCGGTTACATAACCCGCCTGCTTCATCACCTTTGGCAAAGTAACTTGTTGTGTATCGATAATCAGTGCTGCATTACCGGGAAGGATTTTAGCATCCTTGTTAGTCCAGGGATATAAACCTGTCAGAAGAGAATAACGGCTGGGGGTAGAAGTTGCCGCCGTACAATATCCTTGCGTGAAACGCAATCCTTCATTGGCTATCCGGTCCATTCCCGGAGTCTGAATACGGGTAGCACCATAACAACTCAGATCGCCATATCCCAAATCGTCGGCTACAATAATGACAACATTAGGCTGCTGCCCAGTCTGAGCAAAAGCATTTAATCCGGACAAGGCTCCTATTCCGGTTGCCACACATAGTAGATTTTTCATATTCATGTTTTTCATATATAAAAATACAGGCGTTGATTGTTATAATCAACGCCTGCAAATATAATAAATCATACGGATCTCATACTATCCGGTTTATGGATTTTGTGTCAGTGTACCCGGATAAGCGTTGATTTCCGACTGAGGTATATACTGAATTGCGAACGGACTTGTGGCCGGATATTCAGGAATACCATCGTGGAAACCGGGATAACGGCGTACCATTGTCTCTCCCACCCGGTACACGTCAAAACCACGGTCAGCTTCATAAGCCAGCTCCAGTTGTCTTTCCTTCATGATACGTTCGTGTGCATTGGTTGCATCCAGGGAAGTGTAGGCTGCATCCGGTAGTGAACGTTCGCGAACCGCATTCAAATCAGATAATGCTTTCGGATAATTGCCTAATTTGGCACTAGCTTCCGCACGTATCAGATATATTTCACCCAAGCGAGAAATGATCGGTGAATACAAATGAGGATACCCGTCCTGTTTAGAACATTTATAGCTGAAAAATTTCGGATTACCCTGGCTTTCCAGCATATAGTAATCATAATCGCCTACATACGTCTTGCCCTCATAAACAATCGAATAACGTTTATTTGCCGCATCTACCGGAGTCAGTTCATATTCCTTTGATTCGATCGTAGCGACCAACTTACCGCCCACTTCTTTCGTTTCTCCCTGGCGATATACATAGCTGGAAAGTTTTCCATCCACATATAACTCAGCGACAAAACGGAATGCAGGGATTTGCCGGTCATTATCATCCGTCTTATACTGCGGATGAATAAAGGCTTCACGAGCATCGGTTTCTTTACCGGTTTCATGCAACAAATCCATATACTTGGCACTTGCATATACTTCACCCCAGCCCTGGCCGTCGATTTCCGCATACATACTTCCTATCGGATCACCCCAGTCAGCCACATCAGATGCGATATACTTCACGGCAAAAATCGTTTCCGTCTGAGAAGGATCGTCAGGAGCCAGTTCATTATATCTCATAAATGAACTGCGATTTAACAAAGAGAACTGTCCGCTCTCAATAACGGTGTTTGCATAATTATATGACAATTGAGCAAACTCCTTATCAGGGTTCTCGAACGTACCGCTCATATACATATATACTTTCGCCAACAAAGCCTGAGCCGCATACTTGGACACATAAGTACCCGACTTAAAACCGGTCATCAGTTGCTCCGCTTTCTTCAGGTCGGCCAGTACTTGTTCATAAGTATCCTTCACGGTTGAACGATCCGGAAGATTCAGGTTCGACAGGTCCTCCGGCATACCGTTCACGATGGGCACCCCCAGGTTCTTGTCCGGTTCCTGATAGTAAGGACGGCCAAACACACGGCAAAGGTAGAAGTACATCATCCCCCGCATATAATAAGCCTGACCCAATTTGTTATCGAGCTCTACCGACTCACCCTCCTGGATCATGTTCATCAACGAACTTGTTTGGGAAATAATATTGTATGCACTATTCCAAACGGTGGAAAGGCCGGAGTTATTTACAGTATGCTGATACGTAAAATAAGTACCGAACGGATTGGTAGTCGGTTTATCCTTACAAACGTTATCGCTCGGGAACTCACCGCAATAATGAAGATGCTCGGAAGCGGTCTTCATTTTAGAATAACATCCGTTCAATAAAACATCTACGGCTGCTTCCTTATCGGCCATGATCTTATCATCCGTATAATAACCATACGGGGCACGGTCGATATCACAACTTGTAATCATTGTGGCAGCAGCAGCCAACGCTGCTATAGCTATTTTTTTCATTTCGTTTTCCTTTAATTAAAATGTAACATTCAGACCAAACATAAATTTACGCACCTGTGGATATGGAGCGATAGCGACACCGTTCTGTCCCGTCTTGCTCACTTCGTTCACCGGAAGTTCGGGGTCGATACCCGAGAAGCCGGATATAACGAACAGATTCTCACCAGAGAAGAACAAGCGCAGATGATCTATATAAGGAATCTTGGCAGCCGGCACGTTATAGCCTAATGTCAGGCTACGCAGGCGCAGATAGCTTGCATCTTCCAGGTAACGGGAAGACCCACGGCTCGACTGGCTCTTGTTTCCATATTCAGCTTTCGGGTGGGTTGCGATATCACCTGGTTTTTCCCAGCGATTCCAACCTTTCTTCAGGTTCATCTGATTGTAGTTCACATACGCACCGTCACTATCGTACATCGAACGGTCGTAGTTGAAGATCTTGCCACCTACCGAGTAACCGAATACGGCCGACAGGTCAAAGTTTTTCCAGGACACGTCTGTGGAGAAACCTCCATAAAAATCCGGAGTCTGCTTTCCTAATACAACCTGGTTTTTAGAAGCTTCCCCGTAGTTGGACGTTGTTACACGCTCGCCCTGTTCGTTTGTAGTGAACCACAACGGAGAACCCGTTTCCGGATCGACACCGGCCCATTCCGTACCATACCATGTATCTACATCATGTCCCGGCATTACGACCTTATCCATATAAATATAGGTATTCGTACCTGCATTTTCTGTGATGATCTGGCTCTTACCACCATATAGTTCGGTCACCTTATTACGGTTCAGACCGATATTTGCCGATACATTCCAGTTCCAGTCTTTTCCTTTCAAGATATCCATGCTCAAAGAGGCCTCGAAACCGTTATTCTTTACAGAACCGACGTTACGGTATACACCTGTTACACCCGTTACGCCCGGTAGCGGTACGTAATACAGCAAATCGGTTGTTTTCTTGTTATAATAATCCAGATTGATAGTCAAACGGTCAAACAGGATCGCGTCGATACCCACACCGGCGGTATATGTTTTTTCCCAGGTAAGATCATCATTTTTCACCTGATAGATGTAAGCACCCGGATCACCGTTATATCCAGATCCCAGGTTATACAATGTATATTGGGGATACAATTGTGTCGGACGGTTACCTACCGAACCGTAGCTGGCACGCAACTTCAGTTGTTGTACCCAGTCGGAAGCCTTAAAGAACTCTTCCTGATGGATATTCCAACCACCACTGACAGAGAAGAAATTACCATACTTAGCGTTCTGTCCGAAGTTAGAAGCTCCGTCACGACGGAAAGAGAATGACAATAAGTAACGGCTATCGTAAGCATAGTTGGCATTGAACAAATAAGATTGTACAGCCCATTCGCTCTGGCTACCCTTCGTCTTTTTGGGAGTTACCGCTACATCCGCCACGGAGAAGCCGGGAGCGAAACTGGCCGCGGTCTGATCCTTAATTTCCTGTGTATAGGTATTCCATTCGTAAGCCAGGATAGCATTCACCGAATGTTTGTCGAATACTTTATTGAAACGAAGCAACTGGTTACTATAAACACGATAATAAGAAGTTGTCTTATCCTGCAACAAACCCTTATCGGCCTTACCACCTTGTGAACGCGGGTCTTTATAATTCTTTAATGCCGTACTTCCGTATTTATAGTTGTTGACGGAAGCAAAAGTCAACCAATCCGTAAACTTGATATCGAAGTCGAAGTTACCCATGAATTCATAGGAAGTTTTCTTTTCGTAATTCCACTGGTTATCATACAAATAGTTTGTTGCATCACTATTTACCCAGTTCGTCGGTTTATACTGTTGTATCAGTTCACCGTTCTCATCATAGGGTGAGTCCCAGGGGAAATCGACATACATGATAGAACTGATATCGTGTTGCTGGTCCATGATGTCGCTACGGGTAGCCCATACCTTCGGTTTGATAGTCAACCAGTCTGTAGCCTTGTAATCGACATTGAAACGCAGATTATAACGAGTATAGTCATATCCCTTTACGGCACCATCCTCATCATAAACACCGATCGAAGCATAGGTCTTGATATTTTCAGAACCACCGGATACCGACAGGTTATAATCCTGTGCCAGTCCCAGATGCGTACCTTCTTTCCACCAGTCGAAATTACGGTCGCGCAAATCCGGAGTAAAGTAAGAAGGAATAGCTCCCTTATTGGCAAATGAATTATAATAATCATATAATTCAGCACCATCCATCATATCCAGATTACCGCGGTGCAACTGGTTGACACCCAGTTTTACGGAAGCGTTGATCGTAGCCTTACCTGTCTTACCTTTCTTGGTAGTTACAACGATTACACCATTCGCACCTTGCGAACCGTAAATAGCAGTCGAAGCCGCATCTTTCAAAATAGACATCGACTCTATATCGGCAGGGTTCAAACTTCCGGCACTACTACCAACGATTACTCCATCTACAATCCACAACGGGTCTGTACTACCGTTTACCGTAGATTTACCACGGATCACAACTTTACCCGCAGCCCCCGGTTGTCCTCCACCGGTAGTTACATATACACCAGGAGCCTTGCCCGACAACAGGTTTTCTACCGTAGGGGAAGTCGAGTCCATCAGTTTTTCATTGCTGATTACCTGCATGGCACCTGTCAGACTCTCTTTCTTCTGGACCGTATAACCCACCACTACCACTTCATCAAGGTTCTGGGTATCTTCCTTGATCTTGATCTTCATCTCGCTTGCCGCCTTTACCTCTATCGGCAAATAACCGATATAAGAGACTACCAATGTGGCGCCTGCCGGAGCTTCCATTGTGAAATTACCGTCGAAATCCGTACTAGTACCGTTCGTAGTACCTTTTACGATAACATTAGCACCGATAACCGGGTCGCCTGTAACTGCATCATAAACAGTACCAGTTATTTTTATCTCTTGCTGAGTAACCTGTTTTTCAAAAGATTTAATCGATTCAGGTTTAGAATTAACCTTGTAAACGACAATTCGGTTGTCGTTTACAATAAAATCAGCATGCTGATTTTTCAATGCAATCCTTAGGATTTCTTCGACCGACCGATTCCTCATATCAAGAGAAACCCGCTCGTTCAGGTCGATATCGTTGTTACGGATGAGGAAAGTGTAATCGAACTTCTGCTCTATCAGTTCGAACAGTTCTTTTAAACTTGCACTTTCCATCTGGACAGACATGATATGAGTCTGTAATTCTGACGCAGAAGCGGCTCCGGATACTAAAGGTAAACCAGCGATCATACATGCTGTAGCCATTAGCTTCCCGGTCTTTTTTAGATAGTTCATTTCTAAAATGTTAGATTTAAATTATGATTAGTTGTTCTCTGTAAGTAATTATATTCTAAGTTAGATTAAGATATCATTTGTCTTCTATTATAAATTCGTTACCGACCTGTTTCCAGGTATATTTCTTCTCCACATCGACTTCCCGGAGTATATAATCCAGCGTCTGGTCGGCGGAGAAACTACCCGAAAATATTTCCTTATGCAAAGACTTACTATTGATACGGATCTGTACGTTGAATTTTCTTTCCAGATCCCTCGCTATCCGGTCGAAAGGCTGTTCGTCGAACTCGATCCGGCCATTGGTCCAGGCATAAATAGAAGCGCCATCCACTTTCGACATTTTAACCTGGCTCGTCTCTTTATTATAGCTGATCATCCGGTTCGGAACCAGAACGATATCTTTATCTTTCTCTTCCTTATCATCATCGGCCAGATGAACATTTACCTTTCCGCAAACCAGCGCTACATCTATCGTTTCCTCATTATCATAGGCCTTGACGTTAAAGCTAGTTCCCAGCACCCTGATATCCAGCTTCCCTAACTTCACAACAAAAGGACGCAAAGAATCTTTTGCCACCTCAAAATAAGCCTCACCGGTTAGCAATACTTCCCTGTTCTGCTTCGTAAAGTCCATATTATATTTTAAGGAAGATCCGGCATTCACCCACACAACCGAATGATCCGGTAAGACGACTTTCGATTGAGAGCCCGCAGGAGTAACCGTTTCAAACCAGGCTATCTGTTCCTTTTCCGGTTTCCGGTCACTTTTTCCTGCATAATAAGATGTCGTGCTTATTGCCACAACCAACAATACAGAAGCAGCCACCTTTCCCCAGATACGCCAGTTAAAGAATCTGTTTTCTTTTATCGGAAGAGTTTTTCCGGTCAGATTCCCGAAGTGATCCCTGAAATCGGCTTTCATGTTCGACTTGAACAGAGGTACACGTGCAATAGCCCACCAGTCGGCCATCTCAGAAAACTTTCCCTTATTTGCTTCATCGGCTTCGAGCCAAAGCAACAATTCCTTTTCTTCGGTTTCAGACAGTTCACCGGCGAAATAGTCCAGTAGTAGATTTTCAATATGTTTTTCTTCTGTATTCATATATAATTACAACCGTGTTAATCCACCCGGTTTCCATTATATACACACATTTTGGAGATTGTGTTTAAAAGAAAAGCATTTATTTTTGAGAAAAATTAAAAATAAGCAAGAATAAAGGGTAATAGTCACCCAGAAGTGTCTTTAACTTTGATAATCCGATCTTAATCTGTACCCTGACCGTGCTAGGACTGATATGATTGCATTCGGCAATTTCATCATACGATTTATTATGATAGAGATATTGCACAAAAATATCACGGCATTTATCCGGTAGCAGATTTACCGCTGAATAAATCCGTTCTTCAAACTCCTTGTTCTCCAGATAAGCTAAAGGATGGGACTCTTCACCGATCTGTTGTTCCTGAATAGTCAACAAATGCTCCTGCACGTCCGACATGGAAACCACTTGAAGACGTTGCTGGCGAAGATGGTTAAGGCATCGGTTCTGTACGGCACGTATCAAGTAAGCCCGTACCGGATATGTTAGTGTGGAACGATTGTTCCACACATTTATAAATACATCATTCACAACTTCGCGGGATGCTTCGGCATTAAATATATATTTGGTAGCCACTGCACAAAGATAGACATAGCAAGTCGAATACAGCTCTTCAAAGGCTTTGATATCTCCTTCGTTTATACGCGCAACTATATCTTCTTTTATTTCTGGCATTTACATCAGTTCTAATTCATAACACCGCACAAAAATAATTAAAATCCGCGAAGAATCAGGCTCTTTACGGTTACTTTTTAGCCGGCTTCTGATTTCCGGCTTCTACCCGCTTCTTATTCCGCCAGTAACTGCCGTCGCGTTTGCTACCGAACATATTCCGGCGCTTGGATTCCTGCTTGATGGCTTCTTTTTTATCGGCTACGGCCGCTTTTACTTCCGCCGTTTCAAATTCGTTTCCCCCGGCAACAGGTATTTGCTTACCGATCAGTTTCTGTATATCCTTCAGGTATGGAACTTCTTCGGCATCACAGAAAGAATAAGCGACTCCGCTACGTCCGGCACGACCTGTACGGCCAATACGGTGTACATACGTTTCCGGCACATTGGGCAGTTCGTAATTGATCACATGCGAAAGATGATCCACGTCGATACCGCGGGCAGCAATATCCGTTGCGATCAGTACACGGGTCGTATGATCCTTAAAGTTGGTCAACGCACGCTGGCGGGCCGTCTGGCTCTTGTTTCCATGAATGGCTTCCGCTCCGATATTCGCTTTCGCCAGGACGCGGGCTACTTTATCCGCCCCATGCTTCGTCCGGGTAAATACCAGTACCGATTCCAACGAAGAATCTTTCAACAAATGAGTAAGCAGACTTACTTTCTCCCCCTTTTCTACAAAATAAACGGATTGGTCGATCTTATCCACCGTCGATGAAGCCGGTGTGACCTCTACCTTCCGGGGCTCTACCAGGATTGTTCCGGCAAGACGTTCTATTTCGGGAGGCATAGTAGCCGAGAAAAACAACGACTGGCGTTTCTTCGGCAATAGGGGCAGGATACGCTTGATATCATGAATAAATCCCATATCGAGCATACGGTCGGCTTCATCCAACACGAAATAATCGAGAGACTTCAGGCTGATAAAGCCCTGGTTGATCAGATCGAGCAAACGTCCGGGTGTTGCTATCAGCACATCCACTCCTTGTTTAAGAGCATCTGTCTGCGGCTTCTGTCCTACTCCTCCGAATATGACCGTGTGTTTCACTCCTGCATATTTTCCGTATGCGGTGAAGCTTTCACCGATCTGGATAGCCAGTTCGCGGGTTGGTGTAAGTATCAATGCTTTAACGCCACGAACCTTACCGTTCATACGTTCATTATACAAATTCTGGATAATAGGTATAGAGAATGCGGCAGTTTTACCTGTTCCGGTCTGCGCACAACCTAATAAGTCATATCCGTCTAAAACGTAGGGAATTGCTTCTGCTTGTATAGGGGTTGGAGTTGTATAACCTTCTTTCATAAGAGCTTTTTGTATCGGCTCTATCAATTCTAATTGTTCAAATGTCATTTAATAATAATGTTGAGCCGTCACGGCTCGTTAAATAAATAATGGGACAAAGATAGTCAAATATTGCCACAAAGCCTCATTCGTGGGAAATTTATTACGGATGTGTGGCAATTGAACGGAGGCTAAAGCCGTGCAAAGACAGATACGACACCATTACAATTATTATAAGTAATGGCAGGAGGCCGGAAATATGCAAAACATAGTTTTGCCATGAAGAAAACTATGTTTTCCAAGGGAGAAAACCCTATTTTACAGTTTTTCACATCTTACTTCCCCTCCTTTTTGTGCGGCTGGTGCGAGGAGACGTATCTTTGCGGTTGTCTTAAGTGGTTATTTAGAAATTATACTATCTTTGTGAATTGATTTTTGGATGATGAAAGAGTTACAGTTGCTGTTAAAGAAGTTTTTTGGGTATACTTCTTTCCGCCCGTTACAGGCGGAGATCATACAACGTATTTTGAGGAAAGAGGATTCGCTGGTGCTGATGCCTACCGGTGGAGGAAAATCAATTTGTTTTCAGTTACCAGCCATTTATATGCCGGGAACAGCTGTCGTTATCTCCCCTTTGATCGCCTTGATGAAAGATCAGGTGGGCGGATTGGTAGCCAACGGGATTCCGGCGGCGGCCCTCAACAGCATGATGCCCGAAGAAGAACGCCATCAGATCAAACAACTCTGCATCCAGGGGAAAATCAAACTACTTTACCTGTCGCCCGAAGCATTGGTAAGCGAACTGCATTGGTTGCTTCCACGCATGGATATCTCCTTGATTGCGATCGACGAAGCGCATTGTATCTCACATTGGGGACACGATTTCCGGCCGGAGTATACACAACTGGCCGTGTTGAAAGAGCACTTTCCCAAAATACCGATCGTAGCCCTGACCGCAACAGCCGACAAGGTTACGCGAACGGATATTGTCAACCAGTTGAACCTCCGCAACCCGGAAGTATTCGTCTCTTCTTTCGACCGCCCCAACCTCTCCCTGACCATCCGCCGGGGATTGAATAAAAAAGAAAAAACAGCCGCCATCGTCCATTTTATCCATGCACACCGGAACCAAAGCGGGATCGTTTATTGCATGAGCCGCAACAGCACCGAAAACATGGCAGAAGAGTTATCTTCTTATGGAATCAAAGCCGTAGCCTATCATGCCGGACTTCAACCTGCCCAACGTGAAAAGGCACAGGATGATTTCATCAACGACCGCGTAAATGTGGTCTGTGCCACCGTAGCTTTCGGTATGGGGATTGACAAAAGTAACGTGCGCTGGGTCGTACATTATAACATGCCCGGAAGCATAGAGAACTATTACCAGGAGATAGGACGCGCCGGACGGGACGGAATGAAAAGCGACACGTTGTTGTTTTATTCGGTTGGCGATCTGCTCGTACTCCGTCGTTTTGCCGAGGAAAGCGGCCAAAAGGATGTCAACCTACAAAAACTGAACCGGATGAGACGGTATTGCGAAGCCGATATTTGCCGCCGACGCATCCTGTTGAGTTATTTCGGTGAAGAGACAGATCATGATTGCGGAAATTGCGATGTTTGTAAGAACCCTCCTCAACGCTTCGACGGTAGTGTATTGGTTCAGAAAGCACTTAGCGCCATCTTCAGGACAGGTCAGTTTGTCGGCATGAATACCTTGATCAATATTCTCCGCGGATCGGAAAAGGCGGATATCACCGAAAAAGGATATGATAAGCTAAAAACCTATGGTGCCGGAAAAGACCTGACATATAAGGAATGGAAAGAATATCTCTATCAGATGCTCCAATTAGGGTACATCGAAATCGATTATGTGAACGCCGGGATTCTGAAAGTAACTCCGTTAGGACGAAAAGTGTTGTTCGGCGAACAGAAGGCGATGATGTCTATTTACAAGGAACCGGAAGAAAAGACCTATTTCAGAAGAAGAGACTCCAAATTCAAATATCGCCCGATCAAACCGCTCAAATCGGCATCGGTCGAAGAGACGTTGCTCGATTCACTCCAGCAACTCCGTAAGCAGATTGCCGAAAGAGAACAAACACCGGCTTATATCATATTCTCCGATGATTCACTGGAAGACATGGTACAAAAGAAACCGGTTACCCTGGACGAGTTCAGTGATATCCGGGGCGTCGGGGAAATCAAACTGGAGAAATACGGAAAGGTATTCGTGGCATTGATCCGGTTTGTATTGCGACTGCCGAAAGAAGGATAAATTTCCCTCATTTTATTTCAGTTTCCGAATATTACGTTTGAGGTGCCCAAATTACCGTTACGGTAAAAAATGGGCAGGCTCTTACAAAACTTTCCTGTACTTTAGCTTCCGAAACAAAGAAACGGGGACAGTACACCCTGCTACCCGATCAACATAGTATTAACTTATAAATAAACAGCTTATGAATACACTAAGTTTAAAGTTGTCTCAAAGCATATCCCAATTGTATGAGACTTTGTGCCAGGTTGGAAGAAGTACATTTGCTGAATTACAAAGAGCGACAAATTTTCAGGACACCGAACTTTGTCTGGCTCTATGCTCTCTTATGCATGATAATAAAATATATCAGGCTCGTATCAGTAATACCATTTATTACATCCTCAAATAACCGAACTCACAGGGAACTCAATCTCACCGAAGCCGATCATCGCATTAAACAAACGGATCAGTGAATAACGGGATAAGTCCTGTGGACGGATAGTGCCCGGAACAATAATTTCCTTCCCCAATAGAGATGCCCGCATCGTTCCTTCCAACAGAGGAACCTCGGGTGTCTCCCATTGCTCTCCATTCCATAATGCAATATTAGCGATCGAGGTATCAGTCAGGAAGCCGTCACGCACGATCAGAATATCATCAGCATCACCTTTCTGTTTAAATAATTCATCCAGTTTTTGACGGTTACTGCTTTTATAGGTGTAATCCAATCCATCGGATGTTACAAGTTTCAGACTTGTCACGGGGCGAATCGTGTAAGGCATGTATTCGACTTTTTCCACCTCTTCCCGATATTCAATCCGGCATTTGGTGCGTTCGGTATACTCTCCCGGCTGAATATAATCAGCCAGATTGATGGGTAAATTACATTCAAATATATCTCTCCGCGTCCGGTTGAAGCGGTAATTATGGAAGCCCAGATTAACAGCTTTTCCATTCTCTATACGGATTGTTTCAATAAATTGGCACATATACTTTTTGTTTCATTTCATTATACTCACTTTGTAAATCACTTTGGGAAGTAATACCTCCACCGCTTTTGAAAAGCAGTCGGTTCCCTTCCTGTTCCAGAAAACGGATCATCACGGCACTATCCAGACGGTTTCCGTCGAAATACCCCATTACACCAGTATAAAATCCCCGTTCATACGTTTCAGCTTCCTCAATAATCTCCATCGTCTTTTTCTTGGGTGCACCGGTAATAGATCCGGCTGGTAGCAGGCAGAACAGAATATCTCCTAAAGTTCCTTTCCAGTCATCCGGCAACTTTCCTCTGATCTCCGAGCTGACCTGTAATAATCGGCCTTTATTCGTCTGTAGCTCGTCGATGTACCGATATCGCGACACCGTAACTTCTGAAGCAACCTGGCTCAGGTCATTACGGATCAGATCGACAATCGTTGCATGTTCGGCTTCTTCCTTTTTATCTGCGAGGATTCGTTCACGTGCATTCGGCAGAGACGCATCGATCGTACCTTTCATCGGATACGAATAAATAAAGCCATCCTCTATACGCACGAATATCTCAGGGGAGAAAACGACAAAACGATCTTTCACCCATAGTTTATAAGTGGATCGGGAAAAATAAAATATTTCCTCCAATGTCAGGTTCGTCCGTACCGGAGTTGCACAAGTCAGATTGACAAGATAAGAATTGCCCGCATGAATATGACCGGATACGGTTTGAAAAGACCGGGAATAGGTCTCGTAAGAAACCGGTAGGGTTTCCCATTCGAACGGCTTCTCCGGGAACTTTATTCCACCGGTAATTACGTTGGAAAAACCATTCAGGTCATACAATAACTCATCCGGATCGATCGATTCCGGTTCCGCAACCCAAACATGTTCCTGCTTATAATCGACGATAAACATAAAAGACCGTCCGGATACTCCCAATTGATTCATATACCGGACGGCTTCTTCTTTATTGTAAAATATCATATCAAAAATCGCTCAGTCAATCCGCCGAAAGCATCGATACGACGGTCACGGAAGAACGGCCACCAACGACGCACATTCTCACTCCGTGCTTTGTCGATCTCCACAACACGTACTTCCTCATGGTCGTTCGGGAACTCAGCCAGGAGCTCTCCCTGCGGACCGGCCACAAAACTGTTTCCCCAGAACTGGATACCGTTTGTCTGCCCCGAAGGGTCCGTCTCATGTCCCGTACGGTTCACGGTGATCACCGGAAGACCATTTGCCACCGCATGCCCGCGTTGTATCGTAACCCAGGCATCCAGCTGACGTTTCTTTTCTTCCGCCGTATCACTGCTTTCCCAACCGATAGCGGTCGGATAAATCAACAATTCGGCTCCTTTCATCGCCATCAAGCGGGCTGCTTCCGGATACCACTGGTCCCAGCAAACCAGCACTCCGAGCTTTCCGACGGAAGTCTCTATCGGTTCGAATCCCAGGTCACCGGGAGTGAAATAAAATTTCTCGTAATATGCCGGATCATCCGGTATATGCATTTTCCGGTATTTTCCGGCAATCGTTCCGTCTTTCTCTAATACGACAGCTGTATTATGATACAATCCCGGAGCACGTTTTTCAAAGAGGGAAAGCACCAACACGATCCCCAGTTCTTTAGCCAACGCACCGAACTCTTCCGTGGATGGTCCCGGAATTGTTTCAGCCTGGTCGAATACCTGTGTGTCCTCCGTCTGGCAGAAATACAGGCCGTTATGCAATTCCTGCAACACAACCAACTCCGCTCCTTCTTCGGCACAAAGACGGATATTACTTTTCAGTTTCTTTATATTATCTAACCGGTCACAGGTGTTCGCCTGTTGGATTAATCCTATCTTCATCTAATTCTCTATTTTCAATTAACAAACTCTTTCGGATACTGCATCGTCACGCAATGCAATGAACCATGTTGCTTAATTAACGGTAAACAATTAATACCTACAATCTCTCTGTCCGGAAACGCCGTCTGCAAAGCAGCTTTCGCAACCTCATCTTTCGGTGAATTATAAAAAGGAACAAGTACCGCCCCGTTTATAATAAGGAAATTTGCATAGGTAGCCGGCAAACGTTCGCCCTCCCATTCCACTTTATCGGCCATAGGCAAAGCGATCAGCCGGTAGGGTTCGCCATTCTCCTGCGTAAACTCTTTCAGCTCTTCCTCCATCTCCTGCAATTCGGCATAATGCTCATCTTCTTCATCCGTACACTGTACATAAGCGATCGTATCTTCACTACAGAAACGAGCCAATGTATCGACATGGCTATCGGTATCGTCACCGGCCAGATAACCGCTCTCTATCCACAAAATACGGTTCAGGCCGAATACCTGTTTCAGATAATTTTCCAGCTCTTCCTGCTGAAGATATTCATTCCTGTTCACGGAAGAAAGACATTCGACCGTAGTCAGCAAAGTTCCCTTGCCATCCGATTCGATACTACCGCCTTCCAACACGAACGGTTGCATATTGACAGGGATCACCTCCTCTGCAAAAGTTTTGCCATGGAACAACTTCCGCGTGATCAGATTATCAAAGTTGGCGGCAAACTTCATACCCCAACCGTTGAATACAAAATCGTATACAACCGGAGTTCCTTCCTCGAAGACGGAAATACCTCCGTGGTCGCGTGCCCAGGTATCGTTTGTCTCCATTTCGCGGAAAAGAATACGGCTGTAATCCACTTCTCCCAACTGAGAGCGTACCACCGATTCATCCGGACAAACAATCAATAGCTTCTCCCGCTTGATCACCTCTTTGGCAATCTCCACAAAACAAGGTACCACCTCGTCGAGTATCGGCGCCCAATCCGTCCCTTCATGCGGCCAGGTTAGCTGAACCGCACTCTGCGGATACCATTCAGCCGGTAATATCGTTTTATTTTCCATGTTTGCTTGTTTTATTTTCAAACCATTAACAAAAATATCATTCCCCTTCTATAATAACTTTAAGCCTTTCCGGATCTGATTGATATTTATTTTCTTTCAAATATTTCAATGCTTTCTTTATTGTATGACTTTTATTATACTGTAGATGCAAAGGTAATAATATTTAGAAAATCTTCTCCATTTATTTGGAATCTTCAGAATCCTCATTAACTTTGCCCCACAAAGTACTTTTTACCGTAGCATATGAACAAACAAGTAGAAGACATAAAAGCTATTCGCGAGATGATGGAAAGATCATCCAAGTTCCTTTCGTTAAGCGGTTTGTCCGGTATATCGGCCGGAGTTATAGCGATTATCGGGGCAGCACTCGCCTACTTCCATATTCTGAGAGAACCGGCAAATGCCGACTTCAATACGACACACGAAGCGATGTTCCGCGAGATCACTTTGTTGATCACGGATGCTGCGGCCGTCTTGCTCTTTTCTATTTGTTTCGGAATCTACTTCTCCTGGAGAAAATCTGTAAAGAATAACCTGATGCCCTCCAAAAGCCTGATAAAAAGAACACTTTACAGCCTTGGTATCCCCCTTGTTACCGGAGGGATCTTTGCTCTTATTTTCTTGTTGCGTGGCGACCTGGCAATGGCTATCACCATGACACTGACTTTTTATGGTTTGGCATTAATCAATGTTTCCAAATATACCCTTGATGAAGTCCACTATCTGGGTCTGACAGAAATCGTATTGGGTATCATCGCCGCTTTGTTTCCCGACTGGAGCCTCCTGCTCTGGACTATTGGATTCGGAGCCTGCCATATCATTTACGGAACAGCTATGTACGTCAAATATGACTTGAAGAAAGCATGAAAAACATACTGTCCAAATTAAACAAAGCTTTCGAAAGCCGGATTCGACTGGGTATCATGTCTATCCTGTCGGTAAACGAATCAGCCGACTTCAACACCATGAAGCAACTGATGGAATTGACCGACGGAAACCTGGCCAGCCACTTGAAAGCCTTGGAGAACATCGGATACATCCAGTCCTCCAAGCAATTCATCGGCAGGAAACCTAACACACAATATATGATTACCGAAGAAGGCAGAAAATGCTTCCGAGAACACCTGGACGCATTGGAAGAACTCATCAAATAATTTTTTTACCCATTTACTTTGAAATACAAAGTACTTTTAAACTACAATAAACAGGTTAAGATTATGGAAACAACAATCAAAAAAGCAGCAAAAATCAATCAGTCCATTACATTTAAAGCACTGATTATCGGCTTTCTGACCCTTATCCTACTAATCCCGGGAATAATGATCCAGGATCTGATACGGGAACGGCAAGACAGAAGTGTTGAAACGATCGAAAAGATCAATGCCAAATGGAGTAATGCCCAAACCATCTGCGGTCCTATACTCTCTATCCCCTACACGACCACGCATGAAGGTTCTAACAATAAAACAATGCTTCAGGAGCACATCCTCAATATAACTCCTGAAAATTTGAATATCAATACCCAATTATACCCG
Source organism: Parabacteroides goldsteinii (assembly GCF_015550595.1). Classification (GTDB taxonomy): domain Bacteria; phylum Bacteroidota; class Bacteroidia; order Bacteroidales; family Tannerellaceae; genus Parabacteroides; species Parabacteroides leei. Next base: position 167,041 of record NZ_JADNBB010000009.1, read on the forward strand.
GAAGAAAGATATTACGGAATCTATAAAACGATCCTTTACAAAAGTGAATTAGACATATCCGGAAATTTTGAAAAGATCAATTTCCAAAAGATCGATAATAATACCATACATTGGGATCAGGCCTTCCTTACAATCGGCGTTTCCGACTTAAGAGGTATCACGGATAATATCGACTTTACTTTCGACAACAAACAATATCCGGTCGAAGCAGCCGGTAACAATGACAGATTAATGGGAAAAGTATTGGTCATCAGCTTAAATAATCCCGACTCTCTGTTGACTGGTCATGCATTAAATTTCAATTGCAAACTGAAGCTAAACGGAAGTAGCAATATAAATTTCATCCCCATAGGTAAAACGTCCAAAGTTCATGTAGCAGGTACCTGGAAATCACCAGGCTTTATCGGTAACTTCAGTCCCGAACATACTATTACCGAAAATGGTTTCGACGCAAACTGGAGCATCCTTCGCTTCAACCGCAGCATACCTGAAACATGGATCGATAATCAGGCCGAAACATTCGAAGACAGCTCTTTCGGCGTCAACCTGATCGACCCGGTAAACCATTACCAACAAAACATGCGTTCGGCAAAATACGCATTCATGTTCATCGCACTGACATTCGTCGTCTTTTTCTTTGTCGAAATACTGACAAAAAAACGCATCCATCCCATCCAGTATTTGCTGGTCGGCATCGCCTTGATTCTGTTCTACAGTCTGCTTTTATCGATCTCCGAACAAATCAATTTCGGCATTGCCTACCTGATTGCCAGTATGGCCACCATTGGACTGATAACGGTTTACGCCCATAGCATCTTTAAAAACAAGATGCAAACCGGAGCACTTGCTGCTATGTTATGTACACTCTACATTTTCCTTTATGTCGTTCTGCAACTGGAAGATGTCGCACTACTGATAGGAAGTATCGGATTATTTATTATCCTAGCCATAATTATGTTCTTCTCCCGCAAGATCAACTGGTATAAGCAGGAAGAAACGGAAGAAAACCTTATAAACGATATCCATATGATAACCCCAGATAAATAACTTAACAAATTATAAACAGTAAAAATCCCAGGTTCCGATTTCAACATCAATCAACCCGGGATTTTTTATTCAATCAATCTTTGATTATTTTTTTATTTAAGCTTGCTACTTCCCGCTCCCTCCCGAATGCTGGTAGCAGGAATTATTCGTATAATTCTCCTTCATTCCGGTATACTTCACCACCTCTACCGCCAGGTTCTTCGGCTGATCCAGATAAAACACATCCAATACATAAGTCATGCGTGTCATCTTGGCCAGGTTCTCATAATGAAGAACAGAGTTACCACTCACACTGATTTGCGACAAATTAACCTGTATATCATAAACACCCGGTGCACTGCCCTGCATCGATGTAAGCTGTTCTGTCAATACAACCGCCAAGGCTGCTTTATCGTTTTCAGAAACTCCCGGAAGCGACGAGCTTATTAACTGATCCAAATCCGTAGTAATCTCCCAACCACAACGTTGGCTGATAGTCAGATCCACCCCTTTTATCGCCTCCGGATTACCACAGTTGTCGAGTGTCAACTCACCGTTTACATGATCAGACACCTCTTCTACACCATTTTTAATTTTATAAGGAATACGCATCGAATAGGTCGAAAATATAGAAATATCTGTTACATACGCATTACGGGACTCATCATAAACAATCTCATTCTCCAGCTTTTCCCAATTATTTCCTAAGCTTTTCTTATACAATACCATATCTTTCAAGCGGATCGAATTGGAAGTTAGCTTATTTACACGCAGTTTACCGGTATGAAGCAATGGAGTCTCTGCAGGACTAAGCATAACAGAGGCATAGGCACTCCCGTCAATTACTTCTTCTGCCGAAGAAGTAGAACGGAATATAGAAGGTACATCCTTTATCACCGTCAGGGAAACATTCGTTTTCTCTGCCAGAGAACGCATAATATGCAGGACTGCACGCCCGGTAGGATCGGAAATCTCGATCTCCTCATCCGGATTAACCGTGACCGGTTCACTCATCCGCGTCATGTCGACCGAAACGGTCAGACTGCTACGGTTAGGCGAATCCTGAGGAAAAGAGACAACTGTTACCACATCCACAAACCCATCCCTCTTGAAACGAAGCGGATAATTACCTTTCTTATTTAGCTTTAACTGATAACAGCCATCCGAACCTGTACGTACTTTCATACCATTATCCCCCAAAGAGACTTCTACGCCATCCAGCGAAGCCAACTGGTGGGTAACCTTACCTACGACGAAATAAGCCTCTTCACCAAACGGATCATCTACTATTTCCACTTCCGGTTCATTCGATACACACGACACCCATATCATACTACTCAAACCAGTAAGCAGTATAATCACTAATAAGATTAATTTTTTCATACCAATTCTATTTTATCATTTCCTTAATAAATTGTTTTCGATATTTCACAAATGAGTCTTAATCAGATCTTATCTAATTTATATTTCCTCACGATTGATATCAGATTCAATCTGTCAAACACCTTCAATGCTGCACATGTAAAATCCGGCAGATGAATATATGCTGCCAACAAAAAATAATACAATTTTCCATAGTGGAATATAACAGACCTCGCTTCCCTTTTACTCCAGATATGATTCATGATAATCGGCCTTATCTCTTGTCTCCTGTTTTTTATGAAATAAAGCAAGTTACTGCGAAAAATATAATATACCGTGAATTTCATTTTCCTGTCATAATCCAGTTCATTAACCAATCCTAATACAGAATCCATCATCTGTAAATTAAGAAATTCACTCCTGTTCTTGTCTGTTGAACAGGTGACAGATTTAGCATGTCTGACATAATAATATACGCAATATTGAATCCCCTTCGCTCTCTTTACATTGGGTACAATCTGCATATTCTGATACAAATCTTCTCCCATAGCAATCGGTTTTACAATAAAATCATTACACAACGACCTTCTTATCAATCTCCCGCATACATTCCACCCACATTGAAGTAAAGAATAGAAAAATTCATCATCAGACAACAAAGATTCCGTATTTTCTAATTTCTGATACTTCATTCGACCTCCTTCTACAACACAGAGTCCGCCGATAACATAATCAAGCCTGTCATTTTGGGCAATATTATAAAGTTTCTCCAATGCATCTTCCGGCAGATAATCATCCCCGTCCAAATAAAAAATATATTCACCTTGTGCTGTATTCCATCCTTTCAGGCGGGATAAAAATACCCCTTCATTCTCTTTCGATATAATGACTATCCGCTCATCCGATCCGGCATATTTTTCAATAATTAAACCGGAACTATCCGTAGAGCCATCATTTACGATAATAATTTCAATATCCCGAAACGTTTGGTTGATACAAGACTCAATACATTTCTCTAAAAACTCACTTACATTATACACAGGTATAATAACTGATATCTTAGATTTCATCATTCTATTTTGTTATTAATCAAATTACATTTTATATAAAGCGGATTATACCAATCCCTGTTTCCTTCCGGATGAACCTGGTACGTACGTCCCAATTTACGATTCTTATAAACCGGTCCCGACTGCGCTTCATACTCCCAGTTAAAATATTCCGGTAACATCACACGTATCGGAAAACACTTACTACGTCTTCTTTTACATCCCGGCAAGGGGACAGAGAAATTAAAACCACCATTCACTTCCTTACCAGAATACATGGCATAAAAACCAACTGCAACTTCTCCAAAATAACGCATACAATCCAAACGTCCTCCTCGATCTCCGTACACATACTGCCCTGCACTTACATCAAACCTGACATTCCATACCGGTACATAGGCATATCCTTTCAATGCAAAATTCACACGCTTCCAATCCGATACATCCCATCTGCCGTTATAAAAGGTAGACGACCCTGTCAATCCGGCGTCTACCCCTATCCCCCAATATCCTTCATTTGAACGATATCCCAATTCGACAGCTGTACCCATACGGTTATCTGAAAAATTTCCTACATGCAAGCGCCCAAACACATTATCACGTATACGAAACGATTGCGATAAAGCCAGAATACCCGGACGGATATAATCCACCTCCCCTTTCAAATTATTATAAACAGGAAATATCACCTGTCCTGTAAATCCAGCTCCCGTCCAGAGTTGCATTTCCAATGCAGGAGCCACACTGATATCTACTACATATAATTTATCCGACCGGTAATTGGCCAAACCGATCTGGGGATAAAACACGAGATCTATTTTTCCCGCAGACGAATTAACCGTCTTTTTCAATGGTACTTTATTGAGATAATCATCCGTGTCATAGTCAATATCCAATTTCTTCATTACATCGGCTCCGGATATTTCTTTTAACCTATATTGCATCAATAATTTATGCGACAAATGAGTTTTCAATAGCGGTATCTTGTCCTTCAAAAGGATCAGATCAACATCTTTGCTAGCTTCCGAAGTATCGAGTAAGACCTCTACCGCTTCATCAATCCCTTTATAAGCACTCCGGTGAACCCGGTCTTCAATAGCGATCCAATAACCAGTCTCCGTATTTCCTGCACGTATATTTTCATATCCGAGCTGCCGGAGTTTATCTACTGCTAAATCCTGAGCACTAAGCTCCACAAACACAAAGCATAAAAAAAGAACTATAACCCTATACATTAATAAAAAATTTACAACACTATTTTCTTCCGGGAAGTAGCGAATGAATAAAATAGACACAATACAAAAAAGAATCGACCCAACAATCTTTTTTCAGATTCAGCCCGAAATCCAGCATACGGCTTCCGGTATAGCCATATCCGAAACGATTGGTAAGTATCTTCAAATAACGTAAACGAGTCTTTCTATTCAATGATTTTCCCAATAAATACATAGCCAGAATACCTTCCTGCTGAGACTTTACTGCATACTGTTTCCTAAGTGGATCAAACAGACTCATATCAGACATATTACCCAACAACTTAACTTTCCGGCATTTATCCAGAGCCATCCGGTAACAGAAATCAAAATCTACCCTTTTATGGGAGAGAGAAGATTCATTCATCCGATAATAATATGTCTGATTAGGAGATAATTTAACAGATTGTATATAACAACAATAATCCAACGTAAACAACCGGTCTTCCCCCAATGAATAATTCGGATCAAAAGCCATATTATATCGCTTAATTAAATCTTTCTTAAACGATTTATTACATGTAAAACCAAATCCGTTATAGTCCAACAGTAAATATGTCAGAACACCCGGTAATTCGTTTTCCTTTTCAACGGCAACCTTTTTCAAACAGAGAATAGTCGACTCCCCATTCTCCTGTACTGTCGCCATCTCTACATAAACCAGATCATAATCAAAATGAACTCTTGCTTCTGCATATACACTCAAATAATCGGGTGTTACCCAATCGTCCGAATCCACAAAGCTTATATATTTACCTCCGGCCACAGATAAACCTTTATTTCTGGCAGAAGATACTCCCCCGTTCTTTTCATGAAAAACACGGATACGGGCATCTTTTCGGGCATATTCATCACATATCGTTCCACTTTTATCCGTAGCTCCGTCATCTATCAATATGAGTTCAAAATCCTGATAATTCTGATCAAGAATACTATCCAGACATTTCTCTAAATACGGTTCACAATTATATACCGGTACAATAATTGAGAAAGTCACATTATCCATCAACTCTTCTTTCATAAAGCAGTATGACTATATATCAAGTCCGTACACTTCGCTTAAATACTTTTTGATCTTTGATTTATCGGTTCCACAAACCTGCTTGATCTCAAATACTTTAGCATCAGCCAATGTTTTGAACCACCATCCCTGAAGAAAATTCCACAAGAACCCCTCTTTCCCATCCAGAAATCCACCTTTGAGGAAATATCTATACACAAAATAGAAGAAAGAACGCCAGAAAAGCGGCAAACAGGCATAACGTGATTTGATCTTACGTTTACGCATAGCTTGTTTTCCTATTTTTTTCCCTTCCACATCATTTTCCAACAAGTTTAGTTCCATATTCAGTAAATCTACCGCATCGCGAACAGCATAATCTACATGTTTATGGCAAAACCACGATAAGTTATTTAAATTATGATCCACAAAATCATACTCAAAATCCTGGCTTTCTCCTTCCAACAATTGAATATGTTCATCCATCAACCGCAATTCACAGATTGCTTTTCCATAACGAAACAACCGCAATAAACGAACTGGATAAACACCACGCTTCATCCATTTATTCAAAAAATAATGCCTCCGTTTGAAAACAATACCTGATACATTCTCCGGCAAAACCGGAATCTTCTGTACCAACTCTCCGATCAGTTCCGGTAATAAGTATTCATCCGCATCCAACCGGAGAACCCACTTTGTCCGTATCGGAGCATGTTCCAATCCCCAGTTAAACTGTTTGGCATGTTGATTTTCCCACTTATTCTGCAAAACAGTTACTTTTTCGTATTCGCCGGCAATCCGTAGTGTTTCGTCCGTCGAAAAACTATCGACAATGAAAATATCTTTCACAAAAGGATATACATTTTCTATGCAACGCCGGATATGTATCTCCTCATTATAAGTAAGGATGATAACAGAGATATCTAATTCTTTCATTGTATTATTTGTCGATTAAAATAATTCTATCTTTTATGTACCGGGCCGGATTTCCTCCGACAATAGTCCATGCTTGAACGTCTTTTGTAACCACACTTCCGGCTCCTACTACAGCTCCTTCACCAATATTCACACCAGGCAGTATCAAAGCTTTAGCTCCGATAAAAACATGATCTCCGATATTTATTTCCCCTATCATCAGGGGAAGTCTTAATGTTGACAAATCGTGTGTGCCATTGCAGACATACGAGTATTGAGACAAAACCGAACGCTTTCCAAAACAGACGGGCCCCAGATTATACACTTCCGAGTAAGGACTTAAACAGGCACCTTCTTTCATTTCTAACAGCCAGGGGGCATAAATTCGTGCTGTTGAAAAAACAAAGACCTTTTCAAGCCTGGCACCGAACAGACGTAGTAGAAAAAGCCTCCAGACATTCAGTTTCTTCGGCGTCCAATAGAAAAACAAAAAATAAACAATATGCCATAGGCGAATACCCAAAGCTTCCTTAAATGACCAGGAAGATGTATCGGCATCTTTTTGATAAGCCACTTTAAGCCAAACTTTCCCCATTTTCCAATAATGACTGAAATAAATCGATATACTGCCCGGCTATGCCAGAGGAAGAAAAACGACTTGCCGTTTTTGATGCGTTGACTCCTATCTGTCGTCGCAGAACCTCATCAAATACGAGGAGTTCAATCGCCCGTTCCAAATGCCGGACCGGATTATGAGAAACAGTAAACCGGATAGCATTTTCTTTATCTACGATATAATCATCAAAACAAGGCAAATCCGATACGATAACCGGCAGCCCCAAAGCCATTGCTTCCAACGGTGCACAAGGCATAGCATCACCTGTCGTAGGCAAAGGAGGATAGCAATAAATATGAGCAGTCCGCATATAGTCAGCCATTAATTCCGGATTTGAAAACTCTCCGGCAAAAACCAGATCAATTCCTTTTGCATGACTTCTCAGTTCATCACAATAAACCTGCCCCCCTCCGCCTTTTTCCATATCGGCAGTTCCTACTAAAGACAACTTCACCGGTATTTTATTCGAGAATAGCGATAAGGCTTTTACCAGATTTAATAATCCTTTTTCAAAATGGATACGACCGGTATATACTACATGAACATATTTTTCTATCGGCAGAAACACAGTATTGAAAAACAGACTAAGGTTTACCGGATTATTTATCGTACAGACATTAGATAATTCGGGATTCTGTTTCATAACTTCTTTTTGAATCATTGAGCCACATGCTACCAATTTATCAATATGCGATAAATAACCATACTGCCCTTTTGGTAAACGTGCAATATTATATATCGAAACATTATATTTACGTTTAAACAGGTAGGATAGAAAAGGACTCCAGAATGTATTTAGCACCAAAACATCCGTTTTAGAGATTCGTCTCAATGATTTTACCGAATATAAAAAGTCAAATATCAAATCAGTGTATATAGAAGATGTTCGTTTGTAACCTTTTACATAGGTTCTGAATACTCCATTGTTATCCCAAAAGTTCGTTTCCGAAATTCTTTTTTCCGGCAGTTTCGATACTATAGTTACCTGATGTCCTTTTTTTAAAAATTCAATCGATAAATCATACCAGATTTTTTCAACAGCCCCTATCCCATCAGGAGGAATATAACCGAACGGACTGGTTATTATTGTTATTTTCATACGTTCTTTTTAATTAAAAGTCTACATGTCAATAATTTTATTTTAGTCTTTCTCACTTTATTGATTGATTTCCGTTTACTGTTTTTGTCAAACATTCACATAAATGCAAGGCTAATACAGCTTGTCCTTTCTCATTTAAATGAATTGCATCCCGGTAATCATCGACCGACATGTAATTCATTCCCTCTATCAGTGGTACCGAATCTTTTTTACAAAAAGTGATGATCTCCTTACCCTCATTATTATATTCACCTGTTTTAAGTTCTGTTTGTTCCGGATGCAACCAGATAAAGAAAGGAATTCCAGCCTGACGAAACCGATTAGTCAAAGCTTTAAAACCGGGATTGAACACTTTACCGTCTTTCGATATTTCGGAAAAACCATGATTGCCTGTACCAGCCTTTAATGCGGCAAAACAAGGATTCACATAGCGGGGTATCAGATAACGGTCAAACAACTCGATCCAGGCAGACATATATTGCCGGCCGGGAAAACCGGGATCGATATCTAGCACCGGTTGATGGTTGATATTGTCATGTGCATCATGCGAACTGCAGATCAGGAATGCCGCCTGTCCATTGAACAAACCAAACCGCTTCAGATACGCTTCGCAATTATCAGGTCCCCAACTTCCGGCAGAGATATTCAGCACCTGCACCTTGTAACCTTTCAGCGCAGAAAGGCTTTCACATAAGCGGGAAGTCGCCGTGCTATCCTGATCGGTTTGTACGCCACCGTTCAATACCGAATCACCCAACCCCAGAATGACGAAAGCCGATGAGTCTACAGGATTGCTCCGCTGCGAATATTCGTTATATATAACATGCTTCTTAAAGCGGTAACGATTTTGATCCGGTTGTGCGATATATTCAAAATCAGGATCAGACTGCATCAATACCGAATCGCAGAATCCCCATGCCAGACGGAGATACATTTCGCTTCCCACCGACAGAACCAATAACATTCCAACCAGTATACTTAAGTGTTTTTTTGTTCTTTTTTTCATTCCATTATTTTTATCGACAGGTTATTATCTTCCATTTCTATAAGTCCCCGGGCATATTGCCGTGCTGCCTCCCTTTTCTGCCGGATCATATCCGAAGTCAGCCCATTCAGGAAACAGACTATCGTGTCCGCTATCATATCAGAATCAGGAACCAGCCAAACCGCATCCGGAAACATACAAGCCCCTTCCGACTCTTCATCGGCGTTATACAATACCGGAGTACCTGCACAGATGGCACTGACCACTTTGGATGGTACACAGACATGGTTCCAGGCAGGCAATAACGAAGCCACATTAATATCCACATACTGCAACTCACCCCGCGAAACAAAATCCACCCGTTCCACGACTGTCTCATTATCTATTCTGTCCCATACCCACGAAGCCTTTGCGCCATACAAGCAGAGAACGATCACATGTTTATCCGGATCGAGATGGTTTATCAAATCCACCAAAAAACCGGCATTATGCGCTTCCCCTAGATTCCCGGCATAACAGAACACGATCTTTCCGGCATGTTTCCTGCGCCATGCCGGAACTTTGGCCGGACAGTTCTCATAAATACCACAAGGCAGGATAGCGTGAGGAATATGTTCTTTTTTATATTGCCGGCACAAATACCGGTATTGCTGTTCGCCTAATGCAATCAGAAAATCCGGTACATTACCATATACAAAAGCAGACAAGGCCCGATAGATCAGATTATTTTTTGAAACCAACCCGGCAGCGGCAAAAGCGTCCGGATACAGATCCATTGTCCAGAAGGCCAGTTTACTCCGGAAAAACGGACGGAACAGAACCGCCCATGCATTGATCAGTGAAGGATCGGTCATCACGATCTTCACATCGTGGCGGGGAAGGAACATCGATCGCACGATCAATCTCAGTCCGTCCGTCAGGTTTCCCGCCAGGCGAAATAGTCTGTTGTTCCCATTATACAGGGAAGGCAACTCTATCGTGTGGTACGGCAATTCCTCCTCCCGGTTCCCGACCTGCCCTTTATAAGATGCATAGATCGAAACAACGACTACATCCATCCCTTTCCCTGATATATAATCAGCCATATCACGGGAAGATCTACCGGTTATCGAAGGGTGGCGCGCGCCGAACTTGTTCAGGATCACCACCCTTTTCTTTTTCTCAGCTTTTAAGCCTCCCTGTCCTGCCATCCTTCGTACACTTCATGGAATATCTGTTCCAATGAACGGGTGATATTCCAGGCCGGATAATGAGCTCTCATCTTGCTCAGGTCGCTGTAGTAACAGATATGGTCGCCTATGCGGTTTTCATCCGTATAATCGTATATCATTTTCTTGCCGGACAGTTTTTCTATCATATCAAAAGCCTCCCGGATCGAACAGGTATTATTTTTACCCCCACCGATATTATACACTTCCCCCACACGCGGAGCCTTAATGAACTCTTCCATAAAGCGGGCTACGTCATACGAATGGATATTGTCGCGTACCTGCTTTCCTTTATAACCGAATACATGATACTGTTTTCCCTCCAGATTGCACTTGATCAGATAACTCAGGAATCCATGAAGCTCTACTCCCGTATGATTAGGTCCTGTCAGGCAACCACCGCGCAGTACGCAGCCAGGCATATCGAAGTATCGGCCATACTCCTGTACCATCACGTCACCCGCCACTTTGGAAGCCCCGAAAATAGAGTGTTTACTTTGGTCGATACGAAATGTTTCAGGGATACCGTTCAGATAGGTTTCATCCGCATACTCCCAACGGGTTGCCAACTCTTTCATCGGGATCTCATTAGGCGCATCACCATACACTTTGTTGGTCGACATGTGGACAAACGGAATATCCAACCGGTAACGCCGAGTTGCCTCCAGCATATTCAACGTACCTACCGCATTCGTGTCGAAATCGTCAAACGGGATAGCTGCAGCCCGGTCGTGGCTGGGCTGGGCGGCCGTGTGTACGATCGCATCCGGACAGATATCCGATACCAGACGAATGATCCCTTCCCGGTTGCGAATATCCATTTCATGATGGACAAAGCGGGGGATCAAACGTTGTAAACGTTTTTGATTCCAACGTGTATCACCCTGGGGACCAAAGAAAACGGCACGTTGGTCGTTATCCACTCCGTGTATTTCCCACCCCAGTTTGGAGAAATGCATACACACTTCCGAACCGATAAGCCCGGAAGAACCTGTAACTAAAAGTCTCATGATAAATTAAGTTTTTGTTATGATTGTCGCTTTTTGCGAATCAGGATAAATTCATAACGGATACCGGCCGAGACATCCGTAAAGCCATACGTCATGACATACATGCGTAGATGGCGGAAAAGAAACAAGGAAGCCCCGGCGCTCATCTTCTTTCCATTGTAGTCGGCCATCACACACATCAAAGGGAAAAAAACCGGCGTATAACGGATGCCTCCGAAAAAGCCTTCATTCGGACTTTCGTCATAAACCGGAAGATAATAACCGCCTGTAATTTCCAGGACATGGTTTCCCACCGGTATGTTTTTTGTGATAACTCCATAAATAGAACCGAACATACGGTTTGCTTTCCTATTACTGAAAGGGTTCAGAGCATTGGTTGTAAATGCGTCATTGGATCCCAATACAACAGATGGTACATACTTCTTTTCTTTCAGCACACGCAACCGTAAAGAGACGGCACGGTCTTGCTGCCAGGTATTTTTCAAATCCAATCCTCTATCTTTCGCCAACGTACAACGGTAGCCCACTTCTATAAATGGTAAAAAAGTTATATTCAGAAAATAATTACCGGAATTATTCCGGAAACCATCCGCCAACATACTTTTCGGCAGGTAGTTTCCCCCCATCATAAAAGTGCCGTCAGCCTGCATGTCGGCAGAAGGAACAGTCAATAAACCGGAAACACCTAAAGACGACTGTCCCTTTACATATAAACAGGTTAAAAACAAGAAGATAAAACAGGATAATTTTTTCATGAATTCCCTGTATCAATGATCTTCATATAATCTTTTCGCAGTTTCAGAAAACTTAGACGAAACAGGAAGCCCCTGATTTTTCCTAAAAGATGATCCCGCATCCTATAAAAAAGCGGGGGCTTCATATCGGGATCCATATCCTTTTCATCCTGCACCGAGCTGAGTATCTCCCCCATCTCCGACTTTCCGATAGCCAGCATAGGATAAATACCATGCACCCGGATCCCTAATCTTGCCATTTCGCGATAATCATCCGCTACATAATATGCTTTACCGATCCCCTGCATCACCTCCGCCCCTTTTCTGTTTATCAGATAAGCACAAGTTCCCCAGGCATGATATACCCGGCAAAACGAATATTGTCCTACCTGATATTCGCTTTTCGGATAATAGATCATATGTCTGCTCAATGTCATTATATAAGGTCTGTTCGGAATTTTTCCGACGGCCTCTTTCAAAAGACTCTCCACAGTTTCTTCCTTTGCCAGAAAACGAACGTCATCTTCCAGAATCAAAGCGAACTCTTCCTTCGAATTCAATAATCTCCTGTAACATTCCCGATGGCTTAGCGTACAACCGATTTCACCGGGTAAAGGGTAACGCTTCTCTATATACCAAAAACGTTTTATATCGAAACACTTTTGTTTCTCACTTTCCGACATTTCCCGTCCGTCCACGGCATCTACAATCTCTATATCCGGGAATTTAAACTTTCCGACTTCTGCCAGAACATATTCTCTCCGCTCTGTCGATTCTTTCAGATTAATGATATATGTCTTTATTTTCATTCTTTCTTTTCTCTTTTTTATGTTCAGGGAAAACGATAAGTCAGTCCGGCTGTTACTCCGGCATATCCTTCAAATTTACGTCCTCCCGTATATCCGTTAAAATTATCTTTCACAATGGTGCCTTCTATCCCCAGCGAAAAGCTCCAGTAATCCGTCATACGGATATTCAGATCGACACCTCCGATAGCAGCCGGAGAAAATTCCTGTTTTTTTTGGTCACGTGCCGGAGTCCATGCTCCTCCACCTCCCAGAAACAGATAAACACCAACCGGACGGTTAGAACGTTTACAGGTTCCCCAATTCATCAGATTCGTAATAAGCGTCAGATAGCTATCGACAAAATAAAATTTCCCGTTCGTATCCGGTTCTTTCATCATTACATGGCTGTTCTTTTGTGTTCCGCCACCTGCTTCCCAGCGTATTCCCCAGACAGAGGAGAACCAGCGAGCAACAGTCAGCTTACCATAAGGGCTAAGCTGATCTATTTTACTGGTTCCCCCATCACTTTCTCCCTGATACAGCGAAACCCCTCCGGACAGGGAAACCGCCCAATAGCCTTTGTTATCGCCTGTCTGGCGGTTTTTTTCCCGCAACGACAAATAGTGGTCGAATTGAGCATCCGACTGCCCCCAGGCGGATAAACCTGCCAGGAATAAAAGAACGAGAGACAACTTATTTCTTCTTTTTAGTTTCATAACCATAATAAGATTTTCCATAACCATATCCATAATACCCGTAGCCATAGCCGTAGCCTGCATGTTTATTGTGTACCCCATTCAATAATACGGCCATATTCGCCAACTTACGTTCCGTATGCAAATGTTCTACATCCGGTAATTGCCGGCGATCCATCCGTCCTTCACGGATCACATAGATATTCAAATCCGATACCCGGCTGATCTCCCGTGCATCCACCACCATCCCATAGGGAACCGTATCGATCAGGATATATTCGTAGGTTTCCTTCAAGGAAAAGACCAGTTCTTCCAGGCGCGGACTAAGCAATAGTTCTGCCGGATTGGGTGGAATAGGACCTGAACTGATCACATCCAGTTCTTCATTATATCTGCAAGGACGGATCAGGCCGGATACATCGGAAATCTTACCGGACAAATAATGCGTTATACCGGGTAGTACTTTCCCTTCCTCATCTTTCTCCGACCCTTTCCGGATATCCATTTCCAGCAAAATTACCCGTTTACCCACCCAGGCCAAAGAAGCAGCCAGATTCATGGAAACAAACGATTTGCCGGCTCCCGGATTGGCCGAAGTAAACATGATCACTTTCGACTGTGTCTTCACATTCAATACAAAATCCAGGTTCGACCGGATAATACGAAAAGCCTCCGACACCCCATCGCGTCCATTTTTAGTTATCCCCTCTTTGCCTTTCCCGTGAAAAGGTATCTCACCCAGGAAGGGTATGGTCAGATTCTCTTCTATATCCCTGCGTCCTCTGACAGTGACATCCAGCATCGGTTGAAGATAGAATATCAGCCCGGGAATAGCCAGTCCGGCCAACAAGGCACCCAGCCAGATCACGATCCGGTTGGCTCCTGTCGTTCCGCTCCCGTAAGCCGGGTCGATCACCCGCAGGTTGCTCTCGGCCGTGGCCATGCTCAGCGCATTCTCTTCCCGTTTATTAAGCAGGTACAGATATAATTCTTCTTTGATTTTCTGCTGCCTCTCGATAGTCAGCATATACTTTTCCTGTGTGGGCACTTTGCTTATACGGAAACCGGTAATTTCCTGTTGTCTTCGGGCATCGGCCAATTTCAGGTTCAAGGCCTTCTGCAAATTGCCCAGTACCTGAATGATCGTATTCCGTAAAGCCTGCAGGTTAACACCGATATCTCCTACTACCGGACTATGGTCACTGGATCCCCTTTTCAACTTATTGTATATAAGCAAATTCCGGTTGTATTCATCGATCATTCCCTCCACTCCGGTATCCATGATCCCGCTGTTGGTAGGCAACAATTGTCCTCCCTTTATCGGGTCACGCATATAATCCTGTATCATCCTGACCAGTTCGATTTGGTTGGTCAGTTCGATCTCTTCCTGCTCATACCGGCTATTATTGCTTAAATAGAGTCCGGCTTCAGAGGTTATATTGGTCAGCCGGTTTTTTTTCTTGAAGGATTCGATATCGCTGTCTACCTCTCCCAGTTCGGCATTGATCAATGCCAATCGGTCGTCAATAAAAAGTGCGGTATGCTGTATCACCTGATTTTTGTCGCGCATTGCCTCGTCGTTATAAACCGAAATCAGGGTATTCAGAATCGCATCGGCCCTGTCAGGATTCAGGTCCTGATATTTCAATGCCAGCAAACTAGCCTCCTTTTCCGCTCTCTCCACTTCCAGATTTCCCAGACAGGAGGTTATAGCCCCCTGACGGGAAACACAATCAACCAATATAGGAACATGTAACCAACGAGCGGAAAAAACCGCTGTTTTGTTAACAATGACCGATCCTACCGGTGTTGCTACTGCCTTCCCGAATTGTACCATAGTCTCCTCTTCCGGATCAGCCGACAGGCCGGTCAGCCGGCAGATATCCTCTCCTACCGGAGTAATGGAAAAGCTCAGTGATTTATCTTTCAACGAATCGGCCAGTTCCACCCAGACAGGCGAATTTGTATATAAGGCATTTCTTTTCAACCCCTGCTCCACACTATACCGGATATTCAGCGACAGCCGCCTGACAACCTCCTCCATCAACGTGCGCGATTTAAAGATCAAGATCTCGTTATTCACATTACTACCCCGGTTGAACAATTGTTTTTCAACAAAAGCGTCCTCTGTCTTTGCCTCCTCTTTCAGCAACACGATCGCTTCCCGTTTATACATGGTCTGTACGGTCTGTAGATAAACATAAGCCAATCCCAGGCAAACCAGTACCGACAAGATAAACCAATACCACTTGGCTAGCAGTACATCCAATATAGTTCGTATATTAAACTCACTGTTGCCAAGTAGTTTTTCCGTATAAGGCGTTTCTTCGATCATCCTGTTTTTATTTAAAGATCAATACACTCATAGAAGAAAGGAAAGAAATAATGGACATCCAGGTTCCTACATTCGTAAACTGGTTCTGTGCACTGGCTTCCGCTCTCA
Organism: Parabacteroides goldsteinii; assembly: GCF_015550595.1. Classification (GTDB taxonomy): domain Bacteria; phylum Bacteroidota; class Bacteroidia; order Bacteroidales; family Tannerellaceae; genus Parabacteroides; species Parabacteroides leei. Next base: position 183,227 of record NZ_JADNBB010000009.1, read on the forward strand.
CCCGGTTGGGCTCCACATAAATCATATCATTCTGCTTCAGATAATAAGCGGGTGACTGGAGGACATCCATCGAACGCAGATCATGATACAGGATGGTGCGAACACCTTCTATCTCGCGCATCACTGCCACCCGGTCGCGCCGGCCATGAATGGTCAGATCGCCTGCCATGCTTAAAGCTTCGAACAGGGTGATACGTTCGGACGAGATATTGTAAGTTCCCGGACGGTTCACCTCCCCAAGTATCGAAATACGAAAATTCTGGAAACGAACCGTTACGATCGGATCTTTCAGGAATCCGCCTTTTTCCAGCTTAGCCTGTATCATATCGACCAGTTGACGCCGTGTCAGCCCGGCAACAGACAACCTTCCCAATAACGGATAATTGATCGTACCATCTGTTTCTACCAGATATCCCCGGTTATTATAATTATAATTTCCCCTATCATTACCCCCGCCAGACTGTTGCTGGAAAGGCCTCAGCAACTCCGGATCGATACTGCTGACCACGATATCCAATAGATCGTCTTTCTGTATCTTCAGATTGAAGGTATCGGCTATTGCCGCCTTTTTCAGTAGCCCCTCCCCCTGCAAATACGTAATATCCTTTACCGAACCACAGGAAACCATCACCAACCATAGGAAAACGATCGGTAATCCCTTTTTTATTTTTTCTTTATTCATATTCTCTATACAGTTTCTTTATACAGTATTATTTAGGCCATTCGAACCGATGCCCTATTTTCTCAAAAAATTTCTCATTCCACGGTGCAAAAAAATGAGTTAAATACTCCTTACAATCGTCTGGTACCAGACGATTGTAAACTCCAACATTGGAGTTTACAACTTCTCTCTCTCTCCAATCAATATGAGGAATATTCAAAAATCGCTCTATATTAAATAAAGTTTCCAACCTTTTATTTTTAAGCTGTTTATCCTCAATAATCAATATTTGTTCCGGTTTGAAATAAGTATAGTAACGCTCTAACTGTTCGCTATACAGACCGCGACGGATAAAATCAGGATAATTGAATGCAGACGGCAGGTAGGAATCGTGTAACGCTATCTTCCTGAATTCTTCTTCCACAAACCATGTAAAAGGATACTTGTCAGGGTCTTTTAAACAAGCAAAATATTCCCGTTCCGGATCTTCTCTGACACAGAACCCCTTTTCCTGTGCGCACATGCAAGCCATATTATATTCTGAGATAGCCCGGCTAACGGGTTCACGAACAAGAAAAATCAAACGGGCATCCGGATTATGCAGATAAATACGTTGGGGCACTTCTTCCAGATACACATTCGCCGGAGTTGCTTCAAACCACAACGTTTTTCCCGGATAAGTTTGATGAGCAGCGATCTCTTTCATTACATTTTTCCCTGAAAAAAAATAATGACCTATTTTATTCCCTTTTACCTGATAATGATGAGAGAAAAAAAGACTCTCTTTTCCGATAGCACCCACACAAAAAGGATGCATATTCAAATAATCAAATAAAGCAGTTGTTCCTGATTTCTGAGCACCTATAATAACAAAGTCCATCTTTTTTTTACTAAAAACGACTTTAAAAACAAAAGAAGAGATTGATTTTATTATTTTTCTGTACATATCCGCTTATTGATTTTTTTCAAAAGCCCTTTCCCCGGTTTGAATTTAACACTAACACGTTTCGGTATTGTGCAGGATAATCCTGTACGGGGATTTCTTCCTTCCCGTTCGGATTGTTCCCAGGGAGAAAAATGTCCGAAATTTTGTAATAATACAGATTCCTTACGTGATACAGTGTCACCAACGACTTCTATCATCGTATCCATAAAATGAAGTACCGTTGTTACCGGCACCGACATGCGGCCGGCAATTTCTTCTGCTAACTCTTTCTTGTTCATCTTGATTTTAAGTTTATCGATTAATTATATATTTATTTTTCAATAAGCGAAATTCACAAAACAGCCAGACTAAAACGCTCATCCGGTAATAAACCGGGAAATATTTCAGTTGGCTTCTGTTCTTTGGAATACTAAACATCTTTATCACCCGCCCATCTATATTGTTCATCATATACTTAATAAAGGCCAATCGGTCTTTACCGGATACCGAATGTCCTATATTAGCATAGTAATAGTTAACCGGCTGCTGGACCAAACGAAAAAGATAATCCAGCATCAGGTTATTAATCTCTTTATTGCGTATCCCTTTCTTCTCCAGAAAAGTATAGACACTATTCCATAATTTCATGTTATTTTCTATCAATAACGGATTTTTATAAAAAGATGACGATAAAGATATTTCTTGTTCCATTACATGATAAAAAACCGGTACACACTTTATACTTTCAATATATTCAAAATATGAGCAATTGAATATCAAGTCTTCACCCCAATTAACCCCTGGTTGAAAACGCAAATGATATTTCTCTATGATCATCCGGTTATACAGGCGGCTACAGGAGCTGCCCATTAAACCATTTATAAGATGCTCCAATAATAAACCGGTAGCACTATTATCCAACCTGCATGTTTTATCCTGTAATTCATGAATTGTATGAATCTCCCCATTTTTATCATGAATGGCCATCTTACAAAGCGGCATTATTTTCTCTCCGGCAGATTGATACAATCCGGAGAGATAATTCGCTTCAATCCAATCGTCACTGTCGATGAATGCAATATATTCTCCTTTCGCTAAATCCATTCCTCTATTTCGAGCCTGAGATACACCTTTGTTTTCAGGTTGCAAAACAACCTGAAAACGAAAATCTTTCGTTGCATATTCCTGACAGACCTGCAGACTGTTGTCTGTTGAACCGTCATCGACCAAAATACACTCCCAATCTGTAAATGTCTGTTCCAATACGGAATCCAAGCAACGGGACAAACAATATCCCCTGTTATATATCGGAATCACAATAGATATTCGATTATCCATACATTTCATTTTAGAAATACAAAATCCGGTTTCTCTCCCTTTCCGACCACCCAGTCATAAAGCACTTTCATTTGCCGGGATACGACATCCACCGAGTATTTATCCAATATCAACCGGCGTCCCCGCTGTCCCATTTCACAAAGAGTCGCTTCATCCAGAGATAACGCTTTTCTCACCGTATCGGTCAATGTCCCGATATCATTCTTCACCCACCAGCCACACCGGTAAGTGTCCAATTCCTGCCACGGCGATCCGGTCGATGCGATCACCGGGATTTCCTGCAATAAGGCTTCCGGAGTAATAATACCACAGTTTTCAAAATCGCTGGGAACAATCAGGCAGGTCAGGGAAGCCAGTAGCCGGCTTTTCTTCACGCCCGTCACAAAGCCTGTAAAACAAACTCGTTTCAATTTCAGGCGATCTACTTCTTTTTTAAGAAACTGCATATAGGCCGGATCTCCGTCCCCCATGATCAAAAGTTCCCCCGGCTCATTCAAACGATGCCAGATCTCGATCAGCCGTTCCACCCTCTTCCGAGGATGGACACGTCCCAGATAACCGATCCGCTTCACGCCATCCGAATACATAGGGGGCATTTTTTCAGGACATTCCATGGGACAGGGCAATACGGCCACCGGATTAGTTAATCCCAACGAACGGTAATACTCCATTTCCTCCATACAAGTAGCGTGAATACAGGCTGCCTGTTGCAACTGTCTGCGCTGAAACAAAAACAGGGCGATTTTTTTCACGAAGGGAGAGTGGGACAATGCCTCCGGATATAAAGCACCGTGGAGGGTGACCAGATAAGGACGCCCCTTCTCACGGGCGAACTTTGCCGCTATATAGCTGGAGTATAGCCAAAGTCCCTGAATATGATAAACATCTGCAACCGGAGTATCTGACAGCGCTTTTAGAAAAACAGAAGAATACCCCCACCATCTTTTTTTCAGACGGGAAGAGGGTAAAAAACGAATAAAAGGTTCACTGGAAACCCGTTCTTCTCCCGGAAATGTTTCGTTTGTCAGCACCTCTGTATCCATTCCCGCCAGGTTTGCTCCTCTTACTGTCAACAAAGTAGTACGGGCAGGACCTCCGCATGCCGTACTCATCGAATCAATTACATGAATTATTTTCATTATCGTTAACTATATTTTATATAGATCAAATAACAGGCTGTCCTCCGGATATAATCTCCGTATCATTTCACGTTCCGATTCGGGAATATCATAATCTTTTGCGATTTTCAACTGACCGCTATATTCCGATAAGTCAAAAGCGTCCAACAATATTTCCCAATCGGGGAAATATTCATATTGTAAAACTTCTACTTTTTTCCCCATAAAATCACTTTGGGGATTTAACCAGGGAAGTCGTTTATTGCGTAAAAAATAATCTCGCCCGACAGGTTTAAAACGAAAAATCCGTTTGCAAAATTCATCAGTGGAAACTTGTGCGAGTTTCCACTGATGAAACGTATATGTCCAGGGACATATACGTCGTAAAAAGTATATGAATTTTTTCGATAAGTTCCACTCCTTATATTCGCCATCAAAAACATATTGAGGTTTCTTTCTATTTGAAACAGTTCCAAACTGCCTTCTCAATTCTTTTACTGCCGAATAAAAACGATTATACGGATTACGTACCATCACAATCACCCGGTAGTTTTCCCACTCCGGAACAAAACGAGGTAAATCATGATACGAAATATGTCCCAGATCGGTGCCATGCGCTATCAAAAACGGTTTCCACCATTTTATGGCATCTGTTCGTCCATACTTTTTAATGTAAATTTCCCGCAGGAACGTTCCGCCGGATTTTGGATTATGCAGGTATATAACCTTACGTTCTTTGTCTACAATCATATTCTATATTATTATCTTATATTCTATATCCAAATACTATTTATTCCAATAACCAATCCGCCTTCATCACCGGCGAATGTGCCAACAGTTGCGTGACTTTTCCCAGCCGTTTATACAGTGGGAGCATTTGTGAAAACAGCTTCGAACGCTCTTCTGCCGTCAATGCCAGGCTTAGTTCGGACAATAGATATTTTATTTGTTTCAGCAAGTCGGTTTCATATACCTCCAGCCGGCTGAAACGGGTAACTTCTTTTATATATCCGACAAACGCTTCTTTTCCCATCACACGCAACAGGGAGTCCGGATCATGTTCGGGGTTAAGGACGATGCGTCCTACGGAAAAGTCCTTGCCGGCCAGTAAACGTGCAGCCTTGAACCCGTTTGTTTGTCCGGCTTCGTCGCTGTCGAGCATGACGATTACATGACGGGTGTATCGGCCAAGCAGCTCAATATGCTGCAAGGTTAGAGCAGTGCCGCATAAGGCTATCGTGTTATGGAACCCAGCGGCATACATGGCCAGTACATCCTTATAGCCTTCGGTGATGTATACGAATTTATGTTGCCGGATTGCTTCCTGCGCCAGATAAAGACCATATAAGATCCTGCTTTTATGATAGATCGCACTGGTCGATGAATTCATATATTTACGGATATCCTTCCCTTTCGTCTCTCCCCGGTAACGGCCGGCAAAGGCTACCAGCCTCCCCTGTTCATCGCGGATCGGGAAAACGATGCGATTACATAAGTAGTCATAAGCATACGGTAAAAAAGCAGATGCCTGCCCTACCTCAAACATCCTGTAGGCTTCGTGCAACACTTCATTTTCCGGCACGTATGGTTCCAGCATATCCAGGATCATTCCGTGGCTGTGCAACAGGGCATCTATATGTATCCGGCTGACCAGGTCCGGCTCATTTTCCTTTGCCGGTAAAGAAAAAGTCTTTACCGGAAGATACTTCACCGGCCGGTACTCGTCCGTATCCGACAGGCCATACCATCCGGCCAGCTTTTTTAAGACCGTACGGAAATCACATCCCTCCATTTTCTGAACAAATTTGAACAAATCTCCCCCTTCGCCACAGGCAAAACATTTATAGTATTGCTGTTCTGTATTCACATAGAATGAAGGATGACGGTCGGTGTGGAACGGACAAAGTCCGACCTGGGTCTTTACCGAGTTCCCGACCCTTTTTAAAGACAGATAGCGCCCGACCACATCCTCCAGACGAACTACTTGTTTTATTTGATTTTTCAGGTTCATGTATTATCAGAATGAAACCACCTTCTCCCCATGCTTAACAGCAACGTTCTATAGATCGGAATCTTGTTAAAACAAACAAGTACAAGATCTACGCAATCGACAATACGATAAACGATTTTCAAGAGACCCGGTTTTTTCCGTAAATTATAACACCGGTTATATGGACGATTTGGAAACAATAATGCAGAAACAGGTCTTTGTTTTTCATGGAAACGCCACGTCCCTGTCCACCAATGACAGGCATAAGTTTCTGAAGAAAAAGAAAGGACATTCGGATTAGCAAATGTTGGGTATTTGTAAAGACAAATACCTTCACTCAAAACTTGAGTGATGTTCTTATATCGAAAACCAAAATCTATAGCAACCTGGCACATTACTACCGGACATTCTATTTGAAAACAATCGCCTTCCGGAGTTATAAAAGAAACTGAATTATAATAATCAACACACGCTTTCATAAAAGGATGCCCTTTTTCAGAACCTATTATACCAGCTTCAATAGCAACACCAAAAGAAGTTTTCCCCAAAAACGGACTCAAAAGCAAACCTTCGTCGTTTATTAAATCTTTACCTCCACAATTCATAAGATATTCTCCATAATCAATGCCTGAAAACATCCTGTTATTTAATAAATCATCAAAAGGACGGAAAACTTCTACATCCAAATCCATATAAATACCGCCTTCTTTCCATAAAATGTAAAACCTCATATAGTCAGTAAGGAATGCCCATTTCTTACGCTCATAAGTTTCACGAACAAAAGGTATTTGCATATTCAAAGTCGAAGCATCCCAACATTTAATTTTATAATCAGGCATTACTTTACGCCAACTATTCAAACAATGTTCCATTAAAGGCAACTTCTCTCCTCCTCCAAACCAACAATAATGAATTACTTTAGGAATGGTACTTTCTTCGTTTATACTTACCGCCATTATTTCTATATTTTATTCCTTATTAAATTGTTCCATTTCCAAAGACAGCACTTCCCGGGAAGTGTTTCACATTCTAATATTTATAGGGTCTACCGGCAAACCAGAGTAACTTATTTACAACTTTTCTATAAAAAACGGTTGATTTCCATGCAAACAATGGATAATTGTCCCTGAAAAACAGTTCGAACGAACCACATAGAGGAACTTTAACCCAGTTTTCCGGACAAAGATCTTTCACATTTGTCTTCCTAAGTGTAACTCCAAACCAGGGAGACGGATAGACCACGATCTTTTCCCGGTTCTCATTAAGCCAGGCTCCCCACCAGCCAAAAGTAGAATTGCTGATGATATTATGCCGGCATAAAGATTGAATATACAAATCGACAAGAGGAGGTTCGTCATCTATAAAAAAGAAACGAGACCCTATAAAATGTTTCTTACACCAAGCAATATCGTCACTGATTATCAGAAAATCAGTATCCGGAGGAAATACAGACATCGCCTTTTTGTAATAACTCATCCGGCATACCGGATGCCTAAACTCCTGTATCAGATAATCACCACGACGAACCAATACGGATACGGGATTCCGACTCAATATATTCTCATATTTCTCACATATATAATTTTCCGTATGCGAATCTATCCGGAACAAATCTCTTATCAGTTGCTCATCGAAATATTTTTCAGACTGGAAATAGCCATGTAGCACAAGATCCTTTTCGGACGGAAGCGGATGGTAATCAAATCCTGTTTCCTGATAAACAGGATGATTTACAGGATATGTATCCTGTAAATCTATACCAAATTGCTTCAAATATACTGCGTCCGAAAAATCCATATAAATATCTTTGCACATCAACGCCTTGAAGGGAACATTCATTCTTTTAGCCAAAGATACACCCGCCGCTATTTCAAACAGATTGTTCCCCAATCTTCCATTCAAACATGAATAAATCATTTTTTATAACCGTTTCTTATTTTTCAAATACTCTTTTAGCTTCTTGTATTCATCTTCATAGCCGAAAGTGACAAAGTCTTTCTTATATTTCCGATATACGAGCCAGGCCGTAAACGGGGTATAATAATCCATCCAGTTTCTGCCGGTCAACGAGGCGGCCCGGTTCGTATGAGGTAAGGGCAGAAATCCGAAGCGCTCGAGTATCGGTTCATAATCATCTCTTATATCTTCCACTTTTCCGACAAAATCAACCAGGCATTTATCATCCTTATCATAGATCAACCGGTATTGTCCGGAAAAATGTGGTTCGGCCATACTGTCCGGAATCAGACAAACCCGATGGACAAACCGATTAAAATCACGTATACGAAGTAAGCTCTTAAAGACATAATAATTCCAACAGATATCATCCGGATGCTGAATACATTTATCTTCAAAGCAGGAAACCAAACGCTTATAAGGATTTCGTACAAATGTAAATTTGTAATACCGTTCCATCTCCGTATTCAATTCATTCGTAATATTACCGGGTAACGAATGTATATTCGGTCGTTCACCAAACATGGACCTTTTTATGGAAGAACAGGCCACTTTCGGATTACTCAGATAGACAACTTCTTTCTCTGTATCAAACACGAATGTCCTGGGATATCTTCCCCTTTTTTTATTACATCGATAAACATAACGAACCTGTCCATACCACTGTTTAATAGCTTTCAGCCATAATAATTTATGATTTAAGAAGCCCCCCAGTTTACATTCATTGATATTCTTCATGATTTAAATTTTTAATTTTGTTTCATATCACTCTCGGATCATAATCCGTCAAACAAGTCATTGCCGGATTATAGCGGAAGCGGGCTGTCCCTGTTGCTCCGTTGCGGTTCTTGGTCAGCAGCAGCAGGCCGACGCCTCTCAGGTCTTCCTTCGTCGTCGGGTCGTGCGTTATACCGTATTTCTCGGCACGGTAAACGAAGATCACCACATCGGCCACCTGCTCGATCGCACCCGAATTACGCAAATCGCTCAATACCGGGAAATTAGGAGCCGGACGACGTTCACTCTCCCGGTTCATCTGCGCCAACAGTACCACCGGTATATCCATCTCTTCGGCCATCAATTTGATTTTTCGTACTATATTTCCCAAAGCCAGGTCCGTAGTCTCCAGCAACTGGCTTTTCGACAATACGATATTGATCAGGTTCAGATAGTCGATAAACAGAACCTCCAGCTTCCCTTGTTTATGCAAGGTCTGTGCCTTGGCCCGTATGTCTTCTACCGTATCCGAACCGCAATACTCCAACGTAATGGGCAAACGCTCGAGTTCCTCTTGCGCCTTTTCCAGACGAAGACGGTCGGAGGCCGAAGTCCCTTTAAAACGCAGCCGGTCGGCATCTATTCCGCTGATCATCGACAACAAACGGGTCACGATCTGCTCCTTGCTCATCTCCACACTAAAGAAAGCGACTGCTTTTCCCTGGCGTGCCGCATTCAGCGCCATCCATAAAGCAACGGCCGATTTCCCCATCGAAGGACGTCCTGCCAAAACCGTCAATTCGCCTTTGTACAGGCCACCCGACAAACGGTCGAGCTCCGATACCCCCGTATAGACCTGGCTATGAATACCGGCCTCTCTTTCGGCCTGCCTCTCGTAAGAAACGTCCAAGGCCTTGCGAGCCACCTGTCCGGCGGCTTCGAGAGTAGATGCCGGGATCATTTCGTTCTGCAGCGAACAGACCAGCGCATCCAGTTCATTCAGCAACTCCGTTATATCGGTTTCCGGTCGCAATGCCTTTGTTTGCTTCTCCTGCAACGACGTGACCAGGCTGCGGAGAATATAGCAGCGCACCAGCTGGTCGGCATGGGCGCGGATATGATGGTCCGTACGCACATCGAGCAACATGCCTGAAAGAAACGAAAGCCCGTTGAGCCGCATATAAGCCGGATAGTCGAGCCGCTGCATAGCCGTCTCGACCGTCAACATATCGACCGGCTGTCCGGAGGAAGCCAGTGAAAGGATCGCTTCGTAAACAAAACGCAGATCCGGATGGCTGAACATCTCGCTACGCAAACGGACGTTCACGTCGTATACTGCATCCGGGCTGGTAAGCAGCCCGGCAATTACAGCCTGTTCCATCGGGAGATTTACCCGGTTCAGATTCAGTTTGTCCATTTTTGTTCCCCTCCTGCAGATTGATAAATCCGGTTGGCCTGCTCCATCAGACTCATCCCGGTATCCGGCAACCGACAATTGCTCGTTGCATCCGGTAAAGGATTATTTGTATTTTGAATCATCTCCGGCTCCCAGGTAGCCAAAACAATGCGTTTGTAATTTCCCAGATCGTGGATATGCAGAAAACCGCGTTTTTCCAGATTCAGAAGATGTTTTTTAACCAAACGACGATCCAATCCGGTCAGACCGGCTATCTCGGTATACGAAGTAATCCACTCGCCTGCCCGGCAAAAAACCGACTGGTTGTTCAGACAGACATTCCCATCGCTGAAATAGGCAAAGGTTTGCACACACAATAACACAGCAGCCAATCCACGCTGCTCCTGATGTTGGGAAAACAAAGCCCGCAGCGTAGTCCTGCCGACTTTCAGGTAGCCGCTTTTGCGAAAGTCCGAAGACAATTCTTCCTTACGTTTTGTCATTTTTCCTATACTTTTAATTAATAAATGAAACATGACAGGCGTAGACGCGCAAAAACGACGCTTTATGATCGATCAGATTCAAGGTGTTGAGACAACTTAGGGTACATCGTTCCGACAATCGCTTGCACCACTCTCTTTAATATAGAATAAATATTATTTATAACTAATACAAAGAGGGGGAAGCCCGATTTTTTTGACACTCCTGCCATCTTGCCTGACAGGAATAAAGATAATATGCCTCCCGCAGAAAGAGGAGTAATAAAAACGCTGGAAAAAGAAAGCGAAAACCATTCATTCTCAGCCATTTAAAAATTATTATTATAAATCGTCCTTTTTAAACTTCGCTATATAATCGAATAACCGGCCGTATTCGGATAGAATCTCGGACAATTGCTTCTGAATGGTCGAGACTTCCAGCCCCAGACCGAACCCGGCATAAAGCACTTCGCTCAACGCTTTCTGGCTATCGTCTATTTTTCCGGTTTTACATAAGGCAGCCATCACGGCAAGAAACAGGTATTTATCATTCACCTTTACGAGCGGTCGCCCGGCTTCCTGCGACTGGTAGCCGTAGTAAACCAGGATCTGTACTCTATAGTAGGCAAAGAATTGTTTCGCAAAAATACGCCATGATCTCTTTTCAAGGATTTCCTTTTTTCTCAGGAAATTAGCACATTCAATTATCAGTTGCTCCTTACCGGGAGCCTTATCCATATTTTCCGCAAAACGGGGAAACGACAAGTAAGTTCCTCCGCTGAACCGGTAAAAAATTTTTGTTCATAATTGTTCTTCCTATCGGCCGGAAAGAACAGTTTCGCTTTGTACATTTATTCTGAAAAAAGGTATATACTTTTGATGTCGGAATAAGGTACTTTTGAGTGCAAAATACTAGTATTTCATCCTCAAAAGTACCTGCCTATTTCCAGATCATTTTCTTTACGATACCTTTCAAGGATTTGAGATTTTTCTCCTTCAAATGTTGTTCAGGAGGGAAAAAAGCGTTCCGCATTTTCGAATAATAAACCGGCATCCTTCCATATCGGGTTCTTCTACGGGCTTTTTCCAAAGGTTGTTCGAATATATTCCGGAAGAATGCCAACATCCGTTCGATCAAAACATCATGATATTCTTCATAACTATCCCCGTGCAGCCAGAAAGGGGCCGTTACCTTTTCCAGGTAAGCGGCATCGTCATTGTCCAGGCGGATCACTTCTTCGACAGCTTCTTCCAGAGAAGAAAAATCCATGATATTGACAAATGAGTCCGGATTGTATACCGAACTGATATCGGGGTCACCCCAATAAACCGGCAGCGACTGCGCCAGAAACGGATGACGGATCTTTTCGGTCGAATATCCGGGAATACCGGAGTTTTCTATCGCTATCGTAAATTTATACTCTTTCAGGAAAGCATGTTTATCTTCCACTCTTTTACCCATATTATTCAGAAAGCTGCCGCCCGCATCTATCCGTTTGTATTGGGATAAAAGAGTATAAAATCGTTCACGTACCGGATCAGCACAAATATTGTTGCTATAAACAAAATTACAGAATTTACGGTTTAGCAATTGTTCCGAACACAGATCGGGGGTATATCGATGCTGAATTTCGTATGGATACATGATTTCATTTTGATACATAATACGATCCCCGCTCTTAATATCGGATAGACACACAGCATAATCGCATACATTCAGATCCGGAATTATATTCTCGGCAGACCAGAATATTTTTATACAACCCTCATAATTCAGATGTTTCATTCCGAAGCAACTGTAAAACAGATAGTCCGGATTCTTATCGTCTATTACGAATTCATATTCCGACAATAAAAAAGGCAAATGGATTTTATAATCGAAACCGACCCAGAAATCAGTAAAATAACAACGAATCTTTTTTTTCATAGCCTATTCACGCAATATTCCCAGATTCTCGCGTGCCAGTCTCGGATTCTGCGGAAGCGACTTACGAAACCAGGAAGCGGCAGTTTCTTTATCGCCATCCATCAGTGACAAAACACCCAGATTGTTGTAAGCACGGGGATCGTTGTCTACCTGCTGAAAGAAATAGCGGGCAGACTCCTTATCTCCCTGGGCCAGCGAAGCGGCAGCAGCATTCAACTGGACGACTGCACAGGCGGGATAGATATAGGCAGCTATCTCATATACTTCACGGTATTGTTCGGTTCCCGGACGGTAAAAAGAAGCCACGCGGATAAAATCAGACAAAGAGACTTTATCCGGTTGGGTATATACCTGTTCGATCAATTGAGGATCGGTAACTGTGAGCAACGGCGATTCCGTCTCGACTGCCAGTTCCATTCGGCGCAAACGACCGAAGAAACTTTTTTCTATGTCTTTATAAACTGCACCGTTATCCATTGCTTTGATCTGCTTGCGACGGCTGTCGGGATCATCGGTCAGTTGGAAGATGGCCAATACACGACTATTATATTTTTTATCCGATTTTGAGATCAACTCTTTCAACCCGTCCCAATCCTCACCTACCCAATCGACTGAAACCAGGCCGTTATCCGGCAGATTGAATTGCTTCTGCAAATAGGTCTTGAATTGAATGGAGCGGTTTCCGGCCAGACGTTCGTTTTCCTTTGTATTCCCATCGGGAGAGGCATAACCGGTGATACGGATTTTCGTTACGCCACCGCCGGCCGATTGCAAAAGGGGCTTCAGACGTTCTTCCAGTTTTGCCAGTCCGGCCCGATTATTACCATATTTGGGATTGACCGATATGCCTCCCGCCGGATAATCTACATAGACGGAGAAATGTTGGGAAACGACCTTCGGAACCGAATCTTCATCCGGCGTAATATAATTGATCATCCGGTTGTAAACCGACTGGGCGTCGATCTGTAACAGAGGTATTGTAATGTTTCGCGTTGACTGTCCGGAAGGAACGTGTTCCGGCTGTTGCTCCTTGCCGGAGCCGGCTTGCACCGCATGTGCGACAGTATATACTTCTTCTGTAGCTGATTGTTTCCGGGCGCTACAGGCCGGTAGAACCGCCAGCAATCCAAGGCAGGCGATCCCTTCTAAAATTCTTTTTTGCATGATTTTATGTTTTATTTATTATAAACCGGGTTGAAATTCCATCATATATTTCCCTTCTTTTCATCTCTTCTGCCAAAGCCGGAGTGACATCGTATCCACTTATTATCTTTCCCGGCAATGATTTCGGGTATAGGTAAAATACCTGTCAGATAAAAGGTCCGCACATTATCAGCCAAGCCAAACCCGGGACATCCATCTCCCCAAACAAGCCTCGACATCCAATTCTTACGCTTGACTCCTCCGCGAGCCGGAATTAATACGACATATTTCATAAACAAAAATGTTTACTATTTTTTTGTTCAATAGGTTATTTGTGAACTTTCCTGTTTTCAGAGTGGTTTGGCATATATTCGGTCATATTAAACCAAAGATCCTTTTTAATTTTCTATTAATACGCAATAACAGAATCAACTTATTAACAATAACCGATTCCCAGTACGACTGCTTAATCAACGAATGGATTTCATCATAATCAGGACGTTTCATTTCGGTAAAAGAAAAATACAGTGTCTTTTCTTTACAAACTATTTTCTTTTCTATCGGCAAGCCTCTCTCTTCGCAATAATTATACCTGCAATCGAGTAATTTAGGCGGATTATCAATGAAATATCTGTTTATCATCGACTCATCATGCCATATCGGAATAATATCATTCATTCTATCCGTGTCTATCCTGCGAGCACAAATTTCACACATTCGAAGAAAAGTATCTGCTGTCCCCCCGATCAATGAACCCTGACAATACTGCTTTCCTTTCCAATAAGGAATATAAGCCATAGACTTTCTTCTGCGCTCGTAAGGGAATTCCCACGGCGGTACATCGCAATACCATGGGTGTAATGCACCAACCAAACCATTATCTTTTTCATCAGGTAAAAGATCGATACCTACCGGAGCGACAAACTCCATATTGGCATTAAAAAAGAACAGATAGTCGAAATCTTTCAATTGTTCCCTGATCGTTAAAAACAGATGAAAACGTTTCATAGTATTATCAGGCCATCCCATATCGTATTGATAGATCCGATGAATATGTCGATTCTCCTCTTTATATAAAGAGGATGCATCCGTAAACACGAAGTATTCACGGATGCAGGGGGATCCCTGCATCAAATAACGTTCCGAACTCTCATAAAAACTCTTCCAAAAGAAATCATAACGTCCTACACAGATATACAAAATACCAAGTTTCAAATTTTCCATTGAATTTCATTTTTTTTTACAGACTGGCTATTAAGAATATTGCCGATACTGAATTTGTCTGGTGGGGGGAAATTATTTCGATATGCCCAAAAGAATAACCAATATACCTTCATATGTGCATGCCAGTAAGCAAAGCTGTTCACTGGTTTCAGCTTAGAGGCTGAAACCACCCAATCTTTAGGAGATTGGGCCATACTACTTCTCATCCCCTGTAAATGGTACCAGAACCACCCGCTCATTAAAAGAGTTTTCTCATACGGCATACGTTCAATCGGTATTTCCTTGTATAGAAAAGTGATATAAAAAGTATCTTCCGTTATTTCGAATAGTAAATGATCCGTCACTCCGTTAAAGGGTAATTTATTTAAAACATAAATGCCCCATTTACCCTGCTCATAACCTATATTGATGCCGGACATCGACAAGGCATATTTATGATTTATGATCTCTTTTAGCTGATAATTCGTATATTTCTGAATGATCATGTGACGAGTTAAAGGTATACGGGATAATATATCCAAATAATAAATATAGACACATCTCCTTATTATATAGCGATAGCCCTTCGCATAATATTTGATCAGGTAATCACTCAAAGACATTTTAACCGGCTCTTGCTTGCGGTAAGCATCGCAATATAGCTTCAGCTTATGGGAAAAATAAATCTGATCGCTGTCTATTTTCAAGGCATACCGGTAAGTCGCCTTCGACAGGGTATAATTATAATAATTGCAGAGTTTATGAACAGAATCATCGGGAAGAGATAAAACGTATGCTCTCTCTTCATCCGTCAGATCATGGCAATAAACAGGAGGTGCATAAAAATAAACCCTGATCTTATCCGGATATTGTTGCTGCTTTTCACGGATGATTGCCGGTGCATTATCCGTACATTCCTGATAGCAGATAATCAGTTCATCTAAAGCATCGATACAGGAATCGATACAATCCGATAAAAAATCAGCATCATTTTTTACACGCAACAATCCGGAAACACCGACAGGACGTTCTTTTTTAAGGAAAGACATATCGACATAATAATCCGCACTGTTGTATGTACCCTCCCTGCAAAGAGGACAAGAGCATTCAATACTTTCTTGCATTTTCTTATATATGATGATTAATTAGCACGATTAAGGATTGGTATTAGTCGGGGGTAAAGGTTTCGCTTTTTATCAGATATGAATGTTACTTTTCTCTTGAAAGAAAAGTAACCAAAAGTTCAAGGCTGCACCGGCTTCGCTGCTACGCGGACGCTCACCCGCCGAAGGCCTTTCAGAGAACGCAAAGCGTTCTTTGGGGATGGCCGATACCGACACCTTTATAATACAACAGGTGTTTTCGACTTTAACTGACAGTATCGGCCATCCTAAGAGGAAGCTCCGCTTCCTATGAAAGGCCTCAGCTGGCGAGCGTTAAGCGCAGCAGCCGTAGAGAGCGCCCGGAGCATCCGCTGTTTGAGCGAAGCGAGTTCGGAGGCGACAGCGAACGTAGGATGCGGAGTAGCGAACCAGGTGCAGCCTTGATCTTTTGGCTACTTTTGGATCAAGCCAAAAGTAGGTTCAAAACTTTCTATTTCCTAAGATTCTTGAACTATTCAAATTCACGCATCGCTACCGGTTGCCAGCCTTTATAGACGGCTGCCAGCAGACGTAAACGGGTATTTCCGGTACTGGCAAGTACCTTTTCATCGGAGGCATATTTACGTAATTGCGCTTCTGCCTCTTCTATCAACGACTCAACCTTCGTTGTCGTATCATCCCGTTTCAGGAACTTCAACTCGATCAGGTATGAATACTTCATATCCGGATAGTTTGCCAGGTTGGGCATTAAATAAAGATCGGAGAAACCGCGACCCGCCTCAAACTCCGGCCAGATAATAAAATAATCCGTCAACCCCATATAAGCAACCATCAATGTCTTAATGGTCGTTTCCTGATAGATCGCATCGCGAAGGACAGCTTTCTTATCTACCTGTTCGGCAAAAAAGGCCAATGCAGCCTCCCATTCTCCGAAATAGGCCATACGGCGCATACGATCGGAGAACTCCATAAACGGGAAAACAACCGATTCGCGTTCTTTCATCGCTTCCACAAGGTAACCGTAAATCTGTTCGCGAACGGCCAGGTTGGGGACTTTCATAATTGTTTCTCCATATTCTACCCGGTCATAAGTCAACAAACCGAAATAGTAAAGCAGGGAGATAAAGTTGCCTGGGTCAGCCAGATTCTCTGCGGGAAAACTACTTTTTATAGCATTCCCATTCACTTCTCCAGTATCGATCAACCGGGTTATTACTGAACACCCTTCTTCCTGCATCTTATCGATACGGATAAAATGACGCAATTTACTGTAATCCGTACGGATGTTACGATCCAGCATATCGGAAGGAACATGCCCATCTAATAAGTAGTTATTAAGAAAATAGAGCACCATATCGGAGTTATACATAGTTTGCCCTATACATTCTTTTGCAAAACAATAATTATCATACCAGGGTTTCATCATACGGGTTATCTCATCTATGGGATCAGGCAACATTCCTTCCGCATTATAGTAAGATAACATTTCATATAATTCGGATTCACTAAAGCCAACCATTCCATTGAATTTACGATTGGTAGTGATATTCGTCCCAATATTGAACCCACTTGTCACATCATCCAACGTGACGGGAGAGACACCGGTAATGAACATTCGTTTAACAGGAGCTTCCGGACCGGTGGTTATCGATTTGACAATATTAAAAAATCCGCGATAAAAGCCAGAATCATGTGTCAAGGCACGGTACACATTATTACCCTCACTCGATAAAATAGTGTTGGTGAAATTATCATATTCGTCGATCAACAAATAAATAGACAGACCTGACATAGCAGCACGCTTCCCGATAAAGTTCAGCTGACTGGCAGCCGTTTCCAACTCACGGATCTCTTTTGGAAAACCAGGTTCAAAATAAGAAGCATACTGGTCGGCAAAACCTTCCATCTGAATTTTAGCATAGCTATTGAAGTTTTTCTCTAGATCTTCTCCCAAACCGCGAACGGCACTGAAATTGAAATAAAGAACCAAATACTTCCCTTGTTCGCCCGTCGGATGCTTCCCTATATATTGATTGCCGAATAATTCATCAAAACGATCGGCATATTTTACATCATAATAACAGTGAAGCATATTCAGAAATAACGATTTTCCGAAACGGCGCGGACGGATCAGGAACAGGTAACGAGCCGTCTGCTCCAACAGAGAAATATACTGCGTCTTATCCACATAGTAATAATTATCAGTCATTAACAATACATAATCTGTCAATCCGTAAGGTATTTTCTTTGCCATATCTTTCTTCATTCTATAATTTTACCTACTCTTTCGGGTAGCAATAACACAAAGATAAATAATTAAACCGTATGTACTGTCTAATTTTAAATTCTTAATTTCAATTTTCAGGGTTCCCCCAGAAAGCGCCGCATCTGCTCTGTTTGCAACGGGGTGAACTTGCGTTGTCCTTTTATCCAACCGGCTTCTTCCAGAGCGGCAGATAGCTTGGGATTGTAATTGATCCATCTTCTCAGGGCATTGGCGGCTGATGTCGGTTGCAATGTCGGATTATATAACATGGCTAGCTCTGTAAAGCCATATGTTCTGATCTCAAATTTCTTTTCTTCGGGATAATTGTCAGTGTTCATATCAAATATTATTTTGTTGGTTTTATGTTTTAAATTTACAAAACAAACGCCATATAAACAAGATCTTAACCCATTAAATTCAACGATATTTCATTATATTTTCCCATATTCCATCCTATCCTGTCACATCCCATTCAGCCCCTACCCGCCTGTCGTACCTTTGTATTGTTATCGATAACCAATTATTAATTATTCATCATTAATTATCAAAGCTATGTCATTAAATTTTCATGTAGTAGAACGTCCCGATATGAGCAAAGATGCCGAAAAGGGAGATAAATTGTATTACGGACAGATCCGCTCGTTGAAAAAAGTAAGCTTCCAGAAGCTTTGCGATATGATCGCCATGCGAAGCACTGCTTTCATCGGTGATGTCATGCTGGTAGTCGAAGGCCTTCTGTCGGTGATGCAGGAGCGCCTGGAAGAAGGCGATATCATCCAGATGGGCCGCCTGGGTAATTTCCGTATGGTAGCCGGCAGCAAAGGAGCTGCCACTGTCGATGATTTCGACACCTCTCTTTTCAAGAATGCACGTATCGTGTATGTTCCGGGAACCATGTTGAACGACATTCGCAGGAATGCTACGTATGAAGAAATTAAACCGTTATCATCCGAAAAGTCATCACCCTCCACTCCGGAAGATGACAGACCGGTGATCGAATAGTCCATATTATGTATAAACAAGAATTTATCCAACAATTTCTTCCGGCTGCACAAGCAGCCGGAGAACATTACAAACTGAATCCGGTCGTTATCCTTGCCCAGGCGGCTATCGAAAGCGGCTGGGGAGAAAGCGATCTCTGCAAAATGTATCACAACTACTTCGGTATTACCGGCTACGGCAAATCCAATATCTATTGGAATGGCAATAAAACAGAACCGGGAGAAAAGTCGCATCTTCAGTTTCGTATTTACCCGATGCCGCAGCAGAGTTTCTTCGATTTTGCCCGGCTGATCACTACGGCTTATCCGTTTGCAGCTGCTATGAGTTTTCATCCCGAAGCGTATGCCAAAGAGATTTCATATAGCCACTACATCAGTGAAATGAACGGAGACAACCGGTCTGACTATCAGAAGATGCTGGTTAGCATCAGTTCCTACATCACCGGTATAATGCCTGGTATTACACATTAAACGATTCTTTATTATGAACACTTTAAAAGTTATCTTCGACTTCTTGTTATCCGTGACGCGCCTGATTTTTCGGGGCAAAGGGAGGCATCAATGCCATCAGCCTGAGCCTGGCGGCGGTAGCCACACTGGCACTCATTCTCCGCAACACGGAAGTGGCACTGGCGGCCATCGGAACGATACTATCGCTTTACCGGAAAACTCCCCCTCCCCCGAAAATTTGATGGGATGGGCACTGATCGTTTGCGCTACGGGAGGTTACCTGGTGAAACTGCTGGGATAAACTCTTCAGAAGCAGAATACCGAACTTTTCTCCCGAGTTCTTCGATATTTATCACTTTCCGGCAAACAGCCAACGATTCCGAACGATGGGAAATAACCAACAGCGTTAGGCCCGGACAAGCATCCGACAACCGGACAATGGCATCGTTGATGGCATGTTCGGTTGTTTCGTCCAAAGAAGAGGTTGCTTCATCGAACATTAATATATCTGCTTTTTTATATAAAGCCCGGGCAATGCCCAACCGTTGCCGCTGTCCTCCGGATAGCAGACATCCTCCCTCACCTACCGGGGTATCCACACCATCAGGCAATGTACCGATAAATTTATCCAGGGAAGCCAGTCGAATCACTTCCGACACCCGTTTTCTGTCGGGAATAACCTTACCCGAACTCATTACTATATTATCCAGCAAAGTTCCTTCTATCATAAACAGTTGTTGCGATACATATCCGATCTTACTTCGCCACGACACCAACTTGTCAGGAGACAACAGCAGATCGTCAACGTAAATGCCCCCCGAATCAGGTTGGAGGAATCCCAACAGCAAATGAAATAAGGTCGATTTACCAGAACCCGACTCACCACGGAATCCGATAAAATCACCTTTATGGATTTCCAGTGATATATTTTCCAGTACTTTCACTTTCTTGTCATACGAAAAACTAAGGTTACGAATAGCGATCGTACGCTCGTATCCGAGCGGCATCTGTACAAGTGTTCGTTCCTCTTTCTGCTCCTCCTCCAGATCTTCCAGTAATTCCACCGCGAACGAATTGCCTTTCATATTGAAATAGTATCCCGTACTACGGATCAATCCCGGCAATACACGATATACAGCGATGGCAAAAAGGCCTATTATCATACCCAAAGAGGGCAGTTCCAGCAATTGGCTCGCCAAGATCAATACCACCAGCGAACAGACGATCGCAACTTCCAGGGCTTTCTGCAAAGACCCGCCGAGCAAGAGGTTACGAAGAGCAATTCCATTCTGTTTTTCAAGCAACTGCCGAAACTTTGCCAGACTGTCCGGAAATGTATTACTCATTTCCATATCCGTATATCCGACAAATGTTTGTTGCAACAGCTTCCCCCGCTGGGGAGCCAGCAAATACAAAATTTTTCCATACGCTTTTATCCTCGAACGGGAAAAACGGTAATAGATAAGCGTTATAGGAACAAAAGTGAGCAATACCAGCAGAAAGACATATACATTGAATAGTATCAAGCCGGCAACAATCGACAACATCACGAAACACTCGCAGATCAGCTGTGTGTAAGGGATCAGGTATCCCTGCACCAAACCGGAAGAAATACCGTTCACCTTATTGATCAGAGAATGGCTGTTGTTCTGCTTGATATACAAAAAACCTTTCGAGTAATAGTAGTCATACAAACGTAACGACAGATAACTCGAAATGGAAAACAGCCGTTTGTTTTGTTTATACTGTATCCAGGTACAAATCAATATCCGGCCGACAGAAAATATCAGAATCGCCGCACAGACAAAAAAGACAAATGAACGGTAATTATCAAAACCACCCCATTGATATGCCGCCGCCAAATACTTATTCTGAAATATCGTGTTTTCATTCAAAACCAACAATAAAACCGGCAATAAGACACCAACCCCTATCAGGTCGAATACAGACATAATAAAGACAGAAGCGACAACAGCCCAGATCCGTAACTGAAGCTGTCGGGGCAATAATTTATACAACCGGGTTATCACAGAAGATATCAATGGATTCATACAGACAATCGTTTGTTATTATTTTGTATTATTTGTTCGCTTTCTGCCAGTAAAAGCCATAAGAAAAAACAAAGATAGGCACCTGAGGAAACAATATATCCTTCAAAAAACATATGGGCGGACAACAAAACCAACAGGGAACAGATCAGTGAGCCGTTCACCCCCAAACTGTCATTTTTATATATAATAAAAAACAGATAACCCACCGGAACGGAAAAAGACAGCAACCCTATCAACCCCATAGAAGACAAAAGGAAAAGCCAGCCGCTCCCCGGCTCGACAGTCCCTGTTTTCATGTTAATAGCATACGTCGTATCGGATACATAATCCAGATTATAACTGGCAAAACCGACTCCGAAAAAAGGATAAGCATAGAATTCGTTTATACGGTCCTGCCACAACCCTTCCCGGGAGGATGTCAGATTTCCTGTATTTTCACTTAACTCCATCTTGCTTCGCAAACGTTCCGTATAAGGCCACCAAAGACTGAAAGTAGCGACCAGCGAAAGAAGGAAAGCCACGCCGATTTTTATAAGGCGCGCCGTATAGTGCCTATACTTACGGACATAAAATACGATAACACCCAATATCATTCCTCCAAGAGCAGCACGTGAACCTGCCAGCAATATGACCAGAAAAGATATTACAACATGCCCTATTTCCTTACAGCGCATAGTTGTTGTTTCAGCCAGATAGAAACGATACAAACCATAAAGTAAAGAGATACCGCCCAACGGCCCTATCAGCATCGAATGATTTGCCAAACCCTGAAATCCTTTTGTCCCCAAAACGAAAGAAGGCATAATCAGCCAAACGACAAAAGAACCGACAATAATCCACCGGATAAAAATAAGACTGCGGATCAACAATAACCGACGATATTTTATCAATCGCTGATTTATTACAAAAGGTCCTACCATCAGGACAATAGCCAGAAAGGCCATTATCCGGAAATAAGTTCGAAAAAAAGCAGGAATATCGTTAACCCATACCGAAAAAAATATAGCCAGTAGAAACGGTAAATATTTCCCGGAAATATGTAAACCGCCTCTTATTACCAGCCAAATAAAACTCCCCAAAAAGACTCCATAATAAACAAGATCGGGAAAAGCAGGCAATAGAGGTACTACCTTTGTCAGGGAAAGATACAAAAGAATCCAAATCAATATTTTATCCATACTGCCTACAAAACCTGCAATAAGGTATTTGCCACTTTTAAAGGGGTTATCATTGTCGATCGTATTTTGCTTTTTCTTCCCATATCCAACAAATCCGAAACAGGTAAAGCAATCAATGTTTCAATCGATTTCCGAATAGAAGTAATATTTCGCGGAGTAAACAAAAATCCATTTTCTTTATCTTCCACAAAACAGGTGATCGCCCCACAGCAATTCGATGCCAGAATCGGCAAACCGGCACAAGCGGCTTCATGGAGAACCAATGCCCAAGGTTCAGACACCGAAGGAAGAATAAAAGCACCGGAATTTCCCATCATTTTTGCCAGATCTTCCTGCTTCATAAAATCAAATATCTCGACATCAGGATATCCAACTAATTTTTCTTTTTCCGGACCATTTCCGATCAGGGTTAACGTCCAACCTTTCCGATCAGGAATAGATTTCCAGGCTTTAAGCAAGAAAGTCAATCCCTTGACCGATGCAAAACGCCCCACATATAATAGTCTTTTCGGATAGTTGTTTTCCCGGCCGTCCGCATCTACCCGGCTGAAAAGATCGACATCGGCAGACAGATTATGCATCAGTATTTGTTCAGACCGGAATCCCAACTTACGGGCATATATCTCCTGCCACTCTCCGGATACAAATATATGGCTAAACCACCTGTGTTGGCGGAAGCGGGCTGCAAATACATTAAACCACTGTTTGCCTCCCCGCCATTGCGTATCGCTACTGGCAACTACCGGAATATGTATTTTTTCACGGATCATACCTGCTACCTCATTGTATAAAGGGTCGATCCATCCTGCCGTCCAAACCAGATCCGGACCCAGTTTTTTTACCAGCCGGAATAAATGATCCGGATTCCAAAAAGCGGAACGATTATAATAAGTGACTCCTTCCAGTTGGGGAGGAAGGTAAGGTGTCTCTGTATTCAAATCCCATAACACCACATGCACACGACATCCTTTTCTGACCAATTCCTTTATAACAATGATGTTATAGGGCATCAGTTCCGTATATAAAATTAATATTGTAGAATTATACATCATCTTGTCTGTTTAGTTTTACGATAATACCGATATAGCCCCTCCAAATGATAACGTAAGTAAAATAAAGTAGAATACATCAGATCTATCTGCCGGGGTGAACCATATTGCGATAAGGTACGAAAGACTTTTTCCATCCTGTCATGAGGTCGTATTACAGAAACCAGATCCTGAAATGAACGATCTTGATATATATGCCGTTCAATCAATTCCATTCTTTTTTTACGGCTTAGCCGGGCATTCTTCTTATACAGGCTTTGAACATATCCGCAATAGGTATCCCACCAGCCTTCCTGTAAAGACTCTTTTATCCACTCGGGAGACATTTGAAGATGAGTAAAAAAACGATGATAGATTTTACATTTATCCGCATAGGCGTTCAACAGGTCTGCTTTATAAGAGGCCACTATGGAACCGTTATCATAACGCATATAATGGTAAGGTGTATCAGACAAAACACCTATAGAAGAGGCCTTCATAAAAACTTCCATATTAAACGATTCATCCTCATAAGGCGGTTCAACAATGAAAGACAAATTATTTGCCTGAAGAAAAGAAACACGATATAATTTGTTCCAGACATAGTTAAACAAACATAACTCTTTCAATCTGAAATAAAGAGTTTTTATATCCTTACGGGTGTTAGCTTCCAGATAAATATCTGTCCGTTGATAGTAAAATCTGTTCTCGCCGGGATACTCGACACGGACTCCGGTAATAACCAGATCCAACGAATTCGAAACCATTGTCGCGCACATGGCCTTCAGCATTTCTTTGTCGATCCAATCGTCTGCATCGATAAATGATACAAAATCTCCTTTTACCACAGACAATCCAGCATTACGGGCAACACTCAAATGCCCGTTTCTCTGATGAATAACCTGTATACGCATGTCTTTTGCAGCATATTCGTCAGCTATACGTCCGCTTCCATCCGTCGAACCATCGTCGACTACAATGATCTCCAACTCCTGCAACGTCTGGTTACAAATGCTATCCAAACAGGCAGACAGATATTTCTCACCGTTATAAACCGGTACTACTACTGAAATCAAAGGTTTTTGCATCTTTTCTCCGTTTTATTTTTGAACTCAACAATGTATTTAGGCATATAGCCAGCAACACATTGATGATTAACAAGATATTCATATCAAAAATATGGGATAAACCCAGATTGGCAAACAACATTACTATGGTATAGCCAACCAGCATGATTGTTGCCTGTAAATGGCTGAAACCTGCATCCAGGCATTTATGGTGAATATGATTACGATCGGCCAGGAACAGAGAGTGTTTCTGATAAGCACGGACCACCATCACGCGCAAAGCATCGAAAAGCGGGATAAACAATAAGGAAAAAGGAATAACCAGACAATGAATATCCGGTGCTTGCCCGGGAACACACATGGCATATTTTATAGCAAAAAAAGATAATAAATATCCCAACGATAATGAACCGGAATCACCCATAAACATTTTTGTGCCATGTTCTGCCAAACCGAATATATTATAATACATGAATGGCAGTAAACACCCCACCATAGCAAAAGCAAGCATCGAATACAGCCATTCGCTTTTCAGGATATACAATACTCCGAATGTCGTAAACGATACCAAAGCACCACTTGCTGCCAATCCGTCAATTCCATCTATCAGGTTGACTGCGTTTGTAATGAATACGATCATGACAATTGTAAAAGGAATACCTATCAAAACGGGTATTTCATATAACCCGAATAACCCGTAAAAGTTATTAATATAGAGACCACCCATCGGCAACAAGGAAGCAACCAGAAACTGAGCGGCAAACTTTTTGCGGTAGCGTACCCCGACCAGATCGTCCTTCACACCTACCAGAAATAAGAAAAAACTGCCGGTTAATAGAAACAGAAATTCCAACAATGTAAATCCTGTCAGTGAAGAATTTAACGGGAAATCGATCAGGTAACGAAAAGCTGTCGAGAATGATAATGATATAAACATGGAAGGAATGAATACCAACCCTCCCAAACGGGAGATTGCTTCCGAATGACTTTTTCGGGCATTCGGATCATCATATAAGCGTTTTCGTTTGGAGATAACTATTATACGAGGGAGCGAAAATAAAGAAACCAGAAAAGACAATAAAAAACAAAGCGAGATGATAAATTCCGCTTTCATTGTTTCTCCTTTAAAAAAAGTCAAAACAACTGGTAATGAATTAATTGCCATCTTATTAGAATTAAGTTTTTATATAACAAAGTTGGTCAGTCCCATTCTCTTGGACGACATACTAGTGTTTTATATTTTTTGACCCTTATTTATGGAATAAGGGTCATTGCCAATAAATAGCTATATATCAACAATATGCATCCTTTGTTTTAAATAAAAAAGTTGGATAAGATCAATTATACCCATATACAACACAGTATGGGAAAAAAGAAGAATCTGTTATTGAGAAAAAGAAGAGACAGGATCTCTTATAAAAAGATAGTAGCGTTTATTTAGTAAAATAGTATTACAAAGGCCCTTGTTCTTTAAACAAACGTCAACAGATTGACTTTTGAATATTAATTAATTCTGCTAAGTTCGGTTAATGAATTTATAGCGGCTAGCTTTGATTTCTATAAACAATTCATTATGAATGATTTTAGGCTAATTTTCACATTAACTCCATTAGTATTATCTTAATTTTATGATTTTTTAAGACGCAAAAAGTTTCTTGACTAAAGCTTTATCAATATTAAATTTTTACTTTTGCACTATCATAGATTTTCAAGCTGTCCAGTAGTATAGGGAAAGTATTTTATGATTTAAGCTCTACTAAATTATTGGCAATGACCCTTATTCCATAAATAAGTGTCAAATTTTAACTGCACTCTTGCATATCCACTTTTCTACAAACCCTGTGATTTTCATATTTACCCGATCAATTACCGATTGATCCAGATTACTCAGATAAAATTGAGTTGCTTTTTCAGACGTATGTCCTAATGCCTGTCCGATTACCGTTACTGATATGGAATGCTCTTTTGCACACATTGCCCAGGAATGACGGGCAACATACGAGGTCAGTTTGACAGGACAATGTATCTTTTCACCTATCTTTTCCAAACGACGGTTGTAGGTTCGTAAAGCAACCTTATATGTTTCATAAGAAACATCTTTCGCCTGTAATACAGGAAATAATAAATCGGAGTTCTTATCGGCATACTTTTCAAGTAGACGGCGCATGCCGGAAGTGATCGTAACACGAATCTCAGTCTTTGTTTTTACACGGTGATAAATGATCACATTTCCATGTACGTTACTGCGGGTCAGGTGAGCCAGATCAACAAAAGGCATACCGCAAGCCATAAAACTGAACAGGAACAGATCGCGGGCAAAATCAAGACGTTTATTATCCCTCAGATTCAATCGTGCCATATCCTTTATTACATCCATTCCCACCGAACGTTTAAAGGTAGAAATAGGACGAAGATGTAGCTTCTGAAAAGGATTTATTTTGGGGGTAAGCAGGTTTTCAGATACGGCACTATTATAAACCGACCGGAAGATACTTATGTAATTAGTCACTGAATTACGGCTCAGATTCAATGACTCGAGATAAGAAACAAAATCATTGACCAATTGTACATCTATCCGTTTCATATTCAACTTGCCTTTACCGAGAAATAATTTCAACTGATTATGGGTCGCTTTATATAGGCCTGCCGTTCCGTTTTTACCAGATACTTGTTTGTTTTTCTCCAAAAGATCCATATAGCTCAACATACATTTATGAGCATCCTTCATTTTACTTTGTTCCACTAGCATATCTCTTCATTTTTAATTTGCAAATATGAAACAAATATAAGAGTTATTTGTTTCCTTCTTACTTGAAAGCTATTGATATACAAAAACAAAAAGAGGATACCTCACGGCATCCTCTTTCCTAACGCAACGAATGAATTATTAATACTTATACTTACTTCTCATTACTTCTTGCAATCGCAAGTGGAATAAGCTACTAACATCCAAACTAATTTTTCCTGTTCTTTCAGATAATCGCTCATCAGAGCTACCGTAGCTTCATCACCGGCTTCTGATGCTAGTGAAAGCAATTTACGTTCTTCAGCAATAAACTGTCCATAAGTGTTCAGGATATTCTCCAAAGCTTCATCGCCACAGGAAACGCCTGATACCTCTTTTACTCTTGCCACTTTCAGATATTCACTGAATTTATTTACCGGTACACCACCCAACATCAGGATACGTTCTGCCAGTTCGTCTACCTTTTCGGCTGCATCGTCATACATTTCTTCAAATTTGCTGTGGAGAACAAAGAAACCATGTCCTTTAATGTTCCAATGAAATCCGCGAAGGTTTGTATAGAATACCTGATAGTCGGCTAATAACTGCTGTAATGCTTCTACTACTTTGTTTGCTGCTGATGCATCTAAATGCAAATAATCTAATGTTTTCATAACTCTTAATTTTTATATGTTATACGTTTTTGTTTTCTTGTACTGCAAAGATACAGCATATGTAACTACCTGTCAAACAGATAATTCTTATACGCTAATAGATTCTATCTATCAAACTTCCAGCAAGGTAATAAAACCTCTACTCAAATACTGAATAGTTCAAAAGTTCAATCAAGAATAAGAGCAACGCCCATCCTTTAAATAAAGTTAAACAATGCAAGAATTTCGAAAGCTTTTCATTCTTAGGTAGTGAAGTTGCACCGTTTTACACATCCTTTGAAGTTTCACACCTGAAGTATTTATATACATATCAATCATTTATATTTACATTACAACCGGACCGGATTTACCAAACAATAAAACTCATAATCTGCGCCAATCTTCCATTTAACATTTGTGCACAAAAAAACTTTCATATACATTTGATATAAATTATTATACCACTAATTATTTTAACATGATACGAAAGAACTTTATTTTATTACTGCTACTTCATTTAGCAGGGGTACTTTTTGCACAATTATCGATTTCACCCACCACCTCACCTTCAATACCGGAGGGGAGCAACGTTAATTTGGGAAGCTATTTCAGTGCCGCCGGAGGAACTCCCACCAAATGGACTTTAGATGGCAAGGAAATTACTTTAAACAGTGTTACTCTATCTTACAAAGATGATGGGAAATTATTACAATGTTTCGATGGAACAGGATCCAGTAACCTGGTACCGATCAAAGTGATCGGAAAACCGACTGTTACAAGTTTAACAGGCATGCCTGGCAATTCCCTGAATGAAGGGGATCAAATCACACTAACCTTAGAATTCAAGGCGAATGGTTCTACAGGACATACCTTCAAATGGTATATCGGCAGCGAAGAGATAGCCGGTCAAACAAGTGCAACATTGAATTATACATTTAAAAAAGAAGATAACGGAAAGACGATCAAAGTAGCCATCAAAGCAGCCGAGATTGCAGAAGCTACGGAAGCGTCCGTAGGTGTGACCTTCGACGGTACAATGGTGACGGATAAAAACCCGGCACTACCGGCTGGAGCGAAACTGGATAATACGACATTTCCGGTAACGGTAGGACAGACATTCGACAATCCGACAATCGAATATGATGCGACAAAAAAAGGAGGAACTAACTATTTTGTAACTCAAAACATCCTTTATAAGAATGAAACTTTACATACTGTTTCTTTTAACGGACAAACATATTCCAGTACAGTAAAATATGTAGAAGCGGCCGACTATACAATCGATAAGATACCTAGTTGCTCTATTACCTCAGCAGCCCGGATACCAGCTGAAGTTTTTGGAGTAAACAATACGGTATTTATTGACGAAGGGATCTATGTACCGGCAGATAATGGCCTTTGGGAAAGTCACTTCTTTCATGACGGACTAAAAATAATAGGATTAGGCAATAAAGAAAATCCAACTGTCATCGGACCGAATTACAGATTTTCAGCCACATGGAGTTCCTACTACGGACATATCAAATATCGCATTAAAGAAAATCAGGTACTTGAAAATATTGTATTTGACGGAGGAGGTATAAGATTCTACGGAAATAATACCGGCTCAGGTACCGGTTCCAATCAAAAAGGTAATAATTACTTTATAACGATCGGATCCACAGACAACATGGTATTTAAGGATCTTACATTCAGAAATATAGGAGACGGTTCATCGCACTCACACTCCGTTCTGAATGTTGTTGAAGGATTTACAGCAGCTGCCAGTGATAACAGAAATCCCAACTACAAAAGGTATTTCATCAATATTACTATGGAAAGCGGAAAGTTGTACCGATCATACGCCCCAATCAATCTTAATATGGCTGACGGGCTTTATTTTAAAGACATCACGATAAATGATCTAAGTGATTTTGCTTACTACGTTTCAATAACAGGCCTAAGCACACATGCCAATAAAAATCCGGGGAGTAGAAACATTGTTTTTGCCGGTAAGCTTGATTTACCTGCTGAAAAAAAGATACGTATCTGGAAATATTCCAGCACTGGAATATCTTTCCCGGATAATTATAAATATCTGGAACTCCGTGGTAAGCCTAATGCCAATAGCAGTTCATATTATGATGTTATTGTATCAAGAGAACTAGCAAATCCTCCTGTCGCTTCTCCTTCTGCTTATAATAATGATCCTATATATATGGATGCATCAGCAGGAGCATATCTTGTATTTAATTCAATAAGCGATCCGTTTAAAAATCTGAATACCTTATTTACCGGAGCTGCTAAAGATAGTTGTACGTTACCGGAACCTAAGCTTATTAAATTAATAAGTGAGGATAATCAGGTAGGCGGTTTCACTATTCCGAATTATTTCAGCCAAAAACAGACAAATATTGTCGCTGTAAACTCCGTAGAAGATCCGATCATCCAACGGGCCGAAGGCAGTTTGATTAAATACAACGGAAGTAAGATTAATCTGCCGGCAACCAATCCTGAATATATCAGATTACATAATATCGATTTCTCTGACGAATATTCCATCTATGATGCTATTGAAGATGATGGAAATAATGTTACTAACTCCAATTACGGAAGTTTCTACAATTGTAAATTCAAAGCACCTAAGCCGGGCGATCCGCTGGTTGTTGAAGGAGATTTGGAAAAACTGCAATGGTCGGTATCTAAAACAACCAATGAGTTGTATGAATTTAACGATGTAGAAACCAACAGCACTACAACGGTAATGGAAGGAACCCCTGTATATGTACAGATTCGTCCGGTAAATATCAATAGCATTGATTATGATACCTGGGCAATTGAATATATAGCCACTCCGATTGACTATCAAAACCCAATGAATGAATCCATAGCCCAAACGGTACGCTATGACTTTAACAAAGGAGAAGCTCACACATTGCCAGGTACCTATTATTATAATGTAACGAAACTGATTCTCTATAAGAATAATACAGAAGTTGCCACTTATAATTACCGCAACGCTTCTTGCACACATACAGTTGTTATCCAAGCAAAACCGGTAACGAAAGAACCGGCACTGCAATGGTCTGTTTCCACCGTTACCCACGAATTACCTTATTTCAGAGATGTGAACGACCGGACAACGACTTCCGTGAATTACGGTACTCCTGTCTTCGTACAGATACGCCCAATAGGACATGACGATATCAACTTCGAGCGTTGGGATATTGAATACTCGGTAACTCCGGCAGAGCATTATTACGGTATGAACCCGATTGTCAAGACAGAACGTCACAGCTTCAACAACAAAGAGGCTCATACGGAAAAAGGAACTTATATTTATACAGTAACCAAACTGACATTGTATGATCTGTATGGTAACCAGATAATTGAAACATACGACTATAACGACTCGCCGTACAAACACACGATAGTGATCGGTGACGGTGAAGGCCCTGGGCCGGGAACCGGCGGATCATTACAATGGTCGGTATCTACTGCTTCCAATAAGTTAGAGGACTTCCGGGATGTGGACAACCTGACGACGACAGCAGTTATCAAAGGCACACCGGTATACGTTCAGATACGTCCCGTAGGTTTCAACAATGTGACTTACGACAGTTGGGAAATTGAATACACTGCTACTCCTACCGGTTATCACTATCCGCTGGAAGAAGCGGTTGCAAAAACTGTTCGTTATACTTTCAACAAGGGTGAAGCGCATACACTTGTCGGAACTTATGTTTATACAGTGAACAAACTGACACTGTACAACGGTGAAAGTATCGCAACAGAACAATATTATACCGAACCTGCATATATCCACACGATCATCATCCGCGACGGAGGACTGATCGGCCTGGGTAAAATCGCTCCCTATTGTAGCGTAGAAGGTGAATTCAGAATACCTGTTCAATTGCTCGATCCGGACAATATCCTCGAATACTCTGTCCGTTTCTCCGATGAAGCCCTCAATGCCGGCTTCAAGGATACGGAATATAGAGACGTAACTCCGAATTACCTTACAGTTCCTGTTAATAGCATCATTGCAAAAGGTATCTATACAGGAAATGTGTATGTACGTAAGAAGAGTGATCCGGGTCTGGTAGAACTTCATCCGTTTGAGATCGAAGTAATACAGACAACTATGATCACCCGCCAGCCTCAATCGATAAATGTCTGCGATGGCGACGCCTTCACATTGTCGGTCGAAGCTATCGGTATTAACCTGAGCTACCAGTGGTTCTTCAACGAAGTGGCTATACCGGGTGCGACTTCGGACAGCTACACGGCAGCACTGACTCCGGACAAGGAGGGTATCTATTATGTAGACGTATACGGTGACTGTGGAATGGA